>CACWYB010000006.1 GCA_902765005.1 uncultured Eubacteriales bacterium | reverse complement strand
TCGTCGGTCTGATAGGTGAACTTGTCCGCCACGGGGTAGTTGCCGTGCCAGAACTTCACGCCGGTGCCCTCCAGGAGCTTGCCCCACTCGATGGCCTGGCCGATGGCGAAGACGATGTGCTTGGCGTCCACGGTCATGGTCTCTTTTTCATCATACTGGGGGTTGAACTTGCCGGTGACGGGGTCAACGGTGGCGGTGCAGCGCTTGAGCACGATGCCCTTCACCTTGCCCTCTTCGTCCACCAGGACCTCCTTGGGCCCCCAGGAGGGATGGATCTGCACGCTCTCCTCCTCGGCTTCGGCGATCTCCTCCGGGGAGGCGGGCATGGTCTCCCGGCTCTCCAGGCAGAACATGGACACGGTTCCGGCGCCCATGCGGTGGGCGGTCCGGGCGCAGTCGATGGCCACGTTGCCGCCGCCGATGATCACGGTGTCGCCGGAAAGCTGGCGGCTGCTGTCGCCCAGGGCCTTCTCCAGGAAGCTGACGGCGATCTCGGTGCCGGGGGCGGTCTCGTTGGGCACGCCGGGGAGCCGGCCGCCCTGGCAGCCGATGGCGATGTAGAATGCCTCGTAGCCCTCATCCTTCAGCTGCTGAATGGTGATATCCTTGCCCACTTCCACGCCGCAGCGGATCTCGGCGCCCAGGGCCCGGATGATGTCGATCTCCGCGTCCACCACGTCCTTATCCAGCTTGAAGGCGGGGATGCCGTAGGTCATCATACCGCCGGGCTTTTGGTTCTTCTCGAAGACCGTGGGCCGATAGCCCCGGCTGGCCAGATAGTAGGCGCAGGAAAGGCCCGCGGGGCCGGCGCCGATGATGGCGATCTTCTGTGGCCACTCCCCGGACACCCGGTTGATGACCTTCTTGGGCACATAGCGGGTCTCGGCGTGCAAATCCCGCTCGGCCAGGAACTTCTTCACGTCGTCGATGGCCACGGGCTTATCGATGGTGCCCCGGGTGCAGGCGTCCTCGCAGCGCTTGTTGCACACCCGACCGCAGATGGCGGGGAAGGGATTCTCCCGCTTGATGAGGGCAAGGGCTTCGTCGTAGCGGCCCTCCCGGGCCATCTTCAGATACCCCTGGATGGGCACATGGGCGGGGCAGGCGGCCTTGCAGGGGGCGGTGCCGGTCTTGTGGGTGTTGACCCGGGCGGTGTCCCGATAGTTCTCGTCCCAGGCGTACTTGCCCCAGCGGATGCGGTCGGGCAGCACGGACTTGGGGTATTCGATGGGCTTGCCGTCCTTCTGGCAGAGCTTCTGGCCCAGCTTCAAAGCGCCGGCGGGGCAGAACTCCACGCAGCGGCCGCAGGCCACGCACTTCTCTTTATCCACCTGGGCGGTGTAGGCGCTCTTGGACATGTTGGGGGTGTTGAAGAGCAGGCTGGTCCTGAGGGCGTTGCAGATCTGCACGTTGCAGTTGCAGATGTCGAAGATGTGGTCGGCGCCGTCGATGTTGGTCACCTGGTGGACGTAGCCGTTCTCCTCCGCCTTTCGCAGGATCTCCAGGGCCTCCTCCTTGGTGATGTAGTGGGCCCGGCCGGTCTCCACGGTGTAGTCCGCCATGTCGCCCACCTGGATGCACCAATCCTGCTCGTCATCGGTGCAGCCCTCCTCCAGCATGGCCCGGGAGGCCCGGCAGGAGCAGATGCCCGCGGACAGGTGGCCGTCGTACTTCTGCAGCCAGTAGGAGATCTTCTCGATATCCATGGCCGTGCGCTCCGCCGCCACCTCCTTCTCCACGGGGATCACGTGCATGCCGATGCCGTTGCCGCCGGGGCGGACCATGGAGGTGATGTGCTCCAGGGGCAAAAAGGTCATCCGCTCGAACATTTTCGCCACGGGAGGATTCTTTTCGATCCGGTCCACGGAGGAGTTGAACAGCTCCGCGCTGCCCGGCACAAAGTAGCTGGTGCGGTACCGCTTCTCCTTGGGGGCGCCGGGGATGGGGCCGTTGTCGTCGTAGTGGTCGCCGTAGTCATACTCCACGAAGCCATGGACGCACAGCAGGTCCAGCGTCTCCTTGAAGGTATCGGCGTCCATGTTCTTGCGGTTCATCTCCTGGAGCTGCTCGTAGGTGTACCACTTGCGCTGCTTCATGGACAGGGCCACATCCACCTCATGCTCGTTGAGGATCTCCCGCAGGCCCCAGTATTCCTCGTCCGTGGTCTTCAGGCCCAGGAGCTTGTGGGGCACGTTGTCGGTGATGCGGCGGCCCAGCTCGGCGTATTTGCGGATGAGGACCTCTTCCCCGTCGTGCTTGGACTTGGTGCGTGGGTTGGAATCGTAGATTTCCGGCATGGTGTTTCTCCTTTTATTCGTGAATCAGTTCTTGGCTGCGGTGTCTTGGATGGCGTTTTCGAGCCAGCTTTCCCAGGCGTCGAACCCGGCGCCGGTCTTGGAGGACACCTCAAAGATGGCGATGTTGGGGTTCAGCTTCCGGGCCCGCTGTTTGCAGGCTTCAAAATCGAAATCGAAGTAGGGGGCCACGTCCGTCTTGGTCAAGATCAGCACGTCGCTGACGGAGAACATGAGGGGGTATTTGAGGGGCTTGTCGTCCCCCTCGGGCACGCTCAGCAGCATGACCCGCTTCTGAGCCCCGGTGTCGAACTCTGCCGGGCAGATGAGGTTGCCCACGTTCTCCAGGAACACCAGGTCGAAGTGATCCTCTCCCAGTTCTTCAAGGGCGGTCCTGGTCATGCCCGCGTCCATGTGGCACATGCCGCCGGTGTGGGCCTGAACGGCCTTGGCGCCCAGCTTCTCCACGCGGCGGGCGTCCACATCGGAATCCACGTCCGCCTCCATGACGGCGATGGCGTAGCGTTCCTTCAGGTCCCGGATGGTCCTCTCCAGCAGGGTGGTCTTCCCCGCCCCGGGAGAGGCCATGAGGTTGATGAGCAGGGTGCCCTTTTGGGTCAGCTCCTGCCGCAGGACCTGGGCGTCCCGGTCGTTGGAGGCGGTAACGGTTTCCTTCAGTTCGATGATCTTCATATTTCTACTTCCTTTTGTCATACTGTAACATTTTAATTGTAAAGGCTCCCGAGCAAAAGCGCAAGACATAATCTCCCTCAGCGCAGAAAAAACCGCCCCGAAGGGCGGTCGATGGATGCGGCTGTTTACTCCTGGTAAGCGGGATAGTCCCCCTTGCCGGTGAGCTTGCGCTTGACGATCTTGCCCATGCGTTTGAGGGCATAGGGGCCCACCACCTTCATCATCTCCTCCGCCGTATGCATGTCGCTGGCGGCGGGCATGTCGCGGGTCAGGTGGATGGCGTCAAATTCGCACCGGGTGGTGCACAGGCCGCAGCCCACGCACTTGTTGAAGTCCACGGTGGTGGCGCCGCAGCCCAGGCAGCGCTTGGCCTCCGCTTTCACCTGCTCCTCGGTGAGGGGCAGGCGAAGGTCCGAGAAGGTCTCCCGGGCCGTGCCGGGGGCGAAGCCGGGCCGCTGGCGGGGGGAGTTGTCGAAGGAGTCGGGGCGGGTGATGTCCTCCCGGTCGAACTCGATGAACTCCCGCCGATCCCGACCGATGGTCAGGCTCTGGCCCGGATGGACGAACCGGTTGATGGACACCATGGCCTCCCGGCCGTCGGCGATGGCGTCGATGGCAAACTTGGCGCCGTGGAAGATGTCGCCGCCGGCGAAGATGTCCGGCTCGGCGGTCTGCAGGGTGACGGGGTCCGCTACCACGGTGCCGTTGGGCCGCAGCTCCACCTTGGTGTCCTTCAGCAGGTCGCCCCACTGGGCGCTTTGGCCGATGGCCATGAGCACATTCTGGCAGGGGACGGTGATGGTGTCGTTCTCGTCATACAGGGGGCTGAACCGGTGGTTCTCGTCGTAAACCCGGGTGCAACGCTTGAACACGACGCCGGTGACCTTGCCTTCGGCGTCCCGCAGGACCTCCTTGGGGCCCCAGCCGTTTTCGATGGCGATGCCCTCGGAGAGGACCTCCTCCACCTCGTCCTTTGCGGCGGGCATCTCCGCCCGGCCCTCAAGACAGAGCATGGTCACCTTGCCGGCGGTGGCGCGCAGGGCCGTCCGGGCCACATCGGCGGCCACGTTGCCGCCGCCCACCACCACCACGTCGCCGGTGAGCTTTTGGGTCGGGTCGTTATTCACCCGATAGAGGAACTCCACGCCGCTTTCCACGCCTGCGCCATCCTCGCCGGGGACGCCCGCCTTGCGGCCGCCCTGCAGGCCGATGGCCAGGAAGAAGGCCTTGAAGCCCTGCGCCCGAAGCTGGGGGATGGTCACGTCGCGGCCCACCTCCACGCCGCAGCGGAAGGTGACGCCCATGGTGGAGAGAATGGAGATCTCCTTTTCCAGCACCGCCTTCTCCAGCCGGAAGGAGGGGATGCCGTTAAGGAGCATGCCGCCGGGCCGGGACGCCTTATCAAAGACGGTGACCGGGTAGCCCTCCTTCCGGAGATAGTAGGCGGCGGACAGGCCCGCGGGGCCCGCGCCGATGACGGCGATGGGGAACTCGGTCCACTGCTGGCCGTCCATGTTCTCGCAGAGCTCCGCGTAGGCTTCGGGGTTCTCCAGCTCCCACTGGGCCAGGAACTTCTTGATCTCGTCGATGGCCACGGGCTTGTCGATGGTGCCCCGGGTGCAGCGGTCCTCGCAGCGGCGGTTGCACACCGCGCCGCACACCGCCGGGAAGGGGTTGTCCTGGCGAATGAGCTTCACGGCCTCGGCATAGCGGCCCTCCCCCGCCATCTTCACATAGCCCTGCACGGCGATATGGGCGGGGCAGGCGGTCTTGCAGGGAGCGGTGCCGGTGTCGTAGCAGTTGATCTTGTTGTGATCCCGATACTCCGGGTCCCACCTGTCCTCGCCCCAAACATGGTCCGTGGGCAGGTCGTGGACGGGGTATTTGACCTTGGAGCCGTCCTTCTTGCACAGCTTCTGGCCCAGCTTGGCGGCGCCCACGGGGCACACCTCCACACACTTGCCGCAGGCCACGCACTTTTCCTTGTCCACATGGGCCCGATAGGCGGAGGCGGACATGTTGGGGGTGTTGAAAAGCTGGCTGGTCCTCAGGCCGTAGCAGCTGCCGGGGGAGCAGTTGCAGATGCCCACGATCCGGTTGGGGCCGTCCAGGTTGGTGATCTGGTGCACATAGCCCTTGCGCTCGGCCCGCATGATGATGTCCATGGCCTCGTCCCGGGTGATGTAGTGGGCGTCCTTGCCGGACTCCACCAAAAACTCCGCGATGTCGCCCACGCCGATGCACATGTAGCCCTCGATGTCGCCCACGCCCTCGCCACGGATGCGCTGGGCCTTCCGGCAGGCGCAAACCATGGTGCAGAAGGTGTCGTACTTCTGGAGCCAGTGGGACAGGTGCTCCACACTGACCGATTGGCTGGTGGCGTCAATGGCCTTCTCCACAGGGATCACGTGCATGCCGATGCCGGCGCCGCCGGGGGGCACCAGCTTGGCCGCCAGCTCCAGGGGCTCCTGGGGGGCCAGGTTGAACATGGTGGCCACCTCGGGATGCTCGTCGGGCAGGGTGGGATGCTCCACCATATATTCGCCGGAGCCCACCACCCACTTGGGGATCCAGTACTGGATGTGCTGGTCGGCGTTGTCCCGGTTCTGCTCCAGGATGCCGATCCAGAGAAGGTGATCGATGACCTTCTGGGCCTCCTCCTCTGACATGCCGTTGCGCGCCGCCAGCTCGGGGGTGGTGAGGCCTGTGCGGCGCTTTTGGAAGCTGAGCAGGAACTTCACCTCGTCCTTGGTGAGGAGCCGGTCCAGGATCCAGAAATCCATGTGGTTTTCCTTCATGCCGCCGGGGAGCTTGCGGGGGATGTTGTCGGTGATCAAAAGCGCCAGCTTCTTCACCAGCTTCGCCTTTTCCGGGTCATCGCAATGATGGTCCGTCACCGGGTAGTCCCGCTCGTTCACGTGGATGCGGGGATTCACTTCTTTTACCATAGCTGTCTCCTTATTCGATGGGGATCTTGATGGTCATGTCGGAAAGGGGGTAGGTGGCGCAGGCATGGACGTAGTGGAAGTCCTTGTCCGCGGCCCGGCGCCCGTCGTTCTCCGGGCACACATAGTAGTCGCCGGAGATGACCTTGGTCCGGCAGAAGCCGCACTCGCCGCTGCGGCAGTCCGTGAGCAGCAGGATGCCCCCCCGCTCGCAGGCCACCACCAGGCTCTCGTTGGCCCGGGCAGGGATCTTGTCCTCGTGGATGCCCCGGCGCACGGTGAGGGTGTAGACCTCATCCTTCTTCTCCACCGGGTAGCCCGGGAAGGCGGTGATGTCCTTGGCCTGGCCGAAGACCTCGAACCGGACCCGGCGGGCGGGAACCTGCAGCTTTTCGATCTCGCCCCGGAGGAATTTGTACATGACCTGGGGACCGCAAATGAAGTAGGAGGTGTCGCCCTTCGTGTACTTCCGGATGAGCTCGGCGGTGAGGAAGCCCCGCTCCCCCGCCCAGCCGGGCTCGTCCCCGGAGAGCACGTTCACCACGTGGACATGCTCGCCCTCCAGGGCCGCCAGCTCGTCCTTGAGGATGATGTCGTTGGAGGCCACGGAGCCGTAGAGGATGGTCAGGTCCATGTCCAGGGTGCCGTGGGCGATCTCCTTGGCCATGGAGGCAAAGGGGGTGATGCCCACGCCGCCGGCCAGGGCCACCACGCGCTTGGCATCCCGCAGAGGCTCATAGTAGAACTGGCCCAGGCCCATGTTGCCCAGGAGCCGATCGCCCACCTTCAGGCCGTCGTTGATGTAATCGGAAATGAGGCCGTCGCCCTTGCTGCGGCGAACGGTGATCTCCACAAAGCCCTGCTCCTGCCGGGCCTCAAAGGGCGCGGAGGAGATGGAATAGGGCCGGCAGAGCACATGGCCGTCCAGCGGGAAGGCCAGGGAGATAAACTGCCCGGCGTAGAAGGGCGGGAGCTTGCCGCCGCCCACCTTCTCGAAGCGGACGGTCTTGGCCGTGGGGCTCACGGGGCGGATGCTCTTCACCTCCAGCTCCAGGGCGCCGGGATGCCACTCCCGGGCCACGTTGCCGATGGGGTCCTCCTTCACGGGGACGGCGGAGGCCGTTTCAAAGGCGGAAAGCCGGGCCTTGGTCACCCGGGACGCGCCGCCCACGTCCTTCAAAAATCCTTTGATTTTCATGCTTTGGCCGCCTCCTTCTTTTTCTTGATGTCATCTAGCACGTTCTTGGCTGCCTTGCGGCCGTTGGTCACCGCGGGGCCCATGCCGTCGCCGGAGATCTGATGGGCGCCGGCAAACTCCAGCCCCTCGATGAACTTCTCCTCCTCGGCGGTCTGGAGCCTGGCCACGATGTGGTCCTCCATGGTGTGGGCGTAGCCGTAGATGCAGCCGTTCCACATGCCGGTATAGTGGGCCACGGTCATGGGCGTCTCGATGACGATCTCCAGCACGTGATCCAGCAGGTTCACGCCGTAGTACTTCGACATGTCGTCGATCATCTGTTTGGCCACCCGGTGCTTCACCGCGTCGTATTCGTCGGCGGTGACCGTTTTCCAGCCGTCCACCCGGGGCAACGTGGTGATGGAGAAGGAGCAGGTGCCCGCCGGCGTGGCCTCCGGGTTGCCGAAGTTGTGGCAGATGCAGGTGAGGTAGCGGTAGGGCCCGAGACCCGCCAAATCGGAATAGAGCTCGTCCGTGTCCATGGTGTCGCCCCGGAAGATGCTGTAATCGTGGATGTTCAGCTCCTCGGCGGGCTTGTCCAGGATCATGATGACGGAAAAGGCGGTCAGGCTCAGCCGGCGGCCGTTCACCATCTTGAGGGCCTTTTCCGGCACCTCGCTGATGGGCTCGATCATGGAGGTGTAGACCTTGTTGGGGTAGGCGGCGGAGATGACGTAGTCCGCGTAGATCTCGTCCCCCCGGGCGGTGCGCACGCCGTAGACCTTGCCGTCCTTCACCAGGATCTTCTCCACGTGCTGCCGGTACTCGATCTGCACGCCCATTTCTTCCGCCCGCTCGGCCATCTTGAGGCTCATCTCATGGCTGAACTTCCGGGGGATGTAGGAGCCGTAGCCAATGTAGTCCGCCATGAGGACGGAGAAGATGGTGAACGGCAGATCCTTAAAGCCGCTGCCCACATAGATCCAGTAGGGGGCCAAAAGATCCACCGCCTTCTGGGGCAGGCCGAAGGTGTCGATGACCTCCTTTGTGGAGTAGCCCGCGGTCTTCACGAAGGCCTCGTGCTTCAAAAGCATCATGGGCTTGCTCATGGGGTGGACGGAAAGCTCGTTCACGCTGTCGAAAACGGTGTGGCACAGGTTCAGGAGCTTGAGCACCTTCTCATAGGTGCCGGGGACCTCCTTATCCACCTCTTTTGCAAAGGTCTCCAAACCCGGATGCAGGGTGACCTCGATGCCGGGCAGGGAGGCGTGGTAGGCCTCGGGGACCTTGAGCCAGTCCACGTTCACGCCCATATCCTCCAGGCGATGCTCATCATCTCGTGGAGGGCCGCCTCGATCTCGATGCCGCCGCGGACGAAGCTGGTGGCGATGCCGCCGGGCAGGTTGTGCCGCTCCAGCACCAAAACATCCAGCCCCTTGTCCGCCAGCATCAGCGCGGAGGAAAGCCCAGCCAGGGCGCCCCCGATGACGATGACGTCATAGTGGTCTTTGTAGAATTTCATATGCGTCTCCTTATACGAAAGATGAGGGAGCGAAACACGCTCCCTCTGAAACGGGATAGTTTAGAAGAATCGTTCGACCAATTCCCTGGAATACTCGGCGGTCTCGTCCATGTCGCCGAAGCTCATGATCTCGCCGGCGTAGTAGGTGTCGTACTTGCCCTGCATGGCCTCCACCTTGTCGTACCAGCCGTCGGCATAGTCCTTGGAGAAGACATGGGGGAAGTAGTACACGCTCCACTCGTTGATCACGTTGGAGGCGGGGTTGTGCATGGTCTTGAGGTCGTCCAGCACCATCTGACGGCAGGTCTCATAGGGGACCTCCGCCGTATCCTTGTGCTTGCGCAGGGCGTAGGTGGTGATGACCTGATCCTTGGTGTCCTTCCAGCGGCGGTAGTAGACCATCAGATGGCCCAGGCGCTCCTTCTGCATGTTCTCGAACACGTAGTAGGAGATCTCGGGATGATCCTCGGGCTTGGTCTCCACGGCCAGCACGTCGTAGCGCTCGTAGTCGATCTTGGAGAAGAGGGCCTTCTCGTCCTCCCGGGCGTCGAAGTACTCCACCATGCCCTTCTGGCCGTCGGTCCGCTTGTTGGGGATGTACAGCGGCGCGGTGACGATGATCTTGTCATACTCCTCCACCTGGCCGTTGACGGTGACGAAGACCTTGCCGTCCTTGCGCTCCACGCTATCGATGGTGCTGTTCAGGCGAGCGGGGTGCTTCAGATGGTCGTTGAGCTGCTCCCAGATGTACTGGGTGCCGTTCTTCCAGGTCCACAGGTTCACCTTCACGAAGTTCATGCAGGTCTGGAAGTCCAGATACTTCAAAACGTAGGCCGCGGGGATCTCGTCGAAGTAGCCGTAGCCGAAGGAGGTGTAGGGCCCGATCCAGATATCCTGGGTCAGCTCCACGCCGTTGATCCGGCAGAACTCGCTGAACGGCAGGCAAAGGTCCTTCAGGTTGGGGTTGGTGCCGCTGATGGGCTCCCGCTTGGCGTTGGCCTGGGAGAAGCCGTCGTACCGGCCCTCGGCCACGCCCCTGTGGCCGTTCACGTCGTAGCCCTTATATTTTGTCTCCAGGATCTCGCCCAGCTTCTTCACCTGCTTCTTCATCTTCAGCAGGCGGGGGATCTTGAGGATGTTCTTCTTAGGCTCAAAGGGCTCGATGACGTCGCCCTTGCTGTTTTTATAGTTCCGGTTGAGTTTGGGGCCGTCGTGGGTGATGCCGCAAAACTCCTCCACGTCGTGAACCGCATAGTAGCTGGGCACGCCCATGATGGCGCCCATCTCGTAGCGCCGGCCGTTGTAGGTGGGGGACCAGCACTTGCCGCCCACGCGATCCAGCCGCTCCAAAATGGTGTAGTTCTCGTAGCCCTTTTGTTCCAGATACATACCGGCGGAGAGGCCGGCCGGGCCGCCGCCCACGATGCAGATACGGGTGTTCTTATCCATTTTTCTTCCTCCTCAACATCTTGGATGTTTCCATCTGTTTTATTGTAACGCAATCCCTTATGAAATGCACGCTTTTTTTAAAAAATAGAAGGATTCCTTTTCATTCCGACGAAAGTGTGGTACCATAAGGCCCATGAGGGGGTGAGCACATGCGCTTTTCAGGCTTTTGTGAGCTGCTGGACCATTGGGCCCGCAGCGCGCCGAACCGGCCGGCCCTTCTCTTCGCCCAGGGGAACGAACCCGCCCCATGTACCTTTTCGGAACTGCGGCAGCGAGCGCTCTGGCGGGCTGAGGAGCTGAAGGAGCAGCCCGGGATGGCCCGGGGTATCCTGTGCGACGGGAGCTTCGACTGCGTGGTGGAGATCTTCGCCACGGTCCTCGCCGGCAAGCGGCTGGTCCTGCTGGATGAAAACGCCTCGGACGCCGCTCTGATCGAGATGGTCCGGGAGGCGGAGCTGAGCGACATCTGGGGGGACGAGGACCTGCAGGAGCTGCTTTCGCCCCATCTTACGGCACAGGCGGAGGGCGGCCGGGGCAAGATCCTCTTTTTCACCTCCGGCACCACCGCCCGGGCAAAGGCCGTGGTCCTCACGGACGCCTCCCTTATGAGCAGCGCCTACAACGGCGGGGCCCTGCTGCCCCTTGCTCCGGAGGACAGGCTGCTGTGCCTGCTGCCGCTCAACCATGTGTTCGGCTTTGTGTGCGGGCTTCTTTGGGGCCTTTCCTGCGGCGCTTCCGTGGCCCTCGGCCGGGGCGCCCGCCATTTTGGGGACGACTGCCAGTTCTTCCGGCCCACGGCCCTTTCCGCCGTGCCCCTGCTGCTGGGCTTTTTGCTCCAGCACCAGGCGTTGAACCCGGAATTGAAGCTGGTGCTGGTGGGCGCCGGGGGCTGCCCCAAGGCCCTGCTGGACGCAGCCAGGTCCCTGGGGCTCAGGGTCCACTTCGGCTACGGCCTCACGGAGACCAGCTCCGGCGTGGCGCTGAGCCTGGGCAGCGACCCCTTTGCCATGAGCGTCTGCCCGGACGATACCATCCGGATCGCTCCCGACGGGGAGGTGCTCCTCAGCGCCCCCACCTGCATGATGGAGGGCTACTGGCGCCGGCCGGCGGAAACGGCCGAGGCTTTGCAGGACGGCCTGCTGCACACCGGGGACCTGGGGCATCTGGACTGGGCCGGGCGGCTGATCCTCACCGGGCGAAAGAAGGAGATGCTGGTGCTCATGGACGGCACCAAGCTGTTTTTGCCCGAGTATGAGGGGGCCATCGCCCAGGCCCTGGGCACGGGGGACCTTTGCGTGCTGCTGCAGAACGGCAAGCCGGTGCTGCTTCTGGAAGGGGCGGCGCAGCCCCTGGAACCCCTGTGGGAAAAGCTCCGCCCGGTGATGGCGGACCGGCCCCGGGGCCAACAGCTTTGCGGCATCTATTTTTACGGGAAACCGCTGCCCCGCACCGCCAGCGGAAAGATCATGCGTTGGGCTGTCCAACGGGAAGGGATTTTGATATGACACGGCGAGAGGAAATCTTAGAAAAGGCCAAGACCATCATTGTGGAATCGCTGCCGGAGCTGGAGGGCCAATCCTTCGACGAAAGCACCGTTATCAACACGGACACGGGCATCGACTCCATGGGCTTCACCCTCATCATCTGCCGGCTGGAGGCGGCCTTCGATGTGCGCATCCCCAACCGTCAGTGGCAGAAGCTGTCCACCCTGGGGGACGTGGTGGACGCCATTGAGAAGCGGATGCCCAAAGCATGAGCGTGTACCGGACAGACTATACCATCCTGAGCTCCGACGTGGACCCGGATCGGCGGCTGCGGCTCAGCCGGCTCTTCACCCTGCTGCAGGAGATGTCCATCGCCCACACCATCGAGCTGGGCATGGGCCGGGAAAAGACCCTGGACAGGGGGCTTTTGTGGATCGTCACATTGCAGCAGGTACAGGTGCATCGCCTGCCTCTTTATGACGAGCAGGTGAAGCTTTCCTCCTGGCCGGGGGACACCCTGCACCTGTACTTCCCCCGGTACTACCGCATGGAAGCCCCGTCCGGGGAGCTGCTGCTGGAGGGGAGCGCCCTGTGGGCCCTCATGGATGAAGGGTCCCGGCGGATCGTGTTTCCGGAGGAACACGGCATCCGCATCCGGGGGGAGCGCACCGGGCAGGAGCCGCCCCTCCCCGCCGCGCCCCGGGCCGCCCAGGGGGAAGCCGCCGAAAGCTTCCGGGTGCCCCGGAGCTACTGCGATATCAACGGCCACATGAACAACACCCGCTACTTCGACCTGGCCGAGGACAGGCTCCCGGAGGCCCTGCGCCGCCGGCCCCTTTCCCTGGTGCGGGCGGAATATAGTGGCGAAGCCCGGGAGGGGGAATCGATCCAGCTCACCGGCGCCGCCAGTGAAACGAGCTTCAGCCTCAGCGGCGACAAGGACCGCAAGCTCTTTCGGCTGAACCTGCTCTTTGCGTGAAGCAAGAGCGGCATTTCAAACGAAAAAAAGGAGACCGCCGATGGCGGTCTTTTTGCTTTTGCTCCCCAGGCAGGGCTCGAACCTACAACCCTAAACACGGGCAAAACATAGGCGAAGCTTCGCTCACGCTCGCTTCGCCCTTGTTTTGTCCGTGCTCCGTGTCGCTGCATCCCGCACTGCGGGCGCTCCACTCCGCACCAGTTAACAGTCTGCGGCTGTTGACCTCATGTTTGTAGGTCGCTGCTGTGGCGGTCTTTTGCTTTGGCTCCCCAGGTAGGGCTCGAACCTACAACCCTTCGGTTAACAGCCGAATGCTCTGCCATTGAGCTACTGAGGAACGTTCGAGGGTTATTATACCCAAGTCGTGTTGAAATTGCAAGGGGTATTTTCAAAAAAATGCAAAAAAGTTATTTGGGCTCCTGTCGCCGAGAAAAAGGGCTCTCCCTGCGCCTCAGAAATGCCGCCGGCACTGGAGGAAAAAGGATTCGTCAAAGGCATGGAGCTCGCCCACCACCAGATAGATATCCTGAACCCGGTATTGGTCGATCAGCCCCGACAGGGAGCCCATCTCCCCCCTGTTGTAAAAGCGGGGGTCGTAGATCATCACCCGGTCATATGCCTCCGCGAAGAAGGGGGCGGTGCACAGGCCGTAGGAATCCGTGATGACAAGGCAGGTCTTTTCCGTGCCCACGGAAGGCATTTCGGTCCCCTCGATCACGGTCAAATTCCCCTTGGGGCCGCCCAGGTACACCGTGTACCGATCCCGGGGGTTGGCGTCCTCCTTGATAAAGGGGATCTCCTCAAACTTCTCCGGCGTGGTGTAGCGGCGCACGATCACCGGGTGGGTGGGGGTCAGGATGTCCAGGGTGTCCGGGTTCTCCTGCATCTGCCGGGTGGGCTTGTCCCGATAGATGGTGCCCAGGAAGGGGTGCTCCTGCCGCAGAGGAAAGGCCTCGTAAGGAGGCAGGGTCTCCCCCGCCTCCGCCAGCATTTTGGCCACCACCTGGTAGGCCCCGTAAGGGGTCCAGTGCATGTCGGTGCGGAAAAACACATATTCGCCCCGCAGCAGCGCATCGGAGAGGATGACGCCGGTGGACATGGCGGTCACGTTGTCGGCGGTCATGGCGTGGATGAAGGGCTCGATGTCAGACACGATGCCCGCCGGCTCCTTGAAGGTGAGCAGCCGGTTGGCCCGAATGCTGTGGGGCACGATGGTCATGACGAAGACCCCGTCCTCCGGCAGCAGGGAGGCATAGGTGTCGAAGAGGCTGCACTCATGGAGCACCTTGGAGCGCATATAGCTGAAGGCCCGCTTCTTCTGGGTGCCGTCCAGCAGGTCGCACCGAAGCTCTGCCGGAAAATCCGCCGCCTGGACCGGGGCCTTGGTGGGCCGAGGGGTGGGCGTGGGAACGGGCGTGGCCGTGGGCTCCGGGGTCCGGGTGGGCTCAGGGGTTGATCCCTCCCCCGCCGTCTCCGCCGGGGTGGGTTCCGCCGTGGGCTCCGGCGTGGGGGCGGCGGTGGGAGCCGGTGTTCGGGTGGGGCGGGGCGTCAGCTCCGGCTCCTCCCCGGAGAGGTCCTCCGTGTACTCCATGTCCGCCACGTCGTTCTCCGCCACCCGGGCATAGTCCTCCCAGGAGGCCAGGCTCCCCACCTGCCTGAGGGCATGGTCAAAGTCGATGACCCTGTCCCGGCCGGGGAACCGATCCTCCAAAAAGGTTTCCAACCCGTCCGCGAAAGTGCCATTCAGGAAGGAACGGAAGGAGAAAGTGGGCCGGGCCGCCAAGGTCCTGTTCTCCTGGGCGGAAAAGCCCGTCCCCGCCGGCACGAAAAGCAGCTCATAAAGGCCGATGAGCAGCAGCGCGGCCATGGTCAGCCAGGCAGCGGCCGTGAGGATCCGATTCTTCTTTTTCTTGCGTCTGTTCGCCATCTTCCCCCGTCCCCCTTAAAACCGAAAATACAGGAAGGGATTGAAGCTCTGCCCCACCAGGAAGAGCACCGAGAGCCCGGCGATCCCCAAGGCCAGAAGGGCCTTGAGATAGGGGCGCAGGGCGTTTTTGCGGCCCGCGGCCTTCCGGCGGTTGAAATAGGCCACCGCCTGCTTGCGAAGGGGCAGGCAGCACACCAGGCACGCCCCCAGGAGCAGGGGGTTGTTCTTCACCGCATACACGGCGTAAGGGTCCGACAGGGCCACCCGCCAGGGGGCGAACATGGCCCGCAGCTGAAGGCCGATGTCAAGGAAGGATTCGCTGCGGAAGAGCACGAAGCCCACCACGGCCAGGATCACCGTGATCAGATGCTTGAAAAACGCCGGCGTATGCGCCAGTACAGGTTTCAGCACCGTCCGCTCCAGCACCATGAGGAACCCGCAATACAGGCCCCACAGGAGAAAGTTCCAGTTGGCCCCGTGCCAGATGCCCGTCAGGCCCCAGACCACAGCCATGTTAAAGATCCAGCGGCCCCGGCTCACCCGGTTGCCGCCCAGCGGGATGTACACATATTCCCGGAAGAAGGTGCCCAAAGAGATATGCCAGCGCCGCCAGAACTCGCTGACGCTGCGGGAAACGAGGGGCGCGTCGAAATTCTCCAGGAAGCGGAAGCCCAGCATGCGCCCCAGGCCGATGGCCATGTCGGAATAGCCGGCAAAATCGAAATACAGCTGCAGGAGGAACAATGCCGCCGCCAGCCAGCCGGAGAAAAAGGACATCTCCGCCGGCAGGGGCAGGGTCTCCAGCACCTCCCCGCACAGGTTGGCCAGCAACACCTTTTTCCCGAGACCCAGGGAAAAGCGGAAGAAGCCCTCCCCCATGCCCTGCTTGGTCACCTGCCGATGCGCGATGGTCTCCGCCACGTCGCTGTAGCGGACGATGGGGCCGGCGATGAGCTGGGGGAACAGGGACACATACAGCAGCAGCCACAGGGGGTTCCTCTGCAGGGGCGCCTGGCCCCGGTACACGTCCACGGTGTAGGTGATGATCTGGAAGGTATAGAAGGAGATGCCGATGGGGAGCTTGGGCTGGGTCATGCGATAGGCAAGGCCCGCGAGTCCGCAGAAATTGTTCACCAGGAAGGCCGCGTACTTGAAATACAGCAAGGCGGCCAAGCTGATGACGATGCCGACGACGAGCGCCAGCTTCCGGCCCCGGTTCGACTTGGTGTTGACGATGATCCGGGCGCAGACATAGTTTACGGCGGTGGCAAAGAGCATGGCCAATATCCACACCGGCTCCCCCCAGGCGTAGAACAGCAGCGACGCCGCCAGGAGCAGGGCGTTGCGGGCCGTGCCGTTTTTCACCAGATAGTGGAGCCCCACGGTGAGGGGGAAGAACAGACATAAAAAGGTGAGGGAGGAAAAGACCATTTCGCCAAATACCCGCTTGTTTTCTATTCAATGTACGGTATCACACTCTCGGGGGCTTGTCAATCTAAACCCGCCCAGGCTATTGACAAACGGCGCAGGGGTGGTACAGTAACGGGGAAAGAAAAAAGACGAGGCGAACATATGCACGCACAACTGGAAGGACTCAGGACCTGGGCCGAGATCGACCTTAGCGCCATGCTTCACAACTTCATGGCCGCCCGGCATCATCTGCCGGACGATGTACTCCTGGCGGCGGTGATCAAGGCCGATGCCTACGGCCACGGGGCCGTGGAGGCGGCCAGGCTCCTGGAAGGCAAGGCGGACCGGTTCGCCGTGGCCATGACCGACGAGGCGGTGGAGCTGCGGCAGGCAGGCATCAAGACCCCCATCTTCCTGCTGGGACCCACCCCGGAGGCGGATTTTGAGGCCATCTGCCGCTACGATATTGAGGCGGCGGTGCCCTCCTACGCCTACGGCAAGGCCCTGTGCGCCTATGGGGAAGCCCACGGGAAGCGTATCCCCTTCCACATCGCCCTGGACACGGGCATGGGCCGCATCGGCTTTGCCTGCACGGAACCGTCCCTGGCGGAGATCGAAGCTCTCTGCCGGCTCCCCGGCGGGAAGCTGGTGGGCGTGTTCAGCCACTACGCCAAGGCCGATTCCGCCGACAAGACCTACGCCAATGAGCAGACACGGCGGTACATGGCCTTCACGGAGGCCATGGAAAAGCGGGGCATCCATATCCCCCTAAAGCACCTGTGCAACAGCGCAGGGCTCATCGAAATGCCGAACAAGTTTGACATGGTCCGGGAGGGGATCATCCTCTACGGGCTCAGGCCCTCGAACGAGGTGGACCTGTCCCTCATCGGCGGCGTGAAGGGGGTCATGGCCCTCCGATCCCGCATCAGCTTTCTGAAGACTGTCACGGAGCCCACCCCCGTGAGCTACGGCTGCACTTTTGTGGCCCAGCCCGGCACCGTGGTAGCCACGGTGTCCGCCGGCTACGCGGACGGGGTGAACCGGCTCCTCAGCAACCGGGGAGAGGTGCTGGTTCACGGGCGGCGCTGCCCCATCCTGGGCCGGGTGTGCATGGACCAGTTTATGATCGACGTGACGAAGGTGCCGGAGGCCAAGGTGGGAGACAGGGTCACCATCTTCGGCCGAGATGGGGACGAGGAGATCACCGCGGACGACGTGGCGGACCTCGTCGGCACCATCGGCTACGAGGTCACCTGCCTCATCACGCCCCGGGTGCCCCGGGTGTACATGGAGGACGGTCAGGTTGTTGAAATCCGCCGGCCGCTGATAAGCTGATTTATTTGAAAAGCAAGGCTGCCCCTCCGCAGATACGAAGGGGCAGTTTTTGTTTGAGGAAGATCAGCTTTCAGGGAAGCCGGCTGTGGTGCGCACAGACCCGTCCTCCAGGACGAAGAGAGCTTCCGCCTCCGAAAGGGAATCGACCAGCTTCAATCCCTCGTCCACGCCCAGAAGCAGGCAGGCGGTGGACAGGGCGTCCCCCAGCAGGGAGCTGTCCGAAAGGACGGTGACGGCCAGGAGCCCCTTTTCGGCCGGAAAGCCCGTGAAGGGGTCCAGCACGTGGTGATAGCGCTGGCCGCCATAGTCGAAATAGCGCTCGTAGGTGCCGGAGGTGACCAGGCTCCTGTCCCGCAGGGCGAGGACGCGCAGCAGCTCCCCCGCCTCCCCCGGGCTTTGGATGCCGATGGAGAAGGCCTCGCCTCCTGGCTTCTCTCCCAGAAGGAGTATGTTGCGCCCCAGGTCAATAACGCCGCTGTTGACGCCCCGATCAAGAAGAAGCGCTTTCACCCGGTCGGCGATGTAGCCCTTGGCCAGGGCCCCCAGATCCAGCCTCATGCCGGGGCGGGCGAGATAGGCTGTGCCGTCGGCCTCATGCAAAACAAGATCGTCCATGCCCAGCAGGCTCAGGGCGGCGGAACGCTCCGCTTCCGTGGGAAAGTGGCCGCCGCCGCGAATGTTCCACAGGTCGATGAGAGGGCCCACGGTCACGTCGAGCCGGCCCGCCGTCTTCTCATACATATCCCTGGCAAAGAGAAGCAGCTCCATGGTCTCCGGGGCGATCTTCACCGGCGCCTGCCCGGCGGCGGCTTGGAGGCGGCCCAAGTCGCTGGCGGGAGAATAGGCGTCCATCAGGTCGCTGAGCCGGCGGATCTCGCCGAAGGCGGCGTCCAGATCCGCTTCCCCTGCCCCGTAGAGGGTCAATGTCACCACGGTGTCCAGCAGGTAGTCCGTGCGAGAGAGCTTGTTCGGCTGATACCGGCAGCCTGCGAGGGCGAAAAGCAGCAGCAGGGCCAGCACCAGCGACGCGCGTTTTTTCATGACCTGCTCCTCCTTTCCCCCCAGGCTGTATTGGCTACAGTATACTATGATTTCGCCCGTTGCACAATGGCCACCTTTCGGTGTATACTGGGGGCATGAAAAAGCGCTTGGCCCTGTTTCTCATCCTTATACTGCTCTGTTCAACAGGCTGCGCCCCCCGGCCCGCCCAGGAGGACTTGGCCCAGCTGCCCCTGCTGACGGAGGCCCCGGCCGCCCAGGCGCCCACCGCCGAGTCCCAGGCCCCGGCAGAGGAGCTGGTGCTTTTGACCCAGGCGCCCGTTTCCGACGCGCCGCTGACGGAGGCCCCCCGGACCCCCGCGCCCACGGCAGCGCCGAAGGCCACCGACACCCCCAGGCCAACCGCCTCCCCCACTCCCAAGGCGACCGAGAGCCCGGTTCAGTACGGCGAGGACTACGACGATAAGGACAGCGTGGCCCTGTATCTGCACCTGTTCGGGGAGCTGCCGCCCCACTATATCACCAAGAAGGAGGCCCAGAAGCTGGGCTGGTCCGGCGGCGAGGTGGAGGATTTTCGCAAGGGCGCGGCCATCGGCGGGGACTACTTCGGCAACTACGAGGGCCTTTTGCCCAAGAAGAAGGGCCGCAGCTACTATGAGTGCGACATCGGCACCGTGGGCAAGCGATCCCGGGGCGCCAAGCGCATTATCTACTCCAACGACGGCCTCATCTACTACACCGACGACCACTACGAAAGCTTCACCTTGCTCTACGGGGAGGATTGAACCATGCTTGTGCTGTGCGATTTTATCCGGCTGGGTTCCGCCGACGCCATATACGATCATCTTTCGCGGGAGCTCAGCTTCCCCGACTACTTCGGCCGGAACCTGGATGCCCTCCACGACTGCCTGACGGACATCGGCGCCCCCACCCGCCTCATTCTCACGGGGGCCGGCTCCCCCTGCGGCCAGCGGTTTTTGCCCGTTTTCAAGGACGCCGCCCGGCAGAACCGGTTTTTGAGCGTGGAGGTCCACGAGGGATAGGCCCCGCATCCCGCTGTGCATTACAGAGGATTTTCAGGAAAACATGAAATCCTCTGTTTTCTTTTGGAAAAAAACCTGCTATACTGTTAAAGTTATAAATTTGACTGACATAGGAAGGAGAAACCTATGAACTATACCGAAGCCGTGGCCGCCGCCCTGACCGGGTGCGTGGACCTGAGCGCCCAGGAGCTGGAGGGGCTGCTGGAGACGCCCAAGAACGCCGACATGGGGGACATTGCCTTCCCCTGCTTCAAGCTGGCCAAGCTCCTCCACAAGGCCCCCGCCGCCATCGCCCAGGAGCTGAAGGAGAAAATCGAGCTGCCCGCCGGCATCGAGAAGGCGGAGGCCGTGGGGCCGTATCTCAACTTCTTCATCGAAAAGGGCCAGCAGGCCCAGGCCGTGCTCGCCCGGGTCCTGGACGCGGGGAAGGCCTACGGCAGCTCCGACGAAGGCCAGGGCCGCCATGTGGTGCTGGACTACTCCTCCATCAACATCGCCAAGCCCTTCGGCTTCCATCACCTGCCCAGCACCGCCATCGGCAACGCCCTCTACCGCATCTATCGGCACCTGGGCTACGACCCGGTGGGCATCAACCATCTGGGGGACTGGGGCACCCAGTTCGGCAAGATGATCGTGGCCTACAAAAAATGGGGCACCAAGCCCGTGGACGACTACGGCATCCGGGAGCTGGTGGACCTGTATGTCCGCTACCACAAGGAGGCGGAAGGGCACCCGGAGATGGACGACGAGGCCCGGGCCTGGTTCCACAAGATCGAGACCGGGGACGAGGAGGCCGTCAATCTCTGGAAGCAGATGAAGGACGCCACCATCCGGGAGGTGAAGAAGACCTACGAGCGCATGGGCGTTCAATTCGACAGCTGGGCCGGGGAATCCTTCTACGAGGACAAGATGGAGCCCGTCATCGAGGAACTGAGGGAGAAGGGCATCAGCAAGCTGGATAAGGGCGCCACCATTGTGGACCTGTCTGACTGGAACATGCCCCCCTGCATCATCCTCAAGAGCGACGGCAGCACCATCTACGCTACCCGGGACCTGGCCGCCGCCTGCTACCGGAAGGAGACCTACGACTTTGCCAAGCTCCTCTACGTGGTGGCCTACCAGCAGGACCTGCACTTCAAGCAGATCTTCAAGGTGCTGGAGCTCATGGGGCGCAGCTGGGTGAAGGACTGCGTCCATGTGAACTTCGGCATGGTGAGCATGGAAGGGGACGCCTTCAGCACCCGGGAGGGCAAGGTTTTGTATCTGGACGACGTGCTGGACGCCGCCGTGGAGAAGACCTATGAGATCATCTGCGAGAAGAGCCCGGATCTGGCGGACAAGCGCGCCGCGGCGGAGGCCGTGGGCGTGGGCGCGGTGATCTGGGGGGCGCTGTACAACTCCCGGATCAAGGACGTGGTCTTTTCCTATGATAAGGTGTTGAACTTTGACGGGGAGACGGGCCCCTACGCCCAGTACACCCATGCCCGGTGCTGCTCCGTGCTGCGCAAGGCCGGGGGCTACGATCGAGAGAAGCTGGACGCTTCCGCCCTCTCTGACCCCTATTCCCTGGCTCTCTTGAAGGCCATCGACGCCTTCCCCGCCGCCGTGAAGGCCGCCGGAGAGAAGTTTGAGCCCTATCTTGTCGCCCGGGCGGTCATGGCCGTGTGCACCGCCATGAACAAATTCTACTACGAAGTCCGCATCATGGCGGAGGACGAGCGGGAGCGGACGAGTCGCCTGGCCCTCACCGACGCCGCGCGGCAAACCATTGAGATCGGATTGAATCTGCTGGGCATCCAGGCCCCGGAAAGGATGTAAACTATGATAGACATGAAGCTGCTGCGCACCGACCCTGATCTGGTGCGGGAAAACATCAAGAAGAAGTTCCAGTTCGAGAAGCTCCCCCTGGTGGATGAGGTCATCGCCCTGGACAAGGAGTATCGAGAGATCACCATTCAAAGCGACGCCCTGAAAAACCAGCGGAACGTGACCAGCAAAAAGATCGGCATGCTCATGGGCCAGGGTAAGCGGGACGAAGCGGAGGCCACCAAGCGGGAGGTAGCCCATCTGGGGGACGAGATCGCCGCCCTGGACGCGAAGCAAAAGGAGCTGCAGGCCGAGATACATAAGCGCATGCTGGTGATCCCCCAGATCATCGACCCCGCGGTGCCCATCGGCAAGGATGATTCCGAGAACGTGGAGATCGAGCGCTTCGGCGAGCCGGTGGTGCCGGACTTCCCCATCCCCTACCATACGGACATCATGGAAAGCCTGAACGGCATCGAGCTGGACGTGGCCAGGGACAACATCGCCGGCAACGGGTTCTATTATCTCAAGGGCGACATCGCCCGGCTCCACTCCGCCGTGCTCTCCTACGCCCGGGATTTCATGATCGACCGGGGCTACACCTACTATATCCCCCCCTTCATGATCCATTCCAGCGTGGTGAACGGGGTCATGAGCTTCGCTGAGATGGAGAACATGATGTACAAGATCGAGGGCGAGGACCTGTACCTCATCGGCACCAGCGAGCACTCCATGATCGGCAAGTTCATCGGCACGTTCCTGGAGGAGGACAGCCTCCCCCAGCGGCTCACCAGCTATAGCCCCTGCTTCCGCAAGGAAGTGGGCGCCCACGGCATCGAGGAGCGGGGCGTGTACCGGATCCATCAGTTTGAGAAGCAGGAGATGATCATCGTCTGCAAGCCCGAGCAGAGCGCGGACTTGTTCAACGAGCTGTGGAAAAACACGGTGGACTTCTTCCGCACCCTGGAGATCCCCGTGCGGACGCTGGAGTGCTGCTCCGGCGACCTCGCTGATTTGAAGGTGAGGAGTCTGGACGTGGAGGCCTGGTCCCCCCGGCAGCAGAAATACTTTGAGGTGGGCAGCTGCTCCAACCTGGGCGACGCCCAGGCCCGCCGCCTCGGCATCCGCATCAAGAGCGCGGACAAGAAGAAGGGCAACTACTTTGCCCACACCCTGAACAACACCGTGGTGGCCCCGCCCCGGATGCTCATCGCATTCCTGGAGAACCACCTGCAAAAAGACGGCACCGTCACCATCCCCGAGGCCCTGCGCCCCTACATGGGCGGCAAGGACCATTTGGGATAAAAGGCTTTCTTTTGCCGCTTTTTCTTTTCGTGTGAAAAGAAAAAGCGGCGGAAAAAGAAAAGCATACAAGGATAAGAAAGAAGAGGCAGCGACGCCTCTTCTTTCTTAAAGTTCTTTTGCGCACCTTTTCTTTCAAGAAAAGGTGCATATTTTTATTTCTTCCTCTCATAATCTGTGACGATAAAAACCCTACGGGAGGTCATAGCCATGGAAGTGGAAAAGGTCAGTTTCAATGTGGATACCCTCTACGCCCGGCTGGAGGAGCAGGTGCCCATCGAGAGCGCCATCCCCTTGCCCCAGGGGCGTAGCGCCGGGAGCGTGCTGTCGGTGACGCCCCAGCTCATGATCCGGGAGGCCCGGGTGAACGAGGCCGGCATCCGGCTCAGCGGCCAGCTCCAGCTCCATCTGGTGTGCGAGACCGGGGAGCGGGTGCTCTTCTGTTTCGATGCGGCGGCGGATTTCTCCCATTTCGTGGGCGCCGCCGGGGCCACGGAGGCCATGCAGCCCCGCATCTTCGCCCAGCTCCTCAAGTGCGCCTGCCACCGGGAGGACGACGGCCTGCGGCTCAGCGCCGTGCTGGATCTGAAGATCTGGCTCCTGCAGCCCCGGGAGATCGGGGCCGTGTCCGCCATCCGGGGGGCGGTGGGCCTGGAGAGCCGGGAGGAGACCATCCTCACCCGGCGGCGCTCATTGCTGGGGGCCAAGGCCATCCAGGTCCGGGATGAGCTGGGGGTGGAGGCAGGCACCAACGTGCTGGAAGCTAAGGGCACAGTGCGCATCCTTTCCGCCCGGCCCGCGGCGGAGGGCATGGCCCTGGAGGGAGAGCTCTTTGCCTCCCTCATCCTCCTGGGCCCGGACGGCCGGCTCCAGGAGAAGGCCCTGCGCACCCCCTTTTCGGACACGGTGAAGCTGGAAGCCCCCTCCGCTGACGGGGCCAATTTGACCGCCGAGCTCACCGGCCTTTCGGCCCGGGTGGACGGGGAGGCCCTGTTTTTGAGCGGGGATGTGTCCGTGTCCGTTTACGGGGCGGCGGAGAGCCGGATCCGCATCCTGTCCGACGCCTACGACGAGGGCGGCACCTTCCAGTGCCACCGGGAGGAGACGACCGGGCTTGTGTACCTGTCGCCGGTGGTCCGGGAGGAGACCGTGGAGGGGCCGCTCCCCGTGCCCAGCCATATGCCGGAGGTCCAGCAGGTCCTTTACAGCCGCGCCCTGCCGGCCCTGGTCCGGCTGGAGCCCATGGGCAGCGAAACCCTGCTGGAGGGCGTGGCGTTGGTGACCACGGTGTATCGGTGCGACAGCGGCCTGCTGCACAGCTTCACGGGGGAGGTGCCCTTCTCGCTGACCCTGCCCGGGCAGGGTGGCCTGGTGCTGCCGCTCAGCGCGGCGGCCTTCTCCACCGTCACGGGCCGGGGCCGGCTCCTGCAGGGCCGGGTGGAGCTGCTGCTGCTGGCGGAGCGCTACGACGAGAAGCCCATGGGCTATACCGACGACCTGCTTCCCGGGGCCGGCATCCAGAAGGGCCGGGGCATCCTGATCTACGCCCCGGACGCCGGGGAGACCCTCTTTGACCTGGGCAAGCGGTTCGGCATTCCCCAGCGCCGGCTCACGGAGCTCAACGGGGAGCTGGCGGAACCCTTCTCCGGGGCGGAACGGGTGCTGATCATCAAGTAGCAAAAAAGAGACCCGGATGGGTCTCTTTTTCCTGTAGACGTTACTCGTCGTACGGATCGTTCCGGTCTCGCCGCTGCTTCTGCTCGGTTTCCATCTGTCGGTTCTGTTCCTTGCGCTCGTCCCGGTTTTTCTTTTCCTTTTTCTCCGGGGCATAGGAGCGTTCAAACTCATCGAAGAAAGACATTCGTTTACCTCCCGGTGTAGTTCGGCTCACCGCCGACAAGGGTAGTGTATCCCGAAAGGCAGCGCTTATGCTGAAAAAAAGTTTTTTATCCTCTGGCTTTCTCATCTGCCTCGATGTCGGCCTTCCAATCGGCGGAAACGGGGCGGCTCATGCGCATGTTGCAGATGGTGTCGCTGACCACCCGGTAGTTGAGCTCCGTGCCCTGGGCGTCGGGGACATATTTCACCGCCCGATCCCGCCGGATGCCGATGTCCTCGGCAGCGGCGATGGCATCCATGTTGGCCCCCAGGAACAGGAATTCCCAGCCGTAGCGATCCTTCTGCCGCTCCACCATGGCCTTCACCTCCGCCTTCGTGTACCGGCGGCTGGCGTTCTCCATGCCGTCGGTGGTGATGACAAAGACGGTGTGCTCCGGCACATCCTCGGGCCGGGCGTACTTATGAACGTTGCCGATATGGTGGATGGCCCCGCCCAGGGCATCCAGCAGGGCCGTGCAGCCGCCGGGCGTATACTGCTGCCGGGTCAGGGGCTCCACCTGCTCAAGACTCAACCGATCGTGGATCACCCGGCTGTCGTTCGCAAAGGCCACCGTGGATACATAGGCCTCCCCTGCCTCCCGGCGCTGCTTTTCAATCATGCTGTTGAAGCCGCCGATGGTGTCCGCCTCCATGCCGCACATGCTGCCGCTTTCATCCAGAATGAATACCAGTTCCGTCAAGCCCTTCTTCATATCCTCGTCCTCCTTACAAATAATGGTCACCGGGTTTTCTCACCCTGTGACCACAGTATAGAGCGCATATAAACGGATTTGGTCGCCTGAAAAGCGACAAATAATCGACAGCCTGGTCAGCTGCCCAGCAGAGGCTGATCGTAGGCGAAGAGGAGCTCGTTCACGTCCAGGACGGAGAATATGCCCCTTTGGATGCATGCCTCGATGATGATGTCGAAGAGGAAACTGTGAGACAGGGTGTAGCCCGCCCGGGAAAGGAGGCTTTGAGTCTCGGGCAGCGTCAGTTCCAACGCCAAGGCGAAGGCCACGGCGGTGGTCTTGGAGGGCTTGTAGTGGGGGTCGGAGCGGATCTTGGAAAAGTGCTTGCGGTCCACGTTGGCCTTCTTGTAGCACTGCACGTCCGTCATGCCCTTCTCGTCGATGAGCTTCAGGAGGGTTTGGGAAAAGCCCTCGTCCAGCTGGTGCAGCAGCTGATCCAAATCCTTGTCCGCCGATTTCTTTTGAAACAGAGGCAGCAGGGGTTTCTTGGACGGCTTCGCCTGGGTAGGCGCAGGGGCAGCGGCAGGGGCCGGGGCGCATTCGAAACAGGCATCCGCTTCCGCCTTCTCCAGGGTATCGGCAGAAAAGAGTTCCCCCGTGTCCCCCTCGAAGCTGTCCCGGGGCTCCCGGGCCCAGCGGGCTGATTTTCGATTTTCCGGCCGATGGGCCTCCGCCTCGGCGTAAGTGTCGTCGATATAGCCCCGTATCTCCCCGAAGCGCTCAGCCCCCAGCAGGAAGGCCGCCCGATCGAAGAGGACCAGATAGACCGTCAGCTCCTGCTCCTTCAGGAATGCGGCGATGGCACTGGTGGCCACCTGGAAGGCCTCCGCCTTGGGGTAGCCATAGACCCCGCTGGAGATCAGGGGAAAGGCCACGCTCTCGCACCCCTTTTCCGCCGCCAGCTCCAACGACCGGCGATAGCATGACCGCAGCAGGTGCTCCTCCCCGTGCTGGCCGTCCCGCCAGACGGGGCCCACGGTGTGGATCACGTATTTGGCAGACAGGCGGTAGCCGCGGGTCAGCTTCGCTTCCCCGGTTTTGCAGCCGACCAGGGTTCGGCATTCTTCCAGCAGCTCCGGTCCGGCGGCCCGGTGGATGGCTCCGTCCACGCCCCCGCCCCCCAGCAGGGAAGGATTGGCGGCGTTGACGATGGCGTCCACGTTCATCTTCGTGATGTCGTTGCGAACCAATAAAAGAGGCATACCCGCCCTCCTTATGTTGATGGGACAAGTATACCTCTTTCTTTTCTTGGGCGCAACAGGGCTTACCCCTTGCAGTGGGCCTCCACCGCCGCCTGGGCAAATTCTCCCGTGCCGGGGCCGCCCACGGTGTCGATGTTCTCGGTCATGGAGCCGCCTCCGCCGTACATCTTAGAGAGGCCCAGCAGGATCTTGTCGGAGCAGGTGTAGAAGTGCTCCGTAATGTAGCTTTGGAGCCTGCTTACCAGGGCCTGGGCTTCCTCGGAGGCCGGGTCCGTGTCCCGAATGGCCCCGAAGGCCCGGAAGATGTCCATCATGCCTTCGCTGATGGCCGCGGTCTGCTCCTTCGTGCGGCCCTTGCTCTTTTGCTCATACTCCTTCCACTCCGGCGTTTGCCCCCAGGAGGCCTTGGCTTCCCGGGCGTATTCGTCGATCTTTCGTGTGTCGAACGCTTTAAAATCCGTCAATGGTTTCACCCCCATTCCTTTGATGCCTTTGGCTAAGTCGATCAGGTTTTCCATGTGCTCCTTCTGCAGCTCCAACAGGCGTATCTGCTGGTCCAGAGCCTTGTTCCGATCGAAGGAGGGGCTGTCCAGAATGGCCCCGATGTCCTTCAGGGGGAACTGCAGCTCCCGAAAGAGCAGGATGCTTTGGAGCCGGACGAGGGACCCCTCGTCGTAGAGCCGATAGCCAGCCTCCGTCATGGCGGCGGGCTTGAGCAGGCCCAGCTTGTCGTAGTGGTGCAGGGCCCGAACGCTGACCCCGGTGAGCTTGCTGACCTCATGGACGGTCATCATGGTCATCGCCTCCTTTCGCCAACAAGTATATGCCCTGACGCAGCGTCAGGGTCAAGAGGTTTTTTTGCTTTTTACAGGAGCCCCAGGAGGAGGGAGGCAATATAGGCCGCGGCGGTGGCGGCCAGAGCCACCTCGATGAGGGACCGGCGCTTGAGCCCCAGGAGGAGGGCCGCCAATGTGCCCACCATGGCGGAGACGGGCTCGCCGGTGGAGGTGAAGATGGCGGGGACGGTCATGGTCCCCAGGACCGCGAAGGGCATGTAGTGGAGCACCCCCAGCAGGAAGGGATTGGTGATCTTTTTGCGGAAAAAGGCCAGGGGCAGCATGCGGATAAGGTAGGTGACGGCGGCCATGACCAGCAGGTACAGATAGAGCTTCATGCGTCCCCCTCCCCCCTGACCGGCTTGAGCCAGGCGGCCACGCAGGCCCCGAAGACGGCGCTGAGGATGATGACGAAGCCCTCGGAGAGAAAGCTGAACACCGGCACATACCGGAGCACCAGCCCCAGACCCACGGAGGCCCCGATGGCCAGCAGCACCCCCTTCTCCTCCATGGCGCCGGGGACAATGATGGCCATAAACATGCCGTAGATGGCGATGCCCAGGGCGGCGGAGAGGGCCGCGGGCAGCAGGGTGCCGGCGAAGGCCCCCAGGGCCGTGCCCAAGGTCCAGCCGATCCAGGGCAGGCACCCCAGGCCCATCATGTAGGGGAAGGTCAAGAGGCCCTTTCGGGTGGAGGACACGGCGAAGATCTCATCGGTAATGAAGAAGGCGGCCAGCATCCGCTGCAGGAGGGAAAACTGAGGGTGGAGCTTTTGGGTCAGAGTCACGCTCATAAGGGCGTAGCGCAGGTTGATGATCAGCTCCGTCAAGGCCAGCTCCACCAGCAGTCCGCCCGCCGCGATCACCGTGACCCCGGCCACCTGCCCGGCAGAGGTGAGGTTGCTCCCCGACAGGAGCACCAGCTCAAGCCCCGGTATGCCCTGCTTCACCGCCCAAATGGCGAAGCCGAAGGACACGGACAGATACCCCAGCCCGATGGGCAGCCCGTCCCGCAGGCCGTCCCTATATCCATACGCTTCCATGCGCGCCCCCAAAATGAAAATATGGGACAGTATACGCTACTTCCGCGCAAAAGACAAGGGCATTCCCCGAGAAAAGGCGAACTTTTCCGGCGGCGCATAGGTCGAGGGCCAGGAGGCCATCCTACCCGTGAGGTGATGAAAACATGAAACTGACACAGAAGGAAACCATGCTGCTGCAGGACCTCAAGACTTCGGAGGAGATCTGCATCGAGAAGTACGGCCAGTACGCCCAGCGGGCGGAGGATCAGGCGCTGAAGGACCTGTTTTTGACCATCCAAAGCAAGGAGGAGGAGCACCTCTCCACCATCAACAGCCTGATCGGGGGCACGGTGCCCCTGATGGCCGGGGGCCAGCAGCAGGACCAAGGCGGCAGCCAAGGCTCCGGCGCCTGCCAGCAGGGCAAAACCGCCAGCAAGACCGACGAGTATCTTTTGCAGGACGCTCTGGACACGGAGAAGCACGTGTCCAGCGTGTATGACACCTGCATCTTTGAGTTTACCGACGCCGGCGCCCGCCAGGCCCTGAACCACATCCAGAAGGAGGAACAGGAGCACGGCAAGATGCTCTACGACTACATGGCCTGCCACGGCCTGTACAGCTGACTTTTCTTTCGGATGTGAGCCTCTCCCGCGAGGGAGAGGCTTTTTTTGAATTGACAGGGAGGGTTTTTTCTTCCTATAATAGGCAATAACCCCATGGACAAGGAGGCCGGATATGGCAAGGGAATTGACGCGGGCGCAGGCCTTTGACCTGCTCAGGGAATACAACCAGGAGCCCTTTCATCTGCAGCATGGGCAGACGGTGGAGGCGGTCATGCGCTACTTCGCCCAAAAGCTGGGCTACGGGGACGAGGCGGATTTCTGGGGGCTGGTGGGCCTACTGCACGATTTGGATTACGAGAAATGGCCCGAGCAGCACTGCCATAAGACCAAAGAGATCATGGAAGGTCTGGACCTTGACCCCCGGCTCATCCGGGCCGTGGTCAGCCATGGCTACGGCCACCACAACGACGTGAAGCCGGCGCATGAGATGGAGAAGGTCCTCTTTGCCACGGACGAGCTGACGGGGCTCATCGGGGCCGTGGCCCTCATCCACCCCAACAAGCGGGTGAGCGAGGTGAGCCTCAAGTCCCTGAAGAAGAAATATAAGACCCTGAACTTCGCCGCGGGCTGCTCCCGGGAGGTCATCGAGCAGGGGGCGGACATGCTGGGCTGGCCCTTGGAGCAGCTGCTCAGCGACACCCTGGACGCCATGAAGTGGTACGAGGAGCAGCCGCATGCGTAAGGAATTCCAAGACATTTTGGAGGCCGTTCGGGCGGGCCGGGAGGCGACCCTCACCCGCACCTTTGAAGGGGAGACTTACGTGCGCCGGTTTTTGCCCCCGGAACGGCTCATCCTCCTGGGAGGCGGCCACGTGTCATTGGCCCTCTATGAGGCGGCCCTGAAGGTGGGGTTCGCCGTGACCGTGGTGGACGATCGGCCGGCCTTCGCCAGCTACGCCCGCTTCCCGGAGGCAAAAAAGGTCATCTGCGACAGCTTTGAAACCGCCCTCCCTGCCCTTTCGGTCGGCGCGGGGGATTTTGTGTGCGTGCTCACCCGGGGCCACAGGGACGATGTGACCTGCGTGAAATACCTGCTCCAGGGCAGCGAGCCCCGATACCTGGGCATGATCGGCTCCCATCGCCGGGTGAACGGCCTAAAGGAGCTGCTGCGGGAGGAGGGCTTCGATGCCGCGCGCCTCGGCCGCCTCCACGCCCCCATCGGCCTTTCCATCGGGGCGGTGACCCCGGCGGAGATCGCCGTTTCCATCCTGGCGGAGCTCATCGCCGCCCGCCACGCCCTGCCCCCCGTGGCCGGGCTTTTGCCCCAGCAGAACACGGACACGGACGCCCTCTCCTTCCTGGCGGACGACAGCCGGCCCGCCGCTTTGCTGCTGGTCCTTTCCACCAAGGGCTCCACCCCCGTGAAGGGGGGCGCCCTCATGGGCACGGACGGCCTGGGCAGCAGCGCCGGCACCATCGGCGGGGGCTGCGGGGAGAACGAGGCCATTCTGGCCGCCCGCCGGCTCCTGGGCACCGGCAGAAGCCGGGTAATCGCCGTGGATATGACCAATGACGTGGCGGCCCTGGAGGGCATGGTCTGCGGGGGCACCATGGAGGTGCTCATCCAGGATCTGCCCCAACGGGAGGTATAGGCCATGGAGGATATGTTTTCCCGGACCCGGATGCTCCTGGGGGATGCGGCCATGGACCGGCTCAAAGCCGCCCGGGTGGCCGTGTTCGGCGTGGGCGGCGTGGGGGGCCACGCGGTGGAGGCCCTGGCGCGCAGCGGCGTGGGCGCCCTGGACCTGGTCGACAGCGACCGGGTGGTCCTCTCCAACCTGAACCGGCAGATCATCGCCACCAGGGACACCCTGGGGATGCTCAAGGTGGAGGCGGCCAAGGCCCGCATCCTTTCCATCAACCCCGATTGTCAGGTGCAGACCTGGCCGATCTTCTATGTTCCGGAAACGGCGGACCGATTCGATTTTACCCAGTATGACTACGTGGTGGACGCCATCGACACCGTTTCAGGCAAGCTCCAGCTCATCGAGGCGGCCAAGGCAGCGGGCGTGCCCGTCATCTCCAGCATGGGCGCCGGCAACAAGCTGGACCCCACGGCCTTCCGGGTGGCGGACATAGCCGAGACCTCCGTCTGCCCCCTGGCCCGGGTCATGCGTCGGGAGCTCAGAAAGCGGGGCATCGAGCACGTGAAGGTGGTCTATTCCACGGAGCCGCCCCTGGCCCCCGCCCCGGCGGAGGAAGCGCCGGCGGGCGCCCGCCGGTCCACCCCGGGCAGCACTGCCTTCGTGCCGGCGGTGGCCGGGCTCATTTTGGCAGGGGAAGTGATCCGGGACCTGGCCAAAGGACAATAAAACACACGGGGCGCGCGCCCCTTTTTTCGTGGGCCGCCACTTTCCTCTTGCCCAGGCCGGGCGGGTCTGGTATACTGTGATGCATACAATTGACCGTGGAGGAAAGACAAACTATGGCAACGGGCGTGAAATTCTATCTGGTGTCCTCGGACGTGCTGCCGGCGGTTTTTTTGAAGGTGGCGGAAGCGAACCGGATGCTTCGGGCGGGCGAGGTGAAGACCGTGGGCGCCGCCGCCCGGGCCGTGGACATCAGCCGCAGCGCCTACTACAAATATAAGGACGCCATCCAGCCCTTCATCGACAAGAAGGCGGGGCGCATCGTCACCTTCTACGCCCTGCTCCAGGATCGGCTGGGGGTGCTCTCCAGCGTGCTGTCCCTCTTCGCCGCCTCCGGGGCCAACATCCTGACCATCAACCAGAGCATCCCCATCGACGGCTGCGCCGGCGTGACCGTCAGCGCGGAGACTTCGGACATGACGGAGCCGCTGGAGACCCTGTTGGATCAGGCAGCGGCTCTTCCCGGTGTTGTGAAATTTGAGGTCATGGCCGGATAACGGCTTTCGGTTTCGGCCCATCCTTCGGGATGGGCTGATTTTTTACAGCAGCTCCGCGATCTGCACGGCGTTGGTGGCCGCGCCCTTGCGGATTTGATCCCCGCAGCACCAGAGGTTCAAGCCCCGCTCGTCCGTCAGATCCTCCCGGATCCGGCCCACGAAGATGAGGTCCTGATCCGAGGTGTCCAGGGGCATGGGATAGACCTTGTTGGGCAGATCGTCCACCAGCTTGCAGCCGGGGGCGGCGGCGATGAGCGCCCTGGCCCGGTCCACGGAGATCTTCTCCTTCGTCCGCAGCACCACGGACACGCTGTGGCTGCGCATGACCGGCACCCGCACGCAGGTGCAGCTCACCTTCATCTCGGGCAGATGGAGGATCTTGCGGCCCTCGTTTTGCATCTTCATCTCCTCGCTGGTGTAGCCCAGAAACTGCTCCGAACCGATCTGCGGGATCACGTTATAGGCGATAGGATAGGGAAAGGCCTTGGGCTCATAGGCTTCGCCCTTTAGGCCCGCCTCCACCTCCGCCTTCAGCTCCCCCATGCCGGCCACCCCGGCCCCGCTCACCGCCTGGTAGGAGGAGGCGATCATGGTCTCAATGGGGCTGGCCTTGGCCAGCGGCGCCACGGCCATGAGGGTGACGATGGTGGTGCAGTTGGGGTTGGCGATGATGCCCTTGTGCCAGGCGGCGTCCTCCGGGTTGATCTCGGGGATGATGAGGGGCACGTCCGCCCGGAGCCGAAAGGCGCTGGAATTATCCACGAACACCGCCCCCGCCTCCAGAATGTGGGGGGCAAAGCGCAGGGCGATGTCGTTTTCCGCCGCGCCCAGAACCAGATCCAGGCCCCGGAAAGCGTCCTCCCGGGCCTCCGCGATGGGCACCTGCTCCCCCCGGAAGGCAATCCGCCTGCCGGCGCTCCGGGCGCTGGCCAGGGGCCGCAGCGCCTTCACAGGGAAGTCCCGCTCCTCCAATATCTTCAGCATCTGCTGTCCCACGGCGCCGGTGGCCCCCAGGACACCCACATTCATCTGCTTCACGAGCCTATCTCCTTTTCTGCAGCGGTCGAGCCTGCATATCCTGATATTGTATTATCGCATCTGCGCCATGAAAGCGCAAGGGTCTTCTTTCAGGCACCGGGCGTAGTCTGAAAAGGCCTCCGCCACGCTCTCCCTTTTGGTCGTGTATGCGCCGTTTACGCGGAAGAGCCACTTGCCCTCCGCGGCGGTGTTGTCCACCGCCTGGGGCACCATGGCGCTGGCATAGAAGCTTTCGCACCCGCCGTTCACCGCCAGGCAGTCCCTGAGCACGTTGGCGCCTGTGGGCCAGCCCCCGGCCCCGGCCCCCAGAAAGCTCTGGCGGCCCAGGCGCTCCCCGTAGAGGGTGATGAGATTCCCCGTCCCCTCCAGGTTCGCTTCCGGGGTGGAGGCGGCAAACAGGGCCGGGCACACGTAGGCCGACACCCTGCCCTCCCGCCGGGCGGCCGAAGCCACCAGCTTATAGACCTGGCCCCGGTCACGGGCGGCGGCGATATCCCCCTGGGTGATGTGCCCGATGCCCAGGCAGGGCACCTCCTCCTCCCGCAGGATCACCCCGAAGGCCATGTCCGCGGACAGGGAAAGCTTGCGGCGGGCGTCCAGGCCGTCCACATCCGCCGCCGGGTCCGCCTCCGCGTAGCCCAGGGCCTGGGCCTCCTGCAGAGCCTCCGAAAAGCCGATGCCCCGGCGGGTCATGGCGGAAAGGATATAGTTGGTGGTGCCGTTGAGGATGCCCTCCACCGCCGTCAGGGTGTCCACCTGGGCGGCCCCGGCCAGGCTGGTGAGCCAGGGGATGCCGCCCCCCACCGCCGCGGTGCACCTAAGGCACACCCCGCAGCTTGCCGCCAGGGAGACCAGCTCCCCGTATTTGTCGCACATGAGGAGCTTGTTGGCGGTGACCACGTGCTTGCCCGCCCGCATGGCGGCGCAGACATATTCATAGGCCGGGTGGAGTCCGCCCATGACCTCCACCACGATGCCGATCTCCGGGTCCTGCAGAATGTCCTGCACGTTGGCCGTGACGCGGGCGTCCACCCCGGTGCGGGGCCGGCGGGAAAGGACGGTCTTCACCTGCACGTCCTGCCGCCCCCGAACCAGTTCATAGAAATGAGAGCCCACAGTTCCGAACCCCAGCAAGCCCACACGCATGTTCCTAACTCCCTTCTGCCCTGACGCAAATCAAAAAACGTTGTTTTGTCTTCGTCAGAAAAACACTTGACTTTTTAGTAGAAACAATATACCATACAGGTCAGAAAAAAGCAAGTAGATAATATATTATTTTTCAAGGAGCCCATCTATGGAGTTTGTCAGCACCAGAAATCGAAGGGAAACGGCCACGGCGGCGGAGGCCGTGCTCCGGGGCCTGGCCCCGGACGGGGGCCTGTATTGCCCCGCGGCCCTGACGCCCTTGCCTGAGGATCTTTCCGCCCTGCTGGCCCTGCCCTTTGAGGCGCTGGCGGGAAAGCTCCTCCATGCCCTGCTCCCCTCCTTTTCCCTGGAGGAGACCCTTGCCCTTTCCCGCAAGGCCTACAGCAGCCGCTTCGAAACGGCGGAGGTGACCCCCACGGCAGAGGTGGGCGAGGATACGGTGGTGGAGCTCTTTCGGGGGCCCACGGGGGCCTTCAAGGACGTGGCCCTGTCCCTTCTGCCTCACCTGCTCACCGCCGCCAAAGCCGCCTGCGGCCAAAAGGAGGATATCCTCATCCTCACCGCCACCAGCGGGGACACGGGCAAGGCGGCCCTGGCGGGCTTTCAGGATGTGCCGGGCACGGGCATCCTGGTGTTCTACCCCCACGGAGGCGTGAGCCCCATCCAGCGGCTGCAGATGGTGACCCAGCCCGGGCAAAATGTGCGGGTCTGCGCCGTGCGGGGAAATTTCGACGACGCCCAGTCCGGGGTGAAGAAGGCCTTCGCCAGCCTCTCGGGCTCGGCGGCCCTGCGGGAACGGAACCTGGCCCTCTCCTCCGCCAACTCCATCAACCTGGGGCGGCTGGCCCCCCAGACGGTGTACTACTTCAAGGCCTACGCCGACATGCTTCGCCGGGGCAGGATCGCCCGGGGGGAACAGGTGGACTTCGTGGTGCCCACGGGAAACTTCGGGGACATCCTGGCCGGATACTTCGCCCGGCTTCTGGGGCTGCCCGTGGGGCGGCTGGTGTGCGCCTCCAACCAAAACAACGTGCTGACGGAGTTTCTGCGCACCGGAATCTACGACCGGAACCGGCCCTTCTACCGGACAAGCTCCCCCTCCATGGACATCCTCATCTCCAGCAATCTGGAGCGGCTGCTGTTCCTGCTCTCCGGGGACGACGAGCTGGTGGCCCGGCTCATGGGCGAGCTGAACAAGGCCGGGCGCTATCAGGTCCCCGAACGCCTGCTTGGGCAGCTACACGCTCTCTTTTGGGCCGAAAGCTGCACGGACAGGCAGACCGAGCGCACCATCGGTCAGGTCTATGCCGACCACGGGTACCTGTGCGACCCCCACACCGCCGTGGCCTTTTACGCCGCAGAAAAGTATAAGGCGGCCTGCCCGGACCACCGCCCCCTGGCCATCCTGTCCACTGCCTCCCCCTACAAGTTCCCGGCGGCGGTGCTCCGGGGCCTGGGGCAGCAGAGCAGCGGAGACGAGTTTGCCGACATGGCCGCCCTGGAGGCGCGCACCGGCATCGCGGCGCCCGCCTTTTTGAAGGCGCTGCAGCGCGCCCCCCTGCGCCACGAGGACGTGATCGACCTGGAGGACATGGAGCGCTACATCCTGGAGGAGGCCCGGATATGAAGATCGTATGCCTTGACGTGGAAGGGGTGCTGACCCCGGAGATCTGGATCGAGTTTGCCCGGGTGAGCGGCATCCCGGCCCTGCGGCGCACCACCCGGGAGGAGCCGGACTACGACAAGCTCATGGCCTGGCGCTGCCAGATCCTGAAGGAGCACGGTCTTGGGCTCAGGGAGGTCCAGGCGGTGATCGAGCAGATCGACCCCCTGCCCGGGGCGCTGGCCTTTTTAAACGCCCTGCGGGAGAAAACGGAGGTCATCCTCCTGAGCGATACCTTCCGGGAGTTCGCCCGGCCCCTGATGAAAAAGCTCAACTACCCCACCCTCTTCTGCAACTCCCTGGAGGTGGCCCCCAACGGGGAGATCCTGCGCCACGTGATGCGGATCCAAAACAGCAAGCTGGCCACGGTGAAGGCGCTGCAGAGCATCGGCTTTGAGGTCGTCTCCGTCGGGGACAGCTACAACGACATCGACATGCTCCTGCATAGCCAGGCCGGCTTTCTCTTTCGCACCACGGACGAAATCCGGACCCGCTACCCCCAGCTTCCGGCCCTGGAAAGCTACGGGGAGCTCCTGTCGGCCATCGAGGGCGCGCTCTGAACCAAAGCCTTTTTTCCGCCCGGCTCGGGCGGTTTTTTGCTTTAGGGGCGGGGTCGGCTTGTTCCAATCTTGCAAAACGGACCGGGGCATGGTAGCATAGGGGCATGGAAGAGAATCCCTTTTACCGCTGCGAGAGGATGAGCCGGGTCGTGCCCCTGAAGGCCTTCCTGGCCCTGGTGGACGTGCCCCTATTTTTGGGCTACTGCCAGGACTGCCCCCACTATGGCGAGCGCTGGTCCTGCCCGCCCTTCTCCTTCGACCCCATGGCCCTCTGGCGGGGATACGACGCCATCCGCCTGGTTGCCTGGAAGCTGACCTTCTCCAAGGAAAGGCTGTTTCCCGGGGAGCGGCGGGCCTTTGAGGAAAAGGAGCTGCCCCGGCTGAAGGCGGCCATGGCGGAGGAGCTTCTGTTTCAGGAGGCGGCCGCGGCGGGGAGCCTGGCCCTCTTTCCCGGCCGGTGCGAGCTGTGCCTGCGCTGCGCCCGGGAGGCGGGCGAGCCCTGCCGGATGCCGGAGCAAATGCGATATTCCATCGAGGCCCTGGGGGGCGACTGCGCCGGGGCCCTGGAAACCTATTTTGGCCAAAAGCTGCAGTGGGCCGCGGGAAACCGGCTGCCCGAGCAAATGATCCTGCTGGGGGGCCTGCTGCTGCCCCAGGAAACGGAATAAAGGAGAAGCCTATGATCGATCACACCCTGCCCCTGTCCAAGGAGGAGTACGAGGAGCCCGCCTGCCTGCTGTGCATGGACCAGAACAGCCCCAAGCCCATCCCCCAGCGGCGCGTCCGGGAGAAGTTGGATGAGTACATGAGCCGCCGGGACTACGCCGGGGCGGAGCGGCATCTCAATTACTGGCTGGCGGAGGCCCGGCAGAACCGGGATCTGCGGGGGGAATTCTTCCTCCGGGGAGAGATGATGGGCCACTATCGGAAGATAGGCAACAAGGAGCAGGCCATCTTCAACGCCAACGAGGGCCTGAACCTCATCGAAAAGCTGGGCTTTGAAGGCACCCTCTCCGCCGGCACCGCCTATGTGAACGCCGCCACGGTCTACGACGCCTTCGGCATGCCGGAGCGCTCGATCGACCTGTTTGAAAAGGCCAAGGTCATCTACGAGGGGAACCTGCCCGAAAACGACGGCCGACTGGGGGGCCTGTACAACAACATGGCCCTTGCCTATATGGCCCTCCGACGCTTCGGGGAGGCCTACGAAGCCTTTCTGAAGGCTTTGGACGTGATGGGCCGGGTGGAGAATGGGGCCCTGGAGCAGGCCATCACCTATCTGAACCTGGCCAACGCGGTGGAGCTGGAGCACGGGCTGGAGAAGGGGGAGCAGAAGATCGAGCAGTATCTCGATACGGCCGCCGCCCTGCTGGACGACCCCGCCCTGCCCCGGGACGGCTACTACGCCTTCGTGTGCGAAAAGTGCGCCCCCACCTTTGACTATTACGGATATTTCCTGGTTGCCGGCGATCTCAACGAAAGGGCGAAAGCGATCTATGAACGGGCTTGAGCTGTCAAAAGCGTTCTACGAGCAGTTCGGCGCCCCCATGCTCCACGAGCAGTTCCCCCAAGAGGAGGGTCTCCTGGCGGTGGGGCTCCTGGGCTGCGGATCGGAGTGTTTGGGGTTTGACGACGAGATCTCCCAGGACCACGACTTTGAGCCCGGCTTCTGCCTGCTCCTTCCCGGGGAGGATGTAATCGACCGGCGGACGGCCTTTCAGCTGGAGCGGGCCTACGCCAAGCTCCCCAAGGAATTCATGGGCTTCCGCCGCAGCGCCCTTGCTCCCGTGGGCGGTGCCCGGCACGGCGTGCTGCGGACGAGCGAATTCTTCACCGAGAAGGTGGGGGCTCCGGATGGGGTGCTCACCGTGGACCAGTGGCTCAAGCTCCCCCAGCAGGCCCTGCTGGAGGCCACGGGCGGGGCCATCTTCCGGGACGATCTGGGGGCGGTGACCGCCATCCGGGCGGCCCTGTCGGCCATGCCTGAGGACGCCCGCAGAAAGCGGCTCAGCGGCCAGCTGCTGCTCATGGCCCAGGCGGGCCAGTATAACTACCTCCGGTGCCTGAAGCACGGGGAGCCGGCGGCGGCCCAGCTGGCCGTGAACGAGTTTGTGAAGAGCTGCATCGAAACGGTGTTCCTGCTGAACCGGGCCTACGCCCCCTACTATAAGTGGAGCTTTCGGGCCATGCGGCGGCTGAAGACCCTCTCCCTCACGGCGGAGACGCTGGAATACCTGCTCACCACCGGGAACGACGGGGAGCTGGCGGAGACGAAATACGACATGATCGAGAGCACCGCCGGCGACATCATCGACGAGCTCCAGAACCAGGGCCTCACGAAGGCCATTTGCGGCGATCTTGAAAAGCACGCCTACTCCGTCAACGACGGCATCGAGGACGGGGACATTCGGAATCTGAACATCCTGTACACGATATAGAGGTATTATCATGAAGATACACGGCCTACAGAAGATGACCCTGCTGGACTTCCCCGGCAAGGTGGCCTGCACGGTGTTTTTGGGCGGCTGCGATTTTCGCTGCCCCTTCTGCCACAACTATGAGCTGCTGGACGGCTCCGCCCCCGCCCTCATGGACGAGGAGGAGCTGCTGCGCTTTTTGCGGGGCCGCCTGGGCCTGCTGGACGGGGTGGCCATCACCGGCGGGGAGCCTTTGCTTCGAAAGGATCTGCCGGACCTGCTGCGCGCCATTCGCGAATTGGGCTTTGCCGTGAAGGTGGACACCAACGGCAACCACCCGGAGGCGCTGGAAGCTATTCTATCCGAGGGCCTGGCGGACTATATCGCCATGGATATCAAGAACAGCCCCCAAAAGTATGCCCTGACCGCAGGCCTAAAGGTTCTGGATCTTGCGCCCGTCCGCCAAAGCGTCCGCCTTCTTTTGGACAGCGCCATCCCCTATGAGTTCCGCACCACGGTGGTGGACGAGCTCCATGAGGCATCGGATTTTGAGGCCATCGGCCAGTGGATCGCCGGGGCGAAGGCATATTATTTGCAGGCCTTCACCGACCGGGATTCGGTGCCCTTCGAAGGGTTCCACGCCCCCACAAAGGAAAATTTGGAAAAATACGCATCCATTGCAAGGCTATACGTGCCCTATACAGCCATTCGGGGCGTATAATCAGGCTTTTTGCCCTTGCCCCTCTGCATACTGCGTCGCATAAATACAAGATATAGTGTTATTTGTTAACAAACGACACAAGATATTGACACCGGACCACAAGATATGGTAGAGTAGCCATGCTCGGGTGATGCGGCGTCAGCTGCGCCCATGCCCACAAGTTTTTGAATCTGCAACAGGAGAAGATACCTATGTACCAAGTTAAAAAACGTGACGGTCAGGTCACCGAGTTTTCCATCAGCAAGATCACCGGCGCCATCACCAAGGCCTTCGTGGCCCTGAATAAGGCCTATCACCCCAGCGTGATCGACCTGCTGGCCCTCCATGTGACCGCGGACTTCGAGCAGAAGATCAAGGACGGCTGCGTGGCCGTGGAGGACATTCAGGACAGCGTGGAAAAGGTGCTGTCCGAGTCCGGCTATGCCGATGTGGCCAAGGCCTATATCCTCTACCGCAAGCAGCGGGAGAAGGTCCGCAACGTGAACTCCGCCCTCCTCAACTACAAGGACCTGGTGGACAACTACCTGAAGATCGCCGACTGGCGGGTGAAGGAGAACTCCACCGTCACCTACTCCGTGGGCGGCCTGATCCTCTCCAACTCCGGCGCCATCACCGCCAACTACTGGCTCAGCGAGATCTACGATCCTGAGGTGGCCGAGGCCCACCGCAGCGCCGCCATCCACCTCCACGACCTGTCCATGCTCACGGGCTACTGCGCGGGCTGGAGTTTGAAGCAGCTCATCCAGGAGGGTCTTGGCGGCGTGCCCGGCAAGATCACCTCCTCCCCGGCCAGCCACCTTTCCACCCTCTGCAACCAGATGGTCAACTTCCTGGGCATCATGCAGAACGAGTGGGCCGGCGCCCAGGCCTTCTCCTCCTTCGACACGTACCTGGCTCCCTTCGTGAAGGTGGATAACCTGTCCCAGAAGGAAGTGAAGCAGTGCGTCCAGAGCTTCATCTACGGCGTGAACACCCCCAGCCGCTGGGGCACCCAGGCGCCCTTCTCCAACATCACCCTGGACTGGACCGTGCCCAAGGATCTGGAAAACCTCCCCGCCATCGTGGGCGGCAAGGAGATGGACTTCACCTACGGCGACTGCAAGAAGGAAATGGACATGGTGAACAAGGCGTTCATCGAGGTCATGATCGAGGGCGACGCCAACGGCCGCGGGTTCCAGTACCCCATCCCCACCTACTCCATCACCCGGGATTTCGACTGGAGCGAGACCGAGAACAACAAGCTCCTTTTCGAGATGACCGCCAAGTACGGCACGCCCTACTTCTCCAACTACATCAACTCCGACATGGAGCCCAGCGACGTTCGGTCCATGTGCTGCCGGCTGCGGCTGGATCTGCGTGAGCTGCGCAAAAAGTCCGGCGGTTTCTTCGGCTCCGGCGAGTCTACCGGCTCCGTGGGCGTGGTGACCATCAACCTGCCCCGGCTCGCGTATCTGGCTGCCGACGAGAAGGACTTCTATGAGCGGCTGGACCGGATGATGGACATCGCCGCCAGGTCCCTCAAGACCAAGCGGACCGTTATCACCAAGCTCCTGGACGCGGGCCTCTACCCCTACACCAAGCGGTACCTGGGCACGTTCAACAACCACTTCTCCACCATCGGCCTCATCGGCATGAACGAAGTGGGCCTGAACGCCAAGTGGCTTCGGAAGGACCTGACCCACCCCGAGACCCAGCAGTTTGCCAAGGACGTGCTGAACCACATGCGGGAGCGCCTCTCCGACTACCAGGAGCAGTACGGCGACCTCTATAACCTGGAGGCCACCCCGGCGGAATCCACCACCTATCGCTTCGCCAAGCACGACAAGGAGGAGTTCCCCGACATCATCACCGCCAACGAGAACGGCACCCCCTACTACACCAACTCCTCCCACCTGCCTGTGGGCTACACGGAGGACGTGTTCTCCGCCCTGGACATCCAGGACGATCTGCAGACCCTGTACACCTCCGGCACCGTGTTCCACGCCTTCCTGGGCGAGAAGCTCCCCGACTGGAAGGCCGCGGCCACCCTGGTGCGGAAGATCGCCGAGAACTACAAGCTCCCCTACTACACCTTGTCCCCCACCTACTCGGTGTGCAAGGACCACGGCTACATCACGGGCGAGCACTTCACCTGCCCCATCTGCGGACAGAAGACCGAGGTCTACAGCCGCATCACCGGCTACTACCGACCCGTGCAGAACTGGAACGACGGCAAGGCCCAGGAGTTCAAGGATCGTAAGGTCTACAACATCGGCCGGTCCGTGCTGACCCACGTGGGCCCCAAGCCCGAAGGCGCAACCGTGGAGAAGCCCGTGTACGCCGCCCCCGCGGCGGAAGCCCCCGCAGTGGAAGCGAAGGCGGAGCCCGCGGCGGAAAAGGCGTCCGACGCCAGCATCCTGCTGTTCAAGACGCCTACCTGCCCCAACTGCAAGCTGGCCATGGCGCTGCTGGATAAGGCAGGCGTCGCCTACACCGCTCTGAACGCCAACGAGAACAAGGAGCTGGTGGGCGAATACGGCGTGAAGCAGGCCCCCACCCTGGTGCTCATCGGCGAGGACGGCTTTGAGTCCTACCGGGGCGTCAGCGACATCAAGGGCTGGCTCATGGGGAAGAAATAATAGAGGAAGTATTGAAAGCTTCTCAACTTTTCTTGAAAGAAAAGTTGAACAAAAGAACTTTAGGAAGGGGTTGCTTCTCCGTATGCAGCCCCTGCTCTCTTCTTAAGCTTCTCTTTTTTCGGTTCCTTTTTCCTCTTCACCGAAGAGAAAAAAGGAACAAAAAAATAAACCAAGAGGTAAATCCCATGTACGACCTTATCGTCATCGGCGGCGGCCCGGCGGGCATGACTGCGGCTCTCTACGCCCTTCGGAACGGCAAATCCGTGCTGGTGCTGGAAAAGCACGGCTTCGGGGGGCAGATCACCTACTCCCCCAAGGTGGAGAACTACCCCGGCACCATCCAAATGAGCGGCAACGAGTTCGCCGACCGGATGCTGGAACAGATATTGGCCCTGGGCGCCGAGGTGGAGCTGGAGAAGGCCGTTTCCATCCAGGAGCAGGACGGCCGCAAGCTGGTGAAGACCGAGGAGGGAAGCACCTTCGAGGGCCTGACCGTCATCATCGCCACGGGCGTGAAGCACAGGATGCTGGGTCTCCCCGGAGAGAATGAGCTGGTGGGCAACGGCATCTCCTTCTGCGCGGTCTGCGACGGCGACTTTTTCTCGGGCCAAACCGTGTGCGTGGCCGGCGGCGGCAACTCCGCCCTCCAGGAGGCCATCCTGCTGGCGGAAAAGTGCAAGCAGGTCATCATCCTCCAGGACCTGCCAGAGCTCACCGGCGAGGAGGCCCTGCAGAAGATCCTCAGAAGCCGCGGCAACGTGGCCATCGAGACCAACCGGAAGATCCTCGGCGTGGAAGCGGGCGAGGAGGGCCTAACCGGCGTGCGGGTCTCTGACCGGCTCACCGGCACGGAGCGGACCATCCCCTGTGAGGGGCTGTTCATCGCCATCGGCCTGATCCCGGAAAACGAGCCCTTCGCGGCCCAGGCGGACCTGAACAGCTATGGTTATTTCGCCTCCGGGGAGGACTGCCTGACCAGGACCCCGGGCGTGTTCGTGGCCGGTGACTGCCGCAGCAAGTCCGTCCGCCAGGTCACCACCGCCTGCGCCGACGGCGCCGTGGCCGCCCTGGCCGCCTGCCGCTACGTGAACGAGCGCAAATAACAGAAATAAAAAAGGGGCCTCGCAGGAGGCCTTTTTTGTTTGCTTTTCATCTTTCAGCGGAGTTTCAGCCGGTACAGCCGTTGGAGGCGGGGCTCCAGAAAGGTGTCGATCACCTCCGCCAGCTCCCAGCCGAAGCGCTCGTAAAGCCCCTCATGGACCGTGAAGAGAAACAGCTCCGGCGAAGCCAGGTTAGCCGCGGCGTTCTCCCGGACCGTGGAGAGCAGAAAGCTGCCATAGCCCTCGTGACGATGGCCCGGCTCGATATACACGTTGGCCAGCCAGGGGTAGATATCCGGCCGGGGGAACAGGTCCTCGTTGGTGAACTGGTACATGCCGATGAGTTCCTCGCCCAGGTACAGCCCGAAGGTTTGGGGCAGCCGCTCGGTTTGCAGGCTGTGTTCAAGATAGCAGCGGACCGCCTCCCGGCGATAGCCCTCCTTCTCCCCCCACCAGCCATACATCCAGTCGGTCATCTTCTCCAGATCCCGCCCCTCCGTCACCCGGCGGACGGAAAGCTCTTTCGACCCTTTCGCGTGCGCTTGCATATGACGGCCCCTTACTTCTCATGGACCAGCTTGCCGGTCATGTGCTCGATGTGGATGGCCATGACCTGCATCCGGGCGTAGGAACGGTCGATCACCGCCTGGAGGGCTTCCTCCGTGGGATAGTATTTGCGGCCGAAGGCAAGGGCCTTCTCCAGGGCCTTCTCAGGGTCCGTCACGGGGGTCGCCCGGCCGAAGCAGATGACGCTGGTCACATACCAGGCCCAGTCCCCTTCCTTCTTGTAGCCCTGGTCACAGAGGGTGAAGCACACCTTGTCGCAGCGGCGCAGGGCGTCCACCTTGTGGCCCTCCAGGGCGGTGTGGAAATAGATGGTGTCCTCCGCCTCATCGAACCAATAGTCGATGGGCAGGGCGTAGGGATAGCCCTCGTCCCCCTGCACCGCCAGCACGGCCCGCTTCCCCTCCTTGAGCACCCGGCGGCATTCCTCCCGGGACACCTGCTGCTTGTTGCGCCGCATCTGCCGAAACATATGCTTATCCTCCCTGCATCTTGCTAAAAAACAGTATACCGGACCGGGCGGGAATTTGCAACGCCCGCCCTATTGGAGCCGGTACCTTTCCTCCAGCAGGGGCTGGCAGTAGGCGAAGAGCTCGTCGAAGGAAGAGAAGCAATACGCCACCCCCTGCGCCAGTTTGCCGCAGGAGATAAGCTTTTCGGTATGATCGATCCATACTACGATACGCCCCGCTTCCATGTTTCCCTCTCCTATTACTAAGACGCGTAAGGAGGCCGTTTGGTTGCAGGGGAAAAGAAAAAAGCGGCGGGATCCCGCCGCGTGTTTGGCTTTATTTATGCTCGGCGCACATGCTCCTCCAGCTTCTTTTTCACCCGCTGGATGGCATTGTCGATGGACTTGGGGGGCTTGTGGAGCAGCTGGCCGATCTGCTGGTAGGAAAGGCCCTCCAAATACAGGCCCAGCACCTGCTTTTCCAGGGTGGACAGCTTCTCCTTGATGTCCCGGGCCATGGCGTCCATGTTCTCCCGGCCAATGAGCATCTCCTCCGGGTCGCTGACCCCCATGCCGGAAAGCACGTCCAGCAGGGTCCTGTCCGTGGAGCCGGGCTCATAGACCGGCTGGTTCAGGGACACATAGGTGTTCAGGGGCTGGTGCTTCTTCCGGGTGGCGCCCTTGATGGCCGTCAGGATCTGCCGGGTGATGCACAGCTCCGCAAAGCTGCGGAAGGCGGCGTTCTTGCTGCCGTCATACTCGCACACGGCCTTATACAGGCCCAGCATCCCCTCCTGGACCAGATCCTCATGGTCCGCGCCCACCAGAAAGAAGGTGCGGGCCCGGGCCCGGACCAGGGGCTTGTAGCGATCGTACAGCTCCCATTCCGCGTCCTTATCCCCCTGCCTGAGGAGGGACAGGAGGGTTTCATCGCTTCTGCGTTCTGTTTCCATGTTGAGTATACATCCTATTCCTGTTTGGCGGTTTTGCCTGCGAAAATGCCGCGCCGATTCGCGGCAAAAGCAAAGCTGCGTGGGGGAAAAACTCAGTTTTTCGCACAACCATTCTGCCGCCGCTTCTCAAACAGCAGGATGCCCGCGGCCACCCCGGCGTTCAGGGAATCCACATGGCCGCTCATGGGAATGCTGACCAGGTAGTCGCACCGCTCCTTCACCAGCCGGGAGAGGCCGTCCCCCTCGTTGCCGATGACCAGAGCCAGGGCGCCGGTCATATCCTGCTTGTACATGCTTTGGCCGGCCATGTCCGCCCCGGCGATCCACAGGCCCGCCGCCTTCAGCTCCTCCAGGGCGGCGGAGATGTTCACCACCCGGGCGATCAGCATGTGCTCGCTGGCGCCGGCGCTGCTCTTGACGGCGGCGGCGGTGACGGGGGCGCTCCGATGCTTGCCCAGGATGACCCCGTGGGCCCCGGCGCAGTCGGCGCTGCGGATGATGGAGCCCAGGTTGTGGGGGTCCTCCACCCCATCCAGCACCACCACGAAGGGCTTCTCCCCCTTCTCATTTGCCAGGGCCAGAATATCGCTGACTTCGCAGTATTCCACGCCGGCGGTATAGGCCACGATCCCCTGGTGGTTGGCGGTATTGCCGCCGTGGCCGAAGGGCAGGCACACCTCGTCCAGCTTCTTCCGGTTCACCTCATGGACGATGATCTTGGCGTCCTTCGCCAGGCCCACGATCTCCTTCAGGGAACCGTCCGGCTCGGTCTGGACCAGGATCTTGTCGATGCTTCGGCCCGCCTTCACCGCCTCCTTCACCGCGTTGCGGCCGAAGATGAGGAAGGGCAGCTCGTCCGGCTCCTTCTCTTCCGCCGGCACAGGGGCGGGAGCGGGCTTATTCACCTTCTCCCGGCGGGGCCGCTCGTCCCCGTAGGCGTAGGATCTTCCGCCTCGGCTGCCGGATTCATTCCGGGGCTTGTCGCCAAAGCGGCCGCCGTTCTCCCGGCGATCCGCGTTGGGCCGGTCCGAAGTGTATCGCTGACGGCTGCGGCCGCCCTCGTCAGTGCTCTTTCTGTATGCCATAAACCTATGCTTCCTTTCCTGCGTCTTCGTTGGCCGCCAGGGCCATGACCATGAGTTCGTCCACCCGTTCCTCCCGGCCCAGGACCCACAGATGCCCCAGCAGGGTCTCCAGGCCCGTGGCCACCCGGTAGTCCGCCACGTTGGCGTTCCTGGGCACCGTGCCGCTGTGGGCGTTGCGGCCCCGGCGGTAGACGGCCAGCTCTTCTTCCGAAAGATGGGGTTCCATGGCGAAGAAGGCCCGGGCCTGCCCCTGGGCGCAGACGATCTTTGCCGAGAGCAGATGGAGATTATGGACCGTCTCCGGGTGGGTGTGGATGAGGTAGGCGCGCACGTACAGGTCGTAGACCGTGTCGCCCACGTAGGCTAAATTCAGCGCGGGGATCTGGCGGGGGTCCTCCAGGGGGTAGCCCAGGGCCAGGCCCATGCGCTGCTGTGTGCTCAGTTCCATGCGGGTATGATGTCCTCCCCGTTGGCCTGGGCGGGCGTGGGCAGCACGGCGTAGCCCCAGCTGCCGTCCTTGGCCCGGGCGTAGGAGACGTCCACCTCCAGGGCGGGCACCTCCACGCTGTCCAGGATGTTGTAGTTGGCGTCCACCAGCAGCAGGCTCTCCCCGTAGCGGCTCAACCCGAAGCCCGTGCACAGGGGATCGCCGTCCGCCGCCTCGCTGCCGCCGGTGAAGTAGACAAGCAGGTATTCCCCCGGCGCCAGGGTGATGTCGGGCAGGGTATACTTATAGCTCTGCTTCACGTTGTCGGTGAGGCCGTAGCCCTTCAGGTTCAGGGTCTGGTTGGTGCCGTTGTAGAGCTCCACCCAGTCCGGGGTACCCAGGGCGTCCGAGAGCAGGGACTGGTGGTTGGCGGTGCAGATCTCGTTGAGGATCAGGGTGCCGCCCTGCTCCCCCGGCAGCAGGTGCTGCCAAAGCAAATAGCCTATGCCGCCCAGCAGCAGCAGGGTGACCAGCAGCCCCAGAGGCAGGCGCAAGTCCGGCCCCTTATGGCGGCGGCCGAACTCCTCCCCCAGGTCCGGGACATCCACTTCCTCCTCCGCGGAGTCAGTGGCAAGCGGATCTTCCGGGGCGTGTTCCTTTTCGGGCAGGATCGGCTCACCCGCCCGGGCGACGTCCTCCTGCATCAGCGCCTCCGGCTCCTCCGAAAGAAGGGCGATGGGCTCGAATGAGTTTGTTTTCTGTTCTTCCATGGAGGTAAGTATACCATGGAATAGCCGGATTGGGAACAGCCGTCAGGCATATTTTTTCAGGGAAAGGAGGGAAAAACTTGCGCGACAGGCACGAAGTCGCTATAATGTGCTTAATATGGGGGGAAAGGAGGTCCACTTCCACTATGACTAAGACCGCAAAATTCGGAGGCTCGTCCCTGAGCGACGCCCGGCAGTTCAAAAAAGCGGCCGCCATCGTGCGGGCGGATGGGGACCGCCGATTCGTGGTGGTCAGCGCCCCGGGCAAGCGATTTGCCGGGGATGAGAAGATCACGGACCTTCTGTACCGCTGCGCGGATCTGGCCGCCCGACGGGAGGATTTTGCCGCCCCCTTTGCCCTGATCCGGGATCGGTATCTGTCCATCGAGCGGGATCTGGGGCTGGAGCAGGCCCACATGGCCCCGGCCCTTGACGAGATCGAGGCCGCCCTTTTTTCCGGCGCCGCCAGCCGTGACTTTGCCGCCAGCCGGGGAGAATACCTGTGCGCCCGGCTCATGGCCGCGTATCTGGACGCGCCTATGGTGGACGCGGCCCGGCTCATCCGCTTCCGGGACGACGGGACGCTGGACATGGAGGCCACCGAGCGACAGAGCGCCTTTCTGCGGGAGATGCCCATGGCCGTGATCCCCGGGTTCTACGGGGCCATGCCCAACGGGACCATCCGCACCTTCTCCCGGGGCGGGTCCGACATCACCGGCGCCATCATCGCCCGGGCGGTGAAGGCCAACGAGTATGAGAACTGGACGGACGTGGACGGGTTCATGATGGCCGATCCTAGGATCGTGCCGGAGGCCCGGGTCATGCACGCCGTGTCCTATGAGGAGCTCCGGGAGCTGAGCTATATGGGGGCGTCGGTGCTCCATGAGGAGAGCATCTTCCCCGTGCGGGAGGCCCGCATCCCCATCCATGTGCTGAACACCAACCGACCCGAAGCAGGCGGCACCTGGATCGTGAACGAGGGCACGCTCATGAAGGAGCATCGCCAGGGGCTGGTGGCGGGCATCTCCGGGCGAAAGGGGTTCACCATGATCACCCTGACCAAGGAGAACCTGCACAAGCAGGTGGGCTTCGGCTACGGGCTGCTGAAGATATTGGACCGGCACAACATCAGCTTTGAGAGCATGCCCTGCGGCATCGACAATTTGACCGTGGTCCTGAACGACGGGGACATTAAAGGAAAGATGGACATCCTCTACCATGAGATACGGACAGAGCTAAAGCCCGACACCGTGGAGATCGCCAGCTCCATCGCCCTTATCGCCACCGTGGGCCGGGGCATGGCCCACACCCTGGGCGTGGCCGCCCGGCTGTTCACCGCCCTCTCTGAGGCGGGCATCAGCTCCCGGATCATCGACCAGAGCCCCAAGGAGATGAACCTGATCGTGGGCGTGGACCAGCGGGACTTCGAAGGGGCGATCCGGGCGATTTATCACGCATTTTGTGATTGATACGGGTTTTGTTTTGCCGCTTTTTCTTTTCAGTGAAAAGAAAAAGCGGCGCAAAAAGAAAAGCTCAGGAAAGGGATGTTGCCCTGTTTCCTGAGCATTTTTATATTCCTAAAGTTCTTTTTGGTCCTTTTTCTTTCAAGAAAAAGAATCGAATAAAAATATATCCTATTCAGACACGCACCAGCACAGGATCTTGGTGCGATCCACGGTCATGCCCAGGTGCTCCTGGAGGGAGAAGGACTTCTCGTTGTCACAGAAGACCTGGCCGTAGGGCGTCCAGGTCCGGTCCAGGCAGAAGTTGATGAGAAACTTTTCGATGGCTCGGCCGATGCCCAGCTGCCGATACTCGGGGAAGATCTCCAGCAGCCCCATGGACCCATCGGCGTGGAGCCCCATGAACCCGGCCAGCTTCCCCTCGAATTCCGCGGCGAACAGCTCCCCCTTTCGGATATGCTCCCGGGCCTCCGCCTCATCCTCAATATCATAGTGAGCCAGGAACGCAGGCAGCTCCTCCTCCCGATAGGGCCGGATGACCAGCCCCGGGCAATCCCAGGTCAGCCGCTCCTTTTTCAGATACGCCACGTTGCAGCAATAGGCGCTGCGCGACAACCGGAACCGCTCCGCCACCGCTTCGGCAACGCCCGGCCCCCGGGCCACCACGTCCTTGGGCGCGGGCAACCCCGCAAAAGCCGCCAGGGCCGCCTGGGGTCCGTCCGATGTGAGCAGATAGAGGCCGGGCCCCTCGTTTCGCTGGATGAGCACGGTGTTCCCCTCGAAATAGACCACCTGGCCTCGGCCCCTTTTCAGGGCCTCCAGCATGTCCACGTGCCACATGTAGTCCTGCCGCAAAAACCGAATCGCCGCCTGCTCCCTCGCTCTGTTCGTCATCGCTTCACTCCGCTCAATTCCTTATAAAAATGCTGATAGTCCTTGTCCCCGGACCAGTCCCCGCCCCACTTCCAGCCGTGGGCCTTGAAGACCTTGTAGCAGTCGTCGCTGTGGTCGATCATATGCGCCCGCTTGTCCTTCCTGTCTAGATATTCCCGGGCCTCCTCCGGAGAGACCCGCCCCTTGTTCATGTAGGGGTTCTGGAGGGGATTGATGTCGATGGCCGCCCCGAAGCTGTGCCAGGACAAATGCTGGCTGCCGGTGACCTGCCGATAGCAGAAGGAGGAGGTGTTGTTGGCCCGCATGGAGTTGCCGTCGTCCCCGGGCTGGCCGAAATCGTCCACCAGCTTCACGGAGGCCAGGGGGTACCGTTTTTGGTAGAGCTGGTAGAAGATGTCGATCACGTCGTCCGCCACCCGCCGGTTCACCATGAGCTCCCCCTCCTGGTCCGCGCCCTCAAAATCCACGTAGAGGATGCGCACGTACCGCAGATCGTCGTAGCTGATACGGCAGGGCTCCCCCTCTGCCGGGTAGCTCATGCCCGTGATCCGCGCTTTGAGCTCCTCCGTTAGGGTGACATAAAAGAACCGATCGTCCTTCTTGTGGCTCACCCGCTTCTCTCCCTCATAGGGGTCCGGCGTGGGGGTGGGCTCCGGGGTGGGCGTAGGCTCGGGGGTGGGCACCGGCGTGGGGGTGGGCGTGGGCCTTGGGGTAAAGGTGGGCGCGGCCGTCCAGGCCATCACCACGGCCTCCCGCTCCTGCACGGGGGCGGCGGTGGGCGCGGGCGTGGGCGCAGCGGTAGCAGCCACCGGCTCCTCCGCCGCCGGGGCTTCGGAAGCGGCGGGGCCGCAGCCGGACAATATGAGCAGCGGCAGGACCGCCAGCATGAGCGTCTTCTTCCACATGGCTACATTATAGCGTATGTTTCGATTTCTGTACACAAAAATCGGATTTGGGCTTTTCATCCGGAAATTGTGTGATATAATACCCGCAGTACGCATATGAAACAGGAGAGTTACATCATGAAAGTCAGCCAGCTTTTGGGCGAACGGTATAAGGACCGGGTCGCGGACATCGAGAGCCAGAACCTCATGACCCGGGGCGGGTACATGAAGCAGGTGGGCAACGGCATCTACTCCCTGCTGCCCCCCGCCGTGCGCATCCAGCGGAAGATCGAGAAGATCCTGCGGGAGGAGATGGACCGGATCGACGGGCAGGAGGTCCTCTTCCCCGTGGCCATGCCCGCTACCCTGTGGCAGTCCTCCGGCCGTTGGGACAGCATCGGCAGCGAGCTGTTGCGGTTCAAGGATCGGTCCGGGGCGGACATGTGCCTGGGCATGACCCACGAGGAGGCCGCCGTGCACATGGCCAACAACATCGCCGGCACCTACCAAAAGTATCCCTTCATGATCTACCAGATCCAAACCAAGTTCCGGGACGAGCCCCGGGCCCGGGGCGGTCTCATCCGGGTGCGGGAGTTCACCATGAAGGACGCCTACTCCTTCCACACCTCCCAGGAAGATTTGGAAAAGTATTACGACCGGTGCTACCGGGCCTACGAGCGCATCTACGCCCGGGCCGGCATCCCCGAGGTCATCGCCGTCAAGTCCGACTCCGGCATGATGGGCGGCAAGGTGAGCCATGAGTTCATGCTCCTCACCGATATCGGCGAGGACACCCTGGTCATCTGCCCCGAGTGCGGCTACCGGGCCAACATGGAGGCGGCGGAGTGCATCGTGAAGAACGAGGCGGACCCCGTTATGAAGCCTCTTGAGAGCGTGTATACCGGGGAAGCCAAGACCATCGAGGACGTGTGCATGCTGCTGGGGAGCCGGGCGGAGAAATCCTGCAAGGCCGTGGTCTATCAGCGGAACGAGGACGACAGCTATGTGCTCATCTTCACCCGGGGCGACGTGGAGGTGAACGAGACCAAGCTCACCAACTACCTGAAGGCCAATGTCCATCCCGCCGTGGACATCGAGAACGCTGGCCTCTGCGCCGGAAACATCGGCCCCGTGGAGCTTTCCGCCAAAGCCACGGTCCTCTTCGACCGGTCGCTGGTGGGCGCCACCAACCTGATCTGCGGCGCCAACAAGGAAGCCTATCACTTCACCGGTTTCAATCCCGGCCGGGATCTGCCGGAGAACACGGTGTACGTGGACCTGGGCAAGGCCCAGGCCGGCGGCGAGTGCCCCAGCTGCCATAAACACAGCATCCAGATCCGCCGGGGCATCGAGGTGGGCAACATCTTCCAGCTGGGCCGCCGGTACACCGAAGCCATGGGCATGACCTATGACGACGAGAACGGCAACCGTGTCAACCCCATCATGGGCTGCTACGGCATTGGCGTGGGCCGGCTCATGGCCTCCGTCTGCGAGGAGAAGCACGACCAGTACGGCCCCATCTGGCCCATCACCATCGCCCCCTGGGAGGTGCAGATCTGCGCCCTTCGGGCGGACAACGCCGAAGTGAAGGCCCAGGCCGCCAAGCTCTGCGCCGATCTTGAGAAGGCCGGCGCCGAAGTCCTGCTGGACGATCGGGCCGTGTCCGCCGGGTTCATGTTCTCCGACGCGGACCTGTTCGGCTGCCCCGTCCGCGTCATCATCAGCCCCAAGACGTTGGGCCGGGGCGTGATCGAGCTCTCCACCCGGGATAAGTCCGTGAAGGAGGATGTGGCCCTTACCGACGCCCCCGCCCGCATCCTCGCCCTCATCCAAGAGCTCAAGGACGCCGTCTGGGCTAAGGTCCCGGAGAGCCTGTAAAGCCGAATCAGTCGTTTCTATCCATCAAAGCCGCTCCAAAAACGGGGCGGCTTTTTCTCTGCCCGTGCGATCGGGCTGGAAACGGGGAACGGCGCGCGGGTGCGTCCCTTTCGGTTGTTTTCCATTTTTTCACTTTTTCCGGCGGGCAAAGGGGGCTTCCCGGTTTGCTTTTCCGGCGGGGGGCGAGTATACTACATATGTCTATCGCATGTATGTAAGGAGTTCCCTCATGTCCCTCTTGCCAATCAAGGACCGCAAACAAATTTGGAGTATCCCCAACCTGCTCAGCTTCTTCCGCATCCTGCTGATTCCCGTCATGGTCTCCCTGTATGTGAAGGGCAGGACCGTCGCCGCCTTGTGCGTGTTCGCCGTTTCCGCGGCTTCCGACATCGTGGACGGGCAGATCGCCCGCCGATGCAATATGGTGACGGATCTGGGCAAGATGCTGGACCCGCTGGCGGACAAGCTGACCCAGGGGGCCGCCCTGGTGTGCGTGGCCCAGGCCCACCCCCAGCTGTTCTTTTTGCTGGGGTTCATGGCCATGAAGGAGCTGGCACAAGCCTACATCGGCGGGCGCATCGTGAAGAAGACCGGCCATGTGTTCAACTCCAAGTGGTTTGGAAAGCTGTGCACCATTATCACCACCGGTTCCCTCATGGCCATGTTCGCCTTTCCCGAAATGCCGGAGCAGGCAGTGAACGGTTTGCTCATCCTCTGCGCGGGGATGATGCTGGTGTCTTTGGCCCTGTATGTACGGCACTTTATGGAATATGGCGACACCGCTGAGGGGAAAAAGAGGAGCCTTTCATGATGGGCGCGAAGATGGCGGTTTTCGATCTGGACGGCACGCTGCTGACCCACGGCAAGCTGACAGGGCAGGCCATCCGCATGCTGAAAACCCTGCGCCAAAACGGGATTCGGGTCGTCATCGCCACGGGGCGGCACCGGGGCACCGTGCCCCTTCGGCTCCAAAGCCCTCGGCTGGCGGACTATCTTATCTGCACCTGCGGGGCCGTGGTTGCCTCCACAAAGGGAGAAACGCTCCTGGAAAGCACCCTGTCCCGGGAGGAGCTCCAAAGGCTTATGGCGCTGGGCGCGCCCTTCGGCTGCCGCTATGCCCTGAGCGCGGGCCGGAGCACCTTCCTTTCCCGGCGGGAGCCCCTGCTGCGGCGCAAGACCGACGGGGGCAGCGACACGAAAAAGTTTTTCTGGCGATACTACATGTACCCTCTCCACAGCCGGACGACGGCGAGCTGGCGCGCCTTTTTGCAGCGGCCCGACGCCCGGGCGGAGAAGGTGGTCTGCACCCCCGCTGATCCGGCCCAGGAGATGGCCTTTCGCCAAGCGGTGGCCCTGGACGGCCGGTTTGAGGCCACCGGTGCCGCCGGCGCGGCGGAGGTCACCAAGAAGGGCGTGAGCAAGGGCAGCGCCCTGGGCTTTTTGGCCCAGCGGCTGGGCATCCCGAAGGATGCGATCGTGGCCTTTGGGAACGACGACAACGACCTGTCATTGATGGCTTATTCGGGGCGGTTCGTGGCCGCCCGGGATTCCTCCCCCGCCGCTCTTGCCGCGGCGGACCAGGTGGCGGACGACATCCCGGAGGCGGCCCTCAGGCTGTGCCTCCCCGCCAGGGAGAAAGGAAGGGACCGCGCATGAAGGGACGGGTGCCGCTGGCCATTTTGATCGTGGGGCTGACGCTGCTCTGCTGCTTGCTGGGGCCCGTGCCCAGGCTGGTGTTTTTGCTGGTGTGCGGCATGGCCGCCACCTGGGAAACCTGGTCTATCCTCACGGGGAAAGGGAACCGGGCCTATGTGGCGGTGCTGCTTGCCTTTTTGCTATGCTGCGGGGCGTTGAGCTTTTTTCATGGGGCCTTGCTCTGGTTCCTGGCGGCCTTCTTCGCCGCTGCCCAGCTGATATTGGCCCTGGGGGCCCTCACCTATCGGCCCGGAGGCGGCCGGGAGCCCCTCACCGCCCTGACGGTGCTGCTGTACCCCGCCTGCTTCTTTGGCCTGCTGCTGCGGATCAGCCAGCTGGAGCGCTGGCTGTGGGTCTTTGCAACAGGGGTGCTCACGGCCTGGATCTGCGATTCCGCCGCCCTGATCGTGGGCAAGCGCTGGGGCAAGCACCTTTTGTCCACCCACGTGAGCCCCCATAAGACGGTGGAGGGGTGCCTGGCCGGGATGCTGGCCGCCCTGCCCACGGGGCTCCTTTGCTGGGCCCTGTTCCGCGGAAGCTGCCCCCTCTCCCCCTGGGCGTGGATGCTCGTCTGCCTTATTTCGTCCACCTGGGGCCAGATAGGGGACCTGGCCGCCTCGCTGGTGAAGCGGTCCGTGAACGCCAAGGATTTTTCCGGCCTGCTGGGTCCCCACGGCGGCGTCATGGACAAGTTCGACAGCATGGTCTTCTCCATCCCCCTGGCCTATCTGTGCCTATACCTTGCAGGAGTGCTCTGACATGAAAAAGAAGGTCTTTCTGGAAAAGGATTGCAAAAAGCTGCTGTTCATCGTGAACCCCGTGGCGGGGCGCAAGCTCTTCAAGCGCGCCCTTCCGGAGATGATCCAGGCCTTTATGGACGCGGGCTACCTGGTCACCACCTATCTCACCCAGGGGCCTCGGGACGCGGAGCGCTACGCCGCCCTCTGCGGAGCGGACTACGACCGGGTGGTGTGCCTGGGGGGCGACGGCACCTTTGCCCAGGTGGTCACGGGCCTGCGCCGTTGCGGCAAGGACATGGCCGTGGGCTACATCCCCGCCGGCTCCTCCAACGACTTCGGCTCCCTCCACGGCCTTTCCTCCGATCTGGTGGAGGCCGCCCATGACGCGGCGGCGGGCCATGTGAAGCAGGTGGACCTGGGCACCTTCAACGACACCAACTTCGTGTACATCGCCGCCTTCGGCGCCTTCATCGCCACCTCCTACGCCACCCCCCAGGACCTGAAGAACGCCCTGGGACGGCCGGCCTACTTCCTGGACGTCATGCGGGAGCTGCCCCGGATCCGGGCGGAGAAGCTCCGAATCACCGCCAACGGCAAGACCTACGAGGGGGAGTTCATCTTCGGCGCCGTGACCAACAACACCAATGTGTCCGGCATCGTGAGCCTGCCGGAGGGGACCGTAATCACGGATGATGGGGAATTTGAGGTGGTACTCATCGAGAACCTGACCACCCTGCCGGAGCTCTCCGACGCGGTCTACTCCGTGCTCACCGGGGATTTCATCTCCCAGCAGATCGTCTTCTTCCACGCCAGTGAGGTGACGATCGAGTTTCTGGGCACGCCCATGGACTGGACGCTGGACGGGGAGTACCGCAAGGGGGAAAAGCGGGTGCAGATCCGGAATCTGCAGAAGGCCCTCCATGTGTACGTGCCACAGGAAGCGGCTCCCGAGGAGCCCTTGCCCTAAAGCCCTTTCTATTGACAAACAGCCTCCCTCGGTGCTATGCTTTTGCCCATCGAAGGAGGCTTTTTCATGCAGTCAGACCGTAAAAAAGAGCTTATGCGCTCGCTGAAATTCCTGCTGTTCTCCATTTCGGCAGGCGTTATCCAGATCCTCACCTTCACCGTGCTCAACGAATTTGCCCACCTGCCCTACTGGGTGAGCTACCTTATCGCCCTGGTCCTGTCCGTGATCTGGAACTTCACCCTGAACCGGCGCTTCACCTTCCGGGCCACCAACAATGTGCCCGTGGCCATGCTGAAGGTGGCGGCCTACTACGCGGTGTTCACGCCGCTGTCCACGCTCCTTGAAAAGTATCTCACCGACACCGTGGGCTGGAACGAGTACCTGGTCACCTTCCTTAACATGGTGCTGAACTTCGTCACGGAGTACCTGTTCGACACCTTCGTGGTCTTCCGGGGCGCCATCGACACCAACGATTTAGCGAAAAAGGAAGCGGCCCAGGGAAAATGAGGTTTTTTGTTCCTTTTTCTCTTCGGTGAAGAAAAAAAGGAACCGAAAAAGAGAAGCTTAGGAAGGGGCATTGCCCTGTTTCCTAAGCTTTTTCGTATTCCTGAAGTTCTTTTGCGCCTCTTTTCTTTCCAGAAAAGGGGCAAAATCCTATTCGTCCGGCAGGTTCAGCTTTTTGAGGGCGTCCCCCAGGGCGTCCGCCAGGGTGAAGGAGGTCTGCTTCTGGGGGTTCACCGCCGCCCGCAGGGGGCCGATGACGGCCTTAAAGCGCTCCTCGTCCCGATGGATGCGGAAGAGCTCGGCGGTATTCCGGGCGTCCCAGAGGGCGTCGTGCTGGTGGCCCTCAAAGTTGATGTTGGCGATATTCACCGCCTGCTCCAAGGAGAGCTCCCGCTTCAGGCCCACCGCCCCGGTGAAGATCTTCTGAAAGTCCGCCCATTTCTCCGAAAGGGACGCCAGTGGGAAGCCGATCTGCTTCATCTTCACCTCGCCTTGAAGCTGGTCGAGATCGCTGCCGCTCCAGGCAAAGACCGTCTCGGCGTCGGCGCACCAGGCGGCGAACCGGTTCAGCACCGTTTCAAAGTCCGGCGCTTCCGCCACCATGTCGTTGGAAATGCCCGTGAGCTTCTCATACCGGGGCGGGATCGGCCCGTAGACGGGTTTCACCAGCTGGCGGAAGCTGTCGACCTCAGACAGATCCTCTCCCAGCTTCACCGCGCCGAATTCGATGACCTCCTGTCGGCAGATGTCCCACTGATGCCGGTACTGCCGCTCCACCGGCTTCATCTCCAGATCCATAAACACCCAGGCCATGCCTTTTCCCCCTACAGCTTCGCTTCCAGCCGCCAGCCCTTATCCGTCCGCTCCACGGGCAGAAACCCGCAGGCCGCGAAGCAGCGAAGGGAGGCTTCGTTATAGTCGTAAATCTCCCGGACACCCAAGGTCTCATACCCCAGCTGCCGGCCCCGATCCATAAGGGCCCGGATCACCTGCCGCCCCATGCCCCGGCCCCGGTAAGCCGCTTCGCCGATGACGATGGGCATGTCTGTCCGGGAAAAGGTCACGTCCCCGATGGGGCGCCATGCGCCATCCTCCCGGGCTTCGATGAAATACAGCTCCCCGTGGCTGTCCAGATAGCGGTACATGCCCTCCAGCGTGCCCCGGTCGTAAGCCTTTCTCACCCCGTCCACCAGGTACACCAGCTCCTCGTCCTGATACCAGGCAAACGCAAAATCGGCTGTGCCGTCGAACCGGCGCAGCCGCAAGTCGTCGTGGATTTGGATGGATGCGGGCTGCGCCACGCCCTCAATGGCCATGGATCAGCCCTCCCCTTTTTTCATCTCCAGGGCGTGATATTCCTTGGCAAAGTACCGCATGATGTCCTGCCGGGTGACGATGCCGATAAACATGCCCCGATCGTCCACCACGGGCACGAAATTTTGGCTCATGGCCAGCTGCAGCAACTCCTCCATGTCCGCCATCACGTTCACAGGCTTTTTCATGTTGGTCCGCATGGCCTCCCTCAGGGGGATCTGCTCCCACTCGGCCTTGCTCTCGTGAGCTAGCACCTGCCTAAGCAGGTCGCCCTCGGTGATGGTGCCGCAATACTGCCCCTCTTCATCGATCACGGGGACCGCCGTAAACCCATATTGCCGAAGCTTCTCGATGCCCTGCCGCAGGGTATAATTCTTGTGCAGCACGCACACCTCCTGCTTGGGCTTCAGAAAGAACAACACATTCATGAGCTATCCTCCTGCATTTACTTTATTATGCTTTGTGTCGAAAGTCAATCGTCCCTCCGCCGAATATACAAAGCATTCACAATCTCCCCAACCATAGCAAAAGCCGTCCCTCCCCCTCCTCGCCGCCGGGGAAAAGAATGCTCCTTTCCCCGTTTTTTCCCGCTTTCGCCCCTTGACAAACCCAGCGATTGCTGATATACTCCTCAGTACTTCCTCAGGGGAGTATTCGTCGCGGGGTAGAGCAGTCGGTAGCTCGTCGGGCTCATAACCCGGAGGTCGTAGGTTCAAGTCCTTCCCCCGCAACCATCTTTTGTATAGACCTTAGCGTGGATTCCACCCTAAGGTCTATCTTTTTGCCGTTTTGCGTCACCACAATGCGCTCGACCAGCAACTTTATCGCCTGTGGTGTAGGCGCTTCTCTGATTGAATTCAACCAATCCGTTATAGTGTCAGTGGAATAACTCTCCGGAGGCTCAGCCTTTTGCAGTGTTTCGATCTCCTTTTGCAGGTTCTCCATCCGTTGCATCATATCCTGCATAATTGCTTTAGGGATGATACCCGAGGAAAGGTTTTTCATCATGTTCTCGTACTCAACCTTTTTTGCTGCGATTTCCTTATTTATTGAGGCGTAAAAGCTTTCGATCATATCCTGCTGATGACCGTTATATGATCGCAGGAAATCATAGATCTTCTCTTGTGTCTTCGGTGAAAGCAAGGCAGAGAAATAATCCAGTGCCACCTTGTCCACCTTCTCCTCCCTGACGGCAACCGAACCGCACTTATCATAGCAGGCATAGTAGAAATAGGTGTGCCCCTTTCTGCTACTTTTCCGTAAGTGACGTTTCGCTCCGCAGGAGCAATACACAAGTCCGCTGCATAGGTGCTCACTCTTTTTGCCGATCTGCTTGCGACTATCCATGATCTTCTGAACCTCCTTGAATGTCTTTTTATCGATGATTGCCGGAAAAGCATTTTCAATACGAATTGCATTTGGTTTGCTACGGCGAAGATCTCTTGATACTTCCTCCGTCTGTGAGTATAGGTAGGTTCCTGTATACTTTTCGTTTCTCAGAATCTCATGAATCGAAGTTCTGGATATCGGCTTCCCTCGTTTTCCCACGATCCCTGCTTTCTCCAATTCATGAAGAAGTTCGGTATAACCTTTGAAGTGCAAAACACAATCAAACATTTTCCGAACATAATGAGCTTCCAGTTCGTTAATAACGTAGTGCTGATCTACCACATTGTAGCCAAAGGGAGGCACACCCCCATTATGAAGCGCCTTTAGGGCAGTCTCCCTATGGCCTTTTTGAGTTTCTTTAGAAAGATTTTTGCTATAATAATCCGAAAGAACCCACATGATCTGCTTGGCGAGATCACCTTCGATAGAGTCACCGAAGTTTTGAGCCACAGCAACTAATGGGATTTGTTCTTTCCTTAAGAATGCGGCCAGCCTAACATGTTCCTCTAGTGAACGCGCAATGCGATCATGCTTATGGATCAGGATCATGTCAAAAGCTTTTTTCTTTGCATCCTCAAGCAAAGTCTGATACTGCAACCGGCTATCGGTTTTCTCTTCCGTGCCCGATATGGCTTCATCAGAGTAGATATGCACTATCTCTATACCATTGCTTTCAGCATACTCTCGGCAAGCCCTGACCTGTGCTTGCGTACTCAACTCAGATTGTCTGTCGGAGCTAAATCGTGTGTAAACAGCTGCCCGCATACCTATTTCTCCTTCTTTATTCGTTCAAAACCATTCCTCGCATTGCCGCAAGTTGTTCTGCGATTCTTTTCGCAGAAATAGTCTCATACTCAAACTGTCTTGCTATGATTTCATTGTTGTTGAGGATATAATCCCCCGCAACAGGAATTCTGCACAGATTCTTTGAATCATCGACTCGGATTACATCTAATGCGTCAAGTACTATCTCTTTATCCATTTGGTATGCCTCACTGAGTTTTCCATTGCTTCGCTTCTTTTGGTTGAATAATGAGAATCAGGGGCATACCTCGCCTGTTTACAAGCAGTATAAACGCATTCGCTTTGTTGTTTGAGGATGTCGATGATTCCTTTTTTGTTAAAACCAAGTAAATGAAGCATGTAACAGATCAATATCACTGTATCGTACAGGTGACCACAAACTGCTTTGGTGCGTGGCCGGAGTAGTAGAAAGGATAACAGGTAACCAGGATCAGATGTTTGCCCTCAATTATCGGGATGCGAAGCTCATCGTCGCTGTCCAGGATCTCCGTCTGCTCCACGATGTAGGTGTAATTCTTGCCGTTGGGCATGGTCATCAGGATGGTGTCGCCGTAGTCTATGTCTTTCAGGACCAGCAGATGGTTCCGGTTGCGGTGGCCGTACACCACGCAGACGCCCTCCTTCCCCGGCTTTGCCGAGGTGGGCAACCAGCCGGGAGCCTTGTCCAGCGTGGACGCCTCCACGTTCCCTGCCACAGAGATGTTCTTGCCCAGGATCGTCAGGGTAAAAGCCATGCCGTTTTCCACGGTGGGTTTGGGCGTGGCTGCCGCCGTATGCGGGCTGCCGGTCCTGCCTGGACCGGAAGGCGCCTGCACAGGATCGTCCGAAGCATCCGGGTCTGGCTCCTCGGTGGCGGTTGGGGTCGGCTCCGGGGTTTGAATTGCTGGTGTGGGCATGTCCGGGTACACGAAACTATCCGGACAAGGGATGTAGATGACTATCGGCGTCCTGGTCGGAACCGGGGTAATAATCGGGGTATTGGTAGGCTGCAAGATCGCCTCCGGGGTGCGGTCCGCCTGCTCCCGGAAGATAAGTACCCCAAAGAGCGCGGCCACCAGCACCATCAGAACGATCAGCAGCGTTATTGTCAGTTTTGCTTTCATGTTCTCTCCTCTTAATCTGAATATGGTCTGCCGAACATATAGATCGGGTAATTCTTGGATTCCCACAGGTCGCGCACGATCACGCGCCCGTGTCCGCTGGAGGCTTCGCACACCTTGCCGTCGCCTATGTAGATGCCCACATGGTGGATCTCCTTCCACCGGTGGCAGCCTTCACATTTAAGGTTGACCCAAAAGACCAGGTCCCCCGGCTGGAGCTCGCTCCGGGCCACGGTCCGTCCCCGGTCGTAGCAGTACTTGGCCTGACCTGCGGCGTTGGTGTACATCTTATCCCCCAGCGCCGGGTCCACTTGCTTTATGGACCAATAGGCAAGGCCGGAGCAGTCGAACTTATTTTCGCCCTTCGCGCCCCACACATAGGGAGCGCCCAGCTTGGATAGGGCTGCCTTGACCACTTCCGCGCCCTTGCTGTTGGCCGGAAGATGGGTCACGATCTCGGTCAGATCCACGCCGTTGGTCAGATCTACGCCAATGAGCGCCGCGTAGTAGGTGAAGTATTGTGGAGACATCATTTCCTCCAGAATTTCGTTCTGGTAATCCGTGAACCCGAAGTGCTCCGCTGCATCCCTGTAGGTCATAGCGTACTGGGTGATTGTCAGATACAGCACGGTCTTCATGGGCGGCTCAACCTCTGGGATCTTCCCATCCTTATCCGGCGTCGGCTTCGGCACCACCGCCTCCTCGTCCACTTCCTCCTCCACCCTGGTCCTATAGTAGTATTGGTTCATGACCCGAAAGACGGCCCGTATCCCGGCCTTGTCCTCGGCGGAGGGTGTGATCACATCCCTGGGGTTCGTTTCGTCCGTGGTCGTCAGCACCGAGTACACGGCCAACACGTCGTTCCAGTTGTTGACGGAGGCGGAGTCGCCATCGTTGTCGCCCTTGTAGACCACCTGGACTTCATCGTAGCGGGAATCCTGCTCATAGCTCTGGACCAGGTTCTCGATCTCCTGCTCGTAGTCGGCGTTGATGGAACGGACAATATCCGATATGGGCCGTCCTTCCTCCGTCTCGTTGGACCAGAACAGGCCAAAGGCTGAATTGAGCAATACAGCGAATACCCCGATCATGGCGATAACCAGTACAGCCACCCAGCCTCCTTCCAGGATTGCCGCAACCAGGGCTTTGACCCCTTCCGTGATCGCTCTGACCACCGCGGCCAGGAGCTTGGAGGCCGCCTGTCCGACCTTCACAGCGGCACGTCCTGCTTTGACCGAGGCCTCCTTTGCGGCCTGTGCCGCTTTCGCGGAGGTCTGAGCCGCTTTCTGTGCGCTCTTCGCGGTCTGCTGGACCGTCCGCGTGGTTTGCTGTGCGGTGCGTCCGGCGTCCACCGTCTTCCGAGTGCCTTTTACAGCCTTTTCCGGGGCCGCAGCTGCAATATGCGCTTCTTTCTCTGTTCCCGGCAGGATGCTTTTCGCCGGAGATATTGTCCGATCCTCTGCCTTTGAAACGGAAGCGGACGGGGCACGACCATACGGATCCTGTACCCGTAGGCCGGATGCGTTCTTCTGCCACTCCGACCGTTTTGTTTGCCCTTGGGCATGAGCCCTTCCTCCTTCTTCTGAAATGGAGGAACCCGCCGAAGGGTTCCTGTCGGCGGGCTCCATGGTCTGTTGATCTATGCTTCTGTCCCGGTAGGTCAGATGCTTCTTTGCGTTTTCCCTGGCTTGCGTGTCTGGTTGACCGCTTTCGGTCACAGGCTCTATGCCGGGATCGGTCCGGGGAGGTTCCTGTGCTGGGCTCTCCGTGGTATATCCGGGCTGATCGGTCTGGACCGTTTCTTCACGCCGGATCTCTGCATCCGGGGTTGATCGCTCCTTGTCGGTCAGACGTTCTTCCTCGCACTTTTCCTGAAACTGCCGGATCGCCCGTTTCCGCAGCGTAGTTCCGGCTGATTCCAGCGTGGATTCGGTCTTGTGCAGAACGGTGCCGGCGTACGATTCCACCTTCTGCCCCGCATACTGACCGGGGGAAACATCCGGCTGCTCGTTTACCTCATCTCTGACCTTCTCAACGGCTGCCTGTGCATGCCTGACGGCATCCTTCACCACATGGTCTTTCGGCATCTTCTGGCTGTCCGAATGGCCCACAACAGGTTTTGCCGTCGCTCTTGGCTCAAAACCAGGGATTGCATCCGGCTCATAGGTCGTTGTCTCTGTCACCTGGTCCGTCTTTTTCGCGTGCGGCTGCTTTGAAAAGGCCTGTTTCTTGCGCTGATCTACTTGACTTGGCTCCGTTTTTCTTGCAGAAGGCTTCTTATCTTCCATAGCTCATCACTCCTCTGCGCTTTGCCCCTCGGCGAGGCTGGCGACCATGGTCTTGGTGGTAACCAGCGGATACAGAGGATTGTCCGAAGGGATACGGTTGATGAACGGGATGATGTTCCCGCCGCACAGGATAAGCCCATTGCCGGTGGGCGCATTGGATACGGAGGAAAGCTGCTCCGGGGTGATGCTCAACAGATGAGACAGAGTGTTCCGGGCATAGGCCGACTGATTGAACAGGACCAGCAACTCAGAGTTGGCCAGCATGGTCTGTGCCCTGTGGCTCTGGAGCATATCGTCCACGTCCTGGGTGATGCCCGTGTAGCAGGCGTAGTATTTCCGGGCCCGCTTCCACTGGGTGAACAGAAACTCGGAACTGTGTTCGCCCATGAGCAGCAGATAGAACTCGTCGATGAACACATAGGTGAAGCGCTTTTTCGCCGCGTTCTTCAGGATGCGGTTGTAGATGGAATCCAGGATCACCAACATGCCCACCGCTTTCAGGGAGCTGCCCAGGTCCCGGATGTCGTAGCAGATCAGGGAGTTTTTCGTGTTCACGTTGGTGGGCTGGGCGAAGATGTCCAGCAGACCCTCGGTGTACAGCTCGATCTTCAGGGCCAGGTCCTGCGCCTCCTGCTCGTTCTGCTCTCTAAGGCACCAATAGAAGTCCTTGAGGGTAGGGGCCTGCCCCTGGGACCCGCGGCTGATGTATTCGGAGAACACCATGGTTATGACACGGGAGATAATGGACTTTTCCTCGGCGGTGATGGAGCCGATCATCATCTCACAGAAGGAGGTCACGAAGTCCGCTTTCTCCTTGCAGGCGTCCTTGGCCTGGGCGTACTCCGCGCCCATGTCCAGGGCATTGATATGGTTGGGGGAGTTGGCGGATATGGTGATTACCTCCCCATGGAGGGATCGGACCAGGGGCGAATACTCCCGTTCCGGGTCGATGATGATCACGTCACAGTCGCCTCGGGCGGCCAGCTGGAACATTTCGGTCTTTGCAAACACCGACTTGCCAGAACCGGAGATGCCCAGGATCAGACTGTTTCCGTTCTGAAGCTCTCCTCGGTTGATGAAGATCAGGTTGCCGGTGATCTGGTTCCTGCCGCAGTAGACCCCGTGGGTGTGCTCCAGGCTCTGGGCCCGAAAGGGCATGAGCGTGGCAGCGTTCTCTGTGGTCATGGTCCGAAGGGCGTCGATTCGACGCAGGCCGTAAGGCAAGGCGGTGTCCATGCCCTCCCGCTGCCGATACTTCAGCACTTCGAACTCGCAGCTGTACTTTCGGCCAGTCGAGATCAGCGTGGCGGTATCGCTGTCCAGCTGCTTTTTGCTGTCGGCCAGATGGATCAAGGTCACGGTCACGAACTTCAGCTGTTGGTTATCCTGGGTGAGCTTTTGCAGCAGCTCCTCGGTGGTCTGCTGCTGTTGCTGGATGTCATAAGGGAGCGTGGCGGACCAGTTCAGGTTCTGATTCTGCTTCTGGGTCCACTTTGCCGCATTGGTGGCGATACCCAGCAGGATGTTGTTGACCTCCTTCACCGCCTCGCTGGTGGGGATGGAAATGAGGTCAATGGACAGCATGAGGTTACGGCCCAGGTTGCACATCTCCGCGATCATGGAATCCTTCAGGATGGTGGGATAGTCCCTGAGATACAGTACCCGCCCGTATCGCTTCCCGATCCGGATATAGTCCGGCTTATAGGAGAGGAACGGCGGCGCGATCACGTCCAGGAAGGAGTGGCCCCGGCGCATGAGGGTCTTCATATTGAAATGAAAGTGCTCCTCCTCCCCCGGATGGAAGAAGTCGTAGAACACCCGCAGGCGTTCCTTGGCGTCCAGCTCCACGCATTTGGAATTGAAAGCGTTAAGCCCGGTTTGCAGGTTGGTGGCGATGGTCCTATAGTATTGGGAAACATCGTCGTGCCGGTCATGGAAGGAGGACACGGTGGCGTAGATGGAATGGGTGATCCGATTCCCCACCTTGGCGTCTGCCAGAAGGATGTCGTTCCGGCCCTGTACCAGCGGATCCAGGTCGTTCCCCGGCAGAGGGATCAGGTTGTCCCGTATGGCCCGCTTGGGCTGGGTCCGATTGAAGATGGAGATCTTGGTAGTCGTTCCCGGCTCCTGGCTGTTCAGCAGCTCCCCGTAGGATTTGATAATCTGCTGCTTTGCGTCTATGGACGCCACGGCATAGTTGATATCCATGAGCTGAAAGGTCTTGGAATACTTCTCCTTCCCGATCTGGAAGATACCGTTATCCCAAATCCGCTGGATAGGGATGGCGTTTTGTACGGACCGAGGCACCTTGTAGGGCTCCCGGTCCCGCTTTTCTATGGTTTGCAGGGTCTTAATCAACCTTCAGTACCTCCTTATACTTGGGGTTCGTTTTCAGCACTTCGGCGTATAGGTTGTAGGAATGACAGACCAGGTGCCTGGGCATGAGGAACTCCGAGCGAATGAACTGCACCAGGAATCTCTCCGCCGTCATTCCCTGAAAGCGGACAAAACCCGCTAAAGCGAAGGGGATGGCCACCAGGATGCACAGCCATCCGATCACCTCCACGCCTACGAACCGTCGAAGGCCGAAGTAGATGCCCACCGCCGACACAATGGCCAGTGCGGAGCAAAGGAGCTGCCGTTTGTTGAGGCCCATGAGAATGGACTCTTCGTATTCTCGGATCTCCTTGACAACGTAGGTTTCCATTGGAAAACCTCCTTTTTTCAAAATTTGAATATAGAAAAAGACGGCGATCTGCCGTCTTAAATCGAATCGACATCCTCAACGATACCCGTATTCTTCGATATACTGTAGTCGAAGGGATGGTGATAGATATGAAGTGGTTGCTGATCGGCTGTATCGCCAGGTTCCTGTTTGGGATCGTTTTGAATCTTCCGAAGCTGATCGGGTTGGGGCTGCCGGTGTTGTATTCCCTGGTTATCGTGTGGGTCCCCGGCTGGTCTACCGCCCATCCCGTCCTCTCCAACGGTATCTTCTACGGTCTGATCGGATTCAACGTCCTCCTCTGGCTGATCGCCCTCGGGCAGGCCGTGTATGACCGGATCGTCCAATGGCGGGTCGAGCGAATGGAGATCGCCGCCGCCGTCCGAAAACTGAAACAGCAACAGATCGCCCGATGAGGCGGTTTTTTTAGAAACCGATCATTTCCTTGACCACGCGCTCACTCATCTTCACCGCGCCGACCAGGACCAGCAGGTTGAAGATCAACTCGCCCATATAGCTCCATACCATCTGTACCGCCGAAGCGTTGGCGTCCGCGATCTGCGGCGGCGACGCCGCAAACGCCGAATAGATGATGCAGGCGATCACGATGATCGCGCCCTGCAAACACACGCCCGCGTAGCTTTTCAGGTATTGCCATCCTACGCGGGAAGTCCCCTCCCCGGCGAAGGTCGCCAGAGGTATGGGGGCCAGCGCCGTGTACATGTACAGCTGGAAGAACCGGCTGTACACGGTCAGGATCATGACGAAGGACAGGACCCACACCAGCAGGGAGCTGATCATGGCCACGATCCACAGGGGTATGGAATCAAAGAAGCCGCACTCCAGGATCTTCTGCTGGATCACATCCGGCAGCGTGACGCCCTGGGTCAGCACGTTTCCCACGTTCCCGGCGATCTTGGATATGATCCCCTGGGCTATGGAGAAGATGGCCAGCAGGATGTCCATGCTGTAGGTCACTGCGCCTTTGGCTATGGCAAAACGAAGAAACAGCTTCAGCGCCTGCTCCGGGCGTTTCAGTTCGGAGAAGTTGGTCGTGGTCCGCGCCACGCCGATCACGAAGAACAGGACCAGCAGCGCGTACGCGATGGACTTCATGCCACCGTGGATGTTCGAGATGATGCTCCAGATGGTGCCGCCGCGAAACTCCTGGGGGGAGGTCGTCAGCAGCGTCCATATCTCCTGCATCTTCTCCGTCCAGGTGGCAAGGGCTTTCAACAGGTTTTCAAGTACCCAGTTCGTTCCCATGGTTCACCTCCTAACGGGGGCAGGCGCATGGTCTGCCCCCTTCGATTGTCCTTGCCTGTTCTCAACCGGTGATCAGGGTCAGGATCTCTTTGGTGAACACGATCACGATGCCGCCAGCAATGGTCATCATGCCGTTGGCCCGCTGCGAAGGGTCGTGGGACTTCAGGCTCAGACCCAGCTGCAACACGCCGAAGCCCAGCAGGATGATGCCCACGGCCCGGATCAGGCCGAAGATGAAGTCGCTGAGCTTGTTCACGACCGCGATGGGGTCACCGTCCGCAAAGGCGGTGGTCGCAAAGGCGAACACCAGCACTAGGATGCAGAAGACGGTGAACAGGGTACGGATGGTTTTGTTTTGCTTCATTCAGGTTTTTCCTCCAATTCGTTTTCGTCGAGTAAGATGTATCGTTCAGCGTTATCAAAGTCGAAGGCTTTGACAAACGGGATATAGGGATAGGCTTTTGATTTGTGGATATAGGGCGGGTAGCCGCCGTTCACCGTCATGCGTATGTTCGGATGCCGGTTCAGGTCGTACTTATCGTCCATCACCGCGGGAAAGCCGCGAATAAACAGCAGGGCCTTGCTGTTGTCCAGCAGACGCACTTCGTCCGGGGTCATAAGCTCCCTGCCCGCAGTCTGCATGTTGGTGGAGTAGCTGCCGCTTTTGCCTTTGGTCTGGCCGTGGGTGCGGGTATCGATGGTCTCCTTGCCCAGGAGCTTGGAGATGTATTCGTGGGTGCTCTGCTCATTGCCGCCCAAGTACAGGAGCGTATCGCAGTTGCCGGTTATGGTCTCCCAGCCGTGCTCCCTATACAGTCCTTTGAGCTGGGCCAGGTTCTGGATGATGATCGTAGCGCTGATCTCTCGGGAGCGCATGGTGGCCAGGGACTTGTCAAACTCCTCCGGCAAGGACACGTTGGCGAACTCGTCCAGCATCATCCGCACATGGATCGGAAGCCGTCCGTGGCACACATGGTCGGCCTGATAGTAGAGCTCCTGGATGATTTGGGTATAGAGCATACCCACGAGGTAGGACAGCGATGTGTCGTTGTCGGGAATGACGGCGAAAATGGCCGTCTTTATCTTTCCGATCTCGCTGATGTCCATATCGTCGTGGTCGGTGATCGAGCAGATCTGGTCCATATTAAATGCAGCCAGCCGAACCGCCAGGGAGATGTTGATACTCTTGGCTGTCTTGCCCGCCGCCTGTTTGTAGATCCTGTACTGCTTGACGGCGATATGATTGGGTTGATTCATGGCCAGCTGTTGGAACAGCAGGTCCAGGGCAGACGCATAGGTCTCCTTATCCTCCCGCACATCCGCGTAGGACAGCATCTTCATGATCATTCCGAAGTTATGCTCCTCCTCCGGTGCTTCGTAGAGAAGATAGAACATCATAGCCTCCAGCAGCGCGGTCTCAGCCTTCTCCCAAAACGGGTCGCTGCTCGCAGCGTTCTTCGGCGTGGTGTTGCGGATCAGATTGGTGATCAGCTTCAGCACGTCCTTATCGTCCCGGATATATCGGAAGGGATTGTACCCGTCCGATTGGGTGAAATCGACCAAGTTGAAAGCCTTGACCGAGTACCCTTTCTCCAGCAGCAGGTGACCGACCGCGGCCAGGATCTCGCCCTTCGGGTCAGTCACTACATAGCTGCAATTACACTCCATGATTCCCGGCAGCGCCAAGGACCGGGTCTTGCCTGCGCCGCTGCCGCCCAGGGTCAGGATGTTCAGATTCCTTCGGTGCCTATGGGTATCCATGCCGATCCGCACATGCCGGGTCAACGGAAAGCTCTGTTTCTGTGCCAGCTGCCCGTTCAGCTGCTTGGGGTCACCCCATTTGGCGGAGCCATGCTCCTCGCCCTGGCGCAGATTCGGTCGCGTCCCGAAATAGACCAGCCCGCCGAAGCCGTAGAGCGCCAGACACAGTAATATGCTCTTGGGTGTGTTTGCGCACCATTCGATCTGCCACGGGGTCTGTATCCGTTCCGTCAGCCGGGAGAACACATCCACCAGGCTCCCGCCCAGGCAGGGGGCCAACAGCAGCGCGAACCAGATCACAGGCAACAGGAGGACCCCAAAGAGCAGCAGGTCCTCCTGTTTGGTATTGTTTCGATTGCCTGTCATACGATCAGCGGACCGTCCTCACCTTGTAGGGGCGGAGCTTTTCAAAGTGTTTCAGCACCGCCACGACCTTGCCGCGATACAGGGCGTCCTCGGGGAGAACGTATCGAAGACGGGACAGGGCGTTGATCACGATGTCCTTCTGTTCCTTGGTGAGTGTTACGCTATAATACTTCAACGGCACACCTCCTATCGTCCCTTATCTTCCTTGGTCTTCTTTTCCCGGTGAACGGGAGCAGACGCTTCCTGTTCCCGCTGTTCCACCAGCCTCTGGTTCGCTTCCAGCTGGGCAAGCACAGAAGGTTTTTTGTCGTTATGCTGTTCCTCCGTCGGACGGCTTCGGTCGGGCTGCCTGGCTTCGGGCTGTTGCCTGGCACCGCTTGAGCTTCGCCTCGACGGAGTATCTTTTTTTGGCGGTTCCTCCTTGTCCGGCTCCACATGGACGTAGCCGATGCGGTCCAGGATATGATTGACCAGCGGGATGCTGCGGGCGGCGATCACCACGTCCACCTTCCCGTCCTCAGACTTCTTATCCACGAAAGGCGCGAACAGCACCTGTTTTCTCGCGGAGGCCTTGAAGTCCAAATACTGTTCTTTGGTCATGGACAAAACCTGAAGCTCCTCGCCGGAGCGCAGGAGCTTCATCATGGAAGTCTTGCCGTAGACCTTTTTATGGTTCTTTGACCAGGCGACCAGGATAGCCGCCAGATTCTTGGCTGCGGAGCCGGTCAGCCGAATGGCAACCTCGCTCCCGTTTACCACCATGCGGACGACTTCGTCCGCCGCTTCACCGTTCATTGCGTTCCTCCATATTCGTAACAAAAAAAGCACCTATTTTTTTACAAATAAGTGCTTTGTCGGGTTTGTACTTCAGTTGTTATTGTTCTGTTTCTTTTTTCTCCTGACTGTCTTGAAACATTTGAACCAAGTTAATGGTTGGCAGTATTATAGGATTAATATTTGCCAAGGCAGTCAATGATGTAACGGTTGAGCGAAGATATGGATACATAATTGCTGTTGCATTTACTCGCATTAATTCATATGCTTTTTCCTCATCAGATAATACAAAAAAGCCTTGGATACGTACATTAATATAAAATGGCAACTCATCTGACTGTTTTTGATTACCAATGATTATTCCGAGTTCTAAAGAGTATCGATGGTCCGAAATTTTACTCACCCTTTGTGAAAACGAAGGGCTCAATTCTATTCTGGACTCTGAAGCAGATGTCGCTTGTTTTTCTTTTGAAACATAGTTTGCTTCCAGCACGGAATAACCCTGAAATTGCATTGTGCTTTTAATTTGCTTCATGACGCATTATCTCCTAAAAAACTCACAAACGTACTTGTGCAACCAGCAAAATCATATTGCGAACCACTGAAGTATGGTGTTACGTACCTTCCAAGTAATTGATCCAATGCATGCTCAACATTTAGCTGTTCATCTTTTGATATTCTGTTTTTGTTCTTCTCATACAATGCTTGAAAAGCCGCAGGATCATCAACCAAGTAGATTAGGTTGTTAGGACTTTCATCTTGAATATATCCATTCTCATATCTTGTAATGGTTTTTTCTCCGAATCCCAATATTTTGGCAAATGCCGATTGCGATAATGAATACTTCTCTCTAATCCTTTTTATCTGCGCAGGAAGAAGCAGCTTGTGTTTATGCTGATAAGCGCAATATGCTTTCTTAAGATTGTCTTCATCAACAGAAGCAACCCAGATAGCTTCTCCACAGTTCGGACAAACACATACTTTCGCATCGATAATGATCTGGTCTCCCTTCACGGGATATGTCTCTTTGCGATGAACAATGGAAGCATCGACGTTAGAAAAACATTTAGGGCAAAATGTCATCATTTTACGCTCCTCTCCTTCTCATCCGAGATAGATCAATTCGATCAATATGCATACTTAGAATCAATAAAGTATCTCTTCCTGCATGATGATCACCATATGATAGCTTTATGTAAATATCTCTTCCCATATAATGATAGTTGAACTCCCACACTGCAGGCAGAGTTGAATCGTTACGATTCTCAGTCGGCCCACGATAATAGTCTCCAGCATTTAAGTTATACAAGATGTCAAGCACATCATCCATTTTCCAACAAAAAAAGGCGATAGTATCAATAAACTCTCTTCTATTATAGATTTGTATTATTGATTTATCATTAGGAAACAAATCCACAGCATGCTTCACTTTCCCTAAGAAGTTTTTTATCTGTTGCTTCTCTTCCTGCGAAAGGCGCATGCGCAATTATCTCCTTTCCTCACGTTGTAGTATCATATGATACTACAACGTGAGGTCTATGTCAATACAATGGTTGCACCTTTTGACATCATTATTATACGCTAAATCAAAAAGGAAAATGCCTATAATCGCTTCATATTTATGATCATTGGCTCATCCTCCTCGTTAACTTGATCGGCATGCTCTAAATACGTAGTCTTTGGGAGAGAACCATCAATAACGCTATAAGTGCCACGCCTCAAGAAGCATAGCGTCACCACATTTCTTCTTTCTCAGGGTCTCTTTCCCGCTCGACCTCCTCGCTCAGTTGCTGCTCGATCTTCGGGGAATCCGCCAGGATCTGTTCGCAGAGCCGAAGCTCCTTCCGGCAGTCGCGGATCTCGACATTGATAGAAGCGACCTTCTCGTATACCTCGTTTCGTTCCGCCTTCAATGCTTCCAGGTCCACACCCTCCAGTTTTCGCTCCGTCTCCAGATACCGCCTGTAATCCTCCTCGACGCCAGAGACGCCTTTGGTATAAAGTTCAGAGACATCCTGCAAATGCTCCACGGCGGACAGAGCCGCATACAGCTCTTTCCGTCGCTTCTTCTTGCTGTTCCAGATGATCCGACTCTTGGTCAGCGTTTCCACGGTCTTGTTGATCTCGTCCATCTTCTCCCGAAGCTGGGATGCCGTGTCGATCTTGTTTCGGTCGAGAAAAGCGGCTTGGGCCTTGTACTGCTCAAACCGCTTTAGCTCCTTAAAGTTCACACGCGGGTACTGTGTCCGCTTGCCCTGCCCGATGAAACCGAGAACATACATCCAGGACACATACAGGGCACGGAAGCCGTGCTGCTTCCCGTAGGGCACAAACGCTTTCTGCGCTTTGGGCATAATGACCTCGAAAGTCGGATCGGTCATGGCGTGGTCGATGAACCTCTTGATGTCGTCCTCGGTCCAGGTCTTTCCTTTTCGTTTGATGCGGTACGGGTGCGAATACCCGTCCGGGATGAACGAAGGATAGGAACCGTGGTGCCGAACCGTGTACCCGTAATCCTCCATGAGGGCATAGAACCCTCCCAGATCCATGGCCTGGGACAGACACTCCTCCACGTCCTGATCGAACATCTCCCGAAGGGTCAGCAAACCCGCCTGGTGCAGCTTCCACTCCGCGTAGGAAATGGCTTTGCCATCTGTCTCCATGACCACGGACAGGCCATGCTCCCGGCACAGCCGGTCAGAGATCTTCCGTATCTGTTGATAATAAGACTGTGCCGTGCTATGGTATTTCTTCCCGGTCTTGAAACTGACGGAGTTGATGGCGATGTGGTTATGGATGTGCCCCTTATCCACATGAGTGCCGAGCACGGCTTCATAGTCGGAGAGGTGTTCTCGGATGAACCGGATACCCAGCTCATGGGCCAGCTCCGGCGTGATCTCCCCCGGCGCAAAGCTCTGGATGATGTGAAAGGCTTGGATGCCGTCCGTCTTCCCGTATCGCTCCTTCGTCGCCCGCATCTGACGGGCGGCGGCTTTTGGGTCGCAGTACTGACAGTAGGTAAACACTTCATCGTCGGTCTTGTCCGGATTTTGAATGTACCGGATCAGCCTGTCAAGGCGCATGTTCTTGGAAAGGATCTTGGTTATCGCCATGTCTTCTCCCACTCACGCATGAGACTAAGCACCCGCTGATAGGTGCGCTTGGCCTCCCGCACATCGCTCTCGGACACCGTCCCTATCGTGTTCACCTTGCGGACCAGCTGATTGAAGTTGACGCCGATCCGGTCAATTGCGTCTGTCAATGCCAGAAAGTCCGCATTGGGTCGCTCCTGAATAGGACAGTTCAAAACCATTTTACGGATGAGACCAGCGCGAGTCAGGCCGGTCCTCCTGCATAGATCATCGAATCGCTCTCCTTCTTCTTGGTTCAGCATGATGTGAATATCAACTGTTCTTTTCCGCAACTGTTCACCTCCTTATCTTTACTACCGAATAGAATCCCGCTTGCGGCATAGGGTCGTAGGGAAAAGCGCCCTAACAAGCTGCGTTTGTGGATACAAAGGCGATGCTTGCAAGGACAACGGCAGAGCCGATTGTCCTTCGTTCTGTGGTCTCAGCTCTGGCCGAAGGCGCGGAGCTGAATCAATGTGGTTGCTTTGTACTGCATCAATAGGTATACTGGAAGGCAGAAAGGAGATGGTCGAAATGAAACCGTTCGTCCCACGGGACAAGATGAGCAAACGTACCCGAAAGAAGCTGGATGCTCAGAACCGCACCACCTGGGTGTTCAGCCCAGCTACCAAGATCGTCAAAAGCAAGAAGGTCTACGACCGCAAGAAACAACCTCGGAACTACGAACCGTATGATTCCGAAGGCTGTTTTCTTATTCCCTATACTGCGTGAGAGTCACCCTTCACCGCTGCTCCGGGTCCTCCTTCTCCTTTTTGTTTTCCCGGTACCGCTCCTGCCGGTACATGAGATCCTCGTTGTAGTCTTTGCCAAAGTCAGGCGTGTGGTCATACACCTTGTAGGCATCCCCCAGCATCTCCTTTATATTTTCCACGGCGTTGCGGCCCTGCTGATCGTTGTCCAGGCCCAGGTTCACAAATCTGATCTCCGGGTGGTCGATCAGGTAACGCTGGAGTGCCACGGGCGCACAGCCGCCCAGAGACACCCGGTGGGCCGGATACTGCTTCTTCGCGTACCTGCACAGGGTCATGTGGGAGAGCAGGTCGATGGCGCTCTCGAACACCCAAACGGTGTCGCAGTTCTCCTGGGGGATCGAGAACGCATACGCCTTGTTGCTGCCGGGAGCGTCGAACTTGCCTTCGTTGAAGCAGGCGCGGGTGCAGGCGTACTTCACTTCGCCGTCCTTGTTCTTGCCAACGAACACCACCTGGGGCGGACATCGTTTTTCGGCCCGCTCCCCGTTCTCGTCCGTGTACACGAAGGTGTTGGTCTGGTAGATCAGCCCCTCTTTCATGTACTTGGAAACGATCTTCGGGGATATCCCTCTCTGACAGAGGTAGGCAAAAGCAGCCTTATTGTTCTCGTTGGCCACCGGAAGCTCAAAAGGCGCGGCTTCCTTTGCCTCCATTTCAGATGCCTTGGGTAGAGGCCGATCGTCGATCCCCTTCTCTCCCAGCAGGGTCTTCATGGCATCCACAAAGCTCATGCCCTCATACTGGGTCAGGAAGGAGATGGCTTTGCCGCCCATCTGGTGGCTGAACCAGTACCAGCGGTTGCCCTTCATGTACAGGCTGTCGTGGTCCTTCATCTTGTATTGGTTTCCCTCACGCTCCAGCTCGTAGCCACGGGACTGGGCGTAGGCGACCAGATCAATGCCGTCGGCAGAGTCGATCTGTTCCTGCGTGTATCGGTTCATGTGTTCCTCCTTATCGTTCATACTCATCGTCGGACCGTTCGGGGGTACCCCTGTCCCGGTCCTCGTTGTCTTCACCTATGGCCTCGCTTCTACGCTTGTCCAGATTCAGCATGGCATCCAGCTCCGTCAACCGATCCGTCTTCTCCTTCAGCTCGTCCTCTTGGACAAAGGGCTTCTCCAGCTCCGCTTTCAGGTTCCGTTCCTGATCGTGGAGCTCCGAGAGGGTCTTTTCGTACCGGCTTTTTCGGTCGGGAATACCGGCAAGGGCGTTGTCCATACGGGTGATGTTGCCGTACACATCCTCGCCCAGTTCGATCCTATAGGAGAGCGCACCCTGTATCCGCATCTCGAAATGCTTGGCCAACAGATCGTAGGAGAGAAACAGATCAAAGCCCATGTAGTTTCCCAAGGGCGTTTCCGCGCCGGACTTCTTAGCAGCGCACGCTGCCAGGATCGCCATGCCCGCTTCCTTCTTCTCCTCCGGACCGTATCGGAACCCGGATACGGTCATCCCTGCAAAGCCCTTCACCTCATGCGCCGCATATAGGGCTACATCCGCTTCGCAGCCGGCTATGCTTTCCTCGGTCATGCGGATGTCGCGGGGCACCTGTTTCAGCAGGCGATCCTCCATGGAGTATCGGGTGGACAGGTAGTTGGATTTCAGGAGCTTTAGCTTGGCGACCTGGACCTCCAGGTCCATCTTTTCCTTGATATGTGGATTGCCCGTGGCCAGTGCCTTAACTTCGGCGTAGTTCAGGGCGGTCTCGTCCACATCCTCGCAGGACCGGGCCGGGGATTTGCTGGTCATGATTTGCCCGATGAACCGCTGCTTGTTCTCCACTGTCTGCCACATATAGCTGTCGAAAGTGTTTTCGGTCACATACCGGAAGATCTCCACTTTCGGGTTATCGTTGCCTTGCCGGAGGATACGTCCTTCCCGTTGTTCGATATCCGAGGGCCGCCACGGGATGTCCAGATGGTGCAGGGCGATCAATCGCTTTTGTACGTTGGTCCCAGCACCCATCTTGGCCGTGCTGCCCAGGAGTATCCGCACCTTCCCGGCACGGACATTGGCGAACAGCTCCGCCTTCCTGGCCTCGGTGTTCGCCTCATGGATGAAAGCGATCTCGCCCTCCGGCACACCACGCTCGATCAGCTTCCGGCGCAGATCGTCGTAGACATTGAAGTTGCCGTCGTTATGGGGCGTGGACAGGTCGCAGAACACCAGCTGCGTGGAGCGTTGGTCTGCGTTCTCCTCCCAGATGCGGTAGATGTTCTCCAGACAGGCATTGACCTTGCTTTGGTCATCGTCGGGGAGCATGGGGTCGTTCAGCCGCTGATCCAGGGCGAGCTTGCGCCCGTCGTTGGTGATCTTAAGCATATTGTCCTCGCTGGGCGTAACGCTGCCGTTTCGGACCTTTTCAGCCCGCTCCGCGAAGGAAGACACCATCTCCTTCTGGAAGTCGCTGGGTTTCATAACCTGGTTATGGTACTCCACCTCCGGCACGGGCAGGGACAGCATATCCGCCGTCTGCACGTCCGCCACGTCCTTGAACATGGTGATCAGCTCCGGCAGATTGAAGAACCGGGCGAATCGGGTCTTTGCCCGATAGCCGGTCCCCTCCGGGGCCAGTTCAATGGCCGTCACCGTCTCGCCGAAGGTGGACGCCCAGGCGTCGAAGTGCTGCAAGTGCATGTCCCGCAATCGGTCGTACTGGAGATACCGCTGCATGGTGTACATCTCCGTCATGCTATTGCTGATGGGTGTGCCCGTGGCAAAGACCACGCCGTGGCAATCTGTTATCTCATCTAAATACCTGCATTTCATGTACAAATCACTGGACTTCTGAGCCTCCGTCTGGGCGATACCGGCCACATTCCTCATCTTCGTGTACAGATAGAGGTTTTTGTAGTTGTGGGCCTCGTCGATAAACAGACGATCCACACCCAGCTCCTCGAAGGTCACCACATCGTCCTTCCGCTCCCGGTCGTTCAGCCTTTGCAGCTTCGTCTCCAGACCGCGCTTGGTCTTCTCCATCTGCTTGACGGAATAGTAGCTTCCGTCCTCGGCTTCCAGTGCTTCGATCCCTGCGGTGATCTCCTCGATCTGTTCCTCGATCATCCGGATCTGCCGGTCCAGGGACAGGGGGATCTTCTCAAACTGGCTGTGGCCGATAATGACGGCATCGTAGTCGCCGGTGGCGATGCGGCTGCAAAACCGTCTTCGGTTCTGCTTCTCAAAGTCCTTTTTTGTGGCCACCAGGATATTCGCCGAGGGGTACAGCTGAAGGAACTCGCTGGCCCACTGCTCGGTCAGGTGGTTGGGCACCACGATCAGAGACTTGTGACACAGGCCCAGCCGCTTCGATTCCATGGCCGCCGCCGTCATCTCGAAGGTCTTGCCTGCGCCGACAACGTGGGCCAGGAGCGTGTTCCCTCCGTACAGGACCCGCGCTATGGCGCTGACCTGATGGAGACGGAGGTTTATCTCAGGGTTCATGCCGGGAAAGACCAGGTGGCTGCCGTCGTACTCCCTGGGGCGGGAGCTGTTGAACCGTTCATTGTACATGGCGGTCAATCGCTCCCTGCGCTCCGGGTCCTTCCATAGCCAGTCCCTAAAGGCCTCCTGGATCTGTGTCTGCTTTTGCTGGGCCAGGATGGTCTCCTTCATGTTCAGCACGCGCCTGTCCCGGCCCTCCTCGTCTACAACGGTGTCGTATACCCGCACATCCTTTAGGTTCAAGCTGTCCTCGATGATGTCGTAGGCGTTGACCCGCTTTGTGCCGTAGGTCACATTCGCCGCTACGTTGTAGGAATCGCTGTTCTTTCCTTCGATCCTCCATTCGCCGCTGATATCGGAGTACCGGACCTTGATGTACCGTTCGCCCCGCCATCCGGGTTGAAGGAGCTCAAAGACGAACGCTTTGATGTCCGATTCGGGTATCCAGGTTGCGCCCAACCGCACGCTGATTTCGGATGCGGTCAGGTCCTTCGGCTGGACCTTCTCCAATGCGGCAATGGATACAGCGAGGGTGTCGGCCAGCTCGTCCTTGCCCGCTGCCCGAAGCCTCTCCTGCACAGCTCGGTTGGTAGCCAGCTTCTTGCGCACGTTTCCGGACAGGAACTCGTCCGCTGTGACCAGCGGGAACTGCTTCAGGTCGAAGAAGTCGGGACTGTAGAATCCCGGATTCCCGGTTCCTATATCCCGAAACACCAGGCCGGTCAGCTCCGTTTCCAGCTCCTCCTCGGTCTTTCCGGTCAGCTGGGCCATGTAGGAAAGGTCCGGCTTCGCCTTTTCGGAGAGGGAAACGGTCAGGGCTTCGGCGGCGGTGTCCACATGGGTGATCTCGGTGCGGGGGCGGATGGTCCGTTTGGTGAACATATCCGCTTTTCGCTCCAGCTTACCGTTTTCATCCAACACCTCCAACGAGCACAGCAAGGGGTAGGACGAATCATCCGAAAACGCCATGCTGTTGCCCCGGCTGTTCAGTAGCCCATACTTGACGGTGAAGGCGTCGTAGAGGGTGTTCAGCTCCCGCTGCGTTTCCGCTATGGCGGCGTCCGAGAAGTCATCCAGCTGTCGATCCATGAGCTTATGGACGCAGTCCCGGATGGCGATCATCGCCCGGATGCGGTTCTGGGCTGTCAGGGACACCTCGATCTTGGACATGATGGAGTTTTCACGGAAGTAGATCTCTCCGTCCACGATAGTATATGAGAAGTTCCGTACACTGGGATCGGCAGGCAGGGTCGCCTTTGTCGTCCCTTCCAGGGCATCCTCCTGTTCGTAGGCGACGATCTCCCCGTGGATGTTGGCGATAGCGTCCCGCAGCTGTTCGCCGAGGTCTGCTCCTTCGATGGGATTCACCGTCTGACCCATGCCGAAGCGGGTGCTTTCCTCTGCCAGGTCGCCCAGAATCATGTCGGGGTTCTTCAGGAAATACTCGTTGATCGGGTAGCCAAGGTCGGACTTGCCCACATGGAGCCAGTCCTCGTCCACCTCTATCGGGTGGTCTCGTTTTTGAAGAAAGAGGATGTCTGCCACCACATCCGTGCCGGCGTTGGCACGGAAAGCGTTGTTGGGCAGCCGGATCGCTCCAAGCAGCTCCGCCCGCTGGGACAGGTACTTTCGGACAGAAGGATTCGCCTTATCCATGGTCCCACTGGAGGTGACGAACGCCACCACACCGCCCGGTCGGACCTTATCCAGCGCCTTGGCAAGGAAGTAGTCGTGGATGAGAAAGTGGTTCTTGTCGTACCGCTTGTCCGCCACGCTGTAATCTCCGAATGGCGCGTTGCCGATGGCCACATCGAAGAAGCTGTCAGGAAAGACGGCGTTCTCAAAGCCGTCGATCTGGATGTTCGCCTTTTGGTAAAGCTGCCGGGCGATCCTGCCCGTCAGGTCATCCAGCTCCACTCCGTAAAGCTTGCTGCCTGTCATGGATTCTGGCAGCATCCCGAAGAAGTTGCCGATCCCGCAGGAGGGCTCCAGGATGTTCCCGGTGCGAAAGCCCATACTTTCAATGGCCTGGTACATGGCCCGGATGACGGTGGGCGAAGTGTAGTGGGCGTTCAGGGTGGACGCCCGCGCAGACCGATACTCTTCCGACGTCAGCAACTCCTTCAGTTCAGCGTACTCCTCGCTCCACTGGGGCTTGGATTCGTCGAAGGCGTCCGGCAGACCACCCCAGCCAACGTATTGCGACAGGATCTCCTGCTCCGTCGGCGTGGCGAGCCGGTACTCGGATTCGATCTGCTTCAAGGTGCGGATGGCGGCCACGTTCCGCTGGAATTTGGTCTTTGCACCACCCTCGTCCAGATGATTGTCCGAGATGCGAAAGTCGATCCGTTCATTCGATACCGGCTGGACAGGCTCAGGCTCCGGCTTGGGCGGCTCTCGCTCCCACGAAGGGCGAAGGTCGATGACGATACTGTTGAGCTTCACCTCTTCCTCTGCCGCCACCTGTTCTTCGCTGGGTCGCGTCGGGAGAACAAACATCGCGTTCCTCGCATCCTGCTGTATCAGCTGTTCAAAGCGCTCTTTCCTTTCGGTGCGGAAGACCGGATAAACCAATGTGGGATCCAAAAGCTCCACATGCATGTCCGTCACGTTTGTGATCTGAAACGCAGTATTATCCAGATAAAACGTATCCCCCACAGCATACGGGCGGGGCTCAGGAGAAGGCATCGGTGCCTCTGCTGCTTTCTGCGATTCATACGCATCCTGGGCATCCGAGATCATAGCTCCGAAATCCAGAGCTTCCAGATACTCGTTCAGCTCCACTAGGGAATCTGTGCGCACCTCCCGGACCACCTGATCGTCTATCCGGTAAACGATGCGGTTCTGTTCCAGGTCAGCGAACACGCTGATCTCGGATGTGTCCGCTTCGTCCGTGGTATACGCAAGACCTACATGGGCCAGATCGGAGAAGTCAGCATACGACCCGAACTCGGCCTGATAATACGCGTTGATCAGCCATTTCGCCTTATCGAGATCACTTTCCTCAGTAGGTTCCGGGATAGGTTCCCGCTTCTCCCCGAACAGGGAGAACTCTCCCGCGCGGTAAGCAGCCAACTGTCTGACGGCGTTTTGACGGTCCTCATAGTGGCGATCATCCGGCAACGTTCTTTCTGTCAGCAGGGAGAGCTCGTTGGCAATGGCTTTCACCTGGACGGGGTCCCGCAGCAGCTTTTGAACCGCCGCGATGTTCTCCGAATAGTGCGCGATAGGGTCTCCGTTGTATGGCCGGATATATCCTTTCGGTGCGTCCCGATAGGCGACGACTATGGATGCGGTGATCTGCCTTCGCTCATATTCCGGAATCTGCTCCCGATCTGCCTGTGAAAGGAACCGGTTCTGTTCGATCAGCGTTTCGATCCGCTGCCGCACCCTTGTCCAGTTCCACTCTATCTTGGCATAGGGTTTGGTCATGTCGCCGTGGCTGAAGGATACGCCTTTTGGGTCGTAGGAGACGTTGTCGTTTCCTCCGTAGGACCCGGAGACGCCGTGCATGTTGCGAAGCGCCTTCTCCCTCTCCTTTGCATCTGGATGGGCGAGGAAGAACGCATACACGGCCAACCGTTCCTCTGTCCCGCGCTCGGAATCCGGTCCGCGCAGGAGTTTGTCGATCTCGTCCAGAGAAATGAACCGCTGGGGTTGAGGCGCATACCCTTCAGCCACAGAGAATCGAACCGGCTCCTGCTGAAGGTCCTCCAGCTGTCGCAGAAGCTCCGTAGGCCGATGGTAATGGAAGCGCAGCAGATCGCGATCCTCCCGGCAGGCATCCGTAAAGGTGCGCCACTCGTCGATCAGTGCTTGCAGTGGTCCCGACTCCTCCATGAGCGAAACGATTTGATCACGCTCATGGTCGAAAGCGCCTGACAGTGTACGGAAACTCGGCAAGAAGCCCTTCTCCCGGCCTTCTTCGCTGAGATCGCGGGCAACGAACAGCAGCCTTTCAGCCAGGGCCGTGCGCTCGTACACGTTGACCCGCAGCAGCTCCTCCCGGGGCATGTACCGCCCCAGGTCCAGTAGCTCCCGTACCCGTCTAGCTGCCTCCTCCCAGGAGAGGGTCATGGTCATGCTGCCCTGGACGGTATCCCCCATGGAAATCCTAAAGCCCTGTTGATCGTACCACACGGCGTACTGCCGTCCGTCCAGATAGAAGCCTGCCCCGTTGGTGCCGTAATGCTCTCGCAGAAAGGCGGTGTTTTCCTCAGGTGTGTGATCCTTCTGAAAGAACGCGCAGATGATCAGACGGCTGTTCTTATCGTTCGCGCCGATGGTCAATGCCTCGTCAATGACCTGCTGGGAGTATCGAAGCGCCGGAGCATTGTGCGCCTCTCCCGTGTCTATAGTCTCAATATCCTGAACATCAAAAAGAGACAGCTGCGGCGTCGGCTGTCTCACCCGTTTTGCATCCTGCTTGAACTGCTCCTCCTGGACGGGAGTCTCAAACAAAGAAGCGGGGAAGGCTTCTTCCACCGCTTCTTCGTTCTCGGGTTCTGTTAGCTGTAGACCAGGCTGTTCACCACGATCTCCTCCGCCCGGTTCCGGATGCTGTTCATTCGCTGCACCCACGTCATCTGGTCCGACGCCTTCAGACGTTCGTTCACGCCCTCCTGCTGCGCCATCTGTCGGGACAGGGTCTCGATCTGCTCCCGGCATAGGTCGTTGATCTCCATGAGGTGCTGCGTCAGTTTGCCGGACAGGACCAGCACCGTCAGCGTCCCGTCCTTTTTCTCCTCCAGATACCGCTTCCGCATCCGTCCGTACTTGCCGATCGACCCGGACGGCTGGCTGTCCAGGACCAGGTTCGGGATCTGAAAGTCTCCCACTTGCGTATAGGTCAGTTCCATGGCTGTTGCTCCTTTCGTTTTCCTTCTCACCTGTAGTATCGCCTATCCCGTTCTCTTTTGCGAGGATGTCGCGGAATTCTTTTTCGACTGCGCGGACCGTGCGTTCGATCTGACGCAGGATCATCTCGGATATGTCGGCGGTGGCCTCCCCCAGTCGGGATACGGTTTCCAGAGTATCGAACCGTGAAACCAGTTCAAAGTCGTCGTCCGGGATGTACTCGTTGGGGTCGAAGCCCAGCCGTTTCAGCACCGTATATGCCACGGAATCCGCGACGGTCCCCTGGAAAATAGCGTCCAGGTCCTCCTGATTAGACAGCAAACTGCCGTACAAATCGTGACGCAGGGCGTCCAGATAGTCTCCGGAGTTGTCCATGACCGCATTCATGACCGTCCCGAACAGGACAGTGACCGGGTCTGAGGTATCTCCCAGCTCCCCGAAGCTGTTTTGAAGCTCCTCGGCGATGCGGGGGTACATCTCCGGCTTAGCCTGCCACAGGACAAATGGAATGTTCTCCCGGGAGTTGGTGTCCGACACATCGAACACATACCGCAAGTGAGGCTTCTCCTCTGAGGTGTCGATCAGGGCGATGCCATTTGCGCCTCGGTTCACCCAGCGATGCAAACGCTCGTTCCATAGCCCGATCTCTGCGCAGGCGGTCGCCTCCGGCTTCTGGGCGTGGATCAGCACCTGGTCCCGAAAGGGATATTTGTAGAGCCAAGCGGCGGAGTCGAGAAACGCCTTCCACTGCTGCGGAGAAGTGGTTATAGAGCGGCAGGTCTCCAGGGCCAACCGCGATATCCTTTCCAGCTTCGTCGCCATTATCCGTTCCTCTCCCTTCATCTTTCCAAGTCACCGTCATCCCGCGAGCTGAACTCGTCCATGGCATACGGCAGGATCAGCAGACTGCTCTGGGTCTGGAGGAACACTTCCGGCTGTGCGAACAGCCGCTTGTACTTTTGCACCATGTCTTCGGAAAGAGAGGTGAAGTCTTCTTCTCCCAGCCCGACGATCAGAAACGGACCGGCGATGATCTCGCGCACTTCCCCGGTTTCATCCCGGATGGCACGGTTGTATTCCATGCCGTTCAGCTTGCCTTCCTCGTTGCAGATGATGGCCACGGGGTCCTCAAAGGGGTAGGTGGCTTCGATCCAGCCCTCCACTTCGTGTTGGAGCGACGCTAATCCTGAGTCGATCTCCTTCACCTCCGGCGGCTGATACGGTTCCACTTTCAATACCTTCATGCGGAATCTCCCCCTATCGCTCCGGTTCAACCTGGTCGTTCTTATCGGGTTCTATCCGAAGGTCCAGCAGTTCGCGGATGCTTTTCCCGCCGTCCTCATATGCGATATAGCCTTCTTCCTCCAGCCATTCGCCCTTCTTCTTATCAAACCGGTGCCGCCACCAGGTATTGTCCTCCCCCTGATAGACGATCTCACCGGACACGGTATGGGGTGCGATCTCGGCAAGAAACGCCCAGGCAGCGTCGTCCGTGTACTCGGTATACTCTCCGAACCAAAGATCGAATGTAGTATCTGTCACCATGTCGATCACCGTCTCCCGAACGCAGAACGCCCGTTCTGCTTCCCGGGCGATGGCTTCCATGTCCACAGCTCGGGAGAGAGTAATCAGAGCATCAAAAGTTGCGTAATAGCTCATTGCACTCCTTTCCATGAACGAAGGACGGCCATTGACCGCCCCTCGTTCACTTCGACTTCGTTTATCGATAACTGCGCTTCTTACGAAGATAGATGATCGCCACTACGCCACCGGCCATGAGCAGGAGGACGCCGCCGCAGAGGGCCGGGAACTCCCACCAGTCGGAGTTCATGCCCAACTTCACGAACCGGTGGTTCTTGATGGTCATTTCATAGGGGGCATCGCTGCTCATCTCCTTAGTGACGGTCAACTGCTGGGCTGAGATGGGGAAATACCCATCTGGCACAGTGGTCTCCTCCACCCAGATGTCGCCGAGGGGCATACCATACAGGGCGATCTCACCCATGCCGTCCACCATGAGCTCGGTCACATTGCCCTGGGGGTCGTAGAAGTAGGAGCCGTCGCTGTTCTTGACGAATTTGAGAGTTTCAAAGCCGTTGTCAGACTTGACCTTGATCTCAAAGCCCGCACCCATAAGGGGGTTGCCGGAACCGGCGTCGATCTTCTTGATCTTCACGCCGGTGGGCCGGTTCTCCACTCTCACCATCTTCGGGTTACTGACGCCGTTCCGGTCCGTCAGGACGACGCTGATCTCGTCCTCTGCGATGTAGCCGGTGGGCGGGACCTCGACCAGCTTGTACTCCCCGGCAGGAAGGTAGCGGAACTCCACATGACCGTCATCGCCTACATGGAAGAAGTCCTCGCCGTCCTTGGCCCAGACGCGGTAGTCGTTGTTGTTGGATACGACGATGCTCCCCGTCGCCCCCACCTCTTGCGTCTGTTCAAACAGGAGGGTGCGGATCACCTGGTCATCCATGTTCCGAAGCTGGAACTCAACCAGGGGGAACGGCTTGCCGGTGAACAGGTCCACCTTGTCGATCTGGAGGCAGATGGGCTCATCCGTGATCTCGGTGGTGCCGGTCACATGGCCGTAGTAGTCCACCACGAACTCGAAGGAACCGGTGTTGATGGTGAACCCTTCGGCGGCCTGGGTCTCGGTGTAGGTATACCGTCCTGCGGGCAACTCCATCAGGATGATCTCGCCGTTGAGATCGGTCTCCTCGTTGAACACCACCTCGCCAGCAGCGTTTCTGATCTCGATGGTCGCGCCGTACACGGGCTTGCCGGTGGTCAGATCGGTCTTTTTGAGGATGACCTGGTTGGGCATATTGGTCCGCTCGAACACCAGGGTGGTCTTATCATCGGTGGTCAGCTTGACCTCGACGATCTCGTCGGACAGGATGAACCCGGCAGGGGGAACGATCTCACGGACATAGTAGGTGCCCACGGGCAGATCGCAGGAAACGGCGTAGCCGGTGCGATCGGTGGTCATGGTGCAGTAGAGCAGGCCGTCAGCGTCCCGGACCTCGTACTCCGCGCCTTCCAGCATACGCCCGTCTTCCATTTCGTCGCTCTTCCAGATGGCGATGTTGCCCATAAAGCGATCGTTCCAGATGGGCTCATCCACATACACCTTGTTGTGGCCCTTGACGGTCAGGGGATAGGATTCCTCGGACAGATGGATGGTGTTGTCAGGGAGCTTCAGCTCTCGTAAATAATACTTGCCGAAGGGCAGCGTGGCGCTGGAAACGGCCATGCCGCTGACGTCCGTGGTCAGGATATCCACCAGGGTGTTCTTGGGGATGACCCCGATGGCTTCCGCGGTGTACAGACCGAACACCGCCCCTTCCAGGGGACCGGCCTCGAATTTCATGGTCTGCTTGTTGAAATGATCCGTTTTCTTTACGATCTTCACGGAGGTGGGGATGCGGTTGTCGGTGGCCGTGACCTCGCCGTAGACGATGGGTGTGTTCTGATCCTTGTACGCCAGTGTGACCGTCTGGATGGATGCGTCCAGCTCATATCCGGCAGGGGCCCCGGTCTCCTGCACGGTGTAGGTCCCGAAAGGGAGTAGGCCGGTCTCGGCGACGCCGTCCGCGTCCGTGGTGAGGGTGGCTACCACCGTGCCGGATTCGTTCTTCACCGTGAACTCGCACCCGGCCAGGCCGCCGTTCTGGAACTTGGGGGTATGGAGCTGGCCGTACTCCGTGGAAGTGACGGTGGTGCCCACCAGGGCCTCGCCGGTCTTCTTCACCCGGATGACGCCCTTGGCGGTCTCGTTCTGGACCTCCAAAGTGGTGGTCTCGCTGGCCTTGACGATGACGGTATTGACCATGCCGTCGATCACATAGGGGAGGACGGTGGACAGCTCCTTCACGTAGTAGGTGCCGCCGTTCATGTTGTCCAGCAGGACGGAGCCATCCGTGCCGGTAGTGACTTCGGTGATCTTGGTGGTGCAGGCGGCGTCCGAATAAACGCCGAACTTGACACCGGCCAGAGGCGCGTTGTTGTCGCTGTACTTCTTAATCCTGAGTTTGCCGGCAGCGGGGGTGTTGACGCCGAAGGAGGCGCTGGCCACGACCTGGGCGGTGTTCGCGCACAGAAAGATCTTCTGGAGGCTGTCGTTGGAGGGGATGTACGCCGTCATGTTCTCCAAAGCGCGGGTGTCCTTGCCGGTGGCCGTGATGGAGAAGGTCTGGCCCGCGGCGGTCAGCGGCGCGGTAATCGTCAGGGTTTCGCTCTGTCGTCCCGTGAAGCCGGTGAGGGTCACGCCGGAGGGCAGGCCGGAGGTATCCAGGGTGTACCCAGAGTTGATGTTGGTCAGCTGTACAGTGGTGGTACCGCTGTACCCGGTGCCGGAACGGTCCAGGGTCAAAGCGGAGGGCGTGAACTCGATGGCGTGGTTCAGGGTCTGCTTGTCTCTGGCCATCTGCAACAGCTCGTCAGCCCATTCCAGTACATGCTCATACCCCAGCTTCGCCCGGATCTGATTGGGATGGGCACGACGGTTAGTGAAGGAGTAGCTTCCGGGCTCACCGTTTTCGCTCAACCAGAACCGGATGGCGTTGGCGGTCGCTTGTCTGGCCTCGTCCTCACTAAAACCATCCGGCGTGTTACAGGGATAGCCGTACATGAGGATGGTCTGGAGCCCCGCCAGGGTGTTCGCTCCGAACACGGAGGAAGGAGGCGTGGCGGTGTAGGAGGAACTGTGGGGGTTGCCCGCGTTATGCTCGATACAGTAACACACCTGACCGGTGGATTCTATCCAATGCTTCGGCGTGTTCAGGTCCTTCCACTTGCCGCCGGAGTAATACTCCAGGTAGTCGAAGGCGTTGTTGCGTTCGCTCTGAATGGTCACGTTCTCCGGGAAAGCGCCGTCAGCAGAAGCATGGCGCACGGGGACGAACGAAAACAGGCAGAGCAGGCACAGGCTGAGTGCCAGGATACGGGTGATAGTTCGGTTCATTTCTCTATGTCCTTTCTCTTATAAAAATGCTCCCGGTCGGAGGCCGGAAGCTGCTGTTCGTCCAGGCAAACACAGAATCTGCATTTGCCTGTTTTGGGGTTGTATCCCTCACAGACAAGGCAGGAATCGTCCTTTATCTCTCGTGGAGCCTTGTCGAAGTTAGGGACCTGCTGCATGAGGTGTTCATAGAACTGATGATTTCCTGTGGTAAAAAACATGGTCCTTTCCGCTCCTGTTAAAGGTACGGATCTCCTTCCGTATCGGAGGAAAGGAGGATGCTCAACTGCTCCGCCGTCATGCGGAGAAACGCCTCCCAGACCTCCGGTATTGAAATAAAGGCTTGGATAGGCTTGGGAATGGCGATATGCCATTTCTCATATAGATGGCGGATGATGGCCCAGCAGCAGCCAGTCTCCCCGTCCGCTTCGCAGGCGATAAAAAACCGCCTCAAATCGGGAGAGAAGGAGCAGTCCATGCTCCCGGCCAGCTTCTGGGCCTCCGCCGCAAGGGATTGTTCCTTGATGCTCGGCCCCAGTAGGAACCCGTTGATGCTCAGGTAGTTGATGGCCGCCATGGGCGTCATGCAGCTGTACTCGGCGCAACCTGCCGTCACCGGCATATCAGCGTTTTTGCGCTTTTTCTTTCTTCTGCTCATGTCTTTACCTCTCCTGCTCCCTGGCCTGCTTCTGTTCCCGTTCTTTATGCCACCGTTCCTGATAGTCCCTCAGCAAGCCCATGATGATCTCCTGCATCTGTTTCCCGGTCGTTCCCTCGGGGAAGTACTCTTCCACGGTGTTGAACCGAAACGTAATGGTTTCATACATGGGCTTCTGTACGGTCAGGACCTCGACGATCTTCTTGTCATCTATCGTCCCGTCGCTGGCCATTTTCTTTAGCTTTTGCGCTTGGGATAGGGAGGGGGATGATTCTTCGCGTTCCATGACCTCTTGAACGATCTCCTGATCACCAGGGTCCAAGTATGACAGTGCGACAGCAGGCGTGAACGCAAGTTTACCCTTTTCCACAGAGTCCTGCAGGGATGGAATCAAACGATTAAGCCTTATATATCTGTGAATAGTATTTCGACTATCGCCGGTAGCATCTGCAATTTGGTCAAGTGCTTGCTTACCCTTTAACTTCATCCCAAGTTGGGATGAAGTTAAATCCGTTCTCGCGCCTTGGCGCTTGATTGCTTCCAACTTCATTTCAAATGCTCTTGCTTTTTCTATTTCAGTCGGCTTTTCTCTCTGCCTAAGATTGCTGTCCACCATGAGGATGACAGCTGTATCATCGTCCACATCTCTTATGAAGCTGGGAATCTGACAGATACCGGCACGTCGACAGGCTTCCACGCGGTTATGGCCGGAAATGATCTCGTAGGTTTCACCGTCTGCCTTCGGGCGGACAATGATCGGGGATATGACGCCGTTTTCCTGTATGCTTTCGACCATCTTCGCCATTTCGTCCTCTTTATAAGGATTGAATGGCTGGTTTGGAAATGGAACCAGGCTGTCGATCTCCAGCTCCAAGGGCCTCCCGTCCGGCTCCGGCTCCTCGATTCCGTACATCTGCTCGTAGGTCAGGGGAGCAAACCGGTCTTTACTGCTCTCACTGCTGCTCATTGGCAACTACCTCGTTTGCCAATGCTTCATAGGCCCTTGTGAGATGGTTCCAGGACATATAGCTGATCAGGCTCATGCCATGTGCCTGAGCCTCGGAGGCTTTCACGGAGGACGGCAGCTCGGTCTTGTACACCTTGTCGCCATACCGCTGCCGGAGGTTTTCTACGTTGGTGCGCTTTGCGATGGACACGTTGTTCCGCCTGACGATCACGATACCTTCCAGATACAGCGACGGGTTCATCTTCCGCTGCACATCGGCCATAGTCGATGTGATCTGTTCCACGCCTTCCACGCCGAAGAACTCCGGGTCCACCGGAATCATAACGCTGTGGGAAGCGACCAGGGCGTTCTGCGTCAGAACGCCGAGGCTGGGGGAACAGTCGATCAGGATGCGGTCAAAACTCCATTGCAGCTTCTCCACATATCCGCGAAGAAGATACGGAGCCTCTGGCTCATTCTTCAAGGATCGCTCAAAGGCCAGCAGCTGTTTATCTGCGGGCATGATGTACAGGGGATCATATTTCGCGGGAACGATCCCCTTCGTGGGATCGGCATCGACGCCGTTCATGATGTCCACCAGCGCATTGCGGATCGTGTACTGACTGCGCTTGACCTTGCAGCCCAGGCCACGGCTCATATTGCCCTGACCGTCCATGTCGATCAGCAGGACCCGCTCACCCATACGGGCAAAACACGCACCGAGGTTGATTGCCGTGGTCGTCTTGCCAACGCCACCCTTCTGGTTAACGATTGCTGTTACTTTACCCATTTCCTTTTCCTTTCCAGTAAAATGCTGATCGTATCCCATCTCAGGCCGCCGTCCTCGCGCATGTCCTCTCGGACCCCCGCCTCCCGGCCGGGCCGCCCAATGCTGTGACGCGTTCAAGGCGGAAGTATCATTCTGCTGTTACCTGATCGGGCTATTCGGTTGTCAAGGAGCCCTCGATCCGCTTTCGCCCGCCTTCCGGCAACGAAAAAAGCCGGATGCACTGACAGAAGGGTGTTCTTTGACCGACCTGGGTTCTGTCCGCTTGGACAGGTCCTCCGATCTTCTTGGAACATCCGCTGCCGTATGCATCCGGCTTGGGATCTTTGGTTGTTGTGAGGTTTCCTGCCTCACGAGGACAATGTTAACGCATGGGAAGCCATTTGACAGTGACATGGCGTGTCCCTTTTTTGGGGGTTTTTGGCATGTTTTTGGGTATAAAAATCGAAAAAAGCAAGAGAAATAGGCAAAAATTATGGTGACATGGCATGTCACCCCCCTAAAAGTTTTTTCTATGTTTTTCGTAGTATACTTTCTAACAATTCTTGGTACAAAGAAAGAACTGATCGCCCCTGCGGATGATCAGTTCACCATTTCGCCTATTCCTTTAGGTGTTATGCGCGTTGTCTATTATTCATTTCCAATAGGCCGAAGTCCTAATTGCTTCAAGCAGTCGTTACATTCATGTATCGAGCTGGTGGTCATACTGGTCAAAATGATTTTGTATGCTGTATGTTCCGTAGTATCAATAAGGGAATATCCTGCTTTTTTTACCAAGTCGAACGCAAACAACGGATGCAGTTTCAACCCTATGCAAAGACAAATCACCGTCTGCAACGAAATCTTTGGATAAGCATTCGTTTTGTAACGGCAGATTTGTCTCCGGGACAAAAGGCTGCTCTCTGCTAATTGGTCCAGCGTGATCCCTTTTCGATTCATATGTGCAGATAAAGTATCGCCAAAGCTCAATGGAAGCGATTGAGAGATGGAAGCAACCGTCTGTGTTGTTTTCTTAAAAGCTGCGGGAGATAGCTCACTGCCTGCGATAAAGATCTCATCATCCTTGGCTTTTCTGAACATGCCGAATGGCATACTTTGATCAGACCTTTGAAAAACAAACGACAAGCAGCACTCATCCGGGTGACTTTTGGCGTGGGTGGTCAGCCGCAAGACACCATCTTGGTCCCGATATATATATTTTCTGTCCCGTATAACAAAACAGTTTTCTACATAGGTATAGAATCCAGAAGCGATAGCCTTCCAAAAAAGCGGGTTTCGGGAGGCTTCTCGCACCGCATTGTCAAAGCCGATGCTGTACTGTCTTGTTTCATAATAAGCAAATGCACCTTTCACCCCTTCAAAACCGAGCTCCTCCATGCGGATCTTTGCCATTTGCCTTGAAACATCAAAAAACCGGCAAAGATGATCTATCGTCCTCTCCATGCGCAGATTTGAAGGAAGCTGCTCATACCGTATCAGCCATTCGTTTGCTATGAACTTGGTCACCCAATCCGGCATAAGCAGGCGAGGCGCTAAAGAATTGGCCTGCCATTCCATACGCTCAAGGGATGTCCACTTATGTGTGGAACCATCGATCTTCAGTTTACGGCAGGCCGTCGCCGCATACTCGCGATTCCAAACTTTTCCCAATTGAAAGGCAGGCCGATGGAGTAACCAATGAACGCACTCGTGAAGGATCGTATTGTTGAGTATATGCGGATCGGTAACTCCAAAGGGGGATTCATTCACCAGGATCGTTCCCTTTTTAACTTGCTTTATCGCGGCAAGTCCGGTTTTGCTATCCTTTACGATGGTTATCGCATCATCAAAAAAGACCTTCCCGAACACGTTTTCACGTGGATCCAACTCACATTTCTCAACGTGCAGGCCAAGGCTTTCGGCCACCGCCACTCCGTTCACCGGCATGGTTCCGTTATTGGGGCAAATATGTAGTGCGTTCAAGATGTTGATAGCCACCTGGTCCAGGTTTCTCTTTTGAATGATTGGCACCAAGTCATCCGGCAGGCCTGGCTTGGTCCTGTGGTTTTTCGGGCAAGGGACGGTACTCTCAATATGTATCCTGGAAAAGTCATCATTCAGACTACACATGCAACTCATGAGCAACGTAAAATCATGACGCTCCCCGTTATCCATCATAGAGCAGAAACACAACACCTCGAAAAAAAGTGATGCTGATTCAATCTCAAATGAAGTAACGGTTATTCTCCCTAAGCCAGCGAACACAAACTCCATGCCCAGGTAATCACAGTACTTTTGCGTCTCTTTATATATCTCAAGGGAAAACCTCTCCTTCACCAATGCGGTAAACGACGGCTTTTTATTGCTATCCCAATATGGTTGAATCGTCTCAATGGTTTGTTCTGACACGATACTCATCCGATGTCCCTCTCAATCCCTCTCTATCTTCCGTCTGTGCTTATACTACCCTATCACTCGAATGTCATAGAGATCATCAAAGCATATCTTCTCCTCGCTCTGAGAACCGATCCGGCTCATTCGGAGGAAACGATAGTCTCGGTTGATCTGTGTTACAATACCTTCTGCCTTCCAGTCATGGAAATCGGCAAAGTAGCTGATGAACACTTTGGAACCCTTCTCCACTTTGCAGAGCGTATCGGAAATCGATGCCTGGTCTTCCTCTGAAACGCCATGCTTCTGCACACGGGAATGACGTTCCTCCCGATCTTTCAATACCTCGGCTAGGCCCTTCATGGCATCGAAGGGCATAAACTGTTTAGCACGGTTTTCTCTCGTCATCATATCCGGCTCTATGACCTCCGATAAACGTGTTTCGCTCTCGCTGGGTCCCGGCATTGAGCAGATTTGCCCCACGGAGCACAGCGTTCTTGCCAAACCTATCCCGGATCTCCAGCACAGCGCGCTCGGCGGTTTTTTCTTTATCGACCTTTGCCCAGTCAGTAAACAGGTCGTACCCCTCACAGCCTTCGTCCCTGGTGTCACAAAAGGCGATAGCCAAATTCCGTATCGGCACACCAAAGGCGACGATCTCTCGATACTTCTGCTTTACCGCTGGTTCGATGATGGAGGAAAGCTGTGTGGCACACGGGAGCTTGATAGACCCTTGTGCAGCCGGAAGCATCTCGTGGCGGGAGTACCCGACGCCGATCCAAACCTTGTTCGTGATCACATGGCGCTTGTACAGTTCAAGGCACCCGTGGATAGCCATTTCTGCCATAACTACGGCGGCTTCTTCGTATTCATAATCACGAGGAAGGATTTGAGAAAAGGATACAGAATGACCCCTACTGCGGTAGCTCTTTATATCCTCCATTAGACAGCTTTCCCGGCCCCACGCGTGGTCGATCATGAGCTCGGCATCTATGCCGAAGACCTTATACAGCAGGGCTAGATCTGCGTTGGCGATGCCGCGCATGGTAAAGATCCCGTAATGACTCAGCCGGTTTGCTTTCCCTCGGGCGATGCCCCAAAAATCCCGTCAGGGGCATATGATCCCATAACGTCTTTCGATAGATATCCTCGTCCAAATAGCCCATGTGATCGCGGGTTTTCTTGGCCGTAATGTCCAAAGCGATCTTGGCAAGATACAGGTTGGTCCCGACCCCGGCGGTTGTGGGCACATGGAGCTTTTCTGCGATCTCATTCATAAGCTCCCTTGCCAGTTGTTTGGCGTCCATGCCGTACATAGGCAGGTAATCCGTCACATCTATAAACGCCTCGTCGATGGAATAAACGTGGATATCCTCGGCGGCGAAATAGTCAAGATACAGGGCGTAAATATCCGCACAGTAATCAACATACAGCTGCATCCTCGGCAAAGCGATCTCATACTTGATGTTGCCCGGAATGTCTGACAGTCGGCACCGGTTGTGAACGCCCAGGGCTTTCATTTTGGGAGAAATGGCAAGGCAAAGAGCGTTCTTGCCCCTGCTGGGGTCAGCAACGACCAGGTTTGTTTCAAAGGGATTCAGACCTCTTTCGGCACACTCCACAGAAGCGTAAAAGCACTTCCCATCGATGCAAAGATACTTGCGCTGCTTCGCCGCTTCCATAGCCGTTTCCTCCCTCCTATATTTCCTAGACCGGTTCTCCCATCTTCATGCAAAGATCATTCAGGCTCTGGTCATACTGTCTCTGAGAAATTGAACCTCGTTCCAAAAAGAGATCCAGCGTTTCCTTTTGACTTTGGAAAAGCCTTTGCAGCTTTTCAGGTCGACTTAAACCAAGCATGGACTGCCTCTCGGCATCCGCACCAAACCATTTGTCCATATTCTGTTGCCTTTCTCGTTATGAAATATCCTTCAGGACCTTGATCGCAATCCCTTGAATGGCAAAAGAGCGCTCCTTCAGGTCGATGATCTGTGGATCAAACTCGTCATTCTCCGGCCGGAGCTCCACGACCCGGTCTTCCAGGTGGGGATAGAATCGTTTTAGCGTGGCGGTGTTTCCATCCACCAGGGCCACAACAATCTGCCCGGCCTCCGCCGTTTCCTGCTGACGAACGATCACATAGTCGCCATTGTCGATCCCAGCGTTAATCATGGATTTGCCTTCCGCCTGGAGAACGAAGACGTTTCCGCTTCCCACCCAGCAACGCGGGAGAGAATAGTATTCTTCGATATTCTCCTCCGCCAGCAGGGGCAGGCCGCAGGAGATAGAGCCCACCTTGGGAATCCTGCGAAACTGCTCGGCAATCTTTTGATCTTTCTCCGTTGTGAGCATACGGACGCCGGAACGCTCCAAAAGCCCCTGTGTCTCCATTCTCTTGACATATCGGCCTACGGTGGAGTAGGGCATACCTACCTGGGCGGCGATTTCCTTCAGGGTCGGCGCTACACCGTTTTTTTCACGGTATTCCATAATAAACGCCTGGATGACCGGATAGATTTCTCTCCGCTGATGCTGCATCTCATGCCCTCCTTCTCTATATGAGATCGAAATCTTATTTAGAGGATGGCTTTATTATAGCATCCTTTTCCCGGTTTGCAAGATTTTTATTTCTCACTTAGAAGTATAGGCTATATCATAGGACATTTTTTCCACTTAAATCCTAGTAAAATAACGCTTTTTTAGTCGTTGGTGCAGTACTGCCTCCCACAAACCTGCTCATGTTATGAAACAAGGTTTTATGATAACCAAAAAACCTTACCATATGGCAAGGTTTGGCATTATTATATTCCCGGATATGCTTTTCACTATAAACAAATATACCGTTATTTGTGGATTGATGCTATTTCAGCGATCATTGATTCCTCATTGCTTTCATAACAGCCAGCACCGCGTCCTTCTGAACAGGTGTTAGATAGCGCCAAGCATCAAATACCTCTTTCAATTCCGGGGTACACTCTATCATCTCATCTTCGGCGAAAAACTGCGAAAGCGATATCCTGAATCCTTGACAAATCGCTTCCAATGTTGCCAAAGAGGGCATAGTATTGCGCGAAAAGACATTTGCCAAGGTGGATTCAGACAAACCACATTCCTTAGCTAACTTATATCTCGTCCAGCCACGTTCTGCCATCAATCTGTTCAGTTTTCCATTGACATTCATATTGCAGCCACCTTTTTGTAATTAGTTTATCGTTTAGTTTGGCTGCAACATACAGAAACATTGTAATCAAAATACGGTTACTATCGGTCGTACCTGACAATAATTGTAAAGTATTGTCGGAAGTAGAGAATATTGGTATAATATATAAAAAACTTTTAATTCTCTATGAAGAATAACCTTTCGCAGTATTGTCAATACAAGTGAAAGGTAGTTCATAGAGCATAGGAGTATCAATGGCACGTTCAATCGTGGACTACTTTTCTCAGAACTACGATAAACTCGTAAAAACATCGGTACGCATCTGCTCTCGCTTTACCAAGAATCCCATGTCGATTGGAGAAGATATCTTGCACGATGTCGCTGTCGTACTCTGTAAGAAGAAGCAGGAACTCGCTGATGTCAAGGACTATGGCGCATACATTGCTGTCTGCATCCGTCGTGCCGCGATCAATTACGTAAAGAAGCATTCACGCTCTATTCCTGTTGACATGGAGCAAATCATTTATGAATTTGACAAATATGAATACAGTTCGGAATATGATTACCTTGAGTGGATCGCCTCATTGGAAAAGCATCTCCAAAAGTTTGATCCACAAATGCGAAAGGCTTTTATCGCGCACTATATAGATGATGTGCCCTCAAGCAAGCTGGCCGCAGAATTGGGTATTACTGAAAAAGCGCTCTCATTGCGCTTTGCACGCATGAGAAAAGAACTGCGTGACAAAGCACCAAGCATGTTCAAGCATTTGAATATCTTGTTGCTAATTGGATAGGAGAAATAGATGCACTGGGGTTTAACGGAATTTGAAAGAAAAAGGATAGAAAGGATTGCCTTGGACCATCCTTACTTTGATATGCACGCCCCTTTGTTGACAAAAAAGGAGATCCACGCCATTTTAGCTCAAGGCCCACGCAAAACTGGGCCTCAGGTTATTGCCGAAGTCAAAGAAGAATTAGGAATAAATGATGTCTCCCTTAAACATCAGAAGCGTACCCTGATAGACGCATTGCGTGATGCGTCCTTTGTGCCTTCGTTCCGTAGAACAGTTGTTCTTGGCGCTTTATGCTTGTTGCTAGTGTTGTTTATGACATTGACCGTACCCGGTAAAGCATTTGCGGAAGAAATCTACTCACTTGTCATTAATCTCGTAGACAATGTCTTCGGCGTAAGTAATATGACTCCAACACCAAATGATTCTAAACTAGATATGTCCTCTATACCAGACGGCATAGAAACGCCAAGAAAATTCTATATCGAAACAGGTTATCCTTTATTAGTTACAGATGACAGTCTTCTTTCATTTAATTATGATGTGTTAGAAAACAAGAGGCTCACTGTTAGATCTCGTTACAAAGTATCTGCAGAAAAAAAGTATACTATCACACAATTTGTTTATAACCCGGACGTATTATGGTCTTCTAGTTATGATACATCGGGAAGTGTTTATGCTACAACCACAGCATTTGGGTTGGATTTGTATATTATGACAACACATGATGGATCTACTGTCATAAACGGGTATTCGGAAGCATATATGGTTTCAATCATGAGTCGCACAATGAGTGTTTCAGAACTACTAACCTGTGTTGAGAATGTTCACCCATGCAACTGAATAAAGAGGAAGAATAATCCTCCTCTTTATTCATTCTAATTTCGTCATTATGCGGGGATCCAGTATTCTCCTGTTGAGCCAGAAGAATTGCTTTCCGTTGTTCCTGTTCTTGTATAGTGGGTCGATGTTACCTTATAGTAATGTCCTCCAGTAACGGTTACAGTTGTCGATACACTAACGTAATCAGTATCGTAATCAGTTCTGGAAAGTCTGCCAATCTCATACCATTTCCCTGATCTTTTTTCATAGAGAATTACAGTAACTTGTATTTCATCCTCATCATCTGCAGAAGAAGTACTGCCGCCATAGCTCACGGATTTTCCTGTAGGGCCAATAAAACAGTTCCCTCCTGCATTTTTGACTGCCGCAAATGTCTCTGACACAGGTAAAACGATCGCTACAAACAATAATAGAACAGCAAGTAGTAATGTAAATCGATTTCTCATTTCTTTTCCCTCCATATTATTATTTGAGATAATCTCAAATATAGTAGACAATTCAGCAATGGATTATTCTTCATCTTTTTTCCTTTTTTTGCTTTTCCGCCTCTCCTTCCATTGACAATTGTGTTTCATCAACTTACAAAGGCATGTTGTACCCCTCTTTTCTGTGTGCTTTCCTGTATCCACATATGCTTTTTCAGCCGCCACAAGGATCATCCTGCCCGAAGTCATTTCAAACAGCAGCAGAATCCCAGCATCTATTTCAAAATCTTTTTCATTGAATCGCAATGGAAGAGTTTGAATAATCGTTGCTGACAAAATCACCTCTCTTTTTTCTCTGTTTTGTCCCCCACTCGAAAAGATGACCCTGGCTCCGGTCAGCAATAGAATCACTGATTCATCGAACACCGGATGAAACGCAGAAATGTGTAGAACATCCCTTTTCTTGACCAGTTCAAATGATTTCACCATTGCATCCTGGATGTGGCTATAGAACAGCCATTTTCCCAACTCGTCCCTATTGGTCCCATCAAACGCAAGCATATGTCTCCCTCCTTTTTCTTTTTGGATCTCTCTCCTCCAAAGCATGACTTATACACCATGGGTGGTTAGTATCGTCTGCCTCAGGAAATCAGACGCTTGCCTGTTATAGATGGTATGTACTTTTCCTTCTATTATTGAGACAATTTAACTTCGCTTCTTTCTTCATTTTCTGTTCAAATTGCATTATGAGTTTGGATGCAAAAAAGTGTGGATTATTCTTTTGCTGGAATGTCATATTGATGGAGATAAGATGGGCTCCATATAATAGATTATATTGAAAGGAGAATACTAATGTCTAAAAATGAACATCATATTGTTCCCAACACGACTCGTGGAGGATGGGATGTAAAACGCAACGGTGCGGAAAGAGCAAGTGCTCATACTGAAAAGAAAGAAGATGCAGTGAAGATCGGTCGCGAATTGAGTCGAAATGCCGGGAGTGAACTCGTTATTCACGGAAAAGATGGGCGAATTCAACAAAAAGACAGTCATGGAAACGATCCCTGCCCACCCCGTGATAGAAACTAAATAAGTGCATGCTCACAGCCGCCGAGTTTCGGCGGCTGTGAGCATAGTCGAGAATTCCATTCTATGGAAACCTATTTATTCTCTTTCGTTACATTTGTATCCTTGGTTGGTGGTTTTGGTTTTTTGCCCGGCTTAGGCTTGTATCCATGTGTCGCTGGATGCGGCTGATAACCATATAGATCAGGCGCCGTGGGTTGATACCCATCATTTCGGGTTTTCCTTTCTTTCGCTTTTTTCTCCATCTTCCATTTCTCCTTCCTTAAACTCTATATATTTGATCTGGTCACCAGGGATATATATCCCTCTGCTCTGAGGATCCTCAGACCACCCATCTCCATAGCATTGTTCAATATATAAGTCATGATTATCCGGGTCTGATGAAGCAAATGATTTATCTGAAAACCAGCCCCTAACGATCTTATCATCCTTCATCGTTACAATCACATAGTAACTTTCTTGTTTTGAAAAGAGATAATCCCATGCTGACTGTGTCGGGTGGATGGTCAATATTCTTAAGTGGTTCAACAATCTGCTCAAATGCATTTTCTGCTTAATCAGCCCAATGAAAAAGCCAAGCAGTGCAGACCCCACTAATGTGACGAAAGCAAGAAGCAGCCACTGAAGACTGGTTTCCGGCACTGTTTTATTCAGCACAACGCTGTACACCCACCCCCAAACTCCAAGATTCACAAAGCTATACAGCAAACACTTTAGAAAATACTTGGATTCATTGAATCTTGATTGAGGATTAAAAGCATTCACGATGGATATTATTACATATCCCGGAAGAAGGAATAGCGCGGTATAAAAAGCAGTGTCTATAGAATCATACATCATAATCCAAGTTATCCTTTTTCAATTTCTGTAATTTTAATTATCAATCTTTTAATTGCTTCGCTTTGTACTAGCTTATAAGATGTATATATATCCCAGAATTCATATTTGTTGATGGAGTACAGAGTGTTCATGAAACTGTACAGATCTTGCTGGTTAATCTCCACCAGTTTCTCGATTCCATGTTTATATGCAGGATGTTTAAATGCTCCCCTCTTTGCTAAAAAAATCAAAGTGTCTCTCAGATCAGCTGGACTCTTCTGCAGCTTGTTGACTATAGCTTTCCACACGTCATCGTCATGTTTATCATCCACTATATTGATTAACACATTTTTTGCAACCAAAGGGAAATGTCCGTTAATTGCACTTATTAACTCCTTCTCATCCTTGATTTTCGAGATAATATCGGAATCCCAGGTTGAACGAAATTTCCCTTCTTTCATTTTTATTTGAATATGATTGTATAATGTGTTTTCAAAGTTCGCATCATCATAGTACTCCCCAAACATTATTGGTGAACATTTAACTGTTTCTTTTAATCTCCTTACTTCCTGAACTTGATCTAAGTCTGCATCTGCTGGAATAGGTTTGTTTGAAAAATAAAGCATTGCTTGCCTTCGATTTCCTATCTGCCGATATACCTCCTCGACCGAGCCTCCTTTGAAATGCCTCGTTGGTGTTCCAACTCTTGTCCAAAAAATACCGATTAAGATGTCGCATTTATCCAACAATTCTTCATTTAGGTAGTCTTGCGCAAACATACCTGCTTCAGGTGCTGCATTGTCTTCCCAGGTTACGGGCAATAGAACACTTTTCTTTGCCTCTGAATTGATAGCATTCCATCGTTGGAGCACTCTTTTCACAATTGCTCTTTCATTTTGTACATCACTTGGAGATGCAATAAAAACCGAATATACTTTTGCAGTATAACTCATTATCAATTTACCTTTCCGTATAATTGCCAGAAATAATCATACTCGCCCGGTCCCGTTGCACTGGCAGCACTTTCCTGTTCCATTGCAGGCATAGCATTTCGATTTTCCATCACCTGCGGTTCGAACATACGCAGGCGATGGATGTGGGTTTATCGTTAGCAACCCTGTCCCTCCGCAAACAGTACAGTAACACTTACCCTTACACACATGACAAATTGCCATATTTCTACCCCTTCGCCGTTCTATTGTATTTGAGGCTTTTAGTTCGACATTTTTCTTCTCGTAGGAGAGAATATATTTTTGAGCCGTACCTGAATCTGCTCTATACTTTGACAATTCAGGAGCAAGCACTAAATCATTCGACCCGAATCATTCACTATATTGCAAAAAGAGGCCACGCCTTAGCATAGCCCCTTGGTCACAGATAGTCATGCAGTTGGGTGAACCCGTTGTTCTCCCGGATCAGCTCATTGGCGCCGTTGTATTCATAGGTGACGGAGGTCGTCCCCCCGGATGATCGAGGTCATGTTCCCGTTGTCGTTGTAGGCGTAGGCATAGGCCGTGTCGCTGCCGTTTTTTATAACTGAGCAACCGTACTTGGTGATACTAGTCTAAAACCTCTTTGACTGCAAATTGTCTAATGTCAATTATTCTTTTAAACTTCTGAGGTTTAAGACAGGAGGGTTTCATGTTATCAACAGGGACTCGTTCCGATCCCACAATTGTTAATTTATTATCCTCTAAATCAGCAGATTCAAGTATAAATGAGTAACTTCTTTTTGAATTCAACTCTTTTTTGGGCACCCTATAGACTTCTTCGAGTAGTGAATTGACAATACGATAGTACCCCTGCTTCATTGCCACCATAAAGCATTCTTTGTTCAATCGAATAAAAACCGAATTCGTTTTGAGCGGATATCGCGTTATTATTTCTCCTGTTTTGATCAAAATCTTTACTATTCCATAATCGCTGAAATCGCACAAAATATGATCACCTTCCACAAACGCTTGCTGCGCATGCTTTATGTTGACACACCAGCGTAGCTTTCCCGTGTCAACTTCAAAGCAGCTAAGTCCACCACGGGCATACCAGTCATGAAGAAAAAAGAACTCTCCATCATCGCTGATATTTACACCATACTGCCTCATATAAAGTGGTTCAAACCATTTTGGAATTATATGCCGTATGCTGCTACCATCCACCTTCTCAAACTCAATATGTTTCTCGATACTCTCTTCTTTCACCACACTTCCATCAGTTAATTCGTATTTTATGGCAGCTTTATCCGCGGAGTCGACAAAAAGTCTTTTTATACAGGCAGTATCAATATCACGCTTGATAACGGCCTTCTTAATGCGCGGATTGGATGGATACTCGCAGATAAAATTATCCAATTCTAGGTATGTGACTCTCATCTCTTCCATAATTCGTCCCCTCATATTGAAGCAACACCTATGAGTATCTCGTGCTATTTATCATTGATTAATTTGATGAAATAACCGTATATTTTTGCAAGATCATTTGCAAATTCAAATACCTGGCCACGGGTTGGTTTTTCATTTAAATATGTAAACCATTTTTGATTATACTCATAAGCTTTAGCTTTGTGGTCATATGATTCCCACCAAGCGCCATATTGATCAACGTCTATCTCATATAACAACTCAAAATCATTACGAAACTTTTGTGGAAAGATATGATGTGCATCATATCCTTTCCCATTTTGCCCAGTATACTCCTGAAGTCTTGATCTAAAAGTATAAGCTGAATATGTTTTATCTACGCCACAGCCTTCTGGTAAATACCCGCCGCCTAATGTTACAGTTGGTATCTCGCCATAAGAACCACTACTTCCATGATAAACTGAGCCATAATAGTCCCCGTTATTGCCTCCGCCAACTGGTCCATAATCATCACAGTGGTCATTGAGTGGATTATCATCATTATCATCAAAATCCAATCGACCAGATATATCCCTGCGAGATATCGGATTATTCCGACAATACGCATAGCAGTTATGCCCTAAGACCCCCTGCCCGGTGGACAGGAGCACATCGGCGGAGATAAAGCGGCAGGTTTCGGGATCGTAGTACCGGGACTTCAGATAGTACCACTGGGTCTCTTCATCGTAGACGTAC
>CACWYB010000005.1:103898-105994 GCA_902765005.1 uncultured Eubacteriales bacterium | reverse complement strand
CGTGGTGGAGGAGGTGGAGGTCCCCGAGGATATCAACGAGGAGATCGCCGAGGTGGAGACCATCCTCTCCGTCACCGAGGGCATCAACATCGACGACCCCGTCCGCATGTATCTGAAGGAGATCGGCAAGGTCCCCCTGCTCACCCCTCAGGAGGAGGTGGAGATCGCCACCCGCATGGCCAACGGCGACGAGGAGGCCAAGCACCAGCTGGCCGAGGCCAACCTGCGTCTGGTGGTGTCCATCGCCAAGCGGTATGTGGGCCGGGGCATGCTGTTCCTGGACCTCATTCAGGAGGGCAATCTGGGCCTCATCAAGGCGGTGGAGAAGTTCGACTACCGCAAGGGCTATAAGTTCTCTACCTACGCCACCTGGTGGATCCGCCAGGCCATCACCCGCGCCATCGCCGACCAGGCCCGCACCATCCGCATCCCCGTGCACATGGTGGAAACCATCAACAAGCTCATCCGGGTCAACAGGCAGCTGGTCCAGGAGTATGGTCGCGATCCCCGGCCGGACGAAATCGCCAAGGAGATGGGCATCTCCGAGGAGAAGGTTAGGGAAATATTGAAGATTGCTCAGGAGCCCGTGTCTTTGGAGACCCCCATCGGCGAGGAGGACGACTCCCACCTGGGCGACTTTATCCCCGATGACGATGCCCCCGCCCCGGCGGAGGCTGTGGCCAGCACGCTCCTCAAGGAGCAGCTCATGGAGGTCCTGGCCAGCCTGACCCCCCGGGAAGCCCGGGTGCTCCGGCTCCGCTACGGCCTGGACGACGGCAAGGCCCGCACCCTGGAGGAGGTGGGCCGGGAGTTCAACGTGACCCGGGAGCGCATTCGCCAGATCGAGGCCAAGGCCCTTCGGAAGCTCCGCCATCCCTCCCGCAGCAAGAAGCTGAAGGACTTCCTGGAATAAGCCAAAACGAACGCGAACCCCCAGCTGTCTGGGGGTTCGTTTTTCATGGCAGGGGGTTACGCCTTTTCGGCCTTTATGGCGTGCAGGAGGAAGCAGAGCACCATCAGCGCTTCCCCGATCATGCCGATAAGGAAGATCAAATCTATGTTTCCCGTGGCCGGTCCCAGGGCGGAGAAGGCGAACATGAACAGCCCGCTCAGGAACAGGAAAGGCCCCTTTTTCTGGATCATCAGCCAGATGCCGCCCAAGATTAGCGGGATCACCATGGCCACGGAGAGGACGGAAAGGTATCGGTCCGCCCAGTGGGGCGTAGCGTCAGCGGCGGTACAGCGCACAAAGCCGGCGAAGTCCACCACGTCCAGCTTGGTCAAAAGCCCCGCCAGGGCGCCGGCCGCCATGAGCGCCCCGGCCAGGATCCAAAACACCTTGGCAACCTTCGCCTTCGCGCCCAGGGCATACGCCGTGATCATCAGCAGCAGAGGCATGCACAGCCCATGGAACAGATACCTTCCCCTGGACAGCGCCCGCAGCAGCCCCTCGGGCAGATAACGGCCCAGGAGGATCACCGCCCCGTCAAAGAGCAGCCCCGCCGTCACCAGGGCCATGCACAGCACCAGGGGGCTTTTCCGGCCCCGGTTGAGCCGCAGCAGCCCCACGAGCACCGCCGCCTCGACGACTAACAGCACGACCACCACCAGCGGCCCGTTTCCGATCAAAAACCCACGCATGTTTTTCACCTCGCCAGGTATTCTCTCTATATCTATAAACTATACCGAAAGGGGCGAAGCCTGTCAAGAATGGAAGGGGAAGGGGTTGAAGAGTGGATAGAATTCATATAGGAATGATTTTTTCTTATGTAACGGCTTGACTTTTAGCCCGCAATTTGCTATGATAATCAAGCTTCGTTGGGAGCGTGCCAAATTAGCTCAGTTGGTAGAGCAGCGCATTCGTAATGCGCAGGTCGTCAGTTCGAGTCTGACATTTGGCTCCATAAAAAGGGTCTAAGGTTGGCCTTAGTCCCTTTTTTTCGGGGCGTAGCGCAGTTTGGTAGCGCGTTTGGTTCGGGACCAAAAGGTCGTGGGTTCAAATCCCGTCGCCCCGACCAAGAAAACAGGCCATCCGTCAGGATGGCCTGTTTTCTTGCTGTAAAGGGAAAGAAAGAACGGGATTTGAAGCCGCGTAT
>CACWYB010000005.1:0-103843 GCA_902765005.1 uncultured Eubacteriales bacterium | reverse complement strand
TTGCTGTAAAGGGAAAGAAAGAACGGGATTTGAAGCCGCGTATAGAAAAAGCCGCAGTGCGGCTTTTTTAGCGGCAAGGGCCGCAAATCCCGTCGCCCCCTTTGTTTTAGTATCCCCCACAAATAAGCCGCCGATCTCTCGGCGGCTTTCCTGGTTCAAAGAGGCTCAGTATCCCAGCAGCAGCTCCAGGGTCTTGGTGCCGGCCTGGCCGTCCACGGTCAGGTTGTTGGCCTTCTGGAAGGCTTTCACGGCGGCCACAGTGTCTGTGCCGCAGTAGCCGGTGGCCTTGCCCTTTAGGTATCCCTTCTTGATCAGGACCTCCTGGATGGTGCGGACGATGTCCAGCTTGTCCTTTTCCTTCATGGTGTAGGCGGTGGCGCCGTCGGCCATGAGCTTGTCGTAGGTGGTCTTGTCACATTCGCCGGTCTGCTTCAGACCGTTGCGCTCCTGGAATTTGGTGATGGCCTTGGCGCACATGGAGCCGTAGGTGGTGGTGACCACGCCCTTGCCCTCCGCGTCCGTCTCGGGGTAGGGGAGGTAGTGCAGATCCACCAGTCGCTGCTGTACCGTTTTCACAGTATCTGCGTCGTTGGTGCCCCCAACCTTCAGGGTCTTAAAGTCGGTGGTGTCCGGGGTGGCGGCAGGCTCCGTGGTCTCCGGCACATCGGTGGCGGTGGTCTCCGGGGTCTCCGTGACGACGGGCGCATCCGTTGGGGCCTGGGTCGCTTCTACCGTTGCCTCAGCGGTGGTTTCGGGGGCCTTCGCCTCTTTGTTCTTGTTGCCGCTGCAGGAGCCGGAGAAGGCCAGGATCAAAATGGCCGCGATCAGGATGATGGCCGCCGCCGCAAACAGCAGCAGCGTCATCAGCCGCACCCGGTAGGTGGCGCCGCCCAGGCGCACCTTGATGTATTTGTCCATCAAGGAAGTTTGCTCGTTATCTTCGTTCATAATAAATCCCTCCCTTTCTGTGCGGATACTTGATCGGTACAATTCATATTGTATACATCTACGTATACATTTTTCAATAAAAGTATGAACAAAATATTAACAAACACTCAAAAATGGAGGATTTTGCTAATTATTTACAATTCATTCGGAAAAATGCACCTTGCACACGAAGGGGGAGGTGTACAGCCGCAGCAGCGCCCCGTAGGACGGCGCGAAGGAAAGGGTGTCGCCCACCTGCAAATTTGGACGCTGGGTCAGGTCCACCAGTAGGTGGTCCGAGCTGCCGCCCAGGATCTGGACGCCCTCATCCAGGGGTCGCAGCCCGTCGATGTCCACGTCCTGCCGCCCGATGGCGCAGATACCCCGGAGCATGGGCCCCTTATCTTCGAAGGTCACCTTCTCCCCGAAGGCGTTCAGGGAGCTTTCTCCCACGGGCCGGGAGGGCTTATGCTGTACCTCCACCAGCTTCACCTGCAGGGTGAACACGTCCTGCCGCAGCCCGGCCAAGGGCCCGCCGTGGGCCGTGTCCGTGCCAAGGAGGATGCTTTCCCCGATCCGCAGGTTGGTGATCCCCTCCGGCATCCCGCCGGACAGCAGCAGGGGCAGCGAGCTGGAGTTGCCGCCGGAAACGAAGGGGAGGGGCAGGGTGAACCGGCGCCGGAGATCGTCGGCTATGTCCGTCAGCACCCCCAGATTCTCCCGGGAGGGCATGATGCCTCCGAAGCAGGTCAGATTGGTGCCCACGCCGTAGAGCTCCAGCCCTTCCTCCCGGACCACGGCCTCCGCCGCGTCCAGGATGCCCTGGGTGTTTTCAAAGAAGATCCCTTCCCGCAGATCCCCCAGGTCGATCATGAGCACCACCTTGTGCCGCCGCCCCTGGGATCGGGCGGCCTGGCCCATGGCCCGGATGGTGGCGATCTCGCTCTGCAGGCTGATGTCCGCCTGGCGCACGATGTCCTCCGCCTCCTCCGGGCAGCCGATCCGCAGCATCAGCCGGGGGAGGCCCTGGGGCAGGCGTTCCATGTTCAGCAGCCGAGAGTCCGCAAACAGCGCCGCCCCTTCCGCCATGGCCGCTTGGCTCAGCACCGGGTCAGCCAGGGTGCACTTGGTCACATAGGCGATGCCGATGCCCCTCTTTCGGCACCAGCCGGCCACGGTGCGCACATTTTCCCGGAATTTGGCCACGTCCACCACAAGATCACGAAAGCTCATAGGCCCATGCTCCTTTTCATCAGCGTCAGCGCCTCCTTCGGGAAGGCCTTGGACAGGACCCCCAGGGAGGCCATGATGTAGTCGTTGTCAAACAGCAGCCGCGCTTCCCCGGGCTTGGGGTAGAGCATGGCGCCGTTTGTGTTCATGTCCGCCATGGCCCGCAGCAGCTCCCGCCGGTGGGGGAGCCGGGTCAGGGCGCCGCCGGTGCCGATGATGTATTTCACCTGGCTCAGGTCCTTGCCCTCCGTCAGGGTCTTGCGGCCTTCGGGCAGGTAGATGTAGCGATAGGTTCCGGCGTGGCGTTGGATGGCGGTTTTGCCCGCTTCCAGGCACAGCCGCTCCGTGAGCTTGAACTGATCTTCGCTTTGGGGGATGGGGGTATAGGCGGCCATGACCGCCTCCGTGTCGATGGAGAGCTCCCGATCCAACGCTTCGGCGCCGATCCTATCCACCAGATGCCGGGCGTTGACGAACAGGCCCAAGTCCCCCTCCACGGTACGCTTGCTGAAGGGCTCCGGCCGGGTGGCCAGGGCCGCGATCTCCGGGCTGCCCTCACTGACGGAGTGGACGTCCGTGGTGGCGCCGCCGATGTCCAGCACCACCAGATCGCCCATGTCCTCGTAGAGGAGCCGGGCCGCCTCCATGACCGCCCCGGGGGTGGGGAGGATGGGGCCGGTGACCAGATCCCGGATGCCCTCCATGCCGGGGGCCTTCACGATGTGTTCCTCAAAGATCTTCTGGATCATTCGCCGGCAGGGCTCGATGTTCAGTTCGTCCAGCCGGGGGTACACGTTTTCCGTGAGGAACAGGGGGATGCCCGCCTCATGGAAGATGGCCTTGACCGTGTTCTGGTTCTGCACGTTCCCGGCGTAGAGCACGGGCACGTCGCGCATGCCCAGGGCGGCGATCTGCTCGCTGTTATACAGGGCCGTCTCCCGCTCCCCGTAGTCCGTGCCGCCGGCGATGAGGATGAGGTTGGGGTGCAGGGCTTTAAGGTCCAGCAGGTCGTAGCGGCTCATCTTGCCGCCGGTCACCTGGCGGATGACGCCGCCGGCGCCCAGAGCCGCCGCCTCCGCCGCCCGGACGGTCATGTCGTAGACCAGGCCGTGGACGCTCATGCGAAGCCCCCCCGCGGCGCTGGAGGTGGCCAGCATTTTGTCATAGGCGAGGGGACCGCCCAGCTTCGCTTCCAGGTCCGCCAGGGCGCGGGACAGGCCCACCCGCACGTCCCCCTCCAGCACCGTGGTGGGGGCCATGCCCTGGCCGATGTATCGGGGCGCATCGCCAAGGATGAAGGCGTTCATCAGCGTGGTGGTGGACCCTATCTCCGCGATCAATACGTCAGCGTGCATAGATTTCTCCAAAGGTAGGATGAAAGCTTGCACCTTTTCTTGAAAGAAAAGGTGCACAAAAGAACTTTAGGAATGGAATTGGGCTGGCAGCGAATACAGGCGTATCTTCCTGAGCTTTTCTTTTTGCGCCGCTTTTTCTTTTCACTGAAAAGAAAAAGCGGCAAAAGAACCCATGTTCGTCAAATGATCCCCTGCGCTTCCAGCTCCCGGCGCCGCTTCACCAGGAACGTGGCGTCGTGGACCCCGTGGGTGCCCCGGCCGAAGCCCTCGTCGGCGCCCGCCTCCCGGGCCAGCTCCGGCGTCACCTGGGTGCCGCCCGCGATGAACATGACCCGATCCCGGATGCCCGCCTCGATCATCAGCTGATGGATCACGGCGATGTTCTTGTAGTGGATGTCGTCATGGCTGATGATGGTGGAAGCCAATATGGCGTCCGCGTTCAGTTCGATGGCCGCGTTCACCAGCTTCTCCGGGGACACGGAGGTGCCCAGATAGTGGACGGTGATGCCGTACTTCTCGATGCCGCCGTGCTTGATGTCGATGATCTCCCGAAGGCCCACGCTGTGTTCGTCGTCGCCCACGGTGGCAGCCACCACGGTCATGGGCCGGCGCTCGATGTCCGCCCGGATCTCGTCGTCGCTCATGATGTCCGGCTCCTTGGGAATCACCAGGGAATCCACATCCAGGCTGAAGTCCACCCGCCCCTTGATCTCGATGCGGGTGCCCTCCGTGGGGTGCATGATCTCCCGGGAGATGACCTCCACGTCCTGGAGCCCCATCCGGCGGCCCACCTCCAGAGCGGCGGCCTCCGCCAGCTTCTTTTCGCAGGGGAAGAACATGGTGGTCATGACCACCCCGTCCCCCAGCCATTCCATCTCGGGCTTGATCTTCTTGGCGCCGGGCCGGCGAAGCTCCTCCGTCTCGGCCATGCGCACGTTCACGTTGTCCTCCTCGTCCAGCTCGTCGATGTAGACGATCTTGTCCGGGTCCTCCAGGGTGCAGCCGCCAATGAGAGCGGAGGGGTTCTCAGGATCCCCGCCGTACTGCTCCACATTGTTCCGGCCATAGTGGGCGGTGACGGGGGCCATGTAGTCGGGCGCCCGCTCTATGATGGTGCCCACGCCCACGCCGGCGTCGATCTTCCGGGCGATGCCGTCGCCGTTGCGCTCGGGGTACATGCCCGAATCCACGAACATGCCCTCCTCCACGGCGTGGAAGTACCCGCCCATGTCGAGCATCTCCTCCATGAAGAGCACGGCCCGCTCCTTCAGCTCCCGGGCCTTCTGGCGCAGGTACCCGTCCTGCTTCAGCTCCACCATGTCCATGAGCCCGTCCATGCCCACCAGCGCCTGTTTGGCGGTGTCGCAGGCCTCGATGTTGTAGATGTGCCAGGGCACGTTGCGCCCCTCGTCCGGGGTGATGGTGGACTGGATGTCCGCGCTGGTCAGCTTGGAGATGAGCATGTTCAGCACATGGGTCACCGTGGCCTCCCGGGTGCTGGACTCGATATACTTGGTGTTCATCTGCGCCCGCATCCGATACCCCTTGAACAAGTCACGCAGGGCCACGGCATAGGGCAAATCCATGTGCACGCAGGGGGCCGGGGTGGCCGTAGGCGGCACGGTGGACAGGCAGATGTTCTCCTTGGGCACGCCGGCCTTATAGGAGAACAGGGCGTTGATGGCGTGCTGGACCATGAGCTCCGGCATCACCTTCCAGGCGTCCCGGGCGGTGGCGTTGGCGTTGTGAGCGCCGTCGATCTGAGCCATGTCCGCCCAGGCGATGAGCTTCTTGGATTCGCAGGCGTCCACAAAGGACCGGAGCATGTTGATGTTCCGGTAGATCACGTTGTACTGGGGGTCCTGGTGGCAGCCGTTCACGCCCTCCTCCGCCAGCATGACCGCCACGTCGGGGCCCGCCACGCCGGACACGTAGGAGTGGTAGTTGATGGGCCGGCCCACCTCGTCCTCGATCATATCCAGGGCCTTGCGCTGGGCCCGGACCTGCTTGCGGGAGATGGGCACGCCGCCCATGCCCTGGGGGGTGCCTTCGATGAGCCCGTCGAAGTGGCTCTGGCCCGCGGTGCGGATGACCATGATGTGGTCCGCCCCGTGGTGGGCCGCCATGCGCATGCGCCGGATATCGTCCTCAAACCGGCCGGAGGCGATCTCCGTGGTGATGGACTGGACCGGCTGGGGGTCCACATCGTCCATGAACCGGGCGGGGGGCAGGGGCACGCCCCGCTTGAGGGGCGTGGAGCAGTCCTGATAGGTGAACTTGCCCATGGTGAGGCCCGGCTCCGGGGTGCGCCAGGTCCAGCCCCGGCGGCGGGGTCGGTATTTGTCCAGGTCCTTCAAAATTTCCCGAACGTCGATATTGTCGTTGGGGTCAAGCCAGTAGTTGCTCATTGGGCACCTCCTTCGAAGAGGGCCGCCGCGTCCTCCCACAGCTCCCCGTTTGCCAGCTTCACGCCTGCCTCCCGCAGGGGCAGCCCCTTGGATTGGCTCAGCTTATAGACCACGTTCCCGGCCCCGTGCTGCAGGAGATTCCGCTCCATGCACCCGTTCACGATGGCCTTCACCTCCAAAGAGGAGAACCCCATCCGAAGCAGCACGCTCCGCTCGATGGCGGGGCTGGTGTACTCCCGGCCCATGCTGAGCAGGGGGTCCACCAGCTGGGCGCACAGGTCCCAGAAACGGTCGTAGAGCTGCTGGTCGGTCAGGTCCTTCAGGTGGGTCCGACGGACTTCAAAATCGTCTTCTCGCTTCATACCGCTCCTTTACTTTTCCAGGCACTTGGCCACAAAGTCGGCCGTGCTCCGGGTCTCTTCCGCCAAAAAGGCGATCTCCTCAGGGGACAGGGCCCGATCAAGGCCCTTGGTGGCCCGGCGGATAAACTTGCGCCTGAGCTCATCCATATCCAGATCCCTTGCCTTCAGCAGCCCCGGCTCCGCGGGGAAGATGATGTTCTTGCCGGCGATCTCCTCGTCCGGGTTCCCGAATTTTAGCTCAATCCCGTTCTGCCGGGCGAAGCTCAGCTGGGGATTGATGCCCTTGCCGGCGCCGGTGTACTCCGTCTCCTGGGCCACGATGATCTCGTCCTCGCCCATCTGCTGGGCCAGGGCAAAGGCCGCCGTCAGGCTGGTGTTGCCGGCCGGGCCCTTCTCCATGCCCTCCAGGGTGGCCAGGGCCTCCGTGATGTAGAACACCTCGCCCTGCTTCACGGTGACGAACCGATCCATATACCTCAGGGGCCGGGCCGCGCTCCGTGGCACGTCGCTGTGGTCCGGGTTGGTGGCGTAGGGCACGCCGAAGCCCGTGTGGGCGGTGGTGAAGCTCTTGCGGTTGAAGGCGTCGTCCGAGGCCATGTGGAGGCCGGACAAGTCCACCGCCGCGCCGATGACCTTGGCCGGGCAGCCCGCCTTAATCAGGCCCCGGGCCGTGCCGGTCAGGTTCCCGCCGCCGGCATTGGCGCAGACCACCGCGTCCGGATGCCGGCCGTACTTCTCCAGGAACTGGTGCCCCAGCTCCCAGCCCAGGGTCTCGATGCCGCTGACGCCGAAGGCGGAGTAGAGGGAGGCGTTGAAGTAGCCCGTCTCCTCCAACAGGAGCAGCACCTCATAGAACAGCTCCGGTCCCACGGACAGCTGCAGCACCTCGGCACCCAACGCCTCACATTTGCGGGCCTTTTCGATGATCTCCGGCTGGCCCTTGGCGTGGCTGTCGTAGCACTCCTGGACGATGATGCACTTGAGACCCTGCATGGCGGCCTGGGAGGCCACCGCCGCGCCGTAGTTGCCGCTGGTGGCGGCGATGACACCCTTGTAGCCCAGCTTCTTGGCGTGATACACGCTGGCCGCCGCCCGGCGCTCCTTGAAGGAGCCGGCGGGGTTGCTGGCCTCGTCTTTAATGAAGATGCGGGCGCCCTTGCCGGGGCCGGCCAGCTTCCGGGCCAAGGCCGTCAGGTTGTGCAGCTCGAACACCGGCGTGTTGCCCACGTTCACGGACCGCTGCACCCGGATATGGTCCTCCAGGGTGTAGCCGCAGTCGGCCATCATGGCTTCGTAATCGAAGATGATGCCCTCCCGCTCATAGCGGCGGTAGTCCACGCCCATGGCGTCCTTGATGATGTCGTTCTTGCGGCCCATGACGGCGGAATAGCTAAGATCCTTCATGGTCATTCCGCCTCCTTTCCGAAGAGGGCGGTCCGCTGCCGCACATCCATCTCCAAAATCTCCGGCACAAAGCTGCCGAAGTTCACGTCGAACTGGGGGTTCACCTCGATCAGCGTCCCGTGCTCCTTCCGCCCGGAAACGGTTTTGATCTCCACCTCGTCTCCGATCTCTCCGTCAGAAAGCAGATGGCCCTTCACCCACATCTCGAAGGGCACCTTTTGGGTGTCCTCCGGCAGGTTCGCCGTCCGTTCGTCGGCTTGAAGGATCACCCGATGAATGCGTACCCAATCGCCTTTTTTCGCCATATCATTCTTCTCCAAAAGCAATCTTTGCAAAGTTGCCCATAACGCACCGGGGCACGGGCATGGTGAGCATGGTGTGCAGGCCGGGCTTAGCCGCCACCACAAAGGGCAGCATGTTCACGGTCATGCCGATGGTGCCGATGCCGCCGTCCACCTCGGGGGTGTTGGCCATGTGCACGGCGGGGGAGCCCTCCAGTACGATGTAGTCCCCGGTGGAAACGCCGCCCAGCTGGGGCTCGATCTGCTGGGGATGGATCATGTCGATCTTCACTTCGCCGTTCACATACCCCTGGCCGGTCATGTTCACGCCGGCCACGTCGCCGGCCTTGGCGAACCCGTGGGGGGCCTGCCGGTCCACGTTGGTGACGATGGGGCGCATCTGCTGCTCGAACTTGTCCACCTTCCAGCCCACGGCCTCGGCGATCATGCCCACGGACTGGGCAAAGCCCACGTGGCCGGCCATGGTGCCGTTCTCCACCCGCTTGTTGAATTCGTCCACGGTAAGGCCGATGCCCTGCTCCTCCATGACAAGCTTTCCGAAGGGGGAGAGGGAGTTGACCCGCTTGCAGGTCACTTTATCCAGGTGCGTCATGCAGCCGGACAGGCACACGGCCAAAAGATCCATCATAAGCCCCGGATTGATGCCCGTGCCCAGGATGGACACGCCGTGGGTCTTGGCCAGGATGTCCATGGCCTCGGAAAGGTCCGGATCCTCCGCCATGGGGTAGCTCATCTCCTCGGCGGTGGTGATCACGTTCACCCCCCGCTCCACCACGTAGCAGACCTTGGGGTACACCTTCTTGGTGAAGGAATCCGTGGCGATGACGCAGATGTCGCACTTGTCCTTGTCGATCAGGGTGGAGATGTCGTCGGTGACGAAGGCGTCGGGCCGCTCGCCCTGCTCCACGCCCAACAGCTCATAGATGCTCTTGCCCACCTTCTTAGGGTCGATGTCGCAGGCGCCGATCACGTTCACGCCGTCCTTCTCCAGCAGCACCTTGGCGATGCCGCTGGCCATGGCGCCAAAGCCCCACAGGGCCACATTCACGTTCCGCATACCGTTCTCCTTATTCGTTGGTTATTTGCCCAGGGTGGCCACCAGCACGGCCTTGATGGTGTGGAGCCGGTTCTCGGCCTCATCGAAGACCTTGCTGTTCTCGGACAGGAACACGTCGTCCGTGACCTCCCGGATATCGTAGCCCAGCTTCATCTGCTCGCTGGCCATGGTGGTGTTGAAATCGTGGAAGCTGGGGAGGCAGTGGAGGAAGATGCACTTGTCGTTCCCGGTCCGCTCCATGAGCTCCTTGGTGACCTTGAAGGGGGTCAGCAGCTTCACCCGCTCCGGGATCAGCGCCTCCTCGCCCATGGAGGCCCAGATGTCGGTGTACAGGGCGTCGGCGCCCTCCACGATGGCGGGATCGTCGCTCACTTCGATGATGGCGCCGCTCTCCTTGGCGGCCGCCTGGCAGCGAGCCATGACCTCGGGGGCGGGGGCAAGGGCCTTGGGGCCGTAGCCGCAGTAGTGGATGCCCAGCTTGGAGCAGATATACATGAGGCAGTAGGCCACGTTGTTCCTCGTGTCGCCGCAGAACACCAGCTTGCACTGGTTCAGGGGCTTATTCACGTTCTCCTCCAACGTAAGGATGTCCGCCAGGGCCTGGGTGGGGTGATCCACGTCCGTGAGGCCGTTGTACACGGGCACGCCGGAGTATTTCATCAGATCTTCCACCACCTTCTGGTCGAAGCCCCGGTACTCGATGCCGTCGAACATCCGGCCCAAAACCTTGGCGGTGTCGGCCAGGGACTCCTTCTTGCCCATCTGGGAGGACTTGGAATCCAGGAACGTGACGCCGGCTCCCTCGTCCATGGCGGCCACCTCAAAGGCGCAGCGGGTACGGGTGGAGGTCTTTTCAAACAAAAGCACGATGTTTTTGCCCACCAAGGAGGAGCCCTTGATGCCTGCCTTTTTCTGGGCCTTGAGCTGCTTTGCCAGATCCAGCATATACCGGATTTCTTCGGGGGTGAAGTCCATGATGGTTAAGAAGGAACGACCTTTCAGATCAACTGCCATGATGCTTTTTTCTCCTTTAATATTGCGATTCGTTTTTGTAACCGGGGGTCCGATTCATCATATCATCTTTTCCCTTCGCTGACAAGGGTGCCGCCCCAATGCCTGGGCCAAAAATGACGAAAAACCGGACATTTTATTGCCAAAGCATGAACAATCGGAAATTCTTTAAATAGATTTTAAACAAACCTTGAAAACGCTGAAAAAGTTAAACCGAGTATGGTAGGATGCATAAAAACGGGAAAGGAGGAATACCCATGCAGCCCATGAAACGCGCGCTGGCCTTCCTCCTTTTGCTGTGCCTGCTGCTGCCCCCCGGCCGGGCTTCCTTTGCCGACGAGGACCAGGGGGACGCCCTGCCTCCGGAGCAGGCCGTGGCGGAGGCGTCGGAGGGGAAGGAATCCGCCGCCCGTCTCGCCCAGGGAAACGAGACCCTCATCCGGCAGATCCGGGACACCTACGCCGCCGCCAAGAAACGGGCCCGCCGGCGCTCCTTCAAGGGCTACTGCGGGGCGTACGTGGCCAACCAGCTGCTCATCCTGGGCATCAACACCACCTATTTGAGCGCCAACGGCAAGAACACCTACGACGCCTACTGCAAGCTGGAATACACCACCGGCGGCTACCATGTCACCGCCTACGGAGCCAAGCACTACTCCCTGGAGCAGGCCCTCTCGACCATCCTGAAGAAGGACAGCAGCCCCCGCAACATCCTGGTGGGCTTCCAAAAGGGCACCAGCTCCGCCGGCAAAAAGTACGGCCACGTGCTCTTCATCCACGGCATCCAGGGCAACAAGGTCTATTTTTCCGACAGCTCCGCCCGCACCGTAGACGACGTGAAATATAAGGAGGGGGAGCCCATCGTCTGCTCCCTGTCCTCCTTTGTGGCCCAATATGCGAAATATAAGCTGGATGGGGTCATCCACTTTGAGAAGAAAGCGGAAGAAAAGGATCAACCCGCCCAGAAGGAATCCGTGTCCAAGACAGTGGACACCGCCTCCGGCAGCATCGTGAACGAATCCACCGCAGGGTAAGGTCCCTCCGCCTGCCCGAAGCCCCAGCTGGCAAAGAGGAAGGGGATGCCCGCTGCCCGGGCGGCGGCCAGGTCCATGACGGTATCGCCTGCGTATACCGCCTTTTTTATTTGGTTCCGCTTCAGAACCAGGGCGATGTTCTCCCCCTTGCCCAGGCCCGTGCGCCCGGCGGTCTCCACATCGTCAAAGAGCGCCCTCAGCCCATGGGCGTGGAGAAAGGCTTCGGCGTAGTCCTCCGTGCAGTTGCTGACCAGGCCGATGAAGTAGCGCTTCTTCAGCTCTCGCAGGGTCTGCCGCACCCCGGGATAGAGCCGGGCCCCTCGCGTATGGAGGTAGGGCGCTTCCGCGTCCAGGCACCGCTTGGTCAACGCCTGCCGTTCCTGGGGCGGCAGGTCCGGGAACTCCCTGTCCCCGATCTCTTTGGGGGTCAGGCCCATAAGCCTTGCAAGCTCCTCCGGGGAGATTTTTCGCCCGAGAGGGGAGAGGACCCTGTTCCAGCAGAGCAAAACCTCCCGGGAGCTGTCCCACAGCGTCCCGTCCAGGTCAAAGAGAACCGCTTTTTCCGTTTGCATGGCCGTACCCCCTTTATGAGCCCTATTGTACCCGGATATGCTTTGCTTGTCCAGATTGCCGAAGGGCGGAAAGTGTGCTATACTATTCATACATATGGAAAGAATAGAGTATGAGCTCATCCGGTCCCCCCGCAGGACCATGAGCGTTGAAGTGGATACCAACGGCGGCGTCCTGGTCCGGGCGCCCCGGTTCGCGCCCCGGTGGCAGATCGAAGCCTTCGTGAAGGAGCGGGCGGAGTGGATCAACAGGGCCAGGGAGCGCCAGGCCAAGCGCCTCCAAAATCTCCCGGACATCCGGGAGGAGGATAAGCCATACTATGTGAAGCAGGCCAAGGCCGTTCTTCCCGGCAAGATCCGCCGCTACGCCGCCTGTATGGGCGTGGAGCCCGCGGGCCTTACCGTCACCTCGGCCAGGACCCGCTTTGGCAGCTGCTCCGGGCAAAACCGGCTCTCCTTCTCCTGGCGGCTCATGGCCTATCCGGAGGCGGCCATCGACTATGTTGTGGTCCACGAGCTGGCCCACATCCGCTACAAGGACCACAGCCGGGCCTTCTACGCCTTCATCGAGAGCGTGCTGCCCGACTATAAGGAACGGATCCGCATTCTGCAAGGACGACAGGAGGCATAGGATGCTGCAGGTGTATTTTGCCGGCTCCATTCGGGGCGGCCGTCAGGACGCGGCCCTCTACGGGGACATGATCGCCTATCTGGAAGAGCAGGGCTGCCGGGTGCTCACGGAGCACGTGGGGCTGGAATCCCTGCTGTCCAACGGCGAGCAGACCATGACCGAGGAGGAGATCTTCCAACGGGACATGGCCTGGCTTTCCGCCTGCGACGTGGTGGTGGCCGAGTGCACCACCCCCTCCCACGGCGTGGGCTATGAGTTGGCCCGGGCCCGGGATATGGGCAAGCCCGTCCATATCTTCTACGACCTGACCCGGGGCCGCCTTTCTGCCATGCTGGCGGGGGACGGGGCCTTCACCCTGCATCCCTATGCCCAGCGGGACGAGGTCTTTTTGGCGCTCAGGCGCATCGCTTCCCAGGGCGGGAATAACCGTACAATACGTGAGGACGACAGATAAACCAGTGAACAGCTTCCTGAAAAAGTCCATAGCCTGGCTCCTCCTGCTGCTGACGGTGGCGGGCGGCTGCGCCGTGCCCGAGACGGCCCCTGCCCAGGAGCGGGTGCCTTCGCCCACCTCCGCCCTCACGGAGGGGAGTGCGCTGTTGCTTCCGGAGGCGGATGAGGAGGAAGCCCTCCTGTATATCACCGAGGTACGCTCCTCCGGAAACGACCTGGGGGCCTACCCGGGCTGCGAGGGGGAGGACTGGTTCGAGCTCTATAACCCCGGCACCAATGAGGTGAACGTGGGTCGGTTCTTCATCACCGACGACCCGGAGAAGCCGGATAAATACCGCCTGCCCCCGATCGCCTTGGCTCCCGGCGGGTATCTGGCCGTCTGCTGCTGCGAGAAGCAGGACCATCCCTCCGTACCCATGGGCATTTCCCGGAGCGGGGAGGAGCTGTATCTGTTCACCGGCGGCCGCAAAGAGATGTTCCATGTGAGCGTGCCGCCGCTGGAAAGCGACATCACCTGGGCCCAGCAAAACGGCGCCTGGGGCTACAGCACCGTGCCCACCCCCGGCGGGGAGAATCGGCAGGTCTTCGCCTCCCTGGCCCCGGTTCCTTCCGATGCCCTGGCTCTCACGGTCACGGAGCTGCTTGTGGAGGGAAAGTACACCCAGGTCACCCCGGACGGGGCCTATTGCGACTTTGTGGAGATCTACAACGACACCGACGAGCCCATCTCCCTGCGCCGCTGGTATCTGTCGGATCGGGAGGACAACCTGGAAAAATGGGCCTTCCCGGACCAGAAGCTGCCCGCCGGCGGGTATCTGCTGGTGCTCCTGGGCGGCAGCGGGGAAGCCCGTCAGGACGGCCTTTTACAGGCGGATTTCTCTTTGAATCGGGAGGAGAGCCTGTTTTTGTTCGACGGCAACAGCCTGACCTATTCCCGGTTCACCCTGCCCCAAAACATCCGGCCCGACGTGTCCGTCGGCCCCCAGGGCGCCTATTATCTGACCCCCACTCCGGGCCGGGAGAACGGCCCCGCGGCTTACACCTCCGCCGACGCCGGCTGCTACGACTACCGGGGCGTGTTCATCAGCGAGGTCTGCGCCTACGCCGGGGCGGGCAACAACGACTGGATCGAGCTTTACAACGCCACCGATGAGGATGTTTCCCTGGAGGGCTGGACTCTGGGCAAGGACCGCAGCGGCGCCGGAGCCATCGCCCTCTACGGCACCCTCCATGCAAAAGGGTACGCCGTCTTTGAAACCACCTCCCATGAGGAACGGCAGGGGAGCCGGGTGGGTTCCTTAGGCTTGTCCATGGGTGGCGATACCCTGTATCTGCTGGACGATCAGGGCCTGCTCAGGGATGAGTATGCCACCGGCGTGCTCCGGCCCAACCTGAGCTCCGGTCGCCTGGAAGGCAACGGCAGCGTGGCCCGGGTCTTCTTCCGTAACACCACCCGGGGGGAGAAAAACAGCGACGATTACGCCCTTTGCTACGCCAAAGCCCCCGTTTTTTCCGAAACCGGCCTCTACCAGAAGGAAGCCTTCGAGCTCACATTGACCTCCGGCAGCGGCGCCACCATCCGCTACACCACCAACGGCAGCGAACCCACGGGCTCCTCCACGGTGTACACCGGCCCCATCCCCATTTCCAAGAACACGGTGATCCGGGCCTTTGCCCAGGAGGATGGGCTTCTCAACAGCGAGATCGTCACCTACACCTTCCTTTTCGAGGACCCCCATCAGATCCCCGTGGTGTGCCTGTCCCTGGCCCCCAAGGATCTGAGCGCTCTTGCTTCGGCCCGGTCCAAGGTCTCCTCCAGCAAGCAGCAGCGCAAGGGCTTCATCAGCTACTATGAAGGCAGCAAGCTGGCCACGGATTTCCCCGCGGACCTGAAGACCAAAGGCGCCGGCACCCTGGGCTATAAGCAGATCGCCCTCACCATCCACCTGCGGGGCAAATACGGCCGCAGCAGCGTCACCTATCCATTCTTCAGCGAGTACGGCTGGCGGGAGTACACCTCCCTGTGCATCCGCAACGCCGGCCAGGATCTTTCCCAGGGCCGCATCCGGGATTCCTACGCCTCCCGCCTGTGCCTGGGGCTGAACATCGACGTGGCGGCCACCCGGCCCGTGGCGGTGTACATCAACGGCAAGTATTACGGCCTCTATGACCTGAACGAGGATCAGAACGACGACTTCCTGGAGAGCCACTACGGCATCGACAAGGATCTGGTGGACATCATCCGCTACAATGAGCGCCTGGTGAAGGGCAGCAAGACGGACTGGGTCAGGGTCATCAAATACGCCAAGAACCAGAATTTCGCCAAAGACAGCGTCTATGAGACCTTCATCCAGTGGGTGGACCCGGATTATTTCATCGACTATCTGGTCTGCTCCACCTACCTCTGCAACTCCGACATGGCCAACCAAAAGTATTGGCACACCCGGGACAACACCATCCGTTGGCGGGCCATCTTCTACGACTTCGACCTGGCCATGGGCTATGACGGCGGTTCCCCCAAGCGGAGCATCCTGCGGAACTTCTTCACCAAATCCGGCACCCCCACCGCCACGGACACCCTCTACACCTACATCCCCGCGGCTCTGGTGAAAAACAGGGGCTGGCGGGATCGGTTCATCGAGCGGTACGTGGAGCTGACGGTGACCACCTTCGCCCCGGAGCGGGCTGTGGCCATCCTGGATGAGCTGCAGCAGGAGATGGCCTCCGAGATGCCCCGGCACATCGCCCGCTGGAGCCGCCCCTCCTCCTACGCCAAATGGGAGGAATATGTGGACGTGATCCGCCAGTGGATGAAGGCCCGCCCGGCCTACGCCCTGGAGAACCTGCGCAAGTACTTCAACCTGGACCAAAGCTATATCGACGAGCTGGTGGAAAAATACACCCCCAAGCCCTGAGAAAGAACGCAATCAAAAAGACGCCCCGACGGCGTCTTTTTTCGTTCGCATGTTTACGCAATGCGCTTCTTCCTGAACAAAAGCAGCACCGCGCCCAGGGAGAGGAGGACCACGGCCCCCACGATCCCCACGATCACGCCCACCTGGGTCCTATTGGACAGGGTAGCCGGTGCCGCGTACCCGGAGGGCAGGGGCGCCTTGGCTTCTCCGGTCAGGTCCTCGTTTTCGGGGTCGTCCAGGCACACCCACATGTTCCGCCAGCCGTAATAGTAGGACACGAAGCCCCAGGTCCGGCCCGCTTCGTCCACATACAGCTCATCCGCCGTCAGGGGGCCGATCTGGTCCATGGGGTAGTGGTCAGGGGAGCCGGGGTAGGCGTAGAAAACGAAGGCGGTCAGTTCCTCATCCAGCGCCCGCCCGTCACCGGGCAGGAAGTCGTCTCCGTGGTCCGCCTCAAAGGCGATATGGTCATACTGGACCAAGGTATAGCCAAGAGGCGCCCATAGTTCGTGGCTCTCCGAGTAGCCCCACACGTCCCCCTTCTTGTCCCAATAGGCCCAGCGGCAGAAGAAGGCTTCCCCGTTGGGTATACTCTTGCGCAGGGTGCCGCCGGGGGCGGAGTAGAGAGGCAGCGTTCCCTCGGGACCGTCGGCGATGTAGGTCCGCCCCTCCAGGGCCCGGCACTCGGATTCATGGGCCCGAAAGAAGCCGTTGTCCGGCTCCAGGATCACGTCGGCATAGGTCAGGGCAGGGACAAGCAGCAGAAGGGCAAGGAGCAGCGTCAGCATCTTTTTCATAAAAACAGCCTCCTTTACAGCAAGAATCGGATCACTAAGCCCAGGGAGAAGGATAGGCCGTTGGCGGCCAGGGAGAACAGGAAGGGCCGGTTATACAGGCCGCTGCAGCGGTAGAGCCAGCCCTCCGTCAGCACTGCGCCTGCTTCCAGCCCGACCACCAGCGCCCATCCGCCCCCAAGCAGGTAATGGAGCAGCACCACCGGTGGATTGGTCACCAGGTTCACCAAAACGCACAGCAGCAGGGCCTTTTTTCGCTTGCCCGCACACAGGGCGAACCCGCACTCGAAGAGCTCCGTCAGCCCCAGGGACAGGGCGAGGGAGAGGATCAGATTTCTCATCCTTCCGCCTCCCGCCTAAGGCCCATCAGCAGCAGTCCCAAAGAAAGGAGCGCCAGCCCCGCCCAGCCAAAGCCCGGCAGGTCCAGCGGGAGCCCCAGGAACCGGGGGACCATCCCCAGGAACAGGGCGCAGGTCAAAAGCCCGAAGGCCGTGCCCTTAGCGCCATTTAGGAGCCTCGCCGCCCCGAACAAAGTCAGGGGCATGGTCATGTTGAAGAGGAACAGGGCCGCAAGGGTGACATACCCTCGGGGCAGCAGCAACAGCAGGCAGGAGAGCCCCAGGGAGAGGAGGGCCGTTCGCTTCAGCCCCAGCCGATCGGCGCAGAAGCCGCCCGCCGCCTTGCCAAAGGCCAGGCACAGCACGGGCACCAGGCCGGGCAGCGTGGGTATCCCGGTTGAGAAAGCGCCTCCCAGCAGGGAGCGCAGGGCCACCACCAGAAACAGGCAGAGTAGAGCCACCCCGCCCCCCTTCGGAAGGGTGAGGGACAGGGGCGCGTTGCGGGAAACCAAGGCCTGGGTCCGGCGTCCAAAGAGCAGCAGCGCCGTCCCTAAAAGGATCAGCAGGAGAGGGGCCAACCACACATGCCGGGCGAAGACCGCCGCGTAGGCCGTGCCCAGGTACAGCCCCACCGCCCCGGGGGACACGAACACCCCCAGAGGCGCCGCCCGTTCGCTGTCGTTCAGCACCTCCAGGCCGCCGCCCACGTGAAAGAGTCCGTTGCCGATCCCCGCCGTCGTGGCGGCCAAGAGGGGAGAGGCGGCAAGCAGGAAGCCCGCCCCCACCAGGGCGCAGCCGCCCGCCGCAAACAGTAGGTTCCGGTTCGCTCCGTCGGCCAGGAGCCCCAGCTGGAGCTGCAGAGCGAAGGCGCAGCCGTTGTAGACCACCATGCAGAGCCACCAGCTTTGTCCCCCGTTGAGCCATCCGAAGAACAGGGCGGCGCAGCATAGGTCCACCAAAAAGTGGGCAATGCTCAGCAGCGACAGCTTCTTCATGGGACGCCTCCTTCCTTTCGTATATAATACCGGCCAGGGCAAGAAAAGGTTGCAAAAAGAATGTGAGGATTGTACAATACCCGTAAGGTCTACACCTGCATTTTATCAAAATGAAGTGAGGTCAGCAATCATGAAAGAAAAGAAGTATACCAATTCCATCGGCGTCCTGGTCCCGGAAGTGATGCTTCCCCCCAAAGGGACGGACATGAGCAAGTGGGCCGTGGTGGCCTGCGATCAGTTCACCTCCCAGAAGGAGTATTGGGAGCAGGCTCGCGCCATCATCGGCGACGCCCCCTCCACGCTGGACCTCATTCTGCCGGAGGCGTATCTGGGCAGCCCCGATGAGCCGGAGCGCATCGCCGCCATCAAGGCCAACATGAAGGAATACCTCAAAAAGGGCATCCTCCAGAAGCAGCCCCAGGGCTTCGTGCTGGTGGAGCGCACCGCCAACGGCAACACTCGCCACGGCCTGGTTATGGCCCTGGATCTGGAGGAGTACGACTACTCCAAGGGTTCCGGCACCCTGATCCGGGCCACTGAGGGGACCATCGTCTCCCGCATCCCGCCCCGGCTGAAGATCCGGGAGGGGGCCGCTGTGGAGCTGCCTCACATTCTGGTCCTCATCGACGATCCGGACCGGACCGTCATCGAGCCCCTGGTCAGGAAGGCGGCGACGCTTCCCTGCCTTTATGACACGGACCTCATGCTGGGCGGCGGCCACATCTCAGGGCGCCTGGTGGCGGAGGAAGGCGACGTGAACGCCGTCATCGCGGGCCTCACCAAGCTGGCGGACAAGGCCGCCTTCGAGAAGAAATACGGCGATCACCCCGTGCTCCTCTTCGCCATGGGCGACGGCAACCACAGCCTGGCCACGGCCAAGGCCAACTGGGAGAAGATCAAGGCAACCCTGCCCGAGGCGGAGCGGGCCGATCATCCCGCCCGCTACGCCCTCATCGAGCTCAACAACGTCCATGACGAGGGCATCATCTTCGAGCCCATCCATCGGGTGGTCTTCGGAGTGGAGGGGAAGACCCTCATCGACGCCCTGCAAAAGAAACTCTCCGAGCAGAATGGTTCCGTGGAGATCCTGCCCGAAGCGAAGGCGGCCGAGGGCGGCGAAACCCACGTCATCCCCTTCTTCTATGGGGACGTGGAGGGCACCTTCGTCGTCAGCGGTCCTGCGGCCCAGCTGGCGGTGGGCACTCTGCAGAACGCCATCGATGCGGTCCTCAAGGACCTGGGCGGCGAGGTGGACTACATCCACGGGGACGACGTGGTGAAGGACCTGTCCAAAAAGCCCAAGGCCGTGGGCTTCCTGCTCCCCACCATGCAGAAGGGCGAGCTGTTCTCCACCGTGGTCTTCGACGGCGCACTGCCCCGCAAGACCTTCTCCATGGGCGAGGCCGCCGAGAAGCGCTACTATCTGGAAGCTCGTCTGCTGGAAAAATAAGAAGAGAATTGAAATATAAAATGGCAAAAGGAGCGGAATTTCCGCTCCTTTTGCGTGGGAGAGAGGGTATTGGGATAGAAGAGTAAAAAAGTTTTGATCGCTCTATCTTCAAAGAGTATACCCCGAAAACCTGAAATCATCCTTAAAGATGGATATATTTTTTTCAGTTTATCGTTAGTTTATTTTCGTCAGCACGCCCCTCAGATCATAGATGGCGTGCCGGGGGCACTTCACCGCGCACATGCCGCAGGCGAGGCATAGCGCCTCGTCGATGGAGGACAGGTTGTCCTCGACCCTGGCCGCGCCGGAGGGGCAGGCTTTTTCGCAGATGCCGCAGCCGATGCAGGACACCTGGCAGGCCGCCCGGGCTGCCTTGCCCGAATCCCGATTGGCGCACTTCACCACAATGGGGCTGCCCGCCTCATGCAGGCGGATGATCCCCTGGGGGCATTCCGTGACACAGGCCCCGCAGCCCTGGCACTTCGATTCATTCACTTCCGCCACGCCGTTTTTGTTGATAGCGATGGCATCAAAGGGGCAGATGGCGACGCACATGCCGCAGCCGATGCAGCCATAGGGGCAGCTTTCATTTCGGCACCCGCCGTTGCAGGCCACCAAAGCCGCCTTTGGGAAGAGCAGATCCGCCATGTCAACCCCTCCTTTCGTAGGGCGTGTTGGTCAGGGGGAGGGTGGTCCGCCGCTGTCCGTCCAGCTGATAATAGGCCTCCGCAATGGCCGGCGCCGTGGGGATGGAGGTGATTTCGCCAATGCCGATGGCGCCGCAGGCCTTGTCCAGCCCCGGCTTATCCACTACGATGGCCCGTATCTCCGGCACCTCGTGGGCCCGGAACAGCCCCAGCTTCCCGAATTTGTCGATGGGCTTGCAGTTCTCGTCGATGGGATACTGCTCCCGCAGGGCATAGCCCATGCTCATGACCACGCCCCCTTCGATCTGCCCTTCGCAGGACTTGGGGTTCACGGCCTTGCCCACGTCGTGGACCGCCACCATGGACTCGATTTTGCCCGTATCCCGGTCCAAAATGGCCATCTGGGTGGCGTAGCCGTAGGCCACATGGGACACGGGGTGGGGCACGTCCGCGCCCAGCTTATCGGTTTTGGCCAGATACTCCCCGTAGAATTCCTGCCCCACCAGGGCCTTCAGGGGTTTCTCCTGCAGCGCTGATGTCAGCTGTTCGCAGGCCCGGCGGCAGGCTTCCCCGGTGATGAGGGTCTGCCGGGAGCCGGAGGAGTCGCCGGAGTCCGGAGCGATCCAGGTGTTGGACCGCTCATAGACGATGTCCTCCCGCTTGAGGGGTGTGTTGGTCACCACCATCTGCACCAGCACCGTGCCCAGCCCCTGGCCGATGCAGGAAGCGCCGGAGTAGATGTGCACCTTTTCGTCCGCCTCCACGATGAGCTTGCAGCGGCCCCAGTCCGGCAGGCCCACGCCCACGCCGGAATTCTTCATGGCGCAGGCAAGGCCCACGGGCTTCCCCGCGGCCAGGGCGGCGTCGTAGTAGGGCTTGATGACCTCCAAGGTCTCAACAAGGCCCGTTTCGGGGCCCACGATCTGGCCGTTGGGCAGCTCCTGCCCGGGGCGGATGGCGTTGCGGTAGCGGATCTCCCAGGGGGAGATGCCGATCCTCTCGGCCATCTCGTTGAGCAGGGATTCGATGGCAAAGCAGGTCTGCGTCACGCCGAAGCCCCGGAAGGCCCCGGCAGGGGGATTGTTGGTGTAGTAGGCCGTGCCCTCGATCTCAAAGTTCTGGTAGTTGTAGGGGCCGGAGGCGTGGGTACAGGCCCGCTCCAGCACAGGCCCGCCCAGGGAGGCGAAGGCGCCGGTGTCGGAGTAAACGGAGGCCTTTACGCCCTGGATGATGCCGTTTTCGTCGCAGCCGATGGTGAAATCCATCCAGAAAGGGTGGCGCTTGGGGTGGACCAGCAGGCTTTCCGCTCGGCTGAACTTCACCTTCACGGGCCGGCCCGTGAGGTAGGTGATGAGGGCCGCGTGATGCTGGACTGACATATCCTCCTTGCCGCCGAAGCCCCCGCCCACCAGCTGGTTCTGGACCCTGACCTTTTCGCTGCCCAGCAGGAGCTTGCACTCGTGGAGGGTGGTGTGGGAGGACTGGTCCGTGGAGAGGATGCGCACGAAGCCGTCCTCGTCCCAATAGGCCACGGCGCACTCCGGCTCCAGGAAGGCGTGCTCGGTCCATGGGGTTTCAAAGTGCCGAGAGATCACATGTTTTGAGGCGGCGATGGCCCCTTCTGCGTCCCCGCGGGCCACGTGCTTGTAGGCCTGGACGTTGTTCTCCTCCTCGTCGAAGACCCGTGGCGCGTCCGGCAGGCGGGCCTCCTCCGGCCCGTGGACGGCGGGGAGGGGCTCATAGGTCACCTTCACCAGCTTCTTGGCCTTCTCCAGAGTCTCCTGATCCTCCGCCACCACCAGGGCGATGGCGTCCCCCAGATAGTGGGTGAGGCCCCCGACGGGGATGAGGGAGTATTGGTCGTGCTTGATGTGGCCCACCTTGTTCTCCCCGGGGATATCCTCGGCGGTGATCACCGCCACCACCCCGGGCAGGGCCTTGGCCTTCTCGGCGTCGATGGAGAGGACCCGGGCCCGGGCGTATTGGCTCCTGACGGCGGAGCCGTAGGTCATGCCCGGCAGATACCAGTCGTCCGGGTATTTGCCGTAGCCCAAAACCTTCTCCTCCACGTCCAGCCGATGGACGCTGCTGCCCAGCTTCCAGTCCGTTTCGGTGGGCTCCGGGATGGCACCCTCCTTCTTCAGCTTGGCCGCCAACTGGATGGCTTGGATGATCTTCACATAGCCTGTGCAGCGGCAGTAGTTGTTGCGGATGGCGTGGCGGATCTCCTTCTCCGTGGGGTCCTGCACCTTATCCAACAGCGCCTTGGTGCACAGCACCATCCCCGGGATGCAGAACCCGCACTGAACGGCCCCGGCCTCCCCGTAGGCGAAGGTATAGAGCTTCTTCTCCCAGTCGGAAAGGCCCTCCACGGTGATGATGTGCCTGCCTTCCAGCTGATCCGTCTTCGGCACGCAGGCCCGGCAGGTTTCCCCGTCGATGATGACGGTGCAGGCCCCGCAGGCCCCCTCGGAGCAGCCGTCCTTCACGGAAGTGAGGCGCAGCTCATCCCGCAAAAAGCGCAGCAGGGACTGGCTTTTTGTCGCCGTGACCGATCTTCCGTTCACAAAGAATGTGGCCATACTCCTCCTTTATACCAGCAGATACGGGTAGTCCTTCAGTACCGTCAGTATGAGCAGCTCGATGTCCGCATCCAGATCGTTTGCCTTGGACAGGTCATACTTCTTTTCCGTGCCGGCCAGGCGGACCTTCACCTGCTTTTTCTTTTCGTTCAGCACGCAGAAGCCCTGGTTTTCGCTGTCCGCGAAATCCGCCTCGTTCTCAAACAGGGTGAACTTGTCCTTGTAGGGGGCGGAGGCATAGGGGCAGAAGGAGGCGCAGTTGCCGCACTCGTTGCACAGGTAATCCAGGTGCAGGATCTGGGGCTCCTTTTTGCCGGGGACCCGCAGGGCCACGTTGGCCCGATTGGGGCACACGGACACGCAGTTCTCGCAGATCTCGTTGCAGTGCATGCACTGCTCCTCCGGCTCGCAGGGGAGCTTCAGCCGGCTCTTGCGATCCATGAGCTTCCCTTCGCCCAGCTCCGCGCCACGGGGCAGCTCGTAGGCCCGGGCCGCGCCCACGATGGCTTCCGTGGCGGCCAGGGCGTCCGCCATGGCTTCCACCACGGTGGCGGGGCCACGCCGGGCGTCGCCCAATACGAAGACGTTCCCGTTCTGCAGGGCGGGGCGGCCCTTCTCGTTGACTGCCGCGCCGTAGGAGAGGAGCAGGTCCGTGTCCACCTTCTCGCCCAGGGAGGCAATGAGGGCGGAGCAGGGGAGCAAGACTTCCTCACCCGTGTCCACCGGGCTGCGGCGGCCGGAGGCGTCCGGCTCGCCCAGAACCATCCTGTGGCAGAGCAGGCTCTTGCCGTCCGCCTTCACCGGGGCCAGCAGTTCCTTAAACTGGACGCCCTCCTTCAGGGCCAGGAGCATCTCCTCCTCGTCGGCGGGCATATACTTCTTGGTACGCCGATAGACGATGGACACGTCCTTCACCCCCGGCACCCGCAGGGCCGCCCGCGCGCAGTCCATGGCCGTGTTGCCGGCGCCGATGACGGCCACGTGCTCGCCCAGATCCACCGGCTCCCCGGCCTTCAGGGCCTTCAAAAAGGCGATGGCGTTGTATTCCTTCCCGCCGATGTTCAGCCGGTTCGCCTTCTGGGCGCCCACGGCCAGCAGGATGAAGTCAAAGTCCTTCTTCAGCTCCTCCAAAGAGGGGGCGGGCTGGCCCAGCACGAAGGTGGCCCCCAGGGAGGAGATCAGCTTCACGTCCCGGTCGATGGCCGCGGCGGGGATGCGGAAGGAGGGGATCACATGGCGGACCGTGCCGCCCAGGGTCTGCTCCTTCTCGAACACCGTGACCTTTGCCCCGGCGCGGGTGAGGTAGAAGGCCGCCGCCATGCCCGCGGGGCCGCCGCCGATGATGGCCACCTTGGCTTCTGTCAGCTGCTCCTTCTGCACGCCCCGGGCCATGAGGGCGCCGAAGCCCTTCCGGGCGGCGGTGAGCTTGGCCTTGCGGATGTTGACGCTCTGCTCATAGAAGTTCCGGGTGCAGCGGCCCATGCAGGGATGGGCGCAGATGGTGCCGGTGATGAAGGGCAGGGCGTTCTTCTCGGTGATGAGCTTCAGGGATTCCGGGAACTTGCCCTTCTCGTTCAGAGCCAGGTATCCGGGAATGTCCTGATGGATGGGGCAGCCGCCCTGGCAGGGGGCGATAAAGCAGCTCAGCAGGGGCACCTGCTCTCCGTTCTTCCGGCTGGGCAGGGGCTTGATGGGTTTTCTGTGGTGGGGATCCCGGGCCGCCTTGTCGGACAGGGCGCGGACCGCCGCCGGGTTCACGGCGGTGAAGGGCTTGTAGGCGCAGCGGGAGATCTCCTTGGCCAGCTCGTAGAACCGGTCGTAGCCACCGGGCTTGAGAATGGTGGTGGCCACGGTGATGGGCCAAATGCCGGCGCGGAAGAGGGCCTTGATGTTGAAGGCGTCGGCGCCGCCGGAGAAGGACAGCCGCAGCTTCCCGTCGAACGCCTCCGCCAGGCGGGCGGCCATCTCGATGGTGAGCAGGTACAGCGACTTGCCGCTCATGTACATCTCCTCGCTGGGCAGCTCCCCGGCCTTCACGTCCACAGGGCAGGTGTTGCTGAGCTTGAGCCCGAAGGAAACGCCGTTTTCCGCCGCCAGCTTCAACAGCCGGCGGAACATGGGCACCGCGTCCGTATACTGCAAGTCCTCCCTGAAATGGTGGTCGTCGAAGGCGACGTAGTCGAACCCGGCCTCATCCAGGCGCTGCCTGGCAAAATCGTAGCCTAGGATGGTGGGGTTGCACTTGACCAGGGTGTGGAGCTTCTTTTGGGTGATAAGATAGCTGGCGATGCTCTCGATCTCCTGAGGCGGGCAGCCGTGGAGGGTGGAGATGGTCACGCTGGTGCAGATATGGGGGTCGATGGCGTCGATATAATCGGCCAGCTCCGGCAGCTGCTTCTTGGCTTCGGCGATGGCGTTTTGGAAGGCGGGGGTGGGGGAGGCGTCCTTCATGCCCTCGATGAAGGTGTCGATCTTTTCCGTCTGTATCCCGGCCAGGTCGTAGCCCACGGACATGTTGAACATGAACCCGTTGGGGTCCCCCAGGTGCCAGAGCCGGGCGATGATCTTGATGATCACATAGGCGTTCACATACTCCGTGAAGGCCTGGGGCACGGTGAGCTCAGTGGACCATTCGCAGTTGTAGCCCTCGTCGTCCGCCTTGATGCAGGGCCGGTTGATGCACTTGGCCAGATCCTCGCCGTCCATCTTCTGCACGGTCTTGAGCTCAAAGAACCGGGCGCCGGTAAAGTAGCCGGCGATGATGTTCTCCGACAGCTGGGTGTTGGGGCCGGCGGCGGGGCCGAAGGGGGTCTCGATCCGCCCGCCGAAGAGGGGGAGGCCGGGCCGTTCCGCCTCAAACCGGGCATGCGCGCCGAAAACGGTGCCCTGCTGGGCGTATTCCGCCAGGACCCGGGCAAGGAGCTTGTCGAAGGAGATGGGATTCATTCTTTCACTCATGGTCATTTTCCTCCTGGGTCATCCGTTGTAGCTGTCGAGAGCCTTCCAAAGCTTGATGCTCTCCTCCATGGTGCGGGCGTTGATGGCCTCCTCGTCGATGCCCACCAGCTTCCGATCCTGCATGAGGATGCGGCCGGCGCACATGGTGAACTCGCACTGCCGCCCGGTCATGCCGAAGATCATATGGCCGTCGATGTTCTTGTCCGAGAAGGGGGAGAAGGGCTTGTAGTCCATGACGATGATGTCCGCGGCGTAGCCCTCCTTCAGCTTGCCCAGCCGGTCGGGGAAGTATTTGGCGGCGATCCTGGCGTTGTTTTCAAAGAGCATCTTCGTCACCTCGCTCCAGGCCACATTGGGCATGCAGGCGTTGTGCCGCTGGATGATCAGGCTCACCTTCAAGGCTTCCAGCATGTCAAAGGTGTAGCTGTCCGTGCCCATGCCCACCAGGATGCCCTTTTCCATCATCTGGCGGATGGGGGAGCAGCCCACGGCGTTGCCCATGTTGCTCTCCGCGTTGTTGCAGACCATGGTGCCCGTGTCCCGGATGATGTCCATCTCCCCGCTGTTCACATGGATGCAGTGGCCCAGCATGGTCTTTTCGCCCAGGATGCCGTTGTTGAGGAGCCGATTCACGGGCCGGGTGCCGTAGTTCAGGGCCGAGTCGTACACGTCGTTCAGGCCCTCGGACACGTGGATGTGGTAGCCCGTGCGGCCGTTGTTGGCCTTCTGCATCTTCTCAAATGTTTTATCGGAGATGGTGAACAGGGCGTGGCCGCCGAACATGGCGGCGATCATGGGATCGGGATCCTTCTCGCAGTGGGTGATGAAGCTGGCGTTTTCCTCGATAGCCTCGTCGCACTTCCTTTCTCCGTCCCGCTCGGATACCTCGTAGCACAGGCACGCCCGGATGCCCAGCTCGCGGGCCACCTTCTCGATCTCAAAGAGGGAGCCGGTGATGGCCTTGTAGCTGGCGTGGTGGTCGAAGATGGTGGTGCAGCCGGTCTTGATGCCGTCGATGATGGTGGTGTAGGCGCTGGCCCGGGTGCCCTCCAGCGTCAGGTTCCGATCCATGGCCCACCACTGGCCGTCCAGGATCTCATAGAAGTTGGTGGGGTTGAAGCCCTTGATGGAAAGGCCCCTCGCAAGGGCGCTGTAGATATGGGAATGGACGTTGATGAACGCGGGCATGATCACGCCCCTGTGGGCGTCCACCCGCTCCGCCTCCGGATAGGCCGCTTCCAGCTCCTGCCGGGGGCCGATGACCTTTATGAGCCGGCCGTCCACCAGCACGGCGCCGTCCGGGAAAAAGGGCCGTTCCTGGTCGCGGGTGATGACTGTTCCGTTTGTGATAAGAATCATGGCAGCCTCCTTTTTGATGGTTCTGAAAAAACAGCGCGGCAGCAAACACATGGTTTGACAGCCCGCGCGCGAAGCACTCCCTTACAGCCGGAAGAGTATTCATTTTATGTGCATAGTTTATCACATGCAAGGCCTGAATTCAAGATGGACGGGGAAAACAAAAATAATTTTGGTTTACCTAAAAATAATTGGATTTTCGCATTGCATTTCGCCGCAGGTGTGATATACTGCAAGTGAAAATATACAGGTAGGAGGATGCTATGGACTATACAAAGATCAAAGAAGCGGCCCAAGGTTATCTGCCGGCCATGACCAAGTTTCTCCGGGACCTCATCGCCATCCCCAGCGAGAGCTGCGAGGAGGAGGGCGTGGTGAAGCGCACCATCCAGGAGATGGAAGCGCTGGGTTTCGACAAAGCCGAGATCGACCCCGAGGGCAACGCCCTGGGCTGGATGGGCACGGGGGAGAAGATCATCGCCTTCGACGGCCACATCGACACCGTTGGCATCGGCAACCTCGCCAACTGGGAGCATGACCCCTACCAGGGCTATGAGACGGACGACATCATCTACGGCCGCGGCGGCTCCGACCAGGAGGGCGGCGTGGTGTCCGCGGTCTACGGCGCCAAGATCATGAAGGACCTTGACCTCATCCCCGATGGCTATAAGATCCTGGTGGTGGCCTCCGTGCAGGAGGAGGACTGCGACGGCCTTTGCTGGCAGTATATCCATAAGGAAGACGGCATCACCCCCGAGTTCGTGGTCTCCACGGAGCCCACGGACGGCGGCATCTATCGGGGCCATCGGGGCCGGATGGAGATCCGGGTGGACGTCCACGGCGTGTCCTGCCACGGCTCCGCGCCCGAGCGGGGCGACAACGCCATCTACAAGATGGCCGATATCCTCCAGGATGTCCGTGCCCTCAACGAGAACTCCGCCACCGATGCGGACGAGATCAAGGGCCTGGTGAAGATGCTGGACCCCAAGTACAATCCCGAGCACTATGAGGACGCCCGCTTCCTGGGCCGGGGCACCATCACCGCCTCCCAGATCTTCTACACCTCGCCTTCCCGCTGCGCCGTGGCCGATTCCTGCGCCGTGTCCCTGGACCGCCGCATGACCGCCGGCGAAACCTGGGATTCCTGCCTGGAGGAGATCCGCAACCTGCCCGCCTGCAAGAAGTACGCCAAGGATGTGAAGGTCTCCATGTACATGTACGACCGGCCCGCCTGGACCGGCCTCACCTACGAGACCGAATGCTATTTCCCCACCTGGATCAACAAGGAAACCGCGGCCCATGTGCAGGCCCTGGCCGACGCCCATAAGGCCCTCTTCGGTGAGGAGCGCATCGGCAGCCCCACCGCCATGGACAAGCGCCATCGGCCCCTCATCGACAAGTGGACCTTCTCCACCAACGGCGTGTCCATCCAGGGCCGCTATGGCATCCCCTGCGTGGGCTTCGGCCCCGGCGCCGAGTCTCAGGCCCATGCGCCCAACGAGATCACCTGGAAGCAGGACCTGGTCACCTGCGCGGCCCTCTACGCCGCCGTGCCCATGAACTACCATCCCGAGAACGCCTCCGGGGACGTGACCGTGTACCGGGCGGGGAAGACCGACACCAAGTACGCCAACGACTGAGCAACCCACCAATACATTTTTTACAGGAGGTCCTATGAGCAACGTTAAGAAGTACACCGACAAACTGAACCAGCTGAAGTTCGACAACATGTACAATGGCGACTTTTTCCTGACCTGGGAAAAGACCGACGATGAGATCGCGGCGGTGTTCACGGTGGCCGACGCCCTCCGTCACCTCCGGGAGAACAACATCTCCACCAAGATCTTCGACTCCGGCCTGGGCATCTCCCTGTTCCGCGACAACTCCACCCGCACCCGGTTCTCCTTCGCCTCCGCCTGCAACCTGCTGGGCATCGAGGTCCAGGATCTGGACGAGGGCAAGAGCCAGATCGCCCATGGCGAAACCGTGCGGGAGACCGCCAACATGATCTCCTTCATGGCGGACGTCATCGGCATCCGGGACGACATGTACATCGGCAAGGGCAATACCTACATGCACAACGTGGTGAACGCCGTCACCGAGGGCAACAAGGCGGGCGTGCTGGAGCAGAAGCCCACGCTGGTCAACCTCCAGTGCGACATCGACCATCCCACCCAGTGCATGGCGGACATGCTCCACTGCATCCACACCCTGGGTGAAAGCGACGACCTGGATGAAGCCATCCAAAACCTCAAGGGCAAGAAGGTGGCCATGACCTGGGCCTACAGCCCCTCCTACGGCAAGCCACTGTCCGTGCCCCAGGGCGTGGCGGGCCTGTTCACCCGCTTCGGCATGGACGTGACCCTCGCCTATCCCGAGGGCTACGAGATCATGGACGACGTGGTGAAGGTGGCGGAGGAGAACTGCAAGAAGTCCGGCGCCAAGTTCACCATCACCCACGACATGAAGGAAGCCTTCAAGGACGCGGACATCGTCTATCCCAAGTCCTGGGCCCCCTTCAAGGCCATGGAGGAGCGGACCGAGCTCTACGGCAAGGGCGACATCGAGGGCATCAAGGCGCTCGAAAAGCGGCTCCTTGCCCAGAACGCGGAGCACAAGGACTGGGAGTGCACCGAGGAGATGATGAAGCTCACGAAGGACGGCAAGGCCCTGTATCTGCATTGCCTGCCCGCGGACATCACGGATGTGTCCTGCGAAGCCGGCGAGGTGGCCGCCTCCGTCTTCGACCGCTATCGGGATCCCCTCTACAAGCAGGCCTCCTTCAAGCCCTACATCATCGCGGCCATGATCTTCCTGGCCAAGGTGAAGGACCCCGCCAAGAAGCTCCTGGAGCTGGAAGAGAAGAACACCAAGCGCTGGAACGCCTAATACATTTTTGAAAGGAATACAAATATGATCGATCTTACCATCCATCCGGAAGCTCTGGAAAGAAACATCGAGGTGGCTCGCAAGAACCACATCATCCTGCCCACCTTCGAGCAGATGAAGCACCCCGAACTGGTCCCCGAGAAGGTGAAGGAAGCCCTGAAGAACGTGGGCCTGTGGGATGTGAACCCCCTGAACCTGTTCCGCATCACCTGGCACAATGAGCCCGTCATGGACGGCGGCCAGTACGGCCCCGTGAACTTCATCGAGCTGCCCAGCTCTCTCACCGGCGTGAAGGCCCGGATCATCTGCCTCATCGGCAAGTGGTTCCCCACGGGCTGCCACAAGGTGGGCGCCTCCTACGGGTGCCTGGTGCCCCGCCTGGTCACCGGCCAGTTCGACGCCACCTACAACAAGGCCGTTTGGCCCTCCACCGGCAACTACTGCCGGGGCGGCGCTTTCAACAGCAAGCTCCTGGCCTGCCAGAGCGTGGCCATCCTGCCCGCCGAGATGAGCAAGGAGCGCTTCGACTGGCTCTCCAAGATCGCCGGCGAAGTCATCGCCACCCCCGGGTGCGAGAGCAACGTGAAGGAGATCTTCGACAAGACCTGGGAGCTTCGCCGCACCCGTGACGACGTGGTCATCTTCAATCAGTTCGAGGAGATGGGCAACTGCGTGTGGCATTATCAGGTCACCGGCAACGCCATCGCCGAAGCCTTCGAGAGCATCAAGGGCGAGGGCGACCGTCTGGCGGGCGCCTGCTTCACCAGCGGTTCCGCCGGCACCATGAGCGCGGGCGACCTTCTGAAGGAGAAGTACCCCCACCTGAAGCTGGCTGTGGGCGAGGCCCTCCAGTGCCCCACGCTGCTGGAGAACGGCTTCGGCGGCCACCGGATCGAAGGCATCGGCGACAAGCATGTGCCCTGGATCCACAACGTGAAGAACACCGACATGGTCATCGACATCGACGACGACGATTCCCAGAACCTGCTCAGGCTCTTCAACAGCCCCGAAGGCAAGAAGTACCTCATCGAGGAAGCGGGCGTGCCCGCCGAGACCGTGGAGAAGCTGTCCCTCATGGGCATCTCCGGCATCGCCAACATGCTCTGCTGCATCAAGATGGCCAAATACTACGAGCTCACCGAGCATGACGTGGTGGCCACCGTGTGCACCGACTCCGCCATCATGTACGAGAGCCGCATCAAAGAACTGGACGAGCAGCAGGGCGCCTACTCCGAAATGGCCGCGGCCTACGACTTTGCCCGCCATCTGCAGGGCGTGCGCACCGACGCCATGCTGGAGCTCTCCTATCAGGATCGCAAGCGCATCCACAACCTGAAGTACTACACCTGGGTGGAGCAGCAGGGCAAGACCTACGAGGAGATCAACCAGCAGTGGTATGATGAGCATTACTGGACCGACATGCACGAGCAGGCTGCGGATCTGGACAAGCTCATCAACGCCTTCAACGAGAAGACCGGCGTACTGGCCGAGCTGTAAGGGCCATGAAGCGGGTATTAGGCTATCGCTGCACCATCTGCGGGAAGGAGTTCCCCTTTGGACCCGAGCTGTACACCTGCCCCCACTGCGGGGAGAAGGGTATCCTGGACATCGTCTATGACTACGGCGAGGTGAAAAAGGTCCTGACCCGGGAGGCTCTGGCGGCGAACCGGGACAACAGCATGTGGCGGTACCGGGCCCTCATGCCCGTGGCGGACACCACGGACGTGAGCCGGTTCCTGCGCATCGGCTGGTCTCCTCTCTACGAATCCAAGAAATTGCGGGATGAGCTGGGCGTGAAGGCCCTGTTCATCAAGGACGACGGCATCAACCCCACCGCCTCCCTGAAGGACCGGGCGTCCGGGGTGGCGGTGGCCAAGGCCATTGAGCTGGGCTACGACACCATCTCCTGCTCCTCCACGGGCAACGCGGCCTCCTCCTGCGCGGGGAGCGCCGCCCGGATGGGCCTGAAGGCCGTCATCTTCGTGCCCAAGCGGGCGCCCCAGGGGAAGGTGGCCCAGCTGATGATCTTCGGCGCCAAGCTGGTGGTGGTGGATGGGGACTACGAGCAGACCTTCGAGCTGAGCCGGGCCGCCATCGAGAAGTACGGCTGGTACAACCGGAACGCGGGCATCAACCCGGTCATGAGCGAGGGCAAGAAGACCGTGGCCATGGAGATCGCCGAGCAGCTGAACTTCCGGGTCACCGACTGGGTGGCCTGCTCCGTAGGCGACGGCTGCACCATCGGCGGGGTCTACACCGGCTTCAAGGATCTCTATGAGCTGGGCCTCATCGACCGGATTCCCCGGATCCTGGGGGTCCAGTCCACGGGCTGCTGCCCCTTCGTCAACGCAGATAAGGTCCCCGGCCATGAGCTGGTGCCCACCCCCGAGGAGACCCTGGCAGACTCCATCTCCGTGGGCGTGCCCCGGAACCCGAAGAAGGCTCAGCGGGCGGTCTACGCCTCCGACGGCCGCTGGATCGCCGTTTCCGACGACGATATCCTGAACGCCATGCGGCTGTTGGGCCGGAACGAAGGCGTGTTCTCCGAGCCCGCCGGGGCCACGGCCACAGCCGGCGTGAAGGCGGCGGTGGAGCAGGGGATCATCCGTTCCAACGAGACCGTCACCGTCATCAGCACGGGCAGCGGCCTCAAGGACACGGCCAACGCCCTGAAGGCCGCCGGAAAACCATATATTTGTGCGCCAAGTATAGACGCGTTGGAAAAAAGTGGTATACTACATTAGGAATCTAATTCAACAGGAGGTTTTTTCATGAAATACGGTCGTGTGTACAACTTTTCCGCCGGTCCTGCCATCATGCCGGAGCCTGTTTTGGAGGAGATCCGGGATGAGATGATGAACTACCGCGGCAGCGGCATGTGCGTCATGGAGATGTCCCACAGGTCCAAGGTCTATCAGCAGATCATCGACGAGGCGGAGGCCGATCTTCGCACGCTGATGAACATTCCCGACAACTACAAGGTGCTCTTCATCCAGGGCGGCGCCACGCTGCAGTTCTCCGCTATCCCCCTGAACCTGTGCAAGAACGGCGTGTTCGATTACATCGTCACCGGTTCCTGGTCCAAGAAGGCCGCCGCCGAAGCCAAGAAGTACGGCAAGGTGAACGTGATCGCCTCCAGCGAGGACAAGAACTTCTCCTACATCCCCGATGTGTCCGATCTGCCCATCGACGACGACGCGGATTACGTCTACATCTGCGAGAACGAGACCATCTACGGCACCACCTATCAGCAGCTGCCCAACACCAAGGGCAAGATCCTGGTGTCCGACCAGAGCTCCATGTTCCTTTCCAAGCCCTGCAATGTGGCGGACTACGGCCTCATCTACGGCGGCGTGCAGAAGAACGTGGGTCCCGCGGGCCTGGCGATCGTGATCATCCGCGAGGATCTGATCCGCGAGGATATCGATCCCAAGACCCCCATCTATCTCCGGTACGACACCCATTCCAAGAACGGCAGCATGTACAACACCCCCAACTGCTGGGCCATCTACGTCTGCGGCAAGGTCTTCAAGTACCTGCTCGCCAACGGCGGTCTCGAGGCCATGGCCAAGAAGAACGAAGCCAAGGCCAAGGTCATGTACGACTTCCTGGATTCTTCCAAGCTGTTCTACGGCACCGTGGAGAAGAAGGATCGCTCCCTCATGAACGTGCCCTTCATCACCGGCGACAAGGACAAGGACGCTGCTGTGGTGGCGGCCACCAAGGCGGCCGGCTTTGAGAACCTGAAGGGCCACAAGAGCGTGGGCGGTCTGCGCGCCTCCATCTACAACGCTATGCCCATCGAAGGCGTGGAGGCTCTGGTGGAATTCCTCAAGAAGTACGAAGCGGAAAACGCATAAGGAGGTTTGGACATGATCAAGATTCTTGCGTCTGACGGTATGGAAAAGGGCGCGGTGGCCGCGCTGGAAGCCAAGGGCTGCCAGGTTGATCAGCAGTTTTATGATCCCGAAGCCCTGAAGGATGCGGTGAAGAACTACGACGTGCTCGTGGTCCGCTCCGCCACCAAGGTGCGGGTGCCCCATATTGACGCGGCCAAGGAAGCCGGCAAGCTGAAGCTGGTCATCCGCGGCGGCGTGGGCGTGGACAACATCGACGTGAAGTACGCCGAGGAGAACGGCATCACCGTCCGCAACACCCCCCGGGCCAGCTCCCAGTCCGTGGCCGAGCTCGCCATGGGCCATATGTTCGCCTGCGCCCGCTTCCTCTCTATCGCCGGTCACACCATGCGGGAGGACAAGTGGGAGAAGAAAGCCTACGCCAAGGGTATCGAGCTGCAGGGCAAGACCCTGGGCATCATCGGCTTCGGCCGCATCGGCCAGCACCTGGGCGTCATGGCCAAGGCCATCGGCATGAAGGTCATTGCCTTCGATATCTACCACATCGACGGCATCGAGGATCAGCTGGGCATCCCCTATGTGGAGATGGATGAGCTGCTCAAGGAATCCGACTTCATCAGCGTCCATGCCCCCGCTGTGGATGGCGGCGCCATCATCAACGCGGACACCATCGCCAAGATGAAGGACGGCGTGTGCATCATCAACACCAGCCGCGGCGCCAACCTGGACGAGAACGCCCTCTTGGCCGCCCTGGAGTCCGGCAAGGTCCGGGCCGCGGGCCTGGACGTGTACGCCTCCGAGCCCGCCCAGAACAAGGCTCTCTACAGCCACCCCATGGTGTCCTGCACGCCGCACATCGGCGCTTCCACTGTGGAGGCCCAGAAGCGGATCGGCCAGGAGATCGTGGACATCATCACCAAGCAGTTCAACCTGTAAAAGACCAACGCAAAAGAGACCGGGCAGCCGGTCTCTTTTTGTGTGTAAAAAACCTTTTCTCATTTCTTTCTGCGGCGCAGCAGACAGTAGACGAACACGCCCAGCAGCAGGGCGAGGGAGGGCAGGATGAAGAGCAGCGGGCTTGTCTGCCGGGAGGCCGGGGCGTCCTCTTCCGCTTGTTCGATCTGCTGCACCGGGGCCGCCGTCTCCCCGGGAGAGGGCAGGGGCCGCTTCTCCATGGTCAGCACGGGAACGGGGGAGGGCGTGGGGTCCGGCTCCAAGCCGTAGGCGAACACCAGGGGCAGGGTGAACAGGAGCCGGTCCTGATAGTAGTAGGAAACCTGGCCCGCCGGGTCGCCGGCCTGGATGGGCACCTCCGCCGGGGTCAGGGCGGCGTCGCAGCGGATAGCTTCCTTGTCCTGCAGGGCCAGCCGGGCGGGCAGATACACGGTCACGGCGGCGTCCAGATCCGCCACCACCGCAGGAATGGCGCAGGAGGTCTCGCCTTTCTGCACCGTGGCGGTGAACTCCGTCTGCAGGCCCTCCGTCTGGAGCATGCGGATGCTCATGACGGGGAACAGGTGGGCGTAGCCGTATTCAAAGAGGGATTTGGCTTCCAGGAACCGGTTGGCGATGATCTTGTCGTAGGCGGTGCCCTTGGTGCTGGTGGTGGGGACCTTGTCCCCCAGCAGCACGCACACCAAGGTCACGCCGCTGTACCGGGCCATGGCCATGTAGGTGCGGCCGGCGGCGTTGGTGCTGCCGGTCTTGCCGCCGATGCACCAGGTATACAGGGCGTGGACCTTTTCATAGTCTCCGGATTTGGGCTCGTTGACCAGCCGATCGATATTGCGGACCGAGATGGTGCGCCCGGTGGTCTGCTCCGTCAGGGTGTAGGTGGGGGTGGTCAAAATCTGGCAGAGGGCCTCGTTTTCCGCGGCGGCGGCGCCCATGATGGCAAGGTCCCGGGCGGTGGTGTACATGTTCTCGTCGTGGAGGCCGGAAGCGTTGGTAAAGTGGCTGCTCAGCATGCCCAGCTCCTGAGCCTTCTGGTTCATGAGCTCCGCAAAGCCCTCCTCGGAGCCGCCCACCTGCTCGGCCACGGCCCGAGCGGCGTCGTTGCCCGAAGGGAGAAGCATGCCGTAGAGCAGGTCCCCCAGGCGATAGACCTCGCCCTCCTTGAGGCCGATCTTTGTGTTGGCGGTGGCCAGCTTCACGTCGTGGGCGGAGATGGTCACCAAATCCTCCAAATTCCCCTTCTCCAGGGCCACCAGACCGGTCATCATCTTCACGATGCTGGCCGGGTAGGCCTTCTCATCCGCGTTCTTTTCCAGACCGTTCAGGCTCACCTGGGGGGCGTCCCCGGTGGAAAGGATCACGTTTCGTTCGGGGAATGTCGACAGGTCCGGCTTATTGTCCTCCGCCCGGGATTCGGGGCAGAGAACGACAAACGCCGTCAGAACGGCCAGCAAAGCCGCCAGACGGCGCACATGGGTTTTCATAGGGAAACGCTTCATCGGCGGATGTATTCCCGCTCCTCGACGGCGCGCTGCCGGGCGATGCGCTCCTGCTGCATGCGCCGGCGGCGGCGGGCGGCGGCCCGGGCCTTGCGGCGGCGCTCCCGGCGGATGCGCACGATGACCATGAACACGACGAAGGCCACCACCACCAGCACGAGCAGGATGATGAGGATGGTCAGGACGATCTGCCGGGTATTGCTCTCTTTCACCGGTTCCCCGGTGAGGGTGGAGGCGGTGCCCATCAAGGAGGTGACGGCGCCGGTGGAAACTTGGGGCTGGGGATTCTCGCTGTTGGCGGTGGGTTCGCCGCCCAGGATGCCCTCCCGCACGTCCCGATCCGCGTAGAGGTTGGAGGTGAAGAGGACGGAGTTGCCCAGCTTATACTCCACGGTGCCCACCACGTCCCCACTGTTGATGGGGGCCACCAGGGTGCCGATCTTGGTCTCGGCCATGGAGGAGATGTTGCTGGTCAGCTGCTCCATAAAGGGGGTCATGAGCTGGATCTCCCGATTGGCGTCCAGCCGGGGAGAGACGGTGAGCTGGCCGTTCTCCGGGTCGTTCTTGGCGGCGTTCTGCACCTGCACGGGAAAGGACACGGGCATGCCCATGTCGATCAGGTCCTGCACGGTGACCAGCTGGGTCATCTGCTTGAAGCCGTAGTTGAACAGGGCGATGGCGTCCTCGAACCGCTGGGCGTTGTAGGGGTCCTTGGTCTTGGCGTTCATGTTGAGGGACCGGTCCAAATAATCCTGGTCATCCAGGGTGCCGCCCAAGAGCACGGCGATCAGCGTGACGCCGCCCCGGGCGGCCGCCGCAATGAAGCACTTGCCCGCCAGGTTGGTGTCGCCGGTCTTCACACCGATGGCGTCGGGATAGAGGCAGGAAATGGGGGTATAGGTGCCGTCGGACTGGGCGTCGATCAGGAGCCGGTTGGTGTTCTGCAGGGTGATGGTGGTGTGGCCGCTCACATCGGAGCAGGTGTAGGTGGTGGTGCTCACGATCTGCCGGAAGGTCTCGTTCTGCAGGGCCCAGGCGGTGAGCAGGGCCATGTCCCGGGCGGTGGAATAGTTCTTGCCGCTGTCGTCCTTGCCATGCACGGTGGTAAAGTAGCTGTTGTTCATACCCAGCTCCTTGGCCTTCTCGTTCATCTGGTTGGCAAAGGCGCGGGTGGAGCCCGCCAGCTGCTCGGCGATGGCGATGGCGGCGTCGTTGCCGCTGGGGAGCATAAGGCCATAGAGCAGGTCCCGGATGGTCCACTTCTGGCCGGCCTCCAGGCCCATGAGAGAGTTGTACTTTTTGTTGAAATTGACGGCGTTATCGGACACCGTGGCCTCCTCGTCCAGCCGGCCGGACTCGATGGCCAGCATGCAGGTGAGGATCTTGATGGTGCTGCCCGTGGAGCAATGCTCGTCCGCGTTCTTCTCGATGCCGTAGAGGGCGGTGGTGGGGTCGTCTGCGTTGACCAAAATGGCATACCGCTCCCGAAGGGTGCTCACGTCAAATCCCTCCGCCTGAGCGGAGGCGCCGGGCAGAAGGGTGAACAAAAATACAAATGTTAAAAGAACAGCTATCGCCTTCTTGCGCATATTTATACCTCAGAATAGGGACGTGAGATAAGTTTACCCCCGTACAAGGCCCCTGTCAATGGCACAAACGCAGAACTTTTGTGCCGTAAAGATGAACATTTTATTACCGGCGGCGGGCTGCTGTGTCCTCATTGATGAACCTGACGCGCAAATCCTCTCCCTCCAGGGTGATAAGGGCGCAACTTTCCAGAGAGCCGCCTCGGGGGCGGGAGAGGGAACCGGGGTTCAGGATGAGCCGGGGCCCATCGGCAGACAGGTCCGGCACATGGGTGTGACCGTAGAGGATCATGTCCGCCCGGACCTCCGCCCCTCGATAGCTAAGGGCCAAGGCGGAATAGAACTGATGGCCGTGGGTCAGCAAAAACCGCTTGCCGCCCAGGTCCACGATCTGCTCCGGCGGCGCATCGGACCGAAAGTCGCAGTTGCCCTTCACGGCATACACCGGGCAGGAGAAGAGCCGGGAGAGCTTCTCCCCGTCGGCGGCGTAGTCCCCCAGGTGAAAGAGACAGTCCAGGGGCGCCAGACTGTCGAAAAAGACTTTGGCGGGGGAGATGTCGCCGTGGCTGTCGGAGAAGACGCCGATCCTCATCTTTCTCCCTGTTCCGCGTCCAGGGCCTGCCGCAGGGCGTCCAGGGAGGCGCGGCGGTGGCTCACGCTGTTCTTCTCCTGAGCCGTGAGCTGGGCAAAGGATTTTTGCAGCGGGGGATAGAAGAAATAGGGGTCGTAGCCGAAGCCGTTCTCCCCGGCGGCGCTCCGAAGCAGGGTGCCCTCCGCCGTGCCCTGGGCCACCAGCACCGGCATGCCCTTGCGGGCCAGGGCCACGCAGCTTACGAACCGGCAGGTCCGCTCCCCGTCGGGCACGTCCCGCATGTCCGCCATGAGCTTGGCGTTGTTGGCCGCGTCGTCGTGGCCTTCCCCGGCGTAGCGGGCGGAGTAGACCCCGGGAGCGCCGCCCAGGGCGTCCACGCAAAGGCCGGAGTCGTCGGCCAGGGCGGCGTCAAAGCCGCTTTTTTCCAGGATCTCGGTGGCCTTTTTCACGGCGTTGTCCTGGAAGGTGGCCCCGTCCTCCACCACGTCGATGGCAAGGCCCGCTTCCCGCATGGTGACCATCTCGTCGAAGTAGCCGGACAGGATCTCCCGGATCTCCCGGACCTTATGGGCGTTGTTGGATGCGATCAAGAGCTTCATGTTAATTTTCCTGTAAACCTTTCTTCAGGGTGCTGATGACGTTGGGGTCGGGGGTGATGAAAAGGGTGCGTTGGTTGGTGAAAATGACGAAGCCGGGTTTTGAGCCGGAGGGCTTCTTCACGTAGCGCCGGGGCACATAGTCCACGGGCACGGAGGCGCCGCCCCGCTGGCTGCTGAAATGCACCGCCAGCATGGCCGCTTCCAGCAGGGTCTGCTTGTCCGGCATGCCCTTACAGTCCACGATCACATGGGAGCCGGCAGCGTCCTTCACGTGGAGCCAGAGAGCGTCCGGCGGGGCGCTGCGGGTGAGGCGGTCGTTCTGCTCGTTGTTCTTGCCCACATAGATAGACACCCCCGCGGAGGAAAGAAAGTGCATAGGCTGGGACTTTGTTGCCTTGGGCCGGGCGGCTTCTTTGGCCGCGGCGGGGCGGATGTACCGCTCCCGAATCAGCTCCTGGCGGATCGCCGCCACGTCGTCGCTGTTTTCGCAGTTGTTGAGGCAGACCAGCTGGCTCTGCAGATACAGCTGCTCCTCCCGAAGCTTGCCCATTTCGCCCTCGGCGTAGGCCCGGGCGGCCTTGAGCTTCTGATAGCGCTTGAAGTAGCGGGCCGCGTTCTCCGGCACGGACAGGGCGGGGTCCAGCCGAACGGAGATGGAGGTGGGCGGGTATTCATAATAGTTTTCAACGGTCAGGCTGTCGGCTCCCTTGGGCCGCTCCCCGTGGTAGCTCAAGAGCAGCTCCCCGCAAAGGCGCAGCCGAGCTTCTTCCTCCTGGCTCATCAGGTCGCTGGAAAAGGCGCTGATCTTGTTTTCGCAGCGCTTGAGGGCATGCTCCAATGTGGCGCGCAGGGACCCGGTCTCCCGGAGCATGCGGATGCGCACGTCCCGCTCCCGGTACCAGGCGTCGTAGGCGGCGGACAGGGTGGGGTAGGGGACGGCGTCGGCCCGGTGGATGGGCCGAATAGGAGAGGGGCCAAGGCCCGGCACCAGGCAGGGGGAGAGGGCGCCTTCCTTCAGGGACTGGAAGGCTTCAAAGAGGTATCGTCCCCGGCTTTCGGGGCTCTGCTCCTCCACGAAGAGAAGGGCGGCGATCTGCCGGGAGATGCCCATGTAGCCGTTCATCAGCGCCCGGGGGGAATCCAAACCGGCCAGCTCCTCCGCCGTCGCCGCCAGAGGGTCCTTCTTCTCCTGGAGGGGGAGGGCCTCATACTTCACGTTGGGCAGGCACACCCGCAGGGCTTCGGCTCCCACGCCGATATGGCGCAGGCAGTCCAGAATGGTGTCGTTCCCGTCCAGCAAAAAGGCGTTGCCGTGCTTGCCCATGAGCTCCACCACCAGGGAGCAGACGCTTTCGTCCATGAGCTCGTCCCGGCCGGAGAAGCGGAAGCGGACCAACCTGTCAAGGCCCGTCTGCTCCATGGCCGTGATCCGGCTGCCCATGAGCCGCTTTCTGAGCAGCATGCAAAAAGCCGGCGCCGCGACGGGGTTTTCCGCCGTGTCCCGGGTCAGGGCCAACCGCCCGTTTTCGTTATGGATGTTGATGAGGAGCTTCACCCGCCCGCAGGCCGTGCCGTGGCAGGAAAGGAGCAGGGTATCCTTGTCGGGCTGCTGCACCTTATCCACTCGGGAGCCCATAAGATCCCGCATCTCCCACAGCATGGCGTGGAGGGAAAGTCCGTCCATGGCCATAAAACGACCTCCTGTGCCTACAAAAAACGGCCCTCTTTCATACGGAAAGGGGGCCGATCAGAATCTATACTTTCGGGGTCAATTGGCGGACGCGCGCTTGCCGGCCAGCTGCGCCTTCTTGTGGTTGGCGGCATTCTTATGGATGACGCCCTTGGCAGCTGCCTTATCGACGGTGCTCACGGCTTTGAGATAAGCGGCCTCAGCGGCTTCCTTATCCTCACCCTGGAGAGCTTCGTCATAGCGACGCAGAGCAGTCTTCAAAGCGGACTTATCCTCGCGATTGCGAAGATTCTCCTTTTTGTTGGTGCCTGCACGCTTCAGAGCAGATTTGATGTTTGCCACAGCATTTACCCCCTATAGATATTGTCCTTTACACGAACTACGCTATTATACTAAATGATTTTCAAAAATGCAAGCCCTATTTTTATCATTTTGCGGCGAATTTTTGCGCTTGTGTTCTCCGGCGGGCCGCTGTATAGTGTAAGAAAAGCCTTCGCCGGCGGCGAAAGAAAGGGTGAAAAGCATGAGACCCATTGCACAAAAGGATATCCTGTCGTATCGGTTTTTGTCCGCGCTTCGGTTCAATCCGGCCAAAAAGAGGGCGGCCTTCGTGGTGAGCTCGGCCAACGAGGAGGAGAACGGCTATGAATCCCGGCTCTACCTCTATGAAAACGAACAGGTGCGGCAGCTCACGGACCTGGGCAAGGAGAGCAGCTTCCTGTGGCTGGACGACGATCGGCTCCTGTTCCCCGCGGTGCGCTCCGCCGCCGAAAAGAAGCGGGCGGAGGAAAAGGAAGCCTTCACTTCCTATTATGTTTTGAACCTTTCCGGCGGGGAAGCCATGCCCTGTTTCACCCTGCCCTTCGCCGTCCGGGAGATCCGGGCCGCGGGAGACAAGCGCTTTTTGGTGACCGCCTCCGTGGACAAGCGCCATCCCGACCTCTACGCCGCGGACGAGGCCGCCCGAAAGGCCGCCCGGAAGGAGGCCGAGGATAATCGGGACTATGAGGTCTTCGACGAGGCGCCCTTCTGGTTCAACGGCGCCGGCGTCACCAACGGCCAGCGCCGGCGGCTGTTCCTGGTCACCCTGGACCCCCTGACCATCACGCCCATCACCGGGCCGGGGGAGGACATGGGCGGCTTTACCGTCAGGGGGGACGAGGTGTTCTTCGCCGCCCAGGAGAAGGGGCCCCGGCTGGAGCTGAAGACCTTCACCCTGCGGGTCTACAACCTTTCCACCGGCGATGTGAGGGATATCCTGCACACCGATTCCTTCATGCTCTCCCGCCTGGAAACGGTAGGGGACAGGATCTGGGTCCTGGGCGGAGAGGGCCGGCGCTACGGCCTGAACGAAAACGACTATGTCTATGAACTGGACGAGGCCGCCGGGGCCCTGCGGGTCCTGTTCCCGGCGGAATTCAGCCTCTACAACAGCGTGGGCAGCGACTGCCGCATGGGCGGGGGCCGGCAGGCGGTGGCCGTGGGGGACAGCCTCTATCATCTGACCACCCGGGGCGGGAACGCCGTCCTCTATTGCCTGGATAAAGACGGCACGGACACCCCTGTGTTCACCAAGCCAGGCGCCATGGACTGCTTCGATATCGCCGGCACCACCGCCCTCTGCGTGGGGCTCTACGACATGCGGCCCCAGGAGCTGTATCTCTGCGACCTGGAAAGCGGGGCAGCCAAGCGCCTGACGGATTTCAACGGCCCCGCCCTGCAGGAAAAATACGTGGCCCAGCCGGAGCCCCTCAGCGTGGAGAGCGAGGGATTGACCATAGAGGGCTGGGTCCTCAAGCCCTTCGGCTACGACCCCGAAAAGAAATACCCCGCCGTCTTCGACATCCACGGCGGCCCCAAGACCGTCTATGGACCCGTGTTCTACCACGAGATGCAGTATTGGGCGGGGAAGGGCTACTTCGTCTTCTTCTGCAACCCCAAGGGCAGCGACGGGGGCGACAACGCCTTTGCGGACATTCGGGGCGGCTACGGGGCCACGGATTATCGGAATCTCATGGACTTTGCGGATGCCGTTCTGGCCGCCTATCCCGCCATCGACCCCCAAAGGGTCTGCGAGACCGGCGGCAGCTACGGCGGCTTCATGACCAACTGGATCATCGGCCACACGGACCGGTTCTGCTGCTGCGCTTCCCAACGGTCCATCTCCAACTGGCTAAGCTTCTGCGGCGTGTCCGACATCGGCGGCTACTTCGCGGCGGACCAGACCGCCGCCAGCCTCTACGACAGCCCGGAAAAGATGTGGGCCCAGTCCCCTCTCAAATACGCTAAGAACGTGAAGACGCCCACCCTGTTCATCCACTCAGATGAGGACTACCGCTGCCCATTGGAGCAGGGGCTGCAGATGTATTCGGCCCTGGTGGACCGGGGCGTGCCCGCCCGGCTGTGCCTCTTTCATGGGGAAAACCATGAGCTTTCCCGCTCCGGAAAGCCCCTGCACCGCCTCCGCCGCCTGCAGGAGATCACCGACTGGTTCGACAAATACAGCGGGGAAAGGGCGTAGCCCATGGTCATTCTCATCACCGGGGCCACCCACACGGGAAAGACCCTTCTGGCTCAGAAGATGATGGAGAGGTATGCCTACCCATACCTTTCCATCGACCATCTGAAGATGGGCCTGATCCGCAGCGGGAACACGGCCTTGACACCGGAGGACGACGACGCTTTGACGGATTACCTTTGGCCCATCGTGCGGGAGATGATCAAAACCGCCATCGAGAACCGGCAGAACCTGATCGTGGAGGGCTGTTACGTGCCCTTCGACTGGCGTAAGGACTTCACCCCAGACTATCTTGCGTCCATCCGCTTCCTGTGCCTGGCCATGTCCGACGATTACATCGACGCCCACTTCGACCAGATCAAGGCCCACGCCTCTGATATCGAATGTCGCCTGGACGATTCCAGCCTCACGCCCTCATATCTAAAGGCGGAGAACCGCAAGTATGCCGAGGGATTCCAGGCGGCGGGGGAGCAAGTCATCTGGACAGAGGAAAACTACCATACATCAACGAATATTCCACTCAACGGGTAACATAAGCGCGGTGTAGCCGCGCGAACGTAAACGCTTAAAGAAGAACGGTTGGCTTCTAATATGTCAAATCCAGCGACATGTGCGGTGGATTTGACTCCTTGCGGCTCTGCCGCCCGGTGACTGTGTCATAGGCAGAGCCGTAAGCGGAGCGAACGCGGAGCACTCGCCCGCAGGCGTTTCCAAGGGGCAGGAAACATTTTGTTTCCTGCCCCTTGATTTCACAACTTCGTTGCATTTTCCGGCATATGGATTGCTTGACAGGGATAGAATCGGTGTTATAATAGGGTTCAGAAATTAGCACTCAGGACGATTGAGTGCTAAATAATCAACAGGAGGCAGGTTAGATCATGCAACTTTTACCTTTGATGGATCGTGTGGTCGTGAAGCAGGTGGAGACGGAGGAGGTCACCAAGGGCGGCCTTATCCTCACCAGCGCGGCGAAGGAAAAGCCCCAGTTTGCGGAAGTGATCGCGGTGGGCCCCGGCGGCGTGGTGGACGGCAAGGAAGTCGCCATGCAGGTCAAGGCCGGCGATAAAGTGGTATACAGCAAGTACGCCGGCACGGAAGTGAAGCTGGATAACGAAGAATACGTCATCCTCAAGCAGAACGACATTCTGGCCATCGTGAAATAATAGGAGGAGTTTGTAAGCTATGGCAAAGCAGTTGAAATATGGCGAAGACGCCCGCAAAGCATTGGAGAACGGCCTCAATCAGCTGGCCGATACCGTGAAGATCACCCTGGGGCCCAAGGGCCGCAACGTGGTGCTGGAGAAGAAGTTCGGCGCGCCCCTTATCACCAACGACGGCGTGACCATCGCCAAGGAGATCGAGCTGGAGGACCCCTTTGAGAACATGGGCGCCCAGCTGGTGAAGGAAGTGGCTACCAAGACCAACGACGTGGCCGGCGACGGCACCACCACCGCCACCCTCCTCGCCCAGGCCATGGTCCATGAGGGACTCAGAAACGTGGCCGCCGGCGCCAACCCCATGGGCATCCGCCGGGGCATCGAGGCCGCCGTCAATGAGGCGGTGGAAGGCCTGAAGGAGCACAGCAAGAAGGTGGAGACCAAGCAGGAGATCGCTCAGGTCGCCTCCATCTCCGCCAGCGACAAGCGCATCGGCGAGCTCATCGCCGACGCCATGGAGAAGGTCGGCAACGACGGCGTCATCACCGTGGAAGAGGGCAAGACCATGAAGACCGAGCTTTCCGTGGTGGAAGGCATGCAGTTCGACCGCGGCTACTGCTCCGCCTACATGGTCACCGATACCGACAAGATGGAAGCGGTGCTGGATGATCCTTACATCCTCATCACCGAGAAGAAGATCAGCAACATTCAGGACATTCTGCCCATCCTGGAGCCCATCGCTCAGTCCGGCAAGAAGCTTCTCATCATTGCCGAGGATGTGGAGGGCGACGCCCTGGCGAACCTGATCCTCAACAAGCTCCGCGGCGTTTTGAACTCCGTGGCCGTGAAAGCCCCCGGCTTCGGCGACCGCCGCAAGGCCATGCTGCAGGATATCGCCATCCTTACCGGCGGCCAGGTCATCTCCGATGAGCTGGGCATGGATCTGAAGGACACCACCATCGACATGCTGGGCACCGCCCGCCAGGTCAAGGTCAACAAGGAGAACACCGTCATCGTGGGCGGCGCCGGGGATCAGAACGAGATCAAGAACCGGATCAAGTCTATCCGGGCCCAGATCGAGGAGACCACTTCCGATTACGATAAGGAGAAGCTCCAGGAGCGCCTGGCCAAGCTGGCCGGCGGCGTGGCCCTCATCTCCGTGGGCGCTGCCACCGAAGTGGAGATGAAGGAAGCCAAGATGCGCATCGAGGATGCTCTCGCCGCCACCCGCGCAGCCGTGGAAGAGGGCATTGTGGCCGGCGGCGGCGTGGCGCTGCTGAACGTCACCGAGAAAGTGGCGGCCCTGAAGGACCGCACCGTCGGCGATGAGAAGACCGGCGTTGACATCGTGCTCCGCACCCTGGAAGCCCCCATGCGCCAGATCGCCAAGAATGCCGGCGAGGAAGGCTCCGTCATCGTGGAGAACATCAAGCGCAGCCAGAAGCTGGGCTATGGCTTCGACGCCGCGGACAACACCTACGGCGACATGCTCCAGAAGGGCATCATCGATCCCACCAAGGTGACCCGCTCCGCTCTGCAGAACGCGGCCTCCGTGGCGGCCATGGTGCTGACCACCGAATCCCTGGTCTGCGACATCCCCAAGCCCGAGCCTGCGGCCCCCGCACCCGGCATGGGCGGCGGCGACATGTATTGATCTACTCAACCAAAGCGAAGGAGGAGCCCGGCGGCTCCTCCTTTTTGATGGGCATTCATTTGTTTTTCAGCACCTGGATGATCAGCTCCGTGTCGTCAAATCGGTCTGTGCCCCAGAAGGTGAATCCAAGCTTTTCCTGCAAGGTGCAGCAGGCGATGTTTCCATGCTCCGTTTCGCAGTCCAGAAAGTCCACGTTTCGGTGGGCAAACAGCTCCTCGATAAGGGCGCAGAGGGCTTCGAACATCAGCCCCTTTCGCCGTTCGGATCGGGCGATGGCAAAGGACAGGGAATAGCCGGTTTTCCCCTGAAATGCCGGGTCCTTGGTCAGGCGCTCATAGGGCGGGTGCAGGGCGATGTGGCCCATGGTCCGGCCGCTGTCCTTAGGAATAAGGGCCAAAAAGGTTGTGTTTTCCCGAAGCCATTGAAAGGTTTCCCGGCAAGATGTCCGGTCCGTGACGCCGTTTAATCCCAGGCTGTCCTGCAGCTCCTTGTCCATGATATAGGCAAAGTAGGCGTCAAAGTCCGTCTCCTCGTGGGGGCGGATCGTCAGCCGTTCGGTTTCGATATGGATGGGTTTCATGTCCTTCACCTCCAAACCAAATCAGTATACAATACAGCACGTTGCTTTGCAATATCTAAAGGTTGAATCGTGTGGTCTCATCTGGTATACTATGGCCCGTCACAAATGAAGGAGTGAGCCGCATGAAGGAGTTTTTACGCATTGAGGATATCCCCCGGGGGCAGGCCGAGAAGGAGCTTATCGAGGGCTGTCTGGTGCTGGAAGGCGGGGCCTTTCGGGGCTTGTACACTCAGGGCTTTTTAGACGCCATGATGGAGAACGGGCTGAATCTTTCCTGCGTCATCGGCGTGTCCGCTGGGGCGCTGGCGGGGATTAACTATGTTTCCGGGCAGATCGGCCGCTCCGCCCGGACCAACCTGACATTTCGCCATGACAGCCGCTATGTGGGGGCCAGATCCTTTCTCCACAGCCACAGCATCCTGGACGTGGGGTTTCTCACGGAGGACCGGGGCATCCTGGAGCCCTTGGATATGGGGCGGTTTTTTCGCCCACAGCAGCGGTACGTGGCCGTGGCGACAAACTGCCGGACGGGGGAGACGGTCTTTTTTGAAAAGGGCATCTGCCAGGACATCATGACCGCGGCGCGGGCTTCCGCCACCATGCCCTTCATTTCACCCATGGTCATGCTGGACGGGGCACCCTATCTGGATGGGGGGTGCGCCTGCAAGATCCCCTTTGAATGGGCAATTCAGCAGGGATATGAAAAGATCGTTGTCATCCGTACCCGAGACGCTGCCTTTCGGGATCCGGGCAGAAAGCGCCGAGAGCCGCCAAAGCTGATGAAGCGCCTGGCCAAGCGGGGCTTTCCCGTAGCCAAGCGGATCTATCGGGCCTATCCGCTTCTTGATCAGCGGATCGCCCGCCGGGAGCAGGGGGCCATGCGCCGTTTTTACCGGGAATACCCAGCCCTCATGGCGGCTCTGGAAGCCGGCCCTGCCCGCTACAATGAGCAGTGCGACGCGCTGGAAAGGCTGGGAAATGAGGGCCGCCTGCTGCACATGACTCCCTCCCGCCCCATTGAGGTGGGGACCATCGAGGGGGACATCTCCAAGCTTCTGGACCTGTATGCCCTGGGCTATAACGATTGCCTGACGGAGCTGCCCAGGCTCCGGAACTATTTGCGCAGATAGGGCCATTCCAAAAGAATGGGAGCCGCCAGGCTCCTTTTTTCGGTTGAAAAGGAAGGCGGGATGTGATATCCTAAACGTATAATGGATAGGTATATGCAGGGAAAAGTGATCACCCGAGTGGAGGCAGGGTCCCCGGCGGCCAGAGAAGGGCTGCAGGCGGGGGATCGGCTGCTGTCCATCAACGGGGAAGGGGTGAAGGACCTCATCGACTATGAGGCCCTGACCGTCCGCGGCCGCCTGATCGTGGAGGTGGAGCGAACGGGGGAGAAGCTTCGCTATCTGGTTCGCAAGAAGGTGGGGGAGCCCCTGGGACTGTGCTTTGAAACCACCCTCATGGACCGGATGCAGACCTGCAAAAATCGGTGCCTCTTCTGCTTCGTGGACCAGATGCCTAAGGGCATCCGCAGCTCCCTGAACGTGAAGGACGATGACTGGCGGCTCTCCTTCATCATGGGCAACTATGTGACGCTGACCAACGTATCCGAGGAGGAGTTCCAGCGCATCCTCAAGCGCCGGGTGAGCCCCCTGTATGTGTCCGTCCATGCCACGGACCCCGATGTTCGGGTGAAGCTGATGAGCAATCCCACGGCGGGACGGATCATGGAGCGCCTTTCGGCCCTTCGGGAGGCGGGAATCACCTTCCATACCCAGATCGTCCTTTGCCCCGGCCTGAACGACAGAGAGGTGTTGGCGCGAACGCTCAGCGATTTAGCCGGCCTGTATCCCTATTGCGCCTCCATCGCGGCGGTGCCCGTGGGCCTGACAAGGTACCGGGAGGGGCTCTACCCTCTCAGGGGCTACACGCCGGAGGAGGCCCGCGCCCTCATCGCCTACGGGGAGGGGAAGCAGGCGGCATATAGAGAGAGGTGGGCGGACACCTTCTTCTATCTTTCCGACGAATGGTATCTCACGGCTGGCCTGCCCCTGCCGCCGGCCGAGAGCTATGGGGACTTCCCCCAGATCGAAAACGGCGTGGGCCTGCTGCGGCTCTTTGAGCTGGATTTTCAGGAGGCCCTGGGAGAGAAAGCCCCCCTGCCCGCGCCCCGGCACATCACCGTGGCCGGGGGCACGGCGGCCAACCCCTTCTTCCGGGCCCTGTATCGGGAGCTGGGGAAATACAATATCGACGCGCTGACCGTGCCGGTGGAGAACCGCTTCTTCGGCGGCAACGTCCATGTGGCGGGTCTGGTGACGGCCAGCGATCTTATGGCCGCCTTTCCGGAGCGGGGCGGAGAGCCCATTCTGATCCCCCGCAACATGCTGCGGGAGAAGGAGAACGTGTTCCTGGACGGCATCACCCTTTCGGAGCTGGAAGGGAAGCTGGGCCGCCGGATCATCCCCTTCAACGGCGGCAGAGAATTCATTGAAACGGTATTTGGAGACGAACTATGAGCAAGCCTTTGGTAGCCATCGTGGGGCGGCCCAACGTGGGCAAATCCACCCTCTTCAACAAGCTGATCGGCCGGCGGCTGTCCATCGTGGAGGACACCCCCGGCGTCACCCGGGACCGCATCTATGCGGACGCGGAGTGGCTCACCCACAGCTTCACCCTCATCGACACCGGCGGCATCGAGCCCGCCAGCGAGGACATCATCGCCGTGCAGATGCGGCGGCAGGCGGAGCTGGCCATCGAGACGGCGGACGTGATCCTGTTTTTGGTGGACGGCCGGGAGGGCATGACCGCCGCCGACGAGGAGGTGGCCGCCATGCTGCGCAAGTCAAATAAACCCGTGGTCCTGGCGGTGAACAAGCTGGACGCGCCCAAGTTCAACGACGCCATCTATGAGTTTTATTCCCTGGGCCTGGGGGACCCCATCATCATCTCCGCCGGCCAGGGGCTGGGCCTGGGCGACATGCTGGACGAGGTCTGCGCCCACTTCCCGGCGGCCGCCGAGGAGGAGGGGGAGCACCCTCTGAACATCGCCGTGGTGGGCAAGCCCAACGTGGGAAAAAGCAGCCTGGTAAACGCCATCCTGGGGGAGGAGCGGTGCATCGTGTCCAACATCCCCGGCACCACCCGGGACGCCGTGGACACCCCCTTTACCGTGGATGGAGAGCCCTTTGTGTTGGTGGACACCGCCGGCATCCGCAGAAAGCGCTCCGTGGAGGACGAGACCATCGAGCGCTACAGCGTGATCCGCTCCCTGGCCGCCGTGCGTCGGGCGGATGTGGTGCTCATCGTGGTGGACGCGGAGCAGGGCCTGTCCGAACAGGATGTGAAGATCGCGGGCTATGTTCACGAGGAGGGAAAGCCCTCGGTGCTGGTGGTCAACAAGTGGGATCTGATCGAGAAGGACACCAACACCATGAACACCTTAAAAAAGGATATGCAGGTGGACCTGGCCTTCATGGACTATGTGCCCTTCCTGTTCATCTCCGCCAAGACCGGCCAGCGGGTGAACAAGCTCCTCGCTGCCGCCAAGGAGAGCTATGCTCAGTCCGTCCGCCGGATCACCACCGGCACTCTCAACGACATCGTCAACGAGGCCATCTCCATGACGGAGCCTCCGGCCATGTCAGGGAAGCGGCTGAAGATCTACTACGCCACGGAGGTATCCGTCCAGCCGCCCACCTTCGTTATCTTCGTCAACGATGAGGCGCTGGTCCATTTCTCCTATAAGCGGTATATGGAGAACTATTTCAGAAAAACCTTCGGCTTTGCCGGCACGCCCATCAAGATCATCTTCCGGAACCGGGGAAAGGATGAATAGCCTATGCTGAACGTAGTCCAGATACAGACCGTGGCCATCGTGCTGATCCTCAGCTACTTCATCGGCAATTTCCAGACGGCGGTGCTGTTTTCCAAGCGTTTTTTGCATGACGACGTGCGCAAGCACGGCAGCGGGAACCCGGGGGCGTCCAACATGACCCGGGTCTACGGCGCCAAGTGGGGCATCGTCACCTTCCTGGGGGATGCTTTCAAGTGCTTCCTGGGGGTGGCTCTTGGAGCATATTTGGGCCGGCTCTGGGGCATCGCCGTGCAGAAGAGCGCCCTGGACTTTGCCCTGGGCGGGTACATCGGGGGCCTGGGCGTGGTGCTGGGGCACTGCTGGCCCGTGCTCAGCCGCTTCAAGGGGGGCAAGGGCGTGGCCTGCTTCTTTGCGTTCATGTTCCTGAGCTTTCCCCTGGGCGGGGCCGTCACGGCGGTGTTCGCCGTGGTCGTGTTCCTGTTCTGCCACATGATGTCCCTGGTGTCCATGACCAGCTCCGTGCTGTTCACCATCCTGTGCCTTGTGAATCACGCCCAGCGGCCCTGGCTCTGGATCTTTGCCCTTCTTTGCACCCTGATCATCATCGTGCGCCATCGGTCCAACATCCAGCGGATCATCGCCGGCACCGAGGGCACCATCAACTATTGAGGAAACACCATGGCTATCGGTATCAAACCCATGGAGACCGACGCCGAGATCAGAGGCAAAGCGTTCGTCCACTGGAAATGCTGGCATGAGGTGTACCCCGGCCTGGTGAGCCAGACGTATTTGGATGCGCTCACCCTGGAAAAGGTGGAGGAGAAGGCCTTTCGATGGCGGGACAACATTCTTGTGGCCAAGGACGCAGACCGGGTCGTGGGCTTCGTGGGCTATGGGCAGAGCGATGAGGAGGGCACCGGAGAGGTGTTCGCCCTGTATGTTTTGCCGGAATTCCACGGAAAGGGCGTGGGGCAGATGCTGATGGATGCGGCCCTGGAGGAGCTGGCAGACTACCGGAAGATCTGTCTGTGGCTCGTGAAGGGGAACAGCCGGGCTATCCGCTTCTATGAGAAATGCGGCTTTCGCCTGAATGGCGAGGAGAAGCTGGTTTCTTCCATCTCGGCCGAAGGGCTCAAGATGGTGATGGAGCGGTAGAGGGGGTATATTTGTTCCTTTTTTCTCTTCAGGAGAAGAGAAAAAAGGAACCGAAAAAAGAGAAGCCAACCGTATAGTTGGCTTCCGTGAACAATACTCAGCTTCCGTATCCTTCTTTTTCTTCCTGAGCTTTTCTTTTTCGCGCACCTTTTTCTTTTCACCGAAAAGAAAAAGGTGCGAAAATCAAAACGATCTATCGTTCCCCTGCTGCCGCATGCGCAGCAGGGCTTTCTTTTCTATCCGGGATATCTGCACCTGGGAGAGCCCCAGGCGCTTGCCGACCTCGCTTTGGGTCCGGTCCCGAAAGTAGCGCAGGAACAGCACCTGCCGTTCCCGTTCCGACAGGACGGCGAACAGTTCTCGAAGCTCCATTCGCCTAAGAGCGTCTTTTTCCGTATTCGCGTCGGCGCTGCCCAGAAAGGATTGAAGGTCGGCCCCGTCCTCCTCCGTGGGCGCGTCCAGGGACAGCGCCCCCTCCCGGGAAGCCAGGGCCGCCGCCACGTCCTCCGGCGACACATGCAGCTGCCGGGCCAGCTCCTCCACGGTCAAATCCCCCTGCTCCCGGCGGATACGCTCGATCTTCAGGGCCAGGGACTTTGCCTCCCGGGAGAACTTCACCATGCCGTCGTCCCGGAGGAACCGGCGTATCTCCCCGGCGATCAGCGGCACGGCGTAGGTAGAGAAGCACAGCCCTCTTTCCGGATCGAACCGTCGCAGGGCCTGCAGCAGCCCGATGCTGCCTAGCTGGATCATATCCTCCAGGCCAAGGCCGCAGTTCCGATACCGGCGGGCAATGGCGGCCACCAGTGGCAGATTCCGCTGCACCAGCTCCGCCTCCGCCTGCCTGTCTCCGGCCTGCAGCCGCAGGAGCGCCTCCTTGAAGGCGTCAGCTTCCACAGGCCCTGCCCATCTCCTTTTCCATGATCACGGCGGTCCCCTCCCCGGGGGCGGACTGGATCTCCACCCGGTCCATAAACGCCTCCATCACCGCGAACCCCATGCCGGACCGCTCCAGCTCGGGCTTGCTGGTGTAGAAGGGCCGCCGGGCCAGCTCTATGTCCTCGATGCCGCAGCCCGTGTCCTTTACCGTAACACGCAGCTTCTTGCCCTCCGCCTCGCAGCGCAGGGTGATCATGGCGTTTCGATCATTGCCGTAGGCGTGGATGATGGCGTTGGTCACCGCCTCGGACACGGCGGTCCTCAAATCCGAAAGCTCGTCGATGGTGGGGTTCAGCAGCGCCGCGAAGGCGGCTGTGGCCGCCCGGGCGAATCCCTCGTTCACGGAGAGAGAGGGGAAGGAAAGTTCCATCCAGTTATCCATGGCCGCCTCCTTACTGCCTGTCCACGATGGCGTAGATGCCGGACATGCGAAAGATCTTGTCGATGGCGCCGGACATGCCCGTCACCGTCAGATGCCCGCCCCGCATGCTCAATATGCGGTATCGGCCCAGGATGACCCCCAGGCCCGCACTGTCCATAAAGCTGACGCCGGACAGGTCCACTGTCAGGTCCCGCACCGTGACGTCCTTCAATAGCGCGTCCAGCATGTTCCGGGTCTGTTCAGCGCTGTGGTGGTCCAGCTCCCCGCTCAGCTTCACATGGAGTCGGGGCCCTCGCTTGCTTGCGTTTATTTCCATGGGTATGCTCCTTTTCTTTTGGGTGTCCAAAATAGATACGGCGGCAGAATCGCCGCGTCCTGCCTCGAAAGAGGACGAGCTTTCGGGAATAGGCACGCCGTTTGGGGAATAGGCTGAACCATGAGAAAACAGCTTCTGTTGCGGGCCGCGGCGGCCCTGGGGATCCTGGCGTTTTTAGCCTATGCCGGGCCGAGGGTAGCCGGCCGGGGGGAGAGCTTCTATGTGCAAAACCGGCAGCTGCCCGCCCCGGAATACGTGGGGACCATCACCCTTTGCCACGTGGTCAGCGCCAAGACCTACCAGGGGAGCGTGACCGCTTTCTTACAGGAGCGGGCGGATCGCTTCAACGAGCGGCACTTCGGCGTGCGGATCGCCGTGGAGGGCATGGGGGAGGCGGACTTTCAGGAGCGCCTGTCCTATGGCCGTCGGGCGGACATGTACTCCTTCTTCTCCGGTGCCCTCCCTGAAACGCTTCTGCAGCCCGTGGAGCCGGAGGAAGGGATCAGCCTTCGCCCGGGCCTTGTTGCGGTTCCCTGCGCCCTGCCCTGGCTCTTCTCCGGCTATGTGGCGGCGGCGCAGGGGGAGGGCAACCCGGTGGCCGCCCTCGCTAACGGAGCGCCCTGGCCGGTGCTGGACCTGAGGGCCTGGGGCGACCGGCAGCGAAACGGGGAATCAGGCGGGGAGGCTGCCTTTGCCGGCCCCTTCACGGACCAGGTGTGCTATCTGGGGGTGGATAAGGATACGGCGGCGGAGAAGGCAAGGTGGTGCATGCAGTTCTATTCCTATCTGCTTTCGGAGCCGACCCAGCGTATGCTCCCGGCCCTGGGCGCCTTCTCCGTCCGGGCGGATGTGGCCTATCCCTACGGGGACTCCCTGTTGGTGCGGCTGGACAGGGCCTATGAAACGGTGCGGGCCCCGGACCCCTTCGCCTATGCTCAGCATCGGCAGCAGCTGCTTGCGGAGGCGACGGCGGCGCTGCGCGGGGACGAGGCGGCAAAAAACAACTTTTTTCAGCGGCTTGCCATTGTAATTGAAGGCTGAACTTGGTATACTTAATGCCATGGTATACAATAGTGAATTTGTAGGCCGGGCCCTTGTGGAGCTTGGCGCCAAAGTGAATGTGCCCCTTTCGGAGCTGGTCAGCTTCCGGGTGGGCGGCCCGGCCGCCTTCGTGCTGCAGCCAAAGGGGGAAGCGGAGCTTTGTGCCGCTTTGGGTATCTGCCAAGCAGAGCATCTTCCCGTCGTGCTCCTGGGCAACGGCACCAACGTTCTACCGGCGGACGAGGGCTTCCGAGGGTTGATCCTGCAGCTGTCCGGCGACGGCGCGGCCCCCGTCTTTCAGGGGGACCGGGTCGTGGCGGGGGCCGGCTATTCCCTGACCGCCCTCGCCAAGGAGAGCGTCCAGCGGGGCTTCATGGGCCTGGAGCGGCTCTGCGGCATCCCCGGCACCCTGGGGGGCGCCGTGGCCATGAACGCCGGCGCCTACGGCGGGGAGATCAAGTCCGTCCTGCGCCGGGTGCGCTGCTTCCGGGACGGCGCCTTTGTTTGGGAGGACGCCCGCCTTGAGCAGATGGGCTATCGAAAGAGCCCCTATGCCTGGCCGAGCACCATCGTTGCGGCGGTGGAGCTGCAGCTCTTGCCCGACGACGGCACGGCGGCGGCCACCATGGCCGAATGCATGCAGAAGCGCCGGGAGAAGCAGCCCCTGAACCTGCCCTCCGCGGGCAGCACCTTCAAGCGGCCCGAAGGCCACTTTGCCGGGGCCCTCATCGAGGGCTGCGGCCTGAAGGGGTTTGCTATGGGAGGGGCCCAGGTTTCGGAGCTCCACGCCGGGTTCATCGTGAACCGGGGCGGGGCCACGGCGGGGGACATCCGCGCATTAATGAACCATGTACAGGCGCAGGTTATGAGCGAGACCGGCGTGCTGCTGGAACCTGAGGTAAAGGGACTGGAGGCGTTGACATGTATCTTTTGATCGTGACGGGCATGAGCGGCGCAGGCAAGAGCACCGCCCTGGATGCCCTGGAGGAGCTGGGGTATTACTGCGTGGACAACCTGCCGTCCCCCATGCTGCCGGCCTTCGTGCAGATGTGCGCCAAGGCCAATCCCCCCATCGAGCGGGCGGCGGTGACGGTGGACGGCCGGGAGAGCCTGCTTTCCGCTGACCCGGAGGAGGTGCAGCGAACGCTGAAAAAGCTGTCCTGCCGGTATGAGATTCTGTTCCTGGACGCCCGGGACGAGGTGCTCATGGAGCGGTACAACGAGGTCCGGCGGCGCCATCCGCTGGGGGAGGGAGGCGACGCGGCCTCCGGCGTCCGGCTGGAGCGGGCGTACCTGGGCAACATGCTGGCTCACGCGGACTATGTTTTGGACACCTCCGACGTGGCGGCCAGGGACGTGCCCAAGCTCATGGGGAAGGTCCTGCCGGAGATCGGCAGCCCACACATGAACCTGGTCATCTGCAGCTTCGGCTACAAGCGGGGCGTGCCCGTGGATGCGGATATCGTGCTGGACACCCGCTTTGCGGAGAACCCCTACTATGTGCCGGAGCTGAGGAAGCTCTCCGGCCTTGACGAGCCGGTCATCAACTTCCTGAAGGACAAGCCCCTCATGCAGGACGTGCTCAACTGGGCGGTGAACCTGGTGAAAAAAGCCCTGCCGTACTATGAGCAGCAGGGTAAAAACCTGCTCAGGCTGTGCTTCGGCTGCACCGGCGGCCGGCACAGGTCCGTCTATGCCGCGGAGGCCGTGGCGAAGCGGCTGCGGGAGGAGGGCATTCCCGTGCGGGTATATCATCGGGATCTGATGCTGGAAGCGGCGGATATCGAAAGCAGGATGATGCATTAAATGAGTTTTGCCTCGGACATCAAGGATGAAGTGGTCCGCGTGCGGGTCAAGGAGGGAGCGGTGAAGCTGGCCGAGCTGTCCGCCCTCACCTTCGCCTGCGGCAATCTGAAGCTGGGCCGGAAAAAGGCCGTCAGCTACCGAACGGAGAACCGGGAGGTGGGCAAACACATCGCCGCCCTGGGTTCGTCCCTCTACGGCCTGGAGGTGGAGATGGAGGAGCGGGTGCGGGAGCATCGGCGCACCCCCCTCTACGTGGTGAACATGAGCGGGGCCCGGGCCGGGGAAATGCTGTCGGACACGGGGGTGATGGTTTCGGACGAGGAGGGCGTGCACCTTCTCTCCAAGCTGCCGGAAGCCCTGGTCCGGGAGGAGGAGGCCCGCCGGGCCTTCGTGCGGGGGTGCTTTCTGGGGGCGGGCAGCTGCTCGGACCCCAAGGGGGAGTATAACCTGGAGATCCTCTGCCGGGCGGAGAGCTTCGCCGCGGGGCTTTCCGACCTGCTCAACGAATATGGCCTCTCGGCCCGCTACGCCCTGCGCCGGAACCGATATGTGGTGTACCTGAAGGACGGGGACAGCGTCACGGGCTTTCTGGCCCTCATCGGCTCCAACACCGCCGCCCTGGACGTGGAGAACGTGCGGGCGGAGAAGGAGACCCGGAACTATGTGAACCGGACCACCAACTGCGAGTACGCCAACCTGGATAAGCTGGTGGCGGCCTCCGTGAAGCAGCAGCAGGCGGTGAACACCATCCTGCAGCACGGCCACTTTCAGCGGCTCCCTCAGGCTCTGAAGGAGGCGGCGGAGCTGCGGCTCAACTATCCGGACGCCAGCCTGCAGGAGCTGGCCGACATGGCGGACATCAAAAAATCGGGCATGAACCACCGGCTCACCCGGCTGATCGAATATGCCCAGGACCTGGAGAACGGCATGCTATGAGCGAAGCGTACACCGCCTTTGCCGCCGGTTACGACCGGATGATGGGAGACGTGGATTACGACGGCTGGGCGAAATATTTGGATGGCTTTCTGCGGGAGGCGGGGGCAAGGACTCTGCTTGAATGCGCCTGCGGCACCGGGAGCCTGACCGTGCGCCTGGGGCGCATGGGGTATGCCGTCACCGGGGCGGACCTTTCCGAGGACATGCTCATGGTGGCCCGGACCAAGGCTCTGGACGCCGGGCTGCGGATGCTGCCCTTCGTCTGCCAGGACATGCGCCGCCTCAGCCTGCACAAGCCCGTGGACGCGGTCGTGTGCGCCTGCGACGGGGTGAACTATCTTCTGGACGGAGTGGAGGATTTCTTCCGCAGCGCCTACGGGGCCTTGAAGCCCGGGGGGCTGCTCCTCTTCGACGTGTCCTCCGCCTACAAGCTCCAGCATATCCTGGGGGACAATACCTTCGCCGCCACCGGGCCGGACTGGGCCTATATCTGGGAGAACCAGTATCATCCCCGGCTAAGGCAGACGGACATGCTGCTGACCGGCTTTCTCAAGCAGGGGCCCAATTACGCCCGCTTCGAGGAGCGGCATGCGCAGCGGGCCTACGACCAGGCGGAGCTGACCGCATCCCTGGCGGCGTGCGGCTTTACCGGCGTGCAGGTCTATGAGGCCTTCACCCGGCAGGCCCCCGGCGCCAAGGCGGAACGACTTCAATTTTCGGCACGAAAGGAATGAACATGAACGACGAGATCCTGCAGGGACTGATCCAAAACAGCACCATCCGCTTTGCGGCCATCACCGGCAAGGAGCTGGTGGCGGAAGCACAGCGCATCCACAGCCTGAGCCGCACGGCCACCGCCGCTTTGGGGCGGGAGCTGCTTATGGTGGCCATGATGGCCGGCCAGCTCAAGAACGACACGGACTCCGTCTCTGCCATCCTCTCCGGCGGCGGCCCCGGGGGAAACCTGGTGTGCGTGGGGCGCAAAGGGCCCTTCGTGAAGGGCTGCGCCGGGGACCCGGCCTGCGAGCTGCCCCCCAAGGCCAACGGCAAGCTGGACGTGGGCGGCTACGTGGGCAAAAACGGCAAGCTCACAGTGGTTCGCGACCTGTCGCTGAAGGAGCCCTATGTGGGCATGTGTCACCTGATTTCCGGCGAGGTGGCGGAGGATTTCGCGGAATACTTCACCGCCTCCGAGCAGCAGCCCAGCCTGGTGTACCTGGGCGTGCGCCTGGAGCCCCTTTCCGGCGCCGTTTTGGGTGCCGGCGGTATCCTGATCCAGCCCCTGCCCGCCTGCCCGGAGGAGAATATCGACTATGTGATGGGCAAGGCCGACGCCATTCCCCATCTCACGGAGCGATTGAGCCAAGGGGAGAGCTTGCGGGACATCGTCCTTTCCCTGTTCCCGGAGGGGGGCGTGGCCTTCACGGACACCCTAACCCCCGCCTATCGGTGCGACTGCAGCCGGGCGCGCATGGAGCGGGCGCTGCTGAGCCTGGGCAGGCAGGAATTGAATAAGATCATCGAGGAGGACGGTCAGGCGGAGCTCAGCTGTCATTTCTGCAACAGCCGCTACACCTTCACCAAGGCGGAGCTCACGCATCTGCTGCAGGAAGGAGCGCAGGCGTGAACCGGGAGCGGGACAACATCCTGTCCTTTGAGCAGGGAGCCGGGTTCTATCTGCGCACGGGCCGCCGGCAGGCGGAGGCGGGGAACCTGGTGCGGGCCCTGTCGCACCTGCGCACGGCCCATGAGAAGGACAGGGACAATCCGGAGATCACCATCGCTCTGGCGGAGGTACTCAACCGCATGCAGCGCTTTGAGGAGAGCATCCGGGTGCTGCTGAGCATGGGTCGTCTGGAGGCCCTGCCCCCGGACGGGCTCTTTGGCCTGGCCAGCAACTTCATCGCGTTGGAGGAGTTCGGCCCGGCCAGGATGTACCTTGAATACTACCTCCACGCGGATCCGGACGGCACCTACGCCCCGGACGCGGAGGAGTATCTGAGCCTTATGGACGACGAGCCGGAAATGGACTGGCAGCTGGGCCTGGATGAGGGGGAGGACACGGAGCTGATCGCCCACATCCACTACGCCAAGGTCCTCCATGTGTCCGGCCGGGACAAGGAATCCCTGCGGCATCTTACGCAGCTGGAGGAGCGGTATCCCAAGTCCCTCTGGCTGCAGATGGAGATCGCCCTGGCGGAATACTGCGTGGAGGAATACACCCTCTGCGAACAGCGGCTCTTCAACATTCTCAAGGAGGACAGCCACTACGTGCGCGCCAAGTGCCTCCTGGCCCTGCTGCGCCGGGGAGAGGGGAAGAAGCTGGAAGCCCGGGAGATGCTGGATTCCATCCCCATTCCCCTGGACGGCACCACGGAGGAGATGGGGAACCTGAACGTGATGCTCCTGGAGCTGGAGGACTACGAGCGGGCGGAGACCTGCGGCGAGGCCATGGCCAAGATCATGCCCTACGATCCGCTGGTGCTCCACGAGCTTGCCTATGCCAAATACATGCTGGGCAAGGCGGAGGAGGCGGCCGACCTCTACCGGCAGATCCTGGAGATGGACGCCCATGACACCGTGGCCGCCTGGTATCTGGCCGCGGCCCAGGCGGAGCCCGACCCCAAGGAGGGGGGCAAGGGCTGGACCATCCAGTATGACGTGCCCTACCGGGTGGCGGTGGAGCGGGTCCGGAAGCTGGGCGAAGCCTTCGCCAAGGGTCCGGACGCCCTGGCCCAGCGCTGGAAAGAGGATGCCGGCCTGCGCGATCTGGTGGAATGGGCCCTCTATTCTCCCTTTGCGCCCTCCAAGCAGGGGGTGCTCACCATGCTGACCGCCGCCGGGGATCGGGAGGCGGAGCGGATGCTCCGGGAGTATCTGCTGCGGACCGACCAGTCTGACGACAACAAGCAGCTGGCCTTCGGAGCGCTGCACATGTTTGAGGACGGGGAGCCCTACGCCCTGTTCTACAACGGCCTCTGGCAGTATGGGGAGATCCGGCAGGCCACCTTGCCGGAGGATCTGCCCAAGACCTACCTGGAGGTATTCCATCGGCTGACCCGGTGCCGGGAGCAGGTGGATTGCCCGGAGAAGACCTCCGAGTTTGCCCAGCGGGCCTTCTACTACTTTGCCCTGGCCCAGAAGGGGACCTATCGGCGCATCTCACCCCAGCAGGTGGATGCCTTCACGGCCGCCTTCGTGTTCATGGCGGTTCACGCCCAAAAGCAGCAGATCGGCGAGGAGGAGCTGTGCGAAGCCTATGCTATCAGCACCCGCCGGCTGAACAACGCCCTGAAAATGATCTTTGCCGCCTTGGAGAAAGGGAGCCGGGAATGAAATTTATCGCCACCACCAAGCTGGGGCTGGAGTCGGTTACAGCCTTCCAGCTCAAGAAGCTGGGCCTGGAGAACGTGCAGAGCGCCGACGCCAACGTGAGCTTCACCGGCGCCTACGAGGACATGGCCCGGGCCCTGCTCTACCTGCGCACGGCGGAGCGGCTGCTGCTGGAGGTGGGCAGCTTTGAAGCCGCCACCTTCGAGGCCCTCTTTGAGGGGATCAAGACCCTGAACTGGAAGCCCTACCTTTCTCCCCACAGCCGCATCCATGTGAACGGCAAGAGCGCCAAAAGCACCCTCTTTTCCGTGTCCGACTGCCAGAGCATCGCCAAGAAGGCCATCGTGGAGAGCCTGAAGGCGGCCTACCGCACGGACCGCGTCCCGGAGGACGGGGCGGAGGTCATCGTGGAGGTGGGCTTGCTTCGTGATAAGGTGACGGTGGCCCTGGACTGCTGCGGGGCGGGGCTTTCCCGCCGGGGGTACAGGACCTACAACGTGGCGGCGCCGCTGAGCGAAACCCTGGGGGCGGGGCTCATCCTGCTTTCCCGCTACTGGCCGGATACCCCCTTCATCGACCCCATGTGCGGCAGCGGCACCATGCCCATCGAGGCGGCCATGATCGGCAACAACAAGGCCCCCTCCCTGAACCGGCGCTTTGCCGCGGAGGCGTGGCCCTTCCTGGACGCAGCGGTGTTCATCCAGGCTCGGGAGCGGGCCCGGGACGAGGAGCGCCATGACAGGCTCCCCATCTTCGGTTACGATATCGACGAGCGGTCCGTGGCCGTGGCCCGCCGCCACGCGGAGAAGGCGGGGGTGGAGGTCCATTGGGAGGTCCGCCCGGTCCAAAAGCTGAAGACGGACTTCGACAAGGGGCTCCTGCTCTGCAACCCGCCCTACGGGGAGCGGATGCTCACGGGCAAGGAAGCCGCCGACCTCTATCGGGACATGCGCCGGGTCTTCGACGGCCTGCCCGGCTGGAACATCGGCATCATCTCCGGCATGGATAGCTTCGAGAAGGTCTACGGCAAGCGGGCCGACAAGCGCCGCAAGCTCAGCAACGGGGGCCTGCCCTGCACCTTCTATCAGTATTTCCCGGAGCGGATAGAGCGATAGCATACAGCGCCCTTCAAGGCGCATTTTTTTGATTCGCTGTTTATGGGGAAGATTTTTTGCACATTCTGTGATATGCTTTACCCATCGGATCGGGAGGAACAGACCATGGACATGATGCGGATCGGCGCCTTTTTAGCAAAGCTGCGGAAGGAAGACGGCCTCACTCAGGAGGAGCTGGGGGAGGCGTTGGGAGTCTCCAACAAGACCGTATCCCGCTGGGAGACGGGCACCTATCTGCCCCCGGTGGAGATGCTGCAGCGCATGAGCGAACGATACGGCGTCTCCATCAATGAGATATTGAGCGGAGAGCGGCTCACAGCGGAAGACTACCGGGAAAAGGCGGAGGAGAACATCAAGTCTGCCCTGCATCAAAGCGCCTTTTCGGTGCAGGAGCGGATGGCATTTTTCAAAAGGAAGTGGATAAAGGAGCATTGGCCTGTATTCATTGTGTGCGTCATCGCCCTGCTCGTGATCGCTTTTGCCTTGCGCGGACGGCCCACAGAGGCATATATCCTGTGTTCCCTTGTGGCCATCGTCCAATACCTGACCCTGCGCAACCGGATGATGACCTATGTGGAGGGGCGGGTGTTTGATCGGCTTCCCCGGGAGGACGATACCGGCCACCCGATCTTTGACCGGGATTGAGCACGCCTGGAACTCAGGGTGGCGCAGAGAAAGGGATTCGCTCTCGCGCTCGACGCGCTCGGTCAGGGCAGGCTCTGAGGCTCCACTGGAGCCTCATTCACTACCTGCCCGTTCGAATCCCTTTAACTCTTATGTAACAAAAGAAGCACCCAAATTGGGTGCTTCTTTTGTTGGCGCAGAGAAAGGGATTCGAACCCTTGATACGGTTCCCCGTATACACGATTTCCAGTCGTGCGCCTTAGACCAGCTCAGCCATCTCTGCAAGGTCCGATGGGTATAATACACTATTTCATTTTAGAATGCAAGTGTTTTTTCAAAAAACCTTTTTGCTCAGTTGCCCTCTTGCCAGGCTTTCAGCATGGCCTGCACGGAGCGGGTCATCTCCTTCGAGAACTCGCAATCCCATTTAAAGGACCTAAATCCGCTGATCCACTTCTCAAACTCCTCCGGGCTCCGGCCCTGCCGCTCCCTGAGCATGGCGGCAAAGTCCCGCTCGGCGTAGGCGTTTTCGCAGACCACGTCCTCCACCTTGAACCGGGGCGGCTTGGGCCTGGCTTTCTGGCCCTCCGTGGGCACGCCGAAGACCACCATGGCCGCGGGAAGAACATAGGCGGGGAGCTTCAAAAGCTCCTTATGGATTTCAAAGTTCTCCAAAATGTCCCCGATATAACAGGAGCCCACCCCCAGGGCCTCCGCCGCCGTCACCGCGTTCTGGGCGGCGATGAGGGCGTCCGACACGGCCAGCAGCAGATCCCCTTCCCCCGGGCGGCGGGTGGCGGGGTCATCCTGCTCGAAGAGGGTGAACCAGCGGTGGTAGTCCGCGCAGAAGATGAGGACCAGGGGCGCTGTGGCGATGAAGGGCTGGTGGTCGCAGGTCTCGCTGAGCCGCTCCTTCAGCGCCTGGTCCGTGATGTCCAAGATGGTGTACAGGGTCATGTTTCCGGCGGTGGGGGCCTGGAGGGCGGCGTTCAGGATGGCCGATTTCACCTCGGGCGCCAGGGGGCCGGGCGCATACACCCGAACGGATTTGCGCTCGTTCAGCAGGCGGATGGTCTCATTCATGGCCTTCCTCCTTCCGCTTGGCCAGCTCCATCAGCTCCGGATAGCGGGAGATGATATAGCTGTAGCTCTTGCGGTTGTGGGGAATGAGGCAATTGGAGCAATCCTTCACGCCGTTTTCCGTGTATTTGAAGTTGCCCTTGCATTTGTCGCCCAGGGCGTACAGGGGACAGTAGCAAAACAGACAGTTGAAGTCCTCCGGGTGCTCCGTCTTGTGGCAGGGGAAGAACTCGCACGCCGTGTGCTGGAAGAAGGAGTAATTACACTCCTCGGGCTTTTTGTAAAAGGCTTCGCTGTGGGGCATGGGTCTATCCTCCTGTTTGGTGGTATCTTCATCTTATCCCCGGAAGGGGCGGCCGTCAAGGTCAATCCTCCGGGCTCTTGAACCCCTCGCCGAAGACCTCGTCGTTGGGGGAGATCATGATGAGGGCCTTCTCATCGATGGAGTACACCAGCTTCTTCACCCGATAGCCCTCCTGATTGGAGCAGGCCACCAGGAGCAGCGTGTGGGGGAGGCCGGAGTAGGCGCCCGTGACGTTCATCATGGTCACGCCCCGGCCGATCTGCTTGCCGATGGCGTCGGCCACGGTCTGGCCCTTGTCGGTAATGATGGTGATGCGCTTGCCGGAACCGGTGCCGTAGAGGATCTTGTCGATCATCACGGTGCTGGCCGCGGTCATGACGATGCCCTGCAAAACCGCGTCCACCCGGCCGAACACGAACCCGCCGGCCAGGATGATGGCCCCGTCGATGAGCAGCGTGATGGAGCCCACGGACAGGTGGGGAAACTTTTTACGGATGGCCATGATGATGAAGTCAGACCCGCCGGTGCAGTAGCCCCGGGAGTAGATAAGGGCCAGGCCCACGCCGGAGAGGAGGCCGGCGAACAGGGCCGCCAGCAGGGGATCCCCGGAATAGGAGGGGAGGCGGGGGAAAACGATGTCCAGCATGAAGGCAATGATGCCCATGGAGATGGCGGACTTGAGCAGATATTTTTTGCCCAGATAGGCGTAGCACAAAATGACCACGGGCACATTGATCAGGATGGTCAAAGAGCCGATGGGCAAAAAGGGCAGAAAGTGGTTGATCAAAATGGCCATGCCCGTGATGCCGCCCGGCGCAAAGTCCGCGTTCACGGCGAACACGCTGATGCCCGCGCCGTAGAGCAGCGCGCCCAAAATGTCCATGACCAGGTCCTTGCCCCATTCCTGTATGCAAAGCTTTTTCTTCAACTTTTCCACGGACAATGCCCCCTCAAAGAAATGACAGCATGTATGGTATCATGGTCCTATTCATTTTGCAAGGGGCCGCCGGAGAAAAATCAGTAGCCCAAAAACCGGTCGATGATACTCCCGTCCACGGCGTTCACCGTCAGGATGGACATATGGCTGTAAAACCCGTTGCTGACAGCCAGATCACCGGGGCTCATCTGCCAGTCGTGGATCATATAGCCCGTGAAGTCCCACACGGGCAGCAGGTAATAGTCGTCGCTGTCCTTGATCTGGACCCGCATATAGGAGAACTGGATGGCCGTGATCTTGTAGGTGATGGGGTGGCCCTGATCGCAGTACACGCTCATGAACACCTGCCGCTTGAAGATCTCAATGATCCGCTCGAAGGGCAGCAGGGGCACGTTCTCGTTCTCCACGCTCAGCACCGTGAAGGGGCTGTTCCATTGGAGCTTGACCACCTCGCCGTTATACAGGGTGCCGAAGATCTCCTCCTGTTCCAGGTTCCGAGCGAAGGGGATACCCGCCGCCTGCCGCCCCGTGTCGGAGCCGTACATGGTGGTGTAGGGGTATACGGGGATGCCCTCGTAGACGGGCAGCAGGGTGAAGTGCTTGTAGCCGCTGTCAAAGCCGGTCTCCACCTGGCAGCGGACCCGGGTGTCCTCATCCGCGTCGTTGATGTACTGGGGGATCACCTGGGCGCAGCCAAGGCTGTTGGCGAAGTCTGCGGCGTTATTTAGCCACTGTTCCTCCTCCTGGTTCCGGGGCCCCCGGGGGCAGTCCATCCAGCCGTAAAGGGAGGGGTGGCTGCCCGCGCTGTAGGAGAAGTGGGTGTTGCCGGCGACCATGCCGAAGCTTCGCTCCCCGTTGCTGATGCTGATGCCGCCCTCGATGGCGTCGGAAAAGCTGCCGGTCCAGGGCTGGCTGGGCCGATCATACTTGGTGTCGGCGTTCCGGAACCCCTCGGCGTTGGCGTCAAAGTTCTGCTGCAGGTTCTCCCGCAACTGGTCGTAGTCCGCCGCCGGGCCGTAGGGCTTTTGGTCCAGGGCTTCGATCCACTTCTGATAGTATTCCATCATCAGCTGGTTATACGCCCGCTCGCTGTGGCCGGGGCGGAGATAGGGCCCGTCCCCCAACAGGACCTTGGCGATCCGCTCCGCCGCCTTTTCCGGCTCGTAGCCCACCCGGCCCCGGAGCACGGGCACCTTGCTGACGTTGGGCATCTCCACCACGGCGTCCATTTGAATATACAGCTGCGCCCCTACCGCCGGGCCGTCGAAGCTGTCCTGCACCGTCTCTGGCGCTCCAACCGCTGCGCGCAGGGTGTTCTGCTTTCGCTCCGGCTCAGGCGCAACGCTTTGGCTGGCCGCAGCGGGCGGCGCCTCAGGGCCTTCCACGGCTATATCCACCCGGTAGGCCGGCGCCGCCGTGGCGGCTATCTGCTGCTCCAAGGTGCCCTCGTTCTTGTGGATGACCGGCTCCACCTCCGGCGTGGGCAGGCAGCCAGTGAATACCAAGACGAACAAAAGAATAAAAATACATAAATTACGCAAATATACACTCCTTTCGTTGCTGTTTCTCTCCCTCCGTCACTTCGTGACACCTCCCTCCTCTGAGGGAGGTCAACTATGAGACCCGATACATACCTCCCTCTGACGAGGGAGGTGCCGAGCAAAGCGAGGCGGAGGGAGAGAATGAATGTGTCTCAATACCCCTTCATCACGTCGATGATGCTGCCATCGATGGCGTTGATGACGGCGATGGGGGAGAGGTTGTCATAGAGGTGCACCTCCTCCGGGTGATTGGCGTAGCTGTATTCCCCGGTGATGAACCACACCGGCACCAACAGCCCGCTTTCCATGTCCCCCTGCTCCCGGATGCGGAACAGCCCCAGTTGCACGTCAGATACCGTCAGGCTGCCGTGCATGTCCTCCTCGTAGCTGTATATACGGTTCACCTGTCGGGAGAAGATGTCCATGATCTCCCCGAATGGCAGCAGGGTGGTGGTGTCGGAGACGACCTCCGTTTCCTGCAGCGGCCCCTCCCAGGCCATGCCCAGAATGGTCCCGTCCCCGTCCACGGCGGCGATCACGTGCTCGTAGCACCAGGAGGGGGTATAGCCGCCGCCCTCGGGGATATCCATGGCGTCCATGCCGCAGTAGGGCATAGAGGCTCCATGGAATACGGGCGTCAGGCGGACCAAATACGCCTGCTTGCCGATCTTGCCCGCCGCCACGGCCACGTCGTCCGCGTCGTGGCTCCAGAGAATGTCCGCCACGGCGAAGTCCCCGAGCCCCACTAAAGGCGTCATGGCCGCCTCCGCCGCCTGTCGGGCCGTGATGGCCGCGCCTGCGTGAGCTTTGCCGTAGTCCTCCAGCGCGATGCGCTCCACGTTGGGCTTGTCCAGCCGTTTGTCGAAGGAGAAGACGCTGTAGGTGTCGTTCCCGTCCTCCTTTTCATGGCTGTAATACACGGGCCGTCCCTCCAACAGCGTGCCGTAGGAGGGCATTTTCCTGGGCGTGGGGTACTCTACGCCCACCACCATTCCCGGGCTTTCCCCGTCCCGGATGGTGAACAGAGACCCGTCCCAGGGCTCGAAGGGCAGGGGCGTCCCGTCGTCGGGCAGGGAGAGGTACTTCTGCCGCAGCTCCTCGATCCGATCCTTCCGGCTCTGCAGGTAGGCCGCCCAGGTCTCCTCGCTTTCCTCCGGGTCCTCCAAAAATTCCTTCTTTTCCTCCGCCGTAGGCTCCTGCAGGAGCCATTCGATCTCCTTCACCACGGCCTCTCTGGTGGGCCGGTATTCATACTTGTATACGGTCTCGCTGTCAAACAGACGCTTATAGACCGTCAGCCGCTCCTCGTTTGTGAACTGTCGCCGCTGGACCCGGAGCAGGGGGAAGACGCCCTCCGTCAGCACCCGAATGGGCACGTCCGCCGTGACGTGTACCTGTCGGATATCCGTAACAAAATCGCACTGGAACCGCTGGGGCATACGCTCCTTCACCGGCACGGGCGCAGGCGCTGCCTGCTCCGCCTCCTTTACCGCCTCAATGAGCTGGTTGGTGTTCTTCTGCTTCACCGCATCCTGCGCCGGCGTAGGCTGGCAGCCGACGCATAAAATCGAAATAGACAGAATAAACATGCAGATTCTACGCATATATACGCTCCTTTCAATACCCTTTGAAGGGATCGATCAGATTCCCGTCCACAGCGTTCAGGGTGAGGATGGGCGTGGATGGGCCCATGCTGTGATTGAAGGTCTCTTCGGGCGTGGTGCAGAGAACCCTGCCGTAGAAGCTCCACACCGGCACCAGCAGCCCGCCGTTGATGTTGTCCGGCTGGGCCACCCGCTCTAAGCTCAGCTCCATCCGGTCCACCTGCACCTCCATGGACTGGATGTCGCCCCAGCCCGGGTCTGCCATCATGCCCTCATACTTCACCCGGATCATCTGGTCGAACCGCTCCATGACCGCGTCAAAGCTCATCAGGCTGGCGCTTTCCACCAGCGTCTTGCCCAGCACCAGAGGCCCGCCGTAGGTGAAGGCGTAGAGGTCCGTATCCCGCAGCGTCACGGTCAGCCGCTCATAGGTCCAGGCGGGCCGGGGCTCTGCCTCGTCCCCGGAGCTGGAATAGTAGGTGGGCCGGATCACGGGCACGCCATTCACCAGTCGGACGAAGCTCACGGTATACAGATAGCAGGGGATGCCGGTTCGCCCGTCCGCCTCCAGGGGCGCATGGACCAGGTGGATATTTGAGACAGCAAAGTCCGAGAATCCCAGCCCCTCGGTCAGCGCCTCCGCCCGCCGCTGGGCTTCCCGGGGCGTGGCGGTGAGGCCGGACCCGACAGGGATGGCGTCCATGTCCTCGATGGGGTCCGTCTGCTCAAAGGCGTGGATGACGCCCTCGGGAATGACAGCGTCGTTATAGAAGCTGACGAACGCTTTTTTATTGTCGAAGGTGCGCTTGCCGTGGGCCCCCAAGGCGTTGGTCTGGACGCGGAAGACCTGCTTCCTGTCCGCACTCTGCACATAGAAGCTACCCGCGGTCTGGGTGGAATACTTGGCGGGCTCGGACCAGGTGAGCTTCACCTTCCTGGCCGGGGTTCCCGGCTCGTCCCTGGCGGTGAGGTAGCGCTGTTTCAGCTCGTCCAGCTCGCCCTTCCAGTATTTGATCTCCTCCTTCTTCTGCTTGGCCGTGCCGTTGAAGCCGGGGAGGCCGTCGTCGATGTACTGCTACATTTCCAGTATCTCTTTTTCCAGGCTCGCCTTGGTTTCCAGCTCCTCTGCCGTATAGAGGGTGAAGCCCTCCGTCAGCACGTCGAAGAAGGGCTGGGCGCTTTCGTCGTCAAAGTCCCCCGGGCTCACCTCCATAATGGGGAAGGGCCCATCGGGCCGGATGACTTCCGCGTCCACAATCACATGAAAGGCTTCCGTATTGCCGTAGAATTCCATCCGAATGCGGCTCGACGAATCACTCTCCGGGAGATTCGCGGGCGGGGGATAGCTTTCTCCCTCCGGAGCCAAGGTCACATGGATCGTCTCGGGGCTTGCCTTGGCCTTTTCGATCAAGGCGTCATAGTCCTTGGGGGTGACGACCTCCGTTTCCGGCGTGGGCTGGCAGGCGCAGAGAATAAACAGGGACAACAAAAAGAAAGCTGTGGCTCGTTTCATACCGATACCTCCCTTCTATACTCGTAGCATAGCAGGCAGATTCGTTCAAAACGTCACAGCTCTATGACCAAAATGCGGAATATCTGTTATTTTACCTTATCGAATTGGATGGTGACGGCGCCTTCGATCTCGCCCGGCGCGAGGGAGAAGGCAAACCGCCAACTGTTGGCGGCCTGGGCGGCGTCTTTGCCCGTGTCCAGGGTCTGGCGGAGTTTGTTGAGGGCGTTCTCCCGTCGGGGCTCCACCCGTCCGTCCGTGGCGGCGATGGCGTCAAAGAGGGAGAGGAACATCTCCTCACCCCGCTGGGCGGCCTCGTCGTGCTTTGCCTTCAGGGAGGAGAGGACGTCGCTTTCGGAGCCGGTCTCAATGTAGGTGGGCAGGGGGTAGGAGAGGGTCATGGCCTGGATCTCCCCGTCCCGCTCCGCCGTGATCTGCAATGTGCCGGCTGGATGGCCGGAGGCATCCGTAATGCCGTCGCCGGCCCAGAGAAACCCGGCCGAATAGAGGTAGTTCTCCAGGGCGGCGTCGGTGAGGGTCAAAGGCTCGCTGGGCTGGATCACAGCCTTTGCGGGCGTTTCCTCCCGGTTGCGCAAAACGGCCAGCACGATGAGCAGGGCGCAGAAGAGGATGGGCAGGATATAGCTGGAGATCCTCCGCTTTTTGGGGGCGCTGACGGAAGCCATGGCTTAGTCCATGTCCCGGATTTCGCCCTCCACGGGTTCATCCAGCACGAAGGGGTTCTTCAGGAAGGTGCGCATGAGTTTGAAGGCGGAGGCGTAGTAGAAGCCGTCGCAGATGCGCTCGTCGGTGACGGCGGTGATATCGATATATTTCTTCTCCGTCACGGTGCCGTCGGCGTTCAGCTCATTCTTTCGATACTTGGAGCCGAAAGCCAAAAAGACCGGGATATTGCCAAAGTCGTACAGGTGGTGGTAGATGGGCGGGATGCCCAAGGAGCCCATGGAGGTGATGAAGAAGGAGGCGTGGAAGGGGCTGGCCATGGTCAGGGCCCTGGGCAGCAGGTCAAAGTAATCCAGGAGCTTCAGCAGCCACACCGCGAACTTCAGCAGCACGCCGGGAATGAAGGAGAAGAGCTTGGCCACGTTGTCGAAGTTGTTGTTCAGCTCCTGGGTGGCCTTATTCTGCTCGATGAGGGCGTTGATCTTGTTGTACACGTCCGTTGCCGTGTCATGGGCGTCCAGAATGGGCTTGATGCAGGTGTCGGGGGATTCGGCGGACATCTCCTTTTTCACCACCAGGGACATCTCGATATATTCGTCCCGGGCGTAGATCTTCTGTCCAGCGATGAAGCGGTTCACCGCGGGCCGCTGGGACAGGGCCCGCACATAGGCGGCGATGATCACATGCATGATGCCGAAGTTGTTCAGGCCCTGCTTGCGCTTCTCCCGAATATAGCGCTCCATCTCCGTGATCTCCACGGAGTCCCGGAACAGGTTGCTGGAGGTGTTGCGGGTGACCATGATATAGGGGGAGACCATGGCCATGGCGGTCAGGCTCCTCACCCGGCGGCCGTCCTTCCTGTCGCCCCATCTTTGCTTGAAATTCTTCGCTTCCATACGATCGTGCCCTTCCTGTGTTTTCTGTAACAGTATACCCACATAAATCGGCGATTGCAAGGCGGGATTTTCGCCGCTATAATAGAGGCAAACAGGGGGGAGGAAAACTATGGAGATTTTGGCGCCCGCCGGAAACGAGCAAAGCCTGATCGCCGCCGTGAGAAGCGGCGCGGACGCGGTATACTTGGGCACGGGGGCCTTCAACGCCCGCCGCAACGCGGACAACTTCAGGGACAACAGCCTCTCTGAGGCGGTGAACTTCTGCCACGGCCGGGGGGTGAAGGTGTATGTGACCTTGAATACCCTCGTTCGGGACGAGGAGATGCCCGCCCTGCTGGACGCCGCACGGGAGGTGGCCCAGGCCGGGCCGGACGGGGTCATCGTCCAGGATCTGGCCGTGGTGCAGATCCTCAAAGCCATCTGCCCTCAGCTGCCTCTGGTGGGGTCCACCCAGATGTCCGTCCACAACGCCGCCGGGGTGAAGGCCCTGGAGGACATGGGCTTTTCCCGGGTGGTGCTGGCAAGGGAGCTGACGCTGGAGGAGATCAAGGCCATCCGCAGGGAGACAAAGGCGGAGCTGGAGGTGTTCGTCCACGGCGCCCTGTGCATGAGCGTGTCCGGCATGTGCTACTATTCCGCCATGATGGGGGAGCGCAGCGGCAACCGGGGCCTATGCGCCCAGCCCTGCCGGCTCAACGCCTCCGTGAACGGCCGGCCCTACGCCCTGTCTTTGAAGGACATGAGTTTCATCCCCCAGGTGCGGGAGCTGGAGAAGGCCGGCGTCTGCTCGGTGAAGATCGAGGGACGCATGAAGCGGCCGGAGTACGTGGCCGCCGCCGTCACTGCGGTCCGGGCCGCCCTCAAGGGGGAGGCGCCGGATATGTCCGCCCTGAAGGCGGTCTTCTCCCGCAGCGGCTTCACCGACGGATACCTGACCGGGAAGCGGAACGTGAGTATGTTCGGCGTGCGCACCCAGGAGGACGTGCAGGCCTCCAAGTCGGTCTTGGGAAAGCTTGCCGAGCTCTACCGCCGGGAATTCCCCGGGGTGGCCGTGGATATGGAGCTAAAGGCAGAGGGAGAAGAGCTGACCCTAACGGCTTCGGACGAGGCGGGGAACAAAGCCGCCGCCAGCCTGCCAATCACTGCGCAGGATACGGCGCCCCTCACGGAGGAGATCGCCCGGCGGAACTTGAGCAAGACCGGGGGCACGCCCTTCTGTTTGGACCGCTGCCGGGTGGAGCTGCCGGAGGGGCTGAACATGCCCGGCTCCGCCGTAAATGGCCTTCGGCGGGAGGCCTTGGAAAAGCTGTTGGTCATGCGCAGCCGGGGAAACGGCTTTGCCCTGGAGCCCGTTACTTTGCCGACCATCACACCCTACACCCCCCAAAAGCTGGGCCTTCGGCTCCGGTTCGAGCGGGCGGATCAGCTGTTTGACGTCCCGGAAGCGGAGGCGATCCTGCTGCCCATGGAGGAGATCGAAAGCCATCCGGAGCTGCTGAAGAGGCCCGCGCCCCTGTGGGCGGAGCTGCCTCAGCTCATCTGGCCCCTGGAGGAGGAAACGATCCGGGCGCGGCTGCTGGCCCTGAAGGAGAAGGGCCTGCAGGACGTGGCGGTGGGGAACCTGTGCGCGCTTACGATGGCTCGGGAGCTGGGGTTCACCCTCCACGGCGGCCCCACCCTGAACGTGACCAACACCGCCTCCCTGACGGCCTACGAGGCCTTGGGCCTGGCGGACACGACCCTTTCCTTCGAGCTGCCGGTGCGCATGGGCGCCCGGCTGGGCGGCCGAAAGCCCCGGGGCATCCTGGGCTACGGCCGGCTGCCGCTCATGCAGTTCCGCGCTTGTCCCGCTCGGGGAGAGAAGGGCTGCGGCGACTGCAAGGGCCGGCCGGAGCTGGTGGATAGGCGGGGGGTGGTGTTCCCCATGGTCTGTCACGGGCGGCGGTACACGACCCTGCTCAACTCCGTCCCCCTGTACCTGGGGGACAAGGGGGTGCCGCCCTTCAACTTCGTCACCCTCTATTTCACCACGGAGGATCGGGACACCTGCCAAAAGGTGTATGCGGGGTACCGGAAAGGACAGGCGCCCTGGTTCGATCGGACGAGCGGCCTGGCCTTCCGCACCCTCCTATAAAACCACATAAATGCGTGCGGTTCGCCAGAGCGGGCCGCTTTTTTTGTTGCCTGCACATGGGCGGGGGCCGGCCCTCATACAGTCTACCATGGATGAAAACATGAATTGGAAACAATGGCTGCTGCCCCTGCTGAGCGAGGACATGCGCCGGGCGCTCCAACCCTTAAACGAGGAGCAGATCATGGAGATCCGTCTCCGGCTGCATAGGCCCATGGAGGTGGTGACGCCCCAAGGCAGCCGCCTGCTCTACGCCCCCAACGGCCGGCCCATGCTCCGGGAAGGGGAGCCGGAGCGGCTGCTGTCCGCCTTCTGCGACCACGCCCCCTACGCCTGGGAGAAGGAGATCGCCCAGGGATTCGTCACCCTGCGGACCGGCTGCCGGGTGGGCATCACCGGGCGGATCGCCCCGGACACGGGGGCCCCGGCGGCGGTGACCGGTTTCTGCATCCGCCTTCTTCGGCCCGTGACCGGCTGCGGGGAAGAGGTGCTCCCCCTGCTCCTGGAGGAGGGGCGGCTCCTGTCCACGCTGGTGTTTTCCGCCCCCGGCTGCGGCAAGACGACGCTGCTGCGGGACCTGATCCGCCTCCTTTCCGGGGGCCTTTCGGGGGCCTTGCCCCACCGGGTGGGGGTGGTGGACGAGCGGTTCGAGATCGGCGGAGAAACGGGGGATGCCTTCGATCTGGGGGATAGGACGGACGTGCTCTCCGGCATCCCCAAGGGGGAGGGGCTCCTCCGGCTCCTGTCCACCATGGGGCCCCAGGTGCTGGCGGCGGACGAGCTGAACCTGTCCCAAGATGTGGCGGCGGTGATGGAAGCCAGGAGCCGGGGGGTCACGGTGCTGTGCACGGCCCACGGCGGCACCTTCTCGGAACTCCTGAACCGGGAGGGCATGGGGCGATTGTTTGAGGAGAGCGTCTTTCAGCGCTACGTGCGCCTTGCGGGCTGCGGCCAGGTGGAAAGGGTGCTGGATGGGGAGGGAAGGGCCCTGTGAAGCTGGCGGCCGGGGTGATGCTGTTCTGCCTCTGCAGCTTGATGGGGGAGCAGAAGCGGCGGGGCTTTTTGGGCAGGGTGCGGGCGCTGGAAGCGTATATGGCGCTGATCCGCCGCATCACCGAAACGCAGGCCCGGGAGCTCATCCCCTTTTTTCAAGCGGCCCTGCGCTGCCCGCCCTCCGAAGAGCGGGAGGCGCTGCTGCAGCTTGCCCGAGGGGAGACGGCCCCTTGTCCGGCCCTCACGACGGAGGAGAGGGAAGCCCTCTCTGCCTTTGCCCGCCGGGAGCACAGGTCCTTGGGAGAGCTTCGCCGGGAGACGGACGCCCTCCTTGCCGCCTTGGAAGCGGCGCATGAAAGAGCCAAGGCCGACTATGATCAGAAGGGGCGGGTGTACGGGGCCATCGGATATCTGTCCGGCCTGGCGGTTTTGCTCCTGGTGGTGTGATATGCAGATAGAGATTTTGATCAAGATCGCGGGCCTTGGCCTGCTGGTGTCCGTCATCACCAACCTGCTCAAGCAGAGCGGGCGGGAGGAGCTGTCGGCTCTGGTTGTGGTGGTGGGCCTGGCCATCGGCACCCTGCTCATGCTGGAAACGGTCAACTCCCTGATGGAGACCATTCGGCGGGTGTTTTCGCTCTACTGAGGAAGGGAGGCAGCTATGGACATGGTGCGGGTGCTGGCCGTGGGGGTGCTGGGGACCATGCTGGCCCTAACGCTTGGGAAGCTGGGCGGCGCCCAGGGGCTGCTGGTGAGCATCGCCACCGGGTGCGTGCTCCTGGTCATGCTCCTGGGGCAGGCGGAGGGGCTGCTCGCCTTTGCCCGTTCCCTCATGGGCGAAGGGACCCTTTCCTCCGCCTATGTCCGCCGTATCCTGCAGGTGCTGGGGATATCCTACCTGACGGAGGCGGGCAGCCGCATCTGCCGGGACGGAGGCCAGGGGAACATCGCCCTGAAGGTGGAGCTTTGCGGCCGGGTGCTGATGCTGGGGGTCATCGTGCCGGCGGTGTCGAATCTGCTCGCCTCGGCCACGGAGCTGCTGGGGCTTCTCGCCCCATGATGGCCTTGATGCTGTGCTTTCTGTTGACCTTCACCGCCGCCCCGGGGCCGGACCCCACCCTGCCGCCGGCGGAGGAGGCGGGGGATATCCTGTCTTATGTGGACGTGTCTGCCTGGGATGAGTTCTTCGATCAGATGGAGGAAACGGAACCCTGGCTGCGGCCCTCCCTGCTCCTGGGCAGGCTGGGGACGGGGGAGGCGGAGGAGGGAAACGCCCTGCTCCTCTGGCTGCAGGGGAAAGCCCTGGGCGGGGCGGCCGGCGCCCTGACCCTCTTTTGGGTCGCTCTGGGCACCGGGGTGCTGTCCGCCCTGTGCAGCGTGCTGCTGGGGGAGGGGGCGGTGCCGGCAAACCGGGTCATGGCGGCGGGGCTGGGAGCCCTGCTGCTGATGCGGCTGCTCCCCGGGGTGAGGCGGGGCCTACGGTGCTTGGCGGGGCTTGCGGAGCTGTCGGAGGTGTCCGCGCCCCTGGTGACGGCGGCCCTGCTGCTGTTGGGGAGCCCCCGGAGCGCGGCCCTCATGGCCACCCTTGGGGAAGGGCTGCTGCACACGTTTTTGACCTGGATGCAGGGGATTCTCTGCCCCCTCGTCCTCTCTGCCGGGGTCCTGCGGGCGGTGGATATCGGAGGGGAGAGCGTGCTCTCGGGCCTCTCCAAATGCCTGTTCTCCGGGGCCAGGTGGGGCGTGCGGGCCCTGGGCCTGGGATATATGGCGGTCACGGCCCTGCTGCTCCCCGGAGGAGCGGCCGCGGATTCCCTTCTGCTGCGCACGGGCCGGGTGGCGGCGGGGAGCCTGCCTTTGGTGGGCTCCATGGTGTCGGATTCCCTGGGTACGGCGGCCGCCTGCCTGTCCGTGGTCAAGGGGGCCCTGGGCCGGACCGGGGTGCTGCTCACCGTGGCCCAGGCCGCCGGCCCGGCGGTGGAGCTGCTGTTAAGCGGCTTCAGCCTACGGGCGGCGGGGGCCATGCTCCAGCCTCTGGAGCAGCGGGAGATGGGCTCCCTGCTCTCGGCCCTGGGGGAGACGGCCACCCTGCTGGGCGCCCTCGTCTGCGCCGCCGGGGCCATGCTCAGCGTCAGCTTGGGCGGGGTGACGGGTTCATTTGGAGGCGGCGTATGAAGCCGGATGCCATGGCAGATCTGTGCGCCTGCGGCGTCTTCACAGGGCTGGCGCTGCTGCTGTTCCCCTCCGGCAGCACCGGGGCGGCGGGGCGCAGGGCCGTTTCTGTCTGCTGTCTGGTGGAGGCGCTGCGGCTGCTTGCGTTGGCGATACAGGGAGGGGTGGGCCGTTGAATAAGATCCGGGCATTTTTCGCCGCCAAAAGGGGCAGCCGGAGCGCCAGCATCGCGGTGTACGGGGCTCTGCTCCTGGTGGCCGTCCTCCTCTACGGCATGGGCGAGGGCTGGTTCAAGGCCGCGCCCAGGGCCTCACCCTCTGTGGAAACCTCAACCCTGGAAGGGCGGCTGGAGAGCATCCTCTCCGCCATTCGCGGCGCGGGCCGGGTGCGTGTCCTCATCACCTACGGCGCCGACGCGGGAAGCGAACAGGGCAGGGAGCTGCAAGGGCAGACCGGCATCATCCTGAGCAGTCAGCCCCTTGCTTCCCCGGAAAAGGCGCCGGAGATCCGGGGCGCCCTGGTGGTGGCGGAGGGGGCGAGCGACCCTGCCGTGCGCCTGAAACTTCAGCGGGCGGTGCAGGCGGCGACGGGCCTCCCTCTTTCCTGCATAGAGGTGTTTGAAATGGAATAACCCTCATAGGATACAATACGGTACGTCTGCTCAATACGACACTATTCGATAAGGAGGATGAACATGAGACTTTCGACCCTGAACCTGAAGAAACTGTTGACCCGGCGGAACATGACCCTGCTGGGGGTGTGTCTGCTGCTGCTGGCGGCGGTGGCGGCCAACATCATCATGAACCGCAGCGAGGAGAAGCTTACCAAGGCGGACACGGCGGCCGTCAGCGTGTCTGCCCCAGGCGCTCCGCAGAGCTTCTTTGACGTGTACCGCAGCGAGCGGGACACGGTGCGCACCCAGGAGCTGGCGTATCTGGACGCCATCGTGGCTCAGGGCGGGGATGAAGGCACCCTGTCCGACGCCCAGAAGCAAAAGATGACCCTGGTCAGCTGCATGGAATCGGAGCTGAACACGGAAAACCTCATCCGGGCCAAGGGCTTTGAGGAGGTGATCGTGTCCATGCACAACGGCTCCGTGAACGTGATCGTGGACGCAGACGCCCTCACCGACGAGCAGGTGGCTCAGATCCTGGACATCGTGCTGCGGGAAACCGGGGAGCGGGCGGAAAATATCAAGGTCTCAACGGCACAATAACGGGTTGCCTTTTTCGTCAAATGTTGGTATACTATTATTGCATCAATGCGTCCAAAAACCACAAGGAGGTCAACCAAATGAACGAAGTAGATACCAACATGGAGAGCATCCAGGGCGGAAAGATCGTATTTGCTGAGGATGTCGTTGCGACCATCGCCTTTTTGGCGGCTGGCGAGGTGGAAGGTGTTCATGCCATGATCGGCACCACCATGGAAGGCCTTTCCGAGAAACTGGGGAAGAAGAACTATACCAAGGGCGTAAAGGTGGAAGTGGGCTCTGAGGAGTGCGCCTGCGATATCACCATCGTGGTGAAGTACGGCTATCGCATTCAGGAAGTGGCCCAGAAGGTCCAGGCGGAGATCAAGAACGCCATCGAGACCATGACCGGTCTTAGGGTGGTGGAGGTCAACGTCAACGTGAACGGCATCTACTTTGAGCCCGAAAAGAAGGAAGAGCCGGTTGAGCCCGCGCCCGCGCCGGAGGAGCCCGCCGCGCCCGCGCCCCGCGTGAAATAATCCGATCATCAAGAGTTTCGGCCTGAGCCCGCCGCGGCGCGGGCTCTTGCCGATAGAAAAAGGAGCATGCTATGAAGCTGTTGGACCGGTTTATCCTTTGGGTGCTTTCGGTGCTTAGCGTGATGCTGAGCCTGCTGCTCATCATCCTTGTCATCGTTCCCGCCCTGCCCTGGCTCCAGGTGCCCCTGGTGCGGATCATCGTGGGCGTCATGGCCCTGGTCAGCATCCTGTGCGTGGTGACCCTTCATCTGCGCCGGGCCGGCCGAAAGAATCAGGGAGAAGCCGCCCTTGTGAACGAAGGGGAGAACGGCAGCGCCTTTGTGACTTTGAACGTGATCAGCGACATGGCCAAGCGCGTGGCCCAGGACTGTGAGGGCGTGCGCGCCTGCAAGAGCTCCGTGAAGAACAACGGCAGCGGGGTGGACATCGATTTGGAGATGGCCCTCAACCCCGGCGTGGCCGTGGCGCCGCTGGCCGGTATGCTGCAGGAGCGGCTGAAGAACAGAATCTTTGAAATGACCGGCATTCGGGTCGGCAAGGTGAGCATCATGGTGGAGGCCGCCGCGGAAGCGAAGGCGCCCAAGGCTGAGGTGCCCGAGCTGCCCAGCCGTGTGAAATGAAGGGAAAGCTATGAAGGAATGGTTGAAAAAATTCTATGGGGAGCATAAGTGGCTCTCCATTCTGGCCCTGTCCGCCCTGGTGCTGGGCATCCTGTTTCTGTGCATCGGCTTCTGGCGCACGCTCCTCTTGGCGGCACTCGTGGCCGTGGGCGTGCTGCTGGGGAGCCTGCTGGACAGGGGCGGCTGGGCGGCCGTGAAGGATTTCTTCGGCGGGCTTTTCAGAAAAGGATAAAGAATAGATGGATCGCTCTTTGGCGCGAGAGATCGCGATGAAAATGCTGTATGCCGCCTCCTTGGGCGGCGTGGAGACCATGGACGAGGCTTTGGCTCAGTCTGATTTGAAAGACACCCTCAGCGGTTCGGACAAGACCCTCTTGGAGAACCTGGTGGCCGGTGTCACGGATCATCAGGCGGAGCTGGACGCCGTCATTGAAAAATATGCCCAGGGCTGGGCGCTGAACCGGCTGGCCCGGGTGGACTTGACCATCATGCGCATGGCGGTGTATGAGATGATGCATCTGCCCGAGATCCCCGTGGGCGCCACCATCAACGAGGCGGTGGAGCTGGCCAAGAAGTACGCGGAGGACAAGTCCTCCGGCTTCATCAACGGCATCTTGGGCAGCGCCGCCAAGGAGATCCGCGGCGCATGAAGCGGGCGGTGCTGGGCATCGATACCAGCTACTACACGACCTCGGTCGCTTGCTTCGGCGATTCGGGCGTCCTCTATGACGGGAGAACGGTCCTCCCCGTGCAGAAGGGCGAACGGGGGCTGAGACAGTCCGAGGGCGTTTTTTTGCATACCCGCCAGCTGCCGCCCCTGGTGGAAGGGGCTTTTGAAACGGTGGACCCCAAGAGCATCCTGGCAGTCAGCTGCAGCCGGGCGCCGGTAGACCGGGGAGATTCCTATATGCCCGTGTTTTTGACGGGCATGGGCGTGGCCCGGGCCCTGGCTGCTTCCCTGCAGGTGCCCCTTGTGCCCCTGGACCATCAGAGCGGCCACATTCGGGCGGCCCTCATCGGAAACGAAGCCCTTTCGGACAAGCCCTTCTACGCCGTGCACATCTCCGGCGGGACCACGGACCTTTTGTCTGTGGAGCGCCCTGCCCCTGGCCGGTTCTCCATCGAGCCTCTGGGCTGTTCGGAGGATCTGCACGCCGGCCAGCTGGTGGACCGGGTGGGCGTTCTTTTAGGCTGCGGCTTTCCTGCGGGCAAACAGCTGGAAGCCCTGGCCCGGCAGGCCCGGGATCGGGATGTGAAGATCCCCTCCTCGGTCCGGAGCCTTAGCTGCTCCCTTTCCGGGGCGGAATCCGCCGCCAGGCGCGCCCTGGACCGGGGCGCGGCGGAGGCGGAGGTGGCTTTCGCCATCTACGATCTGCTGTCCCGCACCCTTACGAAGCTTTTGGAAAACGCCGCCAGGCAGGTGGGGGAGCGGCCTGTGCTCCTGTGCGGGGGCGTGGCTTCCAGCCTCCTGCTGCGGGAGCTGCTGAAAAACCGGTGTGATCTGCCGTTGTTCTTCGGGGAGAGCCGGTTCAGCAGCGACAATGCCGTGGGCATCGCGGCCCTTGGGGTCGATCGGGAGGTGGGCCTGTGACGGAGCTGAAGCCGGTCTTTACCGTGTCCGAACTGAATGAGTATGTGGACCTGATTCTCTCCCACGATCCCTACATGGGGGAGCTGACGGTAACGGGGGAGATCAGCGCCTTCAAGCGCCACACCTCCGGCCACCTGTATTTCACCCTAAAGGACGAGAACGCTTCCGTGCGCTGCGTCATGTTCCGGCCCAACGCCCTGCGCCTCAGCTTTTTTCCCAAGGACGGCATGTCCGTCAGAATCGAGGGCCGGGCGGGCCTCTACGGTCGGGACGGCTCCTTCCAGGTCTATGCCGAGCGCATGATGAAGACCGGGGACGGGGCCCTGTATCAAAAGTTTTTGGCTCTGAAGGAGGAGCTGCGGCAGCGGGGCTGGTTCGAGGAGAGCAGCAAGAAGCCCATTCCCTTCCTGCCCCGGGCGGTGGGCGTGGTCACCTCCGGCACCGGCGCCGCCATCGAGGACATCCGCAACGTCATCTCCCGCCGCTTCCCCGGCATGCCCATTCGGCTGTACCCGGTGGCGGTCCAGGGGGAGAAGGCGGCCGGGGAGATCGCCGCGGCCATCCAAAAGGCGGATGAGGAAGCCCGCTGCGACGTGCTCATCGTGGGCCGGGGCGGCGGTTCCCTGGAGGACCTTTGGGCCTTCAACGAGGAGATCGTGGTGGCGGCGGTCCACGATTGCCGGCTGCCGGTGATCTCCGCCGTGGGCCATGAGATCGACTTTTCACTGACGGATTTTGCGGCGGACTTAAGAGCCCCCACGCCCTCCGCGGCGGCGGAGCTGGCCGTGCCCGAGGAGCAAAAGCTCCTGGACCGCTTGCGCGAAAACCGGGAGCGGCTGCAGACCGCCCTCTTGCGGGGCATTGAGCGCAAGCGGGATCGGCTGGAGCTCATCGTTCGCCGCCGGGGCGGCCTGCTCACCGAGCAGCGGCTCCAGCAGGAGCAGCAGCGGCTGGATCAGTGCCGGGAGGCCTTGGGGGACGCGGTGGGAACCCAGCTTCGCCAGCGCCGGGACGCCCTCGCCGCCGCAGGGGTGCGCCTCACGGCGTTGGACCCCTTGGGGGCATTGGATCGGGGCTTTGCCCTGGTTTATGGGGAGGATGGCGGCCTGGTGCGCGGCGCCTGTGAAACGGCCCTGGATGACCCCATCTCCATTCGCTTTCGGGACGGGTGCGTGGCCGCCCGGGTGACGGGAAAGGAAGAATCATGAAAGAGAAAACAAAAACCTTTGAAGAGAAGATGAGCGAGCTGGAAGGCCTCATCTCCAAACTGGAAAGCGGCAGCGTGCCCCTGGAGGAGATGGTAGCTCTCCACGAGCAGGGCATGGCCCTGTACGAGAGCTGCGCCAAGGAGCTGGAGAGCTTCGAAAAGCGCCTCAAATCCACGGAGACGGCCCAATGAAGGACTATCTGCCCCTGATCGAGAAGGCGCTGGATGCCTACAGCGGCTCCTTCGATCTGCCTCAGCTTTTTTCTGAGTCCATGCGCTACAGCCTCCTGTCCGGCGGCAAGCGCATCCGGGCCTGTCTGTGTTTGGCCTGTTGCGAGCTCATGGGCGGAAGCACAGACGACGCCCTGCCCTTTGCGGCGGCCTTGGAGATGATCCACGCCTATTCCCTCATCCATGACGATCTGCCCGCCATGGACAACGACGACATGCGCCGGGGCAAGCCCAGCAGCCACAAGGCCTTTGGCGAGGGCAACGCCATCCTGGCCGGGGACGGGCTTTTGACCATGGCCATGCGGCTCCTGTGCGATGTGCCGGGGCAGGAGGAGGCCAAGAAAGCCGTCTTTCAGGGAGCCATGGACATGGCCGCCGGGCAGAGCCTGGACTTAAACGTGGCCGCACGGGATATGGCATCCCTGCATCGAATCCATGACCTTAAAACCGGCGCCCTGTTCCGGGCGGCCTGCCTGTCCGGGGCCCTGGCGGCCGGCTGCGGGGCAGAGGAGGCGCAGGTGATCCGCGCCTTTGCGGACAAGCTGGGCCTGCTCTTTCAGATGACCGACGATCTGCTGGACAGGGAGAAGGACGAGGCGGAGAACAAGCTCACCTATGTGACCCTCCTGGGCGTGGAGCAGACCAAGCGGGAGATCGAAGCCCTTGCGAAGGACATTCGCGGGATACTGGGCCGATACACCGGGGACGCGGCCTCATACCTACTGGAACTTACGGACAGGATAGCCGTCAGGAGATCATGAAGGAATATCCGATTCTGCATACACTCAACACACCGGAGGACCTTTCCGCTCTGCCGGAGGAGCAGCTCCCCGCCCTGGCGGAGGAGATCCGGGGATATATGGTGGACTGCGTGTCCAAAAACGGCGGCCATCTGGCCGCCAGTTTGGGCGCGGTGGAGCTGATCATCGCCCTGCATCGGGTGTATACCGAGGAGGGGGATCGGCTCCTGTTTGACGTGGGCCACCAGGCCTACGCCCACAAGATTTTGACCGGCCGGCGGGAGGCCTTCGCCAACCTGCGCCAGGAGGGCGGGATCTCCGGCTTCCCCAAAAGGGAGGAGAGCCCTTATGACGCCTTCAACACCGGCCACGCCAGCACCTCCCTCTCTGCGGCCCTGGGCATGGTCCGGGCAAAAGCCCTGCTCCGCGAGCCGGGGCACGTGGCGGCCATCATCGGCGACGGAGCCCTGACCGGCGGCCTTGCCTATGAGGCCCTGGACGACGGGGGCGACAGCCGCCTGCCTCTGGTGGTGGTCCTCAACGACAACGAGATGTCCATCTCCCGCAACGTGGGGGCCATGAGCCGAAGCCTGTCAAACCTGCGGGCCAGCAGCGGCTACAACCGGCTCAAGCGGTTCGTGGTCAGGGCCCTGGAGACCGGGGCCGTGGGCCGGCGGCTCTCCAAGCGGATGGAGGGCTTCAAAAACCGCATCAAGCGCTTCGTGCTCCAAAACACCTTCTTTGAGGAGCTGGGCTTCACCTATCTGGGCCCCATCGACGGCCACAACATCCCTCAGATGATCTCGCTTTTGAAGGAAGCCAAGGCTCTGGAACGGCCCGTGGTGGTCCACGTGGTCACCCAAAAGGGCAAGGGCTATCGCTTTTCCGAGCGGAACCCGGAGAAGTTCCACGGCATCGCCCCCTTCTCTCCCGAGACCGGGGCTGTGGCGGAATCCAAAGGCCCCTCCTGCTCCCAGGTGTTCGGAGAAACGCTGCTGTCCCTCGCCGAAAAGGATGAGCGGATCGTGGCCATCACCGCCGCCATGCGGGACGGCACGGGCCTGCGGCCCTTCTTCGACCGGTTTCCGGACCGCTCCTTCGACGTGGGCATCGCCGAGGAGCACGCGCTGACCATGGCCGCGGGCATGGCGGCCGAGGGGCTCAAGCCCGTGGCGGCCATCTATTCCTCCTTTTTGCAGCGGGCGGTGGACCAGCTTTGCCACGACATCTGCCTGCAGAAGCTCCCCGTGGTCATCGGCGTGGATCGGGCCGGCCTGGTGGGCCAGGATGGGGAGACCCACCAGGGCATCTACGATCCGGCCATACTCTCAGCCATCCCCAACCTGTCCGTCTACGCCCCGGCCACCCTTTCCCAGCTAAGGGATATGGTGGGCCTGGCGGTGGCGCGAGGGGAGCCGGCGGCCATCCGCTATTGCCGGGGCACCCTTCCCCAGGGCGAGGGGGAAGCGCCGGTCGCCTACGGCAAGTGGGCCGTGCTGCGCCCGGAGACGGACGTGGTGATCATCGCCGCCGGAGCCCTGGTGCAGGAGGCCAGGTCCGTGGCGGAGGAGCTTTCCTGCGGCCTGGTGGAGGCCCGGTTCTATAAGCCCCTGGATTACGAGCTGCTGGACGCCCTGCGCAGGCAGGGGAGCAAGCTCGTCGTGGCGGAGGAGAATGTGGCGGCCCTGAGCCTGTATGTGGCCGGGTACTGTCCGGAGCTCATGGTGAAGCCCCTATGCCTGCCGGATGGGGCCGTGGCCCAGGCCACGGTGGACCGGCAGCGGACCTTGGGCGGCATCGACCGGCAGGCCATGAAAGCGGCCGTGCTGGCATTGAGGGCGGTATGATGGATAAAAAGAGACTGGATGTATATATGGTGGAAGCGGGCCTGGCCCCTTCCCGAGAGAAGGCTCGGGCCATGATCATGGCCGGAGAGGTCTTGGTGAACGGCCGCAAGGCGGAGAAAGCGGGGGAGGAGGTCCGCGCCGAGGATGCGGTGACCCTCCACGAGGACCCGATCCCCTTTGTGAGCCGGGGCGGCCTGAAGCTGGATAAGGCCCTGAAGGTGTTCCCCCTGTCCCTGGAGGGAAAGGTGTGCTTGGACGTAGGCGCTTCCACCGGCGGCTTCACCGACTGTATGCTGCAAAACGGGGCCCTTCGCGTTTGCGCCCTGGACGTGGGCTACGGCCAGCTGGCCTGGCAGCTGCGGAACGACGGGCGGGTGACGGTCATGGAGCGGCGCAACGCCCGGTTCATGGAGCCCGGCTGGTTCGAGGGGCCCTTCGACTTTGCCTCTATCGACGTTTCATTCATCTCCCTTCAGCTCATCCTGCCCCCGCTGAAGGCTTGTCTAAAGCCAGAGGGGCAGGTGGTGGCCCTTATCAAACCCCAGTTCGAGGCGGGCCGGGGCCAGGTGGGCAAGAACGGAGTGGTGCGGGATCCGGCCATTCACGAGGACGTTTGCATAAAAATAATGACCTTCGCTCAGGAGAGCGGCTTTGCGGTGGAAGGCCTGTCATTTTCGCCCATCACCGGGCCAAAAGGGAACATAGAGTTTCTCCTCTTTTTACGGAACGCCCCGCAGGTTCCCCAGGCCGATCCGGCAGATTTTGGTCGAATGGCCAAGGAAATCGTAGCCCAGGGCCATGCCTTTCACGAAAATTGTTAAAAAATTATTCATAATTGTATTGAAATTCTGAGAATTGTACTGTATAATACTCATGCAGTATTCATCCGAGGGGAAAAGATTGACTCTATTCTTTGCGGCGAATCCTAAAAAACCGGCAACCTTCGCTGCCCGCTCGCGACTGATGGATGCAGCGGCAGCCCATGGTTTTTTATGCGTTGAGCTGGAGAACCAAGCCCCCATACAGGGAGAGGATGGCGCGATCATCGTCATCGGCGGCGATGGGTCCATCATCCGTCAGGTTCCGTTGGCCCTGTCAGCGGGCGTTCCCATCCTGGGCGTCCACTTCGGCCGGGTCGGGTTTTTGACGGAGCTGACGGAGGAGGGCTTCCTGCAAAACCTCCCGCGGCTGAAAAGCGGCGACTTTTCGCTGGAGCAGCGTGCCATGCTGGACTGCCGGGTGAGCGAGGACAGGGTCTATCACTGTCTCAACGACGCCGTGCTCTACAAGCTCTCCTTCTCCGGCGTCACGGAGATCGATGTGCGCATCGATGGGAAGAGCGCCTGGACGGTGTCGGCGGACGGGGTCGTGGTCTCCACGCCCACGGGCTCCACGGCCTACAGCCTTTCGGCCGGCGGCCCCATCGTGCCGGAGGGGCTGGACGCCATGCTGATCACGCCCATCTGCCCCCACAAGCTCCATGTGCGGCCCATCGTGGTCCGCAGCGACAGCCAGGTGGAGCTGGTGGAGCACGACGAAGGCATGGCGGCCATGGACGGCCAAAGGGTGTGCCGGATCTCCACCGGGGAATCCTTGCGGATCACCGGGTCGAGGGAGCGGGTGAGCTTCATTCGGTTCGAACAACTGGACCTATATAGCCGGATTCGGGATCGGCTGACATAAACATAAAACAAACGAGGCGGAAACTTATGAAGACGAAACGACATGCCATGATCATCAAGATCATCGCGTCCCAGGACGTGGAAACCCAGGAAGAATTGGCGCGACTCCTCGGGGAGCAGGGCTTTCAGGTGACCCAGGCCACCGTGTCTCGGGATATAAAGGAACTGAGGCTCATCAAAGTCCTTACCAGCGAAGGGAACTACAAGTATGCCACCGTGGAAAAGGCGGAGTCGGATCTGCAGGAGCGGTTCATCCGGCTGTTCTCCAACTGCGTGGTGTCCATCACCAACGCCGGGAATCTGATCGTGGTCAAGACCATCGCGGGCAGCGCGTCCGTGGCCGGCGAAGCCATCGACTCTTTGAAGTGGCCGGAGATCGCCGGCTCCATCGCCGGGGACAACACCATTTTCGTGGCGGTGCGGGAAGGCAAGAACACGGCGGAGATCATCAAGCGTTTCCAAAAGATGTTGAAATAAAGGAGCATAGCCGTGCTCAGGCACCTGACCATAACCAATATTGCATTGATCGATAAGCTCTCCCTGGACTTTGAGGAGGGCTTTTCTGCGCTGACGGGGGAAACCGGCGCGGGCAAATCCATTCTGATCGAGTCCGTTGGATTGGCCTTGGGCGAGAGAGCCTACCGGGAGAGCATCCGCACCGGCGCCCAGAAGGGGGCGGTGGAGGCCCTGTTCACGGTGAAGGAGGGCACGGCCGCGGCCGAGTATCTGATGGACCAGGAGTTGTATGACGGGGAGGAGGTCACCCTCTATCGGGAGCTCTACGCCAGCGGGAAGAGCGTCTGCCGGATCAACGGCACCCTGGTCAGCGCCGCGGAACTGAAGACCGTGGGGGACATGCTGGTGGATATGCACGGCCAGCACGCCCACCAGTCCCTGCTGAACGAGAAGACTCACCTGGGGCTGCTGGACGCCTTTGCGGGCAGCGACGCCGACGGGCTGCTGACCCGGATGCGGGAGGCGCGCCATGCCGCCCTGGACGCCCGCGGCGCCCGGGAGAAGCTGCAGAGCAGCCTGAAGGAGCGGGCCAGGCGCCTGGACGTGATCGCCTTTGAGCTCAAGGAGATCGACGGGGCGGACCTGCAGCCCGGGGAAGAGGAGCAGCTGGACCTGAGAAAGAAGCAGCTGCAGAACTTTGCCGCCATCGAGGGGAATCTGCAGGCGGCCTACGACGCCCTCTACGAGGAGCAGGGGGCCCTGGGGCAGGTGGCGGAGGCCAAGCGCTGCCTTGCCGCCCTGGGGGAATACGGCGAGGCGTATCAGACCGCCGCCAGGCAGACCGAGGACGCCTACTACACCCTGGAGGATGTGGCCTACAGCCTCCGTGACGCCCTGAACGGCCTTTCCTACGACCCCAACGCCCTGGACGAGATAGAGAGCCGCCTGTACCTGATCGAGCAATTAAAGCGCAAATACGGAGCCGATATCGAGGAGATCCTCGCCTATGCGGAGGGGCTTCGGGCGGAGCAGCAGGAGCTTTTGGGCGGCGAGGACAGGCTTGCCGAGCTGGAGCAGGCGGAGCGGGAGGCCTTGAAAACCTTCACCGCGGATGCGGAGCTCCTTTCCCGCCGGCGCCAGGAGGCCGCGGGACGGCTGAAAATGGCCATCGAAGGAAATCTGAAGGACATGGGTATGCCCTACGCCTCCTTTTCGGCGGGGTTCACGCCGGTGGCGCCGGCGGTCCTTTCGGAGAACGGGGTGGACGATGTTGCCTTCCTCTTTTCCGCCAACCGGGGCGAGCCGGAGAAGCCCTTGACCCGGGTGGCGTCCGGAGGCGAGATCTCCCGGGTCATGCTCTCCTTCAAGGCGGCCCTGTCCGGGGCGGACGAGATCGGGACCCTGATCTTCGACGAGATCGACACGGGCATCTCCGGCCTCATCGCCAACGCCGTGGCCAAGAAGATGCAGGAGCTGTCCCGGACCCATCAGCTGTTGTGCGTGACCCACCTGGCCCAGATCGCGGCCCGGGCGGATCGGCAATACTATATCTACAAGGAGACCGTGGGGGAGACGACCCGGTCCGCGGTGAAGCCCCTCTCCGACGAGGAGCGGCCGGCGGAGCTGGCCCGGATCATGGGCAGCGTCAACGACCCCTTGGCCATCCAGCACGCCCGGAACCTGCTCCGGAGCGCGAGAGAAAACTAAACGCCTTTTATTTTCTGCTTTTTCTTTTCTGAGAAAAGAAAGAGCGGCGCAAAAAGAAAAGCTCAGGAAGACTGATACACAAATTTCCTGAGCTTTTTTGTATTCTTAAGCTTTGGACACCTTTTCTTTCAGGAAAGGGCACGAAGCAATAATCAATCCGCTTTGAGCCCGAATCCGGCCACTTCCGAAACAGGCAGAGAGAAGGCGATGGCACCTGCCTTGGTGTCGGGACCGGCCTGCTCGATGATCGCCTTCATGATGGCGGCCTTCTGCGCCGCGGCGGAGACGATGAGGATGACCTCCTTCTCCGAGGCGATGGACACCTTGTAGAACATCTGAGCGTTCTTGCTGCCGGTGCCCAGACCGTGGATCACCGTGCCGCCCCGGGCTCCCGCCGACCGGGCCGCGTCCATGACCTGGTTTGTGGCGCCCTGGTTGGCGATGACCATGATGAGCTCATATTCAAAGTTGAGGGTGGGCGCCCCCTTCACGTTCTGCCCGTTGGATAAGAATGCCAATGTTTTGCTCCCTCCTACACTCTTGATGGGTACGCCGATGGTCACGCCGTTGCCTGGGGCGTCGATATACAGCCGTTTCTTCTGCTCCTGCACCAGGGCCTTTGTCTGCTCGGGGCTGGCTACGGTGATGAACAGGCGCCTGTCCTTGGAGTCCATGCCCAGTAGATCCAGCATGGTCCGGGACGCCGTGCCCTGGCAGGGGGTGGACAGCACGATGGGCAATGCCAGCTCCTCGCAGATCTTCTTCATGATGTTGGCCCCGTAGGGGTTGATGATGGAGAGGATATAGTTCATGCGGCCGCCTCCCACAGTTCGATGATGTCCGCTTCGCCGTATTCCTCCGTACCGGCAGCAGCCCTGCGTTCGCGGATGGCTGCCCGAACGCCCAGCAGCTGAATGGTGATCAGCGGCATCAGCGCCACCATGGCCACGATCCCGAAGGCATCGGAGAGCACGTTGCCCCCCAGGGCCGTGCTGGCGCCGATCATGAACTGGAGCATGAAGGCGGCGGTCATGGGGCCGGAGGCCACGCCGCCGGAGTCGAAGGCGATGGCGGTGTAGATATCCGGCACAAAGAAGGACAGGGCCAGCGACACCACATACCCGGGGATCAGGAAATAGAGGAGCGACAGCCCCGTGAGCACCCGCAGCATGGAGATGCCCATGGCCAGGGCGATGGCCACGGCCAGGCCCAGCTTGATGGACTTGCCGGAGATGGCGCCGGAGCTTACCTGCTCGATCTGCTTTTGCAGCACCTGCACCGCCGGCTCCGCGGAGATGATGAACCAGCCCAGCAGCATGGCCAGCGGGATGAGGAACCGCCGCAGAGCCCCTTGGGTGAGGGCCGCCCCCAGGACGCTGCCCAGAGAAGAAAAGCCCACGTTCACTCCGGTCAAAAACAGCACCAGTCCCAGATACGTGAACCCAATGCCCATGAGGATCTTGGAAAAGCTCCTCAGATCCATCCGAAAGCTCACAGCCTGGAACACCAGGAATATGACCAGAATGGGCAGCAGGGCCACCGCCGTTTCCTTCAGATACTGAGGCAGAGCAAAGAGGTAGGCATAGCCCAGCTCCGTGGTGGTCTCATGGACCGTCACTGCGGCGGATACGGTCCCGTCCCCCTGGCCGTAAAACAGGCTCAGCACCAGCACGGCGAGGATGGGCCCGATGGAGCAGAGGGACACCAGGCCGAAGCTGTCCGACTCGGCGTTGCTGTCGCTGCGGATCCGGGACACGCCCAGGCCCATGGCCAGGATGAAGGGCACGGTCATGGGGCCGGTGGTCACGCCGCCGGAGTCGAAGGCCACGGATAAAAAGCTTTTGTTCACAAAGAGGCAGAGCAGGAAGATCAGCCCATAGAACCCCAGCAGCAGATACCGAAGCCGGATGCCCGTGAGGATACGGAACATAGCCAAAGCTAAAAACAGCCCCACGCCCACGCTCACCACCAAAAGCAGCACCACCGTGTGGATGTGGGGGACGGAAGTGGCCAGCACCTGCAGATCCGGCTCGGAAACCGTGACTGCGGCGCCCAAAAGGAAGCTGACCAGCAGAATGAGCCATAGCTTCTTGGACTTGGTCAGGGCGGACCCCACCCGGCTGCCGATGGGCGTCATGGAGCTTTCCGCGCCCACGGTGAAGAGCCCCATGCCCGCCACCACGAACAGCGACCCCACCAGGAAGGAGAGCATGTGACCCGTGGGCAGTGGGGTGACAAACAGGCACAGCAAACAAACGATGCACAGAATCGGCAGCACCGAAAAGATGCTCTCCCGCACCTTTTCTAGGATGATGGCTTTTTGTCGATTGAATTCGCTCATAGCAATTTGCAGTATACCATAGGCATGGGAAAAAAGAAAGTACCTGTCCGCACACCGTTTTTTTCTGTTGCGCGGAGGGGACGAGATATGTATAATAGGGAAGAATTGTTTACCTTGAGGTGCGCTTTGAAGACCAGCGACTTTTTCTATGATCTGCCCAAGGAGCTCATCGCCCAGACACCGGCCCCGGTGCGCAGCGAATCCAGGCTCCTCATATATGACCGGAAGTCCGGCGCCGTCACGGACGGGGTGTTCACGGACGTGCTTGACCACCTGCATCCCGGCGACGTGCTGGTGCGGAACAACACCCGGGTTATCCCCGCCCGGCTCATCGGCCACAGGCCCGAGACCGGCGGCACCATGGAGTTCCTGCTCCTCAGCCGCCTGGAGGGGGACGAGTGGGAGTGCCTGTGCAAGCCCGCCAAGCGCGCCAAGGCCGGCACGGTCTATGAGGTGACGCCGGAGCTTTCCGTCAAGGTCCTGGGGGACGCCCCCATGGACGGCGGCAAGCGGGTGGAGCTTCTCTATGACGGCATCTTTGAGGAGGTGCTGGACAGGGCCGGGCAGATGCCCCTGCCGCCCTATATCACCGAGCGCCTTGCCGACAAGGAGCGGTATCAGACCGTTTACGCCGTCACCCGGGGCAGCGCCGCCGCCCCCACCGCCGGGCTCCACTTCACCAAGGAGCTTTTGCAACAGATCGAAGCCAAGGGCGTGAAGATCGTGGACGTGCTGCTCCATGTGGGCCTGGGCACCTTCCGGCCGGTGAGCGAGGAGAACATCGAGGACCACCAGATGCACCAGGAGTTCTACCGGGTCACGGAGGAAGCGGCCAAGGCCATCAACGACGCCCGCGCTGCCGGTGGCCGGATCGTCTGCGTGGGCACCACCTCCGTCCGCACCCTGGAAAGCGTGGCCACCGACGACGGTGTCGTTCACCCCGGCAGCGGATATACGGGCATCTACATCACCCCCGGCTACCGCTATAAGGCCGTGGACGCCCTCATCACCAACTTCCACCTGCCGGAGAGCACGCTCCTGATGCTGGTCTCAGCCTTCGCGGGCCGGGAGGAGGTTCTGCGGGTCTATGAGCACGCCGTGCAGGAGAAGTATCGCTTCTTCAGCTTTGGCGATGCCTGTTTGTTTGAATAGAGGGGTATATGGAGCAGTTGAGGCTATTCGTTCCCCGTATGGAGGACCTTTGGTTTCGCCAACGGATGATGGCAGACCCCATCACCATGGGCTATAACGCGGGCTATGATGTTTCTTTTTCAGGCTATCATCAGGATACGGGGTGCATCGACTTCCCGGAGACGGCCTGGGCGGACTGGTTCGGGGATTGGATCGGCCGGGAGCCGGAGCGGTACTATGCGTATATCCAGCGGGGTAACGATGGACAATGGCTGGGTGAAGTGTGCCTCCACCGTTCAGCGAGCGGCAACTGGTGGGACATGGGCATTCTGATCCACGCTCCGTTCCGGGGCAAAGGATATGGCGCTCCGGCATTGCAGCTGCTGCTTGATCACGCATTCCTGGAGATGGACATCCCCTGTATCCACAATGAGTTTGAGCTATCGCGAAAGGAAGCCAGCAGGATCCATAGAGCGGTCGGCTTTCGGGAATTGCGCGAACAGGACGGCATCACGAGCTGGGAAATCACCCGGGAAGAGTATTTGAGAAAAAGACTATGAACCACAATTTTTCTTTTGAAGTGCTGCATGTGGACAAGCAGACCGGCGCCAGGCTGGGCCGCCTCCACACCCCCCATGGGGACATCGACACCCCGGTCTATATGCCTGTGGGCACCCAGGCCACGGTGAAGGCCATGACCCCTCGGGACGTGGAGGAGACGGGAGCGTCCATCCTGCTGTCCAACACCTATCACCTGTACCTGCGCCCCGGCCATAAGCTGGTGGAACAGGCAGGGGGCCTGCACACCTTCATGCATTGGAACAAGCCCATCCTGACGGACAGCGGGGGCTTTCAGGTCTTCTCCCTGGCCAAAAAGGGGGACATCCATGAGGACGGCGTGCTCTTCCGCTCCCACATCGACGGCAGCAAGCACCTGTTCACGCCCGAGAGCGTCATGGCCGTGGAGCAGGCCCTGGGCGCGGATATCGCCATGTGTTTTGACGAGTGCGCCCCCGGCACCGCGGACTATCGCTACGCCGTGAAGGCCATGGAGCGGACCCATCGTTGGGCGGAGCGCTGTAAGGAGGTCCACACTCGGCCGGATCAGGCCCTCTTCGGCATCGTCCAGGGCTGCGTCTATGAGGATCTGCGCATCGAGAGCGCCAAAACGTTGGCGGCCATGGATTTCCCCGGCTACGGCATCGGGGGGCTGTCCGTGGGCGAGCCCAAAGAGAAGATGTATGAGATGCTGGACGCCATCCGGCCCTACATGCCGGAGAATAAGCCCCGGTACCTGATGGGCGTGGGCAGCCCCGACTGCCTCATCGAGGGCGTGCTCCGGGGCGTGGACATGTTCGACTGCGTGCTTCAGACCCGGGCGGCGCGAAACGGCCTGGCCCTCACCCGCCAGGGGCGGATCATGCTGCGGAACCAGACCTACGCCGAGGATTTCTCCCCCATTGAGGCGGGGTGCGACTGCTACGCCTGTCAAAACTTCTCCCGGGCCTACATCCGCCACCTCATTAAGGCGGAAGAGATCCTCTCCGGCACCCTCATCACCATGCATAATATCCGCTTCTCCGTGCGCCTCATGGCGGATATCCGCCGGGCCATCGCGGAGGACCGGTTCGGGGACTTTGCCCGGGAGCTTCTGGAGGTCAAGCTGTTCTGATGGAACGGGAACTTACATTCACAACCGAAGCGGAGATGGAAGCCCTGGGAGAACGCCTGGCCCGTGCCCTGCCCGAGGGCGGGTTCATCGCCCTCTACGGGGACCTGGGCGCGGGGAAGACCGTGCTCTGCCGGGGGGCGGGGAAGGCCCTGGGCCTGCAGCAGGTGAACAGCCCCACCTTCACCATCGTCCAGGAATACCCCACGGTGCCGCCTCTCTTCCATTTCGACGCCTATCGGCTGGCGGACGAGGACGAGCTGTACGCCATGGGGTATGAGGACTATCTGGATCGAAACGGCCTCATTCTGATGGAATGGGCGGACCGGGTGCCGGGCGCCCTGCCCCGGGCGCGGCTGGACATCGAGATCGTTGGCAGCGGTGCCGACCCTCGACGGGTCCGGCTCATGCCCCATGGAAATGTGTATGAGGCGCTGGTGAGAGAGCTATGAATATTCTTGCCCTGGAAACAACGGATCAGGTGGCCTCGGTGGCCCTGCTCACGGAGACGGGCTGCTTTGAAAAGCGCATCGAGAGCGATCAAAGGCACGAGGAGACGGTGATGCCCGCCGTGGATGCCCTGCTGACCGAGGCGAAGCTTTCGCCCCAGGCCCTCACCGCCATTGCGGTGGACGTGGGGCCGGGCTCCTTCACGGGGGTGCGCATCGGCGTCTGCCACGGCAACGCCATGGCCTTGGCCCTGGGCCTGCCCGTGATCAGCGTCAACGCCCTGGAGGCCCTTGCCTGCCCTCTGCTGGGGGGCAGCGGCCCGGTGGCCGCCGTTATCGACGCCCGCAACGGAAACGGCTATGGGGCGGTGTACGCCGCGGACGGGTCGGTCCTGATCCCGCCCTGCGCCATCGAGATCGAACCCTTCCTGCAAACGCTGCCTGAGGGCTGCCGCTGCACCGGCACCGGCTTTGCCGGGGCGGACGAGGCGCTGCCCCAAGCCGGAAACATCGCCCGGATCGCCGAAAAGCGGGCGGGGGAGAGGACGGCCAGCCCCCTGTACCTTCGGCCCAGCCAGGCGGAAAGGAAGCAAAAACCATGATGGTGGTGCGGCCCATGACCAAGCGGGACATCTCCCGGGTCTATGAGATCGAGGTCCAAAGCTTTCGTTCTCCCTGGTCCAAGCTCTCCCTGCTGGGGGAGCTGCATAACGACGTGGCCCGCTACTATGTGGCGGAGGATGAGGGCCGGGTCATCGGCTACGGGGGCATGTGGCTGCTCTTCGACGAGGCCCACATCACCAACATCGCCATCGCTCCCGAGCGGCGGGGGGAGCACCTGGGCCGCTATCTCCTCTACGGCATGATGGAAGCGGCCGTAGCCCGGGGCGCCGAGAAGATGACGCTGGAGGTCCGGGAGACCAACCTGCGGGCCCAGAACCTGTATTACAGCTTCGATTTTACGAAGCAGGGCTTCCGCAAGCGCTACTACGACGACACCGGAGAAGGGGCCTATCTGCTGTGGAACGAGGATCTTTCGGCCACGGTGGAGAAAAATGCTTGCCTAAAATCGAATTTCATCTTACAATAAGCCGAACATACAAAACAAGGAGAATCATATGAGTCTGTACAGCGAATGGAAAGACCGGGCGGACAGCCTGCAGAGCGACGCCGCCTATCAGCAGTATTGGAACACCTACTTTGCCCAGGAGACCGAGGCCTATCGCCGGGTGCTCTTGGCTCATGACGCGCCCCTTTCCGGCACGGTGAAGGAGCTGGCGGAGAAGCTTTCGCTGGATCCCGTGGCCTTCGTCGGGTATCTGGACGGGGCCAACACCTCCTTTGCCGGCGGCGAGAAGGCGTTGGACGAGCTGACGGAGGACAGCGAAGTCACCCTGGATTTCGACTTCGAGAAGCTCTTCTTCAACATGCATGAAGCCAAGGCCGAATGGCTCTTCACCCTGCCGGAATGGAACGAAGTCCTCTCCGAGGAGAAGCGCCACGAGATCACCAAGGCCTACCGGGCTTCGAAAATCTTCGTCGCCCCCGTTCAGGTGGGCCGGAACGATCCCTGTCCCTGCGGCAGCGGCAAGAAGTATAAGAACTGCTGCGGCAAAAACAAATAAGAAATTCTTTTCTCCTTGTTAAAATGTGTGACTGGAACTCCTGAATGCGCCTGTAGCTCAGCAGGATAGAGCAACGGCCTTCTAAGCCGTAGGTCCAGGGTTCGAATCCCTGCAGACGCGCCAATGCCGCTGCGTTCGCCGGGAGTCGATTCCGGCGAGCGCATGCGCATCATGGGGGCAGGTTCATCCGAAAAGCGTATATGGTGGGCGTAGTTCAGCCTGGTTAGAATGTCAGATTGTGGCTCTGAAGGTCGTGGGTTCGAATCCCGTCGCCCACCCCATTTTTTTTCGGATGGACACCGGTGGGGTGTCGCCAAGCGGTTAAGGCACAAGACTTTGACTCTTGTATGCGCAGGTTCAAATCCCGCCACCCCAGCCAACCTGACCCGTTAGCTCAGCTGGCAGAGCATTTGACTTTTAATCAAAGGGTCCGGAGTTCGAATCTCCGACGGGTCACCAGCTTCTTGCAGCGCGGGCGTGGCGGAATTGGCAGACGCGCTGGATTTAGGTTCCAGTGCCGCAAGGCGTATGAGTTCAAGTCTCTTCGCCCGCACCAGGCAGGTATAGTGTAGCGGTAACACATTAGCCTTCCAAGCTGAGATCACGGGTTCGAGTCCCGTTACCTGCTCCAATTTTTGCCGGTCCGCCTGCCGTTGCAACCAAAAACCTCTCGGGTTCGCAAAAATAATTTGTCTGAACCCATTGACAACCGGCGTAAGTTTTGCTATAGTATCCCATGCGCGTGCGGGAATAGCTCATTTGGTAGAGCGCAGCCTTGCCAAGGCTGAGGTGGCGGGTTCGAGCCCCGTTTCCCGCTCCAGGATATGCCTCCTTAGCTCAGTTGGCTAGAGCACCTGACTCTTAATCAGGGTGTCCAGGGTTCGAGTCCCTGAGGGGGTACCAATGAAAAAGGATGCCAATATGGCATCCTTTTTCATTATTGTGAACAACGAAGGGACTCGAAGGGCGGGTGTAAGCGAAGGCCACAGTGCGGCCTTCGCCCCCGCCCTGCCTGAGCCCGCAGGCGAGAAGAGTCCCTGAGGGGGTACCAATGAAAAGAGATGCCATTTGGCATCTCTTTTTTGTATAATAAATCCTCGGGGATTCGAACGGGCAGGAAGCAGGCCCGTTCACCTTGTGAAACCTTGTGGTTCATGGTATACTGACAAAAACACCATCGGGAGGCCATATGTTCGCGGATGCCATTGAGAGGGTGGGCGGCTTCACCAGGCCCATCAAGTTTGTGATCAGACGATATAAGGAGCAGCTGCTCATTCCCGGTTCGGCCACCATGTTCTTCGTGAACGAGGAGGGCTATGCCCTGACCTGCAAGCACGTGGCCATGGAGCTTATCAACGCGGATAAGGCCAACAAGAACTACCGCGCCTTCCACGAAGCCCTGGCCGCGGTGCCGGAGGGCAACAATCGGAAGGCGGCCTTGAAAAAACTGGAGCTGCAGTACAATCTGCGCGTTCATGCCACGGCTCAGGAGCTGACCCAGTTCCCGGATACGGTGGACGGCTGGAAGGAGTATGACCTGGTGCTCCACCCGGACCAGGATCTGGCTTTGCTGCATTTGAAGGGCTTCGAGAAGATCCGCTACCATGGCCACGCCGTCTTCGCGAAAAACGCCGCCGCCGTCCGCCCGGGGGACATGCTCTGCCGGTTGGGGTTCCCCTTCCCGGAGTTCTCCGACTACCGCTACAACGAGGAAACCGGCTTCATCGAGTGGGTCAGGGACGGCAGAGGCGTCACACCCCGCTTTCCCATGGACGGCATGCTCACCCGACATATCGCCGATGAGAAGGGCCGGATCATCGGCTTCGAGCTGAGCACGCCCGGCCTGCGGGGCCAAAGCGGCGGGCCCCTGTTCGACCGGAGGGGGCTCATCTACGGCATGCAGTCCCAGACCAAGCACCTTCACCTGGGCTTCGATATGAAGGAGAAGAAGATGGTCCTCAACGGGCGGGAGGAGACCGTCAACAACCAGCCCTTCCTCCATGTGGGCAGCTGCGTTCATGTGGACGTGATCAAGGCCTTTTTGGACCGGCACCACGTGAAATACTATGTGGGCGACGAGCCGACCAACGCGGAGCCTGTGAACGGATAGGGACGGGAAAGGCCCGCGGGCCTTTCTTTTTTAGGCAAAGGGAGCTGTTAATATTTTTTACAAAAACTGTTAACAAAATATTAAAAAATACTTGCCAACGGAAGGTAATGGTGTTAGAATAACCCTGATCCACAATATGTTGTGGTTTTTGCGTGCACCGGAAATCAAGATATCGGAGGGATTGGAGTGCGGATTATTGCCGGTTCCGCCAAGGGCAGGCGCTTCGATGCCCCCCAAGGCAGGGACACCCGCCCCACGCTGGACCGCGTGAAGGAAGCCATCTTCGGCAGCATCCAGTTTCAGGTGCCCGGCGCCACGGTGTTGGACCTGTTCTCCGGTTCAGGCAACATGGGCCTGGAGGCCTTGTCCCGGGGCGCGCAGAAGGCCATCTGTGTGGATCTATCCCCGGCCTGCGCCTCTCTGATCCGCAGCAACGGCGAGAAGCTGGGCTTGACGGAAGGCCTGCAGGTGCTGTGCGCGGACTATGGCGCGGCCCTGTCCAGCCTGAGCAGAGAGGGGATACAGGCGGACATCGTGTTTCTGGACCCGCCCTACGCCTCCTCCTTTGCGGAGGATGCCATCGAAAGGATCTTTCGGGAGGGTCTGCTGAAACCGAACGGAACGCTCATCGCGGAGCACGCCTTTGATCAGCCGCCCAAGCTGGGGGAGGGCCCCTGGCAGGTGGCCCGGGTGAAAAAGTACGGTGCTTGCGGTGTAACGACTCTTATCTGGAGGGAACGGGAATGACCGTTGGTGTGTATCCTGGCAGCTTTGATCCCTTTACGGTGGGGCACCTGGATGTGCTCACCAATGCGGCGGGGCTGTTCGACCTGGTATACGTGGCGGTGCTCCACAACGTGGACAAGCGGCCCGTGTTTTCCGCCGAGGAGCGGATGGAGATGATCCGAAACGTGATCCGCTCGGAACAGTTTGATAACGTGCGGTGCGGCACCTTCGATGGACTGCTGGTGGACTACGCCAAGTCCGTGAAGGCCACCCACATCGTCAGAGGTCTGCGGGCCACGTCGGATTTTGAATACGAATTCCAGATCGACGCAGTGAACCGTCATTTGGACAATTCGTTGCGAACGGTGTATTTTATGGCCTCGCCCGGCCACTCCTTCCTCAGTTCCAGCAACGTGAAGGAGATCGGCTTCTGGGGCGGCAGCATCCGAGGACTTGTGCCCTCTGTGAATGAAGATATTATTCGTGAAAGGTTGGCAAAAAAATGAGTAGCGCACAGACGATGAAGATCTACAGCATCATCTCCCGCATCGAGCAGGTTTTGAACGACAGCCCCAAGTATAAGCTGGGCGGCGGCAACAAAAAGATCGTGGAGGTCGAGGAGTTGTTCGACCTGCTGGGCGATTTGAAGGTCACGATCCCGGAGGACATCCGGCGGGCCAGCGGCATCATCGCCGAGGAGAGCAACATCCTGGGAGATGCCAATGAGCAGGCGGAGGAGACCATTAGCAAGGCCAAAGCCGATGCGGAGGATCTCATGAAGCAGGCCCAGGAGGCGGCGGAGAAGGTGTACAACCAATCCGTCCAGGAGTATGAGGCTTTGGTGTCCGAGGAGTCCGTCTATCAGGAGGCGGTGGCCCGGGCCAAGCGCATGCAGGAGGAGGCCATCGAGAACGCCAACGCCATCACCAACGGCTCCCGCCAGTATGCGGACGATATGCTGGCCGATGTGCAGCGCTACATGAACGACTACATCAAGATGCTCAACAGCAACCGGGAGGAGCTGAACGTGCAGGCCGCCCCGGAGTATGAGGTCCAGGATGTGGAGAAGGCCGTCACGCCTCAGCGGGCCGAGGAGCAGCGCTCCGCTGCCCCGGCAAAGCAGCCCGCCCGTCCTGTGACGGAGCCTGAGGAGGAAGAGGAGGAGATCGTCCGCCCCGTCCGGAAGGAGACCAAGAAGGCCGCCAAGCCCGCCAAGCCCATCTACGACGATGAGGACGAGGAAGAGGAGAAGAAGAAGCCTCGGAAGAAGGGCTGGTTCAAGCGCATGCTGGAAGGGGACGATGACGAGGACGAATTCGATGACGACGAGGATTGGTCCGAGGACGACGAGCCTGTAAAGGAGGCCCCCAAGCCCAAGAAGAAGCGCCATAAGCTCTTTGAGATCGTGGACGTGGACGACGACGAGGACGAAGAGGACTACGACGATTGACCCTGACCAGGAGCGCCCCATGGGGAGCGCTCCTTTTTTGCGTATGGGGCCCTGTGGCCTCATCTTGCTTTTTTGGCGTGGATAGGGTATGATGTTCCATAGCTTTTTAGGGAGAAAACCAGAATGGATCAATCTCACATTCGCAACTTCTGCATCATCGCCCACATCGACCACGGCAAGTCCACCTTGGCGGATCGGATGATGGAGCTTACGGATACCGTGGCCAAACGGGACATGGAGGCCCAGCTCCTGGACTCCATGGACATCGAGCGGGAGCGGGGCATCACCATCAAGGCCTCCGCCGTGCGCATGTTCTACACCGCCGAGAACGGGGAGCAGTACATGTTCAACCTCATCGACACCCCGGGGCATGTGGACTTTACCTATGAGGTCTCCCGGGCCCTGAAGGCCTGCGAGGGGGCGGTGCTGGTGGTGGACGCCACCCAGGGCATCGAGGCCCAGACCCTGGCCAACGTGTATTTGGCCATCGACAACGATTTGGAGGTCCTGCCCGTCATCAACAAGATCGACCTTCCCTCCGCCGAGCCGGAACGGGTCATGCACGAGATCGAGGACGTGATCGGCCTGCCTGCGGAGGATTCTCCCCGGGTATCCGCCAAGACTGGGATGAACGTAGAGGAGGTTCTCGCTCAGATCGTGGAGCGGGTGCCGGCTCCCACCGGCGACCCCGATGGCCCCACCAAGGCCCTGATCTTCGACTGCCTTTACGACAACTACAAGGGCGCGCTGTCCTACGTGCGGGTCTTCGACGGGGCCATCCGCCCCGGCATGCGCATCCGCTCCATGGCCACAGGCCATGAGTTCGACGTGACCGAGGTGGGCGTGTTCACTCCCCAGTGGAAGACGGTGGAGGAGCTGACCGCCGGGGAGGTGGGCTATGTGGCCGCCTCCATCAAGAGCGTGGAGGAGACCAAGGTGGGCGACACCCTGACGGATGTGGAGCATCCCGCGACGGCGCCCCTGCCCGGCTACATGAAGGTGAACCCCATGGTCTTCTGCGGCATCTATCCCGCCGACGGCTCCCACTACGGGGACCTACAGGAAGCCTTGGAAAAGCTGAAGCTGAACGACGCCTCCCTGTCCTTCGAGAAGGAGACCAGCGCGGCTCTGGGCTACGGCTTCCGCTGCGGCTTCTTGGGCCTTCTGCATATGGAGATCATCACGGAGCGCTTGGAGCGGGAGTTCGACCTCGATTTGGTCACCACCAGCCCCTCTGTTGTCTATCGGGTGAAGATGATGAGCGGGGAGACCGTCATCATCGACAACCCGGCCAGCCTGCCGGACCCCTCCGAGATCGACTACATGGAGGAGCCCATGGTGAAGGCCAGCATCATGACCCCGCCGGACTATGTGGGGCCCATCATGGAGCTGTGCCAGAACAACCGGGGCATCTTCGAGCACATGGACTACATCGAGAAGGACCGGGTGAAGATCCTCTACACCCTGCCCCTCAACGAGATCATCTACGATTTCTTCGATTCCCTCAAGTCCCGCAGCAAGGGGTACGCCTCCTTCGACTACGAACTGAAGGACTACCAGAAGAGCGACCTGGTCCGGCTGGACTTCCTTTTGAACGGCGACATGTGCGACGCCCTTTCTACCATCGTCCACAAGGACCGGGCCTACCCCAAGGGCCGGGCGGTCTGCGAAAAGCTGAAGGACGTGATCCCGCGCCAGCAGTTCGAGATCCCCGTCCAGGCGGCCATCGGCGGCAAGATCATCGCCCGGGAGACGGTGAAGGCGGTCCGCAAGGACGTGCTGGCCAAGTGCTACGGCGGCGACATCTCCCGGAAGAAGAAGCTGCTGGAGAAGCAGAAGGAGGGCAAGAAGCGCATGCGCCAGGTGGGCACCGTGTCCGTGCCCAGCGACGCCTTCATGAGCGTGCTGAGGATCAACGGATGACCGGCATCTACGTCCACATCCCCTATTGCGTGAAAAAGTGCTCCTACTGCGACTTTTGCTCCGTGCCCCGGGACGACTCGGCGTCCCTGTACCCGGACGCCCTGTGCCGGGAAATCGAACTGTCTCGGGATCGGCTGCCCTACGAGGGGCCGGTCCCGTCCGTTTTCTTCGGCGGCGGCACCCCCACGGCGCTGCCCCCGGCGGCCCTCATCCGCATCCTCGATACCATTCGCCGCACCTACGACCTGCTGCCCGGGGCGGAGATCACCACGGAGTGCAACCCCGGCACGGCGGCCTATGCCGATTTTGTGAAGCTGCGGGCCGCCGGGTTCAATCGGCTGTCCCTGGGCCTGCAATCCGCAGACGACAGGCTCCTTGCCGCCGTGGGCCGCATCCACACCTGCGACCAGTTTCTCACCGCCTTCCGCGCCGCTCGGGACGCGGGCTTCCAAAACATCAACGTGGATCTGATGCATGGCTTGCCCGGTCAAACGCAGGAGAATTACCTGGAGACCCTGCAAAAGGTCTGCGATCTTGAACCGGAGCACATCTCCGCCTACGCCCTCATTTTGGAGGAGGGCACGCCCCTTTTTGAGCAGGTAACGGCGGGGGAGGTGAGCCTGCCCGACGAGGACGCCGTGGCGGACATGGAGGACGCGGGCATGGCCTATCTGAAAGAACGGGGCTTCGTTCGCTACGAGGTTTCCAACTTCGCCAAACCCGGCAGGGAATGCCGCCATAATTTGATCTACTGGGACGACGAGCCCTACCTGGGCTTCGGCGTAGCCGCCCATTCCTCCGCCCGGGGGAAGGGGGCGTGGCTGCGCTGGTCCAATACCGAGAGCATACCGACCTATCTAAAGAAGCTTCAAAAGGGAAAGCTCCCCACGGCCGAGACCCTTTACATCGACAAGAAGGAGGAGATGTTCGAGGTCATCATGCTGGGCCTGCGCAAGGTCAAGGGCATCCCGCGCCAGGCCTTTCTGGACCGCTTCGGCATGACAATGGAGCAGGCCTTCCCGGAACCCTTCCTGCAGGTCCAGTACAGCGGCTGGTGGGTGGACAGCCCCACCCATTACGCTCTGACGAAGGAGGGCATGGACCATTTGAACGCCGCCCTGTGCTGCTTCCGGTAAGGGTCCGGGGTCGCAGATAAGTGCGCCTTTCGCCATGTGTTCCATGGCGATTTTTGTTCTTTTGAATTCACCTTCATTTCACATTGTAGAGTTGACATCGGGACATAATGGTGGTACATTCTCTACAGTGATTAGCACTCAAAGGAATGGAGTGCTAAAGAAAGGAGGAAACGGTATGGACCTGAACCCAAGAAAGCTGCGCATCCTGCGAGCCATCGTGGATGAATACATCTTGTCCGGCGCCCCGGTGGGCAGCAAGGTCCTGAGCCAGAACCCCTCCTTTAAGCTCTCCTCCGCCACTATCCGCAACGAGATGGCGGATCTGGAGGACCTGGGGTATCTGGAACAGCCCCACACCTCCGCCGGTCGGATCCCCTCCGACAAGGCGTATCGGCTGTATGTGAACAACATGATGCAGCGCTCCCGGTTGACCGAGGATGAAGTGAAGGTCATGTCCGCCTACTGTCAGAACAAGGTCAAGGGCCTGGACGCCGTCATGCGGGAGACCGCCAACGTGCTCTCCTCCATCACCCACTACACCGCCCTGGTTATAATGCCCGAAAGCAGCGCCAACCGGCTCAGACATCTGCAGCTGGTGCCCCTGGCCGAGGGGTACGCCCTGGTGGTGGTGGTCACGGACGCGGGCGTGGCCCGGGACGCGGTGATCCACATCCCCGCCGACATGGGGGCCGACGAGCTGGACCGCATCTCCCGGATGATCTCCCAGCGGTATTTCAACTGCCGCATGACGGAGCTGGGGGAGAGGATGACCCGGGAGCTGAACGCGGAGCTTCTGGACCGAGGCGCCTTTTTGAGCGACCTGGTGGACACCATGGAGAACGCCCCCGGCGCCAACGCCCACCGCATCGCCCTTTCCGGCACCAACAACATGCTGGACTATCCCGCCTATTCGGACATCGACCGGGCGCGGCAGCTGTTGGCGGCGGTGGAGAAGAAGGATTCCCTGTACCGCCTGCTGAAGAACGCTGGTCCCTTCGAGATCAGCGTGCGCATCGGTAGTGAAATGGGCCAGGACATCTTCAGCGACTGCAGCCTGGTCACCGCCACCTACCGGATCGGCTCCATGCCCGTGGGCACCATGGGCGTGGCAAGGTGGTGTCCGTGCTGGACTATATGAGCAAGAGCTTAGGCAGTATCCTAACGAATCTTTTGGAGGAAGACTGATGTCGAAGAACAAGAAGAAGCCCGAGAACAAGCAGGAACCGGCGCAGGAGGCGCAGGCGCCCCAGCAGGAGCAGCCAGCCGAAAGCCCGGAGCTGAAGGAAGCTCAGGAAGCCCTGGAGAAGAAGCAGCAGGAGCTGGACGAGACTATTCGCCTCCTGCAGCGGAACCAGGCGGATTTTGAAAACTTCCGCCGCCGGAACAACAGCGTCCGGGCCGAGAGCTATGAGAACGGCAAGCGGGACGCGGTCAGCGAGCTGCTGCCTGCCCTGGACGATTTTGACAGGATCATGGCCAACGCCGACAAGGCGGATGAGGCCTGGGTGGAGGGCGTGAAACTGGTCTACCGCAAGTTCACTGAGGAGCTCAAAAAGCTGGGCCTTACGGAGATCGAGTCGGAGGGCAAGTTCGATCCCAACTTACATAACGCCGTCCTTTCCGAGGCGGCGGAGGGCGTGGAGAGCGAAACCATCCTGGCGGTTCTCCAAAAGGGGTACAAGATGGGGGACAAGATCCTGCGGCACAGCATGGTCAAGGTCTCCGAATAAAGAAAAAACAGCAGAGCCTCTCAAGGGCGACACTGAAAAAGCATAGAATATATTGATCATCAGGAGGAAAAG
>CACWYB010000004.1 GCA_902765005.1 uncultured Eubacteriales bacterium | reverse complement strand
TTCGTATTCAAAGAAAAGTTGAGCAGAAAGGCGCTTGCCGGGTTGATTCTGATCGTTGTCGGCACTTTGGCGATGGCAATCTGGGCATAGGAAACAAATAACGGCAAATTCCAGTTTGTCGAGGAGGAAACCATGCGTATCCAGTGGGAAGACGGCTTTTCCATCCGGGTCCGGGTGGAAGGCGGGGCGGTGATCCTCTCCGCCAATCGAGCGGGCCTTGCGTCCCTGGCGGGGCAACTCAGGACCCTTAGTGAGGCGCCCTCCGGCACCCATATCCATTACGATAAATGGAACAGCCTGGAGGAAGGCTCAGCGGACCTGATCGTGGAGAAAATTGAGGAGTAAAATGGCCTATATCGTCGAGATACAAAACTTTTCCGACCCGGCGCTGGACGTGTACGCCCGGCTGACGGAGAACCAGTTGAAGAACCGGCTGCACCCCGAAGAGGGCCTGTTCATTGCCGAGAGCCCCAAGGTGATATGCACGGCCCTGGACGGGGGGCTGGTGCCCGTGTCGCTGCTCACGGAGCGGCGGCACATCACCGGGTCCGCCGCGGCCCTTTTGGACCGGCTGGGGGATATCCCTGTCTACACGGCGGACGACGGCCTGCTCTCGAAACTCACAGGCTACGACCTGACGAGGGGCGTGCTGTGCGCCATGCGGCGGCCCGCGGAACGAAGCGCCGGGTCGGTTTTGCAGGGCGCTCACCGGGTGGCGGTGCTGGAGAACATCGTGGACTCCACCAACCTGGGGGCCATCTTTCGCTCCGCCGCCGCCCTGGGCATGGACGCCGTGCTCCTCTCCCCCGCCTGCTGCGATCCGCTGCTGAGGCGCTCGGTGCGAGTGAGCATGGGCACCGTGTTCCAGATCCCCTGGGCCAGGCTGGATTCCCTGGATACGTTGAAGCAGGCGGGCTTTGTCACGTTGGCCATGGCCCTGAAGCAGGGCGCCCTGCCTCTCGATGACCCCCTGTTGCAGACCTATGACAGGCTGGCCGTGGTCCTGGGCACGGAGGGGGACGGACTGGCGGACGAGACCATTGAAAACTGCGATCACGCCGTCATCATCCCCATGGCCCACTCGGTGGACTCCCTGAACGTGGGGAACGCCGCCGCCGTGGCCTTCTGGGCGTTGCGCAGGAGGGACTAAAATGGAGCGAAGCGTTGTCGTAGAACCCTATACATTGACCGTCCTATGGGAGGATGCTGCCGCCCCGGTCCTCTACACCGTGTCCGAGGCCGCCGAAGCCCGGGAACTCTTTGCGTCGCTGTCCATTCCCCGGCCCACCCTGATCTGCATCGACGGGGTGGACTGGGACCGGGACCTGTCCCCCTGGCCGGCCGAGAAGGTGTTTCGGGGCGGAGCGGACTTCTCCGGCGGAGCGGACGCCTTTCTGCAAATCCTTTTACAGGACATCCTGCCTGCGGCAGAGGAAAACCTCTCCCCCGCCTGGCGGGGCATCTTTGGCTACTCGCTGGCGGGTCTGTTCAGCCTGTGGGCGCTGACGAAAACAGACGCCTTCGCCCGCTGCGCCAGCGTGTCCGGGTCATTGTGGTTCGACGGCTTTGTCGAATACCTTTCCGCCCATCCCCTGTTGGGGACGCCGAAAAGGGTGTACCTCTCCCTGGGGGACAAGGAGGAGAAGGCCAAAAGCCCCCGGATGCAGCGGGTCCGCGTCGCCACGGAGAAAACGAAAGAGATTCTGGAAAAACAGGGTGTGCCCTGCGCCTTCGAGCTGAACCCCGGCGGCCATTTTCAGGGCCCGGCGGAGCGACAGAAAAAAGCCGTTCTCGCCCTTTTGTAACCAGGCTGTGACAAAATACAAAAAGGAGGATATATACCATGCTGACCTTCACCAACCAGGCCGCCCTGTCCTATCGGAACCGGGTGCGCTATTCCAATTTGACCACGGGCCAGATCGCCGACACCCTCACCGTGGCCAAGGAGGCCCTGACGGGCACCTATGGGCCCGGCGGGGACGTGACCTATGTGCTGCGCCTCGCCAACAACGGCACCGCTCCCCTGACGGATCTGACCCTGACGGACGATCTGGGCGGGTACGCCTTCGGCGGCGGCACCGTCTACCCCCTTTCCTACGTGGCAGACTCCCTGCGGCTGTATGTGAACGGGGCCCTGCAGCCCGCACCCACCGTGGTGGCCGGCCCGCCCCTGGTTGTGTCCGGCGTCACCGTGCCCGCCGGCGGGAACGCCATGGTGGTCTATGAGGCGGCTGTCACCGAGTACGCCGCCCCCGGGGCGGACGGCACCGTCACCAACACCGTCACCGCCACCGGCGCGGGGCTGGCCGCCCCCGTCGCCGCCGCCGCCACCGTGTCCGCCCAGAGCAGGCCGGAGCTCACCATTGCCAAGGGCCTGTCCCCCGAGACCGTGGGGGCGGATCGGCAGGTGACCTACACCTTCACCATCGAGAACCGGGGCAACGCCGCCACCGCCCCGGCGGACAACGTCATCGTCACGGATACCTTCGACCCGGTCCTGTCCAACATCACGGTCACGCTGAACGGCGCGCCCCTCGCTCCGGCTGGGAACTACACCTATGACGAGAGCACCGGCGTCTTTTCCACCGAGGCCGGGGCCGTCAGTATTCCCGCCGCCACCTTCACCCAGGACCCCGCCACCGGCGTCTACACGGCGGAGCCGGGAGAGGCGGTGCTGACCGTGACGGGGACGATAGAGACGGTGTAACAGGTTTTCTTTGCGACTTTTTCTTTTCGGGAAGAAAAGAAAAAGTATAGGGAGTACAGCCATGCCATACTCCCTTCTGAAAGTTCTTTGGTACCACCTTTCTTTCAAGAAAGGTGGTACGCTTTTAATCAATCCTTATCAAAAATCAGCGTCGCCTTGAACAGATCTCCGTCCACCGTCAGCTCCAGGGTGCCTCCGTTCAATTCGGTGAGGCTCCGGGCGATGGACAGGCCCAGGCCGCTGCCCTCGGTGTTTCGAGACGCGTCGCCGCGGACGAACCGCTCCATGAGCTCGTCGGCGGAGATGTTCAAGGGCTCCCGGCTCACGTTCCGGAAGGCGATCTGCGTTTTCCCCTCCTTCACCTCGGTGGACAGATACACCCTTGTGCCGGGCTGGGCGTACTTGCACACGTTGGAAAGCAGGTTATCGAACACCCGCCACAGCAGCCGCCCGTCGGCCTGGATATGGGGCTCCGCCGGAGTCAGGGTGGTGACGAGGGTGAGCTGGGCCGCCGCCAGCCGCTCGGCATACTCCCCTGCCGCCTGGGAGAGGAGCAGGTTCACGTCCGTATCCTCCCGGGTGACGGTCATGTTCCCCGTGGACGCCTTGCTGGCCTCCACCAGATCCTCCGTCAGCTTCTTGAGCCGCTGGCTCTGCCGGTCCAGCACGTCCACATACTCCGGGGCATGCTCGCTGGAAAGGCCCTCCTTCTTGAGCAGGTCCACATAGGAGATCAGGGAGGTGAGGGGCGTTTTGATGTCGTGGCTCACGTTGGTGATGAGCTCCGTCTTCATGCGCTCGCTCTTGAGCCGCTGCTCCGCCGCCAGGACCGCCCCTCGGCCCATGCTGTTGAGGCTTTGGGCGTGCTTTTTCTCCTCCGGGAACAAAAACTTTTCCGGCACCGGCGTCATATCCCCGGCGGCCATGCGCTTGGCCCCGTCCTGGAGCTTTTTCAGGCCGATGACGAAGGCGAATAAGATCGGTGTCACAATCAGCTTTTCCAGCAGCCAGAATATCGACACCGGCCCACTGCCATAGCCCGCCAGCATGATGAGCTCCACCAGGCTGATGCCTGCCCAAATGAGGGCCGTTTTCCAGATGAGGGGCAGGTTTTTGAGCACGTACCACAGCCACTTTACCGCCGCCCAGACCCCGCGGCAGACCCAGTAGAGAAGGGTCCCTTTCACCAGGGTCCCGGTCTTGCAGCGGACGGCGAATGTCATGCAAAGCAGCAGCCCCAGGGCAAGGAGCATGGGCAGAAACAGGAGCAGCACCGTCACCGCCCGATCGGTGAACAGCTTCATGCCGACCCCCAGCAGCGCCACCATGGCCAGGAGCACCAGTTCCAAAGGCACTTTATCGAACCAGTTCCGGCTCACCTCGGCGGTGCCGGTCCGATGCCCCGCGGAGACCAACAGGAAGATGAAAGCCGCGATGGTCAGCGCCAGGCAGGCCGCCGTCACGGGGATAACCCAGTTGCGGCAGACGATGAAGGTGTTCACCAGGGGCAGCAGGAGGGAGTACCGGTCCACCACGGGGAAGCTGCCGTCGATGCCGTAGCGGGCGGTGACGGTCACCGTCCGGCGGGGTTGGTAATGGGCCTCCACCGTCCACCCGGAAGACGACTTCTCCACCTGCCCGCTTATGTACCAGTGATTCTGCTCACAGAGTTGATCCCATTTCAGCCTGGCCTCCTCCTCAGTGGCATAAGTCTGTGAGAAATGGCGAACCTCTCCATCATACAGATACAGCGTCCAGGGCTCCTCCCGATAAGCGAAGCAGTTCGCCGCCGGGACCCCGTTGGAAAGGCTCACGTCCTCGTTCTCCGCAGTGAAGCGGAAGTTGGTATGGGTCGTGTACAGATAGTAGGGCAGGGTGATCACGACCCGCTGGGGGGCCCCGGCTTCCCCTTGCGTGTTGTCGACGGCCGTGGACAAGGGATCATAATAGTATGCCTTCAGCATATCCTGCACCATGCGCTTGTCATGGCCCATGAGATAATCCGCCGCCTCGTCGAACAGCTCCTTGCCCCCGTCGTTGAAGGCGTTGTACTGGAACAGGGCCGCCACGCCGCCGACGCCCAGGATGGTCCCCATGGCAAAGATCATAAGCAGCACACCGGCCACGATCCGGGCGGCCAGGGTAAGATTCCACTTTCTCATTTCGTTTTCCCTCCCATGTTCAGGTTCTCAAAACGGTATCCCTTGCCCCAGATGACTTTGATGTACCGGGGCTCGGAGGGGTCGTATTCCAGCTTCTCCCTGAGGTGCCGGATGTGGACCGCCACGGCGTTCTCCGCCCCGTAGGGTTCTTCGGCCCACACCTGGCGATAGATCTCCCTGGGAGAAAACACCTTGCCGGGGTGGGCCATGAGGAGCTTTAGGATGTCGTACTCCCGGGGCGTCAGGCTGACCGGCTCCCCGTCCAGGGTGACGGTCTTGGCTGAATCGTCCAATGTCACGCCGCCGATGGTGATGGAAGAGGGCCGCGCCTCGCCCCCGCCCAGCTGCATGTACCGCCGAAGCTGGGACCGGACCCGGGCCAGCAGCTCCACGGGGTTGAAGGGCTTGGTCACGTAGTCGTCGGCGCCCAGGTTTAGGCCCAGGACCTTGTCGGTGTCCTCGGATTTGGCCGTGAGCAGGATGACCGGCACGTTGCTTTTCTCCCGGATGCGGGTCATGGCGGTGATGCCGTCCATCTGGGGCATCATGATGTCCAGCAGGATGAGATGGATCTCCTGCTCCGCCAGGGCCGCCAGGGCCTCCGCCCCCGTGTAGGCGGTGACCACCTGGTAGCCCTCCGCTTCCAGATAGATCCGCAGGGCGCTTACAATGTCCCGTTCGTCGTCACAGACCAAGATCCGATACATACCCGTTTCCTCCCCTTGGGCCATTGCCTTTTGCGCCCGCCCCTTGTTTACGGGACCATCATATCGAAAAAGGGTTTAAGAAACAATGGGGGAAAGATTAAGAAAGGATTAAGATGGAAGGCTAACTCTGCGGCACGGCGCAAAAAAGATGGGCCGGGGCTCAATTGCCGGTTGTTATTATGGGGAAAACGCGCTAAAATGAGGATGAAATTTGCGATGGGAGGGACCCCATGAAACTGAACTACAAGCGCACCATCTTCGTCGGCTTCGCCTTCTTCCTGATCTGCACCTTTTGGCAGGCCTACGACACCATCATCCCCAAGATCCTGACGGACAAGTTCGGCATGACCCAGGCCAACTCGGGCATCATCATGGCTCTGGACAACGTGCTGGCCCTGTTCATGCTGCCCCTGTTCGGCACCATCTCCGATAAATGCCGGAGCAAGTTGGGCCGGCGGACGCCCTTCATCCTCTTCGGCACCATCATCGCCGCCATCATGTTGGTGGTCCTGTCCTTTGTGGACAATCGGCAGCTGAAGAATATCGAATCCGTGGCCGCCATCGACGACCCGGCGGCCCTCACCGCCCTCTACGACGCGGAGAAGGACGAGACCATCCAGACCCCGGATGGCAGGGACTTTGTGCTCTCAGAGCAGTTCAGCCGGGAGGAATTCGCCGCCATCACCTCCCAGCGGGTGGACCCGGACACGGGCAAGACCGTGAAGAATGAGGACTACTCCAACTTCGTGGTTCCCGCCCGGCAGCACTATGCTCACCAGGTGACCCGAAACAACCCCCGGACGCTGATTTTGTTCATCGCCGTGCTGCTGGTGATCCTCATCTCCATGGCCACCTTCCGCTCCCCCGCTGTGGCGCTGATGCCGGACGTGACCATGAAGCCCCTCAGGTCCAAGGCCAATGCCATCATCAACCTGATGGGCACGGCGGGCGGCATCCTGGTGCTGGCTCTCGGCATGGTGTTCTCCACCGGCGCGGTGAAGAATTCCCTCATGAGCTACACCACCTTCTTCGGCATCGTGGCCGCCGTGATGCTGGTGGCCCTAGTGATCTTCAAAACCCAGGTGGACGAGCCCCGGTTCGTCCGGGAGATGGAGGAGGAGAGCGCCAAGTATGACCTGGACGAGGCGGCCCCCGGGGAGACGGCGGAGCATGCCACCCGGAAGCTGAGCCGGGGCGAGTTCACGTCCCTCATCCTGATCCTCGCTTCGGTGGTGTTCTGGTTCATGGGCTACAACGCCGTGACCTCCAAATACTCCGTGTACGCCGGCAAGGTCCTGTCCCTGGACTACAACAGCACGCTGATGATCGCCAACGTGGCGGCCATCATCTCCTACCTGCCCGTGGGCATGGTGGCCAGCAAGATCGGCCGGAAGAAGACCATCCTGGCCGGCATCGCCATGCTGGCCGTGGCCTTCTTCACCGCCGGCTTTTTGCGGGAAGGGAGCCCGGCCATGCTGATGAACTGCATGTTCGCCCTGGCGGGCATCGGCTGGGCCACCATCAACGTGAACAGCTTCCCCATGGTGGTGGAGCTCAGCCGCGGCGGCGACGTGGGCAAGTACACCGGCTTCTACTACACCGCCAGCATGGCCGCTCAGACCTTCACCCCCTACTTCTCCGGAGCGCTCATGGACAAGGTGGGCATGACCTCCCTGTTCCCCTACGCCACGGTGTTTGTGGTGCTGGCCGCCTTCACCATGATCTTCGTGAAGCACGGCGACAGCAAGCCCATTCCAGCGAAAAGCAAGCTGGAAGCCCTGGATGTGGGGGATTGATGGAACGATAGCTTGAGATTGTTTGCCGCTTTTTCTTTTCGGTGAAAAGAAAAAGCGGCGGAAAAAGAAAAGCTTAAGAAAAAAAATGGGACTATGCGCGAACATAGCCCCATTCTTAAAGTTCTTTGGGGGCGACCTTTCTTTCAAGAAAGGTCGCGTTGCTTTTATTCCCTTCCTCTCACAGCCAGCTTGACCACCTCGTAGCCGCCGTTGTAGGTGCCCTGCTGCTTGAGGGCCAGGATGCGCGCGCACATGTGCTTGAGGATGGCGGGGTCGTTGATGAGGGTGTCGATCATGTCGGCAAGGGCCGGGGCGGTCTCGCACTCGAAGGTGGAGTCCCCCAGCTCCTGGGCGTGAACGGCGCCGTAGACCTCGTGGCCGCCGATGTGCCGCATCATGAGCTTGGGCACGGGATAGAAGGCCAGCTCCGAGGGCTTGGTGACCAGCACGTCGCATTTAGGCATGAGCAGGTTGGTGGAGTAGACCGCCTCGAAGATGTCCTTATGGCAGAAGGCGGTGATGCCGCCGGCGCTTTGGCCGTCCAGGGTGGCGGCCCAGGCCTTCAGGCCCTGGTAGTCGTCGAAATAGGTCTTGACCAGCTGCTCGAGCTCCGGCATCTCCTTCTTGAACACGTCCCACATAGCAAGATGGTCGCCGAAGTTGATCCACAGCTCCGCCTTGCCCGCCCGGATATAGGGCAGCAGGTGCCGGGTCATGGCCAGGTACAGATCCCCGCCGGCGCCGGCGCCGCCCACGGTCATGAGGAAGCGGACGGGGGCGCCCTTCTCCAGGCGCTCCAGGCGCTTGCCGCAGTCGTGCTCCACGCCCTCCACCAGCTCATGGTCGATGTAGTGGCCCACGTCGAACAGGTCCCCGTCGGGCATGGGCTTCAGGGCGGTTTTGGCCATGCCGTTGAGCTTCTTGTAGCCCAGATACGCGAAGGGGGTCTGGACCGTGTGGATGCTCCCCTCGGCCAGGTGCAGGCCCATGGGCCAGTTGTCGGGAATGGCGTTCACCACATGGGTGAGGCCCGCGTGGACCGCTCCCTGGCTGGGCCAGACATGGGTGCCCACATAGGGCACGTCCCGAGGAAGGTCCTTATACAGGGGCACCAGCAGCTCCGCGTTCTTCTGGTCCCCGGCGTTGTAGGTGATCTGCCGGAAGCCCTCGCTGTTGAGGGGCTCCCAGTAGAGCTTGTTGAACAGGCCGATCTTCTGGGAGAGCTTCGATCCCAGGGAGTAGAGGTCGTTCTGGCTGCGGATCATCTTGGAGCCGGTGGCGTCGAAGGAAGCCAGATCCATCCAGATCGGCTGCCGGCCCAGGGCCTTGGCGCAGGAGGCGATGGCCATGGCGATGCGGTAGTGGCCGAAGCCCATGCGGATGTTGCCCACGATGAGGGCGTTCTCCGGCAGCTGCAGGGGCTTGTCGCTGAGGACCAGGTTTTCGATGCCCAGCTCCGGGATCTGATCGATGGGATGAAGGCCCAGGTGGTAGACCTTCCGGGTGTCGTCCCCGAACTTCTTCAGGAACTTGGCCTTGCTCTTTTCCGCCTTGGCAACGGTTTTTGCGTCTATGGGGTTGCCGAAGATCATGCTGCTCTTATCCATAGCTGTGGGCCTTTCTTATTTGTTGGCGTTGTCGTTGATGGTTTTCATGACCTTCTTCTCGTCGTAGGCAGCCAGGATGACGGCGCCCAGCACGCAGAAGCAGATGGCCACGATGGCCACGATCCGAAGGCCGATGGGGGAAGCGGTCAGATCGTTGCTCTTCAAATCCTGGGTGGTGCCGAGGACGGCCAACGAGGTGAACACCAGCATGGCCACGGACTGGCCCATCTTCATGGCGAAGGTGCGGGCGGCGAAGAACATGCCCTCCCGCTTCTCGCCGGTCACAATGGCGTCCTCCTCGGCCACGTCAGCCACGATGGCCTGGGGGATGATGCCCAAGAGCGCCATGGGGAAGGCGGAGATGATGACGATGAGGGCCCCGGGCAGGATGCCCTTGAAGCCCGGGATCACGCCGATGAGGGCGGTGATCACATAGGCGAGGGCCAGGCCCAGGAAGCCGGCGATGACCAGCTTCTTCTTGCCGAATTGGGAGACCAGCTTGGACACGATGGGATAGAAGCAGGCGGACAGGACCGTCATGCCGCCCAGGAAGTACATGGAGAAGGAGGCGTCCAGCTCCATGGACACCTTCACGAAGAAGGGAAGGCCCGTCTGGAAGAGGGTGAGGCCGATCCAGTAGGCGATGTCGGAGGCGGCGAACTTCACGAAGTCCCTGTTCTGGAAGGTCTTGCCCAGGCTCTTGATGGCGTTGCTCTCGCTGGGCACGGCGTCCACGAACTCCTTCTCATTGAGCTTGAACACGGGGACGAGCATGCAGACGAGGGCCAGGGCCGCCAGCACGATGAAGCAGGCCCGATAGCTCCAGGCGAAGGACACGGCCATGCCCTGGAGCACCCCGGCGAACACAAAGGGCAGATAGGCGATGAGGGTGCCGAAGAAGAAGGTCAAAGAGATGGCGGTGGAGATGTACATGCGGTCCTCCTGGGTCTTGCCGAACTCGCTGATGAGGGCGTTGTAGGGGGTGCAGTACATGGTCATAAACAGGTAGAAAAGGATCAGCGTGCACAGGACCCAGGCGATGTTGATCCAGCTGGTTTTGCTGGAATCGGTCACCACCTGAGGCGCGAAGAACACCAGCACGGTGATAAGAGCGAAGGGAACGGCGGCCCGCTTCATGAAGGGGATCCGGCGGCCCTTGGGGTTGGTGCTCCTGTCGGACAGGGAGGCGATCCAGGGGTCGGTGACCGCGTCGAAGATGCGGCAGATGAAGGCGATGAGGCCCAGGATGGTCAAGATACCGAAGATGATGAGGCCCGTGGGCAGATAGAAGTGGGCGCCCTTAGCGATGTCCTGCTCGGTGGGCAGGTAGAAGGTGACCAGCCAGGCGTTGATGAGGCCGCCCAGGATGGACCAGCCCAGCTGGCCCACGGCAAAGATCCGCATTTCTTTCTTGGTGAGACGTCTTGTTTTCATAGATCAAACTCCCTGCTTTGTTTTTTTGCCGCCGCTTCACGAAACGACGGATTATACCAAATAAAAGTATACCGTATGCGCGGCCAAAAGACAAAGGGTCGCCATGGAAAAAAAGTATATATATTCTTTTTTACGCTCGCTTGGGGCTCTTTTAGCCCAAACACCTTGACAGGAGGGGGCGATGGCGGTATACTTCACGTTATATAACATGTGTTATTAAAAGGAGGAGAGCCTATGCCGCCGAAAGCCAAGGTCACCCGGGACATGATCCTGGAGGCCGCCTTCGCCCTGGTCCGGCAGGAGGGGCACTCGGCCCTGAACGCCCGGGCCCTGGCCCGGAAGCTGGGCTGCTCCACCCAGCCCATTCTCTATAACTTTGCTACCATGGAAGCGCTGTGGGACGCGGTGTACGAAAAAGCCGACGCCTTTCACAGCGCCGCCATCCTGCCCGCGACCGGGGAGGGGCCCGACGCCCTGCTCCTTCTGGGGCTCAACTATGTGCGCTTCGGCCAGGAGGAAAAGCACCTGTTTCGGTTCCTGTTCGAGACCAACCGCTTTGGGGGCATGGGCATGGAGAGCCTTATACGGCTGCCGGGGGCGAACGAAATGGTGGCCGTCCTGGCCCAGGGCCTGGGCTGCCCGCAGGAGGCGGCGGAACGGGTGTTTTTGACCTTCTTTGCCGTGGTCCACGGGCTGGGGAGCCTCCTGTGCAACAACGCCATGGCCTACGACGAGGCGGCATGCGCCAGGATGTTGGAGACGGTTTTTTATGGGGCGGTGGCGTCCCTGGAAGAAGAAAAGGAGAAAAAGGAAGATGCGTAAATTCTATGAAACCAAGCCGGTGCTGTTCGCGGTCCTGTGGATCGTCCTTTATGTCGTGGGCATAGGCAGCCTTCGGAGCAGCTATGGGGACGGGAGCCTGCAGATGCTCCTAGGGCTGGTGGCCATATCCAATGCTCTTCTGCTGGTCATCCGGCTCTGTAAGCTGAACGAAGAGCTGGGCATGACCCGCTGGCTCCAAAACGGGAAAGGAGTGCTGTGGCTCCTCCCCATGTGGGTCCTGGCCACGGGGAACCTGTGGGGCGGCATAAGCGTCCGGTATGAGCCGATCAATACGCTTATGGCGGTCCTTTCCTTCCTCCTCGTAGGCGTGGTGGAGGAGATCATCTTCCGGGGATTCCTGTTCAACAGCATGAAGAAGACCGGGAGCCTGACGGCCGCCGTCATCGTGTCCGCAATCACCTTCGGTATGGGCCACATCGTGAACCTGCTCACGGGCCACGCCACTGGGGAGACCCTGGTGCAGATCATCTTCGCCGTGGCATGGGGCTTCCTCTTCACCTTCGCCTATCTCAAGGGCGGGAGCCTGCTGCCCTGCATCGCGATCCACGGCCTGATCGACGTTTTCAGCGTCTTTGCCCGGGACAACGAAGTTGCCCATTGGATCATCATCATCGCCACTGTCCTGACCGCCGTGGTCTACTGCCTGTACCTTCTCAAGCAGCCCACCCCGGACAGGCAGAAATAGCCCCGTCGCCCGTCTGCGATCCCCGGCTATTGGCTGGGAAAAGTCTCCCCCCAAAAGAAGAAAAAGCCCCCGAAAGGGGGCTTTGTTCTTGTATCCTTATATCAGGGAAACGGGCTGAAGGGCGCCCTCAGGGGTCACGTCGTAGTGCTCGCCCAGGACGGGGGCCCCGTTCCAGCGCACGTCCTGGCAGCCGTAGAGGCTGATGGCCGGGCTGGGCACGTCGTGGATGCGGCAGTTCTCGAAGGTGACGCCCTGGATGCTGCCCAGCACCACGCCGCCGATGGAGCAATCGTAGATCTCGCATTCCGTGAGCTCCAGGCCGCTGCCGCTCCAGGCGTTGACGCCCAGGGTGCCGCAGCCATAGAGGAAGCATCTCTCCACGCTCATCCCGTTGCAGGCTTCAAACGTCAGCACGGCCCCGGCGCATTCGCTGCTCCCTTCGCTGTGCCCCAATGTCAGGTCCTGGATGCGCACGTTCTCGCAGTTTTTGAAGCAGAGCACGTCCGCATAGCGGGGCACCGCCGTCAGGGTGATTGCATCCTCCGGAGAAGCGGAACGAATGGTCAGGTTCATAAGGCCGCTGAGCACCAGCTGGGGGCCGTCGTAACACTGCTCCCAGTGATAGTACCAGCCAATGCCGTTGCCGTAATCGGCGGCGTCCGCCAGGGAGAAGCCTTCCCCCTCCACCAGGATGGTGCGATCCGGGCCCAGGGCGGCCAAAAACTCGTCCGCGGTCCTGACGCGAATCTCCGCCCCCGCCGGCACGTCCGTCGGCGGCTGCAGGCCCGCCACGCCCTCGGCTTCGGGCAGCTCCGTGTCATGATGGGTCATGCTTGAGAAGCTGTCCCCGCTGAGGGCCTTTCCCTCCAGATCGTGGGCAGCCAGGGTGGGCTGGCCGTATCCCTCGGCGTACCAGCTGCCCAGGCTGTTTTCATGGAAGGAGCAGCCATCCACCGTGGCGGGCAGGTCATAGAGCGCGAAGACGCTCGAAAGCACATTGTATTCCACATGGTTGGACAGGAAAGCGGCGCCCCGGGTGCCGGTGCACTGGAACAGGAGATTGGCGGTGTTGTCGTGGATCCGGCAGTCGGTCACGGTGAAACCGTTGCCGCCATAGGCACGGAACAGGCAGCTGGCCCCCTCCGCGCCCTTCCAGCCGTTGTGGTCGATCTGGCAGGCCATGACCCGCAGATCGTAGCAGCTGTCCGCGGACAGGGCGCTGTCGCTGCACTCATAAATGCGGGTGCCGATAACGGTGAGGCCGATGCAGTTGGAAGCCCACACCCCCTCGGTGCCGCAGCCAAAAAGGCCGCAGGCCGCCACCATGACGTCGCTGTCGTTGGTCAGCCGGAGCACGCCTCCGGAGCAGTAGCCCGGCAGGGGGCTGTGGCCCGCGGTCAGCTCGCCGACCATCAGGTTTCGGCAGTTGTCGAAGCACAGAACGCTGGCGTACCGATCCTCGGCCAGGATGGTCGTCTTTTCAAGGCCGGCGCCCTGGAGGGTGAGCCCCTCCACGCCGGAAATCCACAGCTCATAGCCCTGCTCGGAGGCGGGCTCCCAGCGGCAGTAGGGGTTTCCGGTGTCTTTGCCGTAGCTGGCGGCGGAGGCAAGGTCGTATTGTCCAGGGGCCAGGGCCACCGTCACGTTGGGGCCGATGGCGGCGATAAGCTCGTCTATGGTTTGCGCCTGCACGTCCGGCGTCTTGGGTTCCTCGTCCTCCGCCACGGCGAATCGGGGCGCCGCAACCACGACACAAAGCGCCATGAGCGCCGCCAGTAGCGCCGCCATGACCCGCTTTTTCATCATTTTCACTCTCTTCTCCCTTCCGCCCAAAGGCGTTCCGTTCATTGGGGATAACCCTACCACGGCTTTGGGCCTTTGTCAATCCGCAGCCGGGGCATTCCCGCTCACCCCATAGCAGGGATATGCGTGGCTGAAGGCGTAACCCAGCTTCTGGGCCAGGCGGACAGAATCCATGTTGGCCGCATCCCAGCTAGGGTAGAGATTGTCGTCGAGACAGGATAGGATCAGCCGGGCCCCCACCGCCGTGGCAAGACCCTTCCTTCGCTCTGATTCCAGGGTGTCGATCTCGATCTCGATGCCCTCCCGGTACACGGTGTAGGAGGAGGCCATGGACACCGGCGCCCCGTCCTTCAGCACGACGAAGCCCCGGCCCTGTTCGAGATACGTTTCCTTGGAGCCGAAGTGGCACACCCCGTCCGTGAACAGGGGCTCTGCCAGGCATTTGTCGTACAGGTCCCCGTCGATCCGGCGCATCTCGTACCCGGCGGGCAGGGACGCCGCCAGCCGCTTTAGCTTCCCCCGGTCGAATCGGGTGTCCTTGCGGATGGCGTAGCGGGTCCACCGGCCCACCCCCGGGAAGCAGTCCTCGATGAGCTTCGCCCAGGCTTCCGTGGGCGGCACCAGCACCGCGAAACCCTTGGGCTTACCCTCCGCTACCAGCGCCCGGTCCGGCTCTCCGGCGAAGAAGATGAAATCGGCCAGGCATGCCATGGCGGATTTGGGATGCTCGGGATCGGTCACGTATATCTTGCTGTCCATCATCCCCTGCAGGCAGGAGGTGATCATGGAGTCCTCCATGCCCGCGAACAGGGGCGCAGCCTTCGCTCTGTTCTTCAGCTCGCAGATCATGCTTTCCCTATTCTTCCTTTGCGTTTTTGTAGATCTCACAGGCGATGTTTTCCATGGCCTCATCGGCGGCTGCCGTCACGTTGTTGTACATCACGGCCACGCAGATATCCTTCTTGCGGGAGAAGACCCAACTGGTCAAAAAGCCCCAGTTTTCTCCGGTGTGACCGGCCACGCTGTCCTGGCGGGCTTTCGACTCCCAAACGTCCAGGCAAAGCCCGTAATCCTCCATGATCGGCGTCATCATGCGCCGGGCGGTCTTCTTTTTGAGGAACCCGCCTCTGCGGTAGCTCCTCGATAGGGCCAGGCCCACCTTGACCAGCTCCGTGGGCGTGGTCCAAAGGCCCGCCGCCGCGTGCTCGGGATAGTAGTGGTAGCCGTGGGCCGCATCCTCCTTTTCGCCAAGCCGCCAGCCGAAGGCGGCGTTGCCGACCAGTGCCTCGTCCAGGGGCTGGAAAAAGCCGGTGCGCTTCAGGCCCAGGGGCTCCGCCACCGCCTTCTGGAAGGCCTCGCGGAGCGTGGTCCCCGTAATGCGCGTAAATGCAAGCTCGGCCAGGGTGATGCCGCCGCCGGAGTACATGTGCTGCTTGCCGTAGGGCCGGATGCGGCGGACCCGGGGCGTGTTGCCCTTGCCCGCGAGCACGTCCTCCAAAGACAGGGGCCCGTGGGCGGCCGGATAGCCCGGGAAGCCGTGGACGTTAAAGCCCGCCGTGTGAGAAAGCAGGGCGGCGAAGGTCAGAGGGCCCTTTTTCACGAACTCCGGCACCACGGCCGAGATGTCCGCGTCCAGATCGATCTTCCCCTTGTCCACATAGCGAAGGAGGGTCAGGGCGAACATGGGCTTACTGACGGAGCCCGCCTGGAAGAGCATATCCGGGTTTACCGGGAAGTCTTCGCCGTATCGTCCGCTGCCGGCGCAGTAGGTGTTAAAATCCCCGTCGCTGTCCATAACAGCGATGCTCACGCCGTAGCCCCGCTTCCCCCTGATCCGCATGGCCTCGTCCACGTCCACGCCGTAGAAATTCTTGACGATCCGGTTGGGGCCTTTGAGCATCCGCATGAGCACGGCCTCGCCGTCTGAAACGATGCCGGTATCCCGAAAGCCGGCCTTGTGATAGATATGTAGACCCCGCTCGTTCTCCGGCTCGGTGGAAAGAAAGAGCCGATCAGCGCCGTTCTCCTTGAAATAGCGGATGATCTCGGCGAGGGCCGCCTGGCCGCAGCCCTTGCCCTGCTCGCTTTTGTCGATCATGAAGCGCCAGAGCCAGTACCGGTCGTCCTCGTCCTCGTCCTCCGGGTTGAAGGCGAACATGCAGAAGCCCACCAGCTTCCCGTCCGCGTAGATGCCGAAGGGACGGGCCACGCCGGGGTGTTTTTCATTCGTTTCCGCGGCCTGCCGCAGGGAAACGTCGTTGGGGGCCACGAAGGGCTGGTCTTCCCGGACGGACAGGGCCAAAATGGCCGCCCGGTTGCTGTCGTCAACAGGTTTCAATGATATATCCATATGTTTGTTCCTTTCTGTCGTCTTGCGCCCCGCTGCTCTTGCAAAATGCACTGAATGCTCTTTTCAGATAAAGCAATTTGAAAAAGGACCTGTATAGTATAATAAAATATGGAAAGGGGCAATTCAACCTCAAAAACGGATAGAAAAGAACTTGCGCGCTTTTTCCCGAAAACAAGGGCTTGCGCTCGCAGAAAACCTCCTATATAATACGGCCCATGGAAAACACAAGAAAGAACAAAATGGCCACCGAGCCGGAAGGAAAGCTCCTTCTCTCCATGGGCTGGCCCATCATCGTCAGCATGCTGGTGCAGGCCCTGTACAATATCGTGGACAGCGTGTTCGTGTCCCGGCTCTCCACCCTCTCCCCCGCCCAGCTCACGGGCATTTTGGGGGAGCTGTATGTGCCCGGCGCGGAGAGCACCATCGGGGATAAGGCCCTCAACGCCCTGTCCACCGTGAACCCCCTGCAGATGCTCATGATCTCCGTGGCTGTGGGCACCGCCGTGGGCATGAACTCCCTCATCTCCCGCCGGCTGGGGGAGATGCGGAACGAGGACGCCAACCGGGCCGCGGGCAACGGACTCATCCTGCTGGTGATCAGCTCCCTCGTGTTCACCTGCATAGGGCTCTTCTTCTCCCGCGCCTTCATGAACTGGCAGGACAACGACCCCATCGTGCGGCTGTTTGGGTCGGAATACATGGCCATCTGCCTGTCCCTGAGCGCAGGCGTGTTTTTGTCCGTGGGCATCGAGCGGATCATGACCGCTCAGGGGCGGACCATGGTGGCCATGATGATGCAGCTCACCGGCGCCGTCACCAACATCGTGCTGGATCGGGTGTTCGTGCTGGGGCTGGGGCCCATCCCGGCCATGGGCGTGACCGGCGCGGCCATCGCCACGGTGCTGGGGCAGTTTGCCTCCATGACCCTGGCGGTGATCATGCTGGCCAGGTCAAAGAGCGAGGTTCAGCTCAAGGGCGCGCATTTCCGGCTCAAAAAGCAGACCGTGAAGGATATCTACAGCGTGGGCGTGCCCTCCATCCTCATGCAGGCCGTGGGCACGGTCATGTACCTGGGCATGAACGGCATTCTCAAGGGGCTGGGCGAATACCACATGGCGCATTTGGACCCCTCCGTCAACTACGTGGACGCCTATAAGAGCGCCTTCGGCACCTATTTCAGGCTCCAGTCCGTGATCTTTATGCCCGTCTTCGGCCTGAACAACGCGGCCATGAGCATCCTGGGCTACAACTTCGGCGCCCGGAACCGGAAGCGGTTCATGCGGGCCTACGGCATGCTGACCCTGTTCTGCGCCGCGTTCATGGTGGCGGGCACGGCCCTCTTTGAGCTGGGGGCGCCCACCCTCATGACCCTGTTCGCCGTGAGCGAGTTCACCTATTCCGTTACCGTGACCACCATCCACATCATCGCCTGGGGATTCGTGTTCGCGGCGGTGGGCATCTCCATGGGCACGGTGTACGGGGCCACGGACACGGGCGTGTACGGGATGATCACGTCCCTGGCCAGGCAGCTGTTCATCCTGCTGCCCGTGGCCTACGCCATGGCCGTTTTCACCCATCGGATCGAGGCGGTATGGTGGGCCTTCCCCATCGCGGAGTTCTCCCATTTGATCCTGGCGGCGGCGCTCATGCTGCGGCTGTATCGGAAGAAGATCAAGGCGCTGGATTGACAGGTTGTTATTGTCCCTTTTTCTCTTCGGTGAAGAGAAAAAGGAACCGAAAAAGAGAAGCTCAGGAATAAAAATGGGAAGAACGGCGCAAGCCATACTTCCCATTTGCGTTTCTTTTGGGCGCCTTTTCTTTACAAAGAAAAGGCGCGAAGCTTTCAATCCTTCCTATCCAAATGCATCATGTGCTGCGGAATATGGCAGTAGCCGCCGGGGTTCTTATCCAGGTACTTTTGGTGATATTCCTCGGCGGAGAAAAAGTTCTTCAGGGGCTTGAGCTCCACGGCCAGCTTCGCTCCCGCCTTCTGCTCCGCCCGGGCGAAGGCGGCCTCTATGGCGGGCCGCTGCGCCTCGTCCGTATAGTAGACGCCGGTGCGGTACTGGATGCCCTCGTCGCCCCCCTGCCGGTTCACGGACAGGGGGTCGATGACCAGAAAATACATGTCAAGGAGCGTATCCAAGGACAGCTTCCCCTCGTCGTAGTCCACCCGAACGGTCTCGGCATGGCCGCTGTCGTGGCACACGTCCTCATAGCTGGGCGGGGTGTCCGGGCCGTTGGCGTAGCCCACTTCGGTGGCGAGAACCCCCTCGAACTGATCGATAAACTTCTGCATCCCCCAGAAACAGCCCCCGGCCAGATAGATGGTTTTCATGGTTTTTCCCCCTTGCGTTCTTTGGGGAGAGTATAGCATAGTCTCGGGAAAAAGCAAACCCGGTATTGAGTTTGGGGAGCCGAATGGATATACTGTAGGCATCCATAGGAGCTGCGCGGCCGCAGGCTGCCGCCTTTGCCATATCCCAAGGGGAATATGAACATTCACGCAAGGATATTTGAAAAAGCCCAAGCCTTCTGGTAAGATAGGGCAACATCAAAAAATGAGGAAGATTCAATGGCATTGACTGTACGAGAGGAATATATCGCCGCCCTGAAGGAGGGCCAGAAGGAATACGCCAGGCTCACGGCTCTGGGGAAGGACCCCTACCCGGCGGTGCTGGAGGAGCTGCTGCCGGAGATGGGGCGGCTGACCGTCCAGGAGCTGCCCAGCCAGGAGATCCCCCTGGACAGGATCGCGGGCACCCGGACCCGGGGCCGGACCTCCGCCCTGACGGCGGGGTTTTTGCCCCTGCTGCCGGAGGAGAGCGAGTTTGCCCAGAAGTGGATGGCCCTGTGCGAGGCAAACCTTTCGGACACGGGCATTCGCGACCCCATCAGCTGCTTTGAGTACCTGGGCGCCTTCTATGTGCAGGAGGGAAACAAGCGGGTGAGCGTCATGCGGCACTTCGGCACCGCCCGGATCATGAGCAACATCCGCCGGGTGCTGCCGCCCCGAAGCGAGGATCCCCGGATCCGGGCCTACTATGAGTTTGTGGACTTCCACAAGTGCAGCGGGTCCTATGAGATCCAGTTTCTGAAGCCCGGGGAATACAGCAAACTCCTCACCGCCCTGGACAAGAAGCCCGGGGAGGTTTGGCCCGAGGAGGAGCGCCGCCGGTTCTCCGCCCGCTACCACTATTTCAAGGAGGCCTTCTCGGCCCTGGGCGGCCGGCAGAAGGCCCTTCGGCCGGAGGACGGCCTGCTGCTCTGGCTACAGGTCTACGGCTACGACCAGCTGGGCGCCATGACCGCCAAGGAGCTGAAGGACTCCCTGTCCAGCCTATGGGAGGACGTGCAGGTGACCGGGGCCGAGGACGCCATCGCCGTGCGCACGGAGCCCGAGGAGGAGCCCAGCAAGAGCCTGCTGGAGAAGCTCATCTCCCCCGCCCCCAAGCGGCTGAAGGTGGCCATGATCTACCAGCAGGACGAAAAGATCAGCACCTGGACCCGGGGCCATGCCCAGGGGGCGGCATATCTTTCCGGCGCCCTGCCGGAGCAGGTGACGGTCCAGGGGTACTACCACGCCGACACCGCTGAGGAGGCGGAGGCGATTTTGGATCAGGCGGCTGCCGAAGGCGCGGATCTGGTGTTCACCACCACGCCCCTGCTCCTCAAGAGCACCCTGAAGGCGGCGGTGAAATATCCCAAGATCCACTTTCTCAACTGCTCCGCCGGCAACGCCCTTTCCAGCGTTCGCAGCTACTACTGCCGCATCTATGAGGGCAAGTTCATCACGGGCATGATCGCCGGGGCCATGGCCAAGAACGACACCATCGGCTACGTGGCCTCCTACCCCATCCTGGGGGTGCCCGCCTCCATCAATGCCTTCAGCCTGGGCGCCCGGATGACCAACCCCCGGGCCCGGATCCTGCTGGAGTGGAGCTGCACGGAGGGCAACGCGGTGCAGAAGCTCATCGACCGGGGCGCCCTGGTGATCTCCAACCGGGACGTGCCCGTGCCCAACGTCCACTACATGGGCATGGGGGAATACGGCACCTACCTCATCGACGCGGCGGGCCGACTGAACCCCCTGGCTTCCCCCTGCTGGATGTGGGGCAAGCTCTATGAGAACGTGGCCCGGGCCGTCCTGTCGGGGAGCTGGAACGGCAAGAAGGAGGCCCCCGAGGCCATCAACTACTGGTGGGGCATGGACAGCGGCGTTATCGACGTGGAGATGACGGAGCTGGTGCCCGAGGGCATCCGCACCCTGGCAAGCTCCGTTATGGAGCAGATCAAAGCCGGGTCCCTGCTGCCCTTCAAACGGGCGCTGACGGACCAGGCCGGGGCGGTGCGCAACGACGGCAGCCGGGACCTTTCCTCCCGGGAGATCCTGACCATGGACTACCTTTCGGACGCGGTGGAGGGCAGCATCCCCGCCTATGAGGAGCTGCTGCCCATGTCCCGGGCCCTGGTCCGGGAGCTGGGGCTGCATCCGGAGAATCTGCCGCTGGAAGGATAGGGCGAATGCTATGCGGGTGCTGGCCGTTGCGGATGAGGAATGCGCCGCTTTCTGGGACAAATACCAGCCCGGGCGGCTGAAGGAATATGATCTGATCCTCTCCTGCGGGGATCTGAAGGCGGAGTATCTTTCCTTTCTGGTGACCATGGGCCGGGCGCCGGTGCTCTATGTCCACGGGAACCACGACGAGGGGTACGCCACCCGCCCGCCGGAGGGGTGCGACTGCATCGACGACGCCCTCATCGTCTACCGGGGCGTGCGCATCTTGGGCCTGGGGGGCTGCCTTCGCTATCGGCCCGACGCGCCCTTTCAGTATACCGAGCAGCAGATGGCCCGGCGGATCGCCCGGCTCCGGTTTGCCCTTTGGCGGGCCGGGGGCGTGGATTTGGTGGTGACCCATGCGCCGCCTAAGGGAGTGGGCGACGAGGCGGACCTGCCGCACCGGGGCTTCGAGTGCCTGCTGAAGCTCCTGGACCGCTATCATCCCCAGTATCTGCTCCACGGCCACATCCACCTGCGGGGCTACCCCCTGCACCCCCGGGAGCGATCCTATGGGGAGACGAAGGTGATCAATGTGGGGGAGCGCACCGTGCTCACCCTGCCGGACCGGCCTTACGACGGGAAGCGGCCCTACGACTTGCGCTGGGTCACCCGGCACCGGGAGCCTCGGGATGATTTTTAACAGAAAAGCAGACGCTTTCAGGCGTCTGCTTTTTTGTGCGCGTGCGCCGGGTCAGGGGGCCCAGTCCGTAACCTTCATCTTGGCCAGAAGGATGCGGACCACGCTTTCGTTCAGCCGATCCTGGGAAATGGTGCCGTCGGCCACGGCGCTGGTGAGGCCCTTGAGGATGGACCGCTGGTAGCTGTGGTTGGCGCCGCAGATGATGATATCGCCCCCCGCCAGGATGAACCGGACCGCCGCCGTTTCCAGGCTGGCCTTGGAGCGAAGGCCGTTCATGCGGAAGTCGTCCGCCACCACCACCCCGGCAAAGCCCATCTGTTCCCGGAGGATCTCCGTGATGAAGAGGCGGCTTTGGGAGGCGATATAGTCCGGGTCGACCTGAGGATAGAAGATGTGGGCCACCATGACCCCATCCACCCCGGCGGCCACGGCCTTTTCAAAGGGGAAGAGCTCGTAATCCTGCAGGGCCTCCAGGCTCTTTTTCACCACGGGAGTCACGTTATGGGAGTCGGCGGAGGTGGCCCCGTGGCCGGGAAAATGCTTGACAATGGACAGGCACCCGCCGTTTTGCAGGCCCTCCATGGAGGCGATGCCGATGCGGGCGGCGATCTGCTCATCGCTGCTGATGATGCGGCGGCCTAAAAAGGTCTTGTGGGGGGCGGCGGCCACGTCCAGCACGGGGGCCAGATCCGTGTTGATGCCCACGTCGTAGAGGGCGGTGGCGATGCGCTCGAACTGGAGCCGGGCGGCATCCGGGTCGTCCGCTTCGCCCAGGGCCTCCGCGGAAAGGGTCTTGTTCCGCCAGCGGAAGCGGGTCACGTTGCCCCCCTCCACGTCCGTGCTGATGAGGAGCGGGATGCTTGTGGCGTTATGGGCCCGGATGTCCGCGGTGAGCTGGGCGCAGCGGTCGAAGCCTCCGTCGCCGTTGTCCCGAAGGATGTTGGTGCCGTAGAGGATCACGTTGCCCACGGCGTAGTCCTCCATGATCTTAGCGAACTCCGTGGACACGGTCTTGGTGCCCGAGAAGCCGAACATGACCAGCTGGCCGATCTTCTCCCGGTCCGTCATGCCGGCCACGTATTGGCTGACCAGCACCTCCAGAGGCACGGGGGTGGGCGTAGGCTCCGGCGTGGGCTCCGGCGTGGGGGTGGGCTCGGGAGTGGGTTCCGTTGTGGGCGCCGGAGTGAACAGGGGCGCGGCGGTGGGGGCCGGGGCCAGCGTTTCAGCGGCGGCGGTGGCGCCCGCCATGGCGGTGGCGTCAGCGGGAATGTATGCGATTGGGTCCTCCGCCGTCCTTTGCCCGCAGGCAAGGAGCAGCAGGAGCAGGCAGGTCAGGATGCACAGTTTCTTCATGATATCACTATACCACAGACCGCCTCCCTTTACTACAGGAAAAATGCGGTTACCGTTCCGAAAGCCTTGACAAAGGGGGCCTCTTTCGGGTATGATGCGTGTGTTTGTCGGAGGGCAACTCATTCAATGGAAATGACGCGCCGGATAAGACTACGGGCTGAAACGCTCGTTCTCTTATCCGGTCTTTTGTTTAGGAGGCTATATGCATCACGAAACGGATTTCACCAAAGGCCCCATTGCCGGACCCCTGCTCAAATTCTGCCTGCCCATTCTGCTGGCATTGTTCCTGCAGGCCCTGTATGGGGCGGTGGATCTGGTGATCGTGGGCAAGTACGCCCAGGCGGCGGATGTGTCCGGGGTGGCCGTGGGCTCCCAGCTCATGATGACCATCACGGGCCTGGTCAGCTCCTTCTCCATGGGCACCACCATTCTGCTGGGGCAGAAGCTGGGCGAAGGGGACCGGGAGGCCCTGGGGCGCATCGTGGGCACCAGCATCCTGCTCTTTCTGGGGGCGGGCGCGCTTCTGACCATTTTGGTGCCCCTTTTCTCCGGGGCCCTGGCCACCGCCATGAACGCCCCCCGGGAGGCCTTTGACCAGACCCGTCGGTATCTTTCCGTCTGCGGGGCCGGGTATATCATGATCGTGGCCTACAACGTGCTGGGCAGCGTCATGCGGGGCATGGGGGATTCCAACACGCCCCTTGTGACCGTGGCCATCGCCAGCGTGTGCAACATCGTGGGGGACCTGATCCTGGTGAAAGGCTTCGGTCTCGGCGCGGCCGGGGCGGCCCTGGCCACGGTGTTTTCCCAGACCGTCAGCGTGATCGTCTCCCTGCTCCTGCTCAAACGCAGCGGTCTCCCCTTCTCCTTCACGGGAAAGGATGTGCGCCTCCACGGGCCGGTGCTCCGCCGCATCGCCGCCTACGGCACGCCCATCGCCCTGCAGGACCTGCTGGTGGGGCTGTCGTTCCTCATCATCCTGGCCATCGTAAACAAGCTGGGGCTCATGGCCTCCGCCGGGGTGGGGGTGGCGGAGAAGGTGTGCGCCTTCATCATGCTGCTGCCCGCCGCTTTCATGCAGGCCATGAGCGCCTATGTGGCCCAGAACCACGGGGCGGGCAAGGACGAGCGGGCCGTGCGGGGGCTGAAGATCGCCATCGGGCTGTCCACCCTTTTCGGCGCGGCCATGTTCTATCTGGCTTTCTTCCACGGAGACCTGCTGTGCGCCATCTTCTCCAAGGACGCCGGCGTGGTGGCGGCGGGGTTCGAGTATCTGAAGGCCTACGCCATCGACTGCCTGTTCACCTGCTTCCTGTTCTGCTTCATCGGCTTTTTCAACGGTCTCGGCCACACGGGCTTTGTCATGATCCAGGGGATCCTGGCCGCCTTTTTGATCCGGGTGCCGGTGGCCTGGTACATGGCCCGGGCCACGGGAGAGCTGTTTCACATCGGTTTGGCCGTCCCCTGCTCCACGGTGGCGGAGATCGCCGTGTGCTTCCTGTTCTACTGGTATTTGCAGAACCGGCGGAAGAAGGGTCTGTCCCGACCGTGATCCCTTTTGAGCGAGGCTGCGGCCTTGCTTTTTCCTTTGGTTGACAGAAGGGATGCCAGATGCTATACTCGAAAAAACCTGAAACGGAGGGATTTTTTGTGAAGGCGCGTCTGCGGGAGGCCCTTGAGAACATGAAGAGGTACAACGCCGGCGTCATGAGCCGAGAGTGCTTCGGCTTTGAGCCGGACGCCTTATATGACGCCCTGGTGGTGGCCCCCGGCTGGAAGCCCGACAAGACCATTCTGGACCCGTCCTTCAATGTGGCCCAGCTTGCCCAGCACGCCTATTTCTCCGGGTTCCTGGTGGAGAAGGAGGGCGTGAAGATCGCCTGGGCCCAAACCGCCTCCGGGGCCTGTAACGTGCTGGACCACATACTGATCTGCGCGGAGCTGCGGTTCAAAAAGCTGTTCTTTGCCGGAGCCGTGGGGAGCCTCGTCCCCGCCCTTCCCGTTGGCAGCGTCTGCACCCCGGATGTCTGCCTCCAGGGCAGCTATGCCGGCGCCTATTTCCAGGAAACGCTGGCCCCCTTTTCCCCCTTCTCCCCCGTCTATCCCCCGGATATCGGCTATGTGGACCGGGTGATTGAGGTAGGGCAACGACTGGGGTACCCTATCCATCGGGCGAAGGTGTTCTGCACCGATTCCATCGCCCTGGAGTATTCCCATCTCCATGAGATCAAAGCCGCGGGAGCGGAGCTCATCGAGATGGAAACGGCCCTTTTCTACCAGCTGGCGGACCTGTTTGAAGTCCCTGCCGTGGCGCTGCTGGCGGTGTCGGACAATTCCGCCACCGGGGCGCCTCTGTTAGGGAGGGAGGAGCCGAACATGGCCTATCGCAACGCCCGGGGCCGGGCCATCCCTGACCTGATTTACCGTTTGGCAAAGGAGGATGCTTGACATGCTGCTGATGGAACCTTGTTTAACATACGCCCAAGAGATTTGGGCCTACCGACAGGCTTTTTTGGATGAGGGCGGGTCCATGGACGGCACCGGGGGTCTCAGGCGGTGCGAGAGCCCAGAGGCGTGGATCGAGAAGTCCCTGGCCGGCAAGGACCCGAAGAATGTACCGGAGGGCATGGTCCCGGCCACCCAGTATATCTATGTGCGGGAGGCGGACCAAAAGGTGGTGGGCATGCTGCAGATCCGGCATTATTTCAACGCGTATCTGGAAAAATACGCGGGACACATCGGCTACAGCGTCCGCCCCGACGAGCGCAAAAAGGGCTACGCCACCGCCATGCTGAAGGCCGCCCTGCCCCGCTGCCGGGAGCTGGGCATCCGCGATGTGCTCATCTGCTGCATCCAAGGCAACGAGGGCAGCCGCCGGACCATCCTTCACAATGGCGGCGTTTTTGAGTCCATCGTCCACGAGCCGGAGCTGGATAGGGACTTGGAACGGTATTGGATTCATCTTTTATAGGAACAGATCAAAAGCCAAGCCCCTTTTCTTGAAAGAAAAGGGGCTCAAAAGAACGTTAAGAAGAGGTGTTTCTTTCTGTGCGAAAGCTGTACCTCTTCTTAAGTTTCTCTTTTTGGGCGACTTTTTCTCCTTTGTATAAAGAGAAAAAGTCGCATAATCAGCCTACTGCTCTATTTCCCCTCACGAAACGGGATGTTCAGCTTCTGCAGCAGGGCCGTCACCTCGTCGTAGGCGGCCTTGATGGCGTGGTCGTCCACCAGCTCTACGGTGGTGGAGTCGATCTTATACTCCTTCAAAAGATTTTGCTCCAGCTGGGAAAGGGACACGTCCTTGCCCTCGTAAAGGAGCTTGTCCTCCTTCACGGTGATGGTCAGCACCCCATCATCCTGTTCCTGGGGCGTGACGACCTCCTCCACCTTCTCCTGAACCTTTTCCGCCGTTTCGGCAACGGTTTCCTGAGCGGTTTCGGTCACCGCCTGAAGAGCCTCCCCCGTCAGCAGACCGCCGCCCTCCCGGCCGATGCCCAGGCCGAAGTGACCGCCGGCCAGCAGCAGCGCCAGCAGCACGGCGCCGCCGGCAACCTTGCCTCCGGTATGGCGATTTCTTTTGGGGCTCCGCGTATTGTTTTCCATATCCTGCTCCTCCTTATGGGTCTATGCTTCGAATATATCCAGCTCCAGGACCGAGAGAGGGATATCCCGCTCCCGGGCCTGCTGTTTCACTTCCTGAATGATGGTTTCGATCATGTCGTACTCCGCATGGTAGATGCTGGCTCGGTCGAACTGAAAAACCAGGAACACCGCCTCCCGCTCCGTATTGTTCAGCTTCTCCAGGGCCAAGGCCCGGAGCCGGTTCTGGGCGTAGGTGTCGTCTTGCCAATCGTAGGCGATGACGGTGTACCCCTCTCCCTCCGTTTCCAGGCGAATGCTGCCGGTGCTGTCCACGCTGACGGTGAGCAGCAGGGAATTGTCCAAAACAAGGTTCTGCGTCCACAGCTGCCGCTGCAGGGCGTCCGCCCGCTCCGCCTGGACGCTGATCTGTTCCCGCAGCGCATCCTGCTCGCTATAGGCGGCGGACAGCTCCGTCTGCAGCTGCTCCGCACTGCTCTCGGCCAGGGCGGCTGTGTCCAGGGCCTGGGCGGTGCTGGCTTTGGCCTGGGTGAGCAGAATGAACAGCATGATGAGGATCACGTCCAGCAGGGACGTGAGCTCTATGAAGATCTCCCGCCGCTTCACCCTTGCTGCCCTTCCGCCAGGAGCTCCCGGCGCTCCAAAAGCAGGTTCACGGCCTTGTCGTTGTCCTCCATGCGGGAGGAGAGGAAGCCATCCAGGAGCTTAAAGAGGATGGCGAACACCAGCCCCCAAAAGGTGGAGGTGAGGGCGGCGAAGAAGTTGGTTTGCATGTCGGCCAGCTCGGAGACCATGGGCAAAAGGGACACCACCGTGCCTAAAATGCCCAGCAGGGGGAAGATGGCGGTGACATTGACAAAGACGGAATACAGGCTTTCGGACCGCTTGCGCATGGCCACCACCTGCTCCTCATCGATGTCCCGAATGGCCCGGGACACGCTTTCCGGGTCGCTGCGCCGGGAGGGAACGAAGACGATCATATGGAGTTTGCGATAGAGGGCGTTGGCGTTTCTGCGGGCCAGATAGTAGCAGACCCCGTTCAAAGCCGCGGCCACAAAGATGATGAGGTCGAACCCCAGCAGGTTCTTTAGGATCACCTGAAACACGGACATGTCTTTTCCCTCCTGTAGAGCAGTATACCGAATCCAGGGGGCGCTGGCAACAGAAAAATGCAGGAAACACCCTTATGGGCGATAGCCCTCGAAGATGACGGCGTGGTTTTGGCCCATGCGGGCGGCGTGCCGCTCCGGCTCCCGGGCGGTCCAGAGGACCTTCATGGCGCCCATGCCCTCCGCTATCCTGACGCTGAGAGGCTTGGGCCCCACCCGATAGGCGATGAACTGGGGCCGGGTCAGGCAGTTGGTGAGCAGCCGGCTCATCATGAACGCCAGGGGCAGGGGCAGGGTCTTTTTTGAGAAGCAAGCGGCCTCGGAGAGCTGACCCCGGAGGCGTTGGGGATCATGCTTTTTGAACCAGCGGACCATGGCCGGGTGAAAGCTCTCCACACAGGCCGGACCGGCATAGCCTGCCAGCATGGCTCGGGTGGCCTCGCAAAGCGCCGGGGCGTCCGGACCGTATTTGAGCTCCACGATCAGGGGCTGCCGGCCATCGAAAATCTGCAGCACCTCCGAAAAGAGGGGGATGCGCTGCTCCGTTTTGAAAAGGGGGATCTGCTGCAGCTCGGCATAGGTGAAATCGCGGATGGCTTTCTCCACCCCGCAGGCCCGGAGCATGCTGTCGTCATGAAAAACCACGATCTGCTGATCCTTGGTCAGCTGCACATCCAGCTCCGCCCCATAGCCATGCTCCACCGCCCGACGGAAAGCAGGCAGGGAGTTTTCCGGCACGGACTGATCCAGCTCATAGAGCCCCCTGTGAGCATAGGCCCGGCCCTCAAAGGGCGCCCGGGCGGCTTTACCTGCCCGGCCCGGGGCGATGAGAAACAGCCACAGGGCACCCAGCGCCGCCGGTATCCATATCCAACCCATTGTTGCCTCCCGAAAACAGCCGTGCCCTTGCTCAGGGTCACTGGTCGATCAAATCGTCCTCCACCTCGTCCTCATCCACCCAATTGGGGTCCTGCTCCACCAGCAGGCGCAGGACCCGCAGGTTGTTTCGCTTGAGGATGGTGACGGTCAGATCCTCGAAAGTGAAGCTCTCCCGCAGCTTGGGGTAGCCCCCCAGCATCTCCACAGCCCAGCCGCCCACGGTGGCGTTGTCGTCGTCCATCTCCTCCTCGTCCTTATCGAACTCGGCGAAGAAATCCTCCAGGCGCATGTCCCCGTCCACCTCGAAGGTGTGGGGCTTCACCTCCACAAACTCCTCCTCGATCTCGTCGGACTCGTCCCAGATGTCCCCCACCAGCTGCTCCAGCACGTCCTCCATAGTGAGGACGCCCATAGTGCCGCCGTACTCGTCGGTCACGATGACCATATGGCCCTTCTTCTTGCGCATGGTGTTGAACACGTCATCGAGCGGCATGGTCTTGTGGACGAAGATGGGCGGCAGGAGCAGCCCTTCGATGTCCGCGTCCGGGTCCTGGACCAGGGCCTTGTAGAGGTGGTTGAGGTGCAGGATGCCCACGATGTTGTCCATGGTCTCCTGATAGACCGGGATGCGGGTGTAGGGGGAGGCGAAGGCCACCTTCAGCATCTGCTCCCGGGTGTCGTCCAGGTCTATGGCCACCAGGTCCACCCGGGGGGTGATGACCTCGTAGGCCAGCACGTCGCCGAAGTCCAGGGCGCTTTGCAGCAGGTCCGCCGTGTCCTCGTCCACCACGCCCTCGTCCTCCACGGTTTCGATGATGGTCTCCAGATCGTCCTCCGTCACGGCCGGGCCGCTGTTCTGCCCCCGCTCCCAGAGACGGGAGATGAGGTGCAACAGCTTCTCCAGCAGCCAGGTCAGGGGCCATGTGAGGCCCATCCAGAGCCGAAGAGGCACCGCCGCCACCGCACTGAATCGCTCGGGCTGGGCGCTGGCCATGATCTTGGGGGAGATCTCCCCGAAGGTGATGATAAGCACGGTCATGACGGCCGTGGCCACCCAGGCGCCCTTATCCCCCATAAGGCCCACGGCGATGACCGTGGCCAGGGCGGAGGCGCCGATGTTCACCAGGTTGTTGCCCACCAGAATGGAGATGAGGGCCTTTTCAAAGCTTTTCTTCACCTTCAGGGCCAGGGCGTAGGCCCCGCCCCGCTCCTCTGCCGCGTGCTCCAGCCGCAGCTCCTGGGCGGCGGAATAGGCGATCTCGGAACCGGAGAAGAAGGCGGATAGAAGGATGCAGCCCAGGATGAGCAGGAAGTTCACGATCATAGCTCGCCACCTCCCGGGGGTGTGCTGTCGTCCTCGTCGTAGATCTCGCCCACCAGTTCCTCCAAAATGTCCTCCACGGTGATGATGCCCAGGGGCTTTTCGTCCGCGTCCCGGACGATGGCGATGTGGACCCGCTGGCTCGACAGGGTGTCCAGCAGCTCGTCGATGGGGGCGCCTGCGGAGACGAAGGTGGGCTTATCCATAACCCGGCTCAAAGACACATGGCCCTGGCGCTGGATGTAGGATTTCAGGTATTTTCGGATCTGGAGCATGCCCACCACGTTCCCCTCCCCGTCTACCACAGGCAGGCGGGAATGGATGGTGCCCTCGATGAGGGCCACGATCGCCTTGGGGGACATGTCCCGGCGGATGACGGTGACCTCCTTCCAGGGGGTGAACACGTCCCGGACCGGGGTCTCGGTGAATTCCAGCGCGCTTTGGACCAGCTCGGCGGTGTCCTCGTCCACGCCGTTTTCCTCATCGGGGATGATGGAGTCGATGATGTCGTGGAGCTCGTCCTCGGTGACCGTGGGGTCCTCCTCCTCCGGGATGCGGGCCAGGCGCTTGAGGGCCCGGCTCACGCCGGTGAACAGGTGGATGAAGGGCTTGAGCACCTTCATGAGCAGCAGCAGAGGCGTGGCGCAGAAGAGGGCGAACCGCTCGGAGCAGGCCTTGGCGAAGGATTTGGGGATCATCTCCGCCGCCAGGAACACCAAAAGGGCCGTCACCACGGTGGTGGCCGCCACGGCTCCTTCGCCCCACAGGCGGGTGGCTGTCAGCGTGGCCAGAGCCGCGCTGCCGATGTGCATGATGTTGTTGCCGATGAGGATGGCCGACAGGGCTTCCTCGAAGTGGTCCAGGATATAGATGACCCGGCGGGCCCGCCGATCCCCGTCGTCCGCATAGCTCATCATGCGGATGCGGTTCACGGTAGACAGGGCCGTTTCGCTGCCGGCAAAGAAAGCGCTGAAGAGAAGCAGCGCCAAAAAGAACAGAATAAGGCCTGCGGGGCTGCGCCCCGCCGCCTCCGGAACGGATTCGTTCAGCTGCAGCCGTATGGGAATGCTACTGGGATCTGCGTCCACGAAAAAACCACCTCACTGTAGGGATAGATTTTTTGTTCCTTTTTCTTTTCGGAAGAAAAGAAAAAGGAACCGAAAAAGAAAAGTCAGAAGGGGATGCCTGGGATGGTCCGCAAGCCTCATCCCCTTCTGAAAGTTCTTTTAGGCAGCTTTTCTTTCAAGAAAAGCTGCGGGCTTTCCATGCTTCCTCTGTTAAGAGATCATGTCGCCCTGGTGCGCAATGAGGGTGGCGTCGTACACGCCCTCCACACGCATAAACTTGTCCACGAAGCCGGTCTCGCTCTGGCGGATACGCAGCTCCACGGTCATCTCGATGCCCTCCCGCTGGACGGTCTTGGACTTGATCCGGCCCTGGGGCAGCTGCGCCACCATCTGCTTGATCTGCTTGCTGGCGCCCTCGTCATAGTGGAGGATCAGCAGATAGGGCATAGTGGCGCGGCCCTTGATGACGGAGATGAGGATCATGCACAGGCCGATGAACACGGCGGCGATGATGCCGGCAATGAAGTAGCCCGCGCCCAGGGCGATGCCCTCGGCGATGGCCCAGAACATGAAGACCGTGTCGATGGGGTCCTTGATGGCGGTGCGGAAACGGACGATGGACAGAGCGCCCACCATGCCCAAGGACAGCTTCACGTTATTGGCCATGAACATGATGACCGTGGCCGTGACCATGCAGAGCATGACCAGGCTCAGGTTGAAGGTCCGAGAATAGATAACTCCGGCGAAGGTGATCCGGTAGATGAAGAACACATAGAGCCCCACCAGGAAGGCGGCCAGCACCGTGAGAATGGTGAGCATGGGCTGATAGTTCTGCAGCTGGAAGATGTACTGAAATACGTTGTCCATTGTTTTCTCCTTTTCCTGCGTTTGCGCAATATATTAAAAATCAAACTGACGACAGAAGAGATACTTGCTGGCCGCCGTGTGGCTGGCCGCGTCCACCTGGATGAGGGAGCGCACGTACCCGGGCAGGTAGCGGTCGAACTTCACCTCCAGGATGCAAGCGTCCTCAAACTCCGTGGCGGGGAAGGTGGGCGCATGGGGGTTGAACAGGTCCGTGCAGCGAAGGCCTGTGCGGATGTTCCGATCGATGGTGATGCGCACGTCCTCCAGGGGGAAGACGAAGGGCTCCCGATCGTAATCCACCAGGACCCGGGGCCGCCAGCCCTCGGTTCGAAGGGCGGCATAGAGCTCGGCGGCGAAGTCCTCCTTTCGATGGAGGAGGAAGCCGTACTCCCCGGCCAGGATGGCCTCGGTCTGCTGCCGGGTAAGGAGCAGGCTCTGCTTGCCGATGAACTGGCCGTTCTTGTGCTTGCGCTCGAACTTGATGGTCTTGTCGGACATATCATAGATGCGGATGCGGTACTTGTCCCGAAACGCCACGCCGTCCGTCTTCTCCTCCACGGCCCGCTCGAAGGGCGTGTCGAAGTAGAGGCTGCGGATGAAGTAGGTCCCTCCGTTCTTGACGGCGTAGGGGTCCTGGGACAGGGTGAGCCGCAGCCGGGTGGCCAGATATTCCGCCTCCCCCAGGCTGATCAGGTATTTGATTTCATGCCTGTATTCCATGGCTGCCTTCCTTTACTCGGTTCGGCCGAAGATATCCAGCATCTTCTGGTCCGTCAGCTTATAGTTGGTGTTCTTCTTGATGTACGCCTTCAGATACTTGAAGTAGTACTCCTGGTAGTGGGTGGCATAGCCCTTCACGTTGTTCAGATGGGCTTTCCAGTTCTTCACCGTCAGGCTCCAGCGGGGGAAATCCCACTCGATCTCCGAGGCGATGTTCCCGGAGAGGGCGTCCACCTTGGCGGTGATCTTCTCGGGAGCAAAAGCGTCCACCACCTGGGCGCAGGCCCGCAGGAAGATCTCCACAAAGTCGTTGTTCTTCAGCAGGGACCGGGAGAGGACCGTGGAAAAGCCCTGGCCGGCGCCATGCCCCTTGGGGTTGAAATACTTGGTGAAGAAGTCGCGCCGATAGCCGTTGGTGTAGGCGTCCTCCTTCTCGTCGTTCCGGGCCATGGCATCGTCGAAGTCGTAGAGGATCCAGCGCCACTTGTTGTCCTTCTCGCTGGAGCGCCACCACTTGATGTTGCCCGAGTCGTTGTTGCCCACCAGGACCTCCACCGCGCAGTAGAGGGCGTAGTTCTCCACGTCGATCTGGGAGCAGACGTACTCATAGTCCCCGTAGTTGCTCAAATCGCAGTTCTTGTTCTCGCAGTACTTGATGAGGGCGTTATAGTCGTCCACGCACGAGGGATTCCCGGATACGTACACGCCGTTGCCCTTGAGCACATCGATGCTGTCCTTGTTGGTGACGGAGTAGTGCTGGGCCAGGAACGCCCGGCTCACCTTCTCCCTGAGATTGTAGCATCCCCAGTACTGGCCGTTGAGATACAGGGCGGTCTGCACATAGGCCTGAATGCAGGTGTCCAGCCCCGCGTCCTCCACCAGGCCGGTGATCAGGATGTCCCGGATCTTGGTGGCCACGGCGTCCTTGGCGGAGCAGCGGAGCACCAGCGATTCATAGCTCTCAAAGGGCCTGTTGGCGAAGAACGGATAGTCGAAGGTGGATCCGCCGAAGCCCTTGCGGGCGATGAGGGCGAAGTTTCGCTGCTTCTGGTAGCGGGAGAAGGCGCCGAAGATGCGGATCATCAGATCCTGCTCAAAGAGCACTCCCTGTCCCCCGGGACTGGTGTAGGTCCAATGGGCCTGCCGCTCCCACTCCCGGCCCCGCTGGTTGTAGTTGGCCCCCAGCTTTCGGTCGTTGGCCGGGGTGGTCCACTCCGTGGCCGCGGTCTTGCCCTGGTAGTGGCTGCCCACCACGTAGATGCCGTAATCCACGTTGAACAGATTGTCCGGATCCGTGACCAGGAAGCACACGGGGAGAGTGGAGTCGTGGGCGTCAGTGGTCTGGGTGTCGCCTACGATGATGTAGGTGTTGGAGATCACCGGGCTCTTATACAGGCTCCCGTCCTCGCTGAACGCCCGGGCCCGCAGCACGGCGTTTTGGCTGAAGGTCAGCTGCTCCCCGGCCCGATACCGGGTGGAGGATTCCGTGGGGGTGGTGCAGTCCAGGGTGTAGGTCACGTAGGTCCCGGCGGGGATCTCCATGCTCACGGTCTGGGTGCCGTGGTAAACGCCGCTGGCCAAAGAGGCCTCCGGGGCGTGGCAGTAGGCCGTACCCTTCAGCGGTGCGGTGTTGGCCGCTCCCTGGGTGGGGGTGTCGCACAGGCCCCAGGTGTCCCCCACCTTGGCGTAGGACACGCAGGCCGTGCAGGCAGGCACGCTCACCCGATCGATGAGGGTGCTGTTGTTGTCGTAGAGATAGAGTGTCTCCCCCTGAGCGGAAACGGAGAAGTTCAGCGTCCGCGCCTTCATCTCGGCGGTGACGGTGCTCTCCTTCTGGCCCTCCAGCGGGAGGCTGCCGCTCATGTAGAGGATGAGATATCCTTTCCCGGCGATACTCGTTCCCTCAGGAAAAACCCATTTCGTGGGCTTTTTCTCGTTGTCTGAGAGGGAGTAGCCGGATAGGTCCACGCTCTGATCGGAGCGGTTGTAGAGCTCCACCCACTTGCCCTGATCGTCGTCGTCGGGCACGCCCTTGCTGTCCAGCTTGTAGCGGTAGCCGTCGGACAGGACCTCGGAGAAGGTGATGTCGTGGACGCCCACGTCCGGGTTCCGCTGCTTGTCGAAGGCGTTGTAGCCGGCGGTGGTGTTGGGATAGCCGGGGGTGGGCTTGTCGGAGGAGACAAAGCCGGCGGCCGTGTCCAGCTCGCCAGTGGCGGTGTAGCCGCGGATCAGGCTGTAGTCCTTCTCCTGGGCGCCGAACTCGCACATATCCAGGATGCCGCCGTTCTGATCCACCAGGATCAGGGAATCGCCCTTGCTGCCGGACAGGTTGAAGGGCAGGGAGATATAGCCCTCCACCGCCTCGGGCATGCACCAAAGGAGCAGATACTCCCCGGCGCCGATGGTGGTGCCGGCAGGGAAGGTGTAGGTATAGGGCTTGCGGATGTCATCGCTCAGGCCGCAGCCGGAGAGGTCCACAGGGCCGTTGGTGGTGTTGAACAGCTCGATCCAATCCGGATACAGGCCGTTGGGACCGGCGGTGGTGGTGCCGTTGCGGGCCATGAGCTCGGAGATATAGACCCCGTTGTGCTGGGCCGTGGTACCCACGCTGAGCGGCGTGTTGTTTTCGCCCAGCTTCCGGCTCTCCTCATAGGCGGCGATGCCGGCCGGGGTGTTGGGAAACAGGGGCGAGGGCAGCATCTGGGTGTACTGCTTGCCCACGTCGTCCCAGCTCAGGGTATAGCCGGTGTAGATGGAGGGAATCTCCATGGTGAACAGGGGCTCGCCGCCGGCGTTGGTGAGCCGGATCACGTCCCCGGCGCTGAGCTTGAAGTCGGCGATGAGGGCGTTTTCCACCTCTTCGCCGGTGCACCAGACCAGGATATAGCCGTCAGGGGGCAGCACCGTTCTGTCGGGGAAGACCCAGAGCCTATCCTCCCGGTCGGAGAGGCCCCAGCCGGAGATGTCCTGCTCATGGGCGGAGGTGTTGTGGATCTCCACATAGTCCGGGTGGTTCCCCGCTCCGTCGGAGACGATGCCCGTGTTGCTGGCCATGATCTCGCTGATGACAATGTCCGTGGTCAGCTGGACCGATTCGGTGGTCTGGGCTGCCTTCTTCTTGTGGCAGGAGGCCCAGCTCACCCCGATGATGAGCAGCAGCACCAATATGATCGCTACGGCAGGCTTGACCAACGCCGCTTGCGCGCGCCTACGCTTCATTCCCTTTCCTCGTTTCCTGAATAATAGTCGTTCGCTGTATCATAGCATACAGGGGGAGCTCCTTCCAATGGGCGGGGGTCAGATTTTACACTCTGTATACATTCCCGCCGCAATGGGCTGATTCACGCTTCCGTTTCGGGGGCCGGCGTCTCCAAAGCAGGGGCGGAACTCTCCTCGCTCTCCTCCTCCGCATGGGGCGCCAACGCCACGCAAACCACCCGGGTCCCTTCGTCCACCCGCATGAGGCGGACGCCCTGGGTGGCCCGGCCGATGTTGGGCACCTGGCTCACGGGGGTGCGGATGATGGTGCCGTCGTCCCGGACCAGCATCATGTCCTCGTCGCCGGACGTCATCTTGCAGCAGGCCAGATCCCCGGTCTTTTCCGTCAGGTTCATGGCCGTGATGCCCTTGCCGCCCCGGCCCTGGGCCCGGTACTGCTCCTCGTCGGTGCGCTTGCCCATGCCCCGCTCGGACACGGTGAGCAAGGCGCCGCCGGGGATGATCTTGACCATGTCCACCACCTCGTCGCCCTCGTCCAGGCGAATGGAGCGGACGCCCTGGCCGCCCCGGCCCGTGGCCCGCACGTCGGCTTCGGAGAAGCGGATGCACTTGCCCTTTTTGCTGGAGATGAGGAACTCGTTTTCGCCGGTGGAAACCTCCACGCTCATGAGCTCGTCCCCCTCCAGGATGGACTGGATCAAGAGGCCGCCCTTGCGGATGTTGCTGCACTCAGAGATGCGGGTCTTCTTGATGAGGCCCTGCCTTGTGACCTTCTCCCCGTCCTGAAGCTGGACCAGGTTCACCACGGGCACGCCCTTGGAGGCCCGGCCGGTCTCCGGGATGGCGTAGCAGCGGACCTTGAAGACCCGGCCCCGGGTGGTGTAGAAGAACAGGTCGCTGTGGGTGGAGGTGACGAACATCCGCTCCACAAAGTCCTCTTCCTTCGTAGTATGGCCCATAACGCCCCGGCCGCCCCGGTTCTGGGTGCGGTACACGTCGGGGGAGATGCGCTTCACATAGCCGAAGTGGGTCATGGTGACCACCATGTCCTCCTCCTGGATCACGTCGTCCAGGTCGATATCCTCCAGCATCTGGGTGATCTCGGTCCGGCGGGGATCGGCGTATTTTTCCTTGACGGCGAGGGCTTCCTCCTTGACGATGCCCATGAGCTTGTGCTCGTCGGATAGGATCTCCTGGAGCTCCTCCACCCGGACTTTCAGGGCGGCTTCCTCGTCGTGGAGCTTGTCCCGCTCCAATCCCACCAGCCGCTGCAGCCGCATGTCCAAAATGGCCTGGCCCTGCCGCTCGGAAAGGCCGAAGCGCTCGGTGAGGCGGGCCTTAGCTTCCTGGGCGCTGGCGGACGTCTTGACGATCTGGACCACCTCGTCGATGTTATCCGTGGCGATGATCAGGCCTTCCAGGATGTGCAGCCGCTCCATGGCCCGGTTGAGGTCGAAGCGGGTGCGGCGGGTGACCACGTCCTTCTGGTGCTCCAGATAGTAGTAGAGCATGTCCTTCAGGTTGAGGATGCGGGGCTCCCCGTCCACCAGGGCCAGCATGATGGCGCCGAAGGTATCCTGCAGGGCAGTGTGCTTGTAGAGGTTGTTGAGGACCACCTGGGCGTTCACGTCCCGCTTCAGCTCGATGACGATGCGGGTGCCCTCCCGGTCGGTCTCATCCCGCAGGTCGGAGATGCCTTCGATCTTCTTCTCCTTCACCAGCTCGGCGATCCGCTCCACCAGGCGGGCTTTGTTCACCTGGTAGGGGATCTCGGTGACGATGATCCGGCTCCGGTTGGCGCTCATCTGCTCGATCTCGGACTTGGCCCGGACCACGATCCGGCCTCGGCCGGTGCGGTAGGCCTCAGCCACGCCCATGCGGCCCATGATGATGCCGCCGGTGGGGAAATCGGGGCCGGGGATGAACTGCATGAGGTCGTCCACGGTGATGTCCGGGTTGTCGATCATGGCGCAGAGGGCGTCCGTCACCTCCCCCAGGTTGTGGGGCGGGATGTTGGTGGCCATGCCCACGGCGATGCCGCCGGAGCCGTTGACCAACAGGTTGGGGAAGCGACTGGGCAGCACGGCGGGCTGCTGCAGCGTCTCATCGAAGTTGGGCACGAATTCCACCGTGTCCTTATCGATGTCCGCCATCATCTCCGTGGCCATCTTGGAAAGCCTGGCCTCGGTGTATCGCATGGCCGCGGCGCCGTCGCCGTCCACGGACCCGAAGTTGCCGTGGCCCTCCACCAACAGATACCGGGTGTTGAAGGGCTGGGCCAGGCGCACCATGGCGTCGTAGACCGCGGTGTCGCCGTGGGGATGGTATTTGCCCAGCACGTCGCCCACGATACGGGCGCTCTTCCGAAAGGGCTTGTCGGGCTGGAGTCCCAGCTCGCTCATGGAGTAGAGGATGCGGCGGTGGACGGGCTTGAGGCCGTCCCGCACGTCGGGCAAGGCCCGGTCGGTGATGACCGCCATGGCGTAGGAGATGAAGCTCTTGCTCATCTCATGCTCCAGGAGCATGGGGACCGTGCGGGCCACGATGCCGTTGCCCACGTTGCCGTTGTTGTTCTCGTTTTCGCTCATATATCTAAAACCTCTGCGCTATTACGCTATTATACATCCAGATAGGTGACCAGCTTGCTGTTGGCGATGATGAAGTCCCGCCGGGGCTCCACCTGGTCCCCCATGAGCAGGGTGAAGAGGCCGTCGGCCTGGGCCGCGTCCTCCATGGTCACCTTGAGCATCATGCGGGTCTCCGGGTTCATGGTGGTGTCCCAAAGCTGCTCCGGGTTCATCTCGCCCAAACCTTTGTACCGCTGGATCACGGGCTTGGGGTCACGGCCGATCTCGTCCAGACACTCTGCCAGCTCCTCGTCGGTGTAGACGTAGCGCTCGAACTTGTTCTTCTTCACCAGGTACAGGGGCGGCTGAGCGATGTAGACGTACCCGTGTTCGATGAGGGGCCGCATGTGCCGGAAGAAGAAGGTGAGCAGCAGCAGCCGAATGTGGCTGCCGTCCACGTCCGCATCGGTCATGCAGATGATCTTGTGGTAGCGGAGCTTGGTCTCGTCAAAGTCCGTGTCCATGCCGGCGCCGAAGGCGGTGATCATAGCCCGAATCTCGTTGTTGGCCAGCATCCGATCCATGCGGGCCTTCTCCACGTTCAGGATCTTGCCTCTGAGGGGCAGAATGGCCTGGATGGTCCTATCCCGGCCCATCTTGGCGGAGCCGCCGGCGGAGTCGCCCTCTACAATGAAGATCTCGCACTTGCTGGGGTCCTTCTCCTGGCAGTCGGCCAGCTTGCCGGGCAGGGCGGCGGAATCCAGCACGCTCTTCCTGCGGGTGAGCTCCCGGGCCTTTCTCGCCGCGTCCCGGGCCCGGGAGGCGGTGATGCACTTCTCGATGATGAGCTTGGCCTGGGCCGGGTTCTCCTGCAGGTATTCGGTGAGCTTGTCGGCCACGGCCCCGTCCACCAGGGGGCGGATATCCGCGTTGCCCAGCTTGGTCTTGGTCTGGCCCTCGAACTGGGGCTCCTCCAGCTTCACGGAGATGATGGCGGTGAGGCCCTCCCGGATGTCGTCGCCGGAGAGAGGGGCGTCCGTGGCCTTCAAAAAGTTGAACTTGCGGGCGTAGTCGTTGACCACCCGGGTCAGAGCCGCCTTGAAACCCGCCAAATGGGAGCCGCCCTCATGGGTGGCGATGTTGTTGGCGTAGGTGAGGATGAGCTCGTTGTAGCCGTCGTTGTACTGCATGGCCACCTCCACGGAGGCGGTCTCGGCCTCGCCCTCCATGCGCTCGCCGGAGAAATACAGGGGCTCGGGCTGCAGCAGCTCCTTGTTTTTGTTCAAGAAGGTGACGAACTCCCGGATGCCGCCCTCGAAGCAGTAGCTTTCGCTGCGCTGGGGCTCGGTCCGCTCGTCGGTGAAGGTGATGCGAAGGCCCGCGTTCAAGAACGCCAGCTCCCTGAGGCGCAGGCGCAGGGTGTCGTAGCTGAACTCCAGGGTGTCGAAGATGTCCGGATCCGGCCAGAAGTGGACGGTGGTGCCGGTCTCGTTGGCGTCGCCCTCCTCCACATGGACCTTGTCCAGGGGGATGCCCCGGGAATAGTCCTGCACATGGAGCTTGCCCTCCCGGCGGACCTCCACCCGGAGCTTTTCGGACAAAGCGTTCACGCAGGAAAGGCCCACGCCGTGCAGGCCGCCGGAGACCTTGTAGCCCCCACCGCCGAACTTGCCGCCGGCATGGAGGATGGTCAGGGCCACCTCCAGGGCGTCCTTGCCGGTTTTCTCGTGGTAGCCCACGGGGATGCCCCGGCCGTTGTCCCGGACGGTGACGCCGTTGCCCTCGTGGAGGAACACCTCGATATGGGTGCAGTAGCCGGCCATGGCCTCGTCCACGCTGTTGTCCACGATCTCGGTCACCAGCTGGTGCAATCCCCGCTCGTCGGTGGAGCCGATGTACATGCCGGGACGGCGGCGCACAGCCTCCAGCCCCTCCAACACCTGGATTTGGGAAGCGTCATAGCTTCCGGTCACTTCGTTGCGAATGTCTTCCATGTTTTCGTTCGTTTCCTTTTCTTCGTTACAATTATCATTTAAACTTCAATCAGTTTACCGTTCCCGGCCCGAAACACCTGCAAAGGCTGGTCCTGTCCCGGGCCAAGCTCGCTTAGGTGGGTGCAGGTGATGAGGCCCTGGCAGCCGTCGATGGCGGAGAGCAGGAGCGAGCGCCTTCCCTCGTCCAGCTCGGAGAACACGTCGTCCAGGAGCAGCACCGGCTTTTCCTGCCGGAGCCGCTCGATGAGGGCGATCTCCGACAGCTTCAGCGACAGAGCCGTGGTCCGCTGCTGACCCTGGGAGCCGTAGGTGCGCACGTCCGTGCCGTTGAGCTCCAGCAGCAGGTCGTCCCGATGGGGACCAGCGGAGGTGAAGCCCCGAAACAGGTCCCTGTCCAGGTTGCTCACCAGGGCGTCGGCGATGGCCTCCCGGATCAGCTCCTCGTCGGCGCAGAGGACGTTGGGCTCATACTCCACCCGAAGCTCCTCCTTGCCGCTGCTCATATGGTCGTGGAGCTCCCCGGCCAGCTCCTTCAGTTCCCGGCAGAAGGCCGCACGCTCCACCACGATGCGGGCGCCCAGGCGGCTGAGCTGCTCGTCCCACAGCTCCAGCATGTCTCCGGCGGTCTCCAAGCCTTCCTTCAGGAGGTTGTTCCGCTGCTTCAAGGCCTGGTTGTACTGCTGCAGGTCGTAGTAGTAGGCGGGCTTGAGCTGGGAGATCTCCATGTCCATGAACCGGCGCCGCTCGGCAGGGCCGCCCTTGACCAGGATCAGATCCTCCGGGGAAAACATGACCACGTTCAGGCACCCCATGAGCTCCCCGGACCGGGCCACGGGCGCCCCGTCCAGAAAGATGCGCTTGCGCTCCCCGGACACCAGCTCCTCCCGGATGGAGCGGCTGCCGCCCCGGGTGGTGAGGTTCAGCAGGACCATGCCCTCCATCTCCCCCATTTTGATGAGCTCGGCGTCCCGGCTGGTCCGGTGGCTCCGGCCCAGGGCACAGAGGAAGATGGCCTCCAGCACGTTGGTTTTCCCCGCGCCGTTCAGGCCGGTGAGCACCGTGAGCCCCGGTTCGAAGGGCTGCTCCAGGTCTTGGTAGTTGCGAAAATTATGCAGTTTCAGCCCGGTTATGCGCAAAAGCCCATACCCCCAGAAGAATACAGCATTATACCATATGTTGTTGTGTTTGTAAACTATAATAGGAAATAAATTGTGCCTTCGTCCAACATTTTGTGGTTTCGTCATGGCCCGCGGGCAACAAAAAAGGCGCCCCTTTCCAGGAAGAGGCGCCGGCCCCTATGCGGGGCAGGTATTCATCTTTCGGTTTCGCAGCGGTAGGACGCGCACAGGCTCTCGTTTTCCCGGCCGCAGTCCTGGCAGCGGCTGCTGACCTCGATGTGATCCAGGTCGCATCGCTGGCCCTGGTGGTTGTAGGCGCAGCTGGTCACGTCGCAGCCGATGGTCTGTTTCTTTTCCATTTGAAAACCTCCTTCCATGGAATGGAGTTAGGATGGCTCTTTGGGGCTTCTTTTATGCCGCTTTTTCTTTTCGGGCGAAAAGAAAAAGCGGCGCAAAAAGAAAAGCCAGGAAAACAAAAGAGGGACCGGCGAGTAAAGCCGCTCCCTTCCTGCGTTTCTCTTTTTTGGGCACCTTTTTTCTCTTTACTAAAGAGAAAAAAGGTGCAGATAAAAAGCTTAAATCAAAAATCCTTGATCCCCCGGGCCGCCAGCTTCATGCGCTGCTCCTTGGAGAGGATCTTTTTACGCATGCGGATGCTCTTGGGCGTGACCTCCACCAGTTCGTCGTCGGCGATGAACTCCAAACACTGCTCCAGGGTGAAGATCACCGGCGGCGTGAGGCGCAGCGCTTCGTCGGACCCGGCGGCCCGCATGTTGGTCACGTGCTTCTTCTTGCACACGTTCACCACGATGTCCTCGTCCCGGGCGTTCTCGCCCACGATCTGCCCCTCATACACCGGGATCCCCGGGCCAACGAAGAGCCGGCCACGGTCCTGGGCATAGAACAGGCCATAGCTGCTGGTGTCCCCGGTCTCGTGGGCCACCAGGCTGCCGCTGCTGCGGCTCTCGATGGGCCCCTTGTAGGTGTCGTACCCGGCGAAGATATGGCTCATGACGCCGTTGCCCTTGGTGTCGGTCAGAAGCTCGCTCCGATAGCCCATCAGGCCGCGGGCGGGAATGAGGAACTTCACCCGGGTGCTCAGGTCCCCGATGGCGGTCATGTCCGTCATCTCGCCCTTGCGGGCGCCCAGCTTCTCCATGACCGGGCCCATGAACTCCGTGGGCACGTCCACCGTCAGCTCCTCCATGGGCGATGGACAGATGCAGCTCGCCCCGGCCGCTGACCTTGAAGGTGTCGGTGGACTCGGTCTCCTCCACCCGCATGGACACGTTGGTCTTGACCTCCTTGAAGAGCCGCTCCCGGATGTTGCGGCTGGTCACATACCGGCCTTCCTTGCCGGCGAAGGGGCTGTCGTTCACCTTGAAGAGCATGCTCACCGTGGGCTCATCGATGTGCACGAAGGGCATGGGCTCCACGCAGTTTGGATCGCAGGCGGTCTCGCCCACGTTCAGATCATCGGCGCCGGCCATGCAGACGATGTCGCCGGCATGGACCTCCTCCACCTCCACCCGGTGCAGGCCCTCGAAGCGATAGAGCCGGGTGATCTTGGCGGGGCGGACCTTGTTGTTTTCGCCGCCGCAGAGAACGATGCTCTGGGCCCGGCGGGCGATTCCCCGCTCGATGCGGCCCACGCCGATCTTGCCCACGTAATCATCGTAGTCGATGGTGGAGAAGAGGATCTGTAGCGGCGCCGTGTCGTCCATGGACGGGGCGGGGATGTACTTGAGGATGGTGTCAAAGATGGGCTTCATGCTGTGCTCCAGCCGGTCCACCTCATATCCGGACATGCCGTTGCGGGCGGAGGCATAGACGATGGGGAAATCCAGCTGCTCGGCGGTGGCGCCCAGCTCGATGAACAGCTCCAAGGTCTCGTCCACCACCTCGTCGGGGCGGGCGTCGCTGCGATCCACCTTGTTGATGACCACCACGGGCACCTTCCCCAGCTCCAGGGCCTTTTTCAGCACGAAGCGGGTCTGGGGCATGCAGCCCTCAAAGGCGTCCACCAGCAGGAGCACGCCGTCCACCATCTGCAATATGCGCTCCACCTCGCCGCCGAAATCGGCGTGGCCCGGGGTGTCCACGATGTTGATGCGCACGTCCCCGTAGCTGACGGCGGTGTTCTTGGAGAGGATGGTGATGCCCCGCTCCCGCTCCAGATCGCCGCTGTCCATAACTCGATCCACGCCCACCTCGCTGCGGCGCAGCACGCCGGCGTCCTGCAGCAGATGATCCACCAGGGTGGTTTTGCCATGGTCAACATGGGCGATGATCGCAACGTTTCTGATTTCCATTGTTTTTCCTCGAAAAAGATATATACCGTAGTGCTTGTTGAAAACCGTAATAGTATATCACATTTTTTCGCCGACGCAAGCTTTTTTCACGGCCGATCCGCAAAAAAAGCCCCGCCGCCCGAGGCGACGGGAGCTTTTACGCGTATCTTTACCGGATCATGCGGCTGGCCACGTAGCGCAGGATGGCCTTGGCGTCCATGGTGGTGACCTGATCGTCCCCGTCCATGTCGGCGGCCTTGAGCTGGGCGTCGCTTAGATCGATGCGGCCGGCGTCATAGCGGATGACCAGGGCCGCGTCCGCGGCGGAAACCAGGCCGTCCCCGTTCACATCGCCCTGGCTCAGCCGGATGGCCGGCTCCGCCGTGGCCTTTTTGGTGGGCTCGGGCTCGTCGTCATCGTCGTCGTCCGTATCCAGCCGGATGAACTGCTTGGAGATGTAGCCATACTTCTTGGTGCTGTCCACCCGGAGGAAGTAGAAGGACCCGTAGGACCCGTAGACCGTGACCACGGTGCCGCTCTTTAGCCCGCTGTCCACCAGATTATAGCTGGTGCTGGGGCCTTCCCGCATGTTGACGCCGCTCTTGATGAGCTTGCCCTTCACGGCCTTGTCGATCATCTCCTGGGTGGGCTCCTTGGGCGGACCGCTGGGCGTGGGCGACGGGGTGTCCGTAGGCGCGGGCGACGGAGTGTCCGTGGGGACAGGGGTGGGTTCGGGGGTAGGCTCTTCCGTGGGCTCCGGCGTGGGCTCCTCCGTGGGGGCCGGCGTAGGCTCTTCCGTGGGGGTCGGCGTAGGCTCCTCCGTGGGGGCCGGCGTGGGCTCCTCCGTGGGGGTCGGCGTGGGCTCCTCGGTGGGGGTCGGCGTAGGCTCCTCCGTGGGGGCCGACGTAGGCTCCTCCGTGGGGGCCGACGTAGGCTCCTCCGTGGGGGTCGGCGTAGGCTCCTCCGTGGGGGTCGGCGTGGGCTCCTCCGTGGGGGTCGGCGTGGGCTCCTCGGTGGGGGTCGGTGTAGGCTCCTCCGTGGGAGTCGGCGTAGGCTCCTCCGTGGGGGCCGGCGTAGGCTCCTCCGTGGGGGTCGGTGTGGGCTCCTCCGTGGGGGTCGGCGTGGGCTCCTCCGTGGGGGTCGGCGTGGGCTCCTCCGTGGGAGTCGGCGTAGGCTCCTCCGTGGGAGTCGGCGTAGGCTCCTCCGTGGGGGTTGGCGTAGGCTCCTCCGTGGGGGTCGGCGTGGGCTCCTCGGTGGGGGTCGGCGTGGGCTCCTCCGTAGGCTCGGGGGTGACCTCGGGGATATCCTGCTCGTTCTCCGTGTCCACATACTTGGTCAGGATATACCCCTTGATCTCCGTGCCGGGGAGCTGCACGTAGTAGTAGTCTCCGGTGCGGTGGAAGATGTAGACCTGGTCGTCTTTGTTGCACTGGGCCAGCTTCTCGCTGTCCTTGGAGGGCTCCTGACGAACGTTCACGCCGTCGGTGTTGACGGTGCCGATGACGGTGTCGTCAGGCTGATCCTCCGGGGCGTGGAGAACGCTGCTGGACAGGTTCACATAGGGGCTGGGGGTGCTGGTGGGGGTGGGCAGGTCGGCGGGAGGCTCGCCCTCGGTGAGCTGGCTCTTGTGGACCCAGCCCTGAACGCCGGTGGTAAGGTCGATGCCGAAGTACCAATCCCCCTGCTTCTGATAGATGCCAAAGCGGCTGAGCGTGGTGGGCCGGGCGCACACATCCGCGCTGGAGGAGGCCTTGCTCATGAGCTGCACGTTCTCGGCGTTCACATAGCCGGTGGTCGTGATGCTCCGATTCCCCGCGCTCTGCAGCTTCTGCATGACGGCGGCGGTGGAAAGGTCAGCCTGGGAAGGGACCACGGTCCCGTCGCTGCGGGTCAGGACGGCGTTGGGATAGTAGAACTTGAGGATGTCCGCATAGCTGTAGCCCAGATCCGCCATGCGGGCCGCCCCCTTCTGGGACAGGCCCACCCGGGAGCCCTTGCTCTGGCCCCAGCAGAGGAGCCAGCTGCCGCTGCTCACCTGGGTGGCGAAGCGGACGCTGTTGTCGCTCAGGACGATCTTGTTCTTGGACAGCTCGTCGAAGGTCACCTGCACCGTTTCCGTGGCGGCGGAAGCCCCCCGGCGCACCTGGAGCGTGGCGGTGAAGCCATCCTGGGGCGCGTAGCCCGCGGGCGCGTCGCTCTTGCTGCAGTAGCCTTCCAGGGCGTCGATGGCCAAAATGGCGTCGCCGCCGGCCTTGGACAGCAGGTATTCATAGAGCTTCTCGGGCAGGGTCTCAGGGGCGTTCCCCGTGACGGGGATCATCAGGTTCACCACCTCGGTGCGGGTGATGTCAAAGGGATCGAACTTGCACTCGTAGGCGCCGGAATAGGCCTGGCCGCCGCCCCACTTGGCCTTGGGTGTCAGGATGACACCGCCGTTGCTGGAGCCGTAGTGGGTCTTGATGGGCTGGCCGTTGTAGAGCAGGGTCTCCCCCGCCACCTCCGCGGCGCAGGCGTTGACCCGATCCGCCGTGGGGAAATAGCCGTTGTAGACCTGATCGGCGGAGGTATCGTCCACGTCATAGGCCTTGCTGCCGCTGACGCCCATCTCCGCCAGGGCATAGCCCTTGGCCGCCACCATGGCCGCCTTGAGCAGGGCTTCGGCGGCGTTCTTGCCCACCTCGGGCACGGCCACCCCGGCGATATAGGCCTCCATGCCCACGGTGTTCACCGCCCGCACGGCGCCGGCGGACACATCGAAGGTCACGTCGCCCTTGTATTGACGCTCCTTGGCCCCGGCCGTGGCCAGGGTGAAGCAGGCGTCCTCCCCGGCTTCCGCGGCGGCGGACAGGGTGAAGCGTTCCCCGGTGAACAGCTCTCCTTGCTGATCGTGGGTCGCCACCACGTCCATGCCGGACACGGCCACCGTCAATGTACCGCCGGTGAGGGTGACGCCGTTGGCGGTATAGGTGCCGGAAAGGGTCAAGGTCAAAACATCCCGTCCCTCCGTGCTCAGCAGGACCCGCACGGGGTCATCCTGGGCGAAGGTGCTGACCGGGAACGATATGAGCCCCGCAACCATGACGAGGGCTATGAAGAGACACAGTTGCTTTTTCATACCTCTGTATATACCATACGCGCGCGGAAAAGGAAATAGAAAAACGGTTTTGTTGATGATTATTTTGAATTTTAGACGAATTTCACCGTGCTTCCGGCTGAAAATGGGAAATGATGGCTTCCGCCGCCTTCAGCCCGTCCACCGCGGAGGAGACGATGCCCCCGGCGTAGCCCGCCCCCTCTCCCACCGGGTATACCCCCCGATGGGTGGGGGACTGCATGGTTTCATCCCGCAGGATGCGCAGAGGGGCGCTGGTGCGGGATTCCACGGCGGTGAGCACCGCGTCAGGCATATCGAAGCCCTTGATCTGCCGGGCGAAGGTGACCAGGGCCTCCCGAAGCCCGTCCGCCACGAAGGGCGGCAGGCACCCGTTCAGATCCGCCCCTCTGACCCCGGGGCGAAAGCTGGGCGAAACGGCCCCGAACCGGGCGGTGGCCCGGCCCTTCATGAAATCCTCCAACCGGCAGGCGGGGGCCAGCCCTTCCCCGCCCCCCAGATCCCAGGCGGCCTGCTCCAGCCGTTGCTGGAAAGCCATGCCGTCCAGGGGGTGGCTGCCGAAGTCCTCCGGGAACACCTGGACCACCAGGGCGGCATTGGCGTTTTGGGCGGCCCGGTCGAAGTTGCTCATGCCGTTGACCACCATCTGCCCCTTCCCTGCCCCGGCGCCCACCACGAAGCCCCCCGGGCACATGCAGAAGGAATAGACCCCCCGGCCCTGAGCCTGGCAGGTGAGCTTATAGTCCGCCGCCCCCAGCCTGGGGTGACCGGCAAAGGGCCCGTATTGGCTCTCGTTGATAAGGGCCTGGGGATGCTCCGCCCTGACCCCTACCGCAAAGGGCTTGGGGGCCATGGCAAAACCGCTGTCGAAAAGGTATCTGTAGGTGTCCCGGGCCCCCTGGCCGATGGCCAGGACCAGGGCCCCGCACGGCACCTTTTCCCGCTGGCCCTCATGGACCAGGGTCACGGCGCTGACGGCCCCGTCCTGGGTGTGGATAGATTCCAGGCGGGTGGAGAAGCGCACCTGGCCGCCCAGGAAAACGATCTGCTGCCGGAGGGTTTTGACCACCTGGCGGAGCTTGTCCGTGCCCACATGGGGTTTGGCGAGAAAGCCGATCTCCTCCGGGGCGCCGCAGGCAAGGAAGGCGTCCAGCACCGTGCTGCAGCGGGGGTCCTTGCTGCGGGCGGTGAGCTTGCCGTCGGAGAAGGTGCCCGCCCCGCCCTCGCCGAAGAGGGGGTTGCTCTCCGGATCGGCGCGGCCCGTCTGCCAGTAAGCCTCCACGTCCCGGACCCGATCCTCCATGGCCTTGCCCCGGTCGATGACCAGGGGTCGATAGCCCTCCCGGGCCAAAAGCCAGCCGGCGAACAGGCCCCCCGGACCCATGCCCACCACCAGGACCCGGCCCTTGAGGGGGGCGGTCCCGTGGACAAGGGGCGTTTCCTTTTCCGGGGCATAGGGCTGGGCGTGAAGCTTCCTGTCCGCAAGGATCCGGCGGGCCGCCTTGGGAGGCAGGTCCACCAGGCAATGTACGCTGAAGAAGACCTCCTCCTTTTTGCGGGCGTCCACCGCCTGCCGCAGGATACGCACCCGGCCGATGTCGCCGGCGTCCACATTCAGCTGGCGGGCGACGGACAGGCGGAAGGATTCCTCTGTGTCGTCCAGCGACCGCTTGAGAGCGGGGATCATCACAGGTATCATGAGCGTTTTTCCTCGAATAAAAACCCGACCGCCATCCGGCGGCCGGGCAGCTTGCTGTTCGTTAGGGGGTAGGGGCGATGGTCGCCTCCGGTTCGGCGGTGCTGTTGAGGGTCACCGTGATCCGCTCCTCCCGCAGGCCGACCGTAAGATCGGGCAGGCGGCCGCTGCCGGACCACTGGAACACAGGCACCAGCTCCCACTCCCCGGCCCCGTAGGTGGAGAGATCCACCTGGGCAGTGAACTGATCCACCGTCAGCTGATCCAGCTGACGCTCGGGCCCGGAGGCCACCACGGTCACGAAGGTGGGGGCGCCGTCCGCCAGGGTCAGATCCCGCTTCATGCGCTGATAGGTGAGGGGGATGTCCAGCGTCCGCTCCCCGGTCTTTTCCGTTACCGTGACGGAAACGGTGACCAGGCTGCTTTGGCCCCGCCGCAAAGACACGCCCTCGGGCAGCACCAGGGACAGCTGCCGGGAAAGGATGTCCTCCTCCGCCGGCAGCACCAGCGTTTCCGTGGAGACGGTGTCGATGGCTGCCAAGGTCTCGCTGGGCCCATAGAGGATCACGGTGCCGGGAGTGACCTCGCTGCTGAGGGTGAAGTAGGTGTCGTCCGCCAGGGAAACGGCCTGCTGCACGGTCACCCGCTTGTAGGCGGACAGGGTGAGCCGCACGGTCACGTTGGGGGTGTTCTGGCTTCGGGTGACCACGGTGAGCTCGTTGTCGTTCTTATCGTAGAAGGTCACGTCCACGGCCTCTTCCACGTTGCTGGTCCTGTCCGTCAAGTCCACGATGGCCTCGGCTCGGACCGCGGGGCTGATGTACCGGGCAGCGCCTTCGATGGTGATGCTGCTGGTCACACTCTCGCTGACCACCTCATATCCCTCGGGGAGGGCGCCCCGGAAGACCAATGTCACAGGGACGGTCTTCACGATCAGATTGTCCACCTCCACGGTCACATGGGTGGGGGTGACGGAGGCCACGGTGCCCAGGTTGGACTGAACCGTGGCGCTCAGCGGCAGCCGGTAGCTCCCCGCGGCGGAGATGGTGCCCAGGGAGGCCCGGCAGTTGACCCGGCTCTCGTCCAGGTCGGAATGATTGGTGATGGTGGCGTTGACCTCCACGTTGGCCAGGCCCAGGTCGGAATCCACCAAAATCAGGTTCCGGCTCAGAAGGTCAGTATAGCCCTCCAGGGTGATGGGCACCCCGTCGATGGACTTGGAGCGCACCGGGTTCAGGGCCACCAGCACATAGGCCCAAAGCAGAAGGGCGAAGACCAAGGCGATGATCTTCAGGCCCACGTTCCGGGTGAAGATGCCCTTGAGCCTGTCCAGCATGGCTCGAGTGAAAAACCTGCGTTTCATGGCTTACTTCTCCTCCTTCCTGCGGGCATGGTTCTTGCCGAAGGAAAGGCCGCCGGTGCCCCGCCGCAAAAAGACGCTCTCCAGGAAATTCCGCAGGGCCACGCTGTCCATATAGCGGACCAGCTTGCCGTCCTGGGCCAGGGAGATGGCGCCGGTCTCCTCGGAGACCACCAGGGCCAGACAGTCGGACACCGTGGACACGCCCAGGGCTGCCCGGTGCCGGGTGCCCAGCTCCCGGGCCACCCCCGTCTCCTCGGAAAGAGGCAGGAAACAGGCCGCCGCCACCAGGGTGGTGCCCCGGCAGATCACTGCGCCGTCGTGGAGGGGCGTGTTGGGCTCAAAGATGTTTTCGATGAGGGGACCGGAAATCAGGCCCTCGATGGCCGTGCCGGTGCTGATGATGTCTCCCAGGCCCGTCTTCTGCTCAAAGACGATGAGGGCGCCCACCCGGCGCTTGCTCAGGCGAAGGATGGTCTTATGCAGGTCGTCCACCAGATCCTCCACGCCCATGTTGCCGGCCTCGTTGATAAGCTTGCCGATGGCCTTGCCGCTGCGGCCCAGCCGCTCCAGCACCCGGCGGATCTCGGGGGTGAAGAGGATGAAGATGACGATGAAGATGGTACCGGATTGGAGGATGGAGCTGAGCAGCCAGTTCAGCGTGTAGAGGCTGAGGAACTGGGCCGCCACGGAGAACAGAATGAGCAGGCCCACGCCCTTGATGACCTCATAGGCGCGGGTATCTTTGGTCCAGACGATGAGCTTGTAGAGCAGCACCGTCAGGATGATGATGTCGAGAAGGTCGTTCCAGCCGAACTGGCCCAGGCCGCTTCCCAGCGTTTTTAAGATTTCCTCAAAGCTCACGTGTCCTCACCTGCGATTTACAAAAGATTGCAGCTACTTATAGTATACCATTCATGTGTACAAATTGTCACGAAATTATTAAAGCTTCGTGAGCATTTTCTCCGCCCGCTTTCCCATGATCAGCCGAATCGGCCATGCGACGAGCAACAGCAGCAGGCACAGCGCCGCTGCGCCCCAGGCGCCCAGGAAGATGACCAGGGCCGCACCGGCGCCCATGACCAGCATGGTGATGAGCATGCTCAGCAGCACCCCGCCCCCCTGCTTCACCACTTCGGCGGGGTTTTCCCAGTCGAAGCGGGCAAAGTGGAGGCCAAGGGACAGCTCCACCACGGAGAAAGCCCAGCCGAACAGAACGCTGATGCCCCAGATGAGCGGAACGTTCCAGGCGGGCAGGCCCCAGGCGATGGTCAAAACCAGGCCGCAGACAAGGCCGCCCAGAGCCGGGGGAAGCATGCTCACCAGGAGCTTGCTCCGCAGCCAGGTGTTCGCGCCGATAGGCAGGGACTTGATGAGCCAGAGGCCCTTGCCCTCCATGGACACGGCGGCGGAGGCGGTCAAGCTCACGCACTGGATGGCCCCGATGATGAGGCCGAAGAAGAGCCCCAGGCTGCCGGAGGCGATGCCGAAAACCTCCTGCAGCACTTCGCCCACCGCGCCGCGGCCGGCCACCGCCAACGCCACGACGGCCAGGATGGCCATGACGGTGCCCATATCCGTGTTCATCATCCAAACAGGGGTGTTCAGCTTCTGCTTGAGCTCCTTCTTACACAGGGTCAGCAAGGCGCCGGAGCGCTTCTGCCGGCCCATGCGGAAGGCGGCGCCCTTGGCGGTGGCATTGATGGCGCCGTAGAAGAAGGCAAAGCCCTTCACCGCCACGAAGCACAGCAGCCCCAGGGCCGCCAGGGAGATGAGGGCAAAGAGCAGGAAGGACAAGGAATCTCCGCTCAGGCCCTGGCAAAAGAGGCGAGCCGGGGGATAGAGGCTGAAGAGGCGGGTCTGCAGGCTCCCGGCAATGGAGGACATGTCGCTGAACATGGTGCCCGCGTTGAAGGAGAAGAACATGACCAGCAGCAGAAAGAGCATGGAGAACACGGTGGTGAAGAGGTTTTTGTTCTTCATCCGGGCCGTGAGCATGGCCACGAACAGGCCGATAAGGCCGCCGACGCCCAGCGGCAGCAGGGGAGCGAAGAACACCGTGAGCACCAGCACCGGCCAGAAGGCGGCGGGCAGGGCGCCCACGCGGATCTGGCAGCAGACGCCGGCGGTGAGGAGCATGCCCGCGTGGATGAGCAGCTCTTCAAAATAGAGGGAGAAGACGCGGGAGAGGATCACCGTCCGCCGGGGCAGGGGAAGCGCCAGCAGCGGATCCAGGGAGGCGGCGGAGAAGAGGGCCGGGCCGGCCTTGGTCAGGGTGGTGATAGCGCCCAGGACCGAGCCCATGACCAGCATGAGGGCCGGGATCAGCAGATACCCGGTGCCGTTCAGACCATCCAGCATGCCCATGCTGTAGACCGCAGACATGTACACGCAGGCGCCGAAGAGCACGAAAGTGGATGTGAGCCGGCGCTTGGCGCGCTTCTTGGCCCCCGCGTCCGTGGTGTTCTTCACGGCGGCGAAGGGGAAGTATTCCATCAGCTGGATGCGGATGAGGGGGAGAACCTGTTTCATTCCTTTTCCACCAGCTCCATAAAGAGCTCCTCCAGGGAGTCGTTGCCCTTGACGGTGTCCATGTCGCCCTGGGCCACCAGCCGGCCGTGGTTGATGATGGCCACCTTGTTGCACAGCTTCTCGGCCACCTCCAGCACGTGGGTGGAGAAGAAGATGGCGGCGCCGTTCTGGGTCATCTCGTGCATGAACTGCTTGAGGGTGAAGGCGGCCTTGGGGTCAAGGCCCACGAAGGGCTCGTCCAGGAGCAGGAGCTTGGGTTCGTCGATGAGGGCGCCGATGAGGGCCAGCTTCTGCTTCATGCCGTGGGAGAAGGAGCCCACCATGTCGTTGAGGCGGACGGTGATGCCGAAGGCGTCGGCATACTTCTGGATGCGAGCCTCCCGATCCGCGGCGGAGAGGCCGTAGATGTCGGAGAGGAAGTTCAGGTACTGGATGCCGGTGAGATAGGCGTACAGGTCCGGGTTGTCGGGGATGTAGCGCATGATCCGCTTGCAGGACAGGGGATCGGCTTTGATGGAGACGCCGTTGATGAGGATGTCGCCGCCCTCAAAGTCGTGGATGCCCGCCACCGCCCGAAGGGTGGTGGTCTTGCCGGCGCCGTTGGGGCCGATGAAGGCGAAGATGTCGCCGGGGGCAACGTGCAGGTTCAGATCCTCCACGGCGGGCTTGTCCTTCCCGTAGGATTTAGTGAAATGTTCGATGCGCAGCATACCCTTTACTCCTTGTTTGGTTTCTTTCGGTACATGAATTTTTTGGCGAAGAAGTTCCACAGCAGCACGATGACCGCCGCGATGGCCTTGGAGAGCAGGTAGAAGAGGCCCAGGCCGTCGGTGAAGACCCACATCAGCAGCTCCGTGAGCCCCAGGCCGATGAGGGAGATGATCACGAACACCATGAACTCCGCTTCCCGGCTCATGTTGGCCTTCTTGCCGGAGAAGGCAAGGGTCTTGCTGAGGATGTAGTTGACGATGACGCCCAGGATGAAGCCGAAGACGCCGGCCACCAGGTAGTGCAGGCCCAGCTCCTTCAACAGCCACACCGTGCAGAAGTCCGCCAGAAAGGCGCAGCCCCCCACGATAAGGTAGCGCAGGAACTGGAGGATGCCGTTTTCCGTGGGCGTATAGAGGAGCTCCCGCCAGCGCCAGGCCTTCAGAAGGGCGAAGATCTCCGCCCAGCCGCCCGTCATCGGTCCTCCTCCGGCTTCTGGCGGTAGATGACGATCTTTCGTCCGATGCACTGGATGGGCTCCGCGTTCAGGGCGCGGCAGATGGTGTCGCACAGGTCCTTGGCGCTTTCGTCGCAGCTTTCCAGGACTGTGAGCTTGATGAGCTCCCGGTTGTTCAACGCCCCGTCGATGCCCGCCAGCATGTTGCCCGACAGGCCCTCCTTGCCGATCTGGAAGATGGGGGTCAGGGTGTTGGCCTGCTTGCGGAAGGCAGCTCTTTCTTTTCCGGTCATGTTTATTCTCCTTATACACCCTCCCGCTGGGGGAAGGTCAAGTGTTTTTTTCTTTGCCGCTTTTTCTTTTCGGTGAAAAGAAAAAGCGGCGGAAAAAGAAAAGCTTAGGAAGAATGCCTTGCTATGTTCGTTTGCCTTTTATCTTCCTAAAGTTCTTTTTGGTCCTTTTTCTTTCAAGAAAAAGGATCGGGCTTTCAATACATTCCTCTATTCCACAAAATCGAACTCCCATTCCCCTAAGCGGATGGTATCGCCCTCGTGGGCGCCCGCCTCCCGCAGGGCGGAGATCATGCCGGTCTTGATGAGCATCTGCTGGAACCGGCGCATGCTCACCTCGTTGTTGGGGTCGGTGGAGTCCAGGAGCTTGTCCACCTCGCCGCCGGAAAGCACGTAGGCCCCGTCGTCCGCCCGGGTGAGGGTGAACCCCTTTTCATACCGGGGCGCCACCTCCAGCTCCGTCTCCGGATACACCAGCACCGGCGGCAGCAGGTCGAGAAACTGGATCACGGCGTCCAGCATCCCCTCGAACCCCTCTCCCGTGGCGGCGGACACGGGATAGACCGTGTACCCCTCCTCGTCCAGGGCCGCCTGGATTCTGTCCAGGTTCTCCTGGGCCTCGGGCAGGTCCATCTTGTTGGCCGCCACGATCTGGGTCAGCTCCCCCAGGGCCGGAGAAAACTTGGTCAGCTCCTCGTTGATCTTATGGAAATCCTCCACCGGGTCACGACCCTCCATGCCAGAGGCGTCGATGACGTGGATGAGGAGCCTGGTCCGCTCGATGTGGCGAAGGAAGTCGTGGCCCAGGCCCGCCCCCTCCGCGGCCCCCTCGATGAGGCCGGGGATATCCGCCATAACGAAGCTCTTGCCCTTATGCTCCGCCACGCCCAGGTTGGGGGTCAACGTGGTGAAATGATAGGCGGCGATCTTGGGCTTTGCCGCCGTGAGCACGGAAAGAATGGAGCTCTTGCCCACGGAAGGGAGGCCGATGATGCCCACGTCCGCGATGGTCTTCAGCTCCAGCTCCATCTCCCGTTCCTCGGTTTTGATGCCGTTCTGGGCGAACTGGGGAGCCTGCTTGGTGGGGGTGGCGAAGCGGGCGTTGCCCTTGCCGCCCCGGCCGCCCCGAAGAACCACCTTCTTCCGCTCCGGCTCAGACATGTCCGCCACGATGGCCTGGGTCTCCCGATCCCGCACCACGGTGCCCACGGGCACATGGATGACCATGTCCTCCCCGTCCTTGCCCCGCTTCAGTTCGATCTGTCCCTTGCCGCCGTTCTCCGCCCGGTAGAACCGCTGGAAGCGGAAGGGCAGCAGGGTGTTGAGCCGGGGGTCGGCATAGAAAACGACGCTGCCGCCGTTGCCGCCGTCGCCGCCGGAGGGGCCGCCCTTCATAACAAACTTCTCCCGGTGGAAGGCGGAGCAGCCGTCGCCGCCGTTGCCCGCCTTGACCACGATGCGGACCTTATCCAAAAAATCCATCTATTGTTCCTTTCTCGTATAGAAATCGCACAGCCCATTCAAGGGGCATTCCGTGCACTTGGGCCGCTGGGCCGAGCACACCCGACGCCCGTGGAAGATGAGCCAATGGTGAGCGTCGGTCCAGTCCTCTTGGGGGATGTGGGCCATGAGCTGCTCCTCGGTCTTCTCCACGGTCTTGGCTTCGGCCAGGCCGATCCTATTGCTCACCCGGAACACATGGGTGTCCACGGCGATGGCCGGGATATGGAAGGCGTTGCTCACCACCACGTTGGCGGTCTTCCTGCCCACGCCTGGCAGCTCCGTCAGGGTGTCCCGATCCGCGGGCACCTCCCCGCCGTATTTCTCCGCCAGGATGCGGGAGGTCTCCAAAATATGCTTCCCCTTCATGCGGAAGAACCCGCAGGAGTGAATCATGTCCATGAGCTTCTCCTCCGGCAGGGCGATCATCTGCCGGGGGGTGTTGGCCACTTTGAACAGCTCCCGCGTCACCTTGTTCACCTGCTTGTCCGTGCACTGGGCGGAGAGCATCACCGCCACCAGCAGCTCATAGGGACTTTCGTACAGCAGTTCCGGCCGGGGGTTCGGATACAGCTCGGATAGGATGCGCAGGGCTTCCTTTCGCTTGTCTTCGGATAACAGCATTATTTCATCCCCACATATTCCACGGCTTTGGTGGCCGCGATGGCCCCGTCGGCGCAGGCAGTGACCACCTGCCTGAGGGGGGTGTTGCGGATGTCGCCGGCGGCAAAAACGCCGGGGATATTGGTCTGCATGTTCTTGTCGGTGACGATGAAGCCGCCCTCGTCCAGCTCGATCTGCCCCGCCACCAGCTCGTTCCGGGGCAGGATGCCCACGGCCACGAACAGGCCGTTCACTTCCAGGGTGCGCCGCTCCTTCGTGAACTTATTCTCCACGGTGACGCCGGTGAGCCTGTCCTCCCCGATGAGGGTGGCCACGGTGGAATCCAGCACCAGCTCCACGTTCTCGGCCCGCTTCACCCGGTCCACCAGGGTGGCCGCGGCCCGGAAGGCGTCCCGCCGGTGGATAAGATACACCTTGCGGCAGAGAGCGGAAAGATACAGGGCATCGGATACAGCGGTGTCGCCGCCGCCCACGATGGCCACGTCTTTGCCCCGGTAGAAGGCCCCGTCGCAGGTGGCGCAATAGCTGATGCCCGCCCCCACGAACCTATCCTCCTCGGGGTTCCCCAGCTTTCGGGGGCCCGCGCCCATGCAGAGGATCACGGCGTCCGCTTCATAGGCCTCCCCGTTGACGGAAAAGGTCTTTTTATCCTCCGCCAGCTTTAGATCGCTCACCCCGCCGTAGATCACGGGCAGCTCGAACTCCGCCGCATGCTTTTCCAGGGCCGCCGCCAGAGCGTAGCCGTCGGGGCCGCCGGTCATGCCGGGATAGTTCTCCACCCGATGGGTCTTCACGATCTGCCCGCCGGGGAACATCTCCTCAAAGAGCTTCACGTTTGCTCCGCCCCGCGCAGCGTAGATGCCTGCCGCCAGGCCCGCCGGACCGCCGCCAATGATGGCAATACCTACTTTTTCCATCGTGTTTTCCTTTCCGGTCCGAACAAGACCCGATCTTAAAAGTTAATTATATCTGTTTTCCCCTTCCCCGTCAATGAAGAAGAAGGGTCGGGCGAAGACTTCAAAGTCCTTCTGCATGGGGATGAGCTTTTGCTCCGTGAAGGACCAGCAGCAGCGGCCCTGAAGCCGGGTCAGCTGGCAGCCGAAGGCGCCGCCCACCCACTCGATGACCCGGCCCGCTCCGGCGTAGAGGCCGATGTGGCCGTCGAAGCCCACCAGGTCCCCGGGGAGCAGCTCCTCCCGGGCAATGGGCCGGGACAGGGGCGGCTGCAGGAGCCGGTTGGCGATGGCGTCGAAGGCGGGCTCCACCAGATCGAACTTGCGCCACAAGCCCACGATGGCCCCGGAGCAATCCGCCCCGGAGAGAGGCATGCTCAGGGCGGCGGCGTTCTGGATGGCCGAGAGCATCATCTCCCGGCGGCCGCCGGTGAAGAAGGCAGGCTTGCGGGCGGCGAGCAGCTCCACCCCGGCGGAGGTGGGGCAGTAGAGGGCTTTGTCCGGGCCGTAGAGGTTGGCGCCCCAGATATACAGGCTCTTGGGAAAGGCCGCTGTCTCGGCGCCGTGGGGGTCGTAGCTAAAGGGCAGGGCCGCCTCCACCAGCTGCCGCCGCAGGGGCGACACGGTCAAAAGCGCCTCGTTCACAGCCTTTTTCGCGTCCTCCCCCAGGCCCTCGGCCCGGTCGATCCAGGGGGCGTTGGGCTTGGGTGCTGTCCGGCCCGTCAGGCACTTAATAAGATACAGGGCGTCCTTCAGGTCCACCTTGCCGCTGCCGTCCGCGTCCAGGGCCACAGTGGGAGCTCTCTTGCCGGCGATGACGCTCCTGAGGATCACGCCCACGTCCTTCACGGTGAGCTGACCGTCCCCGTCCGCATCCCCGTAGAAGGCTTCCCCCGGGTCGTTGCAGGACAGGAGAAACAGCAGGCTCCTGGTGCGGCCGTCCCCCTCCCCGGTGGCGGGCAGACCCCGGTCCTGTTGGAGGGCATAGAGACCCCGGGCCGTGGCCTGGGTGAACCGATCGGCGGCTCCCGCCTCGTAGCCCAGGGCACGCAGCTCCTCATTCAGCTCCTTCACCGCCCGGCCGTGGTCGCCGGGGCGCAGGGTTTCCTTCATGTTCTCTTCCTCCCCGTTTCAGCAGGTTTGTATCAGTATACCACAGGGACGGGAAAAAGTCTTGTGTTTTAGCCCTGGCCGTGATAGGATGGTCCCCGTGAAACAAACGAAATACAGCCTCATATTGCTGGGCTGTTCCGTGATCTGGGGCAGCGCCTTCGTGGCCCAGTCCGCCGCCATGGACCTGGGCATGGCCCCCTACGCCTTCACCGCCGTGCGGATGCTGGTGGGGGCGCTGTTTTTGATGCCCCTTATCTACCTTCGGCGCAAAACGGCCCTGCCCCCCACCCGAACGGGACGAAGAAAGCTCCTTTTCAGTGGGTTTCTCATCGGCGCGGCAGTGGCGGCGGCCTCCTGTTTTCAGCAGGCCGGGCTCCAATACACCACCGCCGGGAAGGGGGCCTTCCTCACGGCCCTGTATATCCTGCTGGTGCCCATCGTGGGGGCCGCCTTCTTCCACCGGAAGACCGGCGCCTGGACCTGGGTATGTTTGCTGATTGGGGCCGTGGGGCTGTACTTCCTCTCCATCACGGAGACCTTCACCGTGGAGAAAGGGGACGCCCTCATGATCCTGTGCGCCCTGGTGTTCACCCTGCAGATCCTGCTGGTGGACAGGTTCGCCCCGGACTATGACCCGCTGACGCTGTGCTGTTTGGAGTTTTTGACGGCGGGGCTGTTGAGCTTCCTTCCCATGGCGATCTTCGAGGGGTTCGGCTTCGTGAACCTGGGGGCCGCCATCTGGTGCGTCCTCTACTGCGGCATCTTCTCCTGCGGCATCGCCTACTGTTTGCAGATCGTGGGCCAGCGGCATCTGCCGCCGGCTCTTGCCTCCCTGATCATGAGCTTTGAGTCCGTGTTCGGGGCTCTGTTCGGGGCGCTGCTGCTCCACGAGCGGATGACCGGCCGGGAGCTCTTCGGCTGCGGGCTCATCTTCCTGGCGCTGCTGCTGTCGCAGGTAAGGTCAAAGGGGAAAGATTGAACGCATAAACTAACTTTATACTCACTCATACAGCCTCTTTTTCGTTTTCGTATAATTCACATTTTTTGCTTATTTGTCTAATTTTTTAAATGCATTCCGTGTTGACTGGAATGCATTTTTATTGTAAAATATATTATAATATACAAGAAAGGAGCCGACCGACATGACGAACGACAGCCTGCCCTCCTACACGGACGAGCTTTGGCCGGAGCAGGAACGGGCCTATGTGTTGACGAAGCGGATCACCCATGAACAGCAATTCGTCCTGCGCCGCTGCACCCGGCGGGATTTGCCCGCCATCATGCTTATCCAGCACCGGGTGCACCGCAAAGTGCCCAGCCGGGCCCTGTACGTAGTGACGCCCCGCCGTCAGGTGGCGGAGAGCATTGAGAAGGATTTCACCCTGGGCGCCTGGTCCGGCCGGCGGCTGGTGGGGTTTGCCATGGTGCTCTCCCTTCGGGAGACGGACAGGAACCTTGCCTACGATCTGGGCTATGACCCGGAGTATGCCCTCAAATGCGCCACCTTCGACGGGGCCTGGGTCGACCCCCGGTATCAGGGCTACGGCCTGCAGCAGTGCTTCTGCATGGAGCGGGAGCGGTATGCCCGGCGGGTCGGCGCGGCGGAGATTCTCACCTGCACCTCCCCCCAGAACCATGCCTGCCGCCGCACCCTGGAGAAGTGCGGCCATGTGGCCGTGGCTGAACGGGACCTTTTCGGCGGAGAGAGGAGAGTGATTTACTCTAAAAAACTAACATAGTTAACTGTTCTTTTGCGACTTTTTCTTTTCCGTGAAAAGAAAAAGTCGCCCAAAAAGAAAAGCTTAGGAAGACTATCCTGTTAGGATTCCTAAGCTTTTTACTATTCCTGAAGTTCTTTTTGGTCCTTTTTCTTTCAAGAAAAAGGATCGACAAATAATACTTCCTCTTGAAATATTCACAACTGTTCTTTTGCGGCTTTTTCTTTTCCGTGAAAAGAAATAGTCACCCCAAAAGAAAAGCTTAGGAAGACTGTCCTGTTTGAATTCCTAAGCTTTTTACTATTTCTAAAGTTCTTTTTGGTCCTTTTTCTTTCAAGAAAAAGGATCGACAAATAATACTTCCTCTTGAAATAATCACAACTGTTCTTTTGCGGCTTTTTCTTTCAAGAAAAAGGATCGATACATAAATCCTTCCTCTTACAATAAAGGCAGCAGATCGCGAAGCATGGCTTCCACGCTCTCCCGCTTCGTACACCAGCTCAGGCAGATGCGGGTGGCGGTGTGTGTTTCGTCCACCCGGCCCCAGCCCTCAAAGGCGTACCGGTCGGAAAGCTCTTCCACCACCGCGTCCGGCAGGATGGGAAACTGCTGGTTGGTGAAAGAATCATACAGGAAGGGCACCCCGGCGTCCTTCAGCGCGGCGCGGACCTGCATGGCCAGGTCCACGGCGTTTTGGGCGATCCGGGTGTAGAGCCCGTCGGTGAACAGCTGCTCAAACTGGATGCCCAGCAGCCGCCCCTTGGCCAGCATCCCGCCCTGGTGCTTGATCATGTAGCGGAAATCCTTTTGAAGATCCGGGTGCAGGAGCACCGCCGCCTCCCCGAACAGGGCACCCACCTTGGTGCCGCCGACGTAAAAGGCGTCGGTAAGCCGGGCGATGTCCGGCAAGGTCACGTCCGTCCGGGAGGACACCAGGCCGTACCCCAGCCGGGCGCCGTCCAGATACAGGTAGAGCCCGTGCTTTTGGCACACGTCGTGCAGGGCCTCCAGCTCCGACAGGCTGTAGAGGAGCCCGCCCTCCGTGGGGTGGGAGATGTAGACCATCTTGGGTTGGACCATGTGCTCGTGGGTGGGGTCCGCCCAGTGGGCCTTCACATACTCGTCTACGGCAGACGCCCGAACCTTCCCTTCGGGGTCGGGCAGGGCCAGCACCTTATGCCCCGTGGCCTCGATGGCCCCGGTTTCATGGACGTTGATATGCCCCGTGGACGCGGCAATGACCCCCTGGAAGGGCCGAAGGGCCGCGGCGATGACGGTTTGGTTGGTTTGGGTGCCGCCCACCAGGAACTGGACCAGGGCGTCCTCCCGACCGATGGCCTCTCTGATCAAAGCCCGGGCGTGCTCGCAATGGGGGTCCTCCCCATAGCCCGGGTTCTGCTCGAAGTTGGTTTCGTTCAGCGCCGCCAGGATCTGGGGGCAGGCGCCTTCATCATAATCACAGGCAAAACGGATCATATCACAGTCCTTTCAACACGTCTTCCAGCTGGGCGATGAACGCCGCCCGGGTCAGCGGCGCCTCATGGCCCGCCACCAGCCAAGTCTCCTGCCGGCCCTTCAGCTTCTCGATGAAGGCGGCCAGGCGGCCCTTGTCGTATTGCCGGTCCAGCTCATAGAAATCCTCATACCCGGCGTCGCCGATGATGAGCACGTCGTCCGCGGACACCAGCAGAGCGTCCCGGCTGTGGGGGGAATCGCAGGTCTCGCAGCGGATGGTGACGCCGCCGATATCCATGGTCCCCTCCCCCTCCAAGGTCATGTCGGCGGTGCGGACCTGGATCCACTCCGGCCGCCGGTACTCCAAAAGGATATAGTCATGGCAGAAGGGGATCTCCTCCCCGGACCGGAGCCGTGCCTCCATGGCCTCGGGGGTCCAGGCCCACTGCGCCACCTGCCGGAGCTTTTCGTTGGTCTTCTTGGAGGCCATGGTGAACCCGTTCACCGCCGAGAGGCCGAAGCTGTGGTCCCAGTGCCAGTGGGTGAGGATGGTGATCTCGGGAACGGTGAGCCGCTGATCGGTGATGGCGGTGTAGAACTCCCGCACGTGGGCGGGGCTGGCGCCGGCGTCCACGGCCACGCAGAGCTGATCCCCCTCGATGTATGTGAGCACGGGCCGATCCGACGCCTCGTCGTGGGGCAGGTACCAGACCCGGTCGGTAAGCTGTTGGAGCATAGCGAACCCTCCTTTGTCTTTGTCCCCTATTGTACCGCGTTTATCAGAGGGGGTCAAGCGGAAGCGGGCGCTGACCCGGGGCGGAACCTGAAAGATATATTTGATATTTAGGCCACGCTGTGCCATAATGAAAAAGGTAATCCGATTCTACATTTTTCAGGAGGCAAACACATGAAGAAGCTGTTGTTGGGCAACGCCGCCGCCGCACGGGGTCTCTTTGAGGCGGGGTGTTCCTTCGTATCCTCCTATCCGGGCACGCCCTCCACGGAGATCACCGAGGAAGCGGCCAAGTTCCCGGAGGTCTACGCCGAGTGGGCGCCCAACGAGAAATGCGCCCTGGAAGCGGCCCTGGGCGCGTCCATCGCCGGAGCGCGGGCCATGTGCGCCATGAAGCACGTGGGTCTGAACGTGGCCGCCGACCCCCTGTACACCGCCGCCTACACGGGCGTGAACGGGGGCCTGGTCATCGCCGTGGCCGACGATCCGGGCATGCACTCCTCCCAGAACGAGCAGGATTCCCGGCACCACGCCATTGCGTCCAAGGTGCCCATGGTGGAGCCTGCCGATTCCGCCGAGTGCCGCGACTTTATGAAGCTGGCCTTCCAGCTCTCCGAAGACTTCGACACGCCGGTGCTGTTTCGCACCTGCACCAGGGTGGCTCACTCCCAGAGCCTGGTGGAGCTTTTCGACCGGCAGGAGCAGCCCCTCAAAGAATATGTGAAGAACCCCCGCAAGTTCGTCATGGCCCCCGGCAACGCCATTCCACAGCACGTGGTGGTGGAAGCGAGAACCGAAAAACTCCGCTCCTACGGGGAAACCTGCCCCTTCAACCGGGTGGAGATGGGCGACACGGAGTGGGGCATCATCACCTCCGGCATCAGCTACCAGTATGTGAAGGAGGCCCTGCCTGAGGTGAGCGTGCTGAAGCTGGGCCTGGTGAACCCCCTGCCCGAACAGATCATCCGCGACTTTGCCGGAAAGGTGAAGAAGCTGGCTATCGTGGAGGAGCTGGACCCCATCATCGAGACCCACGTGCGGAACCTGGGCATCCGGGTGGATCTGGGCAAGAAGGAACTGGGCCTGTTGGGCGAGTTCTCCCAAAACCGGATCCGGGCCGCCTTCGGTCGGGCCCTGCCTGAGAGCCAGAAGCTGGACGAGGCGCTGCCCGTCCGGCCCCCGGTGCTCTGCCCCGGCTGCCCCCATCGGGGTCTATTCCACGTGCTCCACAAGCTGAAGGTCACCGTATCCGGCGACATCGGTTGCTATACCCTGGGCGCCTCGGCGCCGCTGTCCGCCATGGATTCCACCATCTGCATGGGCGCTTCCATCGGCGTGATGCACGGCTTTGAAAAGGTGCGCCCGGAGGCGGCCAAGAAGACCGTGGCCGTTATCGGCGACTCCACCTTTATGCACAGCGGCATGACGGGCCTGGTGAACCTGGTGTACAACCAGGGCGTGGGCTTGGTGCTGATCCTGGATAACTCCATCACCGGCATGACCGGCCACCAGCAGAACCCGCTGACCGGCATGACATTGAAGGAGCAGCCCACCGCCCAGCTTTCCGCGGAGAAGATCGCGGAGGCCTGCGGTGTGAAGCGGGTGCGGGTGGTGGACCCCCAGGATCTGAAGGCCACGGAAGATGCCATCCGGGAGGAGCTCGCGGCGGAGGAGCCCTCCGTCATCGTGGTGCGGCGGCCCTGCGCCCTTCTCAAGTGGGTGAAGCATAAACCCGCCTTCCACATCGATCCGGACAAGTGCCGGAGCTGCCGGGCCTGCATGCAGATCGGCTGCCCCGCCATCGTCTTCAGCGGCAAGGCCGCCATCGATCCCACCCTGTGCGTGGGCTGCGGCCTGTGCCAGCAGCTCTGCAAGTTCGGCGCCATCTGCGAGTGAGGAAAGGAATGGAAATGATTATGGAAACGAAAGCCATCATGATCGTGGGCGTGGGCGGCCAGGGCACGCTGCTGGCCTCCCGGCTCATCGGAAACGCCCTTATCAGCACCGGCTGCGACGTGAAGCTAAGCGAGGTGCACGGCATGAGCCAGCGGGGCGGCTCCGTGGTCACCTATGTGAAATACGGGGACAAGGTCCACTCCCCCCTCATCGACTTGGGCGAGGCGGACTACATCCTCTCCTTCGAGGCCCTGGAGGCGGGGCGATTCCTGCCCTATCTCAAGAAGGGCGGCACCATCATCACCAACACCCAGCACATCCTGCCCATGCCCGTGATCACCGGGCAGATGGAATACCCCGAGACCGTGCTGGAGGAGCTCAAGGGGAAGGCCAACGTCATCGCCGTGGACGCCCTCTCCCTGGCCGAGCAGGCGGGCAGCCCCAAGGCCGTGAACGTGGTGCTCACCGGCGTGCTCTCCCGGGCCATGGATCTGCCCGAGGAGGTGTGGCAGCGGTCATTGGAAACCACCGTACCCCCCAAGTTCCTGGAGCTGAACAAAAAGGCCTTCCGGCTGGGACGGGAGCAATAAGCGAACCCAAAAAGCACAGCGGCGCGGGTGTTCCCGCGCCGCTGTTTTTGCGCTATGCTGTTTTACCTTCAGGCCTCCCGCTTTTGGCGGGACAGAAGCTGGATGGCCAGGATGGCGATCGCGGCCCCGGCGAAGACGAGCCCGATGGCGAGACGTGAATAATCCCGGTGGTAATACACCCCGGAGGTCCCCGGCTCCGGCAGGGTCACCGGGTCGTAGGGGATGCCGGTCTCGGCGCAGAGCTGCTTGATGTTCAGCAGATGGATCACCGGCACGCCCAGGCTCAGATACCGCTCCACCAGGCCGCTCTTGGGGCCGATGCGGGGGTCCGCAGGAGGCATGAGCCCCTGGCCGAAGTTCACGGCGGCGTCCGTGTCGCCCATGCCCAGGATGTTGCCGCCCACGTTGACGAAGGCCGCAATATCCCCCATGCGGGCCATCCGATCCAGCACGTCCGCCTCGAAGCCCTGGGAATAATAAGTCAGGGACAGGCCCTCCTCATTCAGCCGGGCCTGCATCTCTTCGATCTCCCGGATGTCCTCCTCGTCCTCCAGCATATAGGCCATCATGTTCTCCCCCGCGTCCCCGTCGCCGCCCATGGTGATGAGCTGGGGCAGGGTGGACAGGAGCCCCGCCTGGTGGGCCGTGAGGATCATCTCCGGCAGCACGTAGCCCGGCAGGTTGGCCCCGTAGTTGGAGGAGCCGATGGACACGCTGTATTCTATATCCAGGCCCATGATCTCCGCCGCGCAGAGCACCGCCAGGTCCACCCCCGGGAAGGAGGCGGAAAAGCAGGCGCCGATCCTGTCCCCGGGCCGGACCCCGGCCTCATGGAGATAGCGAACGGCCAGGGCCGCGAAGTCCGACAGCTGGGAGGTGCGCTTGGCCTCCTCGCTGCCCAGAGAGGTGGTGATGGCGGAAATCTGGTTGCCCATCAGGCCCAGGGCCAGCCGATCCTCCGGAACCAGCTCATACCCCCGGCGCAGGCGCTCGGCCTTCACCGCCGCCACCACCTGCCCGTGGAGCCGGGCGGCGGATTCCATCTCGTCCGCATAGGGGAGCCTGACCCGGCGGCCCATCAGGTAGATGAGGAGCACGCAGGGGATCAGCGCCAGGGCCACCAGGCCCTGCCAAAGGAGCTTGCGCTCTTTCATGGCTTCGCCTCCCTTCGCTTCAAAAGAAAGAATCCGGCCGCTCCCCCCGTGGCAAGGAGCAGGGCCAGGAGGGAAAGGGGCGCGTAGGTGCCCCCATAGTACATGGCGGCGGCGCCGATGGCCGGCAGGGTCTTCGGGTCGAAGGGGATGCCGCTTTCGGTGCAGAGGGCGCGCACATTCAGCAGGTGGATGGTGGGGATGCCCTTGGCAAAATATCGCTCCGTAAGGCCGCTGTTGGGGCTGATCTGGATGGGCTGCGGCGCAAGAAGTCCGCTGCCCAGGGAGAGCATGCGTGTGTTGTCGGAGGAGCCCAGGCCCAGGCTGTTGCCCCCGGCGTTCACGAAGGCCTTGATGTTTCCGTAGAGCCGCTCATGGAGCTCAATATCCTGCCCAAAGCTTTCGATGGCCGCCGGGGTGAGGTCCGCCGCCGCCAAACGGCGCTTCAGGGCCTCCACCGCCTGCAGATCCTCCTCCTCTTCCAGCACATAGGCCATCATATTGTAACCCATGTCGCCCCCGCCGCCCATGGTGACCAGCACGGGCAGGGCGGAGATAAGGCCGGCGTCATAGAGGGTTTTGGCCATCTCGGGAAAGGTATACTCCGGGTTGTTGGCCCCATATTTAGAGGAGCCCACGGAGGTGGAATAGCGCAGGTCCAAGCCCATGACCTCCGCGGCGCAAAGGGCGGCCAGATTGAGCCCCGGATAGGAGCCGGAGAAGTTGGCGCCCACCGGGTCCCCGGGCTGCAGACCCGCCTCCGAAAAGTAGCGGACGCAGAGGGCGGCAAAGTCTGGCAGCTGGCTGGTGCGCTTTTCCTCCAGGCCGGCGGCGGTGGTCATGATGGCGGTGAAATCGTAGCCCAGCAGGCCGATGCCCAGGGTATCCTCCGCTGCAAGGGCCACGCCACGCCTCGCCTTCTCCTCCCGGATGAGGGCCGTCGCCTGCTCATGGAGCCGGGCCGCTTCCTCCATCTTTTGAGCATAGGGCAGCCGCCTTTGGCGCCGGGCGAGAATGCCTGCTCCCAGGACCAAAAGAAGGGAGAGGGCCAAGCACCCCCATTGTAGAGCCAGCCGCTTGCCGCTCATAGCATGCCCACCCACATAAGGCACAGGGCGCACAGGGCCGTGACCGCCCCCAGGGAGATGCCGGTTTTCACAAAGCCCTGCCGCTGCAGATCCCGCACGATCAGGGCGGGGACCAGGTAGCCGATGATCCGGATGCCGAAGGGCAATACCCCCGAAAGGCCCACCAGATAGGTGAGGGCGAAGCTCAAAATCACATTCACGGCGAAGAGCCGCCTGCCGTAAAGGATCAAAAACCGGCTCAGGAGCCTGTCAAGGCCATAGACCCCCAGGATGATGGCCAGGGTGTAGCCGATGCGCCAGGGGTCGTTCAAGCTCAGGGCGAAGTACACCGGAGCCACCAGGCCGCCGGTGGAAAGGCCCGTTATCTCGGAATATAGAACGGCGATCAACACGCCCACGATGACGATCTTACTGTACACGGCTCTTCTCCGCCTCCTTCATGACCGGCTTCTCCTGCAGCTCCCGCTGGGCCCGCTCCACCAGGCGCATGCCCTCATTTTTGATGTTCCCCACCGCCAGGATCAGCCGGGGCGCCTGGCTTTCAAGGGGGATCTGCTCCGCCCTTTGGAACCCCTGTATGTCCGCCTCCGGCGCCGCCCGCCGGCACAGCCGGGACAGGGCCTGCTGCTCGTCCCCCAGGAGCCAGATCCTTTTAGGCTGCATCACCCGGCAAAGCCGGGCCATGTCCCGGGCCCGGGCGGGACGGTCCCCCCGGTTGTTGATGAGGATGACCAACTCCTCCTCTGCCGGGCCCCGGGTCTTCTCATAGATCATCTGGGTGGAGCTCACGTCGTTGGCGGAAAGGGCATTGACGAAAGTCAGGTTTTTCCCCGAGAAAACGGACAGAGCGAAGGGGTCCCGCACGAAATGACGGATGCCCTCAAAGGCGGTCGGTCGATCCACCCCCAGCCCCTGGCAGACCGCCAGGGCCAGGGCCACGTTCTCGGGGAAGTCCAGCTCCATGGCCCCGGGGATATCTTCCACGGACGCCGGGTCTGTGATGGTCAGAGCGCTGCCCAGCTCCCGGGCTTTTTTCTCCAGCATGGCGGGAAAATCCCGCTCCGCCGTAAAGATCTTTCCGTCCTTGGGGAGCATTTCCATAAGGCAGGTGAGGATCTCCTCCCGGGTCTGGCCCATGACGTCCATGTGGTCCAGCCGGGCGTTGGTGATGACGCCCACGTCGCAGGCGAGCATGTCCCGCCCGGACACCCGCTGATACTCGGGCTGCAGGGCCATGCATTCGATGACCAGAATATCCGCCTGCTCCTTGGCCGCCTTATGCAGATAGGTGAGCTGCTCCCGGATGTTGGCCGGGGCTTTTCGCTCGATGAGCTCCTGCCGGCCGTTGGGATGGATGGCGATGGGCAGAGTGCCGGTGGTTTTGCACAGGACCCGATGCCCCCCGGCGGACAGGCCCGCGGCGATCATCCGGGTGACGGTGGACTTGCCCCGGGTGCCGTTCACATAGACCACATGGGAAACAGCCTTCCGATCCTTGCGGGCTCGAAGGGCTTCCCAAACCAACCGCGCAAAGAGGAGCAGGGACAGTATCAGAATGAGTATCTCGGTTCTATCCATTTCGATCTCGCAGAAACGTTTTCGTTATTTTTTATTGTAATCTTCCGTGTGTTCTCTGTCCAGTTTTTCTTTTGTCCGGACCGGGTCATCTCAAGAGAAATCTTTTTGCGAATAGAAAAAGGGACAGCGATGACTCGCCGCCCCTTTGCCTGGTGATTGGCTTACCGAAGATACAGGCCCAGATCGTCGGTCTCCACCATTTCATGATAATCGGGCACGTTGTCGATGATGATGGCACGGGCGTCGTCGTCCAGGCTGTCGTTATAGGCCTGGATGAAGGCCGCGCAGCCGGCCACGTGACGGGCCACGCGCAGCGAGAGGGGGAAGTTGCCGGCACTGTAATCCACGTACAGCAGGCCCAGTTTCTGGGCGATGACGTAGCAGGGATCCTCGCCGGTGATGACCAGCTTTTCATCCGTGTAGCCCCGGAACCGGCCCTGAGAGGGGTTGCCCACCTCAAGGAGCAGGGCGTAGGTGTCCGTGAAGTCGCCCAGCTCCCGGTGCGTAAGGCCGTGGAGGGTCACGGGCGAGGGCTCCAGACGCATGCTGATGTCGTCCATCTCCAGGTTCAGCACGCCCTCGGCGGCGATGGCCATGGCCCGCTCATGGGCCACGCAGGCGTTGTTCACCGCGTATTCGGGGCTGGACTCATGCAGGTCGATCTCCATGTCGATCTTCTCGGTGTTGATCATGTTGGTCACTGCGTAGGCCACCTGCTCGGACAGGGTGCCGTACTTCTGGCCGGGATAGCACCGGTTCAGGTTCCGGGTCTCGGAGCCGGACAGACCCTGGCCGGAAGGCTTATGGGTGTAGATGTCCGGATCGGGCCACTGATCGATGGGGTTGGCGGCACGGGAGCCGAAATGGAAGGTCCGCACGCTGCCGTCCTTGGTGGTGAAGTGTATGAACTGGGGCTGGCCCTCCAGGGGGTCGTTGTGGGACAGGCCGGACATGTTGATCTGCGGGATCACATAGACCGTGCCCTTCTCCACCGTAAGCTGCTCCAGCATCACGATGGCCGCCATATGGCCCGCAGGCTCATTGGCATGGGTGCCGCCCAGGATTAGGATGCTGCCACCGGGCTCCTTGCCCTCCAGCACGTAGATATCCACGTTGGCGATGGTGCCCTTCAGGTTTTTGTTGTAGGTGGAAAGCTTGTAGGTCCGGGTGACGGCGCTGCCTTCGGTCACGATGTCTTCCTTGAAGTTGCGCTTGTTATAGAAGCTGGTGCCGGCGATCACCGTGCAGACGATGGCGATGGCCAGAATGATACAGGTGCTGATAATGCCTTTTTTCTTCATTGCTCTACCTCCTTATTTGATCATGAAGATCCGAAGGATCAAGCAGACCAGGATCATCGCACAGCTGATCTTATCCACGACCTTGGTTTCCTTGAAGAGCATATTGTAGAGGACGCTGGCAAAGACCATCACAGCAATAGCAAGATAAATGATCGTAGTGAATGTCATAGCTGCTTCCTCCTTAGAACAGACCTGCGATGAGCTTGGACTTCGCCAGGAAGAAGGCGGCCCAGGCCAGCAGGATCACGATGGGGATGATGCACTTCTTGAGGATCTTTGTGTACTGCTTAACGCCCGTGACCTGAGCGGCGAAGAGGCCGGCCAGAGCCGTGGGAGGCATCATGTCGCCCACGGAGGCGATCAGACTGATGGCCGCCAGGACCACCACCGCGTTGCCGCCCAGATAGGAGGCATAGATGTACGCAAAGGGCACGCCCAGCACGGAGCAGGCGCCGAAGGAGGACACCGCGCCGAACAGGGGGATGCTGGTGCAGGCCACGATGAGCCAAAGGATGGAAGGCAGGCTCAGGCAGGTCATCACGATGAGGCCGCGGACGCCGGTGGCGGTCATGACCTCGATGAACATGCCCACGCCCATGAGGATAGCCATAACGGGGGTCGCCGTACGGATGGCCTCGGGAACGGTTTTGAGCACGTTGATCTTTCTGCCGGTGAACAGGCCCACGAAGGCAGACAGCAGGAAGATGACCGGCATGCCCAGATCTTCGGTGACCTTCAGGACCTTGAAGAAGATCATGAGGATGACCAGAACGATGAAGGGCAGATAGATCTTGAAGCCGTACTGCTTGCGGACGGCGTCCTGCTTTTCCAGAGCGGGCTTGAGCTTCTCATAGTCCAGGTTCTTCACCTTCCTAAGACCCAGCAGCAGCACGATGATGATGGCCAGGGGGAAGGTCAACAGAAGCAACGGACCGGTGAAGCCCACATAGGGCACGTCGATACCGGCGCAGATGATCAGAGCCGCGGTGTTCACAGGCGGAGCGATCATGCCCAGCAGGCCGCCCATGGCAATGATGGAGCCGGCGGTCACCGCGTCACAGCCCATGAGCATGAGCACAGGTGCCATGATGGAACCGGCGGAGAGCACCGCCGCCGTGGAGGAGCCGGTGATCATGCCCGGGAACATGATGATGAACATGATGAGGATCAGCAGGATAGCCGGAACCTTGTGGAACTTCTCAATGATGAGGCTGGACAGAGCGTCCAGGCCGCCGGAGTCTTCGATGACCTTCATGAAGACCATGGCGCTGGCAATGGTGAGGATGGTGTCCACATAGCCGAACTCACCCTCCACCATCATGCGAATGGTTTCCGTGCCCAGGCCGCCCTCGATGGCGCCGATAACCGCCGCCGCCATCATGGACACGCCCACAGGCCACTTCAACGCGAAGCATCCCACCATGAACACGCCCAGCATGAGTACGAATGTAATCACATACGGTGTCATGTTTCTTCTCCTTATACGCTTGATGCGGGGTTGATCCCGCGTCAGGCGGTTGTTTTACAGGCCAAAGAGTTCCTTCAGCATGTTGCGAGCATCGGCAGCCTTGGCCACATACGCCGTGGGCGTGTTGTTGGCTGCCAGGATGTCGTACATCAGGTGATCCGCATCGCCGCTTTCCACGATGATGGCGATATCGGCCGCTGCAAAGGCGGGCTTGATGAAGGAATCGGACAGGGTGCCGCGCCGGTCAGCGCCGCCGGTATGCATGGCGACGATGGTCATGCCAAGCTCCTTGGCCTTGGCGATGAGGGCGCTCGTCCGGGCCAGCTCCTGGTCAGCATCGATACCAGCCGCGCCCAGGCCCTTGTTGGAGCCGCCGACGGCCAGGATGATGACCTGATACTTGTTGGTCAGTTCTTCCGCCTTGATGGTGCTGTTCTGATACACGTCCAGCTTGATCTTCTTGCACAGGGTGGCGACCACGTCCACATCCGCGCTCTGGCCAACGCTGGTCAGAAGAGCGGCTTTGCCAGCAAGGCTGCCGGGGGTGACGGCAGGCAGACCGCCGGAAGAAGCGGTCGCGGCAGCGGGTTCCGCAGCGGTCTCGGCAGCGGGCTCCGCGGCGGGTTCAGCGGCGGGTTCGGCAGGCGCCTCGGCCTCAGGAGCGGACTCCACGGGAGCCACGGTCTGGGTCTGCGCTGCGGGGACGTACGCTACGGGAACGCCCTTCTCCTCCAGCTCCTTCACCTTCTCTTCCAGCACAGCGATCCGCGTGGAAAGGGCTGCCTTCTCCTCCATATCCTTCTGCTTCTGTTCGAGCACAGCGATCCGGGTGTTGAGGGCGGCCACATCGTCAGCGTCAGCGGCCTCGAATTTGCTGCCGCAGGCCACAAGAGCAGACAGCATGATGAGGGCCAGTACGAGAGAAAGAATCTTTTTCATTTCGATACTCTCCTTCTTTGGAATGGGCCGCCCACCCGAAGGTGGGCGGCCTGGTTTCGGTCGTTTGAGGGTTGATTAGAAGGCAAAGGCCTTGTTGTCACGACGAGGATCGGCGCCGCCATGGAGCGTGCCATCAGCAGCGTAAAGGACGCCCTGGCAGGAGCCGGAGCTGCGATCCCAATCGCCGCTGTAGGGAGTGACCTTGTGGCCCAGGGCGACCAGCGCGTCGATGGTCTCCTGAGGAATACGGGTCTCATAGCGGAGGTTGGCGGAAGCGTTGTCCGCGATACGGGGCTGCTCAACGGCTTCCTGCATATCCATACCGAACAGCACGGTGTCCAGGATGATCTGGAGCACGGCGACGATGATGGTGGCACCACCGGGGGAACCGATGGCCAGGAAGGGGCTGCCATCCTCGTTGAGCACGATGGTGGGGCTCATGGAGGACAGAGGATACTTGGCCTTGCCGATGGCATTGGGGCTGTTGGGGTTGCTGTCGTAGTCAGCCATCTCGTTGTTCAGCAGGAAGCCGTAGCCATCGGGGGCAACGTAGCTGCCGAAGTAGCCGTTGATGGTGAAGGTGACGCAAACGATGTTGCCATCCTTATCCGCCACGGCGAAGGAGGTGGTATCCTGGTGCTCATACTGGAAGGGATCGTGGGCCTCGGGGGTGAGGCAGCTGTCCATCTTGATGAGGGAGGCCAGGTACTTGGCATACTCCTTGTCCATGAGGGCCTTTACCAAGGCATCCTCGGTGTTGGCGGCCAGGTACTTGGAGCGGTCGGAATAGACCAGCTTCATGGCTTCGGACAGAACATGGATGTACTCCACGCTGTTGTGGCCATACTCCTTCAGCTTATCCACACCGAAGGCCTCCAGCACGTTGAGCAGCTGGATGATGCAGGTGCCGCCGGAGGAGGGCAGGGGGCTGGAGATGACAGTCTTGCCCATGAAGGTGCCCTGGACGGGCTCCCGCAGGTCGGCCTCATACTCCTCGAAGTCCTTGGGCTGGAAGACGCCGCCGTACTTGTTGGAAGCCTTGATCATGGCATCCTGCAGCTCGCCCTTGTAGAAGCCGTCGCGGCCCTGCTCCTGGATGAGCTTGAGGGCCTTGGCCTGCTGGGTGTTCTTGAACAGGTCGCCGGTGAAGTAGGTGAACCGGCCCAGCTCATCCGCAGCCTCTTCGGGGAGGGTGTAGATGGAGGCGAACTCGGGATAAGCCACGATGTTGGTGTAGGCGGATTCCAGAGAAACACCGGTGGTGGGCCCAATGTAGAAGCCGTTCTCGCACAGGTCGATGGCGGGCTGGACCGCATCAGCCAGAGGCAGAGAACCGAACTTCTCCACGGCATAAGCCATGCCGGCTACGGTGCCGGGCACGCCGATGGCACGGCCGCCCTTGCCGTTGGCGCCGCCGACCACGCTGTAGCGGCCGGTCTCGGGATCCTGTACAACGGGCCAGAAGCTCTGGTCGCAGAGTTCAGGAGCGCACTCACGGAAGTTGATGAAGTTGATGGTGCCGTCCGCCGCGCGCATGGTCATGAAGCCGCCGCCGCCGATACCGGAGGCCTGGGGCTCGGTGACGGAAATGGCAAAGGCCACGGCCGCCGCCGCATCCACCGCGTTGCCGCCCTTCTTCAGGACGTCCAGACCAGCCTTGGCTGCCCAGGGCGTGCCCGCGGCCACCGCCGCGTTGGCGCCGTTGGCGCCACGGCCTTCCAGATTCAGCTCACCGGTCTCCAGGTCGCACAGCTGCCAGCCCGTCTCCTCATCGGTGAAGACGCCGCGCTCCCACTTGAATTCGGAAGTCGGCTCATCCTCAGCCATGGTGATCCGGGGCAACAGGGAGGCCGCCGCCAAAGAGGCGCCGGCTGCCGCGGTTCCCTTCAGGAACGAACGGCGGGAAATGTCCTTTTTGCTCATTGTGTTTCCTCCTTTGTATTTATAATCTCTTGATGGAACAAAGCTGCCTGGCAGATATGGACGGACAAGAGATTATAGTTCGTTTTGGGTGGGGGCATGCCCCTTGGGTCAATCCTCCTCTTCCTCCTGGGCTTCCTCGGCCGCCTTCTTGCGCTTCTGGAAGAGGATGCAAAGGCCGATGCTCAGCTCATACAGCAGCACCATGGGCACCGCTACCATGACCTGGGAAAAGATGTCCGGGGGGGTGATGATGGCCGCCACGATGAAGATCACGATGATGGCGCCGCCCCGGATCTTGCGCATGATCTTCGGGGTCAGGATGCCCAGCCGGCTCAAAATGACGCTGACCAGGGGCATCTCGAAGATGAATCCGAAGATGGTGAAGATCAGCAGCAGGAAGCTGATATAGTTCGCGATGCTGACCGAAGCCACATAGTCCGTGCCCTGCCCCTGTTTGATGAGAAACTGGAGCATGAAGGGGAGGACGATCTTATAGGCGAAGAACGCGCCGGCGGCGAAGAACACCACTCCGAAGATCAGCCCGAAACGGATGCCGGATTTCTCCTTGCGGGTGAGGCCCGGCTTCATGAAGGCGAAGATCTCATAGAGGATCAGCGGGATGCACAGGATGAAGCTGGCCGTGATGGCTGCCTTGAACTGCTGCAGCAGCAGCTCGGAGGGGGAGATATAGATAAACTTGTATCCATAGGCCGCCCCCATGTCCGTGAGAAAGCCCACCAGCACCTGGGCTCGGGTGATGAGCACCACGTTGAAAGCCACGAAGGCGACCAGGACCACCGCGATCCGGTTGCGCATCTCCTTGAGATGGCCGGTGAGGGGCATGGACCCGCCGGTCTGAGCGGCCTCCTTCTCCAGGCGCTCCGACTCTGTCAGCGACTGCTCAGCTTTCTTTGGACTTTTCGCCATCTTCTTCTTCGTTGTTTATGCCTTCTTTGAATTTCTTGGAGGCTTTGCCGAAGAGCTTGGCCAGCTTGGGGATCTGGGTGGGGCCCACGATCAGCAGCACGATGACCAAGATGATGATGAGTTCATTGGTTCCGAGTCTCATGTTCTTTTCTCCTTCTTTGCAAAAAGTTCCGTTGGATGGGTTATTCCGCCTGCTCGCCGGAGGGGGCTTCTGCGGGCGCTTCCTGCGCCGGGGATTCTGTCTTTTCCGGCGCCGAGGCTGCCTCCGCCTTGGGGGCTTCCGCCTTCATGGCTTCCTCCAGGTTGCTGTCGTAGACATGGATGGTCTTCATCTTCTTCACCGGAGCCGGGGCCGCTTCCCCCTCCTCCGGGCCGCTCTCCCCCACCTCGATGGTCTTCTTGGGGGCGTTCACGTTGTTCAGGCCCGCCACATCCTTCTTGATGTCGCGCACGCTCTTGTTGATCTCCTCCTTCATCTCCGTGAGGGGCTCCATGGCCTCCCGCAACGGAGCCTGGGCCTCATTGAGCGGATCCACCACATTTTCCTTGATCTCCTTGGTCACATCGCTGGTGGCGCTCCGAAAGGCCCGCAAGCCCTCCCCCAGCTTCTTGGCAAAGGAAGGGATCTTGTCCGGCCCGATGATGAACAGGATCACCACGAATATTATAAGGAGCTCACCGAATCCAAGCTTCAAATCCCCGTCTCCCTTCTTAAAAAACCTGTTTCCCGCTGAGGAACACATGTTCCACGGCATATTCATGAAAATCCAACATGACGAGGTCCGCTCGTTTGCCGACCTCAATGCTGCCCACCTCATCAAAGACTCCCAAAATGCGGGCAGGTATCTCCGTCACCGTTTTGAACAGCAATGGCACTGGAATGCCGCTCATGTTCATGACCTTTCTGCAAATCGTGTGAAGCCCCATCACGCTTCCTGCATCTTGTCCGTTCTCAAAAGCCGCCTTGGTCATGGACTTCTTCACCTGGTGGTGTTCGATCTCATAAACCCCATTGGGCAAGCCCGCAAAGGCGGTTTTGCCGCTGATGAAACAGAGTCGGCGGAAATTTCCCCGCATCAGCATTCGCAATGTGGCGGGATGGATGGATTCCTCATCGGTGAAGTTGATGAGGATGGCCTCCGCCACGTCCATGCCGGCGCCGATGAGGCCCGGATCCTCCGCCGAGAAAGTGCCCGTGTTGTGGAAGGGGTCCGTCATGCCCCGGGCGCCGTAGGCGTAGGCCATGCGGGCGGTGTCAAAGTCTGCGTTGGAATTGCCCAGGCAAACGAAGCATTCCTTGGCCGCTTCCTGAATGAAATGCCTGGCCCCCGCAAGCTCCGGGGATGTGGTCAGCAACTTGACCCGTTTCCCGCACAGGTCGTTCAGCCGCCGGAACAGGTCCAGGTCCGGATCCTTCACATAGGCCTCGTCCTGGCAGCCCGCCGCCGCCGGCGAAATGAAGGGCCCCCGCATATGGACGCCCAGCATGCGGGCCATGCCCGGCTGAGGGTCGTCCATCCATTGACCCAGGGCTTCATAGGTTTCCGTCAGAACGTCCTCAGGGAAGGCGTTCACCGCCGCCAGATACCCGGTGACCCCGTCCCGCAGCAGGGATTTGGAAATGACCTTCATGCCCTCCGGGTCCGCATCGGAAAAATCTCGGCCCAGGGACCCATGAACCTCCAGATCGATGAAGCCGGGGGTAATGGCCATCCCATAGACATCCATGGTCTGCTCCCCCTGGCGGGGCTGGGAGCCATAGGGCAGGATCTCCACAATCCTGTCCCCTTCGATCCGCAGATCCCGATAGACAAAGTCGTCGTCCAGCAGCAGTTTTCCGTTCTGAATGAGCATATGCCAACTCCAACAGCTTCGCAAGATGGCCTTGAGCCTAAATCGTTAGGCAGAAGGTATATAATCCCGTATTTATATTTTGGCGGTGTTACACCCGTTTGTCAAGTGTTTTTTGGGGCGTCCCCGCCAAGGGGATTCCTTTCCGGTTTCTTTACCTCACGCCATAAGGGCGCTCTCGGTAATGCCCTTCTGGGCGGCCTTCTCGTACCAAGCTTTGGCGTCCTGCGGGTCCTTGCTGACGCCGATGCCCTTCTCGCTGCACACGCCCCGCACGAACAGGGCTTCCCCGTCCCCCAGCTCGATGGCCCGGGTGAGCAGCTCCACCGCCTTCTTGCCGTTGACCTTCACCCCGTCGCCGAACATATACATGGCGGCCAGGGTGGTCATGGCCGGGGCGTAGTCCTGCGCCACGGCCTTCTCCAGCCACTTTAGGGCATCGGGCAGATCCCGGGGAAAGACCTCCCCCAGCAGGTGGTAGCGCCCCAGGATGGCCTGGGCCGGGGCATAGTTGGAATAGGCCGAGGCCATAAGGGACAGGCCCAGATCCTGCATGTGCTTCTTCTCCAGAGAGTCCAAATAATCCTGAAAATGCTCTTCGCCGGTCTTCATGTTTTTCTCCTTTATATCTTTTTTATACAAGTTGTTTCCACTCAATAGGCCGCCGCCTGGCCGTCCCGCCGCGGGTCCGCCGCGCCCCGCAGGGTGCCGTCCGGCAGGCGCTGGACCGCCTGCACGCAGGGAAAGGTGAACCATACCTCGCTCACGTTCATCTCATGGCCCATCTGCCGCAGGGTGTCTATGGTCTCGTCGCTGACCCGGCGCTCCAGGATCAGCGTGCCGAAGTCGTCGTGCATGCGGACGGCGTCGATGGCGTCCTGCACATCCAGGCCGTGGTCGATGACCTTGGTGATGACCTGGAACACACCGCTGATGATCCGGGTGGAGCCGGGGGCGCCCAGGGCCAGGAAGGGCTGATCGTCCTTCGTGACCAAGGTGGGGCTCATGGAGCTCAAGGGACGCTTGTTCCCCGCCACCACGTTGGGGCTGCTGGGGTCAGTGGAAAAGTCGAAGAGGGTGTCGTTGAGCAGGATGCCCGTGCCCTCCGCCACCAGGGCCGAAGCGAAGGTGGCGTCCACTGTCTTGGTCACGGCCACCATGTTTCCCGCCGCGTCAAGGATGGAATAGCTGGTGGTGGAATCGGACTCAAAGGGCCAGGGGTCCCCGGCCCCATAGGTTTGGGAATTTTTCAGGTCGATCTTGTCCGCCAGCCCCTGGGCATAGGCTTTGTCGACCAGGCCCGCCACGGGCACCTCCACATACTCCGGGTCGCCCATATACTTGGCCCGGTCGGCATAGCAGAGCTTCATGACCTCGGAAAGCAGGTGGAAGTATTCCGGGCTCTCCATATCCAGGGCGGCCACGTCGAAGTTTTCCAGGATGTTCAGCATCTCGATGATGATGGTGCCGCCGGAGCTGGGCAGGTTGGAGCTGTAGATGTCGTAGCCCCGATAGGTTCCGTGAACGGGCTCGGTCACGTGGATGTCGTAGTTGGCAAAGTCCTCCAGGGTGAGGCAGCCCCCGTCGGCCTGGACGGTGGCGACGATCTTCTCGGCGATCTCGCCCCGGTAAAAGACCTCCTCCCCCTTCTCGGCGATGAGGCGCAAGGTGGCCGCCAAATCGGGATTCCGGATGATGTCCCCCGCCTCGAAGGGCATCAGGTCCTCGTCCAGGTAGATTTCGGAGGTGCTGTCGTACCGGATGATGGCCCGGTAGGCGTCCTTGATGTCCCGGCTGGTGATGTGGGACACGGTGAAGCCCTCCTCCGCCATCTTTATGGCCGGGGCCATGGCCTCCTCCCTGCTCATGGTGCCGTATCGCTCCAGGGCATAGAGCAGGCCCTTCACCTCCCCGGGGACCGCCACGGCCTTGCCGCCGATCTTATTCTCTTCGTTGGCCACGGAGCCGTCCGGGTTGACGGTCCACATGTCCAGGGAAGCAGCGGCTGCGGACCGGTCCCGAAAATCGATGAAGACGACCTCCCCCGTGTCCGCCAGGCGCAGCGTCATGAACCCGCCGCCGCCGATGCCGGAGGATTGCTGCTCGCACACGCCCAAAGCGAAGCCCACGGCCACCGCCGCGTCCACAGCGTTGCCGCCGTTTTTCAGGATGTTGAGGCCGATCTCCGTGCACTCGGCCCGGCCCGTGGCGATGACGCCCTGATAGCCCGTGGCGTCCCGACCGCCCAGGATCACATCCTCTCCGCCCTGGATGGGGGCGGGTGTGGGCGTAGCGGGAGCCGCGGTGGGGTCAGGGCCCTGGTCAGCCCGGGTCCGGGCCGGCCCAAAGGCGCTGCCCGCCAGCAGGATGAGGGAAAGCAGGGCCGCCAGCAGCCGCACGCTTTGTTTTCCGGGATGTCTTGGATTCATGTGGGTTCCTTTCCGATATATCAGGTGATGCAGTATCAGTATAGCGTTACGGCCCCTCAATTGCAAACATAAAATATATACCACGGGAGCCGAAGCCCGTGGTATGGGGAAGAACAAAATAGGTTACAGGCGATAGGTGCGGAAGATCTCCCCGGTTTCCAGCGTTTTCCAAAGGAAAAGCCCATCCTCCAGGGTCATGTAGCTGTGGGGGGAATCCTCCTTGGGCATGGACAGGGAGCCCGGGTTCAGGTAGATAACGCCGCCCTGCTCCTGGCAGGCGGGCACGTGGGTGTGGCCGTGAAGCAGGATGTCCCCCTCGTGCAGGGGCGGCAGATGCTCCAGGTTGAACAGGTGCCCGTGGGTGACGAAGATGAGCTTCCCGGCCTCCGAGAACAGGGCGTAGTCCGCCAGGATGGGGAACTGGAGGACCACCTGATCGATGTCCGCGTCGCAGTTGCCCCGAACGGCCAAAATGTCCCGCTGGCGCTCGTTCAGCAGGGCCGTCACCGCCTTGGGATCGTAGTCCCGAGGCAGGTCGTTCCGGGGGCCGTGGTACAAAAGGTCCCCCAGGAGCAGCATCCGGTCCGCCGCCTCCCGGTCGAAGGCCGCCAGCAGCTGCCGGCAGTAGTAGGCGGAGCCGTGCAGGTCCGACGCGATGAGCCACTTCATGCGCAATCCCTCCCGGAATAAGATAGGTAGAGTATACCAAAAAGCGATGATGTTTTCAATGCTTGTGTTTTGCCGCTTTTTCTTTTCGGTGAAAAGAAAAAGCGGCGGAAAAAGAAAAGCTCAGGAAGACGAATGCATTAGACTTCCTGAGCGATTTCGTATGGGTAAAGGTCTTTTTGGTCCTTCTTCTTTCAAGAAAATGGATCTGGCATACTATTATATCTTCTTTACAAACAGGCAGCGGATCGCGTTCAGGACCGCCAGGATCATCACGCCCACATCGGCGCCGATGGCCAGCCACATGTTGGCCATGCCCAAGGCGCTGAGAATGAGGCACACGCCCTTGACGCCCAGGGCAAAGAGGATGTTCTCCCACACGATCCTAAGGCACTTGCGGGAGATGCCGATGGCCTTGGCGATCTTCAGCGGGTCGTCGTCCATGAGCACCACGTCCGCCGCCTCGATGGCCGCGTCGGAGCCCAGGGCGCCCATGGCGATGCCGATGTCCGCCCGGGAGAGGACCGGCGCGTCGTTGATGCCGTCGCCCACGAAGGCAAGGCCCCGGCCGCTCTCTTTGAGCAGCTGCTCCACCGCCGCCACCTTATCCTGGGGCAGCAGCTCCGCCCGGTAATCGGTGATGCCCACCTCTTGGGCCACCTGCTCCGCCACGGCGGCAGCGTCCCCGGTGAGCATGACGGTCCGCTTCACCCCGGCCCGCTTCAGGGCGGCCATGGCCTCCTGGGCGTGCTCCTTCAACTCGTCGCGGATGAGGATGTGGCCGGCGTAGTCACCGTCCACCGCCACGTGGATCACGGTGCCCACATGGTGGCAGGGCCGGAAGCGGATGCCCAGCTTGTTCATGAGCCGATCGTTCCCCACGGCCACCGAGAGGCCGTCCACCCGGGCGGTGATGCCATGGCCGCTGATCTCTTCCACGTCGGTGACCCGATCCATGTTGGGAGTCTGGCCGTAGGCCCGCTGAAGGCTCAGGCTGATGGGGTGAGAGGAATGGCATTCGGCCAGGGCTGCCAGCTCCAGCAGCCGCTCCCGTTCCAGGGTGTTGTGATGGATGGCAGAGACCTCAAAGTTGCCCTTGGTGATGGTGCCGGTCTTGTCGAAGGCCACGGTGTTCACTTTGGAGAGGGTCTCCAGGTAGTTGGAGCCCTTGATGAGGATGCCCTGGCTGCTGGCGCCGCCCAGACCGCCGAAGAAGCTCAGCGGCACGCTGATGACCACAGCGCAGGGGCAGCTGATGACCAGGAACGTGCAGGCCCGAAGCAGCCAATCCTGCCAGACGCCGGTCATGTTCGCCCCGGTAATCAGCAGGAACAGGGGCGGCAGAATGGCGAGGGCCAGGGCCGCATAACAGACGAAGGGCGTATAGATGCGGGCAAATTTGGAGATAAAGGTTTCGGACTTGGATTTCCGGGCGGCGGCGTTCTCCACCAGGTCCAGGATCTTGGAGGCGGTGGATTCATCGAAGGCTGCCGTGGTGCGCACCTTGAGCACGCCGGAAAGGTTGATGGAGCCGGAGAGGATGGTGTCGTCCACGGCCACGCTCCGGGGCCGGCTCTCGCCGGTGAGGGCGGCGGTGTCCAGGGCGGAAGCGCCCTCCACCACCACGCCGTCGATGGGCACCCGTTCCCCAGGCTGGACGACGATGAGGGAGCCTACCTCCACATCGTCCGGGTCCACCTTCTCCAGGGCGCCGTCGTCAGTTTCTATGTTGGCGTAATCCGGACGGATGTCCATGAGCTCGCTGATGCTGCGGCGGCTCTTGCCCACGGCCACGCTCTGAAAGAGCTCGCCCACCTGGTACAGGAGCATGACCGCCACGCCTTCGCCGTATTCGCCCAGGACGATGGCGCCGATGGTGGCCACGGTCATGAGGAAGCACTCGTCGAAGACCTTTTTGTTCTTCACGCCCAGGGCCGCCTTGCGCAGCACATCATACCCCACGGTGAGGTACGGGATGAGAAACAGGCAGAATAGCGCCCATTTAGGCAGCGCCACATGCACGATGTCCTCGCTGATGAGATACACCGGCACAAACAGCACGGCCGCGATGAGGATGCGATATAGGAGTGTTTTTTGCTTCTTATTCATAGGACTCCTTCTTTTTGTTCCTTTTTTCTCTTCGGTGAAGCGAAAAAAGGAACCGAAAAAAGAGAAGCACAGGAAAGATAATATGAATAGGAATGAAGCCCAAGCCCCCTTCCTAAGCTTTTCTTTTTCCGCCGCTTTTGCTTTTCACCGAAAAGAAAAAGCGGCAGAACAAACCCTTACAGATAAATCTCGCAGTCGGGCTCGGCCTTCTTGCAGTTTTTGAGCACGTCGGCCATGACGGCGGCTTCGTCCGCTCCGTCCTCGAACTCCACCTTCATCTTCAGGGTCATAAAGCTTACCACGGCGTCCTTTACGCCGGGGGTCTTCTTGGTCTCCCGCTCCATGAGGTTGGCGCAGTTGGCGCAGTCCACGTCGATCTTATAGGTCTTCTTCATGTTTTTTTCTCCTCCCATGTTTTTCTTCGATATGCTCCATGCCCTGACCGATAACGGTCCGCACATGGTCGTCGTCCAGGAAATAAAAGACGGTTTTCCCCTCCCGCCGGTTGCGGACCAGCCGGGCCTGCTTGAGGATCTTGAGCTGGTGAGAGATGGCGGACTGGGTCATGTTCAGCAGAGCCGCGATGTCGCACACGCACATTTCCGACTCGAACAGCACATACAAAATCCGAATCCGGGTGGTGTCGCCAAACACCTTGAACAGCTCCGCCAGATCGTAGAGCCGCTCCTCGTCGGGCATATCCGGTTTCACCCGATCCAAAATGTCCTGGTGGGTGCAAAGTTCCTCGCATACCTCCGCATGATCCCGCTTGGTCATATCGGCTCCCTCCTTTTCGAAAACACATGAACATCTGTTCATGTGTTAGTATAATCCCTCCTCTCTTATCTGTCAACAAAAAAAAGCGGAAAGCCGACCAGCTTTCCGCGCGTTACTTACAGTATCATAGATGTGCTTTTCTTTTTCACGCACCTTTTTCTTTTCACGGAAAAGAAAAAGGTGCGAAAAGAAAGGTTACGCCTTCTGTACCTTGGGCTCGTGATACTCCATGCCCTCGTCAAAGCGAACGGATTGGGGCGGCTGCTCCATCAGCTCCGGATGGTCCAGATACCGGCGCATGTCCGCGAAGAACCGAGCATAGTGGGCGCCGGAGCAGACCCGCTCGTCCGCCGTGATGCCGATGGGCAAAAACCGCTTGAGCCGGATGCTCCCCTCCTCCTCCACGGCCACCCGCTCCGAGGTGCCCATGCCGAAGAACAGCCCCACGTCGCCGAAGTTGTAGATGTGATGGTTCACCTCATGCAGGCCGATGGAGGCGGTGTTGGTGATGTACATGCCCACATGGAAGGGCAGCTCCTCAATGAGGAACTTGGGGCAGATGCCGTACCGGTCCGTCAGCTTCACCAGCGCCACGATCAGCGTGGCCAGGCCCGGCACCGCGAACACGAAGGCAAGGAGCCTGTCGATGAACCCGGGGCCCTGGTCCTCCCCCCGGACGGCCTCCACGGCGGCCTCCATCCGATCCCGCACGTCGTAGATGGTGTCGGTCAGATCGAACTTGATCTTCACCACCGCCTCCCCCTCGTCCGGCCGATGGGGCACCTTGAGCATGGTGAAGGCCGCGGAGCAGTTGTTTCGGGCGAAGAGCTGCTTGTTCATGATGAAGCGGTTGATCTCCGGGTTGCTGCTGATGGCCCGCACATAGGCCGCCACGATGATCTGCATGTAGCTGAGCTTCTCCCCCTTTTCCGCCTGCTCCCGGATATAGGCGGACATGCGCTCCATATCCGCCCGGTGCCTTAAGAACACCTGGGCGTCGCTGCGCTGCTGCATGATATAGGGGGTGATCTTCATGACGGGATCGATCTTGTCGATCCGCCGCCCATCGGGTCTTCTTCCGAACATATAGCTACCTCTTTTCGCCGCTTTCCTGATCGAAGGAATACAACTGGTTTTTGAAATAATAAAATAGTATATCACCCTAATCGCCGCTGCGCAATGGACTTTTCTTCCAGCAAAAAAGCCGCGGACGGAGCGCGGCTTTTTGCATGCCATGGGGTGTTTATTGCGCCTGGCTCTTACCTGGCGTCGCAGAGGGCCATGTAGAGCTCCGCATCGGTGGCCTGAATGTAGGGAGTCACAAAGAAGATCTCCAGGATGCCCAGCGTCAGGATGGATAGGATGTGCCAGCCCAGGAAGGACAGATCCAGCACGAAGGTGTTCCACTTGTGACCGTTCATCATCTGCCGGGACAGGGAGATGGCCTGCGTGCCGCTGATCTCGGGGTGCTCCTTAATGATGTAAGGCACCATCCGGTAGGAATAGGCCTTGACGATGCCGGGAACGATGAACAGCAGCGCCCACAGAAAGATGAACAGGTTCTTGAGGAACATGGTCAGCACCACGTTCCCCCAGTCGTCCCGAAAGCCTGCGCCCAGCTCGCGAAGGTTGCTAAGGCCCCGGCTATTCTGCAGGAAAAACCGATAGCAGCCCACGATCAGGGGGTTGAACACCAGGATGCTCAGCAGCAGCATCACCAGACTGGAGCCCAGGCCCAGGCTGATCCGAACGCCCCGCAGCGGCTGGCTCGCGGAGAAGGTCTCCGTCAGCTCCAGAACGCCGTTCAACAGGGGCACCTTGTTCATGGCCTCCTCCTGCATCTCAACCAGATATTCGTTTCCTATATCACTGCCGGAAGTCTGGCTGGAGGTGCGGGCCGCGCCGCCGCTGCTGCCCACCAGGGCGGCCAGGATCAGAGCCACCAGCACACACTTCCAATAGTTCGCCAAAAAGGCAGCCTTGCCCCTGGCTTTCAAATCTTTTCTATTCCACATATTCTCTTCCCTCCATTAAAAAAATCGGCAAGAATATACCCCTTTTGCAGGGAAAAGTCAAGGCATTCGGCCTATGCTCCTCTTCTTCTGCCGGCAAAAGCCGCCGCACTCTCCAGCCATCCCTTCAGCTCCCCGTCCGCATCCTGGGGGCGGCCCAAAAGGATGTGGGTGGTCCAACGTCCGGGATACGCCTCCACTGCGGCCGCCACCCGTGGACTTTCCAGCCGGGCGGGAAGGCACAGGGTCAGGGTGAGGAAGGGATTGGGCCGATCCATGGCCCGGCCCACAGGCGCAAAGGACACCGCGGCGAACATGTACCGGGCGAAGAAGGAGATCTGGGTCCTCTTCCCTTCGATCCTAACCCGGGGGCAAACCTCCCGCACCAGGGCCCGCACCGCCCCATAGAGGGGCAGAGCCTCCTCATGCCCCTGGAAAAACAGCGCCTCCGCCGTGGAAAACGATTCCATGCCCATCCCTACGCCTCCATCTCCCCGAAGAGGCGGACCAGGTGGAGCAGGATCTCCACGTTCTTCTCCATGGACCGGATGGGCACGAACTCGAAGCGGCCGTGGGCGTTCTCATAGCCGGCGGAAAGATTGGGGCAGGGCAGGCCCCGGTGGGACAGGGCGGACCCGTCCGTGCCGCCCCGGAAGGGGATGCTGCGGGGGGTGAGGCCCGAAAGCAGGATGGCCTGCTTTAAGGTTTCCACCAGGAAGGGGTACCGGTCGATGACCTCCTTCATGTTCCGATAGGTGGGGGTGATGGTGAGGGATACCCGGTCTGATCCGTACTGCCGGGCAAGCTGATCGGCCGCGTCCCGCAGCAGCTGCTCCCGGCGGGCGAAGGCCTGGGCGTCGTGATCCCGGATGATCAAGGTCACCTGGGCCTCCTCGCAGCTGCCGGTCACGGACACCACATGGAAGAACCCCTCCCGGCCCTCGGTAAACTGGGGCTTCTCCCGGGGCGGCAGCAGGGCCATGAACGCCGCCGCCATATCCGCGGCATTGATGAGGATGCCCTTGGCGGTGCCGGTGTGGACGCTGCGGCCGGTGAACCGGACCGTGGCCTCCGAGGCGTTGAAGGTCTCGTCCTCATAGTAGCCCAGGTAGTCCCCGTCCAGGGTATAGGCCACCTTGGCCCCGAAACGGAAAAGGTCCAGATCCCGGGCCAGGCCGCCCACCTCCTCATCCGGGGTGAAGGCCAGGGCGATCCGCCCGTGGGGGAGCTCCGGGTGCTGCAGCAGGTGCTCCGCCATGGTCATGACGGCGGCGATGGCGGCCTTGTCGTCCCCGCCCAGCAGGGTGGTGCCGTCGGTGAGGATCAGGTCCTGCCCCAGATAATTGAGCAGGTTGGGGAAGGCGCGGGGACTCATGACGATGTTCTGCGCCCGGTTCAGCAGGATGTCCCCGCCGCCGTAGTTCTCCAGCACCCAGGGCCGCACCGGGCCGCCCGGCGCATCGGGGGCCGTGTCCAGGTGGGTCACGAAGCCCACCGCCCGGCCCTGGTTCGGCGGGAGCGTGGAGGGCAGGGCGGCGTAGAGCACGCCCGTCTCCTCATCCAGATACACTTCCTTCGCCCCCATAGCCGTGAGCTCGTCCCGCAGCAGGCGCCCTAAGTCCAGCTGCTTTCGGGTGCTGGGCACGGTATCGCTTATCCGGGCGGACTGGGTGTCCACTTGGGCATAGCGGAGGAGTCGGTCCCGCACCGATTCATAAAAGGCCGTCTTTTCTGCCATGATTCGCTCCTTTTCTTGCTTCGTTTCCCTCAGTATAGCCTATGGATCGTCAGGAAAAAAGAGGCTTTTTGCGTTTTTTCTTGACAGATAGACAAGCAGCATAGTATCCTTATATTAGGAAAGTTTCGGAAACTACGGCAATATAGGTACATCATTTTATGGATATATTCAATGTGATCTCCCTTCTGGGCGGCCTGGCCATGTTTTTGTACGGCATGCGCCTCATGGGCGACTCCCTGAAGGAAAACTCATCCGGCACCCTGAAGGTGGCCATGGGCAAGGTGACGGATAACCCTCTGAAGGCCTTCATCCTGGGGGTGCTGGTCACCGCCCTCATCCAGAGCTCCACCGCCACCATCGTCATCACCGCGGGCCTGGTGGGCGCGGGCATTTTGACCCTGCACCAGAGCCTGGGCATCATCATCGGCGCCAACGTGGGCACCACGGTCACGGGCCAGATCATCCGCCTCTTGGATATTGACGCTTCCGGCGCGGACATCCTCCGCTTCTTCCAGCCCTCCACCTTGGCCCCCATCGCCCTGATTTTGGGCATCGTGCTCATCATGGGCCAATTCTTCAAGAACTCCAAATCCATCGGCAATATCGCCATCGGCTTCGGCATCCTGTTTTCGGGCCTGCTGAACATGACCGGCGCCGTGAACAGCCTGGCTCAGTCCGGCCTCATCGAAAACCTGTTCTCCGGCCTGGGCAAGAGCCCGGTCCTGGGGTATATCACCGGCGCCGCCGTGGCCTTCATGCTCCAAAGCTCCTCGGCCACCATCGGCATCCTGCAGGCCTTCTCCGCCACGGGGCTGCTCACCTTCAAGGCCATCTACGCCGTCATCGTGGGCATCTATCTGGGCGACTGCGTGACCACAGCCATCGTCTGCTCCATCGGCGCCAAGGCGGAGGCCCGGCGGGTGGGCATCGTCAATATCCTCTTTAACCTGAGCGAAACGGTGCTGGTTTTGGTCGTCGTAGCCATTGTCCACCGGGCGGGGCTGCTGCGCTCGCTGTGGGATGAGCCGGTGAATTCCAGCATCATCGCCAATACCAACACCATCTTCAACCTGGGCTGCGCCCTGGCCCTCTTCCCTCTGCTCACCACCTATGAACGCATGAGCCGGAAGCTGGTGAAGGATGATCCCGTGAAGGAGAGCAAGTATAAGGCCGTTACCGACGCCCTGAATCCGGTGTTCTACAACACCCCGGCCCTGGCCCTGCAGAGCTGCTACAACCTGCTGCTCACCATCTTTGCCGCTTCCCGCGCCAACATTGAAAAATCCTTCCGCCTGCTGGAAAAGTACGACCCGGCCCTGCACATGGACATCCAGGCGGAGGAGGACGAGATCGACCGCATGACCGACAAGGTCAGCAAGTATATGGTGGGCTTTCTGCCCCAGCTGAAGCTTCCCTACCACGTGTCCATCCTGGATCAGTATTACAAGGTCACCTCGGAGTTTGAGCGGCTGGGGGACCATGCCATCAACATCGCCGATCACGCCGCCACCCTGAAGCGGAACAACACCGCCTTCTCCCCGGCGGCCCTCAGCGAGCTGGCGGTTTTGGAGAGCGCCCTTATGAACATTCTGGACGAGACGGAGCAGACCTTCCGCAAACGGGACGTGGACGCCGCCGAGCGGATCGAGCCTCTGGTCCAGGTGACGGCGGAGCTCATCGCCCTGCTCAAGCGGAACCACCTCAAGCGCATGAGCACCGGGGAATGCAACGTCTTTGCCGACGCCACCTTCTCCGATCTGATGGTGGAGTTCCACCGCATCGGCGACGTGTGCTCCAACGTGGGCATCGCCACCATGGTCCGGGTCCATCCGGAGCTGGCGGACCATGAGCATCTGTACTTCGAGCGCCTCCACGCCGGCGACGACAAGGCCTTCAACGCCGCCTACGACCGGGCTCACCAGCGCTACTTCTCCCTGCTGCAAAAGCCGGCCCCCGAGAAGGCGGAGCCCCAGCCCGCGGCCCCCGCTCAGCCGGCGCCGGCCCCCGCCGCAAAGAAACAGCCTGCGGCCGCCCAGGCCCCGGCGCAAGCGGCGCCCCCTGCCGAATCGAAGCCTGCAAACAAATAACCCCCTTGCCTTTTTTTCGGGGGTGTGATAGAATGCCACCGCTGCCTGCGGGCGGCCCAATATGGATGTCTCTTGAAAACCATCCTAAAAAAACAAGGAGAAAACCGAATAATGAAACAAGCATTCCAAGAATTCCGCACCCTTATGCGCACCGTTCCGCCGCTGCTCGTCACGTGCATGGTCCTCTCCGTCGTGGGGATGAACCTGCTGGCCAACAAGAGCATCGATACCGGCGTAACCTGGCTGGCACTGGATTGCGGGATTTTGTTTTCCTGGCTCACCTTCCTGTCCATGGACGTGGTGACCCACTGCTACGGGCCTCGGGCCGCCTCCGTGCTGTCCTTCGCCGCGCTGGGGCTGAACCTGTTCATGGCCCTCATGTTCTTCCTGGCCAGCCGGATCCCCGGCGTGTGGGGGGAGAGCTTCGTGGAGGGGAGCGAAAAGATCATCAACGGGGCCCTGGACAACACCTTCGCCGGCACCTGGTTCATCATCCTGGGCAGCTCCATCGCCTTTCTGGCCTCCGCCCTGCTGAACAACTACCTGAACTACGGCATCGGCAAGCTGGCCAAGAAGAAGGCCGGCTTCGGCGTGTTCGCCCTTCGGTCCTATGTGTCCACCTTCCTGGCCCAGTTCGCGGACAACCTGATCTTCGCCCTGCTGGTGAGCCGGGTCTTCTTCGGCTGGACGAGCCTCCAATGCTTCACCTGCGCTCTGACCGGCGCCGTGCTGGAGCTGCTCTTTGAGGTGTTCTTCTCCCCCATGGGCTACCGGATCTCCCGGCGGATCATCGACGACCGCTCGAAAGGGACCGACCTATGAACGTGCTCATCACCGGCACCGGCCGGGGCATGGGCCTGGCCATAGCGAAAAAGTTTCTGCGGAAAGGACACACCGTCTACGGTGTGGACCTGCTGCCCGCCGCCCTGGGCCATGAGAACTACCGCCACCTGCAGGCGGACATCCGCACCGCCCGGGTGGAGGCGCCGGAGCTGCACATCCTCATCAACAACGCCGGCACCCTGGAGGAAGGGAACGCCATGGACGTGAACCTGACCGCCACCATGGATTTTACGGAGCGGCATGTAAATAACCCCGCCCTCAGGAGCGTGGTGTTCATCGCCTCCGCCTCCGCCCGCAACGGAGCCGAGTTCCCCCGCTACGTGGCCTCCAAGGCCGGCCTGGTGGGCTACATGAAGTACCTTGCGCTGAACCTGGCCCCTCGGGGCGTGACGGTGAACAGCGTTTCCCCCGGCGGCGTCATCACCCCCGCCAACGCCCACATCCTGGAGAACGAAGCGCTCTACGACGCCGTGAAGGCCGAGACCCTGCTGGGCAAGTGGGCCGAGGCTTCCGAGGTGGCGGATCTGGTCTACTACCTTTCCGTCATCAATCGGTCCATCACCGGCGAGGACATCCTCATGGACAACGGCGAGCAACTCAAATCCAACTTCATCTGGTAAGCCTGTTCGTTTCCCCATCCGCTCCCTCTGAAAGAGGCGTTTTTACGCCGTCGTCACAACAAATCTTGCGCAACGGGCCGGGGTATGGTATATTTATCGTTAGTATATCCCTGCCCTTGGTTCTATGACCGAGGGGACGGAGGCAAGATACCAGGAGGGCCGCCATGAAGGAGCAGGATAACGTTCTCTACGCACGCATGCTGGGCAGCTTTTCCCTGCGGTGGAATGGGCAGCTGGTGGCAGGCGGCTCCAAGGCCAACGATTCCCAAAGCGCATATCTGCTGCAGATCCTGATCCACGAGGGGCAAAACGGCGTGTCTCGGGATAAGCTGGAGGAGCTCCTCTTCGGGGACAGGGACATGAGCAACATCCACCATGCCCTGCAGAGCGTGATCTACAACACCAAGAAAAAGCTCCTGAAAGCCGGCATCCCCGCCGAAAACTGCATCGAGCAGCAGAAGGGCGTCTTTCGCTGGTCCGGCGATATCCCCACCGTAGAGGACGCGGCCTACTTCGAGTCCCTCTACCGCCAGGCCCAGGAAACGAAGGATCTGGACGAGCGGCTGGCCCTGTATCTGGAGGCCTGTTACGCCTACGGGGGCGAATTCCTTTCCATGCAGACCGCCACGGTGTGGGCCGCCCGGGAGGCGCGGCGATACAAGGAAATCTTCTGCACCTGCGTGGAGCGGGCCGCGGAGCTGCTTCGGGTGAGCCAGGACTTCTTTCAGATGGAGGATCTGGGCCTGTATGCCGCCCGGATCGACCCGCTGGCGGACTGGGAGACCGTGACCATGGAGGCCTTGGTGTCCCTGGGCCGGGCGGACGACGCCCGCAAGCTCTACGACAGCACCGTCCAATACTATTTCAACGAGCAGGGACTGCGCCCCTCCCGCAAGCTCATGGAGCAGTTTGACCGGCTGGGGGAGAAGATGCAGTACCGCCATGCGGTGCTGGATCAGATCCAGTCGGAGCTCACCGGAGCCAGCGACCTTTCCCAGGGCGGGTATCTGTGCAACTACCCCGTGTTCCTGGGCATCTACCGGATGGTGGAGCGGATGCTGGAGCGGGGCGGCCAATCGGTGTACATCATGCTCTGCACCATCGTGGACGGCAAGGGCAACCCCATGCGGGAGGGTGAGATACTGGATCAGCTCATCAGCCGTATGGGCGACGCCATCCGGCTTTCCATCCGCCGAGGCGACGCCATGTGCCGGTACGGCAAGGGCCAGTATCTGGTGCTGCTTATCAACACCACCCGGGAGAACTGCAACGTGATCCAGCGCCGGATCAACGCCCGCTTCTTGACCGGGCGGCAGCGCACCGGCATCGAATACTTTGTGAACAGCGTGTTCTGGACCCCGTAAAGAAGGCAGGAGACCGCCATGGAACAGCAACACTCCCAATGGTATATCGGCGCCCCCAACGGCATCGTCCTGTGCATGGACAGGCGGGTGCACGCAGAGCTCATCGGCAGGCTCTTCCACAGCTACTGCATCGACCCCATCTGCTTCGGGGATCTGGGGCAGATGACCCTGCTCATGGAAAAGCTCTTCGACGAGCTGCAGTTCCCCTTCCCCGGCACCAACGAACGCAGCTTTTTGCCGCAAAACAAACCCTACTCGCGACCTCAGGAAAGGATAAAGATCATGAGTGACGAACAACTGCTCCAAAAACACGGCGACATCGGCACCTTCATCGTCCGGGTCCAGCACCGGCAGAACAGCAGCTGGCAGGGCCGCATCACCTGGATGGAGGAGGACAAGACCATCCAGTTCCGCTCCGTGTGGGAGATGATCAAGCTCATCGAAAGCGCCATGGATTCGGTCAGCGCCTCCGAGGACGGCGAGGAGCCCAACTGGGAAGAATGACCCCCTGCGCCAGAGAAAGGAAGGTCCATGGAAAACCGGGAAAACAACATAGGCGGTCTGCATCTTAGGAAGCTGAATCGGCTCATGATCTCCATCACCGTCGTGCTGGCGGTGGCGCTGCTGCTGGTGGTTTTGTCCACCAACCGGAGCTTCAACAACCTGGAACAGGCCACGGAACGCTATGTGCTGGCCCGGAAGGACGCGGCGGACATGCAGGCCGGCTCCGACTATCTGACGGACCGGGTGCGCACCTTCATCGTCACCGGGGATCCGGCCAGCGCGGAGGACTTCTTCCGGGAGATCGAGGTGACCCGGCGGCGGGACATCGCCATGGAGAACATGGAGGCCTCCCTCTCCGGCACCACCACCGCCCGGTATCTGAACGCCGCCCTGCTCACTTCCAACCAGCTGGCGGAGATCGAGCGCTACGCCATGCGCCTGGGCGTGGCGGGCCAGGGGCTGGATATCAGCGCCATGCCCAAGCCCCTCCAGGAGGTGGAGCTCACGGCGGAGGACGGGGCCCTCACCCCGGAGGAACAGCTGAGCAAAGCCCGGGAGCTGGTCTTTGACAAAGCCTATCAGTCCGCCAAGCAAACCATTCGCGACAACATCGCCCGCTGCGAGGAGGCCCTCATCGGCGAGACCGAGGCCGCCCAGAAGCGGTGCACCCGGCAGCTGGAGACGTCCCTCACCACCCAGACCCTGCTCATATTGGTGGTGGTACTGGTGGTAATCGCCATGGTGCTGTTTGTGGTCCGGCTGGTCATCCGCCCCATCGAATCCCTCATGACCGCCATCTCCGCGGACAAGACCGCCGAGGAGCTGGGGGCCAGCGAGCTTCGGTTCGTGTCCCGGGCCTACAACCGGGCCCTGCTCCAAAGCCGGCAAAACCAGGAGCAGCTGGCCTACAAGGCCTCCCACGACGCCCTCACCGGCTGCTTCAACCGGGGCGTCTTCGAGAAAGCCAAGGCCACAACCCGGGGCCGTGCCCAGGCCATGTTCATCTTCGATATCGATCACTTCAAGGCCTTCAACGACACCTACGGCCACGACATGGGCGACCGGGTGCTCCGGAAGGTGGCCCAGGCCCTGCTGAAGAACTTCCGTACGGAGGACTATGTGTGCCGGTTCGGCGGAGACGAGTTCACGGTGCTCATGGTCCACACCACCAGCGCCATGCGCGCTTTGGTGGAGGAGAAGATCCACCGCATCCAGGCCCTGCTCCAGGACACCGCCGACGGCCTGCCCCCCATCACGCTGAGCATCGGCGTGGCCTTCTCCGATCGACCCGCGCCCACGGATGACATTCTCAAGGATGCCGACACCGCTCTGTATCTGGTGAAGGAACGGGGCAAGAACGGCTATGCCTTTTACGGTGACGAAACCTGACCACATCAAATCGCGAGGAGGAATAGATTTATGCTGACCATGGATGCTCTCAAAGCCTACGGCGCCAACGTGCAGGAGGGCCTGGGCCGGTGTTTGAACAACGAGGCATTCTATCTGCGCTTGGTAAACATGGCGGTGAAGGACGCCAACTTCCAGAAGCTTCACGACGCCCTGACCCAGGGCGATTTGGACGCCGGCTTTGAGGCGGCCCACGCCCTCAAAGGGGTCCTGGGGAACCTGGCCCTCACGCCCCTGCTCGCCCCCATCGGCGAGGTGACGGAGCTGCTGCGGGCCCGCGCCCCCATGGACTACGCCCCCTATCGGGACGCCATCGACCAAAAGTACGCAGAGCTGACGGCGCTCTGCGCCAACTGATCTTTTCCAACGCAAAAAGCGGCGCCGAAAAGCGCCGCGTTTTATTATCCTTTTTCAATTTCGATCCGGTTAGCCAGCTTCCACGCCCCGAGGGGGAACGTCTATGGTATGGGCCCCGCTTCCCTGTCGCCGAAATCCTTTTTTACCCCGTCGCTCTTATATCGAATCAAACGGAATCAAAGTGAACCACACCGGGTCGTCCGTGGGCGCGCAGGGGACGGTCACCGTCCTGCCATCCGGCAAGCTTTCCCCCGCCCCCCGGAGCCGCCAGCCGCCGCCCAGGCGGGGCAGGGTGACGGTAACGCCGGCTGCCCCCGCATCGAACACGGGGCAAACGAGGATCCGGCTGCCGCAGAGGAAGCAGTCGCTGTCCGGGTCGTAGGCTTCCTCCTCGAGGAACACCGGCCGCAGCAGGGGCTCACCGTCCCGGCGGCACCGCTCCGCCTCCTCATAGAGATAGGGCGTCAGCTCCTCCCGCAGGGCGAAGAGCCGGCGGACGGCGGGGAGCAAATCCTCATAAAGCCAGGGCATGGTGGCCGGCTCCCCCGGCTTCCAGGAGTGGAGCACGAACCGGGGCAGGAACACCCCGTATTGGAGCCACCGCAAAAACAGCTCCCGCCCGGGCCGGGGGCCGGCAAAGCCCCCGATGTCCGGCCCGAAGAAGAGGAAGCCGGAAAGGGCCATGGTCATGGCCTGAAAGTGGTTGAACCTCAGGTCCCGAAAGCTTGTCAGGTTGTCCCCGGTCCAGGTGGAGGCCACCCGCCCCGTGCCGGCCATGGCCGAGCGGCTCACGTTGAAGGGCGTCTCCACGCCCGCCTCCAGGCAGGCCTCCCGGCTGGCCCGCGCCATAAGATAGGCGAACAGGGGCCGGATGCGACTGGCGGGCAGGGGCCGGCCGAAGCCGAAGGCGAGCACGTCCTCGTCCCACACGTCGTATTCGTTGTTGTCGTTCCAGATGTGGGTGTAGCCCTTGTCTATGAGCTGCTCCCGCACGCAGGTCTTCCAGAAGGCGTAGGCCCCGGGGTTGGTGAAATCCAGATAGCTGGCCATGCCGCCCCAGAAGGGGAATTGAGCCGGGGTGCCGTCGGCGTAGGAAAGGAACCAGCCCTGCCTGGCGATCTCGTCGTACAGGGGATGGTCCGTGAGAAAGGCGGGCTTCACGTTGGGGATCAGGGCCATGCCATGTTCGCGGAAGAAGGCCGCCAGGCCCTCCGGGGAGGGGATCTTGTCCCGGTTCCAATGAAAGACGCAGCGCCTGTCCCCGATCTGGGTGTAGCCGCTGGACAGGTAGAACCCCCGGCAGGGGATGCGGTTTTGTTCGCAGGTCTCCACAAAGCCCCTTAGCCGCCGATCCGCGTCCGGGGCGTCCGTATATTCCATGGTGCTGCCGCAATAAGAGAAGGCCCATCGGGGCACCGGGGCCGCGCCCCCCGTCAGGGCAACGAAGCGGCGGACGATCTCAAAGGGGGTGCCCAAAATGAGGTAGAACACCATGTTCTCCTCCTCGAAGCGGGCGCCGGAGAAGGGTTCAAAATAGTTGTCGTGCTCCCGGCCGAAGTCCAGGCTGCCGCTGCTCATGGTGTCGTAAAAGAGACCGTAGCTCCCGGCCCCGTGGCGGCAGATATAGAAGGGCAGGTGCTTGTAAAGGGGGTCGCTGCTCTCGGCCCGAAAGCCCATGGCGTCCCCGGTGTGAAGCAAAAACCGCCCGCCGGCCTTGTTCACCGGGCCGCACTTGTCCCCCAGGCCGAAGATCTGCTCCCCTTCGAACCGATCCGTGTAGTGGACGAAGCCCCGGCCCAGCTCCCCGGCAAAGCTGTAGGCAAGGCCGCTCCTGTCCCGGTACAGCAGGCCCCTGTCCGTCCGGGCCGCGAGGCGAAAGTTCTTCCGTTCAACGGAAAAGGCCACCCCGTCCAGGGTGAAGGACAGGGTCCCCTCCCTCTCGGCAACCTCCGGCGCAAAAAGCGCCAAGCCCTCCGTGGAGAGCTTGTCCCGGCCAAAAAGGGGCGCGTCGCCGCCGGCGGGACACACGCTCCAGGTGGGGACCAGAGGCACGCCCTCCCGGACAAGGGCCACTCGCAGCATGTGGGCGAAGAAGTCCAGGCGCATCCGCACCCCGTCGGCTTCATAGACCCGGTGGCTTTTGCCCGCCTCCCGCAGGGTGAACCGATGATCGAATTTCATGCCTTGGGATCCCCCTTGGTGAGCATATTGCGCAGGAGCTTTAGATAGCTGATATGGCCCATGGCCGTCCCCTCGGGGGCGATACGCAGGGCCGCCTTTCCCCTTTGCCAGGGGGGCAAAGCGGGGCCGTTGGGGTCCCCGGTGCGGGCGAAGTTGGCAAGATAGTCCATGAGCTGTTCGGAGGCCTCATAGTCCCGCTTCCCGTAGGGCCGCCAACCGTTCCAGAGGGTGCCCAGCATGTACCGAAGGTCGCAGGAGTGGAAGGCCCGGTTGTCGTCCCCGGGGGCGTCCAGGTCGAAGTAGTACAGGTACGCCCCGTTGTCCCGGCCGAACCGGCTGCCGATATAGGCCATGACGGGGGCATACATATCGTTGTTGGTGAAGCCGATGAGATAGCTGATTGGCAGGGGCCGCCGGATGAGCCGGTCCACCGGCTCCGGAAGCAGGCAGCCGTCGACGACGGGCATGGTGTTGTAGGTGTTGTCCTTGCGGAGGGCGCGGATCTTCTCCACGGCGTCGAAAAGCCTCTCCAGGGGCGCCGCCTTCAGCTCCTCAAAGGACCCGCACCCCGCCAGCTCCATGAACTGGCGCCAGTATTCCCGGGTCTTTTGAGCGGGCCGGGGCAGGGCGAAGCGGGGAAACAGGCCCCCGCCGCTCATCATGGCCGCCCGCTGAAAGAGCCCCCGGTGGGCCGGGTTCAGGCACAGGTACTGAATGGAGATGGCCCCGGCGCTCTGGCCCAGGAGGGTGATGTTCTCCCCGTCGCCCCCGAAGGCGGAAATGTGCGCCTTCACCCAGCGGACGGCGGTGAGCTGATCGTCCAGGCCGAAGTTCCCGTCCCGGCCGTACCGCGCTTGGATCGCCTCATGGGTGAGGTACCCCAGGGGCCCCACCCGATAGTTGGCGAACACCGCCACCAGCCCCCGCTCACAGAGGGCGCTGCCGTCGAAGGGGCCCTCGCAGTTGAGGCCGGAGTCGAAGCCCCCGCCGTAGAAGAAGAGCACCACCGGGGCATCCTTGGCTCCATAGGGGGCGTAGATGTTCAGGTTCAGGCAGTCCTCCGAATAGGAGAAATCCATGCCCTCCCGAAACTCCTTTTTGTAGAACAGGCGGGTCCGGTTTTCCAGATGCTCATGGACCGCCCGGTTCTGGGGGCAGCCGGGGCCGAAGGCCGTGGCGTCCAGTTCCCCGTCCCAGCTCTCGACCGGCCGGGCATACTCAAACCGGCCCGCTTTCGCGAAGGGGACCCCCCTAAACTCATAGCATCGGCCGTTGTCCAGGCCGCGGATGGCGCCAAGAGGCGTATTCATGGAGATTGTTTTATAATCCGTTTTCATTTGTTTATAGGATGGCAGAGCCGCCCCGGCTCGCAAAAGCCGTGGCCGTATTCGTCCAGGGACAGGACCGCCACATCCCGGCGAGCCAACTCGATGGCGCAGGCGGCGTTGGTCTCCCGATCGTTCTGATAGCCGTTACGGTCCCGTTTGTCCTTGCCTTTTTCATGTTTGCACCTCTTTCCTGCGGGATTATATCCACTCCCCGTACAAGGGGGCGTCATTTTACACGGGTTCACTGCTTTTTCCGGATGGGGTGGCGAATGACTGTCTTCCATTTTTCCGGCTCCACCTTGCGGGCGTCGGAGAGATAGATCTCGTGGTGGCGCCGGGCAGGGGAAAAGTCGTTCTCATACCCGTTTTTGGCCAGGAATTCATCCATCCCGGCCACGGTCTCCGGCTCGCTGTCGAAGGGGCCCAGGTGCATGCACTGAACGCACAAACCCTCCTCCACCGTCAAAAACTCCGCCGCGGAGCAGTCCAGCTTCTTCTTTTTCGCGGCGGTCTCCACCGCCCAGTCGAAGTCTGCCTGCCGCACAAAGTCCGGCAGCCGGATCACGGAGATCCACTGAAACCCGGCCTTGTTCCCGTAGTCCACGCCGTCCACCCCCTCCTGCCACCAGAAGCCCTCCAAAGGCGGCACCACATACTCGAAGAACCCGTCGATCCGATGGTCCGTCTTGTAGCTCATCTTCAGGGTGTAGGCCAGTGTGTACAGTATCCCGATGGCCCGCTGATAGGCGCCGTCTGGCTCGTTGGGGTCCCCCCGGCCCCGGACGGCGATATAGTTGGCCTTGGGCACGGTCACGATCTGGGGCCGGTTGGGAGGCAGGTAGAATTCCTTGTATTCCTTTTTGAAATCGAACGCCATAGGTCCTCCTCATTTTCGCCGGCATGGCGGCGTTGCTATCCCGATCGATACGGGTGCTTTCCCTTTCTGCGTGCTTCTTTCCGGGTCCTCACCCGATATCGATCAGCTTCTTTTCATAGGACTCCTTCAGCGCCTGCTCCTTCTGCGCCTGCAGGGCCGCCACCCGCCTGCGGGACAGGGGGTACCAGGCAAAGAGGATCAGGGCCATGAGCCCGAAGAGCACGGCGGGGATGATGGTGGCCAGGTCGTACATGATCTTCAGGTTCGCCAGGGTCTGGACCGCCCCCTTCTCATATCGATAGTGCATGCCCAGCAAGGCCCCGTTCACGCACACGGCGGAAAGGACCTGCCCCAGCTTGCGGAAGAAGTTGAACACGGAGTAGGCCGTGCCCGTGTCCCGGCTGCCGGACTGGATCTCCAGATCGTCCAGGGCGTCCGTCACCATGGCCCACAGCTGCATGACCAGGGTGGTGAGGCCGCAGCCCGACACGAAGCACAGGGCGAGGAACACCCACATGAGCTTCTCCGGCGCCATGCCCCGCAGGAAGAACAGGACCAGGTTGGCCGCTGCCGCCGCCGCGCAGCCCCAGGAGGTGACCTCCTTCTTGCCGATCTTGCGGGCCATCCCCGGCAGGAGGAACATCATGATCAGCATGGGGGAATAGGTGCAGGCCTGGGTGGCCAGGTTCATCCAGTTGGCGTGGAAGTAGTCGTCGAAGAGGTAGGTGTAGAAGCTCTGGGTGAACATCTGCCCGGAGAGGAGCAGCATGGACGCCAGGCTGATGGCCACGAAGGCCCGGTTTTTGAACAGGAGGCCCAGGGCTCGCCGGGTGCCGCCCTTGGCCTTGGGCTGGGGCTTAGCCTGAACTCGCTCCTTGTTGAGCAGGAAGGCCAGCAGCAGCAGCGCCAAAGACGCCGCGGCCATGAGGATCACGCCCCGGAGCACCGGGCCGTACTGCATGTCGGTGATGGGCTTGCCGTTCTCCCCCAGGACCACGTTCCCCGCCCCGTCCAGCCGCTTACTGTAGGCGAAGCTGGCGATGAGCAGCACGGGGATGGACCCCAGGGCCGCCCCGATGGACCGGAAGACGGAGAGCTTGTTCCGCTCCCCGTCGTCGGTGGTGACCACGGAGGCTAACGACCCGTAGGGGATCTGGAGCACGGTGTAGATCATGCCAAAGAGCACATAGGTGCAGGTGGCGTAGACGGCGGTGAGGACCCCATGGCCCTCCTCCCCCATGCCCGGGAACTTCACGAACATGAGCACCCCCGAGAGGGCCAGAGGCGCCGCGGCATACAGGAGCCAGGGGCGGTAGCGGCCGAACCTGCCGGGCTTGGCCGTGTCCGCGATGCGGCCCATGATGGGGTCGTTGATGGCGTCCCAGATCCGAGCGCCGATAAACATGAGCATGATGAACAGGGGGCCCAGGTGCAGGATGTCCGTGTAATACTTCTGCAGCAGGGTGGTGACCAGGCTGAAGATGAGGCAGCCCGCCGTGTCCACCAGGCCGTAGCCGATGTAGTCCTTGGCCTTAAGTCCGCTGGTCCGGGCGATGTACTCCGTTCGCTGTTCCATAGGTCCATTCCTCCGAAAACGGTCGTTTTTTTCAGTATACCACCGGGTTTTCTAAAGCGCAACGCCCTTCCCCGGGGCGTTTGCCTTAGGGACCGGACTTGTGGTATACTCAAGAAAAAGGGTACGGGAGGTCAGCATGGACGCCGGCGTAATCATTGGTTTTTTCTTCTTTGCTCTGCCCATCGGCAGCGTGGTCTGGTTCTTGGTGAGCTTGATCGGCTTCTGCGTCGTCAAAACCCGGCGAAAGGCCGACCCGAACCGATATCCCGAGAGGCTGCAGACGACCTGGCGCCGGAATCTCATCGTGTCCGCCATCGTGGCGGCGGTGCTGATGGCTTTCTTCGTGGGGGTGCTGCTGTTGCTGGCGGTCGCCGTGGCCCATATGTGAGGGAAGGGTATGCAACCAAAAACCTTCCGCATACTGCTCTGCTGCACCCTGGCCCTGTGCCTGCTGCTGACGGCGGCCCATTTTCTCTACGCCGCCTATGCCTACGAACACGCCTCCATCATCCAGTTCATCGCCCGGGAGCTGTGGTAGCATGGACAAAAAACGCCTTGCCCGCCAGGTCTGCTGGCTCCTGCTCCCGCTGCTCCTTTTTGCCGCCTTCAACGGCAGCGCCTACGCCCTGTTCACCCGGCGGCTCGCCAACAATTTCAGCGACTCCGCCCAGCCCAAGATGGTAGACGTGGGCCGATATCTGCCCTTTGCGGAAGGGTCCGACCTGCCCAGCATAGAAACCGACTTTCGCCTCGTCGACGATCTGCCCGTGCTGGACGGGGCGGCGGCCCTGGTGCCCGTGTACGCCGCCGTGATCCACACCCTCTACCCCGCGGGCGCTGTCACCTATGAGGGCGGCGCCTTCTCCGACGACAACTACTACGGGGAGAACTTCGCTCCGGACAGCAGGATGCAGTACCGGAACACGGTACGGGGCTATCAGGCCATTGTGGACGGCACCGCGGACATCCTCTTTGCCGCCGCCCCCTCAAAAGCCCAGCTGGCCTACGCCGAAGAAAAAGGCGTGGAGCTGGTCTTCACCCCCATCGGCCTGGAGGCTTTCGTGTTCTTCGTCAACGGCCAAAACCCGGTGAACGGCCTGACCGCGGACCAGGTCCGGGATATCTACGGCGGTCGCATCCGCAATTGGGCCCAGGTGGGCGGGCCCAGCCGGCCCATCAACCCCGTGACCCGGCTCCCCGGCAGCGGCAGCCAGTCCGTTATGGACAGCTTCATGGGGGATCGGCCCTACGGTAAAAAGTCTCCCCTGGCCGTAATCGGCGGGGCCATCGGCTATTCCTTCCGGTTCTACCTTTTGGACATGGTAGGGGACGCCAACGTGAAGGTCCTCTCCCTCAACGGGGTGTACCCGGATAAGCAGAGCATCCAAAGCCGGGCCTATCCCGTCACGGTCCCCTTCTACGCGGTCCATCGGGCCGACGACCCCAACGAAAACGTACAGGCCCTCATCGACTGGCTCCTGTCCGAGGAGGGGCAGGCCCTCATCGAGGCCACGGGGTATGTGCCCGTGAATTGAAAAAACGACGGAAATTCCATTCCTTTTCAGAAAAGCATTGAGTATCCCGGCAAGCTGTGGTATACTCCCATATATCAAATTTTTGAAGGAATACGGAATGGAACTCACGCACACTGCCTCCCGCCGCCAACTGGAGTACCCGGAGGCCACCATGTTTGAGATGGTCGCCCGAGCGGCCCGGGAGAATCCCCACGCCCCAGCCTACGAATTTTATGACCGAAAGACCTCCTACAGCCGCTTCGTCCGCCGCATCGAGCGGGCGGCCCGAGCCCTGTGGGCCTATGGCGTGCGCCCCGGGGATGCCGTCACCATCTGCCTGCCCAACATTCCCCAGGCCCTGGACTGCTTCTACGCCCTGGACCGAGGGGGAGATCATTTTGAAGGGGCCCACGGTCATGACCGGGTATCTTAAGCACCCGGAGGAAACGGCCCAAACCCTGCAGCCCATGCCCGACGGGGACACCTGGCTCTTTACCGGGGATCTGGGCTGCATGGACGAGGACGGATACGTATACTTCCGCCAGCGGCTCAAGCGCCTCATCATTACCAACGGCTACAACATCTACCCCGCCCAGCTGGAGAACGTTATCGACAGCTGCCCGGAGGTGGCCTACAGCTGTGTCATCGGCGTAAAGGACCCTCACCGCATGCAGAAGGTGAAAGCCTTCATCGTGCCCCGGGAGGGCCAGAGCCCCAACGAGGCGCTGCGGGAGAAGATCATGGAACAGCTGCGGCTTCACATCGCCAAGTACGCCCTGCCCCGGGAGATCGAGTTCTGCGCGGAGCTCCCCAAGACCCTGGTGGGCAAGGTGGCCTATCGGCTGCTGGAAGAGGAAGAGGAGAAGAAGAGCGCCTAAGGGGCTTTCACGGATCATAAAGGAGCATGAACATGAGCAATACCGAACAAAAGAAAACGCGCAAGTGGGGCGATCGGCGGGACGGCCGCTGGGTGAAGGCGCCGGGGCTGCAGACCGTTATGGGGTATCTGTTCCCCAAGCGGACGGACTGTGAGGTGTACCTCAACGACACCATCGACGCCACGGACGTGCTCGCCTACCTGGCGCAGAAGAACGCCGCCCACCCGGAGTATAAGACCACCCTGTTCCACGCCGCCGTCACGGGCATGGCCCGGATGGTGAAGGAGCGGCCGCTGATGAACCGGTTCATCCAGGGATATCGGATGTACGAGCGGGACGAGATCACCATCAGCTTCGTGGTGAAGCGCCGCTTTGCCGAGGGCGCGGAGGAGAGCCTGATGGTCCTCAAGCCCACGGATGAGGACACCCTGGACTCCATCAGCCAGCGCATTGTGGGGAACGTGAAGGAGACCCGCAAGAGCGAGCACGCCACCGGTGGCATCGACGAGCTGCTGGACAAGTTCGCCGCCCTGCCCCGGCTGGTGCTGATCGTGGCCATCCGGATCATCCGCTGGCTGGACTTCTGGGGCATCAACCCCAAGGCCCTCACCGAGGGGGACCCCAACTACACCACCATCCTCACCAGCAACCTGGGCTCCATCAAGTGCCCGGCGGTGTACCACCATCTGAACAACTACGGCACCAACAGCGTCATGATCACCATCGGCGCCCTGCGCAAGGAGGAGGTGCTCATGCCCGACGGCACCAAACAGATCCGGGACCTGGTGGACATCGGCGCCACGCTGGACGAGCGGATCGCCGACGGGTTCTACTTCGCCCGGAGCCTAAAGCTCATGAAGCACATCTTCGCCCACCCGGAGCTGCTGGATAAGCCCCTGGGGGAGAACAGCGAGTTTACGTATTGAGGAAGCATTGATACTCTCGCAGTTTTTCTTGAAAGAAAAGCTGCGTTCAAAGAGCTTTAAGAATACTAAAATGCTCAGGAATTCTAATTTAGCCGTCTTCCTGAGCTTCTCTTTTTTGCGCCGCTTTTTTCTCTTCACTGAAGAGAAAAAAGCGGCAAAGAAAAAAACACGCCAGCTATAATTGTGCTATACTAAACAAAAACGACGCGAGGAAGTGACAAGATGAAGGTTTGTCTGCTGAACGATTCCTTCCCTCCGGCCATCGACGGGGTGGTGAACGTGGTCATGAACTACGCGGATCATCTGGGCCGGGACCACGGCGCCCAGGTGGCCGTGGGCACCCCCATGTACCCCGGGGCGGACTATAACCAGTACCCCTATCGGGTCATCCCCTACCCCAGTTTGGACACCACCGCCCTCATGAGCGGCTATCGGGCGGGGCTCCCCTTTTCGGGAAAGGCGGTGGAGGAGCTGGCGGCCTTTGCCCCCGACATCATCCACACCCATTGCCCCGTGGCTTCCACCATCATGGCCCGGCTCCTGCGGGAGCAGACGGCGGCCCCCACGGTGTTCACCTATCACACCAAGTTCGACATCGACATCCATCGGGCGGTGAAGTTTCCCCCGGCGGCGGAGGAGACCATCCGGGCCATGGTGGCCAACATCGAAGCCTGCGACGAGGTTTGGGTGGTGAGCCGGGGCGCCGGGGAGAACCTGAAATCCCTGGGCTACACGGGGGACTACCGGGTCATGAACAACGGCGTGGACTTTGAGCGGGGCCGGGTGGACAGCGAGACCGTGGCCCACGTCACCGCCGGCTACGACCTGCCGGATGGGGTGCCGGTATTCCTGTTCGTGGGCCGGCTCATGACCTACAAGGGTCTGCCCCTGATCCTGGATGGGCTAAAGCTTCTGGCGGACAAGGGCCAGGATTTCCGCATGGTGTTCATCGGCAAGGGGCCGGACCGGGAGAAGATGGAGGCGAAGGCCCGGACCCTGGGCATCGGGGAGAAGTGCATCTTCGTAGGCCCCATCTACGACCGGGACGCCCTTCGCGCCTGGAACACCCGGGCGGACCTGTTCCTCTTCCCGTCCACCTTCGACACCAACGGCCTGGTGGTCCGGGAGGCGGCGGCCTGCGGCCTGGGCTGTGTGCTCATCGAGGGCTCCTGCGCCGCCGAGGGCATCACCGACGGCCGCAACGGCTTCATCATCCGGGAGACCCCGGAGGCTATGGCCGCCTTGCTGGAGAAGGTCTGCACCGATCTGGCCCGCCTGCGGCAGGTGGGTCAGCACGCCATGGACGAGATCTACCTCTCCTGGCAAAGCGCCGTGAACGAGGCCTACGACCGGTACGGCGCCATACTGGATAGGAAGAAGAGCGGCGCCCTTGCCCCCAAGCGCAAGCTTCCCGCGGACTACCTGGTGGCCCTGGCCTCCCGGAGCATGGAGGAGCGGGCGCGCCGGCGGCAGGTGCGGCGGGAGCTGTTCAATGACTTCAAGGAGACCGCCGTGGGCATGATGGAGAACATTCAGGAGGCGGAGCACGCCGCCGAGCAGCGCTGGGCCAAGGTGGCGGAGGATATCCAGCGGGAGCTGGAAGCCCATCGAAGGGGATGAGGGGCCGTGGAACAGTTTGATTTTCGCCGCATGTCCCTGTACCAGATCTGGATCCGCAGCTTCGCCGACGGCAACGGGGACGGCATCGGGGACCTGTACGGGGTCTATGATAAGCTGGACTACATCAAAAGCCTGGGGGTGGACGGCATCTGGTTCAGCCCCATCTATCCCTCTCCCAACGCGGACTATGGCTACGACATCTCCGACTATCGGAACATCCACCCGGACTACGGCACCCTGGATCAGTTTGACAGGGTCCTTCATAGAGCCCACGAGCTGGGGCTGAAGGTCATTTTGGACCTGGTCATCAACCACACCTCCGACGAGCATCCCTGGTTCCTGGAGAGCAAGAAGGGGCGGGACAACCCCTACAGCGACTACTACATCTGGCGGGACCCCAAGCCCGGCAAAAACGGTCGCCGGCCCCCCAACAACTGGTTCAGCCAGTTTGAGGGCCTGGCCTGGGAGTATGAGCCCGCCAGGGACCAATACTACCTCCACGTCTTTGCAAAGAAACAGCCGGACCTGAATATGGACAACCCCGCCGTCCGGGAGGAGGTCAAGGGCATCATGCGCTTTTGGCTCGATCGGGGGGTGGATGGGTTCCGGGAGGACGTGATCACCTTCATCTCCAAGGACAAGCGCCTCCCAGACGGGCTCCCCTTTTTGCCGGTGATCAACGGCATGCCCTTCTATAAGGACGGGCCTAACCTGATGCAGTATCTCAGAGAGTTTCGCCAGGTGGCCAAAGCGTACGGGGCTATCCAGATCGGCGAGGCGCCCATGACCCCGGTGAAGACGGCCCTCACCTATCTTTCCGGAGAGGATCGGGTGCTGGACATGATGATCCAGTTCGACACCATGATGGCGGACTGCTTTTTGACGGAGTTCGTCCACCTGCCCTTCCGGCTCAGGAAGCTGAAGCGGGCCTTCTCCCGCTGGCAGAACGCCCTGGCGGGCCGAGGCTGGAACGCCCTGTATCTGGAGAACCACGACCATCCCCGGATCATCTCCCGCTATGGCAGCGAGAAATTCTGGCGGGAGAGCGGAACCATGCTGGCGGCCTGCTACCTCTTTCAGCAGGGGACGCCTTTTATCTACCAGGGTCAGGAGATCGGCATGACGAACATCCGCCTGGACACCATCGACAAGTATATCGACATCGCCTCCATCCGGGCCTACCACGCCTACTTCACCCACCAATCGAAGGAGAAGCGCCTGCGGCGGGTCCATCGGTCCAGCCGGGACTCCGCCCGCACGCCCATCCAGTGGACGGACGGTCCCAACGCCGGCTTCACCACGGGCACGCCCTGGTTCCATGTGAACCCCAACTATAAAACGGTGAATGTGGCCGCGGAGGAGAAGGACCCGGACAGCATCCTGAACTTCTACCGTCGGTGCCTGGCCCTGCGCAAAAGCAGCGAAACCCTGCTTTCGGGCAGCTACCGGGAGTACCAGGCCTGGCGGGGGAAGCTCTATATGTATGAGCGCAGCTATGAGGGGGAACGCATCCTGGTGATCTGTTCCTTCTCCCCTCTCCCCCAGGGCTACCGCCTCCCCAAGGGATACAAAAAGGAGCAGGCGGAGCTGCTTTTGTGCAACTACGCGGAGGCCCCGTCCCTGGGCCGTCTGCGGCCCTATGAGGCGCAGGTGTACCGGTGGAAGGCATAGAGCGTATGATCGTTTCCGCTTTTTCTTTTCGATACTTGCGCAGCCGAGCCGCTGCCGATGGCGGAAGCAGCGAGGTGAAGCACAGGCGAAGCAACAAGGAAGCAAGCGTTGGCGCAGCTTTTGACAATGCTTTATAAGCGGTGCAAAAAAGCTCAGGAAATCTGATTGATCAGGATTCCTGAGCTTTTTCGTGTTCCTAAAGATCTTTTGGGCAGTGCTTCTTTCAAGAAAAGCTGCGAGAGTATCAAACCTTCCTTACATCACTCGCCGTACTCGCACAGAGCGCCGATGTCCAGGTCGATGACCTGGGTGAGGGAAGAAACATCCTGCAGGTCCGTGTAGACATAGGCCAGGGCGTAGTGGGGCTGAACGTTGGGGACCACAGGGGTCACCTGAACGAGGAAGCACCGGTTCAGCCCGGACACCACCTGCTCGCCCAGGTATGCCACATCCACATACCCGGCGCCGACCATGCCCTCCAGGGCCTTCCGGAAGGCAGCCTCCGCCTCCTCGGTCATAGCCGGGGACTCGGCATACTTCCAGCCGCCCATGAGCCCGTCTTCCACCGGGCCAAGGGTGCCGTCCTCCTGGGGCACGATGGGCAGATCCGCCACGGTCAGGATCCTGACTCCGCCCTGCAGGTCCTCATAGAGATAGGCCAGCGCATAGGAAACGGGCTGGGAGGGCGTCACGGCCGTCCCCTTCACCAGGAACACATGGTTCGTGCCGGCCACCACCTGGGAGCCCAGGTACGCCAGGGCCTCATAGTCCACGCCCAGCAGAGCCGCCATGCCCTTGTCGAAGATGGCCTGCCGCTCCTCCGTGAGGGAAAAGTCCGCCGCAGGGGTCCAGCCTCCGGCCACGTTGCCGCCCAGGGCCGGCTGCTCCGCCGCTTCCTGGGGCGCCTCCGCCGCCGGCTCATTCTCCGCCTTGGGCTCGTCCTTCGCCCGGCAGGCAACGGCCGCAACCGCCATCAGCATGACCAACAGAATCGCTACGATCTTTTTCATTTTTCTTTCTCCTTTGTTTCCGTCGCCCATAACACAGCGCATCCTCCCAAAAGGTTGCACCGCAAACTGAAATTATTTACAGCAGGGACACCTCTATCCCTACCACGCCCCATCTTTGCTGCGCCTCGGGGGCATAATAGGCGTCCATGTCCCGGGGGGAGGCGGTCTTCGCCTCCTCGGCGGTGTAGCCGCAGGCGGTGAGGGGCAGGGCGGCATAGAGTTCGTCGAAGGAGGCGAAGAAGCGCATGCCCTCCACCTGCGCGAACAGCAGCTCCGACTCGTCCTCCGTGTCCTCGAAGCGGATGATGTCCCCGGCCTGGATGCGCCGCCGCTTCTCGTCGTAGAGCCTCAGCTCAATGGTCTTCCTTCCCGCCTCCATGGCGGCAAAGGACCTATGCTCCAGATGCATCCGGTGCAGGGGCCGGCTCATCCAGACACCAACCTCTCCCGGCTCCGCCGGCTCCACGCTCTGGATGTCGCTCAGGTAAAACAGCCAGTGATCGATCTCAACCGCTTCCTCATCCCGGCCGAACTCATGGAAACAATAGTCCGCGGGGTCGTGCGCGGCCTCCCCCTCGAACACATTTCCGTCCACGTCGGTCAGGCGGACATACTGATAGCCGTTCAGTTTGCGGATCTCTTCCCGTGTCATGGTATCTCTCCCATTTACAAAGATGCTCCGACCCTTTGGCCGGAGCATCATGGGCTGTTTTCGTTTACTTATTGAGGCTGTTCTGCACGGCCACGGCCACGGCCACGGTGGCACCCACCATGGGGTTGTTGCCCATGCCCAGGAAGCCCATCATCTCCACGTGGGCGGGCACGGAGGAGGAGCCGGCGAACTGGGCGTCGGAGTGCATGCGGCCCATGGTGTCGGTCATGCCGTAGGAGGCGGGACCGGCAGCCATGTTGTCGGGATGGAGGGTGCGGCCCGTGCCGCCGCCGGAGGCCACGGAGAAGTACTTCTTGCCCTGCTCCACGCACTCCTTCTTGTAGGTACCGGCCACGGGGTGCTGGAACCGGGTGGGGTTGGTGGAGTTGCCGGTGATGGACACATCCACGCCCTCGAAGTGCATGATGGCCACGCCCTCGCGGACGTCGTCGGCGCCGTAGCAGCGGACGTTGGCCCGCTCGGTCTCGGAGTAACGGATCTCGCGGACGATCTTCAGCTCGTCGGTGTAGTAGTCGAACTGGGTCTGGACGTAGGTGAAGCCGTTGATCCGGGAGATGATCTGGGCGGCGTCCTTGCCAAGGCCGTTCAGGATGACCCGCAGGGGCTGCTTGCGGACCTTGTTGGCGTTGCGGACGATGCCGATGGCGCCCTCGGCGGCGGCGAAGGACTCATGGCCGGCCAGGAAGGCGAAGCACTTGGTCTCGTCGCTCAGCAGCATGGCGGCCAGGTTGCCGTGGCCCAGGCCCACCTTCCGGTTCTCGGCCACGGACCCATCGATGCAGAAGCTCTGCAGACCGATGCCGATGTAGCGGGCGGCTTCCTCGGCGTTCTTGGCGCCAGCCTTCAGGGCGATGGCCGCGCCCACGCAGTAGGCCCAGCACACGTTCTCGAAGCAGATGGGCTGGATGCCCTTGGCGATCTCATAGGGATCAAAGCCTGCCTTCTGGCAGATCTCCCGGCACTCCTCCACGGAGCCGATGCCGTACTGGGCGATAACGCCGTTGATCTTCTCGATCCGGCGGTCGTAATTCTCAAACAATGCCATAGTCTGAACCTCCCTTATTCCTTGCGGGGATCGATGTACTTTGCGGCCGCGTCCCACTGGCCGTAGTGACCGGTGGCCTTCTTCAGGGCTTCGGCGGGCTCAATGCCGGCCTTGATGAAGTCCATCATCTTGCCCAGGCTCACGAACTCGTAGCCAATGATCTCATCGTCCGCGTTCAGGGCCATACGGGTGCAGTAGCCTTCGGTCATCTCCAGATACCGGGGACCCTTTTCCTTGGTGGCGAACATGGTGCCGATCTGGGACCTGAGGCCCTTGCCCAGATCCTCCAGGGAGGCGCCCACCAGCAAGCCGTTGTCGGAGAAAGCGCTCTGGGTGCGGCCGTAGACGATCTGCAAAAACAGCTCCCGCATGGCGGTGTTGATGGCGTCGCAGACCAGGTCGGTGTTCAGGGCTTCCAAAAGGGTTTTGCCGATGAGAATCTCAGAGGCCATGGCGGCGGAGTGGGTCATGCCGGAGCAGCCGATGGTCTCCACCAGCGCTTCCTCGATGATGCCGTTCTTCACGTTCAGCGTCAGCTTGCAGGCGCCCTGCTGGGGAGCGCACCAGCCGATGCCATGGGTGAAGCCGGAGATATCCGAGATCTCCTTTGCCTGGACCCACTTCCCCTCCTCGGGGATGGGGGCCGGGCCGTGGTATGCGCCCTTGGCAACAGGGCACATATGGGTGACTTCCGCGGTATAATTCATAGACGATTCCTCCTTCAAGGTGATAGCCGGTACCCCACGCGAAACGGATGCCGGCTCATGTTCAAATGAATCGGTTTTCCGGAGAAAACTTCATTCTCCTCTATTATGTATAGTACCATAATTCCACATTGAAAAGCAAGGGCGGATATAGCCGTATACCAAGGAAGTATGCCCGGGGACTTTTTTTGTATCCGTCTTCACGGCAGGCGGGATTTGGAGTATACTGATAGGCAAACAAGGTAACGGAGCAACGCCATGAAGATCAAGAACACCGCCCTTTCCTACGATGAGGTCGTCCGCCTGCCCAAGGCGACCCGGCAAAAGCCTTTGAAGCCCAGCCTGTTTTTCCGCACGCTTCTCAAAGCGCTCAGCGCCGGGGAGCTCAAACAGGTTGACTTTCAATGGAAGGAGCAGGGCATGGAACGCCTGGGCAAGGAGGAGCCCGCTTTGTTCCTCATGAACCACTCCTGCTTTTTGGATCTGAAGATCGCCGCCACCATCCTTTACCCCCGGCCCTTCAACATCGTGTGCACCTCCGACGGTTTCGTGGGCAAGGACTATCTCATGCGGCATTTGGGCTGCATCCCCACCCAGAAGTTCGTTTCCGACCCGGCTCTGGTCCGGGACATGGTCTATGCCCTGAAAAAGCTCCGCTCCTCCGTGCTCCTGTACCCGGAGGCCAGCTACTCCTTCGACGGCACGGCCACGCCCCTGCCGGACACCCTGGGCAAGTGTCTGAAGCTGCTGAAGGTCCCCGTGGTCATGATACAGACCTATGGGGCCTTTCTCCACGACCCCCTCTACAACGGCCTGCAGCTCAGAAAGGTGCCGGTCCGGGCCGAGATGCGGTACTTGCTTTCCCCGGAGGACATCGCAACCAAGACCGTGCCGGAGCTGAACGCCATCCTGAAGGCACAGTTCACCTTCGACGGCTTCCGCTACCAGCAGGCGCAGGGGATCAGGATCACGGAGCCATTCCGGGCGGACGGCTTGAACCGGGTCCTCTACAAGTGCCCCGTTTGCGGGGCGGAGGGACGCATGGAGGGCAAGGGCGCTTTGCTCACCTGCCATGGCTGCGGCAAGGTATGGACCCTGGGGGAGACCGGCGTCCTGACGGCGGCGGACGGGAATCCCGTCTTCGACCATGTGCCAGACTGGTACGCCTGGGAGCGGGAAGAGGTGAAGCGGGAGATCCAAGCGGGCACCTACCGGCTGGATCTGCCCGTGACGATCCGGATGCTGGTGGACACAAAGAGCCTGTACACCGTGGGCACCGGGCGTCTCGTTCACGATGGGACCGGCTTCACCCTCACCGGCTGTGACGGGAAGCTCGCCTATCACCAGACCCCCGCCGCCTCCTATAGCCTCTACGCCGACTACTTCTGGTATGAGCTGGGGGACATGATCTGCATCGGCGACGGAAATACCCTGTACTATTGCTTCCCCGAAACCAAGGGGGATGTGGTGGCCAAGGCCCGCCTTGCTGCCGAAGAGCTGTATACGCTGACCTGAGGAAGTTGCCATGGAACGACGCCAAAGCATGGTCCGGGATATGACGGCGGGGCCCGTGGTGCCGCTGCTGATACGCTTTGCCTTCCCGCTGTTCGTGTCCAACGCCCTGCAGGCCGTGTACAACCTGGTGGACATGGTGGTGGTGGGCAACTACATCGGCAAGGCCGGCATGTCCGCCGTGTCCATCGGCGGAGATTTGCTGCACCTGTTGACCTTCGTGGCCATGGGCTTTTGCTCCGCGGGCCAGGTGATCATCGCCCGGGCCGTGGGGGAAAAGCGGCCCGAGGACATCCAAAAGACCATCGGCACCATGTTCACCTTCCTGCTGGCCGTGTCGGCGGGCATCGCCCTGGTGTGCTATCTGCTCCGGTTCCCCCTGCTGCGGGTGCTCAACACCCCCGCCGCCGCCTTCGATTACGCCATGGACTACCTGGTCACCTGCGTGTGCGGCCTCGTGTTCATCTACGGCTACAACATCGTCAGCGCCATCCTGCGGGGCATGGGCGACAGCAAGCGGCCCTTTTTGTTCATCGCCGTGGCCGCCGTGCTGAACATGGCGCTGGACGTGCTGTTTGTGAAGTATGGCCATATGGAGGTGTTCGGGGCAGCCCTGGCCACGGTCATCGGCCAGGGGGTGAGCTTCCTTTTGTCGCTGGTGTACCTGTATCGGAGGCGGGAGAGCTTCGGCTTCGACTTTAATCCGGCGAGCTTTCGCATCGACGGACCGGCCTTTCGGCGGCTGCTGGCCCTGGGCATCCCCATGGCCATCCAGTCCGCGGCGGTGCATTTCAGCAAGCTCGTGCTCATGTCCTGGATCAACCGCTTCGACGTGACCTACTCGGCCCTGGCCGGCATCTTCAACAAGGTCAACACCATGTGTGGCGTCATCTCCCAGTCCTTCACCACGGCGGGCAGCACCATGGTGGGGCAGAACCTGGGCGCCAGAAAGTATGGGCGGGTGAACCGGACCCTGCTCACCATCCTGCTCATCGGCCTGGGATTCGCCGCCGCCTTCACCGCTGTCATGCTCCTGTGGCCGGAGGGGGTCTACGGCATGTTCACCCCGGACAGGGACGTGCTGTCTGTGGCGGCGGTGCTCACGGTGCCCATCATTCTGAACTTCTTCGGCTCAGCCACCCGAAGCGTGGCCTTCTCGCTGATCAACGGCTCCGGGCAGGCTAAGCTCAATTTGGCCGTGGCCATCATCGACGGCATGATCAGCCGGATCGGCCTGGCCGCCCTATTCGGCTTCTGGCTCCGGTGGGACTGCTACGGCTTTTGGATGGGAGACGCCCTGGCCGGCTTCATGCCCCTGGTCATCGGCAGCGCCTTCTATCTGTTTGGAAACTGGAGGGCAAAGGAAGCTTGATGCTTTGCGCCTTTTCTTGAAAGAAAAGGCGCCCAAAAGAACTTTGACCAAACAAAAAAGCTTGGGAAACAGGACATGCCCCCTTCCCAAGCTATTCTTTTTTCCTTATCTCCTGAAGAGAAAAAAGGAACGAATTTACTCCTCCTTCGGCAAAACCATCCTTCTGTACCCGGTGCCGTGCCGCACGCAGCGGGACACCCGGGACAGGGTGGCCGAGGAGATGTCCACCTCTTCGATGACCTGCAGATAGGTTTTCCCCTCCAGAAGGAGCCTGGCCGCCGCCAGGCGCTCGGCCATGTTCTCCACCTCTTTTTCCGTGCACAGGTCCGCGAAAAAAGCCGCGCAATCCTCCTGGGTCTTGAGCTGCAGGATCGTGTCGAACAGCTCCGGGATCAGTTCTTCGCTGCCGCGCTTTGCCATGGTATTCCCTCCTGCCGGATGAATTCGGGGCCTATTGCCGCAAAAACCGCTTCAGCGCCTCCGTTTGGGGCCGCAAAAAGATGTCCGCCGGCGACCCCATCTCCGCCACGGTCCCGCCCGAGAGAAAGGCCACCTTGTCGGACGCCTCCCGGGCAAAGCCCATCTCGTGGGTGACCACGATCATGGTCCGCCCCTCCTCCTTGAGCCGCCGAATCACGTTGAGGACCTCCTCGGTGAGCAGCGGGTCCAGGGCGCTGGTGGGCTCGTCGAAGCAGAGCACCGCCGGGTCCATAGCCAGGGCCCGGGCGATGGCCGCCCGCTGCTGCTGCCCGCCGGAAAGGGTGTGAGGATAGCTGTTCGCCTTCTCCTGCATATCCACCTTTTTAAGCAGCTCCATGGCCTTTTCCCGCAGCTCCCTGGGGCGCCCCATCCTGGCCAGGGTAGGCGCCAGGGTCACGTTCTCAAGCACGGTATATTGCGGAAACAGATGGAACGCCTGAAACACCAGCCCGAAGGCCCGCCTGTGGCGATCCGCCCGGCGGTCCCCGGGGCGGCTGGCGTCGAAGAGCGTTTCCCCGTCCAACCGCAGTATACCACAATCCGGCGTTTCAAGGAAGTTCAAACAGCGCAAAAATGTGGTTTTTCCCTCCCCGGAGGGGCCGATGAGGGACAGGATCTGCCCCTTCTCCAGGGTGATGTTCACATCTTTGAGCACCTCCACTCCCGAAAAGCGCTTGCCCAAGCCAAAGATCTCCAGATATGCCATGGCCGCCCTCACTCAAAATAGGATAGCCGCTGCTCCTCCCGGCGCAGCAGGCTGGACAGAAGCCCCGAGAACAGCAGGTAGAACACCCCCGTCAGCAGCAGAGGCCAGATGAGCCCGTGGGACTTGATGTAGGCCTGGCCGGCGTAGGTCAGCTCGTAGATGGCGATGATGCGGGCCAGGCAGGTGTCCTTCACCAGGGTGATGATCTCGTTGCCCATGGGGGGCAGTATCCGCTTATACACCTGTTTGAGCTGGACCCGGAAGAAGATCTGCCCCCGGGTCATGCCCAGCACCTGCCCCGCCTCCCGCTGGCCCCGGGGGATGCTCTCGATGCCGCCCCGGTAGATCTCGGAGAAGTAGCAGGCGTAGTTCAGGATGAAGGCCGCCGCCGCCGCGCTCATGCGGCCCACCCCGCCGCCGCCCCACAGGTTAAAGCCTTTGTTGAGGAGCCCCGGGCCATAGTAGACCACGATGAGCTGCAGCATGAGGGGCGTGCCCCGGATGACCCAAACCAGCCCCCGGACCGCCCCTTTAAGGGGCCGCCAGGCGCTCATGGACCCGAAAGCCACCACCAGCCCCAGGGGCAATGCGCCCAGCAGGGTGTAGCAGAACAGCTGCATCGACTGGACGAAGCCCCCCAGCAGGGATAAGAGAACCTCCCGCAGCATGGGCCGTTACCGGGCGATGAGCTTGGTGTCGATGCCGTAGCGGGCGGCGATTTGGGCCAAGGTGCCGTCGGCGAACTTCTCATCCAGGAAGCTGTCCAGCATGGCCGCCAAATCGCTCCCCTTGCGGAAGCCCACGCCGTACTCCTCCGCGTTGAGGCCCTCCACCAGGACCAGATCCGGATAGCTGGTGCCCTCTCCGATCATGGCGCCGGCCATGAGCTGGTCGATGATGCAGGCGTCGCTGGACCCGGAGGCTACCTCCAGCAGGGCATCCCCCTGGGACTGCATGGAAACCACCTTCCAGCCCTTCTCCCGCGCCAGCTCCTCCGCGGCGGAACCGGCTTCCACGGCGAAGGTGACGGCGCTGTAGTCAAGATTGGATGCCTTATCCTTGGCGGCCACCACCACCTGGGCGTTGCCGCAGTAGGGCTTGCTGGTCTGCATAGCGGCCTTCACCCCGTCGGTCAGGGTCATGCCGTTCCAGATGCAGTCGATGTTCCCCGCGTCCAGCTCCATGGTCTTGTTGTCCCAGTCGATGACGGTGAACTCCGCCGCCACCCCCAGGCTCTCGGCAAAGGCACGGGCCAGGTCCGCGTCGAAGCCGATCCAGTCCCCGTTGTCCCCCACATAGTCCATGGGAGCAAAGTCCGTGATGCCCACGATGAGCTTGCCCTTTGCCTGTATGGTTTGAGAATCGGTCTGAGGGGCCGAAGCAGCTTGCTTTGCTCCGCCGGAGCAGCCGAGAAGGGCCGCCGTCAGCAGAAGGACCGACATCAGGATCGCAACGTTCTTTTTCATTTTGGTATCTCCTTGCCTGTAGAATGGCCCCATTATACTTTAGTGCACTAAAGTTGTAAAGTGGTTTTTGCATATTTTATATATTATTTTTCCTCTTTCCTCCCCTTCCCTGCCCTCGTCCTTGCAACAGAGGGGAAAAACCTGTATACTTAGGGCAAATGCTGGCCCGGCCGAAGGGTGCCGGGCCGAAGGGAGCCACCTATGATCGGATTCGGGATCGTGACCGGGCTGCTTTTCTTGCTGATGGCAGCCGTGCTGGAGCTGAACAAGAACACGCTGTGGGGCTTTGCCCTGCTCATCATCGCCACGGCGGCCTTCGTCCTGCTGTTCTTCAAGGCCCTCCAGGGGAGCAAGTGGTATCTGAAGCTTCTGGGCTACGCGGGCTATGTGGCCGCTTTTCTGCTGATCCTCTTTCTCACCTGGCCGCCCACCAAAGCCGTGCCCGCCTATGAGGGCCGAACCCCTGTGTACACGGAGCCGGTGACTTTGGAGCAGGGCCAGGTCCGGGGCGTGATCATCGCCGACGGGGCGGTGGAGCTCTACGCCGGCATCCCCTATGCCCAGCCCCCTGTGGGGGACCTGCGCTGGCGGGAGCCCCAGGACCCGGCGCCCTGGGAAGGGGTGCTGACGGCGGATCACTTCGCGCCCATGTGCATGCAGCCCACCCATCTGCCCATCTACAACAGCCTGGCCCAGATCATCGGCTACCATGACTACAAAATCTCCCTATCCGACAACTATGTGGCCCCCGTCAGCGAGGACGGCCTGTATGTGAACGTGTGGAAGCCCGCCGGATCGGCCCAGGGCCTGCCGGTGCTTGTCTACATCCACGGGGGCACCCTGCAGACGGGCCAGCCCTGGTATGCGGACTACGCGGGCACGGGCCTGGCCCGAGAGGGGGTCGTGGTGGTGAACCTTGGCTATCGGCTGGGGGTCTTCGGGTACCTGGCGGACGAAGCCCTGGCGGCGGAATCTCCCCACGGCACCACGGGGAACTACGGCCTGCTGGACCAGATCAAGGCCCTCCAATGGGTCCGGAACAACATCGCCGCCTTCGGAGGCGACCCGGGCAACGTGACCATCGCCGGGGAGAGCGCCGGGGCCGCCAGCGTCAGCGCCATCTGCACCTCCCCGCTGGCGAAGGGGCTCTTCCGTCGGGCGCTGCTGGAAAGCTCCACCGTGGCTTCCGTGAAGCCGCCCCACTCCTTCCGCACCATGGAGGAGGCCCTCTCCTCCGGCCGGGAGCTCAAGGCCCGCTACGGCGCGGACACCCCGGAGGAGCTTCGCGCCCTCAGCGCCAAGACGCTGGTGAACGAGGCCTTCACCCAGCACCACATGACCGTAGACGGCTACGCCCTTGCCGAGACCCCTTACGAATCCTATAAGAAAGGCATCCACAACGAGGAGGCCATTCTCCACGGCTACAACGCGGAGGAAAGCGGGCCCTTCATTATGTTCAGCCACGCCAACCTGAAGAACTACGAGGGGAAGGTCAGGGCCTATTTCAAGGAGTACGCCGACGAGGTGCTCGCCCTCTACGCCCCCGCCACCGACGCGGAGGCGGACAGCTTCTGGGCCCAGATCTACGGGGCCGTGTTCTTCAACTACCCCCACTACTGCCTGAACCGGCTGGCCGCCGAAAACGGCATCCCGGCTTACGAATACTACTTCACCAAAGCCAACGGCCGCCTGGGCAGCTGGCACAGCGGGGAGCTGCCCTACTTCTACGGGAACATCCCCGCCGTCTCCCAGGTCTTTGACGATTCGGACCGGCAACTCTCCCGCTCGATCCTTTCCTATGTGAAGAACTTTGCGGCCACCGGAGACCCCAACGGCCCGAGCCTGCCCCTTTGGACAGCGGACGAAAGCAGCGAAACCTGCCTGGAGCTGGGCAGCCGGGTGGAAATGGTGCCGGAAAAATATCTGGCTCTCTACGCCATCATGGACAGAATGGAGGGTTGGGAGGGCTGAGCCCTGCCCGCGGAATGCGTATGAAAAGGATCGTTTCCGGTCTGCTGTGCTGCCTCGTTCTGCTGCTCCTGTGCCCCGCTTTGAGCCTTGCGGAGGGGGAGAGCTTCACACCCATCGCCACCCGGGCGGATTGGGCGCTGCTGCAGGCGAACCCGGAGGGAAACTTTGCCCTCATGGCGGACATCGACATGGGCGGCGAGCCCTGGACCCCCCTCCCCTTCTCCGGAAAGCTGGAGGGGAACGGCCACACCCTCTACAACCTGCGGGTGAGCGCCCCCGGCCCCCACACCGCCACCACCTACGACGGCAACCGCAAGCAGTATGAAACCGTCTTCGGAGGCTTGTTTTCCGTGGCAGACCACGCCCAGGTGCGAAATCTGAACCTGGTCAACGCCGTGATCGAGATCGAGACGGATCAGCACTGCTTCATCGGAACCCTGGCTGGCTACGCCGCCTCTTCCGCCTTTGAAAACTGCGCCGTTCAGGCCCGGAACCATCTGACCCTCACCTCCGTCAACGCCGGGGTGGGGGGCCTGGCGGGTTTCTCCCTGGACAGCAGCTTCATCGGCTGCCGGGCGGACACGGAGCTCACTTTCACCGACGCCAACAAAAACAAGCTCTGCGAGGCCTTCCTGGGGGGCATCTACTCCAGCGGCTGCGGGGACGTGCGCAACTGTGCCGTAAGGCTGCGGGGGTTCGCGGAGGTATACGGCTATATACACAGCGGCGGCGTCATCGGCATGGCCAAGCTTCCCCGGGGCGCCCGGGGCGTGAGCCAGCTCACCGGAACGGAGGTGGAGGCGGAGATCTCCTTCTTTGAGATCACCCCCTCCCGCCGAGCCTACTGCGACGCCCTGGTGGGGGAAAACCTGGCCGGGGACTGCCGCACCACCAGGAATACCATCCTCTCCTTCCAACGCCATGAATCCCGGACGGCCACGCGCCTTGCGCCGGAGCTGTGCGAGCCGCCCCGGTACCGGGAGGAGGTCGCCCCCGGCACCTGCACCGCCTGGGGCTACACCACCTTCACCTGCGAAAGCTGCGGCTACAGCTATCGGGATTTCTACACCCCGCCCCAGCATCAGGAGGCGGTGGACAGCGTGACGGACCCCACCTGCACCCAAGCCGGGGAGACCGTTTACCGCTGCGCTCTGTGCGGCCAAACCCGCCGGGAACAGATTCCCCCGGCCAGCCACCGGTATGAGGAAAGCGTCCTTGCGCCCACCTGCACCCAAGCGGGCGCCGCCATCTACACCTGCGCCCGCTGCGGCGACAGCTACCAGGAGCCCATCCCCCCAACAGGCCATACCCCCGGCCCCTGGACCGAGACGAAGGCGCCCCAGGTGAACCAAGCCGGGGAGGAGCAGCGGTTCTGCCAGACCTGCGGCCAGGCCCTGGAAAGCCGGCCCATCGACGCCCTGCCCTACACCCCCACGGAGGGGGTGGTCCTGACGCCGGATGCCCTCTCCCTCACGGTGGGCCAGGCGGCCCGGCTCACGGCCCGGGTGCTCCCCGCCGATGCCTCCGATACCGAAGTCCGCTTCACCAGCTCCGATGCGGCCGTGGCCAGTGTGCTGCCGGACGGAACCGTTCAGGCCCTGAGGCCCGGTACCGCCGCCATCACCTGCACCGCCGCCGACGGGCAGCAGAGCGCCTGCCTCGTCACCGTTGCCTACAGCCCCTGGCAGTGGATCCGCCATTATATCCTCTTCGGGTGGCTCCTGGAGGATTGACCCAAAAGAAAACGAAGGCTGTTCAGGCAGCCTTCTTTTTTTGCGCTTAGGTTTGCAATCAAGCCGAAAACCGGCTTATTTCTCCCTCTCCCGGAGGTATTCCTCCAGGATGGCCGCGGCCCGCTCCACCACATAAAGGCAGCGCACATCCGGCCGGCGATACTTTTCCTTCAGCTGCGCGCATTCGATGCTGCCCAGGTCCTGCCGGAACCGCTCCACCAGCTCCCCGCAGGCCTCCCGAAAGCCCGGGGTCAGATGGGCCCGATCCGCCACCAGGATCTTGGAGAGGGCCGCCAACGCCCCCAGCAGGGCGCCGCAGTTCTCCCCGCAGCCCAGGCCGCCGCCGAAGCCGCTGACCAGCCGCACGTCCTCCGGGGCCACCCCCAGGCCATACCGCTCGTCGGCCCACAGCAGCACAGCCTCGGCGCAGTTGTAGTTTCCGTCCAAAAAGATCTCCCGTACCGTCATAGCTTCCTCCTCACCAAACATAGGGCAACAGCCGCCAGGGCACCTTTTTCTGATAGGCGGCGTAGCCCGACAGGCCCTTTTGCAGCACTGCCTCCTCGTTTTGGATCCGCCTCACGATGAGGGGCACATACAGGCCCATGACCAACAGGGAGAGCACCGACCCCAGAATGAGGGGCATGGACAGAAACAGCACCACCGTGGCGGCGTACATGGGGTGGCGGACGATGGCGTAGAGCCCCGTGTCCACCACCCGCTGCCCCTGCTGGACCTCAATGGTCCGGGAAAGGTAGGCGTTCTCCTGCAGCACCAGGCCATACAGCCCATAGGAAAAAAGGAACAGCACCGCTCCCGCCCAGCTCACCCACCGAGGGAACCGGAGAAAGCCGAAGCGGAAGCTCAACCCCGCCAGAACGAAGGTGGTGATGAACATGAGCCCGGAAAGAAGGATCACCCTGCGCTGTTCCGGCTCCTGCTCCCGGCCGTTGAGCCGCTTTTTCAGCCGTTCCGGGTCCTTCGCCATCATATACAGGCCCGCGAAAAACATGGGCACAAAGAGAACGCCCATGAGCAGCCAGCCCTGGAAAAAGCCCAGGGTGCCCGCCGGCAGAAAGATCAGCGCCCCCACCAGCAGAACGCCCAGCAGAAACTTGGTCATGGCCTGGAGAAACAGGTTCTTCGTCATGGTCTCCCTCCTCTTATACTGCTTCCTGCCCCTATTGTCGCACACCGGCGGGCCCTTTGCAACGGATTCCGTCCCCATTCTGCATGTTTTTCTTGCAGGATAAAAGAATTTATATTACCATACAGGTAATGGTAAGGAGGGGGCTATGAACATCTATCTTGCTTTTACTCTGTTTGCGCTGATCATTCTGGGCTACTGGGTCATTTCGGAGCTGTTCGCCATGCTCTTCCGCTTCACCGGCCTGCCGGACGACAAGGCCCGGTTCCAGGTGATCTCCCTGCTCACGGGCTGCGGCTTCACCACCCACGAGAGCGAGCTGCTACTCTCCACCCGGTCCCGGCGGCGCCTGACCCGGATCACCATGCTGTTCGGCTACGTGTTCAACATCACCATCGTTTCCGCGTTCATCAACGTGTTCTTCTCCCTGAAGATCTCGGAGCTGGCGGCGGACCTCATCAGCAGCCTTATCCCCCTGCTGGTGATTTTGGTCATCTTCCTGTTCATTCGGGTGCCGTCGGTTCGGGCCTGGGGCGACAGGTTCTTTGAGAAGCTGGCGGGGCGCATCGCCCATCGGGACACCGCCAACACCATTTTGCCCATGGACTACATCGGCAAGGAGACCATCGCTCAGGTCACGCTCCGCGAGGTGCCGGCGGATCTGAGGGACAAGCCCCTGTCGGCATCCGGGCTCAAGACAGAGAAGAACATCCTGGTCATGTTGGTGGAGCCTCTGGGCAAGAAAGCCGAGCCCGCCACCGCTCAGACCGTGTTCCAGCCGGGGGACAAGCTCACCGTCTTTGGGGACTATGCCACCATCAGCCAGGTCTTCCAGGCCAGGGAGCGGTTCGGCGACCAGTAAAAGCCAATTACCATACCACATCCGGGGGCAGGCCGAAAGGTCGACCCCCTTTTTTATTGCCCGCGTTTATCATAATACAATCTGTTATCCGTATAGGGTGCGGAAGATCAGCATCGTCTGCGCTCCCAGCTTCCTCTACGGGGCGTTCATCGACGAGATACAGGATCTCTACCGCGCCGTGAACTGAGCCCGAAAGAGGGTTGCATCCTTTGCCCTACCCAAGTATAATTGAAGCAACACAAATATACTTGCAAAGGAGAAAAGCACATGCGGCGCATCATCGAAACCAGCTTTGATCAACAGGTGAAGGATCTGCAGGCGCTGATCCGCATCCCCTCCGTTTCCCGGGGCGAGCCCAAGGAAGGCATGCCCTATGGGGAGCATGTTTTCGCTGCCCTGAGAAAGGCGCAGGATATCGCCCGGAATCTGGGCTTTGAGAAGGTGTGGGACGTGGACGCCCGCTGCGGCGTGGTGGAATACGGGGAAGGGGACGAGATCGTGGCCGTGATGGCCCATCTGGACGTGGTCCCCGAGGGCACGGGATGGGCCTATCCCCCCTACGGCGCCGAGATTCACGAGGGGGCCATGTACGGCCGGGGCACGGCGGACGACAAGGGCGCGGCGGTGTCCGCCCTCTACGCCCTCTACGCCCTCAAGGAGAGCGGCGCGAAGATGCGCCGCCGGGTGCGCATCCTGCTGGGCTGCGACGAGGAGCGGGGCTCCACGGGCATCGAGCGCTACAAGGAGGTGGAGGGGGAGCCGGATCTGGCCTTCACCCCGGACGCCACCTACCCCGTGGTCAATTCCGAGATGAACATCCTACATATCGCCTTTGAAAAGAAATACCCCTGCGCCGTTCGGGCCAAGGTGGGCACCGCGGCCAACGTGATCCCCGGGGAAGCGAAAAGCGACCGACCCGCCCTCTGCGAAACGGGCAAGGAGGGCCATGCCTCCATGCCGGACCACGCGGACAACGCCCTGATGAAGCTGGTGAAGGCCGTCTCCGAGGCGGAGCTTTCCCCGGCGGACAGGGAGACCTTCTCCGGCCTGGTGCGCCTCCTGTACGGCTTCAACCACGGGGAGGGCCTGGGGGTGGACCGGACCGACGCGTCCGGCCGGCTGACCCTGGCGCCCACCCTGCTGTCCGCCGATGAAACGGGCGTAAGCATCACCTTCGACATCCGCTACCCCGCCTCCATGACCTTTGAGGAGCTGAAAGGGAGCCTTGACAAGGCCATGGCCACCGCCGGCTTCGTGAGCGGGGAATGCTTCAACTCCATGGGCCACTACATCGCCCCGGACACGGAGCTGGTGAGCACCCTGATGGACGTGTACGCAGAGCTGTCCGGCGACCGGGAAAGTAAGCCCATCTCCATCGGCGGCGGCACCTACGCCCGTGAGTTCAAAAACGCCGTGGCCGTGGGCGTCACCCGGCCCGATAGGCCGGACCTGTGCCACATTGCCAATGAGAACATCCTGCTTTCGGAGATGGAATTCAACACCCGCTTCATGGCCGAGTGCCTTCGGCGCCTGGCGGCGGAATGAAGCAAGAGCGACCTTACGCGCCCGGAGCCCCCGGGCGCTTTTTGTATGGAAAAACCTGGATATTTTCGATAAAGTTCATCAGCTTGTTGCAGTTTTCCCGCAGTTTGTTTACGGCCCGTTAACAAAAAAAGCATAGGTTTTCGCTACAATAGACCATAAGAAAACAGGGGAGAAACCACATGAGAAAGCAGGCGCAGCAGAAAAAACAGCGGGACAAGACCACCATCCTTCTGGTCTGGCTCCTGGTCATTCTGGTGCTGGGCCTGATCGTGGTCGGCGGGCTCTACACCCGGGAAATACTCCATGAGTCCTTTGCCGCCGTGGCGGTGGAGCTGCCGGACCCGGATCGAAACGAACATGTGGTCCAGGTGACCCCCAGCCCCCAGACCCAGGATCGCACGGCGGTGCCCGCGGCCCTGACCCCCACGCCCACGGCCCTGCCCTCCCCCACCCCCTCTCCGGTGCCCACGGAGGTGCCCTCCCCCACGCCCACGCTGCATCCCATGAACGGGGACGCCATCGGCACGGGCATGCGCGCCCCCATCGTGCTGGACATTCAGATCCGGCTCATGACCCTGGAATACTTGGATTTTGAGCAGCCCGAGGATGTGTACGGCGCCGGCGTGGCCTCCGCCGTGGCCCTGTTCCAGCGGCGCAACGGCCTGCCGGAGACGGGCTTCTGCGACGAAGAAACCTTCTTGAAGCTGAACGACGAGAACGCCGCCCTCTACGCTGTGCTCCCCGGTGACCAGGGGGACGAGGTGTTGAGCATCCAGGAGCGGCTCATTGAGCTGGGCTACCTGGCGGGCACCGCCGACGGCCAGTTCGATGCCGCCACCGCCGAGGCTGTGACCCGGTTTCGGACGCTGAACCGGCTGGGCGCCGGGGACGGGGTGGATTCCGTCGTGATGGAGACCCTCTTCGGGGACGAACCCGTGGCCAACAGCCTGCGGATCGGGGATAAATCGGACCAGGTCCTCTCCTGGCAGGAACGGCTGCTGGAGCTGGGGTATCTGGTGACCGACCCCGACGGGGTCTACGGCAAGCTCACCGCCGCGGCGGTGAAACGCTTCCAGGAGGACAACGGCCTGGTGGCCGACGGGAATCTGGGCATGGGCACCCTGGCCCTGCTCAACGACGAGGAGACCCCCACCCACGCCTTCGCCAGCGGCGCCCGAGGGGACGACGTGACCGCCCTGCAGCGGCTGCTGGCCAAGTATGGCTATATGCGCACCGCCCAGGTCACGGGCTATTACGGCACGGTGACCGAGGAGGCCGTGGCGGAATTCCAATACCGCAACGGGCTCACGGATGACGGCAAGGTGGGGCCTGAAACGCTGAAGAAGCTTCTGTCCGATTCCGTGGTGTCGGCTCCCACGCCCACGCCCCGGCCCACCGCCAAAGCCACCCCCAAACCCACCTCCAAGCCCAAGGCAAAAGCGACAGCCAAGGCCACCGCCAAGGCTACGGCCAAGGCTACTTCCAAAGCCACGGCAAAGGCCACCGCCAAGGCTACGGCCAAAGCTACGGCCAAAGTCACCGACCCGGCTACGGCCACCGAGGCCCCGCCCACCGAGGACACGAACGTCCCGGAGGTGACAGCGCCGCCCGAGACCACGCCCGAACCCACCCCCGCGCCCACCGATCCTCCTGCCCAGGGGGACAGCGGCTCCGGCGCCACCATCGACTACGGTCAGGGGGTGGAAGGCCTCCTTGCCGCGGCCCAAAGCAAGCTGGGCTGCAAGTATGTGCGGGGCGCCAAGGGCCCGGACAGCTTCGACTGCTCCGGCTTTGTCTACTGGTGTCTGAAGCAGGCCGGGGTGAAGCAAAGCTACATGACCAGCGTCCGCTGGCGGACCTGCTCCAAATACAAGCGGATCACAGACATGAGCGAGCTCAAGCGGGGAGACATCCTGGTGTTCTCCGGCAGCAGCGCCTCCACCGGCCATGTGGGCATCTACATGGGCAGCGGCAAGATGATCGACGCGGGCAGCTCCGCGGGCTGCGTGCTCATCCGCAGCAGCATCTACACCAGCTACTGGACCGAGCATTTTCTGATGGCCTACCGGATCTGGGAGTAAGGGCCGTCCATCAGCAAAAAACAGGAAAAAGGGACGCAAAAGCGTCCCTTTCGTTTCTTAATTCTTTCTTTTGTTTTTTCCCGCCCGGTTGAATCCCGTCCCTAAGTGTGCTACAATACCCACAATTCCAAGGAGAGAGCGGAAGTTGACGAAAAAAACCTTTTCCATCCAAAAACTCCTACCCCCCTACGGGTGGGTTTGCTTAGGCATACTGATCTTTTCCCAGGCCATGACCTTCTATTTCACCCGGCTGGTCCTGCTGGCGCTGCACATTGAGCCCATGAGCCTGGCCACGGCGCTGGACGAACGCATCCCCTTTCGGCCGGAGTGGATCCTCATCTACGTGCTGGCCTTCGCCACCTGGGGCCTCACCCTGGTGCTGCTGCTCAGGCAGCGCAAGGAGCACGTGTATAGAACCATGGGGGCGTATCTGTTGACGCTGGCGCTGTCGGCGGCTTTCTTTCTGCTCCTCCCCGGCACCATCCGGCGGCCGGAGGTGACGGGCCGGGATTTCTTTTCCTGGCTCACCCGCCTCATCTACGCCCTGGACCCGCCCAACAACCTGTGTCCCTCCCTTCACGTGGCCTGCAACTACTATTGCTGGCGGGCCCTCTGGGACACGGAGGGGATCCCCCGGTGGTTTCGCCGGTTCAATTTCGTGTTTTTGCTGCTGGTCTGCGGCTCCATCCTGCTGGTGAAGCAGCATGTGCTGGTGGACATCCCTACGGCGGTTCTGGTTTCGGAGCTGCCCTTGCAGCTGTCCAAGCGCTTTCGGTGGGAGCGGCTGGGGTACGCCGTGGAAAGGCGCATCCAAATCGGAAGAGAAAAACGAAAATAGGGAGGAAGGATCATGTTCCTTGAGGCGATGGAGAAAGGCAGCCTTATCATGGCCCCGTTCAACGGGGTGTTCTTCGCGGTGTTCGGCGGTTTCTTGCTGCTGCTGGTGCTCTCCAGCCTGCTGCTGAGAAAAAAGAGCGAGCAGATACGGGGCCGGGTGATCGTGTGCGCGTGCCTGCTGACGCTGGTGGGGTTCGTCGTGTATAAATACTGCCTGTCCATCGACCGGGAGTACGACGCCCTCACGGCCAACATGGGCGGCTTCAACTGGTGGGGCGAGCTGCCGCTGCAGATGTGCAACATCAACCTGATCCTCATCCCCGTGGCCATCTGGACGAACAACCGGTTTTTGAAGGGCTACTGCTTCTTCATGGGGCCCCTGGGCGCCCTCATGGCCCTCATCATGCCGGGGAACGGCTTCGGCGGCTACTCCCTGCTGTTGCCCCGGATGCTGGGCTTCTACGGCACCCACTTCGTGCTCTTCATCGCAGGCCTTGCCATGGGCACCTTCGGGCTCTACCGCCCCCAGGTGAAGGACTTTCCCAAGCTGGTGCTCACGGTGACGGCGGTCACCTTCCTGGTGTTCTGTCTCAATCTGCTGCTTCGGTACACGGGCCTGCACCCCAAGGCCAACTACTTCTTCTCCGTGGAGACGGAGGGCAACTTTTTGCTGGAGATCTTCCACTCCTTCCTGCCCTTCCCCTTCCTGTATCTGCTGCCCAGCTACCTCATCCTGGTGCCCTACATGTTCCTGGTCACGGGCATCTTCGCCCTGGTCGACCGGCTCAAGGGGGCCAAGGCGCAATAATCGGTTGTCAACCGGCGGCTTTTTGTGATACAATACGAAAAAAGCTCAGGGAGGATTTGAACCCATGAAGCAACTGAACCTCACCCCCCACATCGGCTGCGCGCCGGAGGATTTTGCCAAGACCGTTTTGATGCCCGGCGACCCGCTGCGCGCCAAGATGATCGCGGAAACCTATCTTACGGACCGGGAGCTGGTCAACAACATCCGGGGCGTCCAGGGATACACCGGCTATTACAACAGCAAGCGGGTATCCGTTATGGCCAGCGGCATGGGCATGCCCGCCATCGGCATCTATTCCCACGAGCTGTACAACGTCTTCGGCGTGGAGACCATCATCCGTGTGGGCTCCGCCGGGGGCATGCATCCGGATCTGAAGCTGTTCGACGTGGTCATCGGCCAGGGCGCCTGCTACAACAGCGCCTGGGGGAACCAGTACGCCCTTCCCGGCACCTACTCCGCCATCGCGGACTTCGGCCTGTGCCGCAAGGCTGTGGACGAGTGCGAGCGGCGGGGTCTACGCTACAAGGTGGGGAACCTGTTCTCCTCCGACAACTTCTACAACGACGCCGTGGACCAGAGCGTCTGGACGAAGATGGGCGTGCTGGCCACGGAGATGGAGGCGGCGGCCCTGTATATGAACGCGGCCCGGGCGGGCAAGAAGGCCCTGTGCATCTGCACCATTTCGGATCTCATCGCCGGCGGCGAAGCCACCACCCCCGAGCAGCGGCAGAACGCCTTCCACGACATGATCCAGATCGCCCTGGAAATAGCGGAGTAACCTCGGGCTGCAAAAAACCAAAGATTCAGCCAAAAAGGAAGGGACAATCCCTTCCTTTTTCTTGTCAGGGCCGGCGGTTGTTGGTATACTGTATCTATCAACGAAAGGCCAAGGGAGGAGCACAGGTATGGATCAAAACGCCATCTATGAAAAAGCCGTCGCCCTGGCAGAAGCAAGCACCGAAGACAGTCTGGAGGAGGCTATGGCCCTCTTCCGGTCCATCCGGGGCTGGGCAGACGCCGACGAGCGGTTTATCCGCTGTCGAACCGAGCTGGGCCGGATGCGCTGGCAACGGGAGTCCGCTCTGCTGAAGGAGGAGGAGGCCTGCTTCGAAAAGAAGGTGACCCGCTGGCGGAAGGTGAGCCTCCTGACGCTGGTGGCGGTGCTGCTCTGCATCGCCGTTCTTGCCACCGTTTCCCTGCTCAAGTTCAGGCAGTACAACCGGGCGGCGGAGCTGTTTACCGCCGGGGAATATGAGCGGTCCGCCGCGGCCTTCCAGGCGATGGACGGCTATAAGGATGCCAAGGCCCGGGTGTTCATGTCCGCCGTGGCCCTGTACAACGCCAAGCGATACGCCGAAGCCCTGCCCTACTTCGTTTGGCTGGACGGCTATATCGACAACGGCTATTATCTCAAAAAATGTCGGGAGCGCCTGGGGATACAGGACGCCTCGGCCGAATCAGTTTTCCCATTTCAACCCATTGCAGCAAGGAGGATGAGCAGATGACCATGGTGGATTTTCGACAGATGCCCTATGCCCGGCCCGACATGGAGGCCCTGAAGGCCTGCTATGCCGAGACCACGGAGAAGCTGAAGACCGCAAAGAGTTACGAGGAGGCCAAGGCCGCCTTCTTCGCCCTCCAGGCGGCGGAGGAAACACGCTCCACCATGGCGGTGCTCTGCTCGGTCCGCAACTCCATCGACACCGCGGACCCCTTTTACGACGGGGAAATGAAGTGGCTTCGAACCGAAAGCGCCGCCCTCATCCCCCTGGGCAAAGCCTATCGGGAGGCCCTGGCGGCAAGCCCCTTCCGGCCGGACTTCGAGGCGGAGTTCGGCAAGCAGATGTTTCGGCTGATCGACGCGGGTCTGAAGGCCACCGACGAGCGGATCATCCCGGATGTGATCCGGGAGGGAAACCTGTGCCAGCAGTATCAGAAGGACAGCGCCATGGCCGTGACGGAATTCCGGGGGGAACCGTGCAATTTCTACGGACTGTTGAAGCACATGGAGAGCCCGGATAGAGAGGAACGGAAGGAAGCCTTCCACGCCTGGGCGGCCCTGTATGAGAAGATCAGCCCCCAGCTGGACGAGCAGTACGACGAGCTGGTCCACCTCAGGGATAAAATGGCCAAGACCCTGGGCTTTGAAAGCTACACGGACCTTGCGTATCTTGAGCGCCGCCGCTTCGACTACACCCAGGCGGACGCAGCCAACTTCCGCAAGCAGATCCGGGAGATCATCACCCCGGCGGTGGCGGAAATCCGGGAGAAGCAGCGGCAGAGGCTGGGGGTGGACAAGCTCCGCTATTACGACGAGGCCCTGCTCTTCCCCGAGGGGAATGCGGACCCGGAGGGGACCATGGAAGAGCTGGTGCAGAAGGCCCTGCGGATGTATCGGGAGATGAGCCCCGAGACCGGAGAATTCTTCGACTTTATGGTAAAATACCATCTCTTCGACCTGGAAACCCGGCCCGGCAAGCGCATGGGCGGCTACATGACCCGCTTCCCCGGCTATAAGGCCCCCTTCATCTTCAGCAATTTCAACGGCACCAGCGCGGACGTGGACGTGCTCACCCACGAGGCGGGCCACGCCTTCCAGGGGTATCTGGCCATGCGGTCCATTCCCGTGAACATGCTCTCCGGCTCCACCTCGGAGATCAACGAGATCCACTCCATGACCATGGAGCACTTCGCCTACCCCTGGATGGAGAGTTTCTTTGGCAAGAACAGCGAAAAATATCTCACGGCCCACCTCATCGGCGCCCTGGCCGTGATCCCCTACATGGCCTGCGTGGATGAGTTTCAGCACCGGGTCTATGAGAAGCCGGACATGAGCGCCAAGGAGCGGCGGCAGGTGTGGCGCGAGATCGAAAAGATCTACATGCCCTGGCGGGATTACGACGGGGAGCCCTTCCTGGAGGAGGGAGGCTTCTGGATGCAGAAGCAGCACATCTTCCTCTACCCCTTCTACTACATCGACTACGCCCTGGCCCAGATGTGCGCCTTCCAGTATTACGGCCGCATGAAGACGGACCGGGCAGCGGCCTGGCAGGATTACCTCAGGCTCTGCCGTGCCGGGGGCACTAAGGGCTACTTTGAGCTCCTGGAGGTCGGCAACCTTTTGAACCCCTTCCAAGACGGCACCGTGGCCGCGGACCTGGGCCATGTGGTCGACGAAATCCGGGAGCGGTACTGATATGCTGTTTTCCCGCTTCAAACGAAAGACGGCTCCGGCCCAAACCTTCGATAGGGAGCGCCTGGAGCCGGTCATCCGCAGCAGCATCTGCACCGGGGAAAAGGTGGCCGGGTTTCGGGACAGGGAAACGGGCCGCTTCACGGAGGTGACCCTCCTCCGCTCTGAAGGGGATCTGGCCGCCTTCCGCCGAAAATACGGCATTACGGAGGATATGCCGACGATCTATTGAGTCCTTGCTCTATGCCAAAAAGAGAAGCACAGGCATGCCAAGGGGGAAGGTTGAGAACAGCCTTCCCCCTTGTCTTGTTTTTTGCTTTCCGCTATTCCTCCAGCAGGTAGTCCATAAACACCGGGACCCGCTGCTCCCAGGCCGCCTCGCAGTGCATGGCGTCCGGGGCCACCCGGGCGTCCACCAGGGCCCCGGCCCGGGTCAGCTGCCCGGCAGTACGGAACAGCCCCGTCAGCATCTCCACATGCTTCCCGGCCTCCCCGCTGCCCATGTCCATGTAGATTCGGGTGGGGTGGATCAAGGCATGCGCCCGGATCAACGCCTCCATGCGTCTTCCGCCCACCACCAAACTGGGGGAAAGGGCCGCCGCCCGAGAGAAGGTGTCGTTGTAGGCCACGGCGGCGTAGAGGGACATGAGCCCGCCCATGGAGCTGCCGGCGATCAGGGTGTGCGCCCGGTCCGGGAGGGTCCTGTATTCCCGGTCGATCCGGGGCTTGAGCTCGTCCACGATCCAGTCCATGGTATCCTTCCCATGACCGGTGAAAGCCAGCTTCCCCCGCCAGGTAAAGTCCCAAGGGGAGTACTCCGACAGCCGGCTGTCCCCCTCGTGGTTGCACTCCACCGCCACCAGAATCAGCCTCCGCCTGGACTTCTCCAAATATTCCTTCATGCCCCAGCTCTTGCCGTAGGTGGCGTGGCTGTCGTAGAACACGTTGTGCCCGTCGAACATGTACAGCACCGGATACCGCCGGTCGGTCTTCTCATAGTCCCGGGGCAGGTAGATATACAGCCGCCGGGGCTTTTGCGTGGGCAGGGTGGGGATCTGTATCTTTTCTATACGAATCATGGGCATACTCCTTTTCTGTTTCTCAGCAGGCGGAAAGGTCCGCCAGAATCTCCGTTTCGGCCACCAGGACCGCCTTGCCCCGCAGGGCCATGCGCCCGTTTGAAAGCAGCTCGCACTCCAGATACCCGCCCCGGGCCGACGCCTGGTAGGCCCGGATCAGGTTCTTTTGGAGCACCTCGGCCCAGTAGGCCCCGATCTGGCAGTGGGCGGAGCCGCACACCGGGTCTTCGGCGATGCCGTCCTTGGGGCAGAAGCTCCGGGACACGCAGTCCACGTCCCTTCCCGGGGCGGTGGCGTTCTGGACGCGGCCCGGCAGAGCCCCCAGCCGCTTTTGATCCGGAACCATGGTCCGCACCTGGTCCTCGTCTTCGAACACGCAGGTTAGGTCCAGCCCCAGGATGGCCTTCACAGGCCGCGCCCCGTAGGCCAGGGCCATCTCCTCCGTCACCGGCACCTCCCGAAGAGGGAAGGTGGGGAAGTTCATTTCAAACAGGTCCCCCTGCTTCGTCACGGTGAGCCGGCCGCTGCGGGTATAAAAGGTGACCGTGCGCCACGCCGGATGATAGAACCCCAGCACCACGAAGGCCGAAGCCAATGTGGCGTGACCGCAGAGCGCCTCCTCCGCCGCCGGGGTGAACCACCTTAGGCCATACCCCTCCCCCTCCGGCACCAGAAAGGCGGTTTCGGAAAGGTTGTTTTCCATGGCCAGCTTCTGCATGGCCCTTTCCGGCAGCCAGCTGTCCATGACGCACACCGCCGCCGGGTTCCCCGCAAAGGGCTTATCCGTGAAGGCGTCCACCAGATATTGCTTCATACGCGCTCCTCCCTTAGCAAATGCGTTCGGCCCGCCGCCCCGTAGGCCCAAAGCAGGATGAGCAAACTCACCAGCATCATCAGGGCGATGAGCCCATAGGCGCTCTTGTACTCCCCGGTGTGATCGGCCATGATGCCGGGCACCGCCGAAAACAGTATCCCGCCCAGGTTATAAAAGATCTGCAGCCACTTCAGCAGCTTCGGATACCCCGCCCGGCCGGACAGATCCCCGGCCCACAGAGGCGGCCCCACGTTGTACACCGAGGCGCCGAAGCCCATGAGCGCCACCGGACCGTAACACCAGATCAGGTTCACCCCGTCCATGAGCAGAACCGTCCCGCAGCCCAGGATGAAGACGACCATGAGCAGGGCCGAGCACCTTTTGGTCCCGAATCGATCCGCCAGCTCCCCGGCCAAAAACTTGCTGCAAATGAGCACCATCCCCTGCAGAGCCATCACGCGGGCCGCCGCCTGAACGCCGTAGCCGCAGCTGACGGTGAGCACGGACAGATGCCCGGAAAAGGCCTGACCCGCCCCGCCCACGAGCAGCATCATGAGAGCCAGCATCCACAGCATCCCCTTGGAGAGGGTTTCAGAGCCCTCCTCCTGGGGCCGATCCTCCGTCTCTGCGCGACCCCCGGCCCCATAGGGCGAAAGCCCCAGCTGAGCGGGATCGTCCCTAAGCAGCAGGCTCACCCCCAGTGCCCCGGCCAGCATGATCCCGGCCTGGACAAAGAAGGCCGTGGACAGGGAATGGCGCAGGACCAAGGCGGTGAACAGAGGTGAAAAGACCATGGTGGCCACCCCTGAGCCGGCGGAGCTGATGCCCAGGGCCAGGCCCCGGTGGGTGTGGAACCAGCGGGTCAGCAGCAGGGACACGGGGTAGATGCACCCCAGCCCGTAGGCGACGCCGCCCAGGGCCAGGCCCCGGTGGGTGTGGAACCAGCGGGTCAGCAGCAGGGACACGGGGTAGATGCACCCCAGCCCGTAGGCGATGCCGCCCAGGGCCGCCCCGGCGTAGTAGCCCAGGGGACCGGCGCTCAGCCCGTAGACCACCGCCGAAGCCGCCCCCAGCAGGGACGCCACCAGGATGCCCCCGCGCAGGGAGAGCCTGCGGTAGTAGAGCTCCACGAAAAAGGTCACCGCGAAGGAGAACAGGCACCGGATGGACAAAATGGCGCTGCCCATGCTGTCGCTGAGGCCCCGCTCCTCGATGAAGGGCAGATACACCGACAGGATGTTGCTGCACAGGCCCATGTTGCTCACGAACAGCCACAGCCCGCACAGGCAGACGACCCATCCGTAATGGGGTTTCTTCATCCTCTCTGCCACGCTCCTTTCCCCTGCAATATACCACATCCCCCTGTCCCTGTCAAAAACCCGCCTTTTTCGTGCCATTTTCCCCGCCTCCTGTTGACGAAGGCGGCGGTCCTGGGGTAGAATAATGACGTATACGCGCGATATGCGTAATATAAGAGATTCGATATTTCCGCCCGGCGATGCTCCGGGCGTGAGACAGGAGGATATATGAAGAAGAAGGTCTGGCTGCCGATCCTTGGGCTCCTTGTCCTGTTAGCCTTGGCCGCCGGGGCGTACACCTTTCTCTACCTGCCCGTGGAGCGGACCTTCCAAGCCGCCATGGCCGCCAGCCGGCAGACCCCCTACGCCGAAGCCAGGCAGGCGCTGACCGCCGCCAGGGAGGAGCTGAGCCAGAAGCCCTTCTCAAAGAAGCAGGTGGAGGCCCTGTCCGCCCGGCTGGAGGAGCTGTTTGAGGCGGAGGTGGACCGGGCTTTGGCAGCGGACGAGCTGCTGTATGCCGCGGACCTTCTGCAGGATAGGGACCCTGACCGGGCCGCCCAGCTTCGGGACACCGTGACCTACCGGGAGAACCGGGCCGCCTACGAAGCCGCCGACGCCCTGGAGCAGGCCGGCAGGGAGGAAGAGGCCCAGGCCGCCTTCCTGGCCCTGAAGGATTTTGAGGACGCGGCGGACCGGGCGGCGGCCATACAGACCCGGATGGACTTCCGGGCCGCCGACGCCGTTTTCACCGGCACCAACTTTGACGAAGCCATCGCTGCCTTTCTGGCTCTGGGCACGGAAGAGGGGCAGGCGGCCGCCGATGCCCTGTCGGAGCAGAAGGACATTTGGATGGCGACCCGCCGACAGCAGTTCTTTGCCGCCGCCCAGGGGCGGATCAGCGCCGGCGCCTGGCACACCGCCGCCCTTAGCAACGCCCCCTGGATCGCCGGAGACGCCCGGTTTGCCGCCCCGCCGGAGCAGGCGGACGGCGTCTTTTCCGGCCCGGCCAGCGTGTTTTTCCTCTCCCAGGGCAGGGTCCTCCCCGCAGGAGAGACCTTCGGGGCGGAGGAGCAGATCGCCGCGCTCACCGACGTGAAGAAGGTGGCCCCCGGCCTGGTCCACGGCCTGTTTTTGCTCGGTGACGGCCGGGTCGTGGCCCTGGGCAGCAGGGCTTTGGACCGCCTGCCTCAGGAGGAGTGGACCGGCATGACGGACGTGGCCGCCGGCGCCTGGCATTCCCTGGCCCTGACCGGCCGGGGCACCGTGGTGGCCTGCGGCACCAACGACCACGGCCAGTGCGACGTGGACGGGTGGAACAACATCACCGCCCTCTCCGCCGGGCTCTGGCACTCCGTGGGCCTGAAGGCGGACGGCACCGTGGTGGCCTGCGGGGACAACACCTACGGCCAGTGCAATGTGAAGGACTGGACGAACATCGTGTTTGTCAGCTGCGGGGCCTGCACCACCGTGGGCCTGAAGGCGGACGGCACCGTGGTGGCCTGCGGGGACAACGCCGCGGGTCAATGCATGGTCAGCAATTGGACGGATATCGCCGCCATCGCCGCCGGTGCCTACCACACCGTGGGCCTTCGGCTGGATGGGACCTTAATCGCCGCCGGCCTTGCCCCCAAGGAGCTCCCCTCGGCGCCCCTGTTCGCTTCCGACTGGGCCTGCGCCGCCGTGCCCGCCGCCCAGGAGGCTGCTCCCGTCGCCACCGCCTATGTGCAGGGCACCGACAGCGACCTTGGCCCCTGGCTCTATATGGACCCCAAGGGCATCGCCCTCATCTGCATCGACTATTCCGAGAACCGGGAGCTGTTTCGGGCGGACATGCTGGCTACCCACGCCGCCCTGCCCGGAGGCCGGGTCACCAACCCGGAGGCCAAGGGCAACTACATCATCATGCCCTCCGTCCTCCCCGAGGAGCAGGCCCGGAACAACCACGCCGTGCTGGCCTTTACCGGAGATTACATCGGCTTCACCAGCAACCGCAAGGGCGTGATGATCCGCAACGGCATCACCTATTACGATCGAACGGAGACCACCACTCTGGCCATCCTCCCCGACGGCACGCTGGCCTTCTACCGCAACCGGGAGACCGACGCCGCGGCCCTGCAGGCCCTGGGCGTGAGGGACAGCTTCTCCTTCGGGCCCCTGCTGGTCCAGGACAAGCAGCGGGCCTACGTGAGCCAGGGCAAGGACGAGATCACCATGCGGGTGGCCTTCGGCTACACCGACCCCTACCACTACCTGGCCGCCATCACCCTGCGGGATCGGAAGGTGCAGATGTCCTTCCCCATGATCGCGGACGTGTGCGTGCGCTACGGCTGCCGGGTGGCCTACAATCTGGACGGGGGCCACTCCACCTCCCTTACCTTCATGGGCCGGGAGCTGTCCATGCTCACATTACGAAACACGCCCCATACGAACATACGGGGCTTGTCGGATATCATTCTGTTTTTAGAGAGCGACGCCGTGGGGGAGAACTGACTCACTCCTCCGGCAGGAAGGGGGCCACGGGCACGTTGTTCTTGAACATCTCCCGATAGGCAAAGTAGCGGTCGTGCTCCCGCCAGCCCCGGTTTGTACAGGACACGGACAAAAGATCATATTCCGCTTGAGGAAACGCCTCCTGGACCGCCTGGAGGCTTTCTTTTGTGATATATTGGCAGGTCTGATGGCCCAGCCAGATCCGCTCCAGCTTCTGGCAGGAGAGGAGGGGCGAAAGGTCCTTCACATAGGTCACGCACAGATTCACGTCCAGCAGCTCCTCCATGCCGGTAAGGGCGGAGATGTCCTTGATGGGGTTCATGAACAGCTCCACAAACTTGAGCCGCTTCAGGGAGGCGAGGGGCGTGATGTCCTTCAGGCCGTTGTCCGCCAGGATGAGCACCTGGAGCTTTTGCAGCGGTTCCAGCCAGCTCACATCTTCGATGACGTTGTGGCCCAGATCCAGCGCCAGCAGCTCCGTGCAGTACTGGAGCACGGCCACGTTCCGGGCGTTCTGCCGATGGGTGTTGTAGCCGTCCTGCTGGGTGGAAAAGGCCACCGCGTCCGTGCGGCAGGACCAGTGGCCGAAGCGAACGGTCCACACGATCCCCGCCCGGGGATACCGATCCCGCAGCTGGGCGAGGGTCTCGTTGGGAAGAGAGCAGTTGCTTAGCTCCACCTTGCTCACCTTGGGGAACCGGCCCAGGGCCGCCCCGAAGGCATCCGGGTCCTGGATGACGGCGCCCGTCAGATCCAGCTCCTGAACGAAGCTGTCGTACTCCTCCTCGTTCAGGGTCACCATGCGCCGGAAGGCCACCTGGGGAAAGGCGGCGCAAAGCGCGTCCCCCTCCGCCTCGGTGAAGGCGCAGGCCCGCAGATCCGCCTCCCGCAGCCCGGGAAAGCAGGCAAGATACGCCCTGGCCTCCTGGGCGCCGGCCGGGCCGGACAGGGTCACGGTCGTTTCGTCGCTTTGGGAGGGGCCGAAGGTTTCGTCTGCCCAGAGCACCCGGATCTCGGGGGCTTTGTGTATGGTGGCGGCCACCGCCGCCCGGGCGGGGGAAACCGCCGTCAGATCCAGCTGGGCAAGGTTTTCAAAGGTGGACAAAATGGCCCCCAGCTCCTCGTCCCAGTCCTCCGTCAAATCCGTTACGGCAAAGGCGGTCACGTCCTGGGCGCTGGCCCCGTCAAACACGTCCCCATAGGTAAAGGATATCTGGGGCAAAGTCGCCTCCAGCTCCGCCCAGGCTTCCGTCCAGGCAAAGAGCTGGTCTTTGGGCACAGCCCGGGTCAGGGACACCGCCCGAAGTTGGGGCAGCTGCTCCAGCTCCATGTGAAGGGCCGCCGGCAGGGAGAGCGCCCCTTCCAGTGTCAGCTCCCGGCAATCCGGCAAAACGGGCTGGCCGTTCACCAGCACCGGCGCCGCCGTGGGCTCCGGGGTGGTGATCTCCATGGGAAGGGCCGTGGCTTCGGCCGCCTCAGCCATCGCCGCAGGCTCCGCCCCGCCCACCTTCGCCCGGGGGGCGCAGGCCCACAGGCAGCAAAGGGCGATGGAAAGGCAGATGGCGATCCTGGCTGATTTCATAGGCTCCTCGATCTGATTACATGGGATAGGGAGAAGGGTCTCCCCCGCTTCGAAATATATCATATCCTCCATGCCCTGTCAAACGGGACGAAGGAGAGGAAAAAAATATGTCCCTTTTTCTCTTCGTGGGAAGAGAAAAAGGGACCGAAAAAGCGAAGCAGGGAAGGGGTGAATCCTTCTTTAAATCAAAGAAAACAGCACGAACAGCCAGTGGGCGGCGATGCCTGCGCAGAAGCCGCCGATGGTGTGGCTCAGGATGGACTTGCCCACCAGCTCGTTGCAGCGCAGCATATCCATCATGGACACGTGGGTGGACAGATACCCGCTCCAGCACATGCACATGCCGGTGAACACGGCGATGTCGTTGGCGCCGGCCGCCCCCTCCCGCAGCAGCTCCGGCACCATGCCCAAGGACGCGCCAGCGGAGCCGAGGGCCGTGATGGGCACGGACACGCACTCGGAGGAGGTGAAGCCGAAGAGGGGCTTGAAGAGGAACTGGAGCTTGTCCCCCAGCAGGGGCAGCAGCCGGATGCCCTCGTAGGCAGAACCAGTGTAGGTGCCGGCGGCGGAGGGACCATAGGTGAGCATCATGACCACGGTGCAGATGACCAGCACCCCGGGGATGATCCCCAGGCCCAGCTCCACGCCGTTTTTGCCGCCCTCCATAAGGGAGTTGAGGAGCCGGAGCATGAAGCTCTTTCTCTGGGAGGCGTTCTCCTGGTCCGTGAGCTGACCGATCTCCCGGACGGACAGGGCCAGCGTCTCGGTGCCGTAGAGCTTCTTGCTGAAGTGCAGCAGCATCCGGGTGCTGATGATGCTGCCCACCACGGCCCCCAGGTTTCCGCAGAGGACCGCCCGGCCCAGCTTCATGCCCGTGACGGCGGAAAGGCCCGCCATATAGCTGGTGACGATGAGGCCCATGCCGAAGGCCGTGCCCAGGTTGGTGAGGGCCGGGATCTGGTAGGCCCTGAAGTAGCGCCTGTACTGCTGCTCCTTTGCCAGGGCCAGGATGGAGGGGTTGTCGGAAAAATAGGTGGACACCACCCCCAGGGCCGCCGCCCCGGGCATGCCGTAGAGGGGCTTCATGAGGGGGGAGAGCAGGAAGTTGAACAGCTCCAACACCCCGAACTCCGTGAGCATCTCCGACAGGGCCCCCGCCAGCACGGCGATGGCCATGATGTAGAACACCGTGTCCAGCAGGATGCGGTAGGCCGTGTTCATCATGGTGTTGATGGTGTTGGTCATGCCCATGGGCACCATGAACAGGGCCATGAAGGCAAGGAAGCCCGCCAGAAACAGGGCGCTCTTGAGGAGCTTTTTGGCCGTCTCCCGGCGGCGCTGCCGCAGTTCCTCGATCTTCTCCTGGGAAGGTGACATGATATCCTCCTTTGGATACTCAGAATAGACGAATGTCCATAGCCTTGGACAGGTATTCCATCACGGCGATGCCCGCCGCGCTGTTGCCCCGGGCATCCAGGGCCGGGCCGAAGACGCCGATGCCCATCCGGTCCACCAAGGTGGCGGCGATGCCCCCGCCCACACCGCTCTTGGCCGGGTAGCCCACCTTCACGGCAAACTCCCCGGAGCCGTCGTACATGCCGCAGGTGAGCATGAGGGCCCGGATGATCCGGGCATGGGCCTCCTCCATGAGCTGCTCTCCGGAGGCGGGGTCCACGCCCCGGTTGGCCAGCACCAAGGCAAGATGGGCGATATCCTCCGCGGTGACGAACAGGGAGCACATGCGAAAATACACGTCCAGATCCTCGGTCACGTCCCCCTCCAGCATCCTGGTGGCCTTCAGGTGGTAGGCCAGGGCCCGGTTCTTGTCCCCGGTCTCCCGCTCGGAAACATAGGCCTCCTGGCACAGGTCGATGGTATCCGACCCGCACAGCCGGCGAAAATACGCCAGCAGGCGCCGAAACTTCTCCGCCCCGCTACGGCCCTTGATGGCCCCCACCACGGCGATGGCCCCGGCGTTGATGAAGGGGTTATAGGGCTTTTTGTCCGTTTCCAGACGGATGATGGAGTTGAAGGGGTCCCCCGTGGGCTCCAGGCCCACCCGGCCGGAGAAGAGATATCGCTCCCCCCTGTCCCGCAAGGCCAGGGCCAGGGCCACCACCTTGGCGATGCTCTGGACCGTGAAGGGAACGCGGCAGTCCCCGGCGCTGAACCGGCGGCCGTCCGTGGTCTGGATGGAAAGGCCCAGCAGGTCCCTGTTCACCTGGCTCAGGTAGGGGATGTATTGGGCAGGCTTTCCCTTTTCCGTGAAGGCGCGGCCGTAGGCAAGGGCCTCCTCCACTATGGTTTGGGTGATGTCAGGCATTATAATACTTATCGTACTCGGCAGGATGGGGGATCTTGGCCAGCTCCACGCACTCCTTCCGCTTCTCGGCAATGAAGTTCTTCAGCAGGTGCTCCGGGAACACGCCGCCCTTCGTCAGGTATTCATGGTCCGCCTCCAGGGCATCCAGCGCCTGGTCCAGAGAGGTGGGCAGATGGTGGAGCTTGGCCTTCTCCTCTTCGGAAAGGCTGTAGAGGTTCATATCGTAGGGACCCCAGCCGTTTTCATGGGGGTCGATCTGATGCTCGATGCCGTCCAGGCCCGCCATGAGCAAGGCCGCATAGCAGAAGTAGGGGTTGCAGGTGGCGTCCGGGTTCCGGATCTCGAACCGGCGCAGGGTGGGGGATTTGGCATAGGCGGGGATGCGGATGACCGCGCTGCGGTTGGAGGTGGCGTAGCCCACGGTCACCGGCGCCTCAAAGCCGGGCACCAGGCGCTTGAAGGAGTTGGTGGAGGGGTTGGTGATGGCGCAGAGGGAGGCGATGTGCTTGAGCAGGCCGCCCATGAACCAATGGGCTTCCCGGCTCAGATGGGCGTAGCCCTCATCATCGGAGAAGACGGGCTGGCCGTTCTTCAGCAGCAGCATATGCACGTGCATGCCGCTGCCGGCCTCGCCGTAGACGGGTTTGGGCATGAAGGTGGCGGTCTTGCCGTACTTCATGGCGGTGTTGCGGACGATGTACTTCACCAGCATGGTGGCGTCCGCCATCTTGGACATCTGCCCCAGCTTGGGCTCGATCTCAAACTGGCCGGAGGCGCCCACCTCGGGGTGATGGTACTTCACGGGGATACCCGCCTCCTGCATCCGGAGGCACATTTCGCTCCGGCACTCATAGGTCCTATCCAGGGGCTTGGCCACATGGTAGGCCCTCTGATAGGGCACCACATAGCCCTTGCCGTTGGAATCGCTGTTCCAGTAGGACTGCTCCGCGTCCAGGCTCATGCCGATGGATCCGGGCTTCACCTCCCAGTTGACCTGGTCGAAGAGGTAGAACTCAAATTCCGGCAGCACCAGCATGGTGTCCGCGATGCCGGTGGACCGCATATAGTCCTCCGCCGCCCGGACGATGTTCCGGGGGTATTGGTCCAGCGGCCGGTTGGCAGGATAGTCGATGATCATGGCGTTGCCGGTCATGGACAGGGTCTTGATGCCGCAGAAGGGGTCGATATAGGCTGTGTCCAGGTCGGGGATGAAGACCATGTCGCTCTTCTCCACCACTGCATAGCCGTAGTTGGAGGCGTCGAAGCCCACGCCGTCCGTCATCATGTCCTCGCTGAAATTCTCCGCAGGGATGGTCACGTGGCGGAACTGCCCGTGGATGTCCACCATCTTGAAGTCCACCATCTGGACGTCTTCATCCCGAATGAGCTGCAGGATGTCCTGTACCGTATGCGCCATGATCGCTTTCCTCCTTATAGATATGGTGAAGAGAGAAAAAAGAAGCCCTCTCGCGCCGGGTTTCCGGGAGCGCCATCGGGGCATTTTTCCTCTCTGCATAGCACTCCATAAACATCATATATCTAAGCGGAGATAAAGTCAATTTGGGAAAAGTATATACTATTTTTCGCCCTTCGGCCCCTCCCCCAGGCCGCCTGTAACGGGGCGAAAGGATTGGCGTTCCACCGCCAAAAGAAAGCAAAAACCCGCAGAAAATGCGGGCTTTTGCTTTGTTTTCGTATGATTTTTGGCGAAGGTGCCCTTCGCCTTCATTCTTTCCGCATCCGGGTCAGAGGCCTATGCCCAGGCACAGCCCCACCAGCAGAAAGCCGGCGCCCACCAGCAGCCAGGGCATGAAGTACCAGTTGCCCCGGTGCCGCTTTTCCTTCTTGGCCTCGCTGTAGGCGAACAGGTCCTCATACCGGCGCACGCTGCGGAAGGTGGAAAAGGCATAGCCGAAGATGTCGAAGGCGCCGAAGTATCCGGCCAGCTGCAGCAGCCCCGCCATCAGCACCGCCGCCCCCGCCAGGGTGAGGGCGTCGTAGTAGCAGATGCGCAGGGCAAAGCCGTTGCGCAGCAGGGACAGCAGCGTCAGGACCACCGCCGCGCCGGCGGCGAAGAGATACTGCTTGAGCGGATGGCGAAAGATGCGGTAAATGGCGCCCACCTCAGTCCTTCAACTCCTTCAGATACCGCTGGAACTCCTCGTCGTTGCAGTAGACGAAGTGATCCTTCCGCAGCTCCCGCAGGGAGGGCATGTTCCCCTCCGCATAGTTGTGGGCCTCAGCCGGGTTGTAGGTGATACGCTTGCGCTCCCGCTCGGACCGGGGATTGGGCTTGGGAATGGCGGACAGCAGGGACCGGGTGTAGGGGTGCATGGGGTTCTTGAAGAGCTCGTCGCTGGGCGCCTTCTCCACCACCTTGCCGAAGTACATGACCACGATGGAATCGCAGAAGTACTTGACCACGGACAGATCGTGAGCGATGAAGATGATGGACAGGTTCAGGTTCTTCTTCAGATCGTTCAGCAGGTTGATGATCTGGGCCCGAATGGACACGTCCAAAGCGGAGATGGGCTCGTCGCAGATCAGGAGCTTGGGGTTCATGATCAGCGCCCGGGCGATGCCGATACGCTGCCGCTGGCCGCCGGAGAACTCGTGGGGATATCGGGAGGCATGCTCCTCCACCAGACCCACGGTCTGCAGCATCTCCACCACCTTCTCGTGGTTCTCCTTCTTGTTCTTGAAGCCCTGGATCTGCAGGCCCTCCTGGATGATGTCCTCCACGGTCATGCGGGGGTCCAGGGAATCGATGGGATCCTGGAAGATCATCTGGATCTCGTTCAGGAGCTTGCGGCTCACGTTGGCGTTGTCGAACTTGATCTGCTTGATCTTCTCCTTTTGGGTAGCGGCGATCTCGGCCACGTCGTCCTCGATCTCCTTGATCTGGGTCTCGATCTCTTGGGCATTGGCGGGGTTGTTCTTCGCTTCCTCCCGCAGGGCCTTGATCTTCTCTTTGGCGTGGATCCGGGACCACTTGATCTCCTTCTTGTTCCAGCGGGAGCCGGCGCTGATGCGCACGCCCCGATAGTAGATGGAACCGGAGGTGATGTCATACAGCCGGATGATGCAGCGGCCCGTGGTGGTCTTGCCGCAGCCGGACTCGCCCACGATGCCCAGGCACTCGCCTTCCTTCAGGTCGAAGGAGATGTTGGACACCGCCTTCAGCTTCTGGCGGTTCACGCCCTTGCCGAAGAAGAAGAACTGCTTCAGGTTCCGCACGGACAAGAGCACGTTCTGCTTGCGCAGCTCGGGCTTCTGCTTGACCCGGGGGTTGATTTTGTATTGGCGGTTGAAGGCCGCCAGCTCATTGGGGGAGGCAATGGCGTCATGGACATCCTCATGGTCGTCCTGGAGGAAATCGCTGGCAGGCGCTTCCTGCATCACCTGGGTCTCGATGTTTTCCTTGGTGGCATCGAACAGGTCAGGCTGATTGCTCATTGGGCACCTCCCTCTAAGGAATTCTTGATTCGCTCGCTGACGATCTTCGGCATCTCCACCTTGGGCGCATGGGGATCCAGCAGCCAGGTGGCGGCATAGTGAGTGTCTGACAACTTGAAGAAGGGGGGCTCCTCCCTGAAGTCAATGTTCATGGCATACTTGCTGCGGATGGCAAAGGCATCGCCTTTGGGGGGATGGATCATGTTGGGCGGCGTGCCGGGGATGGCTTCCAGCTTCTCCTTGCTGTCCACATCCGGGATGCTGGAGAGCAGGGCCCAGGTGTAGGGATGCTTGGGCTCGAAGAAGATCTCGTCCGACGTGCCGTATTCCACGATCTTGCCCGCGTACATGACCGCGACCCGATCCGCCATGTTGGCCACCACGCCCAGGTCATGGGTGATGAAGATGCAGGACAGGTTCCGCTCGGCCTTGATCTTGTTGATGAGCTCCAGGATCTGGGCCTGGATGGTCACGTCCAGAGCCGTGGTGGGCTCGTCGCAGATCAGGATCTCGGGGGAAGCCGTCAGCGCGATGGCGATAACGATACGCTGCCGCATGCCGCCGGAGAACTCGAAGGGATACTGGTTGTACCGCCGTTCGGGCTCCGGGATGCCCACTTCCTTCATGATCTCCAGGGCCCGGCGCTTGGCCTCGGCCTTGGTGATGCAGAGCTTGTTATCCAGGTCCTCCTTGGCCAGCTCCAGCTCCTTCTTCAGGGCATCCTTCTCCTCCTTGGTAGAGGCGGCGGAGAGCTTGCCCTTGATCTCAGCCTGGCGGGCCTTGTATTCCTCGGTGACCTGTGCCTTATAGGCGGCCACTTCCTTCTTGGCCTTCTTCTCGGTCTCAGCCAGAATGGCTTTATACTCCTTGGCCTTGCCCATGTACTCTTCCCGGGTCTTCTTTTCGAAGGCCTTGAACTCCGCCTTCTTCTGCTTGATCAGGGCCTTGTCGGCGGCCCTCTGCTGAGCGGTGCGGCCTTCCTTCGCCCTGGTCTCGGAGATGAGAGCGTCCAGCTTCTTCCGCTCCGTGGAGATGGCGATGTTCATCTTGGCCAAGGTGTTCTTGTACCGGATCAGATCGTCGCTGATCAGATCGTTGTACATGGTCTTGAGCTTATCGGAGTTGATCAGCATGGCCTCGGTGATCTGCTTGCCGATCTTCACGATGGGGTTCAGGGAGGACAGAGGGTCCTGGAAGATCATGCCGATCTTGTGGCCGCGGATCTTGTAGAACTCATCCTCGGAGATCTCCAGCAGATTCTCGCCCCGATAGATGATGTTGCCGTCGGCGATGATGGCGTTGTTGGCCAGGATGCCCATGATGGTCTTGGACGTGACGGACTTGCCGGAGCCGCTCTCGCCCACGATGCACAGCGTTTCGCCCTGATACAGGTCGAAGGACACGTTCCGCACGGCTTTGAGGATGCCGTTGTCCGTCTTGAAGTTGATGACGAGATTATTGACGGACAATACCTTTTCTTTCTTCTCTGCCATCTTAATCACTTCCTTTCAAAGACGGGTTAATGGCGTCCCGCAGCCCGTTGCCGAACAGGTTGAAGGAGATCTCCATGAGGGCCAGGATGACCGCCGGGAAGATGACCAGATTCGGGTACAGGCCCAGGTACTGCTGGTTGCCCGCCATCATCACGCCGAAGGACTGCACGCCCTGCAGGCCCAGATTCAGGTAGGCCAGGGTGGCTTCGGAGAAGATGACGCTGGTGATCATGAACACGCTGGCCGTGATGATGGTGCCCATGGAGTTGGGCAGGATGTGCTTGAAGATCAAGCGGATATCCGAGGAGCCCAGGGTCCGGGAGGCCAGCACGTATTCACGGCCCTTAAACCGGTAGAACTGGGTACGGGTCCGCGCCGCGGTGCCCATCCACCCGGTCATACACAGGGCCAGGAAGAAGGTTAGGATGTTGTTGCCCAAATGCAGGATGAACAGCGTCATGACCACGATCCAGGGCACGCCGCTGAGGATCTCGCAAAACCGCTCCATGAACAGGTCCACGTTGCCGCCGAAGTAGCCGGAGATGGCGCCCCAGACCAAGCCGAAGGCAAAGCAGAAGGCCGCCGTGCACACGCCCAGGATAAGGGAGGTCCGTAAGCCTGCGAAGGCCCGCTTCCACAGATCGAAGCCGGAGGCGTCGGTGCCGAAGAGGAACTTGGGCATTTCCTTATAGCCCATCTTCCGATAGTTCCAGCCCCGGGCGGTGATGCTGCTGAGCTTCTTGGTGACCTTGAGCACGGTTTGGCTCTCCACCGTGTCCACCGGGCACTCGTCGGAAAGGCGCACGAAGGACTCCGGCCCCACGGTGTAGTCGTAGGAGCACCAGCCCTTGTCGATCCAGCCGTTGAGCTCCGTGGCGGAATAGGTGACCAGATCCGCGTCGCCGTAGACCAGCATGTAGGTGTCGATCACATAGTCGCAGTAGAAGATCTCGGAGTTGTGGATGCCCTTGCGTCCGGAGCAGGCCCAGTAACCCAGATCGTTCTTATCGGCGTTGTTGATCATGACGGTGGCATTGTCGAAGGAGACCGCGGCCAGATCGTCCAGATTCTTGGCTCGCTCGCCGCCGGACAGCTTCACGCTCTCCACCAAAATATACCGGAAGGCGTCCGTGGTGGAGCGCACCTCAAAGACCACCTGGCCCGTGAAGGAGCTCATGCCGGCGTCCTTCATGGCCTGGCTGATATTGAAGGAGATGGGGCTGTAGTCCCGGGAGAAATCCCGGACCATGATCTTGTCCTCGGGCCGCTCCCCGGCCTTCAGGTACACGCAGTATTCGCCCAGCTTGGAGGCGTTCACGTTCTCCTCGTCGCCCAGGACGATGTCCAGCATATAGGCGCCCTTGTCCGTGAAGGAGATGGGCTTGGAACTCATAAACACGTCCTTATCCGCCACCGCCGCATCCGTGGCCACCACGATGTAACCGCCGGTGCCGTAGGGGCTGGCGCTGTCGATGAAGGTGTGGTCGGGCTCAATGGTCAGCGAGATGAGGGACTGCTGGATGGAGGCCACGCTGTACTTATCGGACAGCGCGGGCACCTGGTTCACCGCGTCATAGACCACGTGCTCGCCCTTGCGGGTGCCGTCCCAGTAGCCGGTGCCCGCCTCAAAGAGCTTGGGCGCCAGGAACTTTTCGGAGGTGCGCACGTTGGTGATGTTGTGCGGGGAGAGCCAGGGAACCAAAATGGTCAGCACGATGAGGATGGCCAGGATGATGGCGCCGGCCACGGAGGACTTGTTCTTGCAGAACCGGCGGAACGCGTCCTTCATGAAGGTGGTGGGCTTGGTGTCCAGCTTCTTGTCCGTGATGCGCACGTTCTGTTGGACCAGGGTAAAATCATCGGGCTTAAAATCGATATACCGTTTCTCTTCCATTACTTCTTCGCCCCCATTCTGATACGCGGGTCAATGAACCCGTAGCTCAGGTCCAGCACCACGCCCGCCAGCAGGCTGATGGTGGTGAAGATGGCCATGTCCACAAACAATATATCGTAATCCTTATAGTTTAGGGACAGGACGAAGAGCTTGCCGATGCCCGGGATGCCGTAGAGGGATTCCAGGATCATGGAGCCGCCCAGGATGCCGATGAACTCCGCCAGAATGGAGGGGAAAATGGGCACCATGGCGTTTTTCAGCGCATGACGGACGATGGCCTGCCGCCGGGTCAGGCCCTTGGTCCGGGCCAGCAGCAGATAGTCGCTCTCGATGACCTCGCACAGCTCCGCACGGGTAAAGCGGCAATAGCCGCAGATGGAGCCGAAGGAGAGGCAGAACACGGGGATGATGTATCCCTTGATCTTCACGGCTGTGGACGCAGTGTCCGGCGGCCAGGTGGAAGGCAGCCAGTCCAGGCCATAGCTGAAGATACGAAGCACGAAGGAAATCAAAACGAAACTCGGGATCGAGATGAAGACCATGACCATGGTGGAGATGGTATGGTCGGTCAGGCTATTTTTCTTCAAAGCGGCCCAGATGCCCAGCAGGATGCCGATGGGCACGGAGACGATCACCGAAATAATATTCAAGCGGACGGAGTACCAGATGCGGGACATGATGATGACCGATGCGGCCACGTTGGGCTGGAAGGTCTTGCTGTAGCCCCAATCCCAATGAAGGACCACGTTCTTGAGCCAGTTCACGTACTGCTCCAAAACGGGTACCTGATAATAATAGAAAGAGCGCCCCTTCTCCGCCGGAGACTTATACAGCAGCTGGCCGTATTTGGGCATCTCCTTTTCGAAGCGGTACACATACCCCAGGTGGGTCTGCTTATCGAAGTAGGCGATCTGTTGCTGAGTGCCGCCGATGGGGCGCTCAAATGGAAGCAGCTTCACCAGAATGAAGGTGAGCGATAATATGATGAATGTGGTGAGAAAGGCAAGCCCAATTCGCTTTAGGACATATTTTCCCATAGGCATCCCCCTTAAACGCTTTTTTACCGACAGGCGATGGGGCCAAAAGGCCCCATCGCCTGATCGTATGTTTTAGCTGTTGTTCAGTTATTCCGCAGCAGGAACCTCGAAATGATCCTCACCGACGGAGTAGTAGAGGCCAGAGCTCGCGGCGCCGTCGAAGACCTGATCATAGTAGAAGTCGAAGCCGGTATAACCGGTGGGAGCCTCGGAAGTGCCGCTGCCGGTGGCATAATCCGCAGCCACATCAGCGGGCACGGTGAAGGTCACGACGATGACGCCGTTGCCCTTATCCTCGGTGGTGAACTCCACCTCGGTCTCCGCATACTCACCGTCGCCGTTGTAGTACCGCTCATATTCGCAGCAGGCAACCTTGGTGGGCGTGATGGTGGTGAGATCGGGCAGGGTGGTGGTGATCTCCATGGAGCCGGTGTAGGAACCGTCGTCGTTCTTCACGATGGGCGTGTAGTTGAACTTGGCGATGGGCTCGTTCTTACCGGCGGACACAATGCCCTTGGAGTTGACGGAGTTATACAGACCGTCGAAGGACCAGCGCATGTTCTTGTAGACGATGGGGTACACCTCGGGATCGTTGGTGTCAACACCCCAGTTCAGCGTGAAGCTGCCGGAGATGTCCTGATCGGAGGACAGCACGGACACGAAGCCGATGGGATCCAGGCTGTTGCCGGAGATGGAACCGAAGCCGATGTCGAACTGACCGACCATCATCTTGTTGTAGTACACGTCGGACCAGGCATTGCCCACCCAGAAATCAACGGACAGCTGGTAGACACCGCCGCAGACGCTCTCGTCGTTGAAGGCAGTCTCCATGAAGTTCTTGATCTCGTTGTGGTAGTTCTCCTCGTGAGTGGGATACATCCAGGCGATCTCGATGTGGATCACCGTGGGGTTCTCCTTGGTGCCGGGGGTGTAGGCGCCGTCAGCTTCCAGCTCGGTGAGAGCCATGCGGAAGTAGTCGCGGGCCAGCTCCAGGCTGTAGCCGTAGCCGTCGGTGTCCTCAAGCAGGGTCTCCACGGCCTTCTTGTGGGCCTCGGTGGTGGCGTAGGACAGACCGTTCTCAGGATCGGACATGTAGTTGGAGGCCAGGTAATCCACGGAGGGGATGGAACCACGCGCGTTGGCGAAGGTCAACCGGTCGATGGAATAGCTCAGAGCCTGCACGAAGTGGTGGTTGCCAAGGGCGGGCTTCAGCTCCCAATAGGAATCTTTGGGAGTCTGGGTGACCACGCCCTCCTCGCCGAACAGGTATTCCCAGGTCTCGGCGTTGGTGGCGTTCACGTTCAGCTTGAAGTTGGAGTTACCGGTGGTGGAACGGGTCCGAGGATCGTTCCGATACTCGCTCAGGTACTCCTGGGGGATGCCGGAAGCATCGAAGTGACCGGCCAGGAACTCGTTGAGAACAGCGGAGGTGTCCTCGCGAGAAGCGGTGAAGATCTTGTCATGGATGCCTTCGATGGCATACTTGGTGTCAGCAAAGACGTAGTTGGGGTTCTTCTTATAGACAATCTGCTGATCCTGATCGTAGCGCTCCACATAGTAGGGGCCCACGGTGATCGCGTTGTCCATGGGGGTCTGGGTCTTGTCGTTGTTGTAGCCGAAGATGTTCTGGACGGTGACCAGATCGATGAACTCCTGGGGCAGGGGCATGTACAGCGAGGAAGCGATGTAGTACATGCAGTAGAACTGGGTCTGCTCCTCGGTGAAGGTCACTTCGAAGTAGTTCTTGCCGTTCTCTTCATAGGCCTTCAGGCCCACGTTGGCCCACAGCTCGTCGTTGGGACCATCGGCGGTGCCGTTGTAGTATTCCTTCGCGCCCGCGAAAGCGCCGGACTTGGTGTTGGCCAGCTCGGAGCCGCGATACAGGGCGTTGGACTGGGTCAGCAGCATCTTGAAGGGAGTCACATAGTCTTCCAGGGCAACCTCACGGTTGTTGAAGGCAGCGCGATCTTCCATCTCGGAGCCGGTGGTGTACTTGAGGCCGTCGGCACCCGTGCGGACTTCGAACCGCCAGGTGGTGGCCATGCCGTCGCCATCCTCGTCGTTCACCGCGACGGGCTTCTCCTTGGCCAGTTCAGGCACCCAATCGTAGCCGTCCTTGGTCTCGTTCATGAAGTTGGTGTAGAAGCTGGCAGCCTGATAGCCGAACAGATCGCCGACCTGGGAACCCTGGTCGTTGTAGTAGTTCAGCGTGCCGGGATCCTCCGCCTCGGAGATGTGGTAGTAGCGCTTCCAAGCTTCGTTGGTCTCGTACTCCAGATCCGCGGTGATGGCGCCCTCGGCCAGGATACCGAAGCCGTAGCCCACGATGTAGTTCTCGGTGCCCAGCGTCACGCGGGGGTTGTACATCACGTAGCCGCCGTTCTCAAACAGGGAGATACCTGTGATGCCCGTGGTGACAGCGAACCGCTCCAGGATGCCCAGGACGTTGGTGCGCTCGGCATTGCTTTCCTTCTTGAAGGTGTACAGACCGTCAGCCAGGGGGATCGCTTCCGCGATGGCCTTGAAGCCGGCTTCATAGGCGGCACGGACTTCAGCCAGCGTGTCAGCCTCGTCGATGGCGGCATCGGCAGCTTCCTTGGCAGCCTTCACAGCAGCGTAGGTGTCATCCTCCAGCTGATCCTCGATGGCGGCGATGACCACATCCAGGTCGTTCTTGGTGTAGGCCTTGTAGTCTTCCTTGTCGAGGTAAGCACCGTCCCAGGGCGTCTCGGGCTCGGGCTCAGCCGTGGCTTCGGGCTCTTCGGCCTTGGTCTCGGGCTCTTCGGCCTTGGTCTCGGGAGCGGCTGCGGGAGCCTCTTCCTTCTTTTCCTCGGCGGCCGGTGCGGCGGCTTCAGCCTTGGGGGCTTCTTCCGTCTTGGGCTGCTCGGTTGCGGGCTTTGCGCAAGCCACAACCAGGCCGAGCACCATGACCAGTGCCAGCAGGATCGCTAATGTCTTTTTCATCATTGTTCCTCCTATGTTTATTTTTCTCCAATTGAGAAATTGAGTGCTTACAGTCTGTTTACGAACGACGCCCTTTCATGTGGCCGTCTCCCCCTCGCCGGAATTGTTTCAAAATTATGGCGAAAGTTTGACTCCTACATGAACTGTGTTTAATTATATCATCGGTTCATGCCGTTGTCAAACCATATACTGTCGGAATACTGTATCTTTTTGCGGCGTTCCGTCGTTTTTTCGCTTTATTTTTTGTTATTATGCAGGTTTTTTCGCTTTTCATGCAGTTTTTCGTTATCCGGTATCGACGGTTGACGGAACCCCGCATCCGTGATAGCATGGCGGTAGAAAAGGGGAGATTCCGAAAAAAATATGCTCAAACGCTTCAAAAACATAAAATGGACGGTGCTGCTCACCCACCTGCTCGTCACCCTGGGCTACCCTGTGGCCAAGGCCGTGACCGCGGAGCAGCACAAGCTTCTGGTCTTCTCCGACGTGCTCACCATCATCGGCTGTATCCTGCTCATCGCCGGGGTGGTCTATGCCCTCATCCTCCACGGGGATTTTGACATCGCCGGCTACACCGTCAAACGGGGCTTGCCCCGGCAGAACAAGCAGACCTACGATGCCTACCGCAAGGACAGGCGACAAAAAAGAGAGGATGCTTTCAACTATCCTCTCTTCCTTGGCGTGGTATATTTGGCCGTTTCGGCGTTTATCGCCTACGTGCTGCTTTAATTGTTCTGCTCTTCCTTTTCCATCACTGCCAGCTTTTCTTCATACCCGGCATACTCCTTCGTCGTGGCAAACACAAAGTGGCCAGGACGGATCTCTTTGAGCACCCGTTTTTCGCCGGACTGATCCAGCTTGGAGGGGTCATAGACGATGGCGCGCCTGGTCCGCTCCACCACGGGATCGGGCATGGGCACGGCGGAGAGCAGGGAGACGGTGTAGGGGTGCAGCGGATACTTGAACAGGGTCTCAGAATCCGCGATCTCCACGATCTCGCCCAGATGGATGACGGCGATACGGTCCGCAATGAACCGGACCACGGACAGATCGTGGGCGATGAACAGATAGGTCAGGTTCTTCTCGGCCTTGAGCTTGTTCATCAGGTTCAGCACCTGGGCCCGGATGGACACGTCCAGAGCGGAGATGGGCTCGTCGGCCACGATGAACTTGGGGTCCATGATCATGGCCCGGGCGATGCCCACGCGCTGGCGCTGGCCGCCGGAAAACTCGTGGGGATACCGGGACTTGTGCTCCGGCAGCAGGCCCACGTCCTGCAGGGCCTTGTCCACCTTGGCGATCCGGTCCGCTTCATCCTTATACAGATGGAAGTTGTACAGGCCCTCGGACACGCAGTACTCGATGGTGGCCCGCTCGTTCAGGGACGCGGCGGGATCCTGGAAGATCATCTGGATATTCCGGACCACGTTGCGGTCCTCCTCCCGGCTGATCTTGCCGGAGATGCGCTTGCCTTCGAAGTCGATTTCGCCGGCGCTGCAGGGGTTGATCCTGAGGATGGCCCGGCCCAGGGTGGTCTTGCCGGAGCCGGACTCGCCCACCAGAGCGAAGGTCTCGCCCTTGTAGATATCGAAGTTGGCGTCCTTCACGGCCACGAACTTCTTCTTGTGGCCCGTGTCGAAGGAGATGTCCACATGCTTGATGGAGAGGATGACCTCCCGGCCAGTGTTATTGCTCGACATGGAACGACCCTCCCTTATCCGTCATCTTCTTGATCTTCTCGTGCAAATTCTGAATGACCTCGGGCTTATCCAGCTTGGGCGCCCGGGGGTCCAGCAGCCAGGTCTTGGCATAGTGGGTGTCGCTGACCTTGAAGAAGGGCGGCTCCTCCACAAAATCCACCTTGAGGGCGTGCTCGTTCCGGGGCGCGAAGGCGTCGCCCTTGATCTTGTTGTACAGGGACGGCGGCGTGCCTGTGATGTAGTACAGGTCCTTGCCCTTCACGCCCAGCTGAGGCAGGCTGGAAAGCAATGCCCAGGTGTAGGGGTGGCAGGGTTCGAAGAAGATCTCCTCCACGTTGCCGTACTCGATGATCTGACCGCCGTACATGACGCCCACCCGGTCGGCCACATTGGCCACGACGCCCAAATCGTGGGTGATATAAACGGTGGTGAAGCCCAGCTCCTTCTGCAGATCCCGGATAAGGGAAATAATCTGGGCCTGAATGGTCACGTCCAGCGCCGTGGTGGGCTCGTCGCAGATCAGGATCTCCGGGTGGCAGGACAGGGCGATGGCGATAACGATGCGCTGCCGCATGCCGCCGGAATACTGGAACGGATACTCGTCAAAGCGGCCGGCCGCGTTCTGGATGCCCACCCGCTCCATGATCTCGATGGCCTGCTGTTTGGCCTCTCCTTTGGAGACGCCCTGGTGCTTCTCGATGACCTCGGTGATCTGGGAGCCGATGGTCCGGATGGGGTTCAGGCTGGTCATGGGGTCCTGGAAGATGGTGGAAATCTTGGCGCCCCGGATGCCCTCCCAGTCTTTGTCGGTCTTAAGCTTGGTCAGATCCTTGCCGTGGAACATGACGGAGCCGTTGGAAATGGTGCCGTTGGACTCCAGCATGCCGGTGAAGGTCTTGGTGAACACGGATTTTCCGGAGCCGGATTCGCCCACGATGGCGAAGGTCTCGCCCTCATAGAGGTCCAAGGAAACGCCCCGGATGGCGGTCAGGTAGTTGTCCCTGACCCGGAATTTCACTTCGATGTCCTTGGCGGACAGGATTACTTTGCGATTCTCTTCCATGTTCGTGCCCCCTTACATATGCGTCCGCGGATCGGCGGCGTCGGCCAGCTTCTGGCCCACGATGTACAGGCTGATGGAGATGATGGCCAGCACGCCCACGGGGATCCAGAACAGGTGCGGGTAACCCCTCATGTAGGAGGTGTATAGACTGATGGACTGACCCAGGGAGGCGTTGGTGGTGCCGAGGCCCAGGCCCAGGTAGGAAAGGAACACCTCGTAGGAAATCAGGCTCGGGATCATGCGGGAGATATACGTCATGATGACGGAGATCAGATACGGCAGGATGTTCTTCACGATCATGGTGCCGGTGCGGGTGCCCAGGCACTTGGAAGCCATGTTGTACTCCCGGTCCCGGATGATCATGACCTGGGTACGGATGAAGTAGGCGACTATGATCCACTCCGTACAGGTCATTGTGATGATCAGGGATTTCATGCCCGCGCCCAGCACGTAGCACAGGATCATGGCCAGCAGCAGGAACGGGATGTTGGCGACGATGTTGTACACCTCGATCATCCACTTGTCCATCTTTTTGGAGAAGCCCCACAGAGCGCCCACGGGGACGCCGATGAGCATATTGATGGCCACGCTGACGAAGGAGATGATGATGGAGTTCCGAGCGCCGGCCCACACCGCGTCAAAGACCTCGTTGCCCACGTGGTCCGTGCCGAAGATATGCTCCGGACTGGGCTTGAGGAACTTCATCTCCGCGTTGTTGATGTTGGGGGCGATGATGGGGCTGTAGCCGGAGCGCATGGGCTGCACGATGGCGAAGACCAGGATGAACAGCAGCAGGATGGCCACGGCCACGGTGAACTTGTTCCTGAAGAAGGTCCTGAACACGGACTTCCAATAGGAATACCGGGGGGCGGCGATGTGCTCCGACTCCATCTCGTCGAACTCAGCGAAGGTAAAGAGATCGTTCAGGTTTTTGTTTTCGTTTTCCATGGCTTAGGACCTCCCTGCTTTCTCGCTGAGCGAAATACGAGGATCGACCTTGGTGATCAGGATATCGCCTGCCAGCACGCTCAGCACGGATACCGTGGAGAACATGAAAGCCAGGGCGATGATCATCACGTTGTTATACTGGTTGATGGCGTTGGGCAGCATCTTGCCCATGCCGCCTACGGAGTAGATGGACTCGGTGATGATGGCGCCGGTGATGCAGCCCGCCAGGGACGCCGGGATGCCGTGGGCAATGGGGATGATGGCGTTCTTGAAGATGTGGCCCCGGAAGATCTCGCCCTGGTTCAGGCCCTTGGCCTTGGCGAACTTCACATAGTCGGAGTTCATCTGGTCCACCACGTAGCGGCGGGTCCAGAGCATGAGGCCGGCGATGGAGGGCAGGGACAGGGAGATCACAGGCAGGATCCAGGATCTGAGGTCCCCGGGTCCGTAGGTGGTGAACACCGAGGGCAGGTCGAACAGGCTGGTCATGAGATATCGGAACAGGTAGATATAGGCCAGGGACGGCACGGCGATGATGAAGATAATGTACACCATGCCGATCTTATCCGCCAGCTTATCCTTCCGGCGGGCCATGAGCAGACCTGCGGGCAGGCCGATGCCATAGGCAAAGACCATGGCGAAGATGCCCATGATGAAGGAGGTGCCGATCATGGAGGGCTGGTTCTTCTTGGTCTCGTAGGTGGCGTAGTTGTCAACGAACTTCTTCTTGTCCATGCGGTCCAGCTTTTCCTTATAGGTCAGAGTGCCGAAGATGATGCCGGACTCGCCCTCATAGCCGGTCTCAAAGGTGACGGGGCGCTTGACCTCCGTGCCCTGGGACTGGAACAGGACCCGGATGACCTCCAGACCCTGGTAGGTGGGATAGGAGGTGCCGAAGTTCAGCTTGATGATGTTCTGATGGATCCAGGGGAAAATGCTGTCGGTGTACAGCAAATACTTATGGGTGGTGCCGCTGCCGATGAGGGCCAGGCCGCCGGAAGGCGTCCGGCCGAAGGACAGTCCCCGCTTCAGATCCGGATTGTTTTCGTCCTTCACGGCCCAGGGCGTATCGATCTTAATGAGCTGGCTGAGCCAAAGCGCCATCCGCTTGATCACGGGCACGTCCTTGTAGGCGTAGTAGCGGCCGTTGCCCAGGAAGGTTTCCACGGTATATCCCTTGGAGGCATAGAGGTTGGCGAAGTCCTGGCTCTCCTTGGAGTCCGGCTTCACGGCCTCGTTGATCTCGGGACTGGCCGCTTCATAGAGGGTGAGGGCATAGTCGTTGATCCGCACATAGTCCAGATATCCCAGCTTCTCCCAGGTGGAATACACATATTCCGTTTTATCGTCGGACTTGCTGCTCAGCTTGCGGTAGGTGCTGTCCTCAAAAAAAATGTTTTCACGAGGCACCAGCGTGTACACCATGGTGAACACGATGAGCATGATGATCAGAATGGAAATAAGCGACCGCAGCAGCCGCTTCCAGAAATACCCTTTCGACATAGGCAGGTACCGTCCTCTTGTTTTAATAAGAGGGAGCCAGAGAAAGATTTCCGTCTGGCTCCCTCCAGGGTTCAGTTAGTTTACAGGGGCCTTGGGGCCTGGATCAGAACAAGCTGTTCTTACTCACCGGCCAGCCAGGCTTCCTTGGCGGCATAGTAGTCCGCAGCGAGCACGGGCTCGTCGAGGAGCTGCATGTACTTGAAGTAGGGCACCTGGTTGTAGGCAGCCTGGCCATAGAGACCGTAGGCGGCGGAGAAGGGCTTCACCTTGCTGATCGTGGGGGAAGCGCCGCGGGTGCTGTAGGGACGGAGGATGCCGCCGGTCAGCAGCATGGCCTCGGCCTGGGCAAAGAGCTCGATACGCTCGTCGCCGGTGGCCACGGTGGCCTTGTCGACGACAGCCTGGATCTCCTCGAGACCGAGGGCCTTCAGAACGGCCTTCTGCTCGTCGTCCTGACCCTGGCTCTCGTAGTTGATGCCGGAGTAGTTGAGCATGTCGCCGTCATGGATGTCGAAGCAGTGGAGGTAGGTCAGAGGATCGCCGTAGTCGGGACCCCAGCCGGCGCCGAACACCAGGTCGATGGAGTTGGACACACCGTCGGGCTGGTTGTAGAACGCGGAGTAGTACACGGAGCTGTTGCCCTCGAGGAACTGCAGGTCGATCTTCACATACTCGCCGATGGCGTCCTCGATGGACTTCTGCATGGCCAGCTGCATGTTCTTCTGATTCTCAGAGGCGGCGTACACGGGGACGTCCAGATGGACGGGCCACTCGGAGATGGTGTCGCCCAGCTCTTCCTTGGCCTTGGCGGCGAAGACCTTGGCCAGCTCGGGGTTGTACCAGGCATCCTGGCCGTCGTTCAGGTCGATGCCCGCAAATTCGGGAACCAACTCAGCGGCGTACTTCTCGACGATGGAGCCGATGGCCCGGCCGTCAGAGGTGGTGGCGAAGGTGTAGGGCACCAGGGTGTTACGGATGACGTCGTCGGCCAGCTCTTCGCCCATGGTCACGGCCTCAACGGCGTGAGCGGAGTAGGCGGCGTAGACGGCGCGGCGGAAGTTGGCGTTCAGAATGGCGGCCTTGGTGTCAGCCTTCTGAGCATCGGTGGTCTTGGAAGTGGTGGACACGGAGGGATCGTTGTACAGGTTGTACATACGGCGATCCCAGTTGAAGGCGCCCCAGTAGGAGGTGGCGGTGGTCATGGACTTGTACTGGTTGTCCTTGTACAGTTCGTCGGCCTTGGCCTTGACCTCAGGCAGCGCCTGGTTGACGGCGGTGGCGGTGACTTCGCCGTTCACGAACATGTTGAAGTTCTGAGCGGGATCCTTGCCATCGGAGTAGGTGACGACCACGTGCTGCACGAACACGTTGTCCTTGTCATAGTAGTTGGGGTTGGCGTCGAACCGGACCTCCTGGGCAGGAACCAGGGAGGAGAGGATGTAGCAGCCGTTGTAGAGGATGGAGTCGGGCTGGACGGCGCCGAAATCGGAGCCCTTGGTATCCAGGAACTCGGCGTTGATGGGCCAGAGGATGGAGTAGGTGGTCATGCCATCGAAGTAGCCGCAGGGGCCGGTGAGGGTGTAGACCAGCTTGTTGCCATCGGCCTTGATGCCGACGTCTTCCCAGGCGCCGGTGCCCTCGGCGTAGGCGCGCAGACCGACGATCAGGTCAGCGACCAGGCCCAGGGTCTCGGACTTGGAATCAGCGGCGTGCTTGAGGCCGGTGACGAAGTCTTCGGCGGTGACGGCATCGTACGCTTCACCGGAGTTGGTGGACCAAACGGCGTCGTCACGAATGATGAACGTCCACTCGGTGCCATCTTCGTTGTGGCTCCACTCCTTGGCCATGCCCGCGATGAGCTTGCCGTGAGAGTCCTGGGTGAGCAGGCCCTCGATGAAGTTGGAGGTGTAGTCGCCGTTGGAGGACTTGTTGTTATACACATAGTCCAGGGTGGTGATATCGAAGTTCGCGATCATGTTGTAGGTGTCGGGACCTTCGTAGGCAGGGGCCGCGGGCTCTTCCGTCTTGGTTTCGGTCTGAGTCTCGGTCTTGGTTTCCGTCTTTGCCTCAGTCTCGGTCTTCGTTTCCGTTGTCGCAGCGGGCTGCTCAGCCGGGTTGCTGGAGCAAGCGACAACCGCAAAGATCATGACGAAAGCCAGAAGCAGTGCTACCAGTTTCTTCATTTTGTGTTCCTCCTATTTTGATTTGTACAGAAACTTATAATTTTCCCTTGTACAGAGACTAATTATACAAACAAGCCCTCTGTTTGTCAAGACTCAACGGGGGTATGGGACCGGAATTATTGTTCTTTTTTCGTTGAAACAAAGCCGTTTCCGAAACATTTTTTCCGCTGTCGGCGCTCTTCGTCCTGCAAAAGCATACGTACCTATGCGCGGGGGGAAGGCTGCTGTCGGTTTGTGTCAGGCGGCGCGCTTCTCGATGGCTTCGATCCGCTGGCTCAAAGTGGGATGGGAGTATTCCAGCTTCACCAGCAGGGGCGAAGGCGCCAGGTCGCTGTAGTTTTCCCGCGCCAGCTTCTTCAGGGCGCTGATGAGGGCGTCGGCATAGCCCTCCTTGGCGGCCTGGGCGTCCGCCCGATACTCCGCCCGACGGGAATGCCAGCTGACGAACAGGCCGAGCAGAGGCGAAATCAGGGCAAACTCAACGCTCATGATGAGCAAGATGGCGAACCCGTAGTTCACGCTCTCGAAGCCGAAAGCCCGGAAAATGGCGGGATTACGGAGGGTGGTCCAGGCCAGCACGCCCAGGATAGCCATCTGCAGGAAGGTGAGGACCTGGTTCTTCAGGGTGTCCTTGTGGAGGCCGTGACCCATCTCATGGGCAAAGACCGCCAGGATCTCATCGGTGGTCATGGCGTTGATTAGGGTGTCGTAGAGGACGATGGTCTTCATCTTGCCGAAGCCCGTGAAATAGGCGTTGGATTTGGTGGTGCGCCGGGAGGCGTCCATTACCTGGATGGCGCGGACCTGGTAGCCGTTCTTCTCCAGCAGGGCCGTGATCCCGCTCTTGAGCTCCCCTTCCGGCAGCGGGGTGAACTTGTTGAAGATGCGGCTGAAGAAGGGATACAGGAAAGTGATGAACAGGACGATCACCGTCATCAAAATGGCGAAGGCCAGAATGAGCCAGTCGCCCAGGGCCTTGTGGACCAGCATGAGCAGGGCGGCCATGCCCACCATGAGCAGAAGGTTGATGATGAACTGCTTCACCTGGTCCCCCCAGAAGGTCTTTTTGCTGGAGCGGTTGAAGCCGTATTTCTCCTCGATGTGCATGGTGCCGTAGTAGGAGAAGGGGATCAAAAGGAGGCCGGCCAGGGCGGACAGGAGCATCACCGCGAACAGCTGCCAAAAATCGCCCTGGGGGAAGAGGCCCGCGAAGGAAGCGTAGGCGTCGGTGAGGATGAGGGTAAGGTCCACCAGAAAGGCGGCCCCGGCGGAGAAGATGCCCAGGCGAGTGTTCTCCCCGTGGTAGGCCTTCCACTTCAGATAGGTCTCCCGGTCATACACGTCCGCCACGTTTTGGGGGATGGGGTTCCTCACAGAGCCGTAGCGGATGATGTCCAAAAACAGCCCGTACAGGTACACGACGCAAAGAATAGCAACGGCGATGGTCTTGAAGTTCATAGAGTTTCTTACTTATTATATATTATATCCGATCTGTCAGCCCGTCGTACAGGCGGCGATAGTAGGGTTCCTCGTTTGTCAGGATGCGGGACACGCCCTGCTGCACCGCCTCCTCCTCCAGATAGGCGGTGACCAGTGGGGAAAACCGCTTGCGGGCCAGGGTGCGGACCTGGTTCAGCACCTCCTCCGGGTCCCCCTGAAAGTGATCCAGCAGATACGCCACCACGGAGAGCACGTCCGTCATCTGACGGCAGGGGTTGTCGTTGCGCACATAGTCCTCCGGGTAGCCGCCGGCGCCGCTGTACCAGCTGTGGTGGCCGTAGACCACGTCCGCGTAGGGGGCCGTGGAGGGGCAGCGCCTCAGATCGTCCCGGGCGGCCACGGTGTGGAGCCGGGCCATCTGGTCCTCCCGCTCGAAGAGGTCCCGGGTGCGCATGATCCGCAGCAGGTTCATCTTGAACAGGCCCAGATCGTGGAAGAGGCCGCATTTGGCCCCGAAATCCGTCACGGCGGCCCGCTTGCCCTCCGGGTTCGCCTCCCGCAGCAGGGGGATGTCGTCGAAGAAGGCGGGGTCGCTGTCGAAGATGACCCCCGTGAGCAGGGCCATCAAATCCGCCGCCTGGGCGGAGCGCACATACATGCTGCCGGAGAACCGGCGCATGAGCTTGGGCACGATTTGGGCGAAGGGTTCCACCCCGTCGATCTCCAGGTAGTCCGTGAGCACGTAGCAGATAAGATAATGGGTGTAGTTGTCTATCTTGTCCACGGGACAGCTGAGCAGCACCCGCATCATCTTGGCGTAGGCATGGGTCAAAAACTTGGTGTACCGAAGCTTGGTCTGAAGGCTCTCGTCCCGCCGCATGAGGAGGCCGTAGTAGACGGACAGCTGCACGGAGCCGTACATGCTGGAGGTGTCGTACCGATCCTCCGAGGACTGGTCGATGAGCCGCTCCAGCCGCTCCATGGTGGTCTGCAGGTCCACGAACCCGCAGGAATACTCCATCTCATAATAGGGCCAAAGCCAGCGGATGTTGGGGTCCGGATTGTCCGCCTCGGGTTTAAACACCTCGTAGCAGGATTCCAGCACCGCCGCCAGCTCCTGGGTGGTCAAATTCCCGCGGGACAGGGTGTCCCGGTTGGCGCTCATCTGCTGGTTGGTCCGGCGCAAAAACACATCCCATGGCAGATCCGGCTGCAGCTGCCTGTAGTAGTCGTCCCGAACGATGTTGAGCACCTGCTGGGAAACGGCGATGCGGCGCTTGTGATCCTGGGCGCAGATGGCGATGTTGGCCAGCGCCCGGATAATATAGCCCCGGGTGTCCTTATCCTCGATCTGCTCAAAAAACTTCAGATAGGAACCGGCCTCCGTGAAGACCATCTCGTTGCGGAAGCGGAAGGGGGCGGTCCACCGCTTTTCGATGCCGTTCAGGGACCGGTTTAGATAGTAGAGCCCCATGCCCAGCTTGTAGAGCTCCTTGATGATGTTGTTCCGATCCTTCTTGAACCGATACAGGCTCAGCAGGGCGTCGTGAATCACCACGTACACCCCCGGGTCCAGGTTGGCGGACCAATCCATGAGCACGTCGGCAAAGGCCTCCAGGTCCCGAATCTGGTCGGGGGAGGCGGCATGCAGCTCCTCCAGCTCCGGGAACAGGTTCTCGCTCAAAAGGGCCATGTTCTCCCGCTTCAGATCCCGCATCCGCTGGGCGCGGTGGACTTGCTCCTCATACCAGGGCTCGTAGACGACCACCGGTACCACGAAGAAGTCGTCCAGCTTCAGGATCTCCCGGGCATTCTCTATATACTTGGTCTGATATGGCCGCATGTGTCTTTCCTCACTGGAACTGCCGCAGCACCTGCATGAGGAGCTGGATGTCGATGGGCTTGGCGATGTGCCCGTCCATGCCCGCGTCCCGGGCCTTCTGGATATCCTCGGCGAAGGCGTTGGCGGTCATGGCGTAGATCTTCACCCTTTTGGCGTCCTCTCTGTCCAGGGCCCGGATATGGCGCACGGCGGTATAGCCGTCCATAACGGGCATTTGGATGTCCATCAGGATGAGATCATACTGCCCCTCCGGCCCCTTGGCAAATTTTTCCAGGGCCTCTGCCCCGTTCTCCGCGGTGTCCACCTGGGCGTTGGTGCTGCCCAGCAACTCATAGGCGATCTCCCGGTTGATGAAGTTGTCCTCCACCAGCAGGATGCGCTTGCCCGCCAGATCCGGCGTTCCGGAAGCCCCCTCCTGCTCCCCGGCGGAAAGGAAGGCCTGATTGAGGCCGTTGAGCAGGGACTTGCGGAACACGGGCAGGGGAATGAAGTGGTGGATGCCGTTGCGGTTGGCCCTATATTCAATGTCGTCCCAATTGTCCTCGCTGACGAGCACCAAGGTAAGCTGGGGGAAGGACTTGGAAAGGTATCCCCCCAGGTCGAAAACGTTGCCGGTGTGCTCCATCCTGCTGCCGATGATGACCCCATGGAAGCTCTCGGAGCGGAAGTCCGCGTCCGTCAGGGCGGCGATGGCTTCGGATGCGGAGGCGACCAGCTTGAAGCTCACGTCGAAATCGTCCAGATACCGGTGGTAGACCGCCTGCATGGTCTCGTCTCCCTCGATGATCAGCAGCCGCTTGCCCGCCAGCGCCGCCGTTTCCACCTTGATGGTCTCATACTTGAGGGGCACCCGGATCGTCACCTTGGTGCCCTTCCCCAGCTCGCTCTCCACGAAGATCTCCCCGTGCATGGCCTCGATGAGCTTCTTCACGATGCTCATGCCCAGGCCCGTGCCCTCCACCTTGGAGATGGTGGAGGAGCTGACCCGCTCAAAGGGGTCGAAGATCCGCTGGAGGAAGGAGGCAGACATGCCGATGCCGTTATCCTGGCAGACAAAGACGAGGGGGCAGGTGTCCGTGGGGGCTTCCTCATAGACCTGAAAGCTGATCTTGCCGCCCTGCTCCGTATATTTTACGGCGTTGTTCAAAATGTTCACGATGATTTGGCGCAGGCGCAAAGGATCGCCGAACAGATTTTCCACATGGATATCCCCGATGAGGAACTGAAAGTCGTGGTTCTTCTGCTCCATCTGCGGGCGGATCAGCGTCAGGGTGTCGTGAAGCAGGTCGGAGAGGGAGAAGAGTTCGTTGGAAAGGTTCATCTTGCCGGCGTTGATCCGGGACATATCCAGTACGTCGTTGATGAGGCTCAGCAGATGGGCGCTGGCCACCTCGATCTTGTTGAGGGCGTCGGCCACTCGGGCCTTCTCGTCGATGTGCTTTTTGGCCAGCGCCGTCATGCCCACGATGGCGTTCATGGGAGTGCGGATGTCATGGGACATGTTGCTGAGAAAGACCTCCTTGGCCCGGTTGGCCTCCTGGGCCTCCTGCAGCTTTTCCAACAGCTCCAGATTGACCCGGCTGAGCTCGTTTTCCCCGCATAGAAGCAGCTCCCTGCCCTCGCTCAGCTCCATCCGCTCCGAAACGGCAGCCTCATCGAATCCGGCGGACCGGCTGACGATCTCCCCGGTGATTTTGTTGACGACGGCATATTCCCTTGACATGATCTGACGCTCCTTATGCCCGATGGCCGGGTGCAAATTTATACAAATTAAGTATAGCACACCCATTGCCCCATTTCAATTCACAAAAGCAGCCGGGCCGGTTGTTTTTCCGGGCAGGTGTGATATGATGATTAAAAATCTGCGAAAGGAGGCGCACCCATGGGATACCTGCTGCTGTCGATCCTGTCCAGTGCCGCCGTGACACTGCTGCTGCGGCTGTTCTCCCACCGGCAGGGCAACCGGTTCGCGCTGCTGCTGGGCAACTATCTTGTGTGCTTCGGCCTGGCCTTCTTCTTCCTTTCGGACCGGCGCCTGGTGCTCCGCGGCAGCCCCGTCACCCTGCTCTGCGGCGGGCTGGGAGGCTTTCTGTTCGTGGGGGGCCTGGTGTGCATGCAGAGCAGTGTGAAGCGCAGCGGGGCAGCCCTGACGGCAGCCTTTTCTAAGCTGGGCCTGCTGGTGCCTCTTCTCATCAGCACGGTTTGGTTTCATGAGCGGCCGGGCCTTCTGCAGCTTGCGGGCATCGGCCTTGCCCTGGGGGCCATCCTCATTTTGAACAACCGCCGGGAAACGACCCCCGCCTCCTCCGCCCCCGCCCTGGCGCTGCCCCTGCTGACCTTGTTCTTCGTCGGCGCCAGCGACGGCATGGCCAAGGTCTTCGAGCGGCTGGGCCCCCGGTCGGAGGACGCCCTCTACTTTCTGTATGTGTTCGCGGTGGCGGCGATCCTGGCCGGGGCGCTGATCCTGCTGGAGAAGCGCAAAACGGGCCAGGGGCTCACTCTGAAGGATCTGCTGCGCGGCGCGGCGGTGGGGGTGCCCAACTACTTCTCCTCTTTCCTGCTGCTCAAAGCCCTGGCCCGGCTCCAGGCGGTGGTGGTGTTCCCGGCCTTCAGCGTGGGCACCATCCTGACGGTAACGGTCCTGGGGGCCCTGCTCTTCGGGGAGAAGCTGGACCGGCGGCAGCTGTGGGGGCTGGGGTGCATCCTGCTGGCGCTGGTGCTGCTGAACCTGTAGGCTGTGTCTATGCATGCAAAAAAGCCCGGTTTCCCGGGCTTTTATTGTTTGGAGCGGTCAGGCCCTGCGGGCGGAAAGCTCCTTTAGGCGCTCGATCTCCCGCAGCTCGAAATCCACCTCTTCCCCGTCGGTGATGCCCCACTGGTCCCGCAGGCAGTCGATGATCCGGCGGTAGTCCTCCATGGCGGCGGCGTAGTCCCCGATCTGCTCATGGACCTGGGCCCTGGCGAAGAGACCGTCGGTAAAGGGCTTCTCCCCCTGCATGGAGAAGGAGCGCTCGAAGGCTTCCAGGGCCTTGTCATACATGCCCAGGGCTCGGTACCCCTCCCCCAGGTTGTCCTGGGCCTGCCACACGGCGGGATACTCCCGGGCGGCCTGTTCCCACAGGCGCAGGGCCTCCTCCTTCTGCCCCCGGCCGAAGGCCAGCTTGCCCCGGTAATCCAGGTAGGTGTAGTCCCCCTTGAGCTGCTCCACAAACCGCTCCGCCTCGTCGTAGCGCCGGTCCGCCAGCAGGCAGTCGCACAAGGTCAAAAGGGCGCTGCGGTTCTTGGGGTGCTTCTCCAGATACCCCTCCACGAACCGGATCACGGAGAAGCGGTTGTCGAACCAGTCGTCGCCGCAGGGGGCTTCGTTAGCCTCCAGATAGGTGGACCACTGGTCGTGGGTGTGGGTGGGGTCGCAGCAGTCCAGGGCACGCTCGGCGTAGTAGGAGGCGTTCTCGTGATCGCTGTGGGCCCGGTGGTTGTACACCTGGGCCAGCATGGTCAGGGCCTCCACATCCTTGGGGTCCGCCTGCAGGAGCCGCTCCAGATACTCCACGGTGCGCTGGAAGGTCTCGGGCCGGATGCGGCGCTCGGCATAGATCATGTTCTGGATCCGCTCCATCTGCTCCGCCCGGGGCACCTCAAAGAGCTCGTCGATGCTGACGCCGAAGTAGGCCGCCAATTTGGGGAGCAGGGCAATGTCCGGATCGCTGGTGCCGGTCTCCCACTTGGACACCGCCTGGCTGCTGACCCCCAGATAGTCCGCCAGGGTCTCCTGCTTCACGTGCTTCTGCTGGCGAAAGAGCTTGATATTCATTCCGATCATAGTCGTTCCTCCTAAACCGATGGTTGTTCGTCGTTTTGAATCGGCCGCTTTCATGCCATTAGTATACGCCGTTTTCCAGGAATTTCAATGGAGGCGAATTCTATTTCATTCAACGAATGGTTGAATACGTAACGGCACAGAAAAAGGACAGCCCGAAGGCTGCCCTTTTTTCGTTTACCCTATTTGGCTGCCGGAAGCGGCTGGTTCATGGCCCATTCGAACAGGTCCTTGAGCCGCCCTTGGGTGTTGGTGAAGGTGAAGACGGCGCCGCCGTTGGTCTCGATGGTCAGGTGGGAGAACAGGAGCTTCTTCTCAAAGCGCCAGTCCTTCACCGAATCCCGCCGGATGACCTTTACATCCCCGCCACCCAAGGGGGTGAAGAGGATGAGAATCCGCCGGTCCGTGACGGCCACCATCTTCCGGTTGCCCTCATGGACGCCGGTGAGCAGGCAGTTGAGCTTTTCATACTCCCCCAGCATCTGGGTCAGCGTCTTCAGCTCCTTGCGGTAGTAGAAGTCGCTGTAGATGTCCAGCTCCCGCAGCCGATTGTCCAGGTCGCTCCGCAACATTTACTTGAGGACGGAGTCAGCCTTGAGGAAGCCCAGCTTCTTGGCGATGCAGCAGGTGCAGGTAAGGTCGCCGGTGACGTTCAGCGCGGTACGGCCCATGTCCAGGATGGCGTCGATGCCCAGGATCATGGCGTAGGCGCCCGCCAGGACGGAGCCCGCTTCGATGGGCATGTTGATGCCCTGCATGACCATGGCCAGCATGATGGCGCCGGCACCGGGCACGCCCGCCGTGCCGATGGAGGCCAACGTGGCCAGCAGCACGATCATGCCCATTTCACCGAAGGTCAGCCCACGGCCGTAGCAGCTCATGACCAGGAAGAACGCGCACACGCCCTGATAGATGGCCGTGCCGTCCATGTTGATGGTGGCGCCCAGCGGCAGGGAGAAGGCATAGACCTCCTTATCCACGCCCAGGTTCTCCGCCGCGGCGAAGGTGGTGGGCAGGGTGCCGTTGGAGGAACGGGTAACGAAGGCGGTGATGAAGGGCGTCCGGGCCTCCTTGAAGAAGGTGCCGATCTTGATCTTGAAGATGGCCAGCAGGCCGCCATAGACCGCGATGATGTGGATGGCATAGCCCAGGAAGCAGGCGATGGTCACGGTGAGCAGGGCGCCGGCCACCTTGGCGCCGTTCTTGGCGAACACTTCGCAGATCAGCACGGCCACGCCGATGGGGGCATACTGCATGATGCCCGCCACGATCTTCATCATGACTTCGGCCAGACAGTCGAAGATGTTGTACATGGTGGTGGAAGATGTTGTACATGGTGGTGGAGATGGTGCGGATGCGCTCATCCTCGGACACCTTCATGAAGGACAGGCACAGGCCGAAGATCAGGGAGAAGAAGATCACCTGGAGCACGGTCTCGTTCACCAGAGAGGAGAGCACGCTGGTGGGGATGATGTTGGCGATGATATCCCACACGTTGGTCTCGGCGGTCTTGCCGGCGGCGTCGGCAGCCAGCTGGGTGACGGCGGCCAGGTCAGCATGGGGCTGGAAGATGTTGCCCATCAACAGGCCGATGATGACGCCGAAGGCGGAGGTGATCAGATAGATGATGACCACGCGGATGCCCACCTTGCCCACGTTGGCCGGGGACACGGAGGACGCGCCCACCACCAGGGAGCCTACGATCATGGGGATGATGATCATCTTCAAGAGCCGGGTGAAGATGGTGCCGAACATGCTGATCCACTTGGGCAGAGCCGTGACGCCGGATGCGGCCAGGATGATGCCCGCCACCGCGCCGATGACCAGACCGATGAGGATCTTGTACAGTACGTTGAAGTTTAGGTATGCCCGCAGGATACCGCCCTTCTTGGGTGCCTTGTTTTCCATATAACCCCTCCTGAATTGTTTTTCCCTCCGCCGCTCCGTTTCCGGGCGGCAGACCGGGTTGTATATAGTATAGCACAGTTTACGAATTTTGGAAGAGAAAAATGAAATTTTATTCAAAATCTTGGTGTTTATGTGAAAAGAATGCAAACGGACGGTGGCAAAGCGGGCCCTTTGCCCCGGCCCAGCGGGCGAGAATTCCCCGGCTCGGTAATACAAAAATTACAACTCCATTACAAGTTTGTGACGTTTTGGACGAATATGGAGCGTATCATGGAAGCATCAAAGGAGTGAGAGGGTAAAATGCGTCACATTCTTGCAGACATACGGCGGGCGGTGTTCTCCCGCTCGTTCCTGCTGGCGGCGGGGGGCATGACGGTGTGCCTGTGCATAGGCGCCTTTCAGAGCCTGTATAGATTGTTTCAGATGGAGTGGCCCGAGGTGCTCTTCGGCTACCATGAGGAGCTGTTCCTCCAGTGTTTGGAAGGGGAGCTGGTGCTCTTCGCCGTGCCCATCCTCTCGGCGGTGCCCTACACAGCTGCCTTCGTGGAGGACGTGAAGAGCGGGTATCTGAAGCCCTACCTCACCCGCACCTCCGTGGACCGCTACATCTGGGGCAAGAGCCTGGGGGCGGCGGTGTCCGGAGGCCTCGCCCTGGTGGCGGGCATGGGCCTCTCGCTCCTCATCTTCTGGCTGGTCTGCGCGCCCGTGGAGGTGTATGGGGAATGGGCTGTGCCGTCAAAGCTCCCCCAGATCGGGCTCAGGCTCGTCCTCTTCTTCCTCTCGGGGGCCATGTGGGCCACGGTGGGGCTGCTCTTTTCCGGGCTCACCCAGAACGTGTATTTGGCTTACGCGGCGCCCTTCATCCTCTACTATGTGCTGATCATCCTGCAGGAGCGGTACTTTCGGACGGCGTTCATGCTGAACCCGCAAAACTACCTGACCATGAACGGGGCCTGGCCCCTTCAGGGGAAGAGCGCGGCGCTGACCCTCCTCTCCCTTTTGATCCTGTTTCAACTCTTGTTCTTCATGACCGCGCAGAACGAGCTTCGGGACGACAAGCGGCAGCGGCGATTTCGTTCCTCCTTCGCCGCCCGCCCGCCCCGGATCCCCCAGCGGGACTTCAGGCCCCGGCGGGAGCTCAGGCTCTTTCGGGAATTCAGGCAGATCGGGGCCGTGGTGCGGTACAACTTCCGCATGTGGCGGGGGAACATGCGCATCTATCTCACGTTTGCCCTGGCCTTCATCCTCTGCTTCCTGCTGTCCGACAAGGCGGCCTCCTTCGCCTACGACATGGGCACGGCCATGCAGGCCTTCGAGCCCTTCGTGTGGACCTTCGGCGACGCCAACTCCATTTTGCTCATCTCCCTTTTACTGGTGCTGCTGTTCGTGGACATGCCCTTTTTGGGGGCCGGCGTGCCCTATTACCTGGTGCGCATGCGGCGGCGGACCTGGGCCTGGGGCCAGCTGATCTATCTCACGCTGGCCACGCTCCTGTACATGCTGTTCATCTTCGTGGCAACCTCCGTGATCTGCGCCCAGAACAGCTTCCTGGGCAACATGTGGTCCGAGACGGCGGCCATCCTGGGCTATTCCGGCGCGGGGAAGGCGGTGGCCCTGCCGGCTCTCGTCAAGACGTTGGAGATGAGCCGGCCCTATGAATGCGCCGGCACCATCTTTCTGCTGATGCTGCTCTATACCCTGGTGCTGTCCCTCATCATGCTGCTGTGCAAGCTGTTGAAAGGCCGCAGCGCGGGGATCGTGGGGGCCTTCGGCTTCTCGCTCTTTGGCCTGCTGCTGAACCCGGAGTTCTTCAAGGACGTGATGCATCTGCCGGACGAGCTCATCTACAAGGCCAACGTGATCGTGGGCTGGGCCTCGCCTCTCAATCAGGCCACCTACCACATGCACAACTTCGGCTACGACCTGCTGCCCCGGCTCCGGGACACCTATTGCATCTTCGGCGGTCTCATCCTGCTTTTGTTCCTGCTCGTGCAGCTGGCCATTCGCCGCTACAACTTCAACTTTACGGGCACGGAGGGAAGCTTATGAGGAAGGATTGGAAGCCTGTGCAGCTTTTCTTCGAAAAGAAAAGCTGCGCAAAAGAACTTTAAGAAGAAGTAATGCTTTGTTGTGGAAACAAATAATCCTTCTCAAGTTTCTCTTTTTGCGCGACTTTTTCTCTTTGTCTAAAGAGAAAAAGTCGCAGAAAGGATCCCTTATGAAAAGAACCATCGCCATCCTCACCGCTCTCCTCCTCCTCACCGCCTGCCAGCCCACGCCCACGGAGGAGGTGGTGGTGAACAAGGCGGAGGGCGCATTGCAGCAGCAGATCGCCGCCACCGCCGCGCCGGAATACCGGGTTTCCATACCGATCCCGGAGAGCCAGGCGGCGCAGCAACCGGCAGAATCGCCCGCCGAAACCGGCCTGCGGGCAGCTCTTGGCGCGCCGGAGCATCTCACCGACACCGTCTCCGGAAAGGTCTACGGCGGCACCATGGACGTGAAGATCGACGCGACGGTGACCGTGCCCAACGTTTCCGCGGTGCCGGTGTACCGAGCTGCCCTGACCCCCTCCTCCCCGGAGGAGAAGGAGCAAATCGCTAGGGCCATCCTGGGCGACGGTCCCTACATCTACCGCCAGAACCATCGGCTCTGGAACGAGAGCAACATCCGCTACTATCAGGCCTGGCTGGATGCTCTTGACGATCAACCCTATGGCCCCGGGGCCGACTATGACCAGATGCGCGCCTGGCTGACCAACCAGATCGAGGCCCACCAGCTGGGCTATCAGCAGGCGGACGCCCGCGTGAAGGAGCAGCCCTGGCCGGGGAACTGGCGTGATAGCGGCGGCTCCGTGATGGTGGACGACGGGCGAACCTTCCACTGGGCGGACGGGGGCCTGTTGAAGTTCCGGCGGGAGGGCACCCCCTGGCTGGTTGGGGCCGTGCGCCATGACGAGCCTCGCACGGATGACGAGCGGGCGGCGGATGAGGCGGCGGTGGACTTCTTGAACCAGCTCCACAGCAACCAGGTAACGCTTTGGGGCGTCGCCGCTCATGACGAGAGCTGGCGGCGGCAGTTCGGCGTGGAAACGGGCTTTGACAACGGCCTCTATCGGCTGTGGTATCTGCCCCTCTACGGCGGCATCCCGGTCTATCCCTGGGAAACCTACCACGGCACCGACAACGGCCTGCAGGACGCGGGGGTCAGCTTCGACCGCAACGCCGCCCAGGAGCGCATCGAGGTGGTGACGGATCATGGGGAGGTGGCGGAGGTGACATGGACCAGCCCCCTTCGCGTCCTGGGGGTGGAGAACGAGAACGTGGGGCTGCTGCCCTTTGACCGGATCATGGAGATCTTCAAACAGCAGATCTTTATGAACATCTATATAGGCAAGGACTACTTGGGCAACGACTCCCACACGGACATGCGCATCACGGAGATCACCTTTTCCTATATGCGGGTCCGCAAGCCCGACCAGGCGGAATACTGGCTCCTGCCCGTGTGGGACTTTCGGGGCTATGACACCCGATTTGCGGCGGATAGAATGGACGACTACGACTGGTGGGACACCTTTTCGCTGCTGACCGTCAACGCCATCGACGGGTCTATCGTGGATAGGAACCTGGGGTATTAGAGGAAGGATTGGAAGCTTCGCGACTTTTCTTGTAAGAAAAGTCGCCTAAAAGAACTTTAGGAAGGGAAGGGGGTATATCCGCACATGAAAGACAGTATTCCTGAGCTTTTCTTTTTCCGCCGCTTTTCCTTCTGCTATGTGCAAACCCATAGTCGAAAACTACGCTGCCGCTTGTTTTCTCCTTGGTTTGCCCGTACTTCGCCTCGCTGAAAAGAAAAAGCGGCAAAAAGAAGGAGGTAAGGTATGACCAACGCCATTGAACTCGTCGATTTGTGCAAGACCTTCGGCCAGGACGAGGTGCTAAAGCATGTGACGCGAAACTTCGAGGCCGGGAAGATCCACGGGGTGGTGGGCAACAACGGCTCGGGGAAGACCGTTATGTTCAAGTGCATCTGCGGCTTTCTGCAGCCCACGGCCGGCAAGGTCTTCGTCCAGGGGAAGCAGATCGGCAAGGATGCGGACTTTCCCGAGGACCTGGGCCTCATCATCGAGACGCCGGGGTTTTTGCCCCAGCTGTCGGGGCTGAGGAACCTGGAGATCCTGGCGTCCCTAAAGCGAAAGATCGGCCTTAAGGAGGCGGCGGCGGTGATCCGCCGGGTGGGCCTCGATCCCCTTTCCACCAAGCCTGTGGGCAAATACAGCCTGGGCATGCGGCAGCGGTTGGGCATCGCCCAGGCCATCATGGAGGACCCGGGCCTGCTCATATTGGACGAGCCCATGAACGGCCTGGATAAGCACGGCGTGGCGGAGATGCGCGAGCTCTTCAAGAGCCTGGCCACGGACGGCCGGACCATCCTCCTGGCCAGCCACAACATTCAGGATATCGACGCCCTTTGCGACACCGTCTGCGAGATGGACGCGGGGGTCATGACCATGATACGGGAGGAAAGAGTATGAACAGAAAACGGATATTCTGCCTGCTGCTGGCGGCCCTGCTGGGGCTCATGCCCCTTGTGGCCCTGGCGGAAACGGAGTGGCGGGTGCGCAACGAAGGCCTGGAGGCGGTTGGGGTCTACGCCCAGATCGGAGACCCCTCCCCCGCCCGCAGCCTGGGCCCCGGCCAGGAGATGAAATACTTGGAGGACTGGCACGACGACAGCGGCAGCCTCTGGTACCGGGTCCAGGCCCTGGAGGGTACCTTCATCGGCTTTGTGCAATGGACGGAATACATCAAGGTGGTCACCGTGACCGTGACGCCCTCGCCTGGGCCTACGGACACGCCTGGGCCTACGGACACGCCTGCACCAACGGATACCCCTGCGCCAACGGAGACTCCTGCACCAACGGAGACTCCTGCACCAACGGAGACTCCTGCACCTACGGAGACTCCTGCACCTACGGAGACCCCTGCACCTACGGAGACCCCCGCGCCTACGGAGACCCCTGCGCCTACGGAGACGGCTATGCCGGAGGTGACCGATACCCCAGCGCCTACAGATACGGCTGCGCCGGAGGTGACCGATACCCCAGCACCTACAGACACGACAGCGCCGGAGGTGACCGATACCCCAGCGCCTACAGATACGGCTGCGCCGGAGGTGACCGATACCCCCGCGCCTACAGACACGACAGCGCCGGAGGCCACGGATACGCCTGCCCCATCCGATACCGCAACGCCGAAACCGTCGGGCACCCCGACGCCTTCCGACACCGCCTCCCCCGCACCCACTGACACAGCGTCGCCCGCGCCTACGGACGCCGCAACGCCGGCTCCTACCGATACGCCCGCCCCCACGGACGCCCCCGAACCCACCGCCACGCCTCGGCCGGGGGGCGCGGCGGACACGGAGCTGGTGATCGACACGGCCCTAATCTACAGCGGCATGAGCAAGAGCTACGCCGACGGATACCTGCCCACCGTGGCCAACGACAAGGCCCTGTTCGTGCTGCCCCTGTTGGGGGACGTGATGGGGGACATGATCCGGGTGACGCCGGAGATCTCCACCTCCGGCCCCTTCCTCTACGGGAACTACCAGTTTGATTTGAAGAAATCCACCCAGAAGGCCAAGGACGGCGCCGGCAACGACGTGAGCCGGGAGGTGTTCCTCATCAGTCTCAGCCTGAACCTGGCCAAGAACCGGTATAACGGCACCTACCCCCTGCCCTTCCATGTGAGCTACACGGACAAGAACGGGGAGCTGGCCGAGCAGGTGTTCACCCTGCAGGTGACCATCAGCGACGGCAAGAACCGGTCCTCCGGGGGCGGAGGCGGCGGCCCCTCGGCGATAAAGAAGCCCGTGCTGGTGCTGGAGAACACCGAGATGAGCGCCTACACCATCGCCGGCGGGGAGAGCTTCACCCTGTCGCTGACCCTGCGGAACGTGGGAGACCTGGAGGCGAAGAACGTGCGCGTCACCGCTGCGGCCGAGGGCCAGGGCATCTACCGCAGCGACAGCCTGGCCCCCACCTTCCTGGCCCTGCTCAACCAGCAGGAGAGCGCCGAGATCAGCTTCCCCTTCGGGTCCGATATGACCGTGTTCGCTGGGCGGCACAGCTTGGCGGTGGAGCTGGCTTACGAGGATAAGTACGGAAACCTGTACAACGACCGGGTGCCCCTGCAGATCGGCGTGACCCAGGAGCCCTCCATCGGCTTCGACGAGATGAAGCTGCCGGAATCCGTCACCAGCGGGGACACCTTCTCCCAGCCCGTGTGCGTGTACAACACGGGCTATGCCCCGGTGTACAACGTGCGCTGCACCCTGAGGATGGACGGGCTCATCGCCGCCTCCGCCTTCCTGGGCACGTTGGAGCCCCAGCAGAGCGCGGACAAGGCCGTGTCCGTGTTCGTCACCACCCTGCCCGGCCAGGAGAAATACGGCATGGCCTACGGGGAACTGATCATCAGCTACGAGGACATGAACGGCCAGGAACACACGGAGTTCCAGAGCCTGCAGACCAACCTGCTGGCCCCCGTGCAGATCACCGACGAGGAGAAGGAAAAGCAGGAGAAGGAGCAGAAGGAGCAGCAGACCCTGTCCCAGTGGTGGGTGAGTTTGCTGGTGGCCATCGCCTTCATCCTCATCATCCTCTCCGTCATCGTCATCGCCCGCTTCACCCGGATGCTGAAGATGAAGTGAAAACAGCTTTCTATGTTCCTTTTTTCTCTTCATGGGAAGAGAAAAGAGGAACCGAAAAAAGAGAAGCAAACCCAATGCTCGATACGGGTCGCTGGCGTCCATGGGGCAGCGACCCGTGTTTTTACAGGTCCATAACAACTTGGACCCTGCTTTTACAAGTCCATGACAACTCCGTTACAGTTTGTCCGAATTTGAGGTGTAGGATGGGGATAAACGAAGGGAGGTACAACGAATGAAAAAGCTGTTTTGTCTGGTTCTGGCGGCGCTGCTGCTCACGGCCTGCCAGCCCACGCCCACAGAGGACGTGGTGGTGAACAAGACGGAGGGGCGGTTGGAGGAGCTGATCGTGACTCAGCCGGAGGCGAGCGAAGCGCCGGAAATGACGGTGCGGGCGCGGGTGAACGCCCCGGAGCGGGTCAAAGAGGACCTTTCCGGCCACGTGTACGGCGGGGAGCTCAGTGTGCATATCGACGCCCCGGTGACGGTGCCGGAGGTCACGCGGGTGCCCGTGTACACGGTCCGGTTCAAAACCTTTTCCCCGGAGGAGAAGGAGGCCCTGACCAAAAAGCTCCTGGGGGACGGGCCCTACTTCGATGGGAACCGGGATCGGGCCATCTACGCCCGCTGCGACAACATGGTGAAGCTGTACACCGCCTGGCTCAAGGCTCTGGACGAGGGGTGCTACGGCCCCGGCCAGCAGGAGAACTATGACTCCATGCGCAACGCCAACCTGCTGGACAACATCAGCTTTGAGATGAAGGACATGCAGCGGCACAGCGATTTCCCCGCGCCGGAGCCCTGGACGGGCCGCTTTTCGGATGAGCGGTTCGGTCTGGAGAACGGCCAGGGCAAGGGTCTCTCCATCACTCCCTGGGAGCGGGGCGTGGATATCGGCTACGGCACGGACGAGGACGTCGATATCAACTCCTATTCCTATCGCCTGCCGAAGACGGACCGGGAAAAGGAGCTGTGTGCCATGGTGGAGACCTTCGCCAATGACCTGGGCTTCACCGAGGCTAGGACGTGGGACATGACCGGGGTGGACGACGATATCCGGGAGGGCCTGTTTCACAGCGAGACGGGCTTTGAATATGACAGCTTCCAGTTTCAGCTGCTGCCCTACTACGACGGCATCCCTTCCTATCCCGACAGCCAGACCTATACCGGCCCGGACGGGGTGAAGGAGCGGGTGACCCACGTGCCCTACGAGCAGGGGCCCCAGCAGGAGCGGATCGAGGCCACGGTAGTGAAGGGGGAGATCACCAGCCTCAACTGGTACAACGCCCTGGAGATCGTCTCCACCGACAGCGAGAACGTGCAGCTGCTGCCCTTCGAGGAGATCATGGACATCTTCCGGTCCCAGATCTTCCGCAGCATCTATCTGGGCACCTCGGACGAGGACCCCGAGCTGTGGAAGAACGAGCCGCCCCACAGCGAGGAGCTGACCATTCAAACCGTCCGCTTCTCCTATATGCGGGTGAAGAAGCCCGATTCCTCGGAATTCTGGCTCCTGCCTGTGTGGGACTTTGAGGACTGCATGACCATCAACGCTGTGGACGGTTCGATCATCAACCGCGGCACGGGGTATTGAGAGAAAGGAATGAACGCCCGAACCTATTCTTTCAAGAAAAGGATCAACCAAATGAACACAAATGGGGATTGCTTTTTCACGGCAGTCCCCATTATCCTTCCTGGCTTTTCTTTTTCGGTCCCTTTTTCTTTTCACCGAAAAGAAAAAGGGACATCTACTTGCTTTTTGTCTCTTTCTTCGTATAATAAGAATTACACACTTATGCCCGGACCATGGGCGGAAAGAGACTCATCTTGATATTCGGCAAACACATCAACCGCTACTACCTAAAGTACGCGCCTCAGCTGCTGCTGGGGGCGGTGGCCCTCATTCTGGTGGACTATGTGCAGCTGCTGATCCCGGAGCTGTATCGGATGCTCATCAACGGGCTGAACACCGGGTCCGTCCTCTTTCAGGGGGCGCCCACCGGCTTCACCCTTGACTTTCTGCTGGATCACATCTGCCTGCCCATCGTGTACATCATCCTGGTCATGGTGGTGGGCCGGTTCCTGTGGCGGGTGTGCTTCTTCGGCTCCGCCATCCGGGTGGAGACGGACATCCGCATCCGCATGTTCGACCACTGCAAGGAGCTGAGCCGGGAATACTACCAGGTGAACAAGGTGGGCAACCTCATGAGCCTGTTCACCAACGACCTGGACACCATCCAGGAGTGCTTCGGGGACGGACTGCTCATGTTCTTCGACGCCCTGTTCCTGGGCATCCTGGCCTTCCTGAAGATGTGGCGGATGGACATCAGCCTGACCCTGCTCACCCTGATCCCCCTGAGCCTGCTGCTGCTGGTGGGCGTGTTCATGGGCAAGACCATGATGAAGAAATGGGAGGTCCGCCAGCAGGCCTTCTCCAACCTCTCCGACTTCGCGCAGGAGAGCTTCTCCGGCTACGCCGTGGTGAAGGCCTTCGTGAAGGAGCTCATCCAGCTCAAGGACTTCCAGAAGCTGAACATCGACAACGAAAACACCAACGTGAGCTACGTGAAGACCTCCACCATGATGCACGTGTTCATCACGCTCCTGGTGGAGACGGTGATCTGCGTGATCCTGGGCTACGGCGGATATCTGGTGTACCGGGGCCGGTTCGACGCGGGGCAGCTGGTGGAATACATCGCCTACTTCTCCTCCGTGGTTTGGCCGGTCATGGCTGTGGCCATGCTCATCGAAAAATCCGCCCGGGGCAAAGCGTCCATGAACCGGGTGGCGGAGCTGCTGGAAGCCCGGATCGACGTGCAAGACAAGCCCGACGCCCAGGACATGGAAAAGATCTCCGGCAAGATCGAGTTCAGGGACCTGACCTTCCGCTACCCCGACGGGGAGTTTGACGCCCTGGAGCACGTGTCCTTCACGGTGAACGCCGGGGAGAGCGTGGGCATCGTGGGCAAGACGGGCTCCGGCAAGACCACCATCGTGGATCTGATCCTCAGAACCTACAACGTGCCCGACGGGACCCTGTTCGTGGACGACCGGGACGTGAACCGGATCACCATCCGGTCCCTGCGGGCGGGCTGCGCCTATGTGCCCCAGGACAACTTCCTCTTCTCGGACACCATCGAAAACAACATCAACTTTGCCTACGATGAGCTGGACGAGGCGGCGGTGGAGAATTCCGCCGTGCTGGCCGACGTCCATGAGAACATCGCCGAATTCAAGGATGGCTACAAGACCATCCTGGGCGAGCGGGGCGTGACCGTGTCCGGCGGGCAGAAGCAGCGCATCTCCATCGCCCGGGCCCTGATGAAGAACGCGCCCATCCTGATCCTGGACGACTCCGTCTCCGCCGTGGACACGGACACGGAGAAGGTGATCCTGCAGAACCTGCGGCAGAGCCGCCAGGGCAAGACCACCATCCTGATCGCCCACCGCATCTCCACCATCGAGAGCCTGGACAAGATCGTGTTCGTGGAGGACGGAAAGATCATCGCTGTGGGCAGCCACGAGGAGCTGCTGAAGACCTGCCCCGCCTACGAGCGGATGGTGGAGCTGCAGCGCCTCGAGGACGAGTCGAAGGAATGAGGAGGTGAAGGTCATGCATGAATACTATCCCCTGCTGCTGACCGGCGGCATCATCGGTTTCATTTCCCTCATCCTCATCGTGGCTTACGCCTCCATCAAGGACAAGAAGCAATCCATGGGCTTCGACCGGCACATGAAGGACGGAGAGATCGTCCGCCGCCTTTTGGCCTACGCCAAGCCTTACCGGGGCCAGTTCATCTTCGTGGGCTTCATCATGCTCTTCGGCATCGCCTACGACATCCTCTCCCCCACCATCATCGGCCGGATCACGGACCTGATCAAGGACGACTTTACGCTTTCGGAGCTCTATCGGCTGGTGGCCACCTACGCGGGGATCCTCATCGTGTCCATGGTATGCACCTACGTGCAGGCCATCGTGCTGCAGAAGGTGGGGCAGAAGATCATCTCCGGCATGCGGGAGGATCTGTTCACCCACATCGAAAGCCTGTCCCACGAGCAGATGAACGCCACCCCCGTGGGGAAGCTGGTGACCCGGGTCACCAACGACACCAACGCCATCTCCCTCATGTTCACCTCGCTCCTGGTGAACCTGGTGAAGAACCTGTTCGTCATCATCGGCGTGCTGGCGGCCATGCTGGCCCTCAACTATGAGCTGACGCTCATGGTGCTCTGCTTCGTGCCGTTCATCGTGCTGTTCACCATGATCTTCCGTAAGTTCGCCCGCCGGGCCTACCGCCGGGTGAAGGATCGGACCACGGACATCAACACCTACCTTTCGGAGAACCTTTCCGGCATCAAGATCACCCAGATCTTCAACCGGGAGGAGGAGAAGCTCCGTGACTTCACGGACAAGAGCCTGTCCCTGGGCAAGGCCAAGCGGGAGCAGATCCTGGTGTTCGGCATCTTCCGGCCCCTGGTGTACATGCTCTACATCAGCTCCGTGCTGTGCCTGTTCTACCTGGGAGGCAAGGGCTATCTGGAGGGGGCTTCCTTCCTGGGACAGACCCTGAAGGCCAGCACCATCGTCAGCTTCTACATGTACATCAACAAGTTCTTCAACCCCATCCAGAACCTGGCCGAGCAGTTCAACTGGCTCCAGTCCGCCTTCGCCTCGGCGGAGAAGGTGTTCACCATCATGGACATCGAGCCCAAGCTCCAGGACGCCCCCGACGCCATCGAGCTTGCCCACGTGCGGGGGGAGATCGAGTTTCGGGACGTGTGGTTCAGCTACATCCCCGGGGAATGGGTTTTGAAGGGCGTGTCCTTCCATGTGATGCCGGACCAGACCGTGGCCTTCGTGGGCGCCACCGGCTCCGGCAAGACCACCATCCTCTCCCTCATCTGCCGGAACTATGAGTTCCAGAAGGGGGAGATCCTCATCGACGGCATCGACATCCGCAAGATCAAGACCGCCTCCCTGAGAAAGCACTTCGGCCAGATGCTCCAGGACGTGTTCCTCTTCTCCGGCACCATCCGCTCCAACATCCTGCTGGGGATGGAAGGGGTGAACGACGAGGAGATCATGGCCGCCTGCCGATATGTGAACGCGGATCACTTCATCGACCGGCTGGAAAACGGCCTGGACGAAGTGGTGCGGGAGCGGGGCAACAACTTCTCCGCGGGCCAGCGGCAGCTGCTGAGCTTCGCCCGGACCATCCTCCACAAGCCGGAGGTCATGATCCTGGACGAGGCCACCGCCAACATCGACACGGAGACCGAGGTGCTCATCCAGGACTCCCTGGAAAAGATGATGAACATCGGCACCATGCTCATCGTGGCCCACCGGCTCTCCACCATCCAGCACGCGGACAATATCATCGTGCTGTCCAAGGGGGAGATCGTGGAGCAGGGCAACCACCACGGGCTGCTGGAGCAGCGGGGCAAATACTACCAGCTCTACACCCTGCAGTTTGAAAAGGAGCGGCTCAAAAACGCGGGCCGGTAAACGGATCGCCCCGGCAATATGCGCTCGCACGCACACGAAACACCCCAAAACGCCTCCTGAACCGGGAGGCGTTTTGCATTTTCAAAAAAAAATTTTGAATAACTGATTAAAAATGTGAAAAAAGTGTGGATTTTTTGTATTATTATGTTATACTAATAGCGTCGGGTAACCGAAAAAAGTATTAGTAGGAGGAAAGTATGGAAATCCAAGTCCTGCCACTCATCATCGTGGTGGCCTACCTTGTCGGCATGCTGGTCGTCGGCTTTGTGGTAAGCAAGCTGAAGATCAAGAATTCCAAAGACTACTTGGTCGCCGGTCGTCGGATGGGCCTGTTTATGGTGGCCTTCTCCCTGTCGGCCAACAACATCGGCGGCGGCTGCACCACCGGTTTGGCCCAGAAAGCCTTCGGAAACTGGGGCATGAGCGCCATCTGGTACGTGCTCACCGCGTCCATCGCCATGATCCCCCTGGCCTACTTCGCGCCGAAAATCCGTAAGACCCTGGCCGTCACCATCCCTGAGGTGGTGGGCCGTCGGTTCGGCAAGCTTTCCAGCAACTTCACGGCCATTCTGTCCGTGCTGTCCCTGTTCTGCCTGACCTCCTCCCAGATCGCGGCTTCCGGCGGCGTCATCAACGCCCTGATCCCCTCCATCCCCCTGAACGTGTGCCTGGTGTTCGCCGGCATCGTCATCATCCTCTACACCACCCTGGGCGGCATGATCGCTGACCAGATCTCCGACTTGGTCCAGTTCGTCATCATCCTGGTGGGCCTGGCCATCGCCACCCCCATCGTCCTCAAGGGCGCCGGCGGCTGGGCGGCCATCTCCGCCAAGCTCCCCGGTGAGAAGCTGAACTTCACCCAGATCGGCTGGGCCTCCATCATCGGCTACATCTTCAACT
>CACWYB010000003.1 GCA_902765005.1 uncultured Eubacteriales bacterium | reverse complement strand
CAAGCTCCTCACCCAGCTCTTCGGCGACCGCATGGTCATCGCCAACGCCACGGGCTGTACCTCCATCTACGGCGGTTCCGCCCCCACCGTGCCCTACGCCAAGAACGCCAAGGGCCAGGGCCCCGCTTGGGCCAACTCCCTCTTTGAGGACAACGCCGAGTTCGGCTACGGCATCAACCTGGCCAACAAGCAGCGCCGTCTGGGCCTGAAGGACACCGTGGAAGCCCTCATCGCCGTGGATTGGGCCACCGATGAGATCAAGGCCGCCGGCAAGGAGTGGCTGGAGGGCATGGACGAGGCCGAGACCTCCCGCGCCGCCGGCGATAAGCTCCTCAAAGCCTGCAAGGACGGCATCACCGAGGGCTGCGAGTGCGACGCCTGCAAGCTGGCCCGCAAGGTGGTGGAGAACGCTGACGTGGACACCGAGGTGTATTCCAACACCGGCGGCCAGTCCTCCAAGGCCACGCCCACCGGCCCCATCGCCAAGTTCGCGGCGGCCGGCAAGCGGACCAAGAAGAAGGACCTGGGCCTCATGGCCATGTCCTACGGCTATGTGTACGTGGCCAAGGTCTGCATGGGCGCCGATCCTGCGCAGCTCCTCAAGGCGGTCAACGAGGCCGAGGCCTACCATGGCCCGTCCCTGATCATCGCCTACGCCCCCTGCATCAACCACACCATCAACATGAGCCATTCTCAGCTGGAAGCGAAGAAGGCCGTTGAGGCTGGTTACTGGCCCCTGTACCGGTACAATCCGGACCTGGCCGCCGAGGGCAAGAACCCCTTCACCCTGGATTCCAAGGACCCCAAGTCCTCCTTCCAGGACTTCATCCTGGGCGAAGGCCGCTACGCCGCGCTGAAGAAGCAGTTCCCCGAGATCGCCACCGAGCTCTTTGCCCGGGCCGAGCGGGAAGCCTACGACAAGATCGACTACTACAAGAAGCTGGACAACCTGGACTAAGCTTCGTACCAACCCAAGGGGCGCCTCGAAAGGGGCGCCTCTTTTTTTGCGCCCGGAAGCGAGGGGAGCCCGCAATATGGCCGAATTATAATAATTTCATCCCGCCGGCCCGCGGTACAATTTCCATAGAAGAAATCTCCAAGGGAGGCAAAAAACCATGTCCAAGCGCCAAACCTTCTACACCCGGGCGGATCTGTTCGAGGCGGACCTGAGCACCCGGGCCAAGCTCGTGTTGACCTACCTTTCCCGCATCAGCGACCGGCAGGGGGTGTCCTTTCCCTCCATCCCCACCATCGCCGAGAAGTGCGGCTGCTGCCCCAACTCCGCCCGCAAGGCCCTCCGGGAGCTGGAGGCGGCGGGCTTTCTCACCATCAGCGAACACACCCTGCCCACCCGGCGGGGCAAAAGCCGCTGTACCACCCACCGCTACACCCTCCTTTTTTTGCCCGCAAAGGATGAAGGGGCCCCCCTTCAGCCCGTGCAGGGGGGTACTTCACCGGATGCAGGGGAAGGATATAATAGAGTTTCTAAGAGGGACGTTCCCTACGGTCACAGTCCGTCTGTGGACCTGACGGACGGGGACGCTGACCCTGACCGGCCGGAAACGGGGCTCTCTGCCCTCTTCTCCCGGCTTCAGCTGGACATCTTCTACGACAAGACCTTCGCCAAGGCCGTCCGCCACGCCCTGCGGCGCATGTACCACGGGGACCATATCACCGTTTCGGGGCAGATCATCCCCCGGGCCGACGTGCGCAGCCTCCTGGAGCTCATGACCATCGACCACATCGACTTCGTGGAGCGCCAGCTTCATGAGGCCACCGGCCAGGTGACCTGCGGGGAGAAGTTTCTCATCTCCTGCCTCTACAACGCCCCCCTGGACTGCATGGCCAAGGACCGCTGCGGATAGGGAAAAGGCGCGGAAATTACATATTCTCCGCATTCTGTTCATGGCCCTGTTGCCTTTTGTCCGCATCTCGATGATAGGCTGAAGCAAGGAAGGATGAAAGCTTCGCGACTTTTCTTGTAAGAAAAGTCGCCCAAAAGAACTTTAGGAAGGGAGAAATGCCGGTATGTATAGTCAGAATCGTTTTCCTGAGCTTTTCTTTTTGCAAAGTTTACAGAAGCGGCATGACATCCACGAGTCCATTCTGTCCGTCAACGCCATCGACGGCAGCATTTTGAACGACCTGCTGGGGTATTGAGCAGAAGGCAAAAAAACGGCGCCGGCCGGGAGGCGGGCGCCGTGGGGAGAGAGGAAGGGGGTCATTTGGTGCCGGCGAGGGCCACGCCGTTCACATAGAGGGTGTAGCCGTTGGAGATCACGTTCTCCGCGGGGCCTGTGAAGCTCGTGAGGTAGGTGTCGGCGGTGAGGGTCCAGGTGGAGGTCTCGTCCAGGGTCACGTGCACCGTGCCCGCCTGCTCGGAGATGAGGGTCCCCTTGGCGTTGGTGATGAGGCCCGACACGGCCCCGGTGAAGGCGGAGCCCTCGGAGAGGTTCAGCGTCAGGGTGGAATCGCTCCCCACCAGAAGGGCGCCCTCCAGAACCTGGGCGCTGGCGTTCACCGTGGCGGTGTTGCCCGCGCCGCTCCAGCCGTCCGCGCAGACGGAGAGGAGCACGTTTTCCCCGTCCTCATTGGTGATGGTCACCCCACTGAGGGTGATGAGGGCGTTGGTGTTGGTCACGTGGAACACGTGGCCGTTTTTGCTAATCAGGCTCCCGCCGGTCATGGTGAAGGCGGAGGTGCCGCTGTCCGCGTCCCCGGACATGGACTGGTAGATCATGACGGTGTCCAGGAAGGTGGCGTTGCCGTTCATGCGGGTGTTGTTGGCGGTCAGGTCGCAGTCGATGAGCTCGATGCTGTTCTTGCCCTCGATGCACACCCCCTCGGACAGGTTGGAAATGAGGGTGGCGCTCTGCACGCGGATCTGGGCGGTGGAGTAGATGGCGGGGGAGCCCAGACCGTTGGAGGTGTAGGTGCCCCCCTCCACGTACACCTGGCCGCCGCCCCGGTCCGTGCGGATGGGGGCGGAGGAGCCGCCGCTGGTGGTCACGGTCAGGTCGCTGGCGTAGGTGACGCCGCCGCCGGTGGTCATGATGCCGCCGGAGCCGGAGCCGGTGGTGGTGATGGAGGTGCCGGAGATGTAGAGGGTGGTGCCGTCGCCGTCGGCCCCGTTGCTGCCCCCGTTGCCGCCGTAGCAAAAGACGCCGTTGGCCCCGCTGGCGGCGGAGGTGATGGTGCCGCCGGTGATGGTGGCGGTGGCCCCGTCCTTCACAAGGACCGCCGCGTTCAGGCCGTAGAAGTTGCAGCTGTCGCCGCCGTCGGAGTCGCCGGTCTTGTTCACGGTGGCGTCGGCGATGGTCACGGCCTCGCTGGTTTCGATGAGCAGGGCGCTTTCATCGGCGGTGGCGCTCTGGTAGGTCTGCCCCTGCTCGGTGGCGGCGGCGGTGATCTCGGTGGCGCCGGAATAGGTCACCGATCCGGCGTTGGCGCCGGGGGCGCCGCCGGGCATGCCGCCGGAAGGAGGCTCGCCCATGTCCCCTGCGGGGGGCGTGCCGTCGGGGGCTGCGGGAGGCGTGCCGTCGGGGGCTGCGGGAGGCGTGCCGTCGGGGGCTGCGGGAGGCGTGCCGTCGTCCTGGCTGGCGCCGGATTTGCGGCCCGGCCCTTTGTTGGACGTGGCGCGGTTTTCGCCGGGCTTCCGGCCGGCGGGGCGGCCGCCGTGGGCAGTAGAGTCATCGCTCTTTTTGCGGCTCTCCCCGTTCCGGGAGGGCTTTTTTGTTTTGCCGCTGTCCTGGGCGGAGTCCGCCGCTTCCGGGGCGGTCTGGGCTTCCTGTTCCTCCGCCGCCGTCTGCGTCTGCTCCTGGGCCGCCTGGGCGCTGGGTTGGGCCGCTGCGGGCACGCAGGCGCCGAACAGCAGCAGGGCGCCGAGCCCCAGGGCAAGGATGGTTGTCTTTTTCATCTGCTGTACCTCCTGTCGGTTGTTTTTGTTGAGGCAAGTATAGCAGGGAAGGCTTAAATTAGGCATAAAGCAGGGAAAGGAAAAAGGGAAGGTGGAGGATGGGGAAAATTTGTGGACAGGGGTTTTCCCGCATGGTATACTGAGGTACTAACGTGGTACTAACGCGTGCATTTTGGGGGAAAACGGAGGGAACTGACATGAGCGAGGGGCATCTGGACTTTCATGACGCCAAGGGGCGGCGCAGGATACTGGTCATCGAGGACGAGTTCATCAACCGGGAGATCCTGGGCTTTCTGCTGTCGGACACCTACGATTTGGCCTTTGCCGAGACGGGGGAACAGGCCTTGGCCATCCTGGAGGCGCAGTTCGAGACCCTGAGCCTGGTGCTCCTGGATCTGAACCTGCCGGACATGAAGGGCATGGACATCCTGCGGCGGATCAAGGCGGACGTGCGCACCGCCATGCTCCCGGTCATCGTCATGACGGCGGACCAGGAGGCGGAGGTGGAGAGCCTGAGCCTGGGGGCCATCGACTTTATCCCCAAGCCCTACCCCAAGCGGGAGGTGATATTGGCCCGGGTGCTCAGGACCATCGAGCTCTTCGAGGGCCGGGACATCATCCACTGGACCGAGCGGGACCAGATCACCGGGCTCTACAACCGGGAGTTCTTCTACCGCTACGCCGCCCAGTTCGACAGCTTCCACCCGGACGAGGCCACGGACGCCATCGTGCTGGACATCAACCATTTCCACATGATCAACGAGCGCCACGGCCGGGAGTTCGGCAACGAGGTCCTGCGCCGGGTGGGGCAGAAGCTCCTGGAGGTGGTCCGGGAGGGCAACGGCATCGTCTGCCGCCGGGAGAGCGACACATATCTGGTCTACTGCCTCCATCGGGAGGGCTTCGAGGACATCATCGAGAGCGTCTCCCTTCAGATGGGGGAGGGGTATCGGGTCCGGGTGCGCCTGGGCGTGTACCCGGATGTGGACAAGACCATCGACATGGAGCGCCGGTTCGACCGGGCCAAGCAGGCGGCGGACAAGGTGAAGAACAGCTTCACCGGGGCCGTGGGGGTCTACGACAGCTCCATGCACGAGAAGGAGGTTTTCGCCGAGCAGCTGCTGGAGAGCTTCCACACCGCCATCCGGGAGCGGCAGTTCGTGGTGTACTTCCAGCCCAAGTTCGACATCCGGCCGGACAAGCCCCGGCTCAGCAGCGCCGAAGCCCTGGTCCGCTGGATTCACCCCACGCTGGGCTTCATCAGCCCCGGGGTGTTCATCCCCCTCTTCGAGGAGAACGGCCTCATCCGGGAGCTGGATTCCTATGTGTGGCGGGAGGCCGCCCGGCACATCCGGCTGTGGAAACAGAAGCTGGGCCTGTCCATCCCCGTGTCCGTGAACGTGTCTCGGATCGACCTTTACGACCCCCAGCTGCTGGCGACCCTGCAGGGGCTGGTGGCGGAATTCGGCCTCAACCGGGGGGAGATGCTGCTGGAGATCACGGAATCCGCCTACACGGAGAACTCCGAGCAGATCATCAGCGTGGTGAACAGCCTGCGGGAGAGCGGGTTCCACATCGAGATGGACGACTTCGGCACGGGCTATTCCTCCCTCAACATGATCACCCAGGTGCCCATCGACGCCCTGAAGCTGGATATGAAGTTCATCCGCACCGCCTTTGCGGACAGGAAGGACACCCGGCTCCTGGTGGCGGTCATCGGCCTGGCCAAATCCCTGGGCCTGCCCACCGTGGCCGAGGGGGTGGAGACCGAGGAGCAGGTGGACGCTCTCCGGGAGATGGGCTGCGACATCGTCCAGGGATACTTCTTCTCCCGCCCCCTGCCCGCCGACGGGTTTGAAACCTTCGTGTCCGGGCTCGCCGGGGTAAAGGCCTGAGCCCTGGGCGCTGCTCCGCTTCGGGCAGCCGATCCGGATGCCCCGCAACATCCGCACCCCCCGTGACCGCCATCATCGGCTGCGCCCCTTTGGCCCAGCAGGCGGCGACCAATAGGATCGATGAGATCCGGGGGGCAGGACAACGGCATCGGCCTGCGCAAAGCCACCCTGCCATGGGTTCATACATGAACTTCAGCCGCCTTCGGGCGGCTTTTTGTTTGGGGCACCGGCTATCGCTTCCTGCCGGCCAGGGCGGCGCAGCCCGCCGCCAGGGCCAATATCAAAAAGCACAACGCCCACCGGGGCAGCAGGCACAGGAGGATCACCGCCCCCACGATTAGGAGCACAACCAGCAGGGCCGTCCGCCAGTTGACACAGCTGCAAACGCATTTCTTTCTTTTCATAGGAAACCACCCCCCACCCTATATGCTACGCCGAGGGCGGGGGAATGGTGACCCTTTTTTGCCGCCGGGCATAGGATAGCATATCTATTTTGCGGCAAAGGAGGCTGTCTATGGGGAAAGCCTTGCTGAATGTTGACCATGTATACCTGCGGTACCACACCCCCCAGGGGGAGACGGAGGCCCTGCGGGACCTGTGCTTCCGGGTGGAGAAGGGGGCGTTCGTGGCGGTGGTGGGGCCCTCGGGCTGCGGCAAGACCACCGTGCTCTCCCTGATCATGGGGCTCAACGCCCCCTCGGCGGGGGAGGTCACCTTCCCCCAGGGGCCCTGCCCCATGGGGTATATGCTCCAGCGGGATAACCTGCTGGAATGGCGGACCGTGGAGAAAAACGCCCTGCTGGGGCTGGAGGTCCAGCACCGGCTCACGGACCAAAGCCGAAAGAAGACGGTGGCCCTTCTGAAAAAATACGGCCTGGGGGACTTCCTCCACAGCCTCCCCGGGGAGCTTTCCGGGGGCATGCGGCAGAAGGCGGCCCTCATCCGCACCCTGGCCCTGGAGCCGGAGCTGCTGCTCCTTGACGAGCCCTTCTCGGCGCTTGATTACCAGACCCGCCTCACCCTGGCGGACGAGGTCCTCTCCATCATCAAGGCGGAGGGGAAGACGGCCCTGCTGGTGACCCACGACATCGGGGAGGCCGTGTCCATGGCGGATCGGGTGCTGGTGTTCTCCGACCGGCCCGCCCGGCTCAAGCGGGAGATCCCCATCGACTTTCCGGCGGACCTATCCGCCCTGGGCCGCCGGGAGACGCCGGCGTTCCAGGCCTATTTCGGCCGGATCTGGAAGGAGCTGCGGGCATGAGCGGGTATTCTGCGGAACATGGGGCGTATTTACGGCGCCTGCGCCGGCGGCGGCAGGGGGTGGCCCTGTGCCGGGGGCTGGTGCTCCTCCTCTTCTTCGGCCTGTGGGAGCTGGGGGCCCGGCTCGCCTGGTTCGACCCCTTCATCCTCTCCAGCCCCAGCCGGGTCCTTGGGACCCTCGGTCGGCTCTGGGGGGAGGGGCGTTTGCTCATGCACGTGGGGGTGACCCTGTATGAAACGGTCATGGGCTTTCTCATCGGCACGGGCCTGGGGATCTTCCTGGCCGTGGTCCTCTGGTGGCTGCCCTTTTTGAACCGGGTGCTGGACCCCTATCTGGTCGTCCTCAACGCCCTGCCCAAGATCGCCCTGGGGCCGGTGCTCATCGTGTGGATCGGGGCGGGGGTGGGGTCCATCATCGTCATGGCGGTGCTGGTGTCCCTGGTGGTGACCACGGTGACGGTCCTCTCGGGCTTCACCGCCGCCACGGAGGAGAAGCAGTTTTTGATGCGCACATTGGGGGCCACCAAGGGGCAAACCTTTTTGAAGGTGGTCCTGCCCGCCGGGGTGCCCCACATGATGTCCGCGTTGAAGATCTCCGTGGGCATGAGCTGGGTGGGGGTCATCGTGGGGGAGTATCTGGTGAGCAAGTCGGGCCTGGGGTATCTCATCGTCTACGGGGGCCAGGTGTTCAAGCTGGATCTGGTCATGGCCTCCGTGGTGCTCCTGTGCCTGCTGGCGGCCCTCATGTACGGGGCGGTGGCCCTTTTGGAGGGGCGCGTCAGGGGAAAATAGACCCCTTGCCAAAGGGCACGGCATGGCGGGACTTTCCTATTGCATTGAGGGGGCGGATATGGTATAATTTGCCCGTATTGGGCAAACAAGCCCAGGTTAGGAAAGGTTTTGCATGGATAAGATTTTTGAAAAGATCGAGCAGAGACTGAAACAGGATCATCAGGTCGCTCCCCAGGACGCGACCGTTTATCAGATTCATGACGCCCTGAGCAAGCTGGTTATGGACGGGATCGCCGATACCTGGTACGAGAGCCGTCACCGCCATGAGCGCAGCCGGGGCGCTTACTATTTCTCCGCGGAATATCTCACCGGGCGGATGGTGTATAACAACCTATACAATTTAGGCATACTGGACCAGGTCAAGGCGGCCTTCAAGGCCCACGGCCTGGACATCAATATGTTTGAGGAGATCGAGGACTGCGCCCTGGGCAACGGAGGCCTGGGGCGGCTGGCCGCCTGCTTCCTGGATTCCGCCGCCACCCACGATCTGCCTCTGGACGGCTACGGCATCCGGTATAAATACGGCCTCTTTAAGCAGAGCTGGCGGGACGGCTATCAGCATGAGGCCGCCGACGACTGGCAGCGCTTCGGGGACCCCTGGAGCCGCCGCCGGTCCACCCATGAGGTGCTGGTGAAGTTCGCGGACCAGACCGTGCGCGCCGTGCCCTACGACATGCCCATCATCGGCTATCAGACCGACAACATCGGCACGCTGCGCCTGTGGCAGAGCGAGGCCGTGGAGGACTTCGACTTCCAGCTCTTCAACGAGCAGGAGTACGCCGAGGCCGTGAAGGAGAAGAACGCGGTGGAGGACATCACCCGGGTGCTCTACCCCAACGACACCACCCGGGCCGGGAAGAAGCTGCGGCTCAAGCAGCAGTATTTCCTTTCCTCCGCCTCTTTGCAGGACCTCATGTTCCGCTTCAAGCGGGAGGGGCTGCCCGTGGAGCGGTTCGCCGAGAACAACGCCATCCAGCTCAACGACACCCATCCCACCGTGAGCATCCCCGAGCTCATGCGGCTGCTCATGGCGGAGGGGATCTCCTTTGAGCAGAGCTTCGACATCGCCCAGAAGACCTTCGCCTACACCAACCACACGGTGATGCAGGAGGCTCTCGAAAAGTGGGACGCGGATCTGTTCCGAGAGCTGCTGCCGGAGATCTTCGACATCATCTACCGCATCAACGCCAAGCTCTGCGGGGAGCTCATGAGCCGGGGCATCGACTGCGCCTCCTACGCCATCATCCAGGGGAACCGGATACACATGGCGAATTTGGCCGTGTACGTGAGCCACGCGGTGAACGGCGTGGCCAAGATCCACACCGAGATCCTGAAGAACGACGTGCTCAAAAACTGGTACGAGCTCTACCCCGAGCGGTTCCAGAACAAGACCAACGGCATCACCCAGCGCCGGTGGCTGGGCCTGTGCAACCCGGGGCTGGCCGCGTTTATCACCAAGCGCATCGGCGACGGCTGGCTCAAGGACCTCTCCCAGCTGGAAAAGCTCAAGGAGCACATGACCAGCCGGGATATCCGGGAGTTCATGGAGGTGAAGCGGCAGAATAAAAAGCTGCTATCCGACTATGTCTACGCCCGGGAGGGGGTGCGGCTGCCGGAGACCTTCGTGTTCGACGTGCAGATCAAGCGCATGCACGAGTATAAGCGGCAGCTTATGAACGCCTTCGCCATTTTGGACATCTACTATGGCATCAAGGACGGCCGTATCAAGGACTTCCCGCCCACGGCCTTCCTCTTCGGCGCCAAGGCCGCCCCGGGGTACATCATCGCCAAGACCGTGATCAAGTTCATCAACGAGATGGCGAACCTGATCAACAACGACCCCGCCGTCAACGACCGGATGCGGGTGGTGTTCGTGCAGAACTACAACTGCTCCTACGCCGAGCATATCATCCCCGCGGCGGATATCTCCGAGCAGATCTCACCGGCGGGCACCGAGGCCTCCGGCACCGGGAACATGAAGCTTATGCTCAACGGCGCGGTGAGCCTGTGCACCTATGACGGGGCCAACATCGAGATCCTGGACGCGGCGGGGGAGGAGAACAACTACCTCTTCGGCGCCAGCGTGGATGCCCTCAACGAGCTCAGGCCCCACTACGACCCCCGGTCCATCTATGAGCATGAGCCTCGGGTGAAGCGGGTGGTGGACACCCTGGTGAACGGCACCTTCCAGGACGGGGGCACGGGCGTGTTCCGGAACCTCTACAACTCCCTGGTCAGCGGCAACAGCTGGCAGAAGCCGGATTACTATTTCGTGCTCTATGAGCTCTTGCCCTACATCGACCGGAAGCTGGACGCCATCTACGACACCCAGAACCCCCTGTCCTTCGGCCGCAAGGCCATGATGAACACCGCCAGCGCCGGGTATTTCTCCTCGGACCGGACGGTGCTGGACTACGCCAAGGACATCTGGGACCTGAAACCCTTCCCTCATCAGAACAACCTGAAGCTGTTTTAAACGGGAGGCCGGCGCATGCTTGCTCTTTCTCCCCTGGGGGCCCTGCTGGGGCTGGTCCTGGGGTTCATTCTGAGCGCGGTGCTCATCGCGCGGCTGCGGGACAAGCTCCCCCAGGACCATGGCCGGGCCTTCGCGGTGAACGGCCAGGTCAGCAAGGGAAAGGCCCGGGGCAGCGGGGTGGTGTTCATCCCCGTGTTCGCCGCGGTGACGCTGCTGGTGACGCCGTTCTCTTGGGAACGGTGCGCCTATCTGTTCCTCACCCTGGCGGCCATGCTCACCGGGTATCTGGACGATCGGGCGGAGCTGCCCTGGGGGGAGCTGAAGAAGGGGCTGCTGGATCTTGTGATCTGCGTGCTGGCCCTGGTGACGTTTATGGGCACCCACAGCGAGTTCGGGTTCTCCCTGTTCGGCTGGCGGCTGGCGCTGCCCTGGTGGCTGTTCGCCCCGATCGCGCTGTTCGTGCTCTGGGCGTTCATCAACTGCTGCAACTGCGCCGACGGCGTGGACGGGCACTTCGGGAGCCTGGCCGTGGTCGCCCTGGGCGGGCTGGGGTACGCGCTCTGGGCCTATTGCGGCGGGGGAGAGTGGGGCCTGTGCGCGCTGGTGCTCATCGGGTGCATACTGGCGTACCTGCTCTTTAACGCGTCGCCCAGCCTCATCATGATGGGGGACGCCGGCAGCCGGGCCATCGGGCTGTTCATGGGCATATTGGTGCTGCAGACGGGGAACTTCCTTTTGTGCCTGCCCTTTGCCGTCGTGATCCTGCTGGACGGGGGGCTGGGGCTGCTGAAGCTGGCCGTCATGCGCGCGTTCAAGTCCAAGACCTTTTTGGCAAAGCTGCGCACGCCGCTGCACGACGAGGCCCGCAAGAATCGGCACTGGTCCGACACACAGACCGTGTTCCGCTTCGTGATCGTGCAGGCAGTTTGCTGCATGATCGGTATCTTAGTGATGGAATTATTAAGGAACTGATGTATAGTTCGATCCTTTTTCTTGAAAGAAAAAGGACCAAAAAGAACTTTAGGAATACTAAAAAGCTTAGGAATTCTACTGTATTAGTCTTCCTGAGCTTTTCTTTTTGCGCCGCTTTTACCCATGTGCAAAGCATAGTCGAAGCTGCGCTGCCGCTTGCCTTCTCCTTGCTTTGCCCGTGCTGCGCCTCGCTGAATCTGCCACAGGCAGCGCTCTGCTTCGCACCCTTTCACGGAAAAGAAAAAGCGGCAGAAGAAAAACAAAATCTCAAATTAACGCTTTGTTCACGTCTGAACGGTTGATTGCCCTTTTTAGGGGTTGTAAACTATATTTGTAGAATTTTAATCTGTGGGAGTGTATCCATGAGGAAGCTTTGGAGAAACCGTCCGGTGCTCATCGCCCTGCTGGCCGCGGCGCTGTTTTTGGCGCTGGCCGCCCTGACGGTGGGCCGGCGGACCGCCTCCCGGGCGGAGGACATGTTCTCCACCGCCGTGCTTCCCGTGCAGGAAGCCGTCAGCCAGATGACCGACGCGGTCACCGACTTCTTCACCCGGGTCTTCTACCCCAGCGCCATCCAGGAGGAGAACGAGCGCCTTACGCGCCTGGTTTCGGCCTATGAGCGCCGCCTCATCCTCTACGAGGCCATGGAGCAGGAGAACGCCCGGCTCACGGAGCTCCTCGACTACGCCTCCGCCAGCGGCGACTTCTATTTCCTCACCGCCCCGGTCACCGCCCGGAACCTGAACCCCTACGTGGACACCATCACCATCCGGGCCGGCTCCCGCAACGGCATCACCGAGCAGATGGCCGCCGTCACCGCCCAGGGCATCGTGGGCCGGATCATCGAGGTGGGCGCCACCTACGCCAAGATCCGCACCATGGAGAACGAGGACATGCGCATCTCGGTCATGGTGGAGCGCACCCGCGACGAGGGCATGCTGGGCGGCCTGGTCATGGAGAACGGGCAGATGGTGGGCCTGAAGCTCTACTACCTGCCCAAGGACGCGGACATCCAGGTGGGCGACACCATCGTGACCTCGGGCCTGGGCGGCATCTTCCCCAAGGGCCTGTACGTGGGCAAGGTCATCTTCCTGGCCGACGAGGACAACGGCGAATACGACGCCTGCGTCATGAGCGACGTGGATTTCGAGCACCTGGAGGAGGTGCTGGTGATCCTGAGCAAAGACAACTGACATGGCACTGAAGAAATACTTCACATTGGCCCTGGCCTTCATAGCCGCCCTGTTCCTTGACACGGCGGTGCTCCCCAAATGGAACCTGTTCCACCTGGTCCCCTTCGTTATGCTCGCCCTCATGCTGGCGGCGGAGCGCCTTTTCTCCCTCCAGGACGCCATCCTCATCGGCGCTTTCGGGGGCCTGTTGGAGGATATCCTCTGCGAGAACATGATCGGCCTCACCTCGGCCCTGTGCCTGCTTGCGGCGGTGGCCTTCCACCAGATCACCCAAAAGAACGAGCTAAAGCCCGCCATCGCAGGGCTTCTGTTCGCGGCCCTCGCCTTCCTCCTGGAGGCGGCCCGGGCCCTGGCGGCCTACGTGATCGGGATGCGCTTTAGCGTCTTCGGCGCCCTTGTCTACGGCGCCTTCCCCCGCGCCATCCTCACGGGCCTGTGGGGGCTGCTGTTCCTGGCCCTGTTCCGGCCCCTTCTGAAAGGACAGGTGGACAGCCAATGACCCGGCAGCCCGTTTGGAAACTGAATCTCAGGCTCCTGGTCATGGCCCTTGTTCTTTTGTGCATGGGCGGGTACCTGTGCTGGGGCTTGAGGAAGCTGTCCGTGGAGGAAACGGAGAGCTACCAGGCGGCGGTCCGGGCCACCAGCGTGGTCACCACCTACCAGTCGGGCACCCGGGGCATGATCACGGACCGGTACGGCACGGTCCTGGCCTACGACGAGACCACCTACAACGTGAAATTCTACCGGGACCCGGACAAGACCAGCCCGGTGGAGTCCGCCCGCTACACCCACTCCCTCATGGAGGCCATCCGCATCATCGAAGCCGGCGGCGGCACCATCGAGGAGCATTTCTATATCCGCCTGAACAACGACGGCACCTACCGCTACGACTTCGGCGTGACCAGCGAGGCCGCCATCGCCTCCCGGAAGAAGAACTTCGTGGACGCCTGCCGCTTCTCCGACCCGGATATCTCCGCGGAGCGGGCCTACCTCATCCTCCGGGAGAGCTGGCAGATCCCGGACGACATGCCCTACGACGAGGCGCGGAAGATCATGTCCATCCGCCAGGACGCGGTGCTCAACTCCTGGCATGCCTACGAGGGCGTGGTCATGGCCTACGACGTGAGTTTGTCCGTGGTGACGGAGCTGGACATGCTCCAAAGCGAGCTCATCGGCGTGCAGACGGAGATGTCCGGCCGCCGGATCTACCCCTACGGGGAGACCGCCTGCCACCTGATCGGCTATATGAGCAAGCAGGTGACCACGGACATGACCAACCTGGGCATGAGCTTCGAGAGCTTCGCCCCCTTTGTGGAGGGGGAGGAGACCAACAACCTTCTGAAGCTGGGCTACGCCTACACGGACCTCATCGGCGTGGCGGGCCTGGAAAAGAGCTGCGAAGCGTACCTGACCAGCCACCTCATCTCCCGGCAGGGGACCACCACCATCGAGAAGACCAAGACCGGCTCCATCGTGGACGTACTGGGCAAGACCGTGCCCCAGGGGGGCCTGACCGTGCAGACCTCATTGGACATCGAGCTGCAGCAGGTGGTGGAGCAGGCCCTTATCCACAACATCGAGACCACCAAGGCCGAGCAGGCGGAGCGGATGCGCAAGGACCGCAGGAAGTATCTCAAGCTCCGGGACGACCTGGAGGACATCGCCACCGCCGAGACCGGGGCCATCGTGGTCATGGGCGCCAAGACCGGGGAGATCCTGGCCATGGCCTCCTATCCCACCTACGACCCCAACTGGTTCACCGACGGGGTGGACAGCCGGGAGCTGGAGATCCTCTTTGGGGAGACCTCCAACCAGCCCACCTTGAACCGGGCCATCGCCATCCGCACGGCCCCCGGCTCCGTCTTCAAGATGGCCACGGGCTTTGCCGGGCTCATGGAGGGCGCCATCACCACCACCAGCACCATCTCCGACCATTCCCCCTACTACTACTTCGTGGACGACCCCACCACCAAGGTCACGGCCAACGCCCCCTCCTGCTGGACCACCACCCCGGCCAAGCACGCCAATCTTACGCTGAGCCGGGCCCTGGCTGTGAGCTGCAACTACTTCTTCTTCACCGTGGCGGACCGGGTGGGCATCCGCAAGCTTGCCTACTGGGCGGGCCAGCTGGGCCTGGAGGGCACCACGGGGGTGGAACTCCCCGGGGAGCTGGCCGTGCAGGTGGGGGGCCAGGCCGCCCGCTACGACAACACCAAGACCCTCTCCCAGCAGTCTTCGTCCATCCCCCGGCTCATCTACAACCAGATCTACGCTTTATTGAAGCGGGTGGTGAAGGAGGTGGGCCGCCCCGTTAGCGACGAGACCCTGCAAACCTGCGCTATGCGGCTTTTGCAGCTGCAGGACGGGGAGCAGCGGGAGCGGGGCGACGACATCCGCCGCATCCTCTACGAGGAGCTGAACATCCCCATGGGCATAAGCCTGCTGCACACAGACTGGGTCGTGAGCATCTCCACCTGGCTGGAGGAGCTGCGCTGGAAGCCCACCTACACCATCCAGAGCGGCATCGGCCAGGGCGTGTCCCTGCTGACGCCGGTGTCCGTGGCCCGGTACGTGTCCACCGTGGTCACGAAGGGGGACGTGCACAAGGCCACCCTCCTGGACGCCATCTACTACCCGGACGGACGCCTGTACGAGCAGGTGGAGCCCACCATCCTGAACCACATCAACGCCCCGGACACCTACTGGGACGCCCTGCTCACGGGCATGGCCGGCGTGGTGTCCCCGGAGGACGGGGGCACGGCGTCCAGCGTGTTCTCCAAGGACTTCAGCAAGACCTACCTGGGCCGGATCATCGGCAAGACCGGCACGGCCCAAACCTCAGCCTCCAACAACGTGGACATCGAGGACACCAGCTGGTTCGTGGCGGTGACCCCCCGGGAGGACCCGGAGATCGTCATCGTGGTCCTGATCCCCAACGGCCTGTCCGGCAGCGCCAGCCATGTGGCGGTGGAGGACATCGTCACCTGGTGGTATGAGAACCGGGCCAGCGCATATCAGGCCAGCCAAACCGGCCAGGCGGTCATGGACCCGGAGCTGGAGGCCCTGTTGCAGCCCGACGCCGAGACGCCGCAGGAGGAGCCTTTGGAGGAGGAGACCCCCGCCATCCAGGGCCCCGGGACATTGGCGCCCCTGGACTAAAAAAGAAACAATATATGACATTTTGCCTCCCCGCCTTGCGAAAGCGGGCGGGAACAGGTAAAGTAAAGCATATGGAAACGGTAAAAGCCATTCTCAACCAAATACTCCTATTCTTCGACGACCTGGCGGCCAAGGGCAAGCGCCTGGGCGCCCAGGGCCGGCGCCTGTCCCCCAAGGGGCGGCGGCGGGTGCTGACGCTGGCGGCCATCTTTTTGCTGCTGGTGGTCCTGTTCACGGCCCTGGTGATCTCCAGCTGCCGCCGGCCCGCGGCCCAGGCGGCCGAAGCCGGCCGGACCAGGACCCGGGGCATCGTGTCGGAAGCGTCCGCCCAGCAGGCGGTGGAGGCCGGGCTCACCGTGTCCAGCGGCGTGCTGCCGGTGAACGAGGCCTCCGACCCGGAGCAGATCGACCCGGAGGAAGTTTGGGCCCCGGAGGATGAGCCCGTCTATGACCCGGAGGAAGAGCCGGGGGAGGAGCCCGCCGAGAACCCGGAGGAGTCGCCCTCTGATGAGCCGGAAAGCGGCGAGGAACCGGAGGACCCGGAGAGCGGGACGGAGCCTACCAGCGAGCCGGTGGAGACCCCGGCCCCGGAGGACCCGGAAACCCAGGCGGAGGCCGGCGCCCAGTTTGAGACCCTGAAAAAGCACGACAAGAGCGAGGCCGTCACCACCCTCCAGTACCGGCTCATGGAGCTGGGGTATCTGGACATCGACGAGCCCACCAACTATTTCGGCTCCAGCACGGAGTCCGCCCTGATCCTCTTCCAGCGCCAGCACAACCTGAAGCAGGACGGGGTGGCCGGGAGCGAGACCCAGGCCATCCTCTTCGGGGAGAACGCGGAGCACTATTGTCTGAAGGAAGGCGCCGAGGGCCAGGACGTGAAGGCCCTCCAGGAGCAGCTGGTGGACCTGGGGTACCTTTCCAGCAAGGACGTGGATCGGATCTACGGTCCGGTGACCGTGGCCGCGGTGGAGGCCTTCCAAAAGCGGAACAACCTCCATGTGGACGGCCTGGCCGGAGAGAAGACCTTGGAGCTCCTCTATTCCGACAACGCCAAGATCTCCCGGGAGCTGCAGAAGCAGCAGGAGGCGGAGGCTAAGGCCGAGGCCGAGGCCGCCAAGAAGAAGGCGGCGGAGGAAGCGGCCAAGAAGAAAGCCGAGGAGGAGGCCGCCAAGAAGAAGGCGGCGGAGGAAGCGGCCAAGAAGAAGGCGGCGGAGGAGGCGGCCAAGAAGAAGAAGGCCACCGCCAAGCCCACCACCAAGAAGACCGCCACGCCCAAGCCCACTCCGAAGCCCACCCCCACCCCCAAGAAGGACACCCGGCTCGAGAAGTTCATCGCCGCGGCCAACAGCAAGCTGGGCTGCGAGTACGTGCTGGGGGCCAAGGGGCCGGACAAGTTCGACTGCTCCGGCTTCATCTACTGGTGCTTGAAGCAGGCGGGGGTCGGCGGCACCCGGCTCAACGCCGCGGGCTACTCCCAGAAGGGCTCCTGGACCAAGATCACCAGCATCGGCAGCCTGAAGAAGGGGGACATCCTCTTCTTCCGCTCCGACACCAACAAGTCCGTGAACCACACGGGCATCTACGTGGGCGGGGGCAACATGATCGACGCCTCCTCCGGCAACGGCAAGGTGGTCAAGCGGGCCCTTTCTGCCTACTGGAAGCGAAACTTCGTTTGGGCCAGGCGTCCCTGGAACGACTGACGGACAGAAATAAACCACCGGGAAACCGGTGGTTTTTTTTTGCGCGCGAAAGGCGGATTATATCACCATGCCCCCGTCTACGGACAGGATCTGACCGGTGACCATGCCGGCCTCCGAAAGATAGCAGACGGCCCGGGCCACCTCATCTGGCTCGATAAGAGAGCCCAGGGGGGTGTCCGAGCGGAAGGCGGACAGGTCCGTCTCGGAAAGGCAGGCGTTCATGGGGGAGGGGACCAGGCCCGGGGCCACGGCGTTCACCCGGATGGAGGCGGGGGCCAGCTCCTTGGCCATGGCCTTCACAAAGGCGTTCAGAGCCCCCTTGGAGGCGGAATACACGGCCTCGCAGGAGCCGCCGGTGATGCCCCACATGGAGGAGATGTGGACGATGGCGCCCCCGCCCTTCTTCATCAGGTGGGGGATGGCGGCCCGGGTCAGGAGCATGGGCCCCTTCACGTTTACGGAGAGGATCCGGTCCATGTCCGCCTCCGCAACGTCCGTCAGCAGCCCCTGGGGGAGGGCCGCCCCGGCGCAGTTCACCAGCAGGTCCACATACCCCAGGCGGGCCCGGGTGTCCGCAAAGAGCGCCAGAACGTCGCTGTTTCGGGTGATGTCCCCCTGCAGAAGGCAGGCCGGGGTGCCGGCGGGAAGGCCCGCTAAAAGGGCCTCAGCGGCCTGAGGATGGGTGCTGTACTGGAGGGAGAGGGCGTAGCCCCGCTGGGCCAGGGCCCGGGCGCAGGCCCCGCCGATGACGCCCGAGGCGCCGGTGACCAATGCGATCTTCATAGCGATGCTCCTTATGGATTCTGTGAAAAAGTATAGCCTAAATCAGCCCCCCTGTAAAGAGAAAGGCCCATCCCCTATGAGGATGGGCTGATCGATGTATGGTCAGTCGGCGATCTCTCCCGTATGGCGCACGTTCCGCTGAAAGAGCATCACGATGCCCCAGATGCCGGCGATGCCCACCAGGGCATAGATCACCCGGGAGAAGGCGGTCATGGAGCCGAAGAGGGAGGCCACCAGATCAAAGCGGAACAGCCCCACCAGGCCCCAGTTCACCGCGCCCACGACCATGAGGATCAAAGCAAGCACATTCATTCTTTCGCCACTCCTTTCGAGGATAGTATGGCAAAAAGTGCCGCCTTTATGCAAAAAAAAGCCTTCCCGCCGGGGGAAGGCGCAAAGCCTTACAGAAAGGATGCCTCGCTTCGCTTTTTCTTTTCGGGCAGGATCTCTATCTCGAATGCGTCGAAATCCACGGCTTCGATGAAGTCTGCCTTTTTGAACACCACCCGGGAAAACCGGGCTAAATCGTTCATATGCTTGTTCAGGAGCACGGGCCGGGCCAGGTCCAGATCCTGGCACAGCGCATGGAGAAGCACGCTCCACCCCTCCAAATCGGAAGGCCGTGCGGAAGAAAACTCCCGCACGGTCTCGTTCATGATCCTGTGTTCAGTTAGCACCTTGGCCCAAACCTTCATATCAATCGGGCTGCTGGAACCAGGCGGTGATATAGAGGCTGGTGCCGTCGGTGTACAAGCCGTTGAGCGTGCAATAGAACTTGAAGTCCTTGTTGATCTTCTTGGTGGCGTCGAAGTTCGCGATGGCGTTGCTCACATAGACGTTGACCGTTTCCTTGGTGCTGGTCTTGGCGGCGAAGGTGATGATGCCGGTCTCCGGATCCACCTCCAGGATCTTGCCCACGAACCGGTAGAAGCCCGGGTCGGTGGGGTTGGCCATGACCTTGTCGAAGCTGTAGCCGCGGGGCACCTCATGGTAGGACTTGGTCTTGTTGTAGTGCTTCAGGGCTTCGTCCTTGGTCTTGTACATCCGGGACACCACGCAGGAGGTTTCGCCCTCTTCATAGCCGTCCTTCTTGGCGTGGAGGGTGATGGAGGCGATGCCGTAGTAGCTCTTGGCGAAGGTCACGTCAAAGGAGAAGTTACCCTCGGCGTCCACGGTGGGGGAGCCGCAGGCCACGGAGGACTGGAAGTCCGCCGCGGGGGTGGCCGACAGGGTGGCGCCGGGCACGGTCTTGCCGGTGACGGTGACCTTGTCGTCGCTGGCCCGGAGCTTGCTCATGTCGGATTCCACGGTGAGCACCATGGGCTCGGGCACGAACACGTAGGGGGTCACGGTAAAGGAGTAGGAAGCGGAGACGTAGTTGGCCTTGCTGGCCTCGATGAGCACGGTCTCCGGCTCCTCCCCGGTCAGGGTGTAGAGATACTCGAAGTTGCCGCCCTCGTACATGTTCACCACGGGGTTGCCGTTGACGGTGACGGCCACGGTGTGGTCGTCCACCTTGCCCTTGAGCAGGATCTCGTTGCCCTCGGCGGCCATGATGCCTTCCGCGGGGATGATGTCAGGGGAGGGTTCCGTCAGCGCCAGCTGGATGGTGGGGAAGGTCAGGTCGAAGGAATCCACATGGAGGGATTCCTGGGTGCCGTCCGCGTGGGTCACCAGGATCTGGGGGGTCACGGTGTAGACCTCGTTGTCCAGGGGCGTTTCCGGATAGTAGCAGGTCTTGGGGACTGTAATTAGATAAGGAACGTCCGTTTCGCTCTCGTTGGGGTACACGTGGTCATCCTGGTTGGGCAGAACGACGGTCACCGTGTCGCCGGGGCGGGCGACCATGCTGATCTTGATGCAGGGCTGGCCCTTATCGTCCAGGCCCTCCTCCAGGGTGGTGGCGGAATAATCCACCTCCGTGCCGGTCACCTGGGCCGCGGGGGCTTCGGTGGCCTGCTGCTGGCCCGGGTCAGCGGAGGCGTCCGCGTTGGTCTGGGGCTCCACGGTCTTTTCCGGAGCAGCCTTGCCGGCGCAGTTGAACTGGAGGAACTGGGGCAGGCGCTGCTTGGTGGTGCCGCCCTTGATGTTGCAGAAGGCCACGATGCCCACGATCAGCAGCAGGATGACCAGCAAACAGGCCACCAGCACCGTGACGATGTTGAAGCCGCCCTCCTCGCCGGAGCGGGCAGGGGACTTCTTCCGCCGGGGCGGCGTGGGCTCGTACTCCTCGTACTCGTCCTCATCTTCGTCGTCCTCGTCGTCGTCCTCGTCGTCCTCATCCTCGTCGTCCTCATCCTCATCCTCCACTTCCAGGGAGGGGCGGCGCTTCTTGGAGCGGGCGAAGCGGGTGGTCTTGGGCTCTACCTCCAGCTTTTCGGCCTCGGTGTCGTCCTCGTCGTATTCGTCCTCGTCCTCGTCGTCCTCTTCCTCGTCCTCGTCGTCCTCATCCACCACGCGGCGTTTCTTCTGGGCCACGGGGCGGGCGAACCGGGACTTGCGCTGGGGCGTTTCTTCCTCTTCCTCGTCGTCGTCCTCCTCATCCGCCTCGTCCGGCTCCTGGGCCTTGACGGGGGCATAGGCTTCGGTCTTGCGGGCAGAGGAGAAGTCGGGGGCCTTCACGTTGCCCCGGCGGGGACGGAAGCCCTCCTCGGGGACTTCTTCCGTCGCTTCGATTTCGGGCGTTTCTTCCAGGGTCTCCGTTTCGGGCTGGTCCTTCAGGCTGGCTGCACAGACCTTGCAGAAAGCGGCATGATCCGGATTGTAGGCTCCGCATTTTTTACAGATCATACAAAATCCTCCTTCGGATACAGTTTGCATAGATACACTATAAAGTATAGGGGAGTTTTGTTGAGGTTTTGTTGCAGATAGATGACGAATATGTAAACAATTTGGGGCTAGGCCCTCTTTTTTCGTTGTGTCCCGCCGCTTCTTATGGTATAAATAGGGAAGTTGTACGGAAAGTCACCCTGTGCGGCGGCCCTGCATAGCATAGAGTATACTTGAACGGGATGGAAAAAAGCATGATCTATTTGGACAACAGCGCCACCACGCGGACTCTCCCCGAGGCCGCTCAGGCCGCCCTGGCCGCCATGACCGGGGATTTCTTCAACCCCGCCGCCGCCTACGGCTACGGGGCCCGGATGGAGAAGCGGGTGAACGAGGCCCGCGCCGTCATGGCAAAGCCCCTGCGGGCCCGGCGGGAGGAGATCATCTTTACCTCCGGCGGCACGGAGAGCAACAACGCCGCCGTCTTCGGGAGCCTGAAGGGCTGGCGGGGCCACAAGCGGGTGATCACCACGGCGGTGGAGCACCCGTCGGTGTTCGAGACCGTGGCATCCCTCGGGCGGACCGGGGACACGGAGGTCATCGTCCTGCCGGTGAACGAGCAGGGGTATCCGGATCTGGTGGCCCTGCGGGACGCCCTCACGGAGGACACGGCCCTGGTGTCCATGATGCACGTGAACAACGAGCTGGGCACGGTGACGGACCTTTTTGCCGCCGGCCGGCTCATCCGGCACCTTGCCCCCCGGGCGGTCTTTCACGCGGACGGGGTCCAGGCCTACCTCAAGGTGGACACGGATTCCCTGGGCGTGGATCTCTATTCCCTTTCCGCCCACAAGTTCCATGCCCCCAAGGGGGTGGGGGCCCTGTATGTGCGCAGCGGCGTCCGCTTCGCCGGGGGGCAGATGGGGGGCGGCCAGGAGAACAACCTGCGCTCCGGCACGTTGAACGTGCCCGGCATCCTGGGCATGGAGACGGCGGCGGCCCTCTACCAGCAGAACCTTTCCGCCTGGCGGCAGAGCATGCGCCTTTGCAAGCAGCGGCTCTATGACAACCTCATGTCCATCCCGGACGTGGTCCTCAACGGCCCGCCCCTTACGGAGGCCGCGCCCCACATTTTGAATCTGTCCTTCCTGGGGGTCAGGGGGGAGGTGCTCCTCCACGCCCTGGAGCCCTTCGACATCTGCGTGTCCACCGGCTCCGCCTGCGCCGCCCGGAAGGCGGGGAAGAACAGGATCCTCACGGCGGCGGGCATCCTGGGCGAACGGCAGGCGGGGGCCATCCGCTTTAGCCTGTGCCCCTTCAACACCGTGGAGGAGATGGACCGGGCGGCCCAGGTGATCGCCGAGCAGGTGCAGTTTTTGAGAAGATACAGAAGAAGATAAAGAAGGAAAGCAACATGAACAACAACGCATTGGTCGTCAAATACGCGGAGATACACCTCAAGGGGCTCAACCGCCCCTTCTTCGAGCGCAAACTGGTGGAGAAGATCCAGGAGGCCCTGGCGGACGTGGGGCCCCGGGTGGTCCGGGAGCAGGGGCGCATCTTCGTCTACGATCTGCCGGAGGAGGGCCTGCAGGCCTATGCCCGGCGGCTCACCAAGGTGTTCGGCATCCACTCCGTGTCCATCGCCGCCTACGGGGAGAAGACCTGGGAGGACGTGAAGGCCATGGGCATCCGGCTCATGGAGGCCTATCGGGAGGAGCCCAAGACATTCAAGGTCTTTGCCCGCCGGGCGGACAAGCGCTTCCCCATGAACTCGGAGATGATCTGCCGGGAGCTGGGCGGGGAGCTGCTGCAGGCGTATCCCAACCTGAAGGTGGACGTCCATCATCCCCAGATCCCCCTCACCGTGGAGATCCGCCAGGATAAGGCGTTCCTCTACACCGGGGAGATCCTCTGCGCCGGGGGCATGCCCGTGGGCACCAACGGCAAGGCCATGCTCCTCATCTCCGGGGGCATCGACAGCCCCGTGGCCGGCTACATGATCGCCAAGCGGGGCGTGTCCCTGGCCGCCATCCACTTCTACAGCTACCCCTACACCAGCGAGCGGGCCCGGGACAAGGTGGTGGAGTTGGCCAGGCTGGTGTCGGAATACGCCGGCAACTTCGATCTGTACCTGGTGCCCTTCACCGAGATTCAGACCACCATCTACGACAAGTGCCCCGCCTCCGAGACCACGGTGCTCATGCGCCGGCTCATGATGAAGATCGCCGAGCGCACCGCCAAAAGCTGCGGCGCGTTGGCCCTGGTCACCGGGGAATCCATCGGCCAGGTGGCCAGCCAGACCATCGAGAGCCTGGCCGTGACCAACGACGCGGTGGACATGCCCGTGTTCCGGCCCCTGATCGGCTTCGACAAGGAGGAGATCATCGAGCGGGCCAAAAAGATCGGCACCTTCGAGACCTCCATCCTGCCCTACGAGGACTGCTGCACGGTTTTCGTGCCCCAGCACCCGGTGACCCGGCCCAGCGTGGACAGGCTCCGGGCCAGCGAGGCCTTGGTGGACTTTGAGCCCATGATCGAGGCCGCCATCCGTAACACGGAGGTCATAGCTATTTCACACATTATTTCCGATTGATTCGGAATAATCGTGGTATACTAAGGTATCCATCCGGGGAAGGAGAGTGAAGAAAATGAAATCGCTGATGCGTTTTATCGGCATAGTGGTGGTCATCGTTGTGCTGGCCGGATTCGTGCTGTATCATCTCAATATTCGGGGCTTTATTTCCGGGAACCTGTCCGAGTGGGTCACGGTCATGACCGAGCACATCACCGGCATCAAGAATGACACGGAGGAGTTCCTGCATGAGGAGGGCTATTTTCTCCCCACCGCCACCATCGACCCCAACCAGCCTCAGCCCACGAACCCCACCTATTGAGCGAAAAAAACAGGCAGCAGGAAAACCTGCTGCTTTTTCTTTATTTTTGGGGCAAAAACCAAGACCGGGAACAGGCCCCGGTCTTGCACTTTTTTGCCTCTATACCCGCTTTTGCGTGCCTTTTTCCGGCACAACGGCTCACGGGACGGCCGTCAGAGCTTCATATAGATCAGCACATCCCCCGCCTGGACCTTGACGCTATCCTCCGGGATCACCACCAGATCGCCGCGGATCAGGGCCGTGACGCAGATCTGATGCATGGTCTCCACCTCTTTGATGCTCCGCTGGGAAAAGCTTGAATCCGCCTCCACCAGGACCGCGGCCGTACTCTTTTTGTAGTCTTCCGCGTCCTGCAGGCGCTGCAGGCGGGTGTAATGCTCCACAAAGCCGGCGGAGAGGATGCCGGTGGGGATCGCCACCACGCCCACGCCCAGGAAGGTGATGATCACCCCCATGATCCGCCCGAGAAGCGTCACGGGGTAAATATCCCCATAGCCCACGGTGAACACGGTGGAAACGCTCCACCAGATGCCGGAGAGCGCGTTCTCGAACACCTCCGGCTGGGCCGCATGCTCCACGCTGTACATGCTCAGCGAAGCGGCGAGAATCAGCACCAGAATGATAAAGACCGAGTACAGGATGGCGCTCTTCTTTTCCTTAACGACGGAGGTGATGACCTGGAAGGAGTCGTATTTTGTGTTGATGCGGAACAGATGCAAGATCCGCGCGGCGCGAAGGATCCGAAACGCCCCGAACCCGGACAGGAAGAAGAACGGCAGGATGGTGAGCAGATCCACGAGCCCGTCGAAGGAAAACAGAAAGCGCAGCACCGCCCGGGGCCGGGACTCGTCCGGATACAGCAGATCCGCCGTCCAGATCCTGAGCGCGTACTCGACGCAGAAGATCAGGACGGTCACGTCTTCTATCACTTCAAAGAGGCCCCGGAATGCGTTCAGCCCGTCAAACGTTTCCAGAAACAGGACGGCGATATTGCAGAGGATCACCGTCACGATAAATATATCGAAGATCCGGCTTGGCGCATCCTCCTTGTTGCCGATCTGGATGATCTCGAAGATCCGTTTTTTCTGTTCTTTCGAAACACGCCCCATATGCTGTTCCTCCTGTCTGCCATTGTACACAAAAGCAGCTAAGGGGGCAAGAACTATTGCGCAAACTTTTGCGTGTATTAGGGTTCAAGAGGCCGAAAGCTCATTTATCCACAATAAACAAACAAGGCAGGAAATCATCCTGCCTCGTTTGTTTGGTCTGGGTGAGAAGATTTGAACTTCCGGCCTCTTGAACCCCATTCAAGCACGCTACCAAACTGCGCTACACCCAGAAATATGCGGTTGGTCTGTTGACCTTGTGTATATTAGCATTGGCGCAGGAAAAAGTCAAGCCCTTTTTCGGAGGATTTGGCATGCTTTTTCTTTCGGGGAAAAGGGGAAATGAGGCAAAGAATCCCGGAGGGTGCAGGGATTCCTGCGAATTTTTTTCGGGATAAGGAGCCATATGCCGATGATGGCAGGAAGAAATGCTGTCAGATACAGAATAACAAAAACATTTCGCTAATAAGCATGAATAACTTGAATTATTGCGCCATCTAAAATATAATGAAGAAAAAAATACGGAGCGTGAAGATCGTGGACAGAACGGATATTCAGATTCTGACTTGCCTGCAGGAGAACGCCAGAATGAATGCTTCCTCCATTGCCGAGCGGGTGAACCTTTCCACCTCGGCGGTGATCGAACGCATGCGTAAAATGGAGAACAGCGGCTGTATCGAGCGGTACACCGCTATTTTTAGTGAGGCCGTCATGGGGCGGGACGTGTCCGCCTTCATCTCCGTGGGCATGGAGCACCCCAAGTATGTGGAGGGGTTCGTGCGCACGATCAACGGCCACAAGGACATCATCCAGTGCTACTACATGGCCGGGGATTTCGATTTCCTGCTCCATGTGGTCACCGCCTCCACCAGCACGCTCACCGGGGTGCTGGAGGACATCAAGCGGATCCCTGGCGTCAGCAAGACACGGACGCATCTGGTGCTCAGGACGGACAAAAACGTGCTGTCCCCCCTGCCGGAAGCGACGAAATAAACCTAAAAAAATGTAAACGGAGGTAAATCAAATGATCATCGGTATCCCCAAAGAGATTATGCACGGCGAGCGCCGTGTGGCAGCTACCCCGGAAACCGTCGGCAAGTTCGTGAAGGACGGCGCCACGGTGCTGGTGGAGAACGGCGCCGGTGTGGGCGCGTTCTTCGCTGACGCCGACTATGCGGCGGCCGGCGCCGAGATGGTGGCGGACGTGGCGGATCTGTACAAGCGCGCGGACGTGATCCTGAAGGTCAAGGAGCCTCTGTTCAACGAGGAGAAGGGCTGCTCCGAGATCGACATGATGCATGCGGGCCAGTACATCATCACCTTCATCCATCCCGCCTCTCCCGTGAACCACCAGATGGTGAAGGACATGGCCAAGAAGGGCGTCATCGGCCTGACGCTGGACGGCGTGCCCCGTATCTCCCGGGCCCAGAACATGGACGCCCTCACGTCCATGAGCACCGTGGCCGGCTATAAGGGCATGCTCATGGCCGCCTCCGACCTGGAGAAGTTCATGCCCCAGATCTTCTGCGCCGTGGGCATGATCAAACCCTGCAACGTGCTGGTCATCGGCGTGGGCGTGGCGGGCCTGCAGGCCCTGGCCACCGCCAAGCGCCTGGGCGCGGTCACCTACGCCGCCGACATCCGTCCCGCGGCCATGGAGCAGGCCAAGTCCCTGGGCGCCAAGCCCGTGGAGCTGGGCGTGCCCGCCGAGGAAGCCATCGCCCCGGGCGGCTATGCCCAGAAGCTCCCCGAAGCCACCCTGCTTCGTGAGCGGGAAGCGTTGGCCGCCGTCCTGCCCAACATGGACGTGGTCTTCTGCTCCGCGTTGATCCCCGGCAAGCTCGCCCCCGTGGTCATCACCGACGAGATGGTGCAGACCATGAAGGAAGGCTCCGTCATCGTGGATATCGCCATCGACCAGGGCGGCAACTGCGCCATCACCCCTCCGGGCACCCGGGAAGTGAAGCACGGCGTGGTGCTGGAAGGCATCAAGAACATCCCCGGCATGCTGGCCGCCAGCTCCACCTGGATGTTCGCCCAGAACATCTACAACCTGACCAAGTTCCTCACCCATGACGGCAAGATCCAGCTGGATATGAACGACGAGATCGTCAAGTCCATCCTGGTCACCCTCAACGGCGAGATCGTCCACGCCGGCGCTCTCGAGGCCATGGGCCTCAAATAAGGAGGTATCCCTTGCATCCGCTGATCCTTGTGGGCATTTTCATCGTGTCCAGCGTGCTGGGCTACGTGCTCATTAAAAATGTGCCGAGCCTGCTGCACACGCCCCTCATGTCCGGCATGAACGCCCTTTCCGGCGTCACCGTGCTGGGCGCCATGATCGCTGTGGCCACCGCGGCCTATACGGGCAGCAAGGTGCTGGCGGTCCTCGCCATCGCCCTTGCCATGCTCAACGTGGCGGGCGGCTTCCTGGTGACCCACCGGATGCTCCTCATGTTCGGCCACAGGAAGGAGAAGGAGGAGAAGGAAGCATGATCGATTCCGTGTACTACATCCTCTGCATCGTTCTGGCCGGGCTGGTGCTGCTGGGCATCTCCCTGATGAGCAAGGTGAAGAGCGCCCTGTGGGGCAACCTTCTCTCCTGCGCCTGCATGGCGGCGGCCATCGCCCTCACCGTGATCCGCTATGACTTTGGCGGCAAGTGGCTCTGGCTCCTGGTGGGCCTGGTGCCGGCGGCCGTCGCCGGGGCGATCCTGGCCAAAAGGGTGAAGATGATCGAAATGCCCCAGACCGTGGCCATGCTCAACGGCTTCGGCGGCGCGGCCTCCGCCCTGGTGGCGGCGGTCACCCTCACCGACGGCAAGGCCGTGGGCGCCTTTGAGGCGGTCACCGCGGGCATCGCCCTCATCATCGGCATGGTCACCCTGCTGGGCAGCGTCCTGGCGGCGGGGAAGCTGGCCAAGTGGTTCAACCAGCGGCCCGTGATCCTCAAAGGGCACAAGGCCCTGATCCTCGTCAGCGCCCTGCTGGCTGTGCTTTGCCTCATCCCCCTGGTGCTCTTCCAGGGGAACAACGGCATGCTGATCCTGTTCACCCTGCTCACGGCGATCCTGGCCGGCGCCTTCGGCTGGCTGTTCGTGCTGCGGGTTGGCGGTGCGGATATGCCCATCACCATCAGCCTCCTCAACTCCCTGTCCGGCGTGGCGGGGGGCATTGCGGGCATGGCCATCGGTGAGCCCCTGCTGGTGGCGGTGGGCGGCATCGTGGGCGCCTCCGGCCTGATCCTCACCGAGGTCATGTGCCGGGCCATGAACCGGAAGCTGGCGGCCATCCTCACCGGCGCCACCACCGTGTCCGCCGCCCCCAAGGCGGAGGCCCCCGTGGAGGAGAAGCCGGCGGAAGCCCCTGTGGAAGAGGCCAAAGCCGAAGCCCCCGCGGTGGACAAGGCCGCCGTGGAGCAGCAGGTCTTCGACGCCTTCAAGGCCGCCAAGAACGTGATCATCGTCCCCGGCTACGGCATGGCCCTCTCCCAGGCCCAGTACGCGGTCCGGGAGCTGAAGGATGCCCTGGAGGCCCACGGCGCCCAGGTGCGCTTCGCCATCCATCCCGTGGCGGGCCGGATGCCCGGGCATATGAACGTGCTGCTGTGCGAGGTGGATATCCCCTATGAGGACCTGTTCCAGATGGAGGATATCAACGACGACTTCAAGGCCGCGGACGTGACCTTGGTCATCGGCGCCAACGACGTGATGAACCCGGCGGCCAACACCGCCGAGGGCACGCCCATCTACGGCATGCCGGTGCTGAACGTGGGCGACTGCCAGAACGTGATCATCTGCAACTTCGACCTGAACCCCGGCTATGCCGGCGTGCCCAACCCGCTGTATGAGCGGACGGAGGGCGTGGCGCTGCTCATCGGCGACGCCAAGGAGAGCGTGACCCGGCTCAAGGACATGCTCTGATCCGAACAACGAAAGGCCATCCCCCCGGGGTGGCCTTTTTCTTTTTGGTTCAGGGAGGGCGTTCGGTTAAAATAATTAAAAAATTTTGAGTATGCAATCGATTACCCGCGGTTTTCCTCCGTTTCGTACATTGACATGAGTGACCCGTTTGTTACAATGACAGCAGTGTCACGCGCAAAGCACGCCTGCGCGGGACATTTTCTTTCATCCATCGCTTTGGGGCGAGGGGATGAAAACAGCATCGGCACGCAAGAGTCCCACGATTGCCTCCTCCAGTTGATCGCTCAATCATTGGACCCGACCCCTCCAGGTCGTCTCTGAAGCATCTCGATTCCCTCTTTCGACGTGCCGATGCTCTTTTTCAAAGGACGGGTTTGCCCGTTCTTTTTTTCTTGCCCCTTGACGTTGACCACGGAAAAAAAGTATACTATCCCTGAAGGAGGGGGCGGCCCCGTCCTTCCAAACGAGACTATTGCGGGAGGTGCGCTTCGTGAAAAAGACGATCATCACCATCAGCCGGGAATTCGGCAGCGGCGGCCGGACCATCGGCCATGCCGTGGCCGAGCGGCTGGGGTACCCCTATTACGATAAGGAACTCATCAAGACCGTGGCGGAGAAGACCGGCTTCGACCCCAACTATGTGGAGGAGTACGGGGAGTATTCCCCCGGCAAATCCCTGCTGTCCCTGCTCTCCACCTACACCGGCACCCACGGCACCATGGGGGGCATGAGCGTGTACGACTTCCTCTATGTGGTCCAGCGCAAGGTCATCTTGGAGGTGGCGGAGCAGGGCCCCTGCGTGATCGTGGGCCGGTGCGCCGACTATATCCTCAAGGACCGGGAGGACGCCCTCCATGTGTTCATCCACGCGGACGAAGCGTTCAAGGCCGAGCGGATCGTCCGGCTCTACGGCGAGAGCGAAAAGAAGCCCGAGGTGCGCCTGAAGGAGAAGGACACCAAGCGCGCCGTGAACTACAAGCACTTTACGGACCGGACCTGGGGCGACGCCCGGAACTACGATCTCTCTTTGAACAGCGGCAAGCTGGGCATCGAGAAGTGCGTGGACCTGATCGTTTCCCTGGCCGATCCGGAATGAGCCGGCGCCCGCCTTCTCCCCGGCGGGCGCATTCCTTTTTGGATTTAGGTTGAAAGCGGCGGGGAGATGTGGTATACTGAATACGTTGTGTGGAAGCACAAACTAAAGAGGAGGATTACTATGAAGAAGAGAGTATTTGCTTGTCTGCTGGCCCTCGTCATGCTGCTTGGCATGGTGGCGGTGCCCTCCTTTGTGCGGGCTGAGGAAGAGGAGCCCGCCAAGGAAATCGTGATCCTGTACACCAACGACGTGCATTGTGGCGTGGACGACAACATCGGCTATGCCGGCCTGGCCCGCATCAAGGCCGCCTTGGAAGCGGCCGGCAAAGAGGTCATTCTCGTGGACTGCGGCGATGCCGTTCAGGGCGACGTGATCGGCACCCTGAGCAAGGGCGAAGCGATCATCGACCTGATGAACGCGGCGGGCTATGACGTGGCCGTTCCCGGCAACCACGAGTTCGACTACGGCATGGAGCAGTTCTTAAAGAACGTGTCCCTGGCGAAATTCCAGTACGTTTGCTGCAATTTCCTCAACGATAACGGCGAAGCGGTGTTCAAGCCCTACACCATCATCGAAAAGGCCGGCAAGAAGATCGCCTTCATCGGCATCGACACGCCGGAATCCTTCACCAAGTCCACCCCCACCTATTTCCAGGACAGCGAGGGCAACTTCCTCTATTCCTTCTGCCAGAAGGACAACGGCCAGGAGCTGTATAACAAGGTTCAGGAGACCGTGGACGCGGCCCGCGCCGAGGGCGCCGATTATGTGATCGCCCTGGCTCACCTGGGCACCGACTACCAGAGCTCTCCCTGGATGTCCTCCGATGTGATCGTGAACACCACCGGCATCGACGTGGTGCTGGACGGCCACTCCCACACGGATTTCAAGCTTGAGTTCGGCAAGGATTTCGTGACGGTCAAGAATAAGGACGGCAACGATGTCATCCATTCCTCCACCGGCACCAAGCTGGCCAACGTGGGCATGCTGACCATCTCCGGCGACCAGATCTCCGCCAAGCTCATCAACGCCAGCGCCATGGACTTCATCGACGCGGCCGGCCTGCTGGCGGCGGACAACGGCATGGGCGATGTGGTGAAGGCGGCTCTGGATAAGAACGCGGAGCTGGTGAACACCGTGGTGGCCCACACCGATGTGGATCTGATCATCAATGATCCCACCGCCGGCGTCCGCATCATCCGCAGCCAGGAGACCAACCTGGGCGACCTGTGCGCCGATGCCTATCGGGCCATGGGCGGCACCGACATCGCCTTCGTCAACGGCGGCGGCATCCGGGATACCATCCCTGCGGGCGATATCACCTACGGCCAGATCATCAAGATCCATCCCTTCGGCAACGCCCTGTGCACCGTGGAGGCCACCGGCCAGGAGATCCTGGACGCTCTGGAGATGTCCGTGTCCAACCTGCCCGGCGAGTCCGGCGGCTTCCTGCAGGTTTCCGGCCTGAAGTTCACCGTGGATATGAGCGTGGAATCCACCGTGGTCAAGGATGACGAGAAGATGTTCGTGGAGGTGTCCGGCGACCGTCGGGTGAAGGATGTGCAGGTCCTCCAGGAGGACGGCACCTACGCCCCCATCGATCCCAACAAGACCTACACCGTGGCCTGCCACAACTACCTGCTCAAGGATAAGGGCGACGGCTACACCATGTTCGCTGACAACACCTTCCTCTCCGAGGACACCATGCTGGACAACCAGGTCCTTATCACCTACATCGTGGAGAAGCTGGGCGGCACCGTTGGTTCCGAGTATCTGGAGCCCTATGGCCAGGGCCGCATCACCATCGTCGATAAGGCCGAGTAAACCATTTAGCCACTGGCAAGGCGGCGGGAACTCCCGCCGCTTTGTTGTATCCTGTCGATCATTGACAGACCGGGCGATACATGGTATCATACTATGCTAATCGATTGAAATCAGGAGAAGAACACATGCCTGCTTGCTTTACCTCTGAATCCGTCACCGGGGGACACCCGGACAAACTCTGCGACAAGACCTCCGACGCCATTCTGGACGCCATTTTGGACCAGGACCCGGCGGCCCGGGTGGCCTGCGAGGTGACCGCCCTCACCGACTGCATGCACATCATGGGGGAGATCACCAGCACGGCCAAGGTGGACTATGAAGCCATCGCCCGCCGGGTGATCCGGGACACGGGCTACACCGAGCCCGGCCGGGGCTTCGACTGCCATACCGCCGTCATCGACGTGGCCCTCAACCACCAGTCCCCGGACATCGCCATGGGCGTGGACAACGCGGACCCCCTGGAGATCGGGGCGGGGGACCAGGGCATGATGTTCGGCTACGCCTGCCGGGAAACGGCCCATTATATGCCCCTGCCCATCGAGCTAAGCCACCGGCTCACCCGGCGGCTGGAGACCCTGCGCCGGGACGGCACCCTGCCCTTTTTGCTCCCCGACGGCAAATCCCAGGTGACGGTGGAGTATAAGGACAACGCCCCCAGCCGCATCCTTTCCGTGGTCCTCTCCGCCCAGCATCGGGAGGATATGGACATCGAAACCCTGCGCCGGGTGCTCAAGGAGCAGGTCATCCTGCCCGCCCTGCCGGCGACCATGATCGGCGACTGGACGGCCTTCTTCATCAACCCCACGGGCCGCTTCGTGGTGGGCGGGCCCGCCGGGGACACGGGGCTCACGGGCCGGAAGATCATCGTGGACACCTACGGCGGCTATGCCCGCCACGGCGGCGGCGCCTTCTCCGGCAAAGACCCCACCAAGGTGGACCGGACCGGGGCCTACATGGCCCGGTATCTGGCGAAAAACATCGTGGCCGGGGGCTATATGGACCGGTGCGAGGTCCAGCTCTCCTACGCCATCGGCGTGTCCCGGCCCACCAGCATCCGCATCGAGGACTTCGGCACCGCCCATATCAACGACGTGGGCGCCCTGAAGGACCATATCATGGACACCGTGGACCTTCGGCCCATGGCCATCATCAACCGCTTCGGCCTGCGCCGGCCCATCTACGAGAAGCTGGCCGCCTACGGCCACTTCGGCGAGAACGCCCAGGACATGCCCTGGGAGCGCCTGGACCTGAGGCTGTAAAGGAACCCAACAAAAGAGCCCGACCGCTTTGGCCGGGCTCTTTGTGTTTTGGTATTGCGGGCGGAATCCGGGTCAGTTCGCGAAATACCGGCTGTCCTTCTGGAGCACGTCGTGGGCGCCGCCCTCCACCATGGAGGCGGGGGAGACCAGGGTGAGCCGGGCCTTGTCCCTAAGCTCCGCGATGGTCATGGCGCCGCAGTTGCACATGGTGGACTTCACCTTGTGCAGGGTGGTCTCCACGTTGTTGTGGAGGGGCCCCGCGTAGGGCACGTAGGAATCCACGCCCTCCTCGAAGGTGAGCTTCTTGTCGCCGCCGTTGTCGTAGCGCTGCCAGTTCCGGGCCCGGGCGCTGCCCTCGCCCCAGTATTCCTTCATGTAGCTGCCGTTGATGAGCACCTTGTTGGTGGGGCTCTCGTCAAACCGGGCAAAGTACCGGCCCAGCATGCAGAAGTCCGCCCCCATGGCCAGGGCCAGGGTAACGTGGTAATCCTGCACGATGCCGCCGTCGGCGCACACGGGCACGTAGACGCCGGTCTTCTTCAAATATTCGTCCCGGGCGGCCGCCACGTCCTGCACGGCGGTGGCCTGGCCCCGGCCGATGCCCTTGGTTTCCCGGGTGATGCAGATGCTGCCGCCGCCGATGCCCACCTTCACGAAGTCGGCCCCGGCCTCGGCCAGGAAGCGGAAGCCGTCCCCGTCCACCACGTTGCCCGCGCCGATCTTCACGGAGTCCCCGTAGTTGCGGCGGACGAAGTCGATGGTCCGCTGCTGCCACTCGGTGAAGCCCTCGGAGGAGTCGATGCACAGGATGTCCGCGCCCGCTTCGATGAGGGCGGGAATCCGCTGCTCATAGTCACGGGTGTTCACACCGGCGCCCACCACATAGCGCTTGTGGTCGTCCAGCAGCTCCAGGGGGTTGTCCTTGTGGGCGTCGTAGTCCTTGCGGAAGACGAAGGCGGACATATGGCCGTCCCGGGTGATGACGGGCAGGGTGTTGAGCTTGTGCTCCCAGATGATGTCGTTGGCCTCCTTCAGGCTCACGCCCTCGTAGGCGTAGATCAGGGAGGAGAAGGGGGTCATAAAGTCCTTCACGGGGGTGTCCGGGCTCATGCGGCTCACCCGGTAGTCCCGGCTGGTGACCATGCCCAGCAGCTTCCCGTCGGGGGTGCCGTCCGCCGTGACGGCGATGGTGGAGTGGCCCGTCCGTTCCTTCAGGGCGAGCACGTCAGCAAGCGTGGACTCGGGGGTCACGTTGGAATCGCTGCGCACGAAGCCGGACTTGCACTTCTTCACGGCCTTCACCATGGCCGCCTGGCTCTCGATGCTCTGGGACACGAAGATGAAGGACACGCCGCCTTCCCGGGCCAGGGCCGCCGCCAGCTTCTCCCCGGACACGGACTGCATCACCGCGGAGACCAGGGGGATGTTCATGGACAGGGCGGGTTGTTCGCCCAGGCGGTATTTGCACAGCGGCGTCTGCAGCGTCACGTTCTGGGGCGTGCAGGCGGAGGAGGAATAGCCGGGAACAAGCAGATATTCGGAAAAGGTGTGGGACGGTTCGCTGAAATAATAAGCCATGGCGCGCTCCTCTTCTAAAAATGATTTGCAATAGTATACCCGGTATTTGACAAAAAGGCAACCTTTTTTCAAGGCTTTTCCCAAAAAGACGGGGCGCGCTTCAGTTTTCCCGGCCCCGGTTCGCCCCCATGAGGGATAAAAGGAACAGCAGCAGCACGGAAAGAAGGGACGAAAGCCCCAGGGCCCCCGCCGACAGCGCCCGCCGCAGCAGGACCTGCCGGGGGGCGAAGGCGCCGGCAAGGTCCGGGAACAGGGGGAAGAGCAGGTAGCACAGGCCCCCGGCCAGGGCCCCCAGCAGGAGCTTTTGGAGCAGGTAAGGCAGGAGCTTCCCCCGGGGATAAGCGCACAGGGCCTGGAGCCCCAGGGAGAGCCCGCCGAAGCAAGCAGCCCCCAGCAGCAGGCTCGTTTTCAGCCGCAGGGGGAGGGACAGGGCCGAGAGGGCCGCCGCCCCGGCGCTCACCTCGAAGAGGGCGGGGAGGAGGGCGCCGAGGATCGGGCCGGGGCAAATCTTTTGCAGGACCCCCAAAAGGGCGCATGCAAACACAAGGCAGCCCCCCACCTGGAGCATGGCCCCCATGCTCTCCCAAACGGCGGACGAAAAGGCTTGGGCAAAGGGCAGGGGCGGGGCGGAGGGTTCAGCGGCGGCGGGAGCCTTTTTGAGCAGCAGGGGCAGGGTGAAGAGGGCCGGGGCCCCGTAGAGGGCCAGGGCCATGGGCCGGAAAAGGAGCTTGTTTTTCAGCAGGTCCGATGCTATGATGGAAAAAAGGAAGGCCGGGCTCACCTGGTTCACCAGGGGCAGCAGCCCCGCCCCCTGCCGGGGGGAGAGGGCCTTTTCCTCCACCAGGGTGGAGAGGAGCCTTGCCCCGTTGGGCGCCCCGGCCAGCAGGGAGAAGCCTGCCGCCAGAAACAGCCTGCCCCGCCCAAAGCGCCCCGGATGCCCCCAAAGCCCCAGCTTCTCCGACAGCTTCAGGGCCACGCAGCAGGGGAGCAGGGCCGGGAACACGCTGCGCCACCAGAGCAAAGCCCCCGACCGGGCGCCCAAAAGGGCCGCCTCGGGGCACAGGAGCAGGGCGAACAGCAGCAGCAGCGCGGCGTAGGGCAGGATGGAGTTCATGGCCTATTGTATGGGAAAAGGAGCGTGCGAATTCATGATAAACGGTAAGAAGATCGGCCTGTGCCTGGGTTCCGGCGGGGCCAGGGGCCTGGCCCACATCGGCGTCATGCAGGTGCTGGAGGAGAACGGCATCGTGCCCGACATCATCTCCGGCTGCAGCGCCGGGGCCATCTTCGGCGCGGTGTACGCCGCGGGCACCAACCTGTATCTGCTGGAAAAGTATATGGGCACCGTGGAGGCCCGGGACATCGTGGATCTGGGCATCCCCATCCACGGGGGCTTTTTGAGCGGGGACAAGATCGAGGAGGTGGTCCTGACCCTGACCCATAACCTGTCCTTTGCGGAGACGAAGATCCCCTTCTTGTGCGTGGCCACGGACCTGGTCACGGGGGAGATGCAGGTGTTTGAGGAGGGCAAGCTCCATCGGGCCGTGCGGGCCAGCATGGCGGTGCCGGGGGTGTTCACCCCGGCCCAGATCGACGGCCATTTCTATGTGGACGGGGGCGTCATCGAGGAGCTGCCCGTGGACGTGCTCCGGGCGCGGGGGGCGGACGTGGTCATCACGTCGGACCTGGGCATCAAGCGGAACTTTTTCGACCCGGAGCACCCTTCGCCCATCGACATCCTGCGCCGGTCCTCCGACATCATGCAGGCCCACATGACCCGCCGCCAGGCGGACAAGGGGGACGTGATCATCCGGCCGGACGCCTCCTTCATGGGGCTCTTATCCGTCAGCGGCTACGAGGAGAGCGTGGCGGCGGGCCGGCAGACGGCCATGGAGGCCCTGCCCCGGATACGAGAGCTTTTAGGCATGGACCTGCCCGCCCCGGCGGAGGAGTGAGGGGCGGACAGAGCAGCTTCACACGCAAAAAGGGGAGCGCCAATGCAGCGCTCCCCCTTTTCATATCCGGCCGGAAATCAGGCGTGTATCCCTATACCACCACGGCCGCTTCGCTGTCCCGGTGGAGGGGCTTGCGCAGGGCGTAGGAGAGAATGTCCGTGGAGAGGGCGTCCACCCGGAGGGATTCCCGGGCCACGTCCGTGCACTTGCCCAGATCCGAATTGCGCATGATCAGCGGCGTTTTGCTGATGCTGGCGATGGCGGAGAGAAGGGAGCGGGCGTCCTTGCGGATGCCCAGCACCCGGAAGTAGAGGTTTCTGTCGTCCCCGGCCATGTCCTCCACCAGATCCTCGCTCATGTCCAGCAGGGCGCTCATGCCGATGCGCTTGATGCGGGCCAGGGTGTAGCGCTTGGTCTTCACCGCCTCAAAGAAGCTCTCCGCATCCACGGCGGTGCGGGCGGCCTTGAGCAGGTTCTGCTCGATGCCCTCCTTCACGTCCGGCAGCCGCTGCACGTCCTGGGGGCTCATGAGGCGGAGCTTGTAGAGCATCATGTCCCCCACGTCGTTCACCGTCAGGGGGAACTGGGGGTCAAACTGCATGGCGCCGGAGATGAACAGAGGCATGGAGGACAGCACCTGGGTGTTCCCCTCCCGGATGGCGGCCCGGATGGCCGTGGCGGAGGAGAATTCCCCGGTGAGGTAGTCGTCGTTGTAGCCCCCGCCGATGCGCTCGATGGGCACCGGGCAGATCTCCGGGGCGAACTTGCGCAGCGAGCGCAGGTACTCCATGGCCAGAATGTTGTTGGGCTTCACCAGCTCACTGAGGAGCTCCGGGTCCGCCCCCATATCCTGCAGGGCTTCATAGCGGGCCCGGGGGAAGCTGTCGCCCATCTTCAGGTGATACTGCAGGTAGGACTTGAATTCCGGGGGCTCCTCGGCCAGATAATCGGCTAGGGCGCTGAGCTTGCGGATGTCCCCCTGCTCGGCGCCGAAGGCCAGGTCCGTCACCAGCCCCGTGGCGTGCAGCAGGCGCACCGCCCCCTCGGCGAACCGCTCCGCCGAGGCGTTGGCGAAGACCGTGGGCAGCTCGATGACCAGATCCGCCCCGGCCCGCAGCGCCCATTCCGCCCGGGTGAACTTGTCCGTGCAGGCAGGCTCCCCCCGCTGCACGAAGTTGCCGGACATGACCACCACGCAGTAGGAAGCGCCGGCCTTCTTCTTGGCCTGCTCCAGGTGGTAGATATGCCCGTTATGCAGGGGATTGTATTCCGCGATAACGCCTACGACACGCATGTTACGCTCCTTTTGCCATGAGAAGAAATATATGGCGCATTTTTTCTGAAATAAGTATACCATTATTCTTCCGTTTGTGGTAGAATCGAATAGAAATTTATTTTGGAGGGCTAAAACGACATGTCATCATTGATCGAAGGCATCAAAGCAAAGGCAAAAGCCAACAAGCAGCACATCCTTCTCCCCGAGGGCGAAGAGGAACGCACCGTACAGGCCGCCGCCATCATCCGGGAACAGGGCCTGGCTGATGTGACCCTGTTCGGCAAGCCCGAGAATATCGCCGCCATCGCCGCTAAGTTCCACGCGAACATCGACGGCATCGATATCATTGATCCCGAGAATCATGAGCTGTATCCCGCCTATGTGGAGAAGTTCTATGAGATGCGCAAGCTGAAGGGCGTGACCCCCGAGAAGGCCGCCGCCACCATGAAGGACCCCCTGTTCTTCGCCGCCATGATGGTGAAGGACAAGAAGGCGGACGGCTTTGTGTCCGGCGCCATCAACACCACCGGCAACACCCTCCGTCCGGGCCTGCAGATCGTGAAGATGCGCCCCGGCATCAAGACCATCTCCAGCTTCTTCATCATGCAGGTGAAGGACAAGTCCTACGGGGAGGACGGCACCATCCTCTTCGGCGACTGCGCCATCAACATCGATCCCGACGCCGATCAGCTGGCCGAGATCGCCCTTTGCACCGCGGACTCCGCCAAGGTCCTGCTGGACTTCAAGGAGCCCCGGGTGGCCATGCTGAGCTTCTCCACCAGAGGCTCCGCCAAGCACGAGAACGTGGATAAAGTCGCCGCCGCCACCGCCAAGGTGAAGGAGCTGAATCCTGACCTCTGCGTGGACGGTGAGATGCAGGCCGACGCCGCGCTGGTGGCCAAGGTGGGCAACCTCAAGTGCCCCGGCAGCCCCGTGGCCGGCAAGGCGAACATCCTGATTTTCCCCGATCTGCAGTCCGGCAACATCGGCTATAAGCTGGTCCAGCGCCTGGGCGGCGCCGAGGCCATCGGCCCCGTGAGCCAGGGCTTCGCCGCCCCCATCAACGACCTCTCCCGCGGCTGCTCCATCGAGGACATCGTGTCGTTGGTGGCCATCACCGCCGTGCAGGCCCAAGGCATGAAGGCCGCCGAGGCCAAATAAGGAGAACGCCATGAAGAACATCCTTGTCATCAACGCCGGCAGCTCCTCCCTCAAGTATCAGCTCATCGACATCGACACCGAAACCGTCATCGCCAAGGGCCTGTGCGAGCGCATCGGCATCGACGGCAGCATGCTCACCTACAAGCCTTCCAACGGCGACAAGGTGGAGATCCAGAAGGATATGCCCAACCACGAGGTGGCCATCAAGATGGTCCTGGACATCCTCACCGACCCCAAGGTGGGCGTCATCAAGGATATGTCCGAGATCGCGGCGGTGGGCCACCGCATGGTCCACGGCGGCGAGAAGTTCTCCGGCTCCGTCATCATCGACGACGCGGTCATCGAGGCCATGAAGGAGTGCATCCCCCTGGGGCCGCTGCACAACCCCGCCAACCTCATGGGCATCGCCGGCTGCCAGGCCGCCCTGCCCAACACCCCCATGGTGGGCGTGTTCGACACCGCCTGGGGCCAGGGCATGGAGCCCTCCCACTTCATGTACGCCCTGCCCTACGAGCTGTATGAGAAGTACGGCGTCCGGCGCTACGGCTTCCACGGCACCTCCCACAAGTATGTGACGGGCCGGGCCCTGAAGCTCCTCAATAACCCCAACGCCAAGGTCATCACCTGCCATTTGGGCAACGGTTCCTCCATCTCCTGCTCCGTGGCCGGCAAGTGCGTGGACACCTCCATGGGCCTTACGCCCCTGGAAGGCCTGCCCATGGGCACCCGCTGCGGCAGCATCGACCCCGCCATCCTGCCATATCTCATGAAGCGGATGAACATCACCGCCGCCGAGATGGACACCATCATGAACAAGAAGAGCGGCATGCTGGGCATCTCCGGCGTGTCCTCCGATTTCCGTGATCTGGGCGCCGCCGCCGCGGAAGGCAACGAGCGGGCGCAGCTGGCCCTCGACATGTTCGTGTACGCCGTGAAGAAGTACATCGGCGCCTATGCCGCCGCCATGGGCGGGGTGGACGCCATCGTGTTCACCGCCGGCGTGGGCGAGAACGACCGGGGCGTGCGGGAAAAGGTCCTCAGCAACATGGAGTTCCTGGGCGTCATCCCCGATGTGGAGTACAACCGGAACTGCCCCCGGGGCGAGGAGGTCTGCATCAGCAAGCCCGAGAGCCGGGTCAAGGTCTTCGTCATCCCCACGGACGAGGAGATGGCCATCGCCCGGGACACCGCCGAGCTGGCCTGTTAAGGCAAACCCACCCAAAACGAAGGGCTCCTTCCTCTTGCGGAGGGAGCCTTTTTTCTGTACAATGGGCCTATGGACTTTGTTTGCAGCGATGTAACTTTATATGATCCGAACCTGATCGAGCGCCTGGCGGCTCGCTTTTCCCTGTCCCGGGTGGCCGTCCGCGCCCTGCTGCGGCGGGGCCTGGACACGGAGGAGAAGATCGACGCCTTCCTCCACCCCGAGGCCCAGCCCCTGCCAGACTGGCGGGAGATGAAGGGGGTGGGGGAGGCCGTTGCCCTCATCCGCGCCGCCATAGAGCGGGGCCAGACCATCTGCGTCTACGGGGACTACGACGCGGACGGGGTCTCGGCCACGGCCATCCTCTACCGGTGCCTCAAAAAGCTGGGGGCCCGGGTGAGCTGTCACATCCCCTCCCGGCACACTGAGGGCTACGGCCTAACCCGGGCGGCGGTGCAGGCCCTTGCCGAGGAGGGCGTGGGCCTCATCGTCACCGTGGACAACGGCATCGCCGCCATCGAGGAGGTCGCCTTCGCCAAGGCCCTGGGCATGTCCCTGGTGGTCACCGACCATCACCGCAGCGGGGAAGCCCTGCCGGCGGCGGACGCGGTGCTGTCCGTGTCCGAGGGAGATTTTCGGGAGCGGGTGGGGGACCTGTGCGGCGCGGGCGTGGCCTACCTTTTGGCCTGCGCCCTGGAGGAGAGCCAGGGGGAGGAGTATCTGCCCCTGGTGGCCGCGGCCACGGTGGCGGACGTGGTGTCCCTGACCAAGGCCAACCGCGCCCTGGTGGTCCGGGGCCTGTATGGGCTTTCTAAGCAGGTGGGGCTATGTGCCCTGCTGGAGGCGGCGGGGGCGGGGGACGGCCCCGTCAGCGAGATCACCTTGGGCTTTTTGATCGCCCCCCGGCTCAACGCCGCCGGCCGCATGGGGGACGCGGAACAGGCGCTCCAGCTCCTCATCACCGACGACAGGGAGGAGGCGGACCGGTGCGCCCTGGCCCTCAACGAAGCCAACCAGGCCCGGCGCAACGAGGAGCAGCGCATCCTCACCGAATGCCTGGCCCTGGCCCCGGAGGGGGGCGAGGACAGCTTCCTGCTGCTCACGGGGCAGGGCTGGAACGTGGGGGTCGTCGGCATCGTGGCGGCCCGGCTGGCGGAGCTGTTCTATAAGCCCGTCATCCTGCTCACGGAGCGGGAGCCTGGGGTGTACACGGGCTCGGCCCGGAGCATCCCGGAGATAGACCTCTACGCCCTGCTGTATGAAGCCAGGGACCTGTTCATCCGCTTCGGCGGCCATGCGGGGGCGGCGGGGCTCACGGTAAGGGCGGAGCGGATCGAGGAAGTGAAGGCCGCCCTGCGCCTGGCGTATGCCCATCAGCGGCCGGAGGGACCGCCTAAAAAGCGGGTCCCCTATGAGGACGTGCTCCCCCTTTCGGACTGTACCGTGGCCCTGTGCGACGAGCTGCGCGCCTTCGCCCCCTTCGGCCAGGGGAACCCGGAGCCCCAGTTTTTGGTGCGGGGGGACCTGTCGGGCGTCTCCTATTTGGGCCAGGGGAAAAAGCACCTGTCGGGGTATCTCTCCCAGGGGGGCGGCAAGACCCGGCTGGTGGGCTTCTCCCAGGGGGGGAACTTCACCCTCTGGCAGGGGGCGGGCCGGGCGGACGCGGTGTGCACCCTGCAGAAAAACGTGTTTCGGGGCCGGGCCTCCTGCGAGCTCATTTGTTTGGGCCTTTCTCCCCGGAAAGACTTGAAATCTTCGGAAGAGTATACTATAATTGAAGCTGCTTTTTTGCGGGCTGTGCAGGCGGCGGACACCCGGTCCATCGGGGATTGCGCCTGGCGGCTCAGGTCCTATCTCCCCCTGGGGGTCACGGAAGAGATCCTGCGGCCCTTGTACCTGCGGCTTTTGAGCGCCGCCCGGGCGGGCGGGGAGCCGGAGGGGGAGTGGGAGCTGGCGGCGGCCCTCATCTTCAAGGAGCTGGGCTTCTTTGCGCCGGCGGCGGGGCTTGTGCCCGTGAAGGACGCCCGGCGCCGCAGCTGCCCGGAAAGCCAGTTATTCATGGCGCTGTCGGAGGGATAGCGCTTCGTAAGGAGGAAACACATGGAACTCAAGGATTACGTCAGAACGATCCCCGATTTTCCCAAGGAAGGCATTCTCTTCCGCGACATCACGCCCCTGCTGGGGAACAAGGACGCCTTCCAGGAGATGGCGAACCGGATGGCGGACTTTCTGCGGGATAAGAATATCGACCTGATCATAGCGCCGGAGGCCCGGGGCTTCATCTTCAGCGCCTCCGTGGCCTATGCCCTGGATGTGGGCATGATCCTGGCCCGCAAGCCCGGCAAGCTCCCCTACACCACCATCAGCTATAAGTACGGCCTGGAGTACGGCACGGACGAGCTGCAGATGCATGTGGACGCGGTGAAGCCCGGACAGCGGGTGGCCGTGGTGGACGATCTGCTGGCCACCGGCGGCACGGCCCTTGCCTGCGCCAAGCTCTGCGAGAAGGCCGGCGGCGTGGTGGCGGCCTGCTGCTTCGCCATCGAGCTCACGGACCTGCCCGGCCGGGAGGTGTTGAAGGACTACGAGGTGGGCACCATCCTCCAGTACTAATTCCATAGATCGTCAAAAAAACAGGGATCAGCGGCAGCGTTGGTCCCCTTTTCGGTAAAAAAATGGCAAGGGAAGAGCTGCTTCAAAAATTTAAGGCCAAGTACGGCCCGGAGAAGGGAAAGACCATGGAGGAAGCCCTGGCCTTTGCTACCGCTGTCCATGAGGGGCAGAAGCGGGAGTCCGGGGAGCCCTACATCATCCATCCCATCGCCGTGGCGGAATATCTGCTGGACATGGGCATGGACGCCGCCACGGTCATCGCCGGGGTGCTCCACGACACCGTGGAGGACGGCAAGGACATCTCCCTGGAGGAGATCTCCCGCCGCTTCTCCCCGGAGGTGGCCCACCTGGTGGACGGGGTCACCAAGCTGACCCGGTCCGGCCAGAAGGAGTACGTGACCAAGAAGCAGGAGCAGAACGAGAATCTGACCAAGCTCTTTCTGGCCATCGCGGACGACGTGCGGGTGGTCATCATCAAGCTCGCCGACCGGCTCCACAACATGCACACCCTGGAATACTGCACCCGGGAGAAGCAGATCCGCAAGGCCAGGGAGACCTTGGAGGTCTATACGCCGTTAGCTCACCGGTTCGGCATCGGCGTGCTCCGCAGCGAATTGGAGGACCTTTCCTTCAAATACCTCATGCCCGAGGAGTATGAGCGCATCCGGAGTTTGGTGTCCCGGCAGCAGGAGGAGCGGCTCAAGCTCCTGGGCGCCGCCATGGAGCGGATGCGGGAGCTCATGCAGGGGGCGGGCATCGAATGCGACCTCTCCGGCCGGCCCAAGCACCTGTATTCCACCTACCGGAAGATGCAGCGCAACGGGGTGGGCATCGGGGAGATCTACGACCTGATCGCCATTCGGGTCATCGTGGACACGGTGAACGACTGCTACGCCGCCCTGGGCATCATCCACGCGGAGTGGAAGCCCCTGCCCGGCCGGTTCAAGGACTACATCGCCATGCCCAAGCCCAATCTGTACCGGTCCCTCCACACCACCCTCATGAACAAGAACGGCATCCCCTTCGAGGTGCAGATCCGCACCCATGAGATGCACGAGACCGCCGAATACGGCGTGGCCGCCCACTGGATGTACAAGGAGGGGCGGACGGTGCAGACGGAGATGGACAAGCGCACCAGCTGGCTTCGGCAGGTGGTGGAGGAGGCCAAGGACGACAACGAGGACAACGCCGAATTCGCCGAGAACGTGGTGAAGGACTACCTGGGCGAATACGTGTACGTGCTCACGCCCAAGGGGGAGATTTTGGACCTGCCCATCGGCAGCACGCCCCTTGACTTTGCCTATCGGATCCACACCAACGTGGGCCACCACACCCAGCACGCCCGGGTCAACGGGAACATGGTGCGGCTGGACTATGTTTTGAAGACCAACGACGTGGTGGAGATCATCACCTCCAACACCCAGTCCGGCCCCAGCCGCGACTGGCTGAACATCGTCAAGACCCAGTCGGCCAAGAACCGGATCAAGCAGTGGTTCAAGAAGGCCAACCGGGAGGAGAACATCCAAAAGGGCCGGGAGATGCTGGAGGACGCGGCCAAGCGGCAGGCCGTGGAGCTCTCCGCCCTCATGAAGCCCGAATTCTACAACGACATTTTAAAGCGCCTCACCCTGCCCTCCTTGGACGAGCTCTATTCCTCCATCGGCTACGGCGGCATCTCCTCCGGACAGGTGATCCACAAGCTCATGGAGATGAAGCGCAAGTCCGACAAGCTGGAGGAGATGCAGGAGCGGCTCCAGAACGCCGCCGCCCCCGCGCCCCACAAGCCCGCCCAGCCCGCCAAGCCCAAGCCCACCAACGGGGTCATCGTGGCCGGGGACGCGGGCATGTCCGTCCACTTCAGCAGCTGCTGCAACCCCCTGCCCGGGGACAGGATCGTGGGCTACATCACCCGGGGCCGGGGCGTGTCCATCCATCGGGCGGATTGCCGGAACATGCCCCGCCTCTCCCAGGAGCCGGAGCGGTTCGTGCCCGTGGAGTGGGCCGCCTCCAGCACGGAGGACTTCTCCGCCACGGTCTATATCCACGTGGTGGACAAGACCGGCTCCCTGCTGGAGATCAGCCGCCTGCTCACCACCATGAACGTGTATATCTCCGACATGAAGGCCCAGACCTCCGTGGACGGGGTGGCCACCATGCTCATCACCTTCAGCGTGGCGGACGCGGCCCAGCTGGATCACATCATGGCCAACCTGCGCAAGCTCAAATCCGTCATCGAGGTGCGACGGGTCAACGGCGGCAACGGGAGGTAACACATGAAAGCAGTGGTTCAGCGGGTGCTCTCCGCCTCCGTCACCATCGACGGGACCTTGACCGCCGCCATCGAAAAGGGCCTGCTCATCCTCATCGGCGTGGAGGTGGGGGACAGCGAGAAGGACGCCCGGTACATTGCGGATAAGTGCGTGGGCCTGAGGATCTTCGACGACGAAAACGGCGTGCCCAACCTGTCCGTGGGGGACGTGGGGGGGAAGATTCTGGCCGTGAGCCAGTTCACCCTGGCCGGGGACGCCCGCCACGGTCGCCGGCCCAGCTACATCCTGGCCGAGCGCCCGGAGAAGGCCAAGCCCCTCTTTGAGACCGTGAAGGCCTATATGCGGGAGGCCGGCGTGCCGATCGAAAGCGGCACCTTTATGGCGGACATGCAGGTGGCCCTGGTCAACGACGGCCCCTTCACCATCCTGCTCAGCAGCAAAAAGGAGTTTTAAGTGGAGATCATCACCCTGCCCTGCGGCCCCATCTCGGCCAATTCCTATATCGCATACGCTCCCGGCAGCAAGACCTGCGCCGTCATCGACCCGGCGGACGCCGCCCTCATCGGCGATACCCTCCGGGAAAAGGGCCTTGTCTGCACCCATATCCTCTTGACCCACGGCCACTTCGACCATGTGTGGGGGGCAGCGGACCTGAGGGAGGCGACCGGGGCCAGGGTCTATATCCACCAAGCGGATGCCCCCATGGCCGCCGGGGAGCGGAGCTATTTTTCCGCCATGAGCTTTTCTTTGAAGCCCTGCCGGGCGGACGAATTCCTGGCGGAGGGGGAGAAAATTTCCGCCGGCGGCCTTGTCTTTAGGGTCATGGAGACCCCGGGCCACACCAAGGGCGGCGTGTGCTTTGCGGTGGATGAGGAGAAGGTCGTGTTCACCGGGGATACCCTCTTCTGCGAGAGCGTGGGCCGGACGGATTTGGGGGGCAGTATCCGGGAGCTCATGGACTCCCTCTTTCACAAGCTCTACGCCCTGGACGGCTACACCGTGTACCCGGGCCATGAGGAGAGCACCACCATCGACCACGAGAAGCGGTTCAACCCCATGAACGTCTATCAGAATCACCCATGGTTCAGCTGATCACCAACGCCAAAGGCTTTTTCAACGATATGACCGAGGAGGTCCGCCTGTTCCTGGGACAGACGGACATTTTGCCCTATGCCCCGGACGCGGAGCTGAAGCTCTATGTGCTGCTCACGGGCGGCGAAGCCAAGTGCCTGGCTATGCCCGCGCATGTGGAGCGGGTGGTCCCCGTCCAGGCGGGCATGGACAAACTGGACATCAAGCGCCAGCAGAAGCGGGCGTTGAAGCTGTGCGTCTACCAGGTGATGCAGAGCCTGTACCCGGTCTCCACCCCCTGGGGGTCATTGACGGGCATCCGGCCCACCAAGCTCTTTCGGGAGATCATGGACCGGCAGGGGGAGGGGGAGGCCCGGCGCTCCTTCCGGGAGCTGTTCACCGTTTCCCCGGAAAAGCAGGCCCTGGTGGAGGAGATCACCGCCGTTCAGCGGCCCCACATCGCCTCCGTGACGGGCAAAAGCGCCTCCGTGTACCTGCACATCCCCTTCTGCCGGAGCCGGTGCCTCTACTGCTCCTTCGGGGCGGAGGTGGCCAAGAAGGAGGGGATCCTGTCGGACTACGCGGACCATCTCATCCTGGACATCCGGGAGGGGGCAAAGCTCCTGCGGGAAACGGGCTTCACCCCCCGCACCTTCTACTTCGGCGGCGGCACCCCCACGGTGCTGCCCGAGCGGGAGCTGGATCGGGTGCTCTCGGCGCTGAGCGAAGCCTATGGCGTGGCGGGCCACGAGTTCACCGTGGAGGCGGGCCGGCCCGACACCATCACCCGGGAGAAGCTCCGCATCCTTCGGGATCGGGGCGTGACCCGCATCAGCATCAACCCCCAGACCATGAACGACAGGACCCTTGAGGCCATCGGCCGGTTCCACACGGCGGCGGACATCGAGGCCTGCTTTGCCATGGCCCGGCAGGAGGGCTTCGATTGCGTCAACATGGACCTGATCGCGGGCCTGCCCGGGGAGACCGTGGCGGACTTTGCGCGCACTCTCTCGGCCATCCGGCATTTCGATCCTGAAAATTTAACGGTCCACACCCTGGCCATCAAGCATTCCTCCCGGCTCAAAGCCCGCCTGGAGGAATACCCCCTGCCCCCCAGCGAGGCGGTGGAGGAGATGGTGGCCCTGGGGGCCCGGGCGGCCCGGGATATGGGCATGGCCCCCTACTACATGTACCGGCAGAAGTACATGCAGGGGAACCTGGAGAACGTGGGCTACGCCAAGCCCGGCACCCTCTGCGTTTACAACATCGACATGATGGAGGAAACGGTGAGCATCCTCTCCCACGGGGCCGGGGCCATGACCAAGCGGGTCTACGGCGGGGGCCAACGGGTGGAGCGGCTGCCCAGCCCCAAGGACGTGCCCACCTGGTACGAGAAGCAGCCCAAGCTGTTCAGCGAGAAAAAACGGCTCTTTTCCGATTGACAAGCGGCCCAAAGACGGGTATACTACTGCAAAGGCGTTGAACGGAAGAGTACAGGCGTTTTAGGGCAGGCAGCGAGTTCGGGGCGGTGGAAGCCGGGCGGCCAGGGGCGCTTGGAAGGACAGCCGGGAGCCGCGGGCAGGAAATGGCCCGCCGTGGCGCTCGCGTTAGGAGCAAGAGTGAAGCGAATTTCGCTTAATCAGGGTGGCACCGCGGTCTTCCGTCCCTCGAGTGGAGGCGGGGCCGCTTTTTCATAGCAGGAGGAAAGAATATGGCATATCAGGCACCCAAGGGCACCCGGGATGTGACCCCGGCGGAAAGCTATCGCTGGCAGTACGTGGAGGATCTCATCCGCAAAACCACGGCCCGCTTCGGCTTCAAGGAGATCCGCACCCCGGTCATCGAGCATACGGAGCTGTTTTTGCGCTCCGTGGGCGACACCACGGACGTGGTGCAGAAGGAGATGTACACCTTCAACGACAAGGGCGGCCGCAGCATCACCCTCAAGCCCGAGGGCACGGCGGGCACGGTCCGCATGTTCGTGGAGCACGGCCTCTTTGCCGAGGCCATGCCGCTGAAGGTCTACTACCTCAACTGCCCCGTGTTCCGCTATGAGCGGCCCCAGGCGGGCCGGCTGCGGGAGCACCACCAGTTCGGCGTGGAGTGCTTCGGCGCCCCCGAGCCCAGCGCGGACGCGGAGATCATCGCCCTGGCCTGGAACATCTTCACCGCCATGGGCGCCCGGGATCTGACGGTGAAGCTCAACTCCATCGGCTGCCCCAACTGCCGGGGCCGGTATCAGGAGGCCCTCAAAGCCTATCTGGCCGGCCACAGGGACGAGCTCTGCGAGGACTGCCAGGTGCGCCTGGAGAAGAACCCCCTTCGGGTCCTGGACTGCAAGGTGGAGAGCTGCAAGAAGATCAACGCCGGCGCCCCCCACACCCTGGACTATGTGTGCGACGAATGCCGCGCCCACATGGACAGCCTCCGGGGGTATCTGGACGCCATCGGCATCCCCTATGAGATGGACCCCATGCTGGTCCGGGGTCTCGACTACTACACCCGCACGGTGTTCGAGATCGTGTCCGGGGCGGCCGGGGCCCAGGGGACCCTCTGCGGCGGCGGCCGGTACGACGGCCTGGTCAAGCAGATCGGCGGCCCGGAGGTGCCCGCGGTGGGCTTCGGGTTGGGCGTGGAGCGGCTGCTCCTGTATCTCGATCAGCTGGGCGTGGAGATCCCCAAGCCAGAGCCCGTGGACGTGCTGATCTTCGGCATGGGGGACGGGGAGAAGCGGAAGGCCTTCGAGCTGGTGAACGGGCTCAGGAACCTGGGCCTGTCCGCCGATACGGACCACGTGGGCCGGAGCGTGAAGGCCAACTTCAAGTACGCCGGCAAGACGGAAGCCAAGCACGTTTTGGTCATCGGCGAAAGCGAGCTTGCCGCCGGCAAGGGCAACCTTAAGAGAATGGATACCGGAGAGCAGATCGAGGTCGCTCTCACGGCGAAGGATATTGCAGAAACGATAGGAGGCAATCAAAAATGAGCGAATTGCTGCAAGGATGGAAGCGGACCTGTTACTGCACGGAGCTGGGCCGGGAGGACGTGGGCCGGGAGGTCACCCTCATGGGCTGGTGCAACGTGCGCCGCGACTTGGGCGCGCTGATCTTCGTTCAGCTGCGGGATAGGTCCGGCCTTATGCAGGTGGTGTTCGACAGCAGCACCCTCTCCCCGGAGGCCTATGAACGGGCGTCCGCCATCCGTTCCGAATACGTGCTGGCCGTGCGCGGCACCCTGGAGGCCCGTACCGGCAGCATGGTCAACCCCAAGATGAAGACCGGCGAGGTGGAGGTGAAGGTGAAGGACTTCAAGATCCTCTCCGTCAGCGAAACGCCCCCCTTCGAGGTCAGCGACGACACCAACGCCGGGGAGCTGCTGCGCCTCAAATACCGCTATTTGGACCTGCGCCGGCCCATCATGCAGAAGAATCTCATGATGCGGCACAAGATCGCCCGCATCACCCGGGAATACTTTGCCGAGAACGGCTTTGTGGAGATCGAGACCCCGGTCCTCACCGGCAGCACGCCGGAGGGCGCCCGGGACTACCTGGTGCCCAGCCGCGTCCATCCCGGCAGCTTCTACGCCCTGCCCCAGAGCCCCCAGCTCTTTAAGCAGATGCTCATGGTCTCCGGCTTCGACCGCTACATGCAGATCGCCCGCTGCTTTAGGGACGAGGACCTGCGGGCCGACCGGCAGCCTGACTTCACCCAGATCGACCTGGAGATGTCCTTCGTGGAGGAGGACGACGTCATGGCCATGAACGAGGGCTTTTTGCGCCGGGTGTTCAAGGAGTGCCTGGGCATCGACATTCCCAACCCCCTGCCCCGGATCAAGTGGATCGACGCCATGAACCGCTACGGCTCCGACAAGCCCGACACCCGCTTCGGCATGGAGCTCATTGACCTGACCGACATCGTGAAAGACAGCGGCTTTGCCGTGTTCAAAAACGCCGTGGCGAACCGCGGCTCCGTCCGCTGCATCAACGTGAAGGGCGGCTCCCATCACTATTCCCGCAAGGAGATCGACGCCGAGGGCGAGTTCGTGAAGACCTACCGGGCCAAGGGCCTGGCCTGGATGAACTACAAGGACGAGGGCATCCAGAGCCCCATTTTGAAGTTCCTCTCCGAAGCCGAGGTGAAGGCCATCGAGGAGAAGGCTGGCTTTGAAAAGGGCGACCTGCTGTTCATCGTGGCGGACGAGAATCCGGTGGTGTGGGCCTCCCTGGGCGCGCTCCGGCTGAAGGTGGCCAACAAGATGGGCCTCATCCCCGAGAACGCCTACGCCCTTTTGTGGGTGGTGGAGTTCCCCCAGTTCGAATGGAGCGAGGAGGAGGGCCGGTTCATGGCCATGCACCACCCCTTCACCAGCCCCATGGACGAAGATTTGGACCTAATCGAAACCGACCCCGGCGCGGTGCGGGCCAAGGCCTACGACATCGTCCTCAACGGCAACGAGATCGGCGGCGGCAGCATCCGTATCCATTCCGCCGAGCTGCAGAAGCGCATGTTCAAGGCCCTGGGCTTTACCGAGGAGGCGGCCCAGCAGCGCTTTGGGTTCCTGCTCAACGCCTTTAAATACGGCACGCCGCCCCATGGCGGTCTGGCCTACGGCCTGGACCGGCTGGCCATGCTCATCTGCGGCGCCACCAGCATCCGGGACGTGATCGCCTTCCCCAAGGTGCAGAACGCCTCCGACCCCCTCACCGGGGCCCCCTATCCCGTGGAGCAGAAGCAGCTGGACGAGCTGCATATCTCCTTCAAGGACCTGGAAGACTAAACAGAAAAGGAGACAAAACTATGGCAAACGAGAACGTGATCCACATCGGCTCCGAGGAAGCCTTCGACAAGCTCATCGCCGGCGAGACCCCCGTTTTGGTGGACTTTTGGGCTACCTGGTGCGGCCCCTGCCGCATGGTCGCCCCCATCGTGGAGGAGATCGCCAACCAGTACGAGGGCAAAGTCGTCGTGGCCAAGGTGGACGTGGATGAGATGGGTTCCCTGGCCCAGCGGTACCGCATCATGAACATCCCCACCCTCATGGTCTTCAAGCAGGGCGAGGCGGTGGACAAGGCCATCGGCGCCCGGCCCAAGGCCGCCCTGGAGCAGATGCTGAACAAGGCGCTCTAAGCGGGGCGATGGACCGAATCTATCTGGATAACGCCGCCACCACCCGGCTCTCCCGCCGGGCGCTGGCGGCTATGTTGCCTTTTTGGGAGGGGGAGCAGGGGAATCCCTCCTCCCTGCACAGCTATGCCCGGGAGAGCCGCAAGGCCCTGGAAGGGGCCAGGGCCCAGGTGGCCCGGTGTTTGGGGGCTTCTGAGAGCGAGATCGTGTTCACCAGCGGCGGCAGCGAAGGGAACAACCATCTTTTGCGGGGGGCGGTTTGGGCAAACCGGGAGAAGGGCCGCCATGTGATCGCCTCCCCCGTAGAGCATCCCTCGGTGCTGAACACCCTGCTGGACCTGGAAAACCGGGGCGAGATCGAGCTTTCCCTCCTGCCCGTGGACGAATACGGCATCGTTGACCTAACGGCCCTCGGGGAGGCCATCCGCCCGGACACGATCCTTGTCAGCGTCATGACCGCCAACAACGAGGTGGGCACCCTTGAGCCTGTGGCCGAAATCGGCAGCCTCTGCCGGGCGCGGGGCGTCCTCTTTCACACGGACGCGGTCCAGGCGGCGGGCCATCTGCCCCTGGACGTGGGGGAGATGCAGGCGGATCTTGTTACCCTGTCCGCCCATAAGTTTCACGGTCCCCGGGGCGTGGGGGCGGTCTATATCCGAAAGGGCGCGGCCGTGGCCCCCTTCATCACCGGCGGGGAGCAGGAGAAGCGCCGCCGGGCCGGCACGGAGAACGTGGCCGGGGCCGTGGGCCTGGCGGAGGCCCTCTTGGAGCAGACGGAGGCCTTGGCGGAGGAGCAGGAGCGGCTTTGGGCCCTCTCCCAAAGGCTGATCTTAGGCGTCCTGTCCGCCCTGCCGGGGGTCCGGCTCACAGGCCATCCCCAGCGGCGGCTGCCGGGCATCGTCAGCTTCCTGTTTGAAAACCTGTCCGCCGACGAGCTTTTGGCCATCCTGGATATGCACGGCCTGGCCGCCTCCGCCGGGTCCGCCTGCACCGCCGGGTCCAACGAGCCCAGCCACGTGCTGGGGGCCATGGGCCTGCTCACGGGCGAAAGGCAGGCCCCCCTGCGCCTGTCCCTGGGCCGGTACACGGGGGAGGCGGAGGCGGAGCGGGCCCTGCTGATCCTGTGCGACGCGGTCCGCCGCCTGCGGCAATAAAACAAAAATTGTCAGCATGATTCTCCCGCCTTTCATGGATACTATGAAAGGAGGCAAGCCCTCCACTTGCGAAGGAAAGGCGGTGCACGATATGAAAACAGCGGGAATCGGATTGGGCATGTTCGGGGGCATGGCCCTGGCCGTCACGGCGGTCAACGCCCTCTACCCGGACGTGTGGCGGCGCATGAAGCGGGACGGCAAGCGGGCCGCCCGGCGCCTGTCCCACAGCTCCCTGCTCAAATGAGCCCAGGCCCTTCGCGTCCCGTTTTGCGGGCGCGAGGGGCTCTTTTCTCTCTTGACGCGGGCGGGAATATGTCGTAAAATCAAAGTTGAAATTCGGAAAGGAACACAATGTACATGCTGCATCTTTTCATGGGCCCCGTTGTGGCCGCCGTTGCCGAGGGAACCGCTGCGTCCCTCATGTCCACGCTGCCTCTCATCCTCATCATGGTGGTCCTCATGGCCGTCATGATCATCCCCCAGCGCAAGCGGGATAAGAAGGTGAAGGAGATGCTGGCCGCGCTCAAGCCCGGCGACCGGGTCCGCACCATCGGCGGCATCTATGGCACCATCACCTCCGTGAAGGACGACTATGTGGTCATCCAGGTCGGTCCCGACAAGATCCATCTGGTCTTCGCCCGGGGCGCCATCTCCCAGATCGAGGAGCGGGGCGCGGAGAACACCATGAACGAGTCCGTGGTGGAATAAGCGCACAAAAAAGAACTCTGACAAAAAGCCGGCCTTGCCCGGCTTTTTTCATTTTCGCCCGGCAAAGCGCATAGGCTTTTTTATCAAAGCACAGGAGGCGGATATGAGAAAGCGGACAAGGCGGACAAGGGGACTTTTTACCTGGCAGCTGGCGTGGGGCGCCCTGATAGGCGTGGGGGCGGCCGCGGCCGTCATGGGGCTGCTGGCCCTCCTTCTCTATGCGGACAAGGCGGGGGAGGGCGCCATCGGCCCGGTGAACGGGGTCATCAAGGTGGTCTGCCCCTGCCTGGCCGGCTTCTGCGCCGCCAAGCAGGCCGGGGAGCGGGGTGCCCTGGCGGGGGCCCTGGGCGGGGCGCTGTTCGAGGGGATCATGGTGCTGCTGCTGGGGCTGCTGCTGGGGGAGATGCCCCTCACCTGGGCCATCTTGGGGGATTTTGTCATCTGCATCGCCACGGGCATGGCCGGGGGCATGGTGCGCCTGCTTGTGGGGGAGGCGAAAAAGCAAAAGTAGACCCGGGCGCGCTCCCTTGGATTTTTGGTTGAAATCCGCGCCGAATCCATGTATACTATGTACATTCTTTCGACAAAGGAGCGCAACATGATCTTAGCGATAGACGCCATGGGCGGCGACAACGCCCCCCAGGCGGTGGTGGACGGGGCGTTGATGGCCCTTACTTCTCTCGGCCAGGATTTGACCATCTGGCTGTTCGGCGACGAGGGGCAGCTGAAGGCCTGCCTGCAGGACAAACCCTATCCGGCGGATCGACTTGTCATCAAGCCCGCCAGCGAGGTGATCTCCTGCGAGGAGGCCCCCGCGACGGCGGTCCGGCGGAAGAAGGATGCCTCCATGGTCCTGGCCGCCAAGGCCGTGGCCGACGGGGAAGCGGACTGCTTCCTCAGCGCCGGCAGCACCGGGGCGGTCCTCTCCTGCGGCACCCTCATCATCCGCCGGATCAAAGGGGTCCAGCGGCCGGCGCTGGCGCCTCTTATCCCCAACATCCAGGGGGGCCACACCATGATCATCGACGCCGGGGCCAACGTGGACTGCAAGAGCGCGTACCTGGTGCAGTTTGCCCAGATGGGCAGCGCCTATATGGAGCTGGTGGAGGGGGTGCAGGAACCCGTCATCGGCCTGTTGAACAACGGCGAGGAGGCGGAGAAGGGGAACGAGCTCACCAAGGAGACCTATCCTCTCTTGCAGGAGCTGCCCGGCATCCGCTTCGGGGGCAACTGCGAGGCCAGGGAGCTCATGAGCGGGGATTTTGACGCCGTGGTCACCGACGGCTTCGCCGGCAACGTGCTCCTAAAGAGCACCGAGGGGGCGGCCAAGGCCATCACCTCCCTGCTCAAAACCGAGCTCATGGGGTCCTTTAGGGGCACCGTCGGCGGGGCCATCGCCAAGCCCGCCTTCGCCGCCCTGAAGAAGAAGATGGACTACACCGAGGTGGGCGGCGCGCCGCTGCTGGGGGTGAACGGGGGCGTGATCAAGGCCCACGGCAGCTCCAATGCCAAGTCCTTCTTCAACGCCATCCGCCAGGCCCAGAAGCTGGTCAAGGGCGGCGTCACCGAGAAGATCGCCCAGGCCGTTCAGGAGCAGGAGGGCTGACCCCTTCGGAAAAAACAGGTTGACATATCGCGGCCCTTGTTTTACAATTATCAAGGTAAATTTTCGGTAAACACGCATTTTCTACAGGAGGAATCAATCATGGATTTTGAGAAGGTACGCGCGATCATCGCCAAGCAGCTGGACATCGACCCCGAGACCATCACCCCTGCCAGCAGCCTGATCGACGACCTGCATGCGGACTCTCTGGACATCGTGGAGCTGGTCATGGATATGGAGCAGGAATTCGATGTGGAGATCCCGGATGAGGTGTTGCCCAACATCAAGACGGTGGGCGATATTGTGGGCTATCTCGCCAAGTAAACTGAACATACCCTTTCGTAAGAGAATGGGTCAGCCCGCACCGAATGGGATGCGGGCCTTTTTATAGGAGCAAGCTTCATGGCGGATATACGCGAATGTATGGACAGGCTGGGCTATCGTTTTTCGGACGAGAGCCTGCTGTTGCGCGCCCTGACCCACTCCTCCTACGCGGTGGAGCAGCACCGCATGGGGGCGGACAACGAGCGCCTGGAATACCTGGGGGACGCGGTGCTGGAGCACCTGGTGTCCCGGCATCTGTTTGACGCCCACCCCAGCATGCGGGAGGGGGCTTTGACCCGCCTCAGGTCCGCCCTGGTCTGCGAGGGGGCCCTGTCCGACGCCGCCCGGAAGCTGGAGCTGGGCCGGTTTTTGCTCCTGGGCCGGGGGGAGGAGCTCTGCGGCGGCCGGGAGAAGAACTCCATCCTCTCCGACGCCTTCGAGGCGGTGCTGGCGGCCGTGTATCTGGACGGGGGCCTGGCCGAAGCCCAGAGGCTGGTGGACGGGTATGTGCTCTGCGCCGAAAACGAGCCGAACCGCACCTCCACCAAGGACAGCAAGACCGCCTTTCAGGAGCTCATCCATCAGGATCACAAGGGCCGCGCCATCCGCTACGAGCTGGTGAGCGCGTCCGGCCCGGACCATAAAAAGGAATTCACCATGCGGGTGCTGGTGGACGGGGAAGAATGGGGCGTTGGCTCCGGCCCCTCCAAGCAGGCGGCCGGCCAGGCCGCGGCCCAAATGGCCATAGAGAGATTCACAAATCATGCGACTGACTAAACTGGAGATGCAGGGGTTCAAATCCTTTGCCAAGAAAACCGAGCTGCAATTCGGCACCGGCATCACCGCCGTCATCGGCCCCAACGGCAGCGGGAAGAGCAACATTTCCGACGCCGTCCGCTGGGTGCTGGGCGAGCAGAGCGCCCGGGCCCTGCGCGGCGCCAAGATGGAGGACGTGATCTTCAACGGCACCCAGAAGCGCCGGCCCCTGGGCATGGCGGAGGTGTCCCTCACCTTCGACAACGGGGATAAATCCCTGCCCGTGGACTATGCCGAGGTGGCCGTCACCCGCCGGGTGTACCGGAACGGGGAGAGCGAATACGCCATCAACGGCAAGACCTGCCGGCTCAAGGACGTTTTGGAGCTGTTCCGGGACACGGGCATCGGCCGGGACGGCTATTCCATCATCTCCCAGGGCAAGGTGGACGAGATCCTGTCTAACAAATCCGCCGACCGGCGCAACGCCCTGGAGGAGGCCGCCGGCGTCATGCGCTATCGGGTCCGGCGGACCGAGGCGGAGCGGAAGCTGGAGAGCACCCAGAAGAACATGGAGCGCATCGGCGACATCCTCCACGAGCTGGAGAGCCGCATCGGGCCCCTGCAGGAGCAGCAGGAGAAGGCCATCGCCTACCAGAGCGCCCGGGAGGAGCTCAAGCGCCTGGAGGTGAACCTGTTCCTCCACGAAACGGAGAAGAGCCGGCAGAAGATCGCCGAGCAGCAGGCCGCCCTGCAGGAGCTGCAGGAGAAGCTTTCCGGCATGGAGTCGGAGGACGGGGTGCTGCAGGAGGCCAGCCATGAGCTGGAGGATCGTATTCGGGCCCTGGACGAGAAGCTGGACCAGGGCCAAAAGCGGCTTTTGGAGCTTCTGTCCCGGGTGGAAGGCCTGCAGGGCGAGGAGAAGGTGCTCCTGGCCCGGAAGGAGAATTTGGAGAAGGAGCGGGAGCGGCTCCTGCAGGAAGCGGAGGCCCAGCAAAAGGAGGCCGCCGAGCGGCAGCTTACCCTGGACAGCATGGGCTCCCTTTCCGATGAGGAGCGGCAGGGGCTGCTTGCCTCCATCGAGGAGAAGAACACCGCCCTGGCCGCCGTCACGGAGGCCTGCGAGCAGGCGGAGGCGGCCCTGGAAGAGAAGAAGAACCGGATCATGGAGGAGCTGAACCGCCTCTCCGACAAGAAGAGCAGCCTGTCCCGGCTCTCCGCTTTGGAGCAATCCCTCCTGGAGCGGGAGGGGGGCATCCGGGCCGACCGGGAGAAGGCCGCCCAACGGCTCGCCGCCCTGGAGGAGGAGCGCGCCCAGGCGGAAACGGAGAAGGAAGCCTGCATCGAGGCCCGGGATCACGCCCGGGAGGAGCTGCGATTGGCCCGGGAGAACCAGGCAAAGCTGGCCCGGGAGCAGGAGGAGCTGGGGGAGCAGGTCCGCCAAAAGGAGCAGGAGAGCGGCGCCGCGTCGTCCCGGCTCCATGTGCTGGAGGAGATGGCCCGCAAGCGGGAAGGCTACCAGAACAGCGTCCGGCTCATCATGGACCTGGCCGAGAAGGACGTGGAGCTGCGGCAGAAGATCGTGGGCGTGGTGGCGGAGCTCATCCATGTGCCCGAAAAGTATGAGGTGGCCGTGGGGACCGCCCTGGGCGGCGCCCAGCAGAACCTGGTCAGCCGCACCGGCCGGGACGCCAAGTTCATCATCGAGACCCTGCGGCGGCGGGAGTTCGGCCGCTGCACCATCCTGCCTCTGGACCTGCTGTCCGAAAACGGGGTGAAGGAGAAGGATCGGCACTACCTGCACGAGAAGGGCGTCATCGGCCTGGCTTCGGACCTGATCGACTGGGACGAGGGCATGGACAAGGCGGTGGAATACCTTTTGGGCCGCACGGTGGTGGTGGAGGATCTGTCCGTGGGCGTGAGCCTGAAGGAGCGCTCCGGCGGGGCCTTTCAGATCGTCACCCTGAAGGGGGATCTGATCACCCCCGGCGGCGCCATGACCGGCGGCAGCGCCCAGAAACGGAACTTCGGCATCCTGGGCCGGGAGCGGGAGATCGCCGAGCTGAAACAAAAATATAAGGAGTTGGAGCAGGGCCGCAAGGCCGCCATCGAGAGCCTGGCGAACAAGAAGCAGGCGCTTCTGCTTGCCGCCGTGCAGGTGGACGGGCTGGTGGCGGAGCTCCACGAGAAGGATATCGACCTGGAGCGGCAGCTGGACAAGCTCAGCATCATCGACCGGGATCGGGAGACCGCCCGGGGCGAGGGGGAGGCGCTGGAGGAGGAGCAGCTCTCCAACGCGGAGAACGTGCGCTCCATCCGGGAGCGGATGGCCCTGTTGAACAGCGAGCAAACCGACCTGGAGGAGCATGGGAACGTGTCCCGCCAGGAGGTCATGGAGGAGACCAAGGCCCTCTACGCCATGCGCCGGCAACGGGACGAACAGGCCGAAGCCCTCACCGAGCTGCGGCTGCGGTACACCGCCGTGGTCAAGGAGGCCTCCGCCCGGGAAGCGGAGCGGGAGCGGCTTTCCCATGAGATCGAGCGCTGCGCCGAGAAGCGGCAGCAGCTGCTGCAGGCGGCGGAGCAGGCCGTGGCGGATGAGCAGGCTGCCGAAGGGGAGCATGGGGCACTGCTGAAGGCCATCGAGGAGGCCCGGGGCGCGCTCCTGGAAGCCCAGGAGGAGCAGCGGAAGCTGGACGACCAGCGCGGCGGCCAGAAGGAGGAGCTGCGGGTGCGCCGGGCGCGGCGGGACGAGCTTTTGGGCAGCACCCGGGAGCTGCTGGACAGCCGGACCCGGACGGAGATGGCCCTGGGCAAGCTCCAGACGGCCCTGGAGCAGCAGCAGGACAGGATCTGGCAGAACTACGGCCTGACCTACGAAAACGCCCTGCAGCTTCGGGAGGACATCCCCATCACGTCCAGCAGCCAGCGGGCGGCCAAGCTTCGGGAGCAGATCCGGGCCCTGGGCACGGTGAACCTGGATGCCATCGAGGAGTATGCCCAGGTGTCCGAGCGGTTTGAGAGTTTGAACCGGCAGTACGCCGATCTGCAGAGCGCGGCCAAGGACCTGTACACCCTCATCGAAAAGCTGACACGGACCATGGAGAAGGTGTTTGCCGGGGAGTTCGACCGGGTGCAGGGGGAGTTTAAGAAGGTGTTCACCGCCCTCTTCGGCGGCGGGCAGGCGGAGCTGCGGCTCAGCGACCCCAAGGACGTGCTCAACTGCGATATCGACATCATCGCCCAGCCCCCGGGCAAGAAGCTGCAGCTGTTGAGCCTGATGTCCGGCGGCGAGCGGGCGCTCACGGCCATCGCCCTGCTGTTTGCCATGCTGCGGGTGAAGAGCCCGGCCTTCTGTTTCCTGGACGAGATCGAGACCAGCTTGGACGAAGCGAACGTGAGCCGGTTCGCGGAGTTCGTCCGGGACTACGGGAAGCAGACCCAGTTCATCCTCATCACCCACCGGAAGGGGAGCATGGAGGTGTGCAACACCCTCTACGGCGTGGCCATGGAGGAGAAGGGCGTGAGCAGCATCGTATCCGCAAAGTTTGAGGAGGCATCCTGATGAGCAATTTCTTTACAAAGCTGAAGGACGGGCTGAAGAAGACCCGAAACAGCTGGTTCGACACCCTTTTTGGGGAGGATCGGATCAGCGATGAGTTCTTCGACGAGCTGGAGGAGAGCATGATCCTGGCCGACATGGGGATGCAGACCACCCTGGGGCTGGTGGAGGATCTGAGAAAGGTCATCAAAGAGGAGAAGCTGAAGAATAGGAGCGAGGCCCGGGAGGCGCTCATCGGGCTCATCGCCCAGCGGGTGGCGCCGGCGGGGGCGTTCCCCCTGGATGAGCAGGCCGGGGCCATTCTGATCGTGGGCGTGAACGGGGTGGGGAAGACCACCTCCATCGGCAAGATCGCCCACGAGTATGCGGCTCGGGGCAGAAAGCCCATGCTGGCGGCGGCGGACACGTTCCGGGCTGCGGCGGCGGAGCAGCTGGGGATCTGGGCCCAGCGGGCCGGGGTGCCTATGGTGCGCCATCAGGAGGGGTCCGACCCGGCGGCGGTGGTCTATGACGCCATCGCGTCCTATAAGGCGAAGGGGTGCGATCTGCTGATCGTGGATACGGCGGGGCGGCTGCACAACAAGAAGAACCTGATGAACGAGCTCACCAAGATCCGGAAGGTCATCGACCGGGAGCTGCCCGGCGTGCCCTGCCAGGTGCTGCTGGTGCTGGACGCCACCACGGGGCAGAACGCCCTTGCCCAGGCGCTGGCGTTCCGGGAGGCAAGCGATTTGGACGGGGTGATCCTCACCAAGCTGGACGGCACGGCCAAGGGCGGCGTGGTGGTGAACATCTGCAACACGCTCCGTGTGCCGGTCCGCTTCATCGGCGTGGGGGAGGGCATCGACGATCTCAAGCCTTTCGACGGCGAGGAGTTCGCCCGGGCGCTGTTGTAAGGGATGGTTTTGCTTTTGCCGCTTTTTTCTCTTCGGTGAAGAGAAAAAAGCGGCGCAAAAAAGAGAAGCTCAGGAAGGGGACATGGCCCTGTTTCCTGAGCTTTTTTGTATAGTTGAAGTTCTTTTGCACAACTTTTCTTTCAAGAAAAGTTGTGAACTATCAATCCTTCCTCTGCACAATCAACTGCCCGTTGCGGCAGCCAACGAAGATGCGGGAGAGGGTCCCCTCCTGGGCCATGATCAGATCCACGATCTTGTCCTCCACCTCCGTCTCGATGCACCGGCGCAGGTTCCGGGCGCCGTAGACCTGGGAATAGGACTTCTTCGCCAGGTGCTGGGCGGCGGCCTCGGACCAAGCGAGGGTCATCCCCTTCTCCGCCATGGAGGCTTTCAGCTCCCGGAGCAGGATATGGGCGATCTTGGTCATGCTCTCCTCGGAGAGATGCTCGAAGCAGATCACGTCGTCCAGCCGGTTCAAAAACTCCGGCCGCAGGAAGCTCTTCAGGGCGTTCATAGCCTTGTCCTTGGCCTTCTCGCTGCTGGACCGGGCGAACCCCACGGACCCGGCGCCCTTCTCCTCGGAGCCGGCGTTGCTGGTCATGATGAGCACGGCGTTGGCGAAGTTCACCTTCCGGCCGTGGGCATCGGTGATATGCCCGTCGTCCAGGATCTGCAGCAGGATGTTCATCACGTCCGGGTGCGCCTTCTCGATCTCGTCGAAGAGGATCACGCAGTAGGGCCGGCGGCGGACGGTCTCCGTGAGCTGCCCGGCCTCGTCATAGCCCACATACCCCGGGGGTGAACCGATGATCCTTGACACGGCGTGCTTCTCCATGAACTCGCTCATGTCCAGCCGCACCAGGGCCTCGGGTCCGTCGAAAAGCTCCCGTGAGAGCTGCTTCACCAGCTCCGTCTTGCCCACGCCCGTGGGCCCGGTGAACAGGAAAGAGATGGGCCGGCGGGAGTCGGAGATCCCCGCCCGGCGGCGGCGAATGGCGGCGCACACCGCGTCCACCGCCTGGTCCTGGCCGATGATCCTGTCCTTGAGCCGCTCGGAAAGCTTGTTGAGCCGGCTGAACTCCTGCTCCTTGATCTTCCCCGCGGGGATCTTGGTCCACAGCTCGATGATCCGGGCCAGGTTATCCACGGACAGCACCGGCAGCCCCGCCTCAATGAGGCTCTTGCGCTTGGCCTCCAGCATATCCGTGCTCTCCTTCACGGCGGAGAGCCGCTCCTCGGTCTCCGGGGACACCTCCCCCAAGAGCAGGTTCGCGGCCTCGGCCTTCAGGTTGTTGAGCTGGCTGTTCAGGCTCTCCATCTCCCGGCACACGGGGCTGTTCAGGTTCAGGTCCGCGGCGGCCTCGTCCAGAAGGTCGATGGCCTTATCCGGCAGATACCGGTCCGTGATATACCGCTCGGAGAGCAGCACCGCCTGCCGAGCCATGGCCTCCGGGATCACCACGGAGTGGTACGCCTCGTAATAATGGGCCACGCCGGAAGCGATGGCGATGGAATCCGCGATGGACGGCTCCTCCACGGTCACGGGCTGGAACCGGCGCTCCAGAGCCGAATCCTTCTCGATGTGCTTGCGGTACTCGGTGAAGGTGGTGGCCCCGATGACCTGGATATCCCCCCGGGAAAGGGCGGGCTTGAGGATGTTGGCGGCGTTCATGCCGCCCTCCGCGTCCCCGGCACCCACGATGGAGTGGACCTCGTCGATGAACAGGATGATGTTCCCCAGGGCCTTGATCTCGTCCAGCAGCCCCTTCATGCGCCCCTCCATCTGGCCCCGATACTGGGTCCCGGCCACAAGGGCGGTCATGTCCAGCTGCCAGATCTCCTTATTGAGGAGCTTATAGGGCGCCTGCCCCCGGGCGATCCGCTGGGCCAGCCCCTCCACGATGGCGGTCTTGCCCACGCCAGGCTCGCCGATGAGGCAGGGGTTATTCTTCAGGCGCCGGTTCAGAATCTGCATGGAGCGCTGCAGCTCCGTCTCCCGGCCGATGAGCCCGTCCAGCTGGCCGGCCTTGGCCTTGGCGGTCAGGCTGATGCAGAAGGCGTTGAGATACTTCTTCTCCGGCTCGGCGGTTTTATTGTTCCGCCGGGGGTGGGGCCCCGCGGGCCCGGGCTGCTCCCGGGAAGCCTCCTCATTTTTCTGCAGGGCGTGGGGGAACAGGTTCCCGTAGAGCCGGCGCAGGATGTTGTCCGTGCCGGTCTCGCCGATGTTGCCGCTGTCCTGATCCACGTTCATGAGCTCCCCGCCCAAAAGCTCGTTGGCCTGTTCGCAGATGGCGTCCAGGTCCTCTTCCTTTAAGCCCAGGTTGTTGAGCACGTCGTCGATGGGCTTCATGCCCAGCTCCTTGGCGCATTTGAGGCAATAGCCCTCGCTCTTCATCTCCCCGTTCTCCATGCGGGACACGAAGAGAACGGCCTGGTTCTTTTTACATCTCACACAAAGCGCCGCCATTTGGCACCTCCATTACCTTACACATTCTTTCAGATCTCTTCCGCAGCCAGCAGACTCACGATCAGGGACAGCAAAACCCCGTTGATGGCGGTGAGCCGCATGAGCACCTCGGGCATGGCCTCGGGCTTCACCTCCACCCGGCACACGGTCATGTCGTTGCCCGGGCGCAGATACCCCAGGGCATAGGTGTCGGCGGTGAGGCCGTTGACGTGCATGAGCGCCTCCATCATCTGCTGGGAGCGCGCCAAAAGGGCGTGAACGTCCGGCCCGGCCCGGCGGGTGAGCAGCAGCAGATGCACCATGTTCATGTTCCGGGCCACGGACTGCCACATGGCCTTGATGGAACGGTCCAGCTGTTCAAAATCCATTCACGCTTCCTCCTTTCGGCGAAAATCCCTTCTGCGGGAAAGTACTCTTTTGCTTAGCATACGCTTTCTTTCCCGCAAATGTCAATGAGAATCGATAGGATTTCGCCTCAGTTTTGCACGAATTTCACAATGGAAAAACCCTGCGGGCAAAGGCCTTCGGCGGGGGCGGCGGGCCCGGCAGAGGAGGGGATAGGTTTCAGAATAAACAAAACCCCCTCTTTTGGGGAAGAGGGGGGAAGGTTTGCGCTTGAACTGCTTATCCGTCGGTGGATTCGGAATCGGAGGAGGTCTCCACGGGGATGGTGCCCACGGTCACCTTCTTGGGGAACATCTTGTACACGGACAAGCCCAGATCGTCGGTCTTCACCAGGGTGTCGCCCTTGTAGTAGTCCTTGTAGGTGCGGACGGTGTAGCCCTTGCTGCCGTTGGAGGTGGTCTTCTTGTAGGTCTCCTTCTTGGTGTCGTCGTAGGTGTATTCGGTCTTGATGCCCTGGCTCCCGGTCTGCTTGGTGCGTATCTCGATCCGGTCATATTCGTCCGTTTCAAAGGGCAGGCCGTAGATCTCCATATGGAGGTTGTTCCCTTCGGTGTAGGCCAGGATGATGATATCCCCGGAGGTGTTGTTGCGGAACTTGAAGTCGATGATGTTCCCCACGGAGTTGATGGTGGCGTCCCGGCCCCGCATCACGTAGTGGACGGGCATGCTGTGGTTCCGCCGCTCCACGATCTCCAGATCCGCGTAGAGCACGGCGTTGTAGAGGGTGGAGGAGAGCTGGCACACGCCGCCGCCCGCCTGCTGGACCACCTCGCCGCCCTCATAGGCGCCGGCGTTCTTCCAGCCGTTCTTTCGGGTGCGCTTGCCCAGGGTATCGTTGGCGGAGAAGACTTCGCCGGGCTTGAGGATGGTGCCGTTGATCTTGTCCGCGCCGAAGCGGATGTTGTATTTGCGGTTCTTGGTGCTGTCGGAAAAGCTGGTGGTGTAGCCCGGGCCCCGCCTGGTGTATTTGCCCTCCAGCATCTCCCGGGTGGTGGTGGGCTCCAGCACGGTGATGGGGATCTGGATGGTGTCCCCGGACAGGGGATCCGCCTGGAGGATGGCGTCGATGAGGGCCGGCTGGTCGATGCCCTTGCCGGGGACCTCGCTGACGAACACCAGGGCGTTGGTCTCCTTGTCGATGTCGGGCTTGCTGTTCACGGCGGGCACGTCGATGATCTGGGCCAGGGCCGCCACGAACCCCTCCACGGAGGGTTTATCGTAGATGGGGGCGGGGGTGATGTCCCGTCCGTTGGATATCTGGGCCACCTCGGCCATGAAGGTTTCGTATACCAGGGTGTTGTCCCGCATGAGGGAGAAGGCGATGTCCACGGCCCCGTCCACATCCAGGACGAAGCGGATGCTGGCCGGCTCCTCGCTGGTTTCCACGGGGGCGGGGGTGCCCTCCGGTTCCTCGTCGTCGGCGCCGGTGTCCGCCTCCGCGGCCTTCAGGGCGGGATCCACGGCGTCGTCATCCTCCTCTTCCTCCGCGGGCGCGGTGGCCGTCGCGGTGGGCTGGATATGGAGCCCCGCGCCGGAATAGGTGCTGACGCCGTCGGTCAGAAACAGGTTGATGACGGGCGGCTCCTTGGCGAGCTTCTCCTCCACGGCCGCCTTGGCCTGCTCCCGGGACATGCCGCCCACGTCCACCCCGTAGATATGGGTGCCGGGGAGCATGGTGTTGCGGATGACGATGGCTTCGATCTCCTGCCTGTGCTGCTCCGCCACCAGATCCACCTCCGGGGTCCCGATGGCAATGTTGGTCTGGGGCATGGCGGTGGCGTCAGCGGAGGTATAGGCGGGTGTATTCATGGGGGACTGGGCGATTTGCGCGTTCTTGCCGCTTAAGAGAATGGCGCACAGGCCGCCGGCTAATACCAATATCCCGGCGCTGGCGCCCAGCACCCAGTACTTCTGTTTCCCCTTCAAAATGCTCATAGAGAGCCCTCCTTATCACATCGGTTTCATTTTACTGAATTTCGGGCGGAATGCTATAGTTTTTAATAAGGCTTTACAACAAAGTTACAAATTTGTGACGTTTGACTATCCAAGAAGGGGGTTTTATGGTATGCTGTTGCCATGAAACGGAAAAAAACCAATTCCATACCCGCGGACCGGAGCCCCATGGACGCGGCCCTCACCTATCTCACCGCCCGCATGCGGACGGTCCGGGAGGTGGAGGAGAAGCTGGACGAGCTTCAATACGGGGAGGGGGACATCCTCATCACCGTCCAGCGGCTCAAGGAGCTCAAGCTCCTGGACGACGAGGCCTACGCCCGGGAGTTCGTGCGCACCCGGCTGGCCACCAAGGCCGTGAGCCGGCAGAAGCTGTATATGGACCTGAAGGCGCACAAGCTGCCGGAGGCGTGTATCCGCGCCGCCCTGGACGAGCTGCCCCGGGAGACGGAGGAGGAAAACGCCCTGCTCATCGCCCGGAAGTATTGGCGGCAGATGGGCGAGCTGGAGGAGCAGACCCGCCGGGAGCGGGTGCTGCGGCGGCTCATGAGCCGGGGGTTCTCCACGGAGGCCAGCCTCTCGGCCATCCGCCAGGCGGCGGAGGAGGAGCCATGATCCGGATGCTTAGCAGGGCGGCGCTCCTGTCTGCCCTAAATCAGCTCTCAGCGGAGGATCGGGCAACCCTCATAAGGGGCGGGGCCCAGGCGGCCCGGGCCCTCATGGCGCGGCACGGCTGCCAACGGGTCCTGTTCCTCTGCGGAGAGGCTCTTCGGCCCCTGGGGGCGGCCATGGCGGAAGCTCTTTTGCAGGCGGGGATCGAGGCCGTGCTCCCGGAGGGGGCGGACCCGCAAACCGACCTGCAGGGGGCCCTGATCGTTGACGCAGGATTGGGCGCGGAGCCGGCCTGGGCCCAGCGCTGGATCTCTGCCGTGGAGGCGGCGGGCTGCCCGGTGCTGAGCCTGTGCATCCCCGCCGGGGTGGACCCGGACACGGGCTATGCGGCGCAAAAGGCCCTCCATGCGGCGGAGACGCTGTCCCTGTTCGGATATCTTTCGGGGCTGTTCCTCCACGAGGGGCTGAACTATGCTGGCGAGCTCTCCGTCCTTCTGCCTGGGGAGGGCGGGGAAGAGGACCTTGCCCGCTTCGATGCTTCGGACGCCGCGCGCCTGTTGCCGCCCCGCCGGCGCACGGCCCACAAGGGGGATTCCGGCAGGGCGCTTTTGTGCGTGGGCTCTCCTCAATATGTGGGGGCGGCGGTGCTCTCGGCCCGCGCCTGCCTGGCCGCGGGCTGCGGCATACTCTATGTGGCCTGCCCCGATGAGGTCCGCCGGGCCCTCTATCAGGTGCCCGAGGCCATCTCTATTCCCGTGGGGGCGGATTGGAACGAGCAAAGCGCTGCCCTGGCCGCGGAGGCCCTTGCGGGCAAGCAGGCGGCGGGCATCGGCTGCGGCCTGGGCGGCGGGGACGCCTCCGTCCTTCTGGCGGCGGCGCTGAATGCCAAGCTCCCTCTGGCGCTGGACGCGGACGGGCTCAACGGCCTCTCCCGCCATCCCGCGCTCTACCCCCTGCTCCATGAGAAGGTGGTGCTCACCCCTCACCCGGGGGAGATGAGCCGGCTCACGGGGCTGCCCATAGACGCCATCCTGGCGGACCCCGTCCAAACGGCCCAAACCTACGCCCGGCAATGGGGGGCGGTGGTGCTCCTCAAGGGGGCGGCCACGGTGGTGAGCGACGGGCGGCGGACCCGGATCGTGGCAGAGGGAAACGCAGGCCTTGGCAAGGGCGGCAGCGGCGACGTGCTCACGGGCATCATCACCGGCCTGCTGGCCCAGGGCGTGGCGCCCTTTGAGGCGGCCTGCCTGGGAAGCTATCTGCTGGGGACCTCGGCTCAAAGGGCCTTTGACCTATTGAAGGAACGGATGCTCAACGCGTCCGACGTGATCGAGGCGCTGGCGCGCCAATGAAGTTTCAGGAGGAGTTTCGTATGCTAAGACTTGGCGTGGACGTGGGCGGCACCTTCATCAAGGCCGGCGTGGTGGATGAAAACTGCGCCATCTTACACAAGGTCAGCGTGCCCACGGGCGGCGACGGGGGATATCCTGCCGTGGTGGAAAACATCGCCCATGCCGCGGAGCTGGCCGCCCGGGTGGCGGGGAAGACCGTGGCAGATTTTGAAGGGGTGGGCATCGGCATCCCCGGCCTGCTGGACCCGAAGTCCGGCGTGGTGGTCCTGGCCCCCAATCTGGGGGGCTGGCGGGACGTGGCCTTTTTGGAGGCCATCCAAAAGCTTTTGCCCGTGCCCGTTCGCGTGGGGAACGACGCCAACTGCGCCGTGGTGGGGGAGACCCTGGCCGGCGCAGCCAAGGGCTGTGAAAACGTGGTCATGCTCACCTTGGGCACCGGCGTGGGCGGGGGCATCATCGCCGACGGAAAGCTGTTTGTGGGGGGCAGAGGCCTGGGCGCCGAGCTGGGGCACATGGTCCTGCAGATGGAGGGCGAAACCTGCGGCTGCGGCAGGAAGGGCTGCATCGAAGCCTACTGCTCCGTCACCGCCCTGGTGAAGCAGACCCGGGCCGCCATGGAGAAGGACCCCCATTCCGCCATGCACGCCTTTGCGAAGGAAGCGGGCCTGGTGGACGGGCGCACGGCCTTCGAGTGCGCCAAGAAGGGGGATCGGGCCGCCCTGGCCGTGGTGGAAACCTACACAAGGTATCTGGCCAACGCGGTGGGCTCCCTGGTCGTGGCCTTCCGGCCGGACGTGGTGCTCATCGGCGGCGGGCTCTCCAACCAGGGGGCGTACCTGATGGACAAGCTCAACGCCCTGCTGCCCCAATACGTGTTCGCTTCCGATATCCTGGGGGTGCCGCCCATCCTGCGGGCCACCCTGGGCAACGACGCGGGCACCATCGGCGCGGCCTTTTTGGACAGGGTGTGAGCTCATGGACCCCAAGGCCTTTTTGAATATCCTCCATGTGGCGGAGCGGCTCAAGGACGCCCTGCGCCACTGCTGCACCTCCCACGGAAGGCCCGAGAGCGTGGCCGAGCACAGCTGGCGCATCGCCCTCATGGCCTTCTTCCTGCAGGATGAGTTCCCGGAGGCGGACATGCAGAAGGTCATGGAGATGTGCCTCATCCACGATCTGGGGGAGTGCTTCACCGGGGACATCCCCACCTTCTTGAAGACGGCGGCGGATGAAGCCCGGGAGGACCGGCTCCTGGGGGAATGGGTGGCGTCCCTGCCGCCCTTCTACGCGGCGCGGATGGAAAGCCTCTATGCCGAGATGAACGCCCAGCAGACCCTGGAAGCCAGGCTCTATAAATCCCTGGACAAGCTGGAAGCCGTGATCCAGCACAACGAATCGCCCATCGAGAGCTGGCTGCCCAACGAATATGAATTGAACCTGACCTACGCCTTCGACCAGGTCGCCTTCTCGCCCTACCTTACCGCGCTGCGGGAGCAGATCCGCCTGGACACGGAGGAAAAGATCGCAGACAGCAAAAAAGCCCCCTAAAGGGCTTTTTGCGTTAGGTGGGGATCGATCGTCAATAGGTGTAGGGCATGTACTCCGACCAGTTGGAGATCAGCTCGTGGCCCACATGGCCCGCGCCCCGAACCATCAGCGCCAGCACGGCGAAGATGAGGATCAGAATGATGGCGATGCGGACGGCGCTGATGATGATGCCCGCGATGGACAGGCCCCGGCCTTTGTTCCCCGGCAGGGTCTTGGAGGCGTTGAGCCCCAGGATGCTCAAAACCAGGCCCGCGATGGAGCACAGGGTGCCCAGCCCCACCGGAATGAAGATCAGCGAGCAGATGAAGCCCACGATGCCGATGGTGTTGGAGGGGGCGGCGGCGGTACTGGCCTTGGGCTGAGCAGAATAGGAAGGATTGGAGTAGGAGGGGGGCAGCTGGGCCGCGGCGGCCTTGTAGCCCGCGGAGGCGTTCTCGAAGACGGGCGCCTGTTCAGGCGCGCCGGGCTGCTCCTGGACGGGCTCCTCCACGGGAGCGGCCTCCTCGACGGGGGGGACGGGCACGCTCTGAACGGGCGCGCCGCAGGAGGTACAGAATTTGGCACCTTCCGGAAGGAGGGCGCCGCAACGAATGCAATGCATGGCGGTTTTCCTTTCCTGATTACTTGAAAAATTTCTTTTTCAACAATATACTATACCGAATCGCCTTTTTTCTGTCAAGTGCGCCCGAAGCGCGTAGGCGGAAAAAGGGAACCGGGCAGGGGATATGGGCTTCATAGAATACACCACAACCGAACAGGACGCGGGCAAGCCGGTCCAAAGCGTGCTGCTGAACCGGATGCAGATCTCCAAATCCCTCCTCTCCCGGCTCAAGCGCCGGCCGGCGGGGATATTGGTCAACGGCCGGCGGGTCTATGCCACCTGTCGGCTAAACGCAGGCGATGTCGTCCGGGCGGACGTGGGGGACGAAGCCCCGCCCCGGGCCCTGGCGCCCCGGGAGATGGCGCTGACCGTTCTCTATGAGGATGCGTTCTTTTTGGCCCTGGACAAGCCCGCCGGCGTGCCGGTCCACCCCACCAAGGACCCTTCGGAGGCGAATCTGGAGCAGGGGCTGCTGTGGTATCTGCCGGAGGGCGCGTACCCCCATTTCGTCAGCCGCCTGGACAAGGGCACCACGGGCCTCATGCTGGTGGCCAAGTCCGGCTACGCCCACGAGCTCATGAAGCGGCGGCAGCATTCCGACGCCTATTATCGGGAGTACCTGGCGGTGGCGGAGGGGGTTCCGGACCCGCCCTGCGGCACCATCGACGCCCCCATCGGCCTGGCGGCGGGCTCCCGCTACGCCCACTGCGTCCGGGCGGACGGGGCCCGGAGCGTGACGGAATATGAGACCCTCTGCACCGGCGGCGGCCGGAGCCTGCTTCAAGTCCGCCCCCAAACGGGCCGCACCCACCAGATCCGGGTCCACCTGGCGTATATAGGCCACCCCCTTGCCGGAGACTGGCTCTACGGCGAACAAAGCGAAAGCATCCAAAGGCCGGCGCTCCACTCCCATAGGCTTGTCTTCGAACACCCCCTTTCGGGAAAACGGATCGAGCTTTTGTCCCCCCTGCCGGCGGATATGGCCGCCCTTTTACAGTAAGCCGCTTTCGGGCGGCTTTTCAGTTTGTTAAAATTCATTCCGACTTTTGTACGCATGTTTGACGCATTTTGTCCGCATCTCTTTGGTATTCTGAGAATACGGAAAGGAGACGTGCAAGATGTGTAAACGCCTCATAAAACTGTTTCTTTGGATGGGGGCTGCTCTGGCGGTCCTGCTTTGTATCATCAACCTGATCGTGGTGGGGGTTGCCCGGGAGCGGATCCTCTCGGCCGACGCGCTGCCCAAGACGCCCTTCGACTGCATCATCGTCCCCGGGGCCCGGGTCTACGAGGACGGCACCCCCTGCGTCGTGCTGAGGGACAGGCTGGACGAGGGCGTCACGCTCTACAAGGCCGGGGTGTCCGACAGGCTCCTGCTCTCCGGAGACCACAGCACCACGGCCTACGACGAGGTCACCGCCATGAAGCAATACGCCCTGGAGCAGGGGGTGAGGGAGGAGGATATCTTCCTCGATCACGCGGGCTTCTCCACCTATGAGACCATGTACCGGGCGGCGGAGGTCTACGGAGCCAAAAGCTGCGTGGTGGTCACCCAGCGGTATCACCTGTTTCGCGCCCTGTTTCTGGCCCGCAGGATGGGCATGGAGGCCTACGGCGTTTCGACGGACCGGCGCACCTATGCCCGCATGGCCTACTATGAGCTCAGGGAAGCCCTGGCCCGGGTCAAGGACTTCGCCTTCACCTTCATCAAGCCCAAGCCCACCTACCTGGGCACGCCCATCCCCCTCACCGGCGACGGGCGGCTCACGGCCCTGGCCCCCTTCGCGCTGCCCATCTGGACCCAAGGGAACCCCTGATCCCCGGGAAATGGGCGGCCCATGATTGACTTTAGGCGAAAAAAATAATATACTGAATCAAATAGAGCTTCATTCAGGAGAGACAAAAATATGATCCGTGTAGGCATCGTAGGCTATGGCAATGTGGGGCGGGGCGCGGAGTGCGCCGTGATGCAGAGCAAGGACATGGTCCTTGCGGGCATCTTCACCCGGCGGGACGCGGCGTCCATCCACCCCCTGAGCCCGGACACCAAAGTGTATCCCTATGCCGCTTTGGAGGAGGGGGCGGAGGCGGACGTGCTGCTCCTCTGCGGCGGCAGCGCCACGGACCTGCCGGAGCAGACCCCCCAGTTGGCCAGGCGCTACTGCGTGGTGGACACCTTCGACACCCACGCCCGCATCCCGGCGCACTTTGCCGCCGTGGACGCCGCGGCCAAGGCGGGCCAAACCGCCGCCATTATCTCCACCGGCTGGGACCCGGGCCTTTTCTCCCTCATGCGCCTGCTGGGCAACGCCGCCCTGCCGGAGGGAGCCGGGGACACCTTCTGGGGCCCCGGGGTGAGCCAGGGCCACTCCGACGCCGTGCGCCGCATCGAGGGCGTGGCGGACGCCCGGTCCTACACCATCCCCGTGCAGAAGACGGCCCACGCCGTGCGGCAGGGGGCAACCGGCTTCACCCCCCGGGAGAAGCACACCCGGGAGGTGTATGTGGTGCTCAAGGAGGGGGCGGACCCACAGCGGGTGGCCCAGGAGATCATCACCATGCCCCACTACTTCGACGAATACGACACCACCGTCACCTTCATCTCCGCGGAGGAGATGGCGGCGGAGCACATGGCTATGCCCCACGGGGGCTTCGTGATCCGCAGCGGGAAGCTGGGGCCGGAGCGGCAGTTCGGCTCCCTCATGGAATTCAAGCTGGAGCTGGACTCCAACCCCATGTTCACCGGGGCCTTCCTGGCGGCCTTTGGCCGGGCCTGCCATCGGCTCCACGAGAGGGGCCAATCCGGCTGCTTCACCGCCTTCGACGTGCCCTTGGGGCTCCTTTCCCCGCTTTCCGGGGAGGAGCTGCGCAAAACACTGCTGTAAATCATTCGGGAGGGGGATACACAAATGTTTTTGATCGAGAACGTGAGCGTGACCGGCTTTGCCGCGGCCCTGCGGGGCATGCGCAACCCGCTGAACAGCTGGAAAAAGAGCGACAGCACCATCACCTATGAGAACGGGGAGGAGGTGGCCCACATCGGCCCCAACGACCTGGATCTCATGAAGCGCCTGCGCAAGGCCGGCAGCGACCACAGGAAGTACCTCAGGATGATCAACGTGACCATGGATATCACGGCCATGCAGCCCTGGTGGTTCGAGTTCGACACCTACAAGGTGGGCACGGTCCGCAACTCCTGCTCCAAGATGCACAAGATCCACGCTAAGGCCTTCACGGCGGCGGACTTCGCCCACGACGGCATCGACGAGATCCCCTACGCCCAGGCGGCCCTGCAGGCCGTGATCGAGGGCTGCGAGCGCCTTCGGCAGGACTTCAACGCCACCAAGGAGAAGAAGTATTGGCGGGCCCTCATCGAGCTTTTGCCCGAGGGCTACTGCATGCGGGCCACGGTGCAGATGAACTATGAGGTGCTGCTGCACATGTACTGGTCCCGGAAGGACCACAAGCTCACCGAGTGGCACACCTTCTGCCACGCCGTCGAGGAGCTGCCCTATTTCAAAGAGGTCTGCCTCATGGAGGAGGAATAAGCCATGCTGCTCACGGGACGCCAGCCGGCGGACGAGTTGCTTTTGAAGCTGGACGAGAACCTTGCGGGCATGGCCCAAGTGCCGGGCCTCTTTGCCCTCTACGATCCGGCGGACACCCCGGCCTGCTGGTATCTGCGCACCATCCAGCGCACGGCCCAGGCCCACGGCATCCCGGTCTATGCCCGGGAGCTGGCGGCGGGCACGGACCTGCCCCAAGAGAAGCTGGGCGGGCTCATCATCCTGAGCAAGACGGATACAAAAATCCCCCTGCCCCGGCATCTGGACGTGGACGGCACGGGGGAAGGGGACTTTGCCTTTCTCTATCGGGGGAAGTTCGGGGGCTATCATCGGAACACCCCCTGCACGGCGGAGGCCTGCGTGCGGCTGCTGGACTACTATCAGGTACCCATCCTGGGCAAGCACGTGGTGATCATCGGCCGATCCTTGACCGTGGGGCGGCCGCTGGCCATGCTGCTTTTGGACCGGGACGCCACCGTGACCATCTGCCACAGCAAGACCGAGAACCTGTCCTCCATCTGCCGCTCGGCGGATATCCTTATCTGCGCCTCGGGCCAGCAGGGCCTGGTGGACGCTTCCTTCGTCCATGAGGGGCAGACCCTTCTCAACGTGGGCGGGGACGCGGACGAAGCGGCCGTGGGCCCCGTGGTGCGGAACCTATGCCCCCACAAGGGCGGCGTGGGCGCCCTCACGGCGGCGGTGCTGCTGACCCACGTGATCAGCCCCGTGACCGACTAAAGCAGCCTGCCCGCCAGGTAGGTGACCAACCCCAATATGCCTCCCAGGAGCGCGCCCAGCCATTCGATGGCGGCGAGCTCCTTTTTCATGAGCCCTTTTAAAAGCCGGTTCAGCTCCCGGGGCTCCAGGGCGTTGATCCGGCTCACGGTGAGCCGGCGGATCTCACCGGAGGAGAGCAGGCCCGGAAGGGCCCCCATCATGGCCGTGTGCAGCAGACTCAAAGCGCCTTCCCGCAGAGCGGGGAGTTTTTTTTCGTTCTTTTTCATAGTTTTAGAGAGGGGCGTGCCCAAAAAGGAGCCGATCTCCCCCCGGACCAGGGCGCTCACGGTCTCGGGCAGGCTGGCGGAGAGCTCCCGGTCGATGAGCTTCCCCAGGGTGTTCACGTACATGTCCTCCAGAGCGCCGTTGGGCAGGAAAGGGATCTTGGCGTCCGCCCGGCGGGAGAGCTGGCGGGCGAAGGCCTCGCCCAGCCGTGCGTCGGCGGCTTTTTGGGCAAGATAGGCGGAGAGCAGGGCCGAAAGATCGTCCCGCTTTTGGATGTATTCCGCCTCCCCCAGGGCGCTCACCAGCAGCTCCCGGGGCGTCTTTTCTGAGCGGGCCGCGGCGGCGAACAGCCCCTCCACCCAGGCGGCGAAGACGGCCTTGGATTCCGGGGCCTGCAGGGCGTTTCGGATGGCTTCGGCGGAAAAAAGCTCCTCCTCCAGCAGGGCCCCCAGGCTTTCGGCGATGCGGTTTTGCTCCTTGGGGATGAGCCCTGGGGTGAAGGGGAGGCGCCATTTTCCGATGTATTTCGGCTCAAAGGGGCGAAAGAGCATCTCCACGGCCAACGTGTTGGTGCCGTAGCCGATGAGGGCGCCCATGAAGATGGAAAACAGCAGGGAAAGCATGGCCTTAGTCTTCGCGGTGAGGCCGGTGACTATGCTTCTTTTTCCCCGTGCGGAAGCGGCCCGTGATCACCGCGGCCATGACCAGCAGCCCATCGAACAGGGCCAGCAGGGAAAAGAGCCACAAAAGGCCCTTGGTGATGTCGTTGCGCAAAAAGTTCATGGTGGGGTTGAAGCCGTCCAGCACCAAGAAGATCATCATCATGATGGACAGCACCATGAGCACGGCCTGCAAAAGCTTGATGAGAAAACGCATTTAGGGTTCCTTTCCGGTGACGGTTTCCAGGATGATGAGGCAGTCGCTGACGGAGCGGCCGCCCTTGTAGGGGTCGTTCAAAATGGCGCCGTTATAGAACATCTCTGCGGACCGGCCCCCGTCCATGTTGTAGGCGGCGGTGCACCCCAGCTCGTAGAACAGCTGGGAAAACGCCTCCAGGGTGAGGCCCGAGGCGTCGTCCGTCCGCCCGTCCACCACCAGGAAGCAGTAGTGCCCCGGCTCAAAGTAGCCAAGGCCCGCCCGGGGGTTGGCCCGGCGGATGTTCTTGCTGGTGTTCAGCTGCTCGTTGGGGATGGGCTGGCCCTGCCCGTCCAGGAGCATGGGCCCGAAGCTCCAGGCTTGGTAGGCCCCCGCGTGGATGGCCTCCTCCAAATCGAAATCCTCCGGGGAGAAGGTGCGCATGGTGCCGTCATAGTAGAGGACGCACACGTCGAAGGTGCTCTTCTCCTGCCGATGGACGATGCCGTTGCGGATGACGATGCCGGCGTCCTGGTTCCCGTAGGTGTCCCCGGTCATGGCCAGGATGGCGCCGGCGCGCTTGCCCATGTCCTTCACGCTCTCCCGCAGGCCCTTGCCGAAGCTGTTCTCCGCCAGAACGGTTTCAAACTGGAACACGTCCGTGAGGTAGATGTCCGCCAGGTAGTACACGGCGGTCTTGGCCTGGCCGTACTGGACCTTGCTGATGCGAACGGCCAGATTCGGGCTGGTATAGCCCTCGTCGGTGGAGATGGTCTCGGCTGAAAACCGATCCGCGAACTTCTCCACCCAGGGCACGTACGCCGGCGTGGGCGCCGGGGTGCTGGCGGGCCTGTCCTCGCCCTGGGGCGTGGGGGCGGGCAAGAGGGCCGCCGCCTCCAAGGCTTCCGCCACAGCGGGGGTGGGGGTAGCGGTCAGCAGGCCTGCGCTCATCCGCTTCTGGGGCCGGGCGTGGTGGAACCAGGCGAAGGTGAGCAGGCTCACGGCCAGCAGCAGAAGGGTGGCCAGGGCGGTGCGTATGGATTCATGCAGGATGCGCTTTCTGCGCAGAGCCTCTTTTTCGTGTTTCATCGACACAGAGTATAGCACAACCATGTCTTTTCTTGCAACCGGAGGATTGAAAGGAAGCCGAACGCCCAAACTGTGGGGGAGGGGAATGCAAGAAAAGAGGATTCGGTAGTGAACAAAGTTGTGATCTGCGGGGTGGACACCTCCACGCTCCCCACCCTGAAGCAGGAGCAGATGCGCCGCCTGCTGGAGAAGGCCCGGCAGGGGGACAGACAGGCCCGGGAGCAGCTCATCACGGGGAACCTTAGGCTGGTGCTGTCCGTGATCCAGCGGTTCTCCAACCGGTCGGAGCAGGCGGACGATTTGTTTCAGGTGGGCTGTATCGGGCTCATGAAGGCCATTGACAACTTCGACATCGGCCACGACGTGCGCTTTTCCACCTACGCCGTGCCCATGATCATGGGAGAGATACGCCGGTATCTGAGGGACTACACGGCCCTGCGGGTGTCCCGCTCCCTGCGGGATGTGGCGGGGAAGGCCATGCAGATGAAAAAGAAGATCATGGACGAGGAGAACCGGGAACCCACGGTGGCGGAGATCGCCAAGGCCATGGGCCGCACAGAGGAGCAGGTGGCCTACGCCCTGGACGCGGTGGTGGACCCGGTGTCCCTCTTCGAGCCCGTGTTCCACGAGGACGGGGACGCCCTCTACGTCATCGACCAGATCAAGGACGAAAGCGCGGGGGAGAGCCTGTGGCTGGACAGCATCGCCCTGGAGGAGGGCATGGGAAGGCTAAACGAGCGGGAGCAGCGGATACTGAAGCTGCGCTACTTTCAGATGAAGACCCAGATGGAGGTGAGCCGGGAGATCGGCATCTCCCAGGCCCAGGTGTCCCGGCTGGAAAAGGGGGCCCTGGAACGGCTGAAAAAGTATATTTAGCTTGTGTTCCCCCGATTTGGGGAGTACAATATCGGTAAACGGGTTTCGGGAGGGGACGGATGAAGGATCGGGGCAAGCTCATCTCCTATATCACCCTGCTCTGCTTTTTGGCGGGGGCGGGGCTGGGCTTTCTGCGCCCGGAGCTCTCCGGCTTTTTCAGCTCCCTGGGCGGCGTCTATGTGTCGCTGCTGAAGTATCTGGCCCTGCCCGCCGTGGTATTATCCGTGTTCCACGCCGCCATGCAGAGCGGCCGGGGGGCCACGGGCACCCTGATCCGGGCTTTGGTGGTGTTCGTCGCCCTGTTCGCCGTTTCCTTTTTGCTCTCGGCGGTGCCCTATGCCCTCTTTAAGCCGGGGAAGCGCTTCGCCCCGTTCGGCGGGGCGGCCTGGGCAGGTCAGAGCGCCCAAATCAGCCTGGGGAGCATCCTGGAGAACATCTTCTCCCCCCAGGTGAAGCGGAGCGTGAACAACCTCTTCTTCCCGGCCATTCTGCTGTCCCTGGCGGCGGGGCGTATTGCCGGGCGGTTCAGGTCCGAAAAGCTTCTGAAGGGGACGGCGGCCCTGGAAAAGCTGTTTTCCACCCTGCTTAGCTGGCTCAAATACATCACGCCCCTGGGGGTCTTCGCCCTCATGGCGGCGGCCACGGGCCAATTCGGCCTTGACGCCCTGCTCACCTCCGGGGCCTACGTGGGCTGGGCCTACGGCGGGTGCCTGCTGGTGCTGTTCTTCGTGATGATGCTGCCCCTCTGGCTCCTGTGGGGGGTGACGCCCTGGCAGTACCTCAGCCGGATGGGGCGGCTGTTTTTGACCTCCCTTTCCACCTGCTCCTCGGCGGCCACCCTGCCGGAGACCATGCGCACCTGCCGGGAGGCGTTTGGGGTGCCGGAGGGGATCGTCCGCATCGCGGCGCCCCTGGGGAGCACGGTCCACATGTGCGGCGGGGCGGTGTCCTTCTGCTTGCTGGGGCTCTTCTGCCTGCAGATGACGGGCCGGCCCCTCACGGTGGGCACGTTTCTGCTTATGCTGCTGCTTGCCGAGGGGCTGAACATGGCCGCCCCGGGCATCCCCGGCGGGGGCATCGTGCTGGGGGCCACCTTTTTGAGCCTGCTGGGCCTGGAAGGCTGCGAGCTGTTTTTGGGCATGTACGCCGGCATCTACCGGCTGCTGGACATGGCCTACACCTCTTTGAACGTGGCCGGGGACGTGACGGCCAACAAACTGATCGAAGGATGGGAGAAAACCGCATGAAGCCCCTCAGTCGCACCGTGCCCCCCTCCCTGACCATGGAGCTGGATCGGCAGGCCCGCGCCCTTCTGGCCGCCGGGCGGGACGTGATCAACCTGACCGCGGGCCAGGTGGACCTGCCCATGCCTCCGGCGGGGAAGGCGGCCGTCCGCGCGGCGCTGGAGAGGGATAAAACGGGCTATGTGCCCGCCACCGGCTCCCCGGAGGTGAAGGCCGCGGTCCGGGAAAAAATGGGCTGGCAGGCGGGGGAGATCCTCATCGGCGCCGGGGCCAAGCCCCTTCTTCACGCCGCCCTCATGTGCCTCTTGGGCCCGGGGGAGGAGGCCCTTTTGCCCGTGCCCTGCTACACCAGCTACCCGGAGATGATCCGGCTCACGGGGGCCGAGGCGATCCTTGTGGCCACGGGGCGGGAGATCGGCTGGAAGCTGACCCGGGCGGCCCTGGAGGCCCATGTGACGGACAGGACCAAGGTCCTGCTTCTCAACCACCCGGTGAACCCCACCGGCGCCGCCTACGACCGGGATACGCTCCGGGAGATCGTGGATTTCTGCCTGGCCCGGGACCTCTATCTGGTGGCGGACGAGGTGTACGCCAACTTCGTGTACGACGGCCCCTTCATGAGCCTTTACGCGTTTGCCGAGGTCCGGGATAGGCTGATCCTGGTGAACAGCGCCTCCAAGACCTACGCCATGGCCGGATTGCGGCTGGGCTACGCCGTGGCGCCCGCCCCCGTGGCCAAGGCCATGGGCGGGTATCTGAGCCAGGCGGTGGGTTGCCCCTGCTCCCTGTCGGAACAGGCGGCGGTGGCGGCGCTCCGGATGGATTCTGCTTACGAACAAGACCTGCGCGCCGCCTTCAAAGCCCGGCGGGACCTGCTGCGGGGGCTCCTAAAGGACCTTCCCGGCCTGGACGCGGGGCCGGGGGAGGGGGCCTTCTATCTGTGGCTATGTGTTTTCGGGTATGAGGACGACCTCTCCTTCTGCCGCAAACTCCTGGAGCAGGAAGGGGTGGCCCTGACCCCGGGCAGCGCCTTTGCCTGCCCCGGCTACGCGCGCCTGGCTTACACAAAAAAAGAGCCCCAGCTCCGGGAAGCGGCGGCTCGGCTCATGCGGTTCATCCAAAAGAATTACAGCAGCTCCTCCGCTGTCAGCAGCTGAAGGGGCGGCAGCTCCCGCTTTCCGGACAGGACGGAGATCACGTATCCCCACCGGCGCAGGGTCAAAAAGGCGTAGGCCTGCCCGTCCCAGACGAAATCCCGTGTGGTGTCGATCTCAGTGAGGGGCAGGCTGAACCCCAGGCCCGTGAGCTTCATGGCGCATTCCTTCCGGGTGTAGACGGTCAAGAAGTCAACCCCCCGTTCCTGGGGCAGGCACACCCGTCGCCGGAGGGCCTCCGCCGCGGGCCGATCCTCCTTTTCCAGATCCACCCCGATCCGCCCATCGTCAATCCCCAAAAGCACGTGCTGCCCGCTGTGGGACAGGCTGAAGGAAGGCCCGCCTGCAGACAGGTGGGGCTTTCCCTGGGGACCGAAATACAGGTCCTCATCCGCATGCACGCCCAGCTTCTCCGCCAGGAGCAGCCCCGCCCCCAACGTGAGGGGAGAGCGGCTCCGCAGAAAGGCCGCCTGCCTGCCCTGCGGGAGCCGGGGCAGGATCTCATCGGCGTGCTGCAGCAGATTTTCACAGGAGAGCAGATACAGTTCCATATCCAAAGAATACCAAAGAACGCGCCGGAAAGCAAGGAGGGGGAACCGGCGCGTTCGCTATGATGGCCGCCTGGCTGCTCCCACATGGGCTATGGGAGGATGGCGGGGAGTTGGTAGGCTGCCTGTTTTGCGGCGTTACGTACTCGCCGGGGGCAAGGCAGGAGCCCGAATAACGCATGCATGGCAGTGGTTTATGCGGTGAGCATTCCTCCTTTCCTCTCGGGATGGCTACAGTATAGGGGAGAAATGGGGCAAGAGTTTGTGCAAAGTGCAACACAAACGCATTTTCTCTGTTAACAACTCGTGAACGCCGATTGCCTAAACGGCCTAACCTGTGATACCATAGGTCCATGAAACAGTATTTGCTCATCTGCTTATCTTTGCTGCTGCTCCTCTGCGGCTGCCGGCAACAGGACGCGAACAGGGAGGAGCAGGCCCCCGCCGTCATCGTGGAGATCGGGGCAGTTACCGCCGCGCCCACGGCGGAGCCGTCCCCCGCGCCTACGGCGGAGCCATCCCCCGCGCCCACGGATACCCCGGCCCCCACGGGCACCCCGGCGCCCACCGCCGCCCCGGCGCGGTACGCGGCGCCGGAGGGGGTGGAGACCGTGGCCTGGCTCACGGACACCCAGCACTACGCCAACTTCGCCGCCAAGGACCTGCCTAACATCTACCCGGTCATGACCGGCTTTCTGCGGGACAAGGCGCAGCAGATGCACCTGGTGTACATCGTCCACACCGGGGATTTGGTCCACGTGAACAGCGACCCGGAGAACTGGCGGGTGGCCCGGGAGGCCATGGATATGCTCAGCGGCATCCCCACCGGGGTCCTGGCGGGGAACCACGACATGGACGTCAAGAAGAAGGACCTGAGCAACTACTGCGCCAACTTCGGCAAAAAGCAGTATGAGGGCCAGGCCTGCTACGGGGAAAGCTTCCAGGACAACCGGGGTCACTATGATCTTATCACCCTCTGCGGCCGGGACTATATCTTCGTGTACATGAGCTTTGCCCCGGACAAGAAGGCCATCCAGTTCATCAAGGCCAGCTTCGACAAGTATCCGGACCGGGTGGGCATCCTGTGCCTCCACGATTTCATCACCACCGAGGGCACCCTCTCCGAGGCGGGGGAGGAGCTGCGGGAGCAGGTGGTGGCCAAGTGTCCCAACGTGTACATGGTCCTCTGCGGCCACCGCTACGGCCTCTACACCCTGGAGGACGCCTTCGACGACGACGGGGACGGGGTGAAGGAGCGGACGGTCTATGAGATCATGATGAACTACCAGGCCGCCGGCAAGGAGGGGGGCGGCGGGTATCTGCGGCTCATGCAGTTCGACGAGGAGAACCATGAGATCCGCTGCATCAACTATTCTCCCTACCTGGACGACTACGACTGGCTGGACGACCCGGCTCACAACGAGAAGCGCTACGAGATGGACGAAAAGAGCGAATCCTTTACCCTCAAGATGCCCTGGGCGTGAAAAAAGCAGCAAAAAGGACGGCCGATCGGTCGTCCTTTTCTCTTGCGCAGGGAAAGGGGAGAGGGGGCGCTTTATTCGCCGTCTTCCAGCTTTTCCACGTTCTTGAGCCTGCTCTGGATCTGCCGGGTGCGCACGCCGATGAGCTGGTCCAAATCTCCGGAGGCCTGCTGCAGATGCCGCTGGGAGGCCTCCAGCACGGAGCCGAACTTCTCGAACTCGCCGCGGACGGAGCGCAAGATCTCCCACACCTCGCTGGACCGCTTCTCGATGGCCAACGTCCGAAAGCCCATCTGCAGGCTGTTGAGCAGGGCCGCCATGGTGGAGGGCCCGGCCAGGTTCACCTTATAGCGCTTCTGCAGCTCCTCCACCATGCCCCGGTTCACCGCCTCGGCGTACAGCCCCTCGAAGGGCAGGAAGAGGATGGCAAAGTCCGTGGTGTAGGGGGGCGCGATGTACTTGGAGGAAACGTCCTTAGCCTCCTGCTTGAGCCGGGTGGTCAGGGCCCCGGCGGCCAGGGCGATGGCGTTGGTGTCCCCGGCGTCGTAGGCGTCCACCAGGGCGGCGTAGGTGTCCCCGGGGAACTTGGCGTCGATGGGCAGGTACACCGTGTTTTCCCCGGTGCCCGGGAGCTTCACGGCGTATTCCACCCGGTCCTGGCTGCCGGGCCGGGTGGCCACGTTGGTTTCAAACTGCTCGGGGGAGAGGATCTCCTCCAAAATGGCCCCCAGCTGGATCTCCCCCAGGATGCCCCGGGTCTTCACGTTGGACAGGACCTTCTTCAGATCCGTCACCCCGGCGGCCACCTGCTGCATCTCGCCCAGGCCCTTGTAGACCGCCTCCAGCTGCTTGCTCACCATCTCGAAGCTCTTGCTGATCCGGTTCTCCAGGGTGGACTGGAGCTTTTCGTCCACCACCTGCTGCATCTGCTCCAGGCGCTGGTTGTTGTCCTGCTGCATGGAGGAGATGCGCTTCTCCATGGTGTCCCGGATGCCGTCCAGCCGCTCGGCGTTGGTCTTCTCAAAGGAGCCGATGCGCTGCTCGTTGGCCTTCTCAAAGGCGTCCAGCCTGAGCTCCACGCTCTGCTGGAAGCTCCGCTGGCCTTCGCTCTGCTGGCGGGCGAAGCGGCTCTGGCCGTCGCTCATGAGCTGGCCGTAGCCCTTGAGGGCGGTGTGGACGGAATCGTTCAGCTCCCGGCGCTGGTCCGAGAGCTTGTCCAGGATATCCTCATATCGATCCGCGGTCCGCTGCTGGAGGACCAGAAAGATGAGCACGATGAGAGCCGCCAAGCACAGGGCGGACAAAACAAGAATGGCAATGACCATGAAAGCGCCTCCGTCTATGATGCACAAGTATACCATACCGGCCGGGGTTTGCCCAGCCGGTATTTTGATTTTACGTATGAAAAGGGAGAAAATCAGGCCGCCTCGGGGAAGCAGACGCAGATCACGTCATGGACCTTCCGGGCCTTGCTGGGGGAGTTGACGACCTCGTTTTGCCAGGACATGTGGGCCGTGGCGCCGCCGTCCAGGTTGTAGGCCCGCACGCAGCCCAGGGCGTACATGAGCTGGCTGAGCTCCTTCATGTTCAGGCCCCCGGAGTATTTGCCCTGCCGCCCGTCCACGATCACCAGGCAGTAGTGGCCCGGCTCATAGTAGCCGATGACGGAGCGGGGGTTGCGCCCGGCCACGCCGGTGTTGAACTTGGTCTTAGGCTGGCCGTACTGGTCCAGCAGCTCCGGGCCGAAATGCCAGCTTTGCCAGGGGTCGTGGGCCAAAACCTCGTCCGGGGTGATCTTGCCCGCTTCGTAGGTTTCCATAACGCCGTTTTTATAGAGCACGCATAGATCGGAGCTGATCCGCTGCTTGCGGAAAACCTCCCCGTTGCGGACGATGAGGCCGTTTTGGTGCCAGCGGGCGAAATCTCCGGAAATGGCGATGATGCAGCGGTTGGCCTTGGCGATGGCCTCCATGGTCTTCACGCCGCCCTGGTCGTAGGTGCCCCTGGCGAAGGCCGTTTTCAGGCGCGTCACGTCCTTCACCAGCACGTCCGCCACATAGAAGGTGACCGGGTTGCTGTAGGTCTTCTCGTCCCGGTACACGTCCCAGGAGACGGACACGTCGTCGGTGGAATAGGTGTGGTCGGTGATGACCTCCTCATCGGTGAACCGCCAGGCGTATTTGTTCCCCAAAAGGCCCTCCGGCGCCGAGGCAGGGGCGCTGGTGGCTGCCGCTTCCGCCCGGGGGGCGGGGGAGGCCAGGTAGGAGGAGAAGGAGGGCTCCGGGGTCAAAAAGTATTGCTGGGCATAGGTCCGCTGGGGCGGGAGCTCCGTGGGCTGGGGCCCGGGTTCCGCCGCCGCCTGCCGGGGCATGAGATAGAGGAGCAGACCGAACAGCCCCGCGAAAACGAGGAACAGCGCCAGCAAAACCACCCGATATTTGTGCATGATATCCACGGCCTTTTCAGGCATGGTTCGACCTCCTTTTCCCGCATTCAATCACATAGTATAGCATGATAATCGGGAAAATGCAGGTTTTCCGGAAAAATTGACAATTTTATAACATCCTCGGATTTTGCTTTACAGCTTTTTTTCCAGCGTGTATACTTAAAAGCCGAAAAGGAAGGGCAAGGAAATGAAACGGGTTTTGGGCAGCATCCGCCGGGCGGACGAGCGATATCATTTGTTTGAGGACGGGGACAGGGTCTGCATCGGCGTGTCCGGGGGCAAGGACTCCCTGCTGCTCATGGAGGCGCTGAAGCTGTATCAGCGGTTTTCCCGCACGGCCTTTGAGGTGTGCGCGGTGAGCTTGGATCTGGGCATCGTGGAGCAGGACTGGTCCGCCGTGCAGGAGTTCGCCGCCCGCATCGGCATGGAGTATGATCTTATCAAGACCGACATCGGCGACGTGGTCTTCAACATCCGCCAGGAAAAGAGCCCCTGCGCCCTGTGCGCCAAGCTCCGCCGGGGGGCCCTGAACAACGCCGCCCGGGACCGGGGCTGCAACAAGGTGGCCCTGGGCCACAACCGGGAGGACGTGATCGAGACGCTGCTCATGAGCCTGCTGTATGAGGGCCGGATCAACACCTTCGCCCCGGTGACCTACCTTTCCCGGTCGGACGTGACGGTCATCCGCCCCCTGGTGTTCCTGCCGGAGAAGTACGCCCTGTCCGTGGCCCGGCAGCGGGCCTACCCTGTGCAGAAGGCCAACTGCCCGGCGGCGGGGCACACCAAGCGGGAGGAGGCCAAGGAGCTGATCCGGCATCTGTCCACCCTGGTCCCGGACGTGGAGGAGAAGATGATCCACGCCATCGCCAACACGGAGAAATACGGCCTGTGGGACCGGATGCGCCTCAGATACGACCATCCTCTGTTCACCGGGCCGGTGACCCCAAAGAATCTCCCCGCCTCCCGGCCGGAGGAAGAAGCGGAATAAGGAAATGAAAAAGGCCCCAGCAGGGGCCTTTTTTGATGGGGTTTCTTCAGGAGGCGGGCTTGTCGGGCACGGTGGCGCCCTCCTCCAACTTGATGAACTGGGCGGACATATAGCCCTTCACGTCGGTGCCGGCCACCAGGACGTAGTAGTATTCGCCCTCCTGGTAGTAGATGTAGACCAGCTTGCCCTCATAGTACTGCCCCAGGGCCTTGCTGGTCACGGCGGGACCCTCCCGGATGGCCAGGTTGGCGGAGGAGATGTTGCCCTTCACGGTGCCCTCGGGCTGATCGCTCCCGTTGGAGACCTCCCCCAGGGCGGAGGAGAGCTTGACGAACTTCTTGGCGATGTAGCCGTACTTCTTCGTTTCGTTCACAAGCAGGAAGTAGAAGTCCCCGTCCTCGGCGTAGACGGTGAGCTTGGTGCCGCTCTTGAGACCCGTGGCCAGAATGGTGGTGTTGGTGCTGGGGCCCTGGCGCATGTTCACGCCGCTCTTGGTCAGGGTGCCCTGGGCAGCGCCGGCGATCATCTCGGCGGTGGGCTCCGTCAGGGCGTTGGGATCATCCGCCAGCGCCTGGGTGGGGGTGGGGGCGTCGGTAGCGTTGGGATCCGGCGTTTCGACCGCCGGCGTTTCCTCCGGCACCAAAGGCTCATCCTCCGGGGTCTCCTCCGGGGTGGCCGTGGGCGCGGGGTGATACTCCGAGGAGGCAGGGGTGGCGCTGGCCTTGGCAGCGGAATCCTTGCTGCAGGCGCCGAAGCCCTTGGTGGCGATGGCGATGATGATGAGGGCCAGAAGCAGCACGCCCACCGCCGCCAAAAAGAGGTAGCCTTCCCGGGTGATGATCAGCTTTTTGCGTTTAGCCATAAGCAGCCTTCTTTCTTTGCGTATTGATAGATGCTAATAGTATACTCCCTTTATCCGCAATTTCAAAGCATTATTTTAAAAATTTGTAAAATAATTTGTGGAGTAAATAAGAAATTTTTCCTGCAAAATTAGATGGTTAGCAAAAGCTAATCTATTGGCAAGCGTTCCTGTTTGTGATAAAATACGTCTGGTTCAGTATGCATACGTGCATACATTGACTCTATTCGTCATAGTAACCCGATACAATTCTAAAGGAGGATGTGTATGACTAGTACGAAGACGACGATCCCGTTCACTGGCACTGCCGAGCAAAAAGCGGCGCTCGACAAGGTCATTGCGGATCACAAGGGGTTGCCCGGCGCCCTGATGCCTGTGATGCAGCAGGCGCAGGAAATCTATGGGTATCTGCCCATCGAAGTGCAGACGATGATCGCGGAGGGCCTTGGCTGCTCCTTGGAGCAGGTGTACGGCGTTTCCACCTTCTACGCCTGGTTCAACCTGGAGCCCAAGGGCAAGCATCAGGTCCGGGTCTGCCTGGGCACCGCCTGCTACGTGAAGGGCTCTCAGGACGTGCTGGATGAGCTGGAGAAGGTGCTGGAGGTGAAGGCCGGTCACACGACCCCCGACGGTATCTTCACCCTGGAAGCCACCCGTTGCCTGGGCTGCTGCGGCCTTGCGCCGGTCATGATGATCGACGATCAGGTCTACGGCCGTCTGGTCCCCGCGGACATCAAAGGCATCATCGACAAGGTTCGCGCTGAATAACGCAACAAAGCTATGAGATTAGAAGAAGTCGCCCGTTTGGTCAACGCAAAGGTGTGCACAGGGGAGGATATGCTGGACGAGGACATCGATTCCGCGTTCAGCAGCGACATGATGAGCGATGTTCTTGCCTACGCGCAGGATCAGGCACTGCTCCTCACGGGGCTCAACAATCCCCAGGCCGTGCGCACCGCGCTAATGCTGGATATGAGCTGCATCCTCTTCGTCCGGGGCAAGGAACCGGCGGAGGAAGTGGTGGAGCTTGCTAAGTTGAGCCACATCGCTGTATTGGCTACCGCGCTTACCATGTATGAAGCCAGCGGGAGGCTTTACGAAGCGGGACTTCACAGGTGATCCCATGAGCGCGGAACCTTTGCACGTGCATTACACCGTGGACGGCGGCAACTTCACCTCGGCCGGTGAAGCCTCCGTCAAGGTCAAGAGGCTGCTGCGGCAGCTGGGCAGCTCCCCCGAGATGATCCGGCGGGTCTCCATCGCCATGTACGAGGGAGAGATCAACATGGTCATCCACGCCAACGGCGGCGACGCCGATGTGTATGTGGACGACGAAACCATCCGGATCGTTCTCAAGGACACGGGCCCCGGCATCAAGGATGTGGAACAGGCCATGCAGGAGGGCTACTCCACGGCTCCGGACAACGTTCGGGCCCTGGGCTTCGGCGCCGGCATGGGCCTGCCCAACATGAAGCGCTTCTCCGACACCTTCAAGCTGGACACCGTGGTGGGCCAAGGCACCACCATCGAACTGGGATTCATCAACAAATAACCAAGAGGAAAGGACAGGCATGGAATACAGGCACTCCGTATCGCTGGATCTGGATAAATGCAAGGGCTGCACCCACTGCCTGAGGCGCTGCCCTACGGAAGCTATCCGCATCCGGGACGGTCATGCCGTGATCAACGCCGTGCAGTGCATCGATTGCGGCGAGTGCATCCGCGTCTGCCCCTACCAGGCCAAGCGGGCCATCTGCGACAGCCTGGAATCTCTGGACCGCTCCAAATACCTGATCGCCCTGCCGGCGCCGTCCCTCTTCGGCCAGTTCATCAACGTGACCGACGTGGACTACGTGCTCCAGGGCCTGCTGGACATGGGCTTCGACGACGTGTTCGAGGTGTCCCGCTGCGCGGAGATCATCACCGAGTACACCCGTCACTACATGAAGCGCAAGGATGTGCCCCGACCCGCCATCAGCTCGGCCTGCCCGGTGGTGGTCCGCCTGATCTCCATCCGCTTTCCGTCCCTCATCGACCATATCGTGCCCCTCATGCCGCCCATCGAGCTGGCGGGGCGCATGGCCAAGGAGGAGGCGCTCAAGAAGCATCCGGAGCTGAAGCGGGAGGACATCAAAACCGTGTTCATCAGCCCCTGTCCCGCCAAGTTCAGTTGGGTCAAGAACACGGACAATGAGGGCGACGAGCCCTGCGTGGACTACGTGGTGGCCATCAGCGAGGTGTATTTCAAGCTCCTGAGCGCCATCAAGCCGAAGAGCACCCCCCAGGTGACCAGCGAGACCGGCATGATCGGCCTGGGCTGGGCCTCCTCCGGCGGGGAGGGCTCCGCCCTGATGAACGATCGGTATCTGGCGGCGGACGGCATCGAGAACGTGATCCGGGTGCTGGACAGCATCGAGATGGGGAGCTTCCCCAGCGTGGAGTTCGCGGAGCTGGATGCCTGCAGCGGCGGCTGCGTGGGCGGGGTGCTCACGGTGGAGAACCCCTACATCGCCCAGGTCCGCCTGCAGACCCTGCGCCGGTACATGCCCGTGAGCCTGAATCACGTGCCCCGGGAAACCGGGGAGGACGAGGTCCCCGAGGACATCATGACCGTGAAACCCGCCACCTTCGCCAACGTGTCCGCCCTGAACGCCGATCGGTTCCAATCCATTCGCATGATGGCGGACATCGAACACATCCACGAGCATCTGCCGGCTCTGGACTGCGGCTCCTGCGGAGCCCCCAGCTGCCGGGCCTTTGCGGAGGATGTGGTGAAGGGCGACGCGGACATCAGCGAGTGCATCGTGTACATGCGGGAGCAGCTGAAAAACCTGATGAGCGAAACGGAGAAGAAGCAATGACCGTGTTTGAACTGAGAGACGCCCTGGACCTCACCGTCTTCCACGAGGAGGAGGATCGGCCGGTCACCGGCGGCTACGCCGGGGATCTTTTGAGCTGGGTCATGGGCCGGGCCGAGAGCGGGGACTGCTGGATCACCATCATGTCCAACCGCAATGTGCCCGCCGTGTGCTCTTTGACCGACGCGGCCATGGTCATCTTCGCCGAGGACGTGGTGCCCGACGAGGCCGCTTTGGAGGCCGCCCGAGACAACGGGCTGAACTTCTACGGCTCGCCCCTTTCGGTGTTCGAGCTCTGCGCGAAGGTGTCTGCTCTTCTATGAACGCGTTCGCTGTGGATCTGCACATTCACTCCTGCCTGTCCCCCTGCGGGGAGGAGGATATGACCCCCTGCAACATCGCGGGGATGGCCTACCTCAACGGGCTGAAGATCGTGGCGCTGACGGATCACAACACGGCGAAAAACTGCCCTGCCTTCTTTGCAGCCTGCCGCGCCTACGGCATCGTGCCCGTCCCGGGCATGGAGCTGACCACGGCAGAGGACGTCCACATGGTGTGCCTGTTTCCGGAGCTGGAAAGGGCCCTTGCCTTCGATCAGATGGTGGAACAGCGGCGGATGAAGATCCCCAACAAGCCTGCCATCTTCGGTGAGCAGGTGATCATGGGGGAGGAGGACGTTCCTCTGGGGAACGACCCCTGGTTCCTGCCCGCGGCCACCTCACTGACCTTGGAGGAGGGGGCCAAGCTGGTCCGGTCCATGGGCGGGGTGTGCTACCCGGCCCACATCGACAGGGAAGCCAACGGCCTTTTGGCCATGCTGGGCGCCTTCCCGGAAAAACCCGTTTTCACCCTGGCCGAGCTCCACGACGCGGATAAGCGGGATCTGGCCCAGGGCAGAAAGATCCTGGTCTCCTCGGACGCCCACCGGCTCTGGGAGATCAGCGACGGCAGCTTCTTTGTTCACCTGGAGGTTTCCCAGGAGGAGGGGGAGGAGGCCATCCGCAACGCTCTCTTTGCAATGTTGGAGAAGAAAGCATGAAAGAACTGTCGTTGAACATCCTGGACATCGTGCAGAATTCCATCTCCGCCGAGGCCACGTTCATCCAGATCCTGCTGGCCGAAACGGACACGACCCTGCGCATCACCATCGAGGACAACGGCAGGGGCATGTCCCCGGACTTTCTCGCCACGGTGATGGACCCCTTTTCCACCACCCGCAAGACCCGGAAGGTGGGCATGGGCATCCCCCTGTTCAAGCTGGCTGCGGAGCAGACCGGCGGCGAGCTCACCATTCGTTCCCGGACCAGGGACATGAGCCCGGAGGACCACGGCACCGTGATCAGTGCTTTCTTCCACAAGGACCACATGGATTTCACGCCCCTGGGGGACGTGATCTCCACGCTGATCAGCCTCATCCAGGGCTGTCCGGAGGTGGATTTCCTCTTTGAGCATGCCTTGCCCGGCGGGGAAACGGTCCATCTGGACACACGGGAGATGAGGGAAGCGTTGGGGGACGAGATCCCGCTCAACAGCTTTGAGGTCCTGGAATGGGCTCGGGAGAGCTTGCAGGAACAATACGCCAAGTAAGCAACAGCCATCACATACCAAATACTTAGGAAAGGAAAACAACTATGAAAAGTCTTGAGGAACTGGCAGCGATTCGTAACAAAATGAAGGATAAGGTCGCTCTCCGCGAGAACAACGGCGATATCCGTATCGTGGTCGGCATGGCCACCTGCGGCATCGCCGCCGGCGCGCGCCCCGTGCTCAACGCCTTTGTGGAGGAAGTCAGCAAGCAGCACGCTGAGAACGCGACCGTCACTCAGACCGGCTGCATCGGCATGTGCCGCCTGGAGCCCATCGTGGAGATCTTCGAAGGCGGCAAGGAGCGGGTCACCTACGTGAAGGTCAAGCCCGCCATGGTCCCCCGGATCGTCAAGGAGCATATCCTGGGCGGCCATCCCATCACGGAATACACCATCGGTGCGGTGGAAAAATAACGGAGGGTTTTGAGAATGATTCGTACACATGTAATGATCTGTGGCGGCACGGGCTGTACCTCTTCCGACAGCCCCAAGATCGCCGAGGCCATGGAGCAGGAGATCGTCAAACTGGGTCTTGAGGATGAAGTCAAGGTCGTGCGGACCGGCTGCTTCGGCCTTTGCGCCATGGGCCCCGTCATGATCGTCTACCCCGACGGCACGTTCTATTCCCGGGTCAAGGTTTCCGACGTCCCCGAGATCGCTTCCGAGCATCTCTTGAAGGGCCGTATCGTGGAGCGCCTGGTCCATCGTGACAACGAGGGCGGCGAGCAGGTGGAAGTGCCCACCCTGAAGGACATCGAGTTCTACAAGCCCCAGCTCCGTGTGGCCCTGCGCAACTGCGGCGTGATCAACCCGGAGAACATCGAAGAGTACATCGCCATGGACGGCTACAGCGCCCTGGGCAAGGTCCTCACCGAGATGACCCCCGAGCAGGTCATCGAGGAGATCACCAAGTCCGGCCTGCGGGGCCGCGGCGGCGCCGGCTTCCCCACCGGCAAGAAGTGGCTCTTCGCCTCCTTCAACAAGACCCCCCATAAGTACGTGGTCTGCAACGCCGACGAGGGCGACCCCGGCGCGTTCATGGACCGTTCCGTGCTGGAAGGCGACCCCCACGCCGTGCTGGAAGCCATGGCCATCGCCGGCTATGCCATCGATGCGCACCAGGGCTACATCTACGTCCGTGCGGAGTACCCCATCGCCGTCCATCGTCTGCAGATCGCCATCCGGCAGGCCCGCGAGATGGGCCTGTTGGGCAAGGACATCTTCGGCACCGGCTTCGATTTCGACATCGACGTGCGGCTGGGCGCCGGCGCCTTCGTCTGCGGCGAGGAGACCGCGCTGCTGACCTCCATCGAGGGCAACCGGGGCGAACCCAAGACCAAGCCTCCGTTCCCCGCCAACAAGGGCCTCTTCGGCCAGCCCACCATCATCAACAACGTGGAAACCCTGGCCAACATCCCTCAGATCATCCTCAAGGGCGCCGACTGGTTCGCCTCCATGGGTACCGAGGGCAGCAAGGGCACCAAGGTCTTCGCCCTGGGCGGCAAGATCAACAACACCGGCCTGGTGGAGGTGCCTCTGGGCACAACCCTGCGCCAGATCATCTATGATATCGGCGGCGGCATCCCCAACGGCAAGAAATTCAAGGCCGTGCAGACCGGCGGTCCTTCCGGCGGCTGCATCCCCGCTCAGTATCTGGATCTGCCCATCGATTACGAAAACCTGAAGAGCATCGGCGCCATGATGGGTTCCGGCGGTATGATCGTCATGGACGAGACCACCTGCATGGTGGACGTGGCCCGGTTCTTCCTGGACTTCACCGTGGACGAGAGCTGCGGCAAGTGCGTGCCCTGCCGTATCGGCACCAAGCGCCTGCTGGAGATGCTGGACAAGATCACCAGCGGCAACGGCACGCTGGAGGATCTGGACAAGATGGAGGAGCTGTGCCATTACATCCAGGCCAACGCCCTCTGCGCCCTTGGCCAGACCGCGCCCAACCCCGTGCTCTCCACCATGAAGTACTTCCGGGATGAGTACATCGCCCACGTGGTCGACAAGCGCTGCCCCGCCGGCGTGTGCAAGAAGCTCCTGCGCTACGAGATCGATCCCGAGAAGTGCCGCGGCTGCACCGCCTGCGCCCGCAAGTGCCCCGTGAACGCCATCACCGGCCGCTTCGGTGCCATCAGCAAGAAATAAGGAGGAATTCCATGGATACTGTTCATGTAAAGATCAACGGGATCGAAGTTGAGGTCCCTTCTGATTACACGGTTCTCATGGCGGCGGAGAAGGCCGGGGTCCATATCCCCACCCTCTGCTACCTGAAGGACGTCAACGCCATCGGCGCCTGCCGTATGTGCGTGGTCGAGGTGAAGGGCGCCCGCTCCAACCCCGTGGCCTGCCTCCAGCAGGTGGCCGAGGGCATGGAGGTCCAGACCAACACCCCCGCCCTGCGGGCTTCCCGGAAGATGAGCCTGGAGCTCATGCTCTCCAACCACCGGATGGACTGCCTGGGCTGCATCCGCTCCACCAACTGCGAGCTGCAGACCCTGGCCCAGGAGTACGGCGCGGATCCCGATAAGTTCCGCCCCGCCGAGCCCATGAAGCCGGACCTGGACGAGTCCGCCATCCACCTGGTCCGCGACAACAGCAAGTGCATCCTGTGCCGGCGCTGCATCGCCGTCTGCAAGAACGTGCAGCACGCCCACGTCATCGGCGCCAGCATGCGCGGCTTCAAGACCCACGTGTCCAGCCCCTTTGAGATGCCCCTGGCCGACACCAGCTGCGTGAACTGCGGCCAGTGCATCCAGGTTTGCCCCACCGGCGCCCTCACCGAGCGGGACGACACCGAGAAGGTCTGGAAGGCCCTTGCCGATCCCACCAAGCATGTGGTCATCGCTCCCGCACCCTCCGTCCGCGTTCAGATCGGCGAGTGCTTCGGCATGCCCATGGGCTCCAACGTGGAAGGCAAGCTCATCGCCGCCTGCCGCCGCCTGGGCTTCGACAAGGTGTTCGATGTGGACAATGCCGCCGACGTGACCATCATGGAGGAAGGCACCGAGCTCATCCAGCGCCTGCAGAACGGCGGCCCCCTGCCCCAGATCACTTCCTGCAGCCCCGGCTGGATCAAGTTCTGCGAGCACTACTATCCGGAATTCATCCCCAACCTGTCCACCTGCAAGTCCCCCCAGGGCATGTATGGCGCGCTGGTGAAGAGCTACTACGCCGAGCATGCGGGCATCGACCCCAAGGACATCGTCTGCGTGTCCGTCATGCCCTGCACGGCCAAGAAGTATGAGTGCAACCGTCCCGAGCTGGGCCACAACGGCATCCCCGATGTGGATGTGTCCCTGACTACCCGTGAGCTGGCCCGCATGATCAAGAAGGCCGGCATCATCTTCGACAAGCTCCCCGACGAGCTGGCGGACGACCTGCTGGGCAAGGCCTCCGGCGCCGGCCACATCTTCGGCGCCACCGGCGGCGTGATGGAAGCGGCTCTGCGCACGGTCTACGAAGTGGTCACCGGCAAGACCCTGGAGAAGGTGGAATTCGAAGCCGTCCGCGGCGTGGAAGCCATCAAGGAAGCCGAGTACGACCTGAACGGCACCAAGGTCCGGGTGGCGGTCACCTCCGGTTTGGAGAACGCCAGCAAGCTTCTTGACATGGTCAAGCGGGGCGAGAAGGACTACACCTTCATCGAGGTCATGGCCTGCCCCGGCGGCTGCGTCAACGGCGGCGGTCAGCCCATCGTCAACAGCAACTTCAAGAACTTCCACGACGTGCGGGCCATCCGCGCGGCTGGCCTCTACGGCGAGGACGCCAACATGCCCCTCCGGAAGTCCCATGAGAATCCCGAAGTCCAGAAGCTCTACAAGGAGTATCTGGGTGAGCCCTGCAGCCATAAGGCCCATGAGCTCCTGCACACCACCTATGTGAACCGGGGTCTCTACAAATAAGAAGCCATAGCTGAACAGCAAAAAGCAGGAAGCCGAAAGCTTCCTGCTTTTTTGTATGCTGTGGGTTGAAAGTGTTTCAACCGGTTGCGCTTAGGTCAGTGTTCCTTCTTCCAGGCTTTGATCTCCTCCAGCCGCTTCTTATACTTGGCCTCCAGGCCCTGCTCCGTGGGGCGGAAGTATTCCCGGCCCAAGAGGGAGTCCGGCAGGCACTGCATGCTGGTGAGCTTCGATTCGTAGTCGTGAGCGTACTGATAGCCCTTGCCGTAGCCCAGGTCCTTCATAAGGCTGGTGGGGGCGTTGCGGATGTTCAGGGGCACGGGCTCGTCCAGCTCCTTCAGGGCGTCCTGCTTGGCCTCCATGTAGGCCACGTCCATGGCGTTGGACTTGGGGGCCATGGACATATAGACCACCGCCTCCGTCAGGTGGACCGTGCATTCCGGCATGCCGATGAAGTGGCAGGCCTGATAGGCGGCCACGGCGATCTCCAAGGCGTGGGGATCGGCCAGGCCGATATCCTCGCTGGCGAAGCGGGTCACCCGCCGGGCCACATACAGGGGGTCCTCGCCGGCCTCCAGCATCCGGGCCAGCCAGTAGACGGCGGCGTCCGGGTCGGAGTTGCGCATGGACTTGTGCAGGGCGGAGATGAGGTTGTAGTGCTCCTCACCGTTTTTGTCGTAGAGCAGGGATTTTTTGGAGATGCACTGCTCCAGGGTCTCCCGGGTCACGGTGATCCTGCCCGCCTCGTCGCTGCTGCCGTTGAGCACCACCATCTCCAGGGTGGATAGGGCCGTGCGGGCGTCCCCGTTGGCGAAGACGGCGATCATGTTCAGCATCTCGTCGGTGATGCTCACCTGCTCCTTGCCGAAGCCCCGGGGGTCCGCGATGGCTCGGCGCAGCAGCCCCACCAGCTCCTCGGGCGTGAGGGCCTGGAGCACGAACACCTTGCACCGGGAGAGAAGGGCCCCGTTGATCTCGAAGGAGGGGTTCTCCGTGGTGGCGCCGATGAGGATGATGCTGCCCTTCTCCACAAAGGGCAGAAAGGCGTCCTGCTGGGCCTTGTTGAAGCGGTGGATCTCGTCCACGAAGAGGATGGTCCTGTCCCCGAAGCGGCGGTTGTCCTCAGCCTGCTGCATGACCGTGCGGATCTCCCGGATGCCGCTGGTCACGGCGGAGAAGTCGATGAAGGAGGACTTGGTCCGATTGGCGATGATCCTGGCCAGGGTGGTCTTGCCCACCCCCGGAGGCCCCCAGAAGATCATGGAGGAGATCTGGTCGCTCTCGATCAGCCGGCGCAGCACCTTGTTGGGTCCCAGCAGGTGGGTCTGTCCCACGAATTCATCCAGGCTTTGGGGCCTGAGCCGGGCCGCCAGGGGCTGGGGCGATTCTTCGGCAAAGAGTGAAAACTGTTCCATGGAGCACCTCCTTCCCTCAGTATACCATAAAAAATGGGGCCGGGAAAGCCCCGACCCCATGTTCTTCCGTTACAGATTATTTGACGGCTTCCTTCAACGCCTTGCTGGCCTTGAAGTAAGGCACATCCGCGGCGGAGATGGTGACCAGCTCGCCGGTGCGGGGGTTCTTGCCCTCCCGGGCTTCGCGGCGCTTGCAGCCAAAGGTACCAAAGCCGGACAGGGAGACGGTATCCTCCTTGATGGTATTGGTGATCGTTTCTAAAGCTGCATTGATAACTGCAGCGGCATCCTTTTTGGACAGGCCGGACTGTTCGGCGACTGCCTTGATGAATTCCGTTTTGTTCATGGTAAAACTCCTTTCAAGTTTGGCTCATTATATCATCTAAATTTGCACTTGTCCATACTTGAAAATGCCTATTTCTCTATAAAATTTAGACTTTTTTCTCTTTATTTTGACGCAAAATCTATATAGATTTTTGTATTATGATCCCTCTTTTGAATGGCCGACAGGCCTAAAAGCACGCTATTGCGATCGAATTGCGATCAGAATAGAGGCGCGGAATTCTGCATAAACAAAAAGTTACGCAGTTCAGAAAAAGTTGGGCCGCTCCGCCCGCCAAAATGTGAAACGCACCAGGCGCCGGCGGCGCAGGCCTGCCGATTGGCCTCCTTTAGGCTGCAGCCCCTTGCGCGGGCGGCCAGGAACGCCCCGTCGTACACGTCCCCGGCGCCCACCCTGTCCTGCACGGGGACCGAAAAGGCGGGGCAGGGGTAGGTCCCTTCGCGGGTGTACACCGTGGCGCCCAGCTCCCCCCGGCGGGCCACTACCAGAGGCACCCGGCCAAGGAGCTTCTTTGCCGCCGCGTCCGGGTCCGTTTCCCCCGCAAGGGGGCAAAGCTCGTCCAGGGCGGAGCCAAAGAGGATGTCGCACCGGTCCAGCGCCAGGTCCATATTCCGGGCGAAGGTTTCGTTCTGCAGAGCCTCGATCCGGGCGTTCACGTCCAGGGAGACGGGGATGCCCGCGGCCCGACACCGGGCCATGAGGGCAAGCTGCAGGGAGGCCGCCGGCTCCTCCCGCAGGGTCATGCCCGAGGCGTGCAGGAGACTGATTTTAGACAGGATATCCGGAGGGACCTGATCTTCGGTGATCAGATGCTGGCTGGCCCCGGTGTGGGGGTAGGCGAAGGGCAGCCGCTCACCATTCTCGTCCAGCACCAGCAGGACCAGGGTGGTCGTGACCCCTTCTTTCAGGGCCAGGAGGGAGGCGTCCACGCCCTCCTTCATGAGCCCGTCCCGGAGGGCGGAGCCGAAGGCATCCCGGCCCACGGTGCCCAAAAAAAGAACGGGCGTCCCCAGCCGGGCCAATGTCACGGCGGTGTTGGCCACGCTTCCCCCGTGGGAGAACTGAACATGTAGCGGCAGGTCGCTTTTTCCGGCGCGCTGGGCCTCCAGGGCCGCCCCGTAGGGGATCAGCAGGTCCGCGCAGATATCGCCGAAGCAGAGGATGGGCAGCATAGGATCGCCTCCTTATCGCCGGTCCACGGTGATGACCGGCACGTAGGCCTCATTCTTGGCCTTGATCCGCTGCGTAAGGAGGGCCTTGAGCTCCCCGTCGGACAGGCGCACCTCAAAGGGGGCGCTGATGTCGAAGACCAGGTTGGTGTGGGTCTGGCCCCGGACCAGGCGAAAGTCGTGGACCGTGATTCGTTGGTCGATCTCCCCTAAAATGGAGAGGACCAGCTCTTTGGCCGCGTCCGTCTCCGGGTTGTTCACGGCGATGGGGTCCATGTGGATGGTGGAGATGCAGCCGTACTTCCGATTCAGCTCCCATTCGATGTTGTCGATGAGGTCGTGGGTGGAGAGCATGTCCGCCTTTTCATCCACCTCGGCGTGGAGGGTGATCATCTTCCGGCCCGGGCCATAGTCGTGGACGATGAGGTCGTGGACCCCCAATATGCCCTCGTGGGCGGTGACGGTGTTCGCGATGGCCTTGAGCAGGGCACCGTCCGCCCGCTTGCCCAAGAGCAGGTCCACGGTGTCCTTGGCGGTGCCGTAGCCGCCGTAGAGAATGATGAGGGACACCGCAAGGGAGCACCAGGGGTCCGCGTTCCAATGGAGGAAGCGGGTGAGACCCATGGACAGGATCACGGCCCCGGAGGTCAGGCAGTCGAACAGGCTGTCCTTGGCGGTGGCCAGCAGGGAGGAGGAGGCGAATTTTTTGCCGTAGCGGGTGTTGTAATAGGCCATGTAGAGCTTCACGGCGATGGAGCAGAGGAGCACCGCCAGGGAAGCGAGGGTGAAGGCGGGGGCGGGGGTTCGGGCGATGAGGCTGGACAGGGAGCTCTTGATGAGCTCCACCCCCATGAGCAGGATGAAGAAGGCGATGATGAGGGCAGACAGATACTCCGCCCGGCCGTGGCCGAAGGGGTGGTCCGTGTCCGGCTTCTTCCCGGAGAGGAGGAAGCCCCCCAAAGAGACCAGGGAGGAGCCTGCGTCCGCCAGGTTGTTGAAGCCGTCCGCCTGGATGGCCAAAGAGCCGATCAGGACCCCCAGGACGATCTTGAAGGCGCTGAGCACCAGATTGAGGAAGATGCCCACGCCGCCGCAGATCATGCCGTAGCCCTGGCGCACGGCCCGCTCGTCCGTTTCATGGCGTAAAAACAGCCGGCCCAACAGGGAAATCATCGGATCGCCTCCCATACAAAACATATGCAAAGAGTATACCACGGACCGAGTATTTGTGCAACGCAGGAAAGCACTTGCAATTTGCGGGATAATAGGGCATAATAAGGGTGGAGCAAAAGAAAGTAAAGGAGGTAGTATATGCTTTCTGCCTTAGGATATTTAGCCATTCCCTGTATACTATGTTTCCTTTTCGGCATCCTCATGTTCGTCGTGGAGATGTTCACCCCCGGCTTCGGCGTGGCCGGCGGACTGGGGATCGCCGCCTTCGCCGCCATTGTGGTCATGCAGTTTCTGGCCAACTCCCTGACGGCCGCGCTCATCGTCACGGCGGTGCTGGTTCTGCTCCTGGCCGTCATCATCGTGCTGTTTCTGCGCTCCTTCCAGAAGGGGGCCCTGTCTCGCTCTAAGATCGTAAACGCCACGGCGGTGGAGGGGGATTCCTCGCCCGTCGTCAAGCAGAAGAGCCTGAGCCTGGAAGGGAAGACCGGCACGGCCATCACCCCCCTTCGGCCCGCGGGCATCGCTGAGATCGACGGCAAGCGGCTGAACGTGTCCACCTACGGCAACTTCATCGAGCCCGGCCAGCCGGTCACCGTGGTGGCTGTGGAAGGGCTGAACGTGTTCGTCAAATGAAGTATTGCAAGAAGTGCGGCGTGCTCTATGCGACGGACGTGTGCCCCAAGTGCGGCATTCAGGAGCCGGAGGAAGGGGAGGCCCCCGTGGCCGACCAAAAGACCGTCACCCGGCAGTGGATCGGCCTTCTGATCGGGATCCCTCTGTTCATCATGGCCATCTACCTTGTGATCTACCTTCTCTATTCTCACTAAACCAAACTACATTAGGAGGAATTGAACATGCTTCTGCCTATCATCATCATCGTACTCATCATCATCTTCCTGTCCCTGCTGTTCAGCTTCGTGCCCATCGGCCTGCTGATCGCGGCCAGCGCTTCCGGCGTCAAGCTGAACATCAGCACCCTGGTGGGTATGCGGCTCCGTAAGGTCATCCCCGCCCGGATCGTCAATCCCCTCATCAAGGCCACCAAGGCCGGCATCCAGCTGCCCCTGAACAAGCTGGAAGCCCACTACATGGCCGGCGGCAACGTGGATCGGGTGGTCAACGCCCTTATCGCCGCCATGCGGGCCGGCATTCCCCTTGACTTTGAACAGGCCTGCGCCATCGACCTGGCGGGCCGGAACGTGCTGGAAGCCGTGCAGATGAGCGTCAATCCCCGGGTCATTGAGACCCCGGTCATCGCCGCCGTGGCCATGGACGGCATCGAGCTGAAGGCCAAGGCCAAGGTCACCGTCCGCGCCAACATCGACCGCCTGGTGGGCGGCGCCGGCGAGGAGACCATCATCGCCCGTGTGGGCGAGGGCATCGTCACCACCGTGGGTTCCTCCCGCAGCCATAAGGAAGTGCTGGAGAACCCGGATTCCATTTCCCGTACCGTTCTTGACAAGGGCCTTGACGCGGGCACGGCCTTTGAGATCCTCTCCATCGACATCGCGGACGTGGACGTGGGCCGGAACGTGGGCGCCCAGCTCCAGATCGACCAGGCCGAGGCGGATAAGCGCATCGCCCAGGCCAAGGCCGAGGAGCGCCGGGCCATGGCCGTGGCCCAGGAGCAGGAGAACGTGGCGGCTGTGGCCGGCATGCGGGCCAAGGTCATCGAGGCCGAGGCGGAGATCCCCATCGCCATCGCCCATGCCTTCAAGGAGGGCCAGCTGGGCGTGATGGATTACTACAATATGAAGAACATCATGTCCGACACCGAGATGCGCAACGCCATCTCCCACGCCGCCGATCCCAACAAGGCCAAGAAATAAAGGGGAAAGTGAGGACAGATTGTGAATCCTGTATTCATTTTGATCGTGATGATCGGGATTCTATCCTCCATCGCGAACAAAAAGCGCAAGGAGGAGATGAAGCGCAAGGCCAACCAGGCCCCGCCCTATCCTCCCCAGCATAGTCCGGGTGGGCAGACCGGCGCTCCGGCAAAGGCGGCCCAATCCCGGCCTGCCGCTTCTGCGTCCCAGACGGCCAAGCCCTCCACCCGGGGGGTGGATTCCAAGTGGCCCTGGCCCACGGCGGACGAGCGGGCAAAGGGGCAGACGGCTCCTAAGCAAAAGCCCGCCCCTGCCTATGCCGGCACCCCCCGCTACACCCATGTGGTCACCAGTACCCTGGAAGGGGGTCACACCCACACGGAATCCAGCCTGACGGGGGAGGAGGACTGCCCGCCCACCCAGCCCGCAAAGCCGGTTCCGGGGGCGGAGCAAAGCGCGCCTGCCGAGCAGGGGAGCCTGCTGGGGTTCGACGGCAACAGCATCCTGCAGGGCGTTCTGTATGCCCAGATCCTGGGGAAACCGAAGGCGATTCAAAGGAACTGAATGCAGCGTAACGATATCGTAAAGGGTGTATTCGTTGTTGTGCCGCTGACCGTGGCGTTCATGTTGTACGGTCTCTGGCTTGTTATGGATACACCCGTTTATATGGAGTCCATGATCGTGGCCGGCATCGTGCTGATGCTGGCCTCGGTTCTGTTCCTCCGGTTTCTGCCCAGGGCCTTCGATTTCGTCATGGGGGCGGACCAGACCGCCGCCCTGTCCACCGTCCGCCGGACCAGCATCATCGGCGGCCGGGAGCTGATTCGGCTGGTGTTCCTGCTCATATTGGGCCGGGGCCTGTTCATGCTGGGGGCGTTCCTCTGGAGCCTGAAGCTGAAGGGCTATACGGAGACCGTCTTCGACATTCAGCACATCTGGGCGGACCATATGTACGCCGCCCGGGTCATCTCCCTGGCCAACAAGGGCTACGGCCTGCAGGTCCAGGAGGCGGGGGGACGGTATCTGAATCTGCTCTTCCCGCCGGTCTACTCCTTCTTCGTGCGGCTCATCAGCCCCATGTACCTGAGCAGCATCCGGGCCGCCTTCTACCTGTCCAACCTGAACGCCATCCTGAGCGGGGTGGTGCTGTATCTGCTGGTGCTCCACGACTCGGACCGGAAGTCCGCCGTCCGGGCCCTGTGGTTCTATACCATTCTGCCGCCCAGCTTCCTGCTCACCTGCACCGTTCCGGCCAGCACGTTCATGCTCCTGTCGCTGCTGAGCGTGTATCTGGCCCGGAGGCGCCGGTTCGTGCCCAGCGCTGTGGTCGGCTGCCTGGCCGCCCTGACGGATCGGGCGGGCATCGCCCTCATGGCGCCGCTGCTGCTGGAATTCTTCCCCGCCATGACGGAGGAATACCGCTCCCTCAAGGAGGTCACCTGGCGGTTCTATTTGAATAAGGGCCTTGTGGGCGCGTCCATCGCCCTGGTGCCCCTGGGGTTCATCCTGTATCTGGTCATCAACCGGGAGGTAGGGGGGAGCCTGTTTACCTACGCGGAATATTTGGAAGACCTCTTCGACAGCCGCTTCGCCCTGTTCTACCGGGTGAGCGGGGCGCTGACGGAGAAGCTCGTCGACGCCTACCGGACCTTCGATCGGGCCATGCTCTTCGGGGTCTGTCTGCCGAATTTGATAGCGGCTGTTGGGAGCCTGGGGCTCATGCTCCTGGTGGATAAGCAGATGCGGGTGAGCTATTTGGCCTACTTCATGGTCAGCTACCTGCTGATCTTCAGCCGGACCGGCGTCCTGGACGGCCCCCGGCAGCTGTTCTGCTGCTTCCCGGTGATCCTGTCGCTGGTGTATCTGGCGAAGAAGGGCCGGCTGCTCACCTGGGTTTTGTCCCTGCTGAGCATAGGCGGTTTGGCGATCTATTTGGGGATGTATGTGGCCGGGTGGCCCGTGGCGTGAGGGAACGATGGGAGAGCTGTATTTGTCTTTTTTGAAGATCGGCGCGGTCATGTTCGGAGGCGGCTACTCCATGCTGCCCCTGCTCATTCGGGAGCTGGTGGACAACAAGCATTGGTGCACCGAGGAGGAGGTGCTGGACTATTTTTCCCTGGCCCAGTGCACCCCCGGGGTCATCGCCATCAACTCCGCCACCTTCGTGGGCTATAAGCGGGGGAAGGTTTTGGGCGGGATCGTGGCCTCCTTGGGCGTGGTCACCGTGCCGCTGCTGGTCATCACCATCATTGCCGCTGTGCTCCAAAACCTCATGGCCTACCCTCTGGTGCAGCACATCTTCGCCGGGGTCCGGGTGGCCGTGGCGGCCCTCATGACGGTGACCATCGTGCGGCTGGTGAAGAAGGCCGCCAAGGACGCGGTGAGCTGGGCCATCGTCATAGCGGCCTTTCTGCTGCTTACGGTGGCGGGGCTTGACTCCGTTTGGTTGGTGGTCATGGCCGGGGCCTTCGGCATCTTGTTCGGGAGGTGGAAAAAGGCATGATCAAGACCATCCTCCTGCTCATTTTCGAGTTTATGAAAACCGGCCTCATGGCGGTGGGGGGCGGCATGGCCTGCATCCGCTTTCTGCAGGACATGATCGCCAGATACGGCTGGATCTCCGCGGAGGAGCTGGCCAACATCATCGCCGTGGCCGAATCCACCCCCGGCCCCATCGGCGTCAACGCGGCCACCTACGTGGGCTACAGCGTCCTGTCCCCCTACGGAGCGGGCTGGGGCGTGCTGGGCGGGGTCATCACCACCCTGTCCCTCATCAGCCCCCAGATTGCGGTCATCGTGCTGGTGGCCCGGGGCCTGGAAAAATACCGCAGCTCCAAGCTGGTGAACGACGCCTTCGGCGCCCTGCGCCCGGCGGCGGCGGGCCTGGTGGCGGCGGCGGGCTGGTCCGTGGTCCGCTCGTCCTTGGGCATGGGCTTCGCCCCCTTCCATGTGGACCTGGTGCCCCTGATTATTTACGCCGCCCTGGTGGCGCTCATGCTGCTGCCCAAGCTGAAGAAGATCCATCCCGCCCTGTTCCTGGTGGCCGGGGGGCTTTTGGGCGCAGTTTTGCAGCTTTGATGATTGACAAACCCGGACCTGTGCCTGTACAATACTTCCCGTAGCGCGGCTGTGGTGGAACGGCATACACAACAGACTTAAAATCTGTCGGCGAAAGCTTATGGGTTCAAATCCCATCAGCCGCACCAAAAGAAAGGCCACCCCCCCTTGGGGTGGCCTTTCTTTTGACCATTGTTGAAGGGATTTGAAGCCGCGTAAAGAAAAAGCCCCGGTGGGGCTTTTTTAGCGGCAAGGGTAAAATCCCATCAGCCAAAGGCCACCCCTCATGGGGTGGCCTTTCTTTTGACTCTTGATGAAGGGATTTGAAGCCGCGTGAAGAAAAAGCCCCGGTGGGGCTTTTTCAGCGGCAAGGGTAAAATCCCATCAGCCAAAGGCCACCCCCCCTTGGGGTGGCCTTTCTTTTGACCATTGATGAAGGGATTTGAAGCCGCGTAAAGAAAAAGCCCCGGTGGGGCTTTTTAAGCGGCAAGGGTAAAATCCCATCAGCCAAAGGTCACCCCCCCTTGGGGTGGCCTTTCTTTTGACCATTGATGAAGGGATTTGAAGCCGCGTGAAGAAAAAGCCCCGGTGGGGCTTTTTTCGCGGCAAGGGTAAAATCCCATCAGCCAAAGGCTACCCCTCATGGGGTGGCCTTTCTTTTGACCATTGATGAAGGGATTTGAAGCCGCGTGATGAAAAAGCCCCGGTGGGGCTTTTTCAGCGGCAAGGGCAAAATCCCATCAGCCAAAGGCCACCCCCCTTGGGGTGGCCTTTCTTTTGACCATTGATGAAGGGATTTGAAGCCGCGTGAAGAAAAAGCCCCAGTGGGGCTTTTTCAGCGGCAAGGGCAAAATCCCGAGCTGCCGTATTCTCCCTCCGGTTGCCACTTTTCCCCATCCGTGTTACAATACCCCTACCAACGGGAGGAGGGGCGCATGAGCCGGTTCGTGGCCTTCGACGTGGAAACGCCCAACGCCGAAAACAATCGCATGAGCGCCATCGGCATCGCCGTCATCGAGGAGGGGGCGGTGCTGGATTCCTTTGCCTCCTTGGTGAACCCGGAGACCTATTTTCTGCCCTTCAACGTGGCCCTTACCGGCATCACGCCCCAGGCCGCCGAAAAAGCCCCGGCCTTCGACGCCCTGTGGGAGAGGATCGGCCCGCTGCTCTCCTCGGGGGTGCTGTTGGCTCACAACGCCCCCTTCGACATGGGCGTGCTGGCCCGGTGCCTGCGGGCCTACTGCATCGACTTTGAGCGCTACGTGCCCTATGCCTGCACCGTGCGCATGGGCCGCCGGCTTCTGCCCGGTTTGCCCGACCATCGGCTCAACACCATGTGCGCTCACTACGGCATCCCCCTGGACCACCATCGGGCGGACAGCGACAGCCTGGCCTGCGCGGAGTTGTTTCTCCGATACCGGCAGGCGGGCCTAAGCTGCGAGCCCTTTCTGCGCTGGTTTGACATGCAGACCATGCGCACCCTAAAACCAAAGGAGGCGGCCGCCCTCCTTCGGGAAGGGACGCTGCCGCCTCTCATGCTATAACGCGTTTTTGCGCCGCCCTCAATTCGCCGGGGCGGCTTTTTTCTTGGCCGCCCGGCCCACAAGCTCCGCCAGCAGGGACAGCGTCAGGCAGAGCCCGCCGGCGATCCAGTACACCTTGGTCAGACGGCTGGAGGTGCCGTAGATCTCCAGGGCCCCGGAAAACAGGCTCCCAACGGTAAGGGCGGAGATGCCGAAGCGCCACAGCTGCCTGGCGGTGGGGGAGGGCAGGGGCCTGTTCAGCAGGCTCAGCCCCGCGGCGGGGAGGGCGCCCCCCAGCAGAGGGAAGGCGAAGCCGTAGAGCATGCCGTAGGCGTAGACCCCGTGGCTGAAGGCTTCATACACCCCGCCGAACAGGGCGCAGAAGGCGGTGACGAGCAGGTAGCGAAAGCCAATCCTGGCCCAAGCCTTTTGGTCAACAGGTGATGCAAACAATGTCGCTCACGCTCCTTTCCGAAACCCGCTTCCCGTTGGTGGTGGGGTTATTGACCACCCGCCCCTGAAACACCATGGTGGAGGAGCCGCCGCCGTCCAGGTTGTAGGCGGTTCGCACCCCCAGCTCCTGCAGCACCTGGGCGAGCTCCAGCAGGGACAACCCTTCGCTGGCGCTGGTTCGGCCGTCGGAGACCAGGAACACATAGTGGAGGGGGTCGATGATGCCGATGGCGGTCCGGGGGTTGCTGGCCATGGCCCGGCCCACCTCGTCGCCTGCGTCCACGGCCAGCTCCCCGTCGATGAGCAGGGCCGGCCCGAAGCAGAGCACGTTCCAGGCCCCCTTATCCAGCAGCTCCTGGGCGCTGATCTGGGACTCCTGAATGATCTCAAAGCTGCCGTCCCGATAGATGACCAGATCCTCCGCGTTCTTGGCGGCCTTGCTGCGGTAGAGCACCCCGTTGCGGATCACATACCCCGTCTCCCGGGCGCCGTAGTAATCCCCGTTGATGGCCAGGATGGCGTTGGCGTTTTGGGCGATGGCGCTGGTCTTGGCGGTCACGTTTCGGCCGTAGGCGCTGTTGGCCAGGGCCGTCTGCAGATACTCCGGAGAGGAGAGGACCACGTCCGCCACGTAGATAGTGGAGTCGTAGGCCCGGATCTCCTTCAGGGTGATGGACACGTTTCCGTCGGCGTACCGGCTGTCCGTGGAGATGAGGGTCGGGGCCGCTTCGGTCGCCGTTTCTTCGGTCGGCTCCGCTGCGGCGGGGGCTTCCGTGTTTGCAGGCGCTTCCGAGGAAGATAGCGGCGTGACCTCTATGGCGGTGAGACCGGTGCTCTCCGCAGCGGAGGCGGGGGTGGATTGGGGCGTTTCGGCGACGGCGTAGGTGTGCTCGATGACGAAGGTGTCCAGGGCCGCAAAGAGGGTGAACCCCAGCAGCAGCCCCGCCCATATGAGGGAAAATAGGCGTTGGATGGGCTTAGGGCCCGATCCGGCTTGGTTCGGTTTCAAAGGACTTCATCTCCTTCCTGCTTTTCACTCAGTAGGATGTCCAGATTTCCGTTGCGGCATCGAAGCTCGTTGAGAAAGGCCTGGATGGCCGCCGGGTCCTTCAGCTCCAGGGTGTAGGACAGCCGATACAGGCTCCCCATGTTGGAGGTGCGGGTCTTGGTGAGGGCGTGGCTGTTGGTGTAGCGGTCGAACAGATCGTCGAAGGCGCCGGCGAACTGCAGCGTCTCCGGCACGGTGATGTGCAGCTCATAGAGCTTCTTCTCTCCGAAGCTGAGCCGGGAGAGGACCAGCATAACAAGGCTCACCAAAACCGTGAACACCAGGGCGATGACCACATATCCCGCCCCGCAGGACAGGCCCGCGGTCATCACCAGGAAGATGACGGCGATCTCCCGCGCCTTCCCCGCCACGGACCGGAACCGGACCAGGGAGAAGGCGCCGGCCACGGCGATGCCCGTGCCCACGCTGCCGTTGACCATGAGGATCACCGTGCAGACCACCATGGGCAGCACCACCAGCGAAATGCGAAAGCTACGGCTGGAGTCGCCCGCGGCGCGCTCCAGGCAGGCGGCGATCAGGCCGCACAACCCGGCGCCGGCCAGGCACGCCAGGTACATGCCCAGGGAGAAGCCGCCGGAGAGAAGGGAATCAAAGATTGCTGACATGTTCAAGCACCCCTTTCGTTGAGATGGTCGGTTGCGGAAGGCGGGCGGCCAGGGACCAGGTGTAGGCCGTGCCGTATTTGGAGAAGGAGGCGGGGGCGATGCCCAGCTCGTTGAGGGCGTGGGACAGGGGGAGGGGCATGGCTCCGCCGCTCTTGAGCTCCATGAGCGCCATTCCCTCCGGCAAGAGCGGTGACCCGGCGGACCCCTTTTCCAGGCGCAGGGCGGTGCTCCTGGCCCGGGGGGCGGCATCGAAGGTGAGGCGAAAGGCCGGATCGTCGGCCCAGCCGTAGGCCTCCCGCTCGTAGGAGATGACCATGGCCGGGGCGGGCCAGCCGTAAAACAGCATGGCGTAGTGGATCTCGTCCATGATCTGCCCCGTGACAGGCTTTTGGCCGGTGGAAAAGTACTGCAGGGCGTCCTTCAGGGGCAGGCTCACCCGGCGCTTGTACACCACGCCCTGAAACTTTTTCTTCAGCTCCAGGAACACGGTGTCCTGGGGGCCGGGGGTGCCGTAGCTCCTCAGCCGGAGCTTCTCCTTGTAGGCCCCCGCGTCCAGGGAGTTGCGGATGATCCGATGGTCCGGGGTGTCCAGATACACGCTGCAGATGGTGCTTCGGCCAAAGGCGTCCGGCAGCAGCCGGTCCCCGATCCGGTGGAGCAGGCGCTTCTTCGTCACCTCGTCCACCAGGTATTTGCGCTCGATGCGCTGAAAGGTATAGGTGGTTTCCATTTTGGTCCCTCCCGGTTTTGATGGGCCCACTATACCCCCCGAAGTTTAAGTTAACCTAAAAGGAATTGGGCAATCCCTGTGAAGTTTGCAAACAGAATGTGACAGGGAGGGCCATGTGCTTTTTCAACAAGAATAACGGCGCGGCCCAGGCAACGGAAAGAAAAGCATGACCCTTTGCGGTTTACTTTTCCGCCCCGGGGTGGTATACTATCGAAAGAAACGATAAAAAGAGGGTGAGCCCATGGAAAAAGAGTCTGTGAAACTGACCAAGCTCAGCAAGTGCGCCGGCTGCGGCGCCAAGGTGGGGGCCGGGGTGCTATCCCAGCTGCTGAAGGACATCAAGGTCCATTCCGATCCCAATCTGCTGGTGGGGTTCGACCACAGCGACGACGCCTCGGTGTACAGGATCTCCCCGGATCTGGCCCTGGTCCAGACCGTGGATTTCTTCCCGCCCATCGCCGACGATCCCTACCTCTTCGGCCAGATCGCCGCCACCAACGCCCTTTCCGACGTGTACGCCATGGGGGGCGAGCCCAAGCTCTGCCTGAACATCATGGCCGTGCCGGAGAAGATGCCCATGGAGGCGGTCCACGACATCCTGCGGGGGGGCTACGACACGGTCTACGCTGCCGGGGCCCTCATCACCGGGGGGCACAGCATCCACGACGACGAGCCTAAGTACGGCCTGGCGGTGACGGGCTTCGTCCATCCGGACCATGTGCTGACCAATTCCGGCGCACGGCCCGGGGACGTTCTCTTTCTCACCAAGCCCCTGGGCATCGGGATTCTGAGCACGGCGGCCAAGGCGGACATGGTCTCGGAGAATGGCCTGCAGCGGATGTACGCCCTCATGACCACCCTGAACCGGTCCGCCCGGGACGTGATGGTGAAGTACGACGTGCACGCCTGCACGGACGTGACGGGCTTCGGTCTCATGGGCCACGCCTTCGAGATGATGGAGGGGAGCAACGTGCAGGCCCGCATCGACACAAAAGCCCTGGACCTTATCCCCGAGGCGAAGGAGCTGGCCCGGTTCGGCCTCATTCCCGCCGGGGCCTACCGGAATCGGACCTTTGCGGAGCAGGCGGTGGAGTTGGACGGGATCGAGCTGTGCGTTCAGGACATGCTCTTTGACCCCCAGACCTCCGGCGGGCTGCTCATCGCCTGCGCCCCTCAGGACGCGGACGCCATGTTCGACGAACTAAAAAACACCGTCCCCAGCGCCCAGCGCATAGGAACGGTGCAAAAATATGAAGGCGGCAAGCGCATCTTTCTCAGCTGATCAGCTCAGCGCCCGGACGGCGGCCAGGGCGGCGTCCACATCCGCCTCGGTGTTGGCAAAGCCCAAGGAGAAGCGGACGGTGCCCCGGGGGAAGGTGCCCAGGGTTTTATGGGCGGAGGGGGCGCAGTGGAGGCCGCAGCGGATGAGGATGCCGTAGTCCTGCTCCAGCTGAAAGGCCACGGCGGCGTTGTCCCGATTCAAAAAATCCAGGGAGATGACCCCCACCCGGCGGGCCATGTCCGTCGGCCCGCAGAGCCTGACGCGGGGGATGTCCAGCACCCCGGCGATAAACCGCGCCGTCAGGGCCTTTTCGTGGGCCCGCAGGGCGTCGATGCCCCGGTTCATGATACAGTCCATGGCCGCCTCCCAGCCGAAGATGCCGGGCAGGTTCATGGTGCCAGACTCGAACCGATCCGGCAGGAAGTTTGGCAGCTCCTCGCTGTCGGAGGCGCTGCCCGTGCCCCCGGCGATGGGCGGGGTGAGCTGCTTTGCTAAATCATCCGTCACCAGCATGGCTCCGATCCCGGCGGGCCCCAGTAGCCCCTTGTGGCCGGGGACGCACAGGCCGCTGAGCCCGAAGCCTTGAAAATCCACGGGGAAATGCCCTGCCGTCTGGGCGGCGTCCAGCACGAAGGGGATGCCGCGCTCCCCGGCGATCCGGCCGATGGCGGCCCCGTCCTGGACCGCGCCGGACACGTTGGAGCCGTGGGCCATGAGGATGAGCCTGGTGTTGGGCCGGATGAGGGGGCGGATGGCCTCCGGGTCCAGCTGCCCCGTTTCGTCGGCCATGACCCGATCGAAGCTGACCCCCTTTAGCTGCAGCAGGGGCCGCATGACGGCGTTGTGCTCCATGCTGCTGACGATCACGTGGTCCCCGGGGCGCAGATACCCCTTGAGGATGAAGTTCAGGGCATAGGTATTGCCCGGGGTGAGGATCACGTGGGTCGCCTTCTCCGGAAAACAGAAGAAGGTTTTGAGCTTTTCCCGCAGGGAGAGGGTGACCAGCTCCGCCTCCCGGGCGCTGCCGTAGACGGAGCGGTTCAGGGGAGCCCCCACCTCATTCACATACCGGACCATGGCCCGGGCCACCCCTTCGGGCTTCGGGAAGGAGGTGGCGGCGTTGTCAAGATAGATCGTCTTCATGGCAGAAGCATACCATAGCTTGCTTCAAATGTCACATAGTTTTTTCCCAGGGGAGGGCAGGCGCATGATCGATATCAGCATCCGGCAGCTGGAGGCCTTCGTGGCCACGGCGGAATACTGCAGCTTCACCAAGGCGGCGGAGGAGCTGCACCTGACGCAATCCACGGTGAGCATGCATATCCGCGCCCTGGAAAAGATTTTGGGCACCTGCCTCATCGAGCGGGGCGCCCGCCGGAAGGTGGTGCTCACGGAGGAGGGGCGGCAGACCTATTTTAAGGCCAGGGACATCCTCTCCCGGGCCCAGGCCCTGCAGGACAACCAAAAAGAATCGGAGCAGGAGCTCCTTAGGCTGGGCACCTCCACCGTGCCCGCCCAATATCTGCTGCCCAAGCTCCTCTCCGGCTTTCTCAAGAAGCACCCCAACGCCCGCTTCCTCCTGCGGCGGGGGGACAGCGAGCGGGCGCTGGCCCTGCTGAAACAGGGAGAGGTGCGCATCGCCCTCACAGGCTACCGGAGCGAGGAGCGGGGCTTCGTGTTCCAGGAGATCGCCCGGGACCGCCTGGTGCTCATCAGCGAAAACAGCGAAGCCTTCCGGGCCCTGCAGGAGGCGGGGAAGACGGGGGAGGATCTGCTGGATTTGCCCATGATCGCCCGGGAGGTGGGCTCCGGCACCCAGCATGCCGCAGACGCCTTTTTGCAGCGGCTCAGGCCGGCGGGCCTGAATATCATCGCTCGCATCGATAATCCCGAGACCATCAAGGCCAGCGTCATGGAGGGCATGGGCGTGTCCGTGATCTCGGATCTGGCCGTGTCGGCGGAAGTCAAGGCCGGAAAGCTCCTGGCTTTTCCCTTTGCCAAGAGCAAAAACGAGCGACGGCTCTACGTGGCCTGGGGCCGGGACACCATCCTCACCGCCCTGGAGCTGAAGTTCATCCAATACGTAAAGGGGCAGACGAGCGATATTCTTTTATCGGAATAACCAATCCTCCCCGGTAGCCATCTGTTTTTTCCATTCGATTTTTTGAACCTTCTGGCCTATAATGGGGATAGAACCCGAATATATGTTGTGGAGGTTTGTATGAAAAAGGTAAATTGGACGGTGGTCCTTTCCGGTGTGGCGGTGGGCATCGCTGCGCTGCTCCTCAGCGCGCTGGGGAATCCGGCCAACATGGGCTTCTGCATCGCCTGCTTTGAGCGGGATATGGCCGGCGGCCTGGGCCTGCACGCCGCGGCAAAGGTGCAGTATATCCGCCCGGAGATCATCGGCTTGGTTCTGGGGGCTTTCATCATGGCCCTTGTGAAGGGCGAATTCAGGGCCAAGGGCGGCTCCTCTGCGGCCACCCGGTTCATCCTGGGCGCCATGGTCATGATCGGCGCGCTGGTGTTCCTGGGCTGCCCCCTGCGCATGGTGCTGCGCCTGGGCGGCGGCGACCTCAACGCCCTGGTGGCCCTGGTGGGCTTCGCTTTGGGCATCTTCATCGGCGCTCAGTTCATCAAGCGGGGCTTCTCCCTCAAGCGCACCTACACCATGGGCGCCGCCGAGGGGGCCGTGCTGCCCGCCTTCATGATCGTGGTGGGCCTTGCCTTCGTGCTGTTCCCGGCCCTGTTTAAGACCAGCGAGGAGGGCCCCGGCTCCATGCGGGCGCCCTTCTTCATCGCCCTTGCCATCGCTTTGGTGGTGGGCGCTTTGGCCCAGCGGTCCAGGCTCTGCATGGTGGGCGGCCTGCGGGATGCCATGCTCTTTCAGGATTTCAAGCTCCTCTACGGCTTTATCGCCATCCTGGCCGTGACCATCGTGGGCAAGCTGGCCCTGGGCCACATGGGCTGGGGCAAGCTCACCCCCTTCAACCTGGGCTTTGCGGGCCAGCCGGTGGCCCACAGCAGCCATCTGTGGAACTTCCTGGGCATGGTCCTGGCGGGCTGGGGCTCCGTGCTCCTGGGCGGCTGCCCCCTGCGGCAGCTGATCCTGGCCGGCGAGGGCAACGGCGATTCCGCCATCACCGTCTTCGGCATGATCGCCGGGGCCGCCATCTCCCATAACTTCGGCCTGGCCGGCAATCCGGACGCCAACGGCGTGGTGGGCGGCATCTCCCTCACGGGCAAGATCGTGGTTTTAGCGGGCTTCCTGGTGCTGCTGGCCATTTCCCTTATCAACCTGCCCAAAGGGCAAAATAAGCAGGCCTGAGCGCCTGTAAAGGAGGATATGCAGATGGTAGACGCGCGTGGCTATTCCTGCCCCATCCCGGTGGTCATGGTGCAGCGTGCCGTGAAGGCGGAGAACCCCAAGGCCCTGACCGTCCTGGTGGACGAGCAGGTGTGCGTGGAGAATGTGACTCGGTTTGCCAAGGCCTCCGGATATGCCGTTTCCGTCACCCGTGACGGGGAGGACTACCGGATGGAGCTGACAAAATGAAGCGATTCGTGGCCACGTTCCACACCCACCTTTCCGCCCTGCTGACGGACCGGGCGCTGAAGGGGCAGGGCATCCCCTCCCGGATGATGCCCGTGTTCCGCAAGCTCAGCTCCTCCTGCGGCACCTGCGTGGTGTACGAGGCGGAGGAGCCCCGGCTCTCCCTGCTGGACGAGGATGTGGAAGGGGTCTATGAGATCGTGGGAGAGGAGGAATTTATCCCCCTCTTCCGAAACGAATAAACGGACAAAAGAAAGCGGCGAAGCAGGTGCCTGCCTCGCCGTTTTTTTGTTTGCCCTTACAGGGTGTGCTTGTCGATGAGGGATTTGATCTCCCGGGCGGTGTCCCGCAGCTCCTGGTTGCTCCGGCCGGCCATGCTCTCCACCAGGGAAAGGAGCTTCTTGGCCGTGGCCTTCAAAGACTCGAACAGCGGGCTCGGCTTCGCTTCCTTGGCCTTGGCGATCCGCTTCCCCTCGGGGGCATAGAGGAGCTTGCCGGCCAACAGGTCGTAGGAGGTGCCGGAGAAGGGGGCGATGACCTCATGGGGAGAGAAGGTGGTCCTGAGGAGCTCCGCGAAGGCCTCGCAGGCGGTCTCGCCGCCGTGGTTCACAAAGACCGTGCCCGGGCAGGAGGAGAAGCCCTTCACCCAGTCGATGAGGCCCTGCTGGTCCGCATGGCCGCTGGTGCCCCGCAGGGAGGCGATCTGGGCGTTCACGGCGATGGTCTCCCCAAAGAGCTTCACCTGCTTGGCGCCGTTCAAAAGGGCGCTGCCCAGGGTGCCGGCGGACTGGTAGCCCACGAAGAGGATCATGTTCTTCCCGTCCCATAGGTTGTGCTTGAGATGGTGGCGGATGCGGCCGGCGTCGCACATGCCGCTGGCGGAGATGATGACCTTGGGCCGAGGGTCGTTGTTGATGCGGATGGAATCCTCCGTGGTCACGGAAAGCTCCAACCCGTCGAACCACACCGGGTTCACGCCCCGCTCCAGGAGCTTGACCGCGTCCTCGTCCAAATAGGAGGGGTCGCAGTCCCGGAAGATGGCGGTGGCCTCCTGGGCCAGGGGGCTGTCAAGAAAGATGGGGGCGTCGTCATGGCCCTTCACCAGGCCCCGCTCCTTCAGCTCCCGGATGCCGTAGAGCAGCTCCTGGGTCCGGCCCACGGCAAAGGCCGGGATGACCAGATTGCCGCCCCGGTCCAGCACCTGCTGCATGAGGGCGGCGAAGTCCGCCACCGTGTCCATCCCCTCCGTGGGGGCGTGGAGCCGATCCCCGTAGGTGGATTCGATGATGAGATAATCGGCGCTCTCCACGGTTTGGGGGTCCTTGATGAGGGGCTGGTTCACATTGCCCACATCGCCGCTGAACACGATCTTTTTGGTGACGCCCGCTTCCTTGAGCCAGATCTCGATGCAGGCGGAGCCCAGCAGGTGGCCGATGTCCGTGAAGCGGATGGTCGCCCCCTCGTCCACTTGGATGCTCTCCCCGTAGCGGCAGGGGACAAAGAGGGGCATCAGCCCCTGCACGTCATCCTGGGTGTACAGGGGCTCCACGACCTCGTCTCCGGATCGGGTGGCCTTCCGGTTCTTCCATTCCGCCTCGGATTCCTGGATGTGGGCGGAATCCATGAGCATGATGCGGCAGAGCTTGCAGGTGGCCTCCGTGGCGAACACCTGCCCCCGAAAGCCGTCCTTGTAGAGTTTGGGCAGCATGCCGGTGTGGTCGATATGGGCGTGGGTGACGAACACCGCGCCAATTTCCTCCGGCTTAACGGGCAGGGGCACGTTCTCAAACAGATCCACTCCCTGCTCCATGCCGCAGTCCACCAGATAGTATTTCCCTTCGTTCTCCAGCAGCGTGCAGCTGCCGGTGACCTCATGGGTGGCCCCGATAAACGTGATCTTCATGTAAAAGCCCCCTTTTGGCGCGATTCGCGCCCGTCATTGCACGTTCTTGATGTTCAGCAGCCGGAAGCAGGCGTGGGTCGCCGCGTCCAGGATCAAAATGATGCCCGCGCTGATGGCGTACCAGCGCATGGCCCATTGGGGCGCCACCAGGATGAAGAGCCCCATAAGGGCGAAGATGACGGATTCCCCCAGGTGGAGCCAGAAGAAAACGCCCTTTCGCCGATCCTGCTTCAGCTTGGTGGCGGTATAGTAGGCGTAGTACAGCAGCACGCCGCCGAAGAGGGCGGAGCTGAGCACGAAGAGGGCCTGCTCCTTCACCAGAATGAGCAGGAAGATGACCAGCAGCACGATGCACAGCAGGATCCTGGTCCGTTCCTCCCGCACGTTCCAGCGGGATTTCATGAGCCGCCGAAGGGTGTAGACCCATTCGCTGGCGCACACCAAAAACAGGGCCCCGGCCAGGACCAGATCGAAAAGATTCAGGGGCAGCAACAGCAGCAGTATGCCCGCCAGGGCAATGATGGCGTCCAGCAGATAGGGCTGGTGGTCCAGCTCCTTCTTCACCTTCACGGTCACCTGGTCCGCCGCCTTCTTCTCCGTTTCGATGGCCGCCGCCGGGAGCTTGATCCAGGTATCCTTGGTCACCTTGTCCGCGTCCAGCATGGACACGAACATGCCCTCAAAGGAGGTGGGCCATTTCTGCAGCACCTCGAAGAGGGAGGTGGAGCCGTCCTTGCCCAGGGCGTCGAAAACGCTGTCCGTGAAGATCTTCCGCTCCTCGGGGGACACGTTTTCCAGCCATTTGTCCAGCACCGACTCGATGGCCAGGCTCTGGGGGTCGTAGCCCTCCGCCAGGGCCAGTTTGCCTCCGTCGATGCCCCAGGAGAAGATGGAGTGCTGCATGCCCGCCTTTTGGTTGCTTTTGACGATCCGGCAATCCGTGAGCTTGGGCTCAAAGATCTTGCCGATGACGCAGTATTCGGGCCGGATGGCGGTGCATAGCCCATCGATGGGGCCGATGAGGGCCGGGTCCAGCACCTCCTTGCAGAAGCCCGGACCGTCGTTGATGAACAGGCGCTGGATGAGCCTGCGCTTCCCTTTGGGGAGGAGGGCCCCGGCGTAGAGGGCTTCGTTGGCCCCCTTGCTGTGGCCGCCGATATAGTATTTCAGCCCCCCGTGCATGTGCGCTTTCAGATAGTCCAGGCTCATTTCCTGGGCACGGGTACGGGTGAAGCTGATCATGAAATCCTCTTTCCAGCCGGCGATGGAGCTGTCTGTGCCCCGAAAGGCGATGTAGCGGGTCTTCTCGTCCAGGTGGAAGGTGAGGGCGGAGAACTGGATAGGCACCTCCGGATAGAATTCGTCCACATAATCGCTGACGATCAGCTCCCCGAACCGCCGGGAGGCGGCGGCGCAGCGGACGAAGTCGGGCATGGTGGCGTCCGTGTCCGTGGTCATCATCTCGATGGGTCGGTCCCCCAGCATGTCGAAGCAGGCCCGCAGGGTGTGTTGGCCCTCGTCGCCGCTTTTCAGGGGCAGCTTCCAGTAGCTCAGGGCGCAGAGCACCAGATTGTCCACTTCATTGAAGGGGAAAACAGAGAAGGGAAAATCCGCGTACCAGCGGACGTAGTCGATGATCCGATCCATGTATGCTCCTTGATTCTCAAAAGGCAGCCGTTCCGGCTGCCCTGTTGCGCTTTATTCCGCCTTGCTGTCCGCGAAGGCCTTGATCTTTTCGAAGGTGACGTCGCTGATGTAGTGCTCGATCTTGCAGGCGTCCTCCAGGGCCGTCTTTTCGTCCACGCCGATGTTCATAAAGAACCGGGAGAGGGCGTTGTGCCGCTCGTAGATCTTTTCGGCGATGGCCCGGCCGGAATCCGTCAGGGTAAGGTAACCGGCGCTGTCCATGAGCACATACCCGGCGTTCTTCAGCAGGCCCACGGCCCGGGAGATACTGGGCTTGGAGAAGCCCATGTGCTCCGCCACGTCCAGGGAACGAACGTGCTCCAGCTTTCGGGACAATATGAGGATGGTTTCCAGATACATTTCACCGGATTCTTGCAGACGCATGGAAAATCCCTCCTTACCATATATTGTATAGTATCACACTTTCGTTTTTTTGCAAGTCTCAGGCGAAAATCTCACAGGAAGTTAAAATTTGGGACAAGGGCACGCATGCTGTCGGGGCCGGTGTCTGCGACAGGAGGCGACAGGGGGCGACAAAGGTGAGAAAAAGTTCACCGTTTAACAAAGGCGGCCCAGTTGCTATAGTGGGTGTCATCAAAAAAGAAAGGGAGGCGCCCATGAGGAGCAAGGATTGTCGTCACTATTCCCGGCGAGAGCTGATCGAGATCATCTACGAGTTGGAAAAACGGGAGGATAGGCTCCGTCGAAAGCTGAAGAAGGCTCAGGCCCAGCTGCTGGACCGATCCGTTCGGATGGAGAACGCCGGATCCCTGGCCGAGGCGGCGGCCATTGTGTCCAACCTCTTTGCCGCGGCGGACGAAACGGCCCAGCTGTATCTGGGTACCCTCCGGGCCAGGGCGGGGGAGGGGACGCTCCGCCTGGAGGAAAGGGAGGGCGCATGAGCTTTGAAACCGCCCGGGGCCAGGGCCTGCCCACCCTGACCCAGATCACAGGGGAGCTGGACAAGCTGACCCGCCGCCGTCGCCGCCGCCGGTCAATCTTCTCCTTTTTCGGGGGCTTTCTCATGGTGCTTGCCATGGGGGTCATGGTGACGCTGCTGTTTTTGCCGGTGCTGGAGGTCTCGGGCAGCAGCATGGAGCCCACCCTCCGGGACGGGGATGTGCTGCTTCTCAAAAAGCCCGGCCGCATCCGGGCCGGGAGCCTGTGCGGCATGTACGCCCAGGGCCGGCTCATCCTGAAACGGATCATCGCCCTGCCGGGAGACGTGGTGGACATGGACGGGGCGGGGACCGTGTTCGTCAACGGCCAGGCCCTGTCGGAGCCCTATGTATCCGGCAAGTGCCTGGGCACCTGCGACGTGGCGTTTCCCTTCACCGTGCCCGAAGGCTCCCTGTTCGTCATGGGGGATCATAGGGACACCAGCATCGACAGCCGGAGCCGGCTCATCGGCTGCGTGCGCCTCGATCAGGTCATGGGGCAGGTGGTGGCCCGGATCTGGCCCCCAAACAATCTTGCGTGGATGGGATAGTTGTTCATTATTTTGCTTTTTTTTCGATAATGATTTGACATATGCCTCCTTAGTAAGTATAATGAATTTAGATAGAAAAACGCGGTTTTGCGGTATATCATCCCCTTGACCGCGCTGGAGGCAAGCCATGATCCACACGGAGGTCATCGACCTATACGACCTGTACCCCCGGCAGTTCCGGGGCGAAGGGGGTCGATTGGCCGTGTACGCCCTGTCTCCCATTCCGAAAGTCGATCCGGAGCAAACCTTTCCGGCCATACTCATCCTTCCCGGCGGCGCATATCAATGGGTTTCCCCCCGCGAGGCGGAGCCCGTTGCCATGCGCTTTTTGGCGAAGGGATTTTCCTGCTTCATCCTGGACTATTCCTGCGCCCCGGCCCGCTTCCCCGTGGCCCTGCGGGAGGCGGCCATGGCCATGGCCTTCATTCGCACCCACGCCAAACAGTATCACATCGACCCGGCCCATGTGGCGGCCCTGGGCTTTTCCGCCGGCGGCCACCTGTGCGGCACATTGGGCACCCTCTTTGATGGGGCGGAGGTGGCGGACATCGGCTCGGCGTCCCTCTTACGGCCCGATGCCCTGGTGCTCTGCTACCCGGTGAGCGTGTCCCGGGGCAGGACCCATCGGGACAGCTTTTTGAACCTGTGTGGGGAGGATCAAGCCCTGATGGACCGGCTTTCTCTGGATGCCCTGGTGCGCCCGGACATGATGCCGGTCTTCCTCTGGCACACCCGGACGGACGAATCCGTTCCGGTGGACGGCACCCTGCGGCTTTCTTGCGCCCTGGCGGAGCAGCAGATCCCCTTCACGCTCCATGTATTTGCGGAGGGGAAACACGGCCTTGCCACGGCGGACGACCTGGTCTATCGGCAGGACACCCTGCCTCCGGTGAGCGACGGCCTGAAGGATTGGCCGGAGCTTGCCGTTCGCTTCCTGTGGGAAAACGGCTTTCACATTGAAAACGGATTAGGAATAGGAGGGCAAAAATGAGCGACAGATCCATTGACGACCTACCTAAACCAGTGGAGCGGCTGCGGAGCATGATCCAAAAGGGCTTTGCCGACCCGGATTTCAAGCTGGACAAGTGTATCCATGCCATGCCTTTCCACTACGACTACATGCGTAAGCTCTTTCGCAAGGAGATGGGGGTCTCGCCCCTATGCTACATGACGGAGCTGCGGATGCAGCGGGCGGGGGAGCTGCTGCGGAACTGGAACCCGGCGGACCGGCTCTGCATCGGCTGTGTGGCGGAGCAGAGCGGCTTTTCCGACGCTCTGTACTTTTCCCGGGTGTTCAAGAAACACTACGGCCAATCACCCTCGGATTACTACAAGGAATACCATTGATTTTGACGAAATAAAAAAAAGAGCAGCAGGGGAACTGCTGCTCTTTTGCGTATTCGCCTTTAGCGCTCCTCTCTGAAGTAGGGCAGGCCCAGAGACATGGGGGGCTGATCCTCCCGCTTCTTGCGCAGGGACACGATGATAAGCACCAGCAGGGTGATCACATAGGGGAACATCTTGTAGATCTCCTTGATGGCCATCTCGGTGCCCGTGGGGATGTAGAGGTAGAGGATGTACAGGCCGCCGAAGAGGATGGAGGCCAGCACGCTCACGCTGGGGCGCCAGATGGTGAAGATGACCAGGGCGATGGCCAGCCAGCCTCTGTCGCCGAAGGCATTGTGGGACCAGATGCCGTTGGAGTAGTCCAGCACGTAGTAGAGGCCGCCCAGGCCGGCGATCATGCTGCCGATGCAGGTGGCTATGTATTTATACTTGACCACGTTGATGCCCGCGGCGTCGGCGGTGGCGGGGCTTTCGCCCACGGCCCTCAGGTGCAGGCCCACCCGGGTGCGCTTGAGCACATAGGAGGCCAGGATGGCGATGACGATGGCCAGATAGGCGAGGAACCCGTAGGACAGGAACACCTGGCCGAACCAGCCCAGTTTATTGGCAAAGGGCAGGGCGGTCTTGATGTAGCCGCTGGTGCCGCCCAGCACGATGGCCGGGACTTCCGCGTTGGAGAGCTTGATGAGGGAGCCGCCGAAGAAGTTGCCGAAGCCCACGCCGAAGGTGGTGATGGCAAGGCCGGTCACGTTCTGGTTCGCCCGCAGGGAGACGGTGAGGAAGCAGTAGAGAAGCCCCGTGAGGAAGGAGAACAGCAGGCAGCACGCCAGGGGGATGAGGACGCCCAGGAAGGCGTTCATCTGGCCCTTGGGCGTGAAGGTCTCATAGTAGAAGGCGCCGATGACGCTGCCGATGGCCCCCATGTACATGATGCCCGGGATGCCCAGGTTCAGGTTGCCGGATTTCTCCGTCAGGATCTCGCCGGTGCTGCCATAGAGCAGAGGGATGCCCTGCATGATGGCACGGGGGATAAAGGTCACAAGAAAGTTTAACATCGTTATGCCTCCTTGCCGCTCTTGGAGAACTGGAGCTTATAGGTGATGAAGAACTCGCACCCGATGATGAAGAACAGGATGATGCCCGTCAGGATCTCGGAGAAGGATTCGTTCAGATAGAAGTTGGTGGCCACCTCCTTGGCGCCCAGCTGCATGAACACCAGCAGGAAGCTGGTCAGCACCATGACGATGGGGTTGAACTTGGCCAGCCAGGAGACCATGACCGCCGTGAACCCGCGGCCGCCCACGATGTCCGTGGACAGGGTGTGGTCCGTGCCGCCCACCAGCAGCATGCCCATGAAGCCGCACAGGGCGCCGGAGAGGATCATGGTGCGGATGATGACCCATTCCACCTTGATGCCGGCGTACCGGGCCGTCCGCTCGCTCTCGCCCACCACGGCGATCTCATAGCCGTGCTTGCTGTATTTGAGGTAGATGTGCAGCAGCACGGTCAAAATGGCGATAACGATGATGATGATGGCGTATTGCTTGCCGCCCAGGTAGGGGAGCCAGCCCATGCGGGTGTTCTGGTTGATCATGCCGATCTTGCCGGAGCCCTTGGGCACCTCCCAGATGATGATGAAGTAGGCGGCCAGCTGAATGGCGATGTAGTTCATCATCAGGGTGAACAGGGTCTCATTGGTGTTCCAGTGGGCCTTGAAGAAGGCGGGGAGGAAGCCCCACACCGCGCCGGCCACGATGCTGGCCACCACCATCATGAGGATCATGAGGCCGTTGGAGGAGACCTTGTTGCCCAGGGTGATCATGATGGCCGCGCAGGCAAGGCCGCCGGCCATGACCTGGCCCTCGGCGCCGATGTTCCAGAAGCGCATCTTGAAGGCCGGGGTCACCGCCAGGGAGATGCCCAGCAATATGGCCAGCTTTTGGAAGAGCACCCAGGTCTTGCGCTCGGTGCCGAAAGCCCCGTAGAACATGGTCTTATACAGGTCCAGGGGGTTGAGCCCCGTGACCATGACCGTGACCAGGGAGCACATGACCAGCGCCAGCAGGATGGCCGCGCCCCGGATCATCCAGGACTTGTACCAGGGGAGGGTATCCCGCTTTACGATATGAAACAACGCTTTCTTACTTTTCATCGCCTTTACCTCCCACACGGGTCATGAGCACGCCCACCTGCCGCTTGTCGGTGGTGCGGGCGTCCACCACGCCGGACACCTGGCCGCCGCAGAGCACCAGCAGCCGATCGCACAGCTCCAGCAGCACGTCCAGATCCTCGCCCACATACACAACGGCCACGCCCTTCATTTTCTCCGAGGTGAGCAGGTTGTAGATGGTGTACGAGGTGTTGATGTCCAGGCCGCGAACGGCGTAGGCGGTCATGAGCACCGCCGGGTCCTGGGCGATCTCCCGGCCCACCAGCACCTTCTGCACGTTGCCGCCGGACATGCGGCGAACGGGGAAGTCGATGCTGGGGGTGACCACCTCCAGCTCCTTCCAAACCTCGTTGGCCACCCGCTCCGGCTCCTTTTTGTCCACGAAGATGCCCTTCTTTTTGCGCCAGGAGCGGAGCATCATGTTGCCCGTCATGCCCATGGAGCCCACCAGGCCCATGCCCAAGCGGTCCTCGGGCACGAAGGCCATGGAGATGCCCGCCCTTTGGATCTCCAAGGGATCCTTTCCGGCCAGATTCTCCGTTTTGCCGGACTTGGGGTTGTGATAGATGACGGACCCTTCCGCGATGGGGTAGAGGCCCGAGATGGCTTCCAAAAGCTCCCGCTGACCGGAGCCCGCCACGCCGGCGATGCCCAGGATCTCGCCGCTGTAGGCGGTGAAGTTGATGTTGTTGAGGCGCTTGACGCCCAGCTCGTCGTAGACCGTCAGGCCCTTCACTTCCAGCCGGGGCTTGGGGTCCACGGGCGCGGGCCGGTTGATGTTCAGGCTCACGGAGCGGCCCACCATCATGTCCGTCAGGCTCTGCTGGTCGGCGTCCTTGGTGAGCACGTCGCCGATGTATTCGCCCTTGCGCAGGATGGCCACCCGGTCGGACACGTCCAGCACCTCATGGAGCTTATGGGTGATGATGATGAGGGACTTGCCGTCCTTCTGCATGTTGCGCATGACGGCAAAGAGCCGGTCCGTCTCCTGGGGGGTGAGCACGGCGGTGGGCTCGTCCAATATGAGGATATCCGCGCCCCGGTAGAGGACCTTCACGATCTCCACAGTCTGCTTTTGGGATACGGACATGTTGTAGATCTTTTGATCCGGGTCGATGTCGAAGCCGTATTTCTGGCTGATCTCCTTGATCTTGCGGCCCGCCTCCTTCAGGTTCATCTTCCCGTCCTCGTTGAGGCCCAGGATGATGTTCTCCGTGGCGGTGAAGACGTCCACCAGCTTGAAGTGCTGATGGATCATGCCGATGCCGTTGTCGAAGGCGTCCTTGGGAGATGCGATGGTCACAGGCTTGTCGTGGATGTAGATCTGGCCCTCGTCGGGATAGTAGATGCCGGAGAGCATGTTCATCAGCGTCGTCTTCCCGCTGCCGTTTTCCCCCAGCAGCGACAGGATCTCTCCCTCATGCAGCTCCAGGTTGATGGCGTTGTTGGCGACCACGCTTCCAAAACGCTTGGTGATCCCTTCCATTTTGATGGCGTTCTTTACAGCTTCCAAGGCAGGGCGTCCTTTCCATCGAGCGAATAGAGTGAAATAATGGCTCAATTTTAAAATATTTTAACATATCGAGGGTCAGTTGTAAATTGAAAAGTAGTCGACCAAAAACTTTTTTCGATCAAAAAAACAGGCTGCTGTACAGCAGCCTGTCCTTTTACGTTGGATTAACCGAAGTTCACATCCAGCAGCGTGATGCCGTCGATCTGCACATCGAAGTAGGGGGCGCTGCGGAACTCAGACTCGCTAAAGTACCCGTCCTTGATGACCTCGGTGTCGGGGGTGAAGGCGTCGTCGGTGTCCACATCGGCCAGGTAGCTGGTCAGCTTCTCGCCTTTCACGGTGAAGTTGGCGGTGTCGAACACATGGAGCGTGCCAGCTTCGAGAGCGGCCTGGACTTCAGCCAGCTTCTCAGCAGTGCCGGCGGCAACGACGCCTTCGTTGAGCTCAGTGAGCTTGACAGAACCGGTGGCAATGGTGCCGGTCCAGTCAACGTCGATGGGCGTGCCGTTCATGGCAGCGGTGATGGCGTACTCATAGTAGGGCTCCCAATCGATGCGGGAGGAGATCAGGTAGGTGTTGGGACCGGCTTCCTTGGTGGAACCGTTGTAGGACACGTCGGGGATACCGGCTTCCTCGCAGGCGGAGGGGGCACCCAGGGAATCGGCGTGCTGGCTGATGAGCTTGCAGCCGCCCTGGATCAGCTTCTGAGCGCCTTCCTTCTCGGCGGTGGGATCATACCAGGAACCGGTGAAGGTGACTTCCATGGTGGCGGTGGGGCACACGGAGCGGACACCCAGGAAGAAGGAGGTGTAACCGGAAATAACCTCGGCATAGGTGAAGGCGCCCACGTAGCCGACCTTGGCTTCTTCGGCGGTGAACTTACCGGCCTCGATCATCTCGTTGAGCTTGAGCCCGGCCACCACACCGGCCAGATACCGGCCCTCATAGATGGCGGCAAAGGCGTTGTGGTAGTTGGGCAGGTTCTCGGTGTGAGCCTTGGTGCCGGTGGAGTGGCAGAACTGCACATCGGGGAACTCCTTGGCGGCCTGGATCATGTAATCCTCATGGCCGAAGCTGTCGGCGAAGACGGCGATGCAGCCGGAAGCGGCCATATCGGCAGCGGTCTCGTAGCAGCTGTTGTCCTCGTTGATGCCGGTCTTCAGGACCATCTCAACACCCAGCTTCTCGCAGGCGGCCTTGGCGGCGTTGATGAAGTTCAGGTCGTAGGTGGACTGCTCATCATGCAGGCAGATGAACCCGACCTTGACCTTCTTGGCGGTGTCGTCCGTCTTGGGGGTTTCCGTCTTGGCGCCGTTGCTGCAGCCCACGACGGCAAGGACCATAACCAGACACATCATGATAGCCAGAAAGCGTTTCATTTTGTTTTTCTTCCTCCTGTTTTGTAGGTTTATTGCAGGCAAACAAGCCGTACAATACGTGTTACTCGCCCCCTTGGCCCGCCGGGAAAACCCTCAGGCAAGGCCAAGAGAACAGATTTACAAGCACATTTTAACAGAAAAAATGAGGTTTGTACAGCCTTGAATCTCATTCTTCGCGAAAATTTATCTGGCAGGCTCATAAATACTCTTCCCATCAGCCGTTCCCGGGATGCAATTTGTGTATACCCTCTTTCAAAACCCGGGCGGATCGTGTATACTGTTTTTATCCAAAAACAGGAGGAAAATCGCATGAACGGGGATTTTAACTTTTACACACCCACTCGGGTTGTCTTCGGCCACGGCGCGGTGGAGCGGGCGGCAGAGCAGATCCGCGCCTTCGGCGGCAGCCGGGTGCTCATCCACTTCGGCGGCGGCAGCGCCCTGCGCTCCGGGCTTATCGACCGGGTGAAGCGGAATCTGGACGAAAACGACCTCTTTCACGTGGAGCTGGGCGGTGTGATGCCCAACCCCCGGCTGGAAAAGGTCTATGAGGGCATCGAGCTGGCGAAAAAGAACGGGGTGGACTTCATCCTGGCCGTGGGCGGCGGCTCGGTCATCGACTCCGCCAAGGCCATCGCCTACGCTCTGGCCGAGCCCGAGCTCGACGTGAAGGAGCTCTACGAGCACACCCGCAAGGCCAAAGCCTGCTATCCCATCGGGACCATCCTGACCATCGCCGCCTCCGGAAGCGAGATGAGCGACAGCAGCGTCATCTCCTATGAGGACAAGAAGCGTGGCTACAACAGCGACCTGTGCCGGCCCAAGTTCGCCATCATGGACCCGGAGCTGACCATGTCCCTGCCGGATTATCAGACCTGCGCCGGCTGCTCCGACATCCTCATGCACACCATGGAGCGGTACTTCACCAACGGCAGCAAGCTGGAGATCACCGATGCCATCGCCGAGGGACTTTTGAGGACCGTCATGAAGTACGCGGCCATCCTCCACGCCGACCCCCAAAACTACCGGGCCCGGGCCGAGATCATGTGGGCCGGGAGCCTGTCCCACAACGGCCTGACGGGCTGCGGCAACGACGGCAACGACTTTGCCTCCCACCGCCTGGAGCATGAGCTGGGGGCCCTCTATGGGGTGACCCACGGGGCGGGCCTCACCGCCGTGTGGCCCAGCTGGGCACGGTATGTGTATAAGAACTGCCTGCCCCGCTTCGTCCGCTTCGCCGTGAACGTCATGGGCGTGACCCCTGCCGCCACACAGGAGGAGACGGCCCTTGCCGGCATCGCCGCCATGGAAGCCTTCTTCCGCTCCATCGGCATGCCCGTGACCCTCCGGGAGCTCCTCGATAAGGAGGTCAGCGAGGAGGAGATCCTGCTCCTGGCCCGCAACTGCGCCCTGGCCACCGGAGGCCGGGTGGGCAGCGCCATGTCCCTCACCGAAACCGACATGGCCAACATCTACCGCCTGGCAAAATAAGCGAAGCATAGGAAAAGGGCACCGGCGGGTGCCCTTTTTTCATCGGTAAATCCGCTCCAAACCATCGGTCGAGAGCCGGTAGAGGGTGGGGGTCACCGCCTCGATGAACCGCCGATCGTGGGACACGGCGATGATGCATCCCGGAAACGACGCCAAAAGGCTTCGGACGGCGGGGCAGGAGAGGGGGCTGAAGTTCCGGGTGGGCTCGTCCAGCAGCAGCACGTTGCTTTCGTCCAAAATGGCCTTGAGCAGCAGGAGCTTGGCCCGCTGGCCGCCGGAAAGGTCGCTGACCGGGTGGCTCATCTCCTCCGTAGTATACTTCATGCTCCCCAGGTAGATCCGGGCCTTGGTCACCGAGGCCTTGTCCCCGTCGGGGGCCAGGAATTCCTCCGGCCGCATCCCGTAGCTCACGCCCTCTCCGTAGCGCTGGGGCATGTAGGTGCAGCGGATGTCCCGGCGGGCCAGGAGTGCCCGGGCGATCCGGTCCATGAGGGTGCTTTTGCCGCAGCCGTTGGGGCCCAGGATGCATATCTTTTCCGGCCCCACCACCTTCAGCTTCACCCCGCGGGCCAGGACCCGGTCCCCCACGATCAGCTCCTCCGGCCCAAAGTCCAGCACCACCTTGCCCCGGCTCAGCTCGATGCCCGGCTCCCACTTGGGCAGGATGGCCCATTCCGCCTCGGGGAGCTGGGTCAGCGTCTCCGCCTCCTTATCCAGCCGCCGGCCCATGGATTTCACCGCGTGCATCTTCTTTTTCAGCAGCCGCCCTGTGGAGGGGTCCTGCCGGGAGATGCTGTCCTGGGCGTGTTCCACGGCGTTGTAAATGGAGAGATACCGGTCCTTCTTCTTCTGAAAGTCCGCCTGCTCGAACCGGGCCACCTGCTCCTGGTGGGCAAACTGCCGGGCGCGCCTGTCCATGTAGGCCCGGTAGCCCTCCCGGACCACGGTGCAGCGGCAGATGGTCTTGCGGCGCACCTGCTCCAGGTGGATGATGAGGTTGGCCGTCTCCTCCAAAAGGACCTCGTCGTGGGAGATGTAGAGCACCGCCCCGGGAAAGCGCCGCAGAAAGGCGGACAGCCATTCCAGGGTTTCGATGTCCAGGTCGTTGGAGGGCTCGTCCAGCAGCAAGATGTCGCACCGGCTCAGCAGCAGCCCCGCCATCTGCACCTTCACCCGCTCCCCGCCGGAGAGGGTGCCCATGCTCCGCCCCTCATCAAAGAGGGAGGCGGGGACGCCCAGCTCCTTTGCCGCCCGCTCCACGTCCCGGGGGGACAGGGAATAGTAGCCGCAGCTCTCGTCCAGATAGGCGCACACAGGCAGGGCCATGTCCGCCTCGGCCAGCTCCTGGGGCAGATACCCCATCTTGCCGTCAGCGATCCTTTGGCCCGCCGCCTCCGCGTATCCTGCCACCAGGTTCGGGTCGTATATCCATTTGAGCAGGGTGGACTTGCCGTTGCCCTCCTCGCCGATGAGGGCCGCCCGATCCCCCGCATGGAGCGTGAAATACAGGCCGTCCGCCAGGGTGCGGCCGTCCTTCCGCATTTGAATGGTTGCGTTTCTGATTTCCAGCATTATTCTGCCTCCGTTATCCGTTTCGTGCGCGAAAAGAAACCGTCGGCAGATATAGAAAAAGCCTGCGACCGTAATCTTTTGAGCGCACCAGTTCCGGCACCCGGGGTGCCGATGAATCCGTTTTGCGTTCAAAATCGATCAGTTGCGCATGCCTTAAATGAATGGCTCCTTTGTGTTGTTGGCTCAAGTATAGAAGATGGGCGGAAAAAAGTCAAGTAAAAACCCTTCGCCTTCGCTTGCGGCCCCCAGGGGCTTGCGTGTAAGCTGGGGTGGGATTCTGCCCATGCCGCTAAAAAAGCCACACTGTGGCTTTTTCTTAACGCGGCTTCGAATCCCACCGTCCCGCCAAAAATGAAATAGGGTGCCGAATGGCACCCGTATTCCATTGGCGGAGACGGTGGGATTCGAACCCACGTGCGCTTTCACGCAAACTGATTTCGAGTCAGCCCCGTTATGACCACTTCGATACGTCTCCAAGCAGAGGGTAGTATACCGTATCGGTTTGAAAAAATCAACGCTTTCTTTGAAAGAAGTCTGTAAGCAGCTGGGCGCATTCCTTTTCGCAAACCCCGCCCCAGGTCTCCACGCTGTGGTAAAACCAGTGGTCCGTGAGATCGATCCGGGAGCCCGTGCAGCCGCAGCTTTCGTCAAAGGCGCCGAACACCAGACGGGGGAGCTTCAACAGCACCATGGCCCCGGCGCACATGGCGCAGGGTTCCATGGTCACATACAGGGTGCAGCCGGAAAGGGACCCCAGGGCCGCCTGGGCGTTTTGCAGGGCCAGCAGCTCCGCGTGGCAGGTGGGGTCGGCCTTCTGCCGGGAAAGGTTGTGGGCCCGGGCCACCACGGCCCCGTCCTTGACGATGACGGCGCCCACAGGGACTTCATCCTCTGAAATGGCCTGCTGCGCTTCTTTCAAGGCTTCCTGCATCCAGCGCTCGTCATGGGTCACGGCCGAGCACCTCCTCCGTGTCAAAATCCGGATACTTCACCCGCCAGAGCACCAGCCCGTGGGGCGGGGCGGTGGGGCCGGCGTCCTTTCGGGAGAGGGAGGAGAGGGCCTTTTCCATGGCGTCGGCGGGAAGGCGGCCGCTTCCCATACCCAGCATGGTGCCCACCAGTATCCGCACCATGTTATACAAGAACCCGTTGCCCTGGACCGAATACACCAGCAGGTTCCCCTGCTTTTCCCAGCGGGAGAGAGTCACGGTCCGCACCGCGCTCTCCACCTCCCGGCCCGTGGACATGAAGGCGGAATAGTCGTGGGTGCCCACCACCAGGGCGGCGGCTTTGTTCATCAGATCCAGGTCCAAGGGCATGTAGGCGTGGAGGGCGTATTTGCGCAAGAAAACGTCCGCGTGGGGGCCGGTTTGCACGAAGTAGCGGTACTGCTTTTCCTTGGCGGAAAACCGGGCGTGGAAGGCCGGGGCCGTCTCCTCGGAGTAGAGGACGCGGATGTCCCCGGGCAGGTGGGTGTTCAGGGCGATGGCGAACTTGTCCGCTCCCATCCGCGCCGCCGTGTCGAAGTGGGCCACCTGGGCCCGGGCGTGGACGCCGGAGTCCGTGCGGCCGCTGCCCTGGAGGCTCACTTTTTCGCCGGTCACCTCAAAGATGGCCTGCTCCACCTTTTCCTGCACGGCAACGCCGTTGGGCTGGGTCTGCCAGCCCACATAGTTTGTGCCGTCGTATGAAAGTATGGTCCGAATCCGCCGCATGATCAGATCAGCCCCGGGAAAAGCCCCTGTATAATGAGGATCGCGGCCAAAAACGCCGCCGTCACCAGGGCGGCCAAAAGATCGCCCCGGGTGAACTTCAGCTGATGGAGCTTGGTCCGGCCCTCGCCGCCGTGGTAGCACCGGGATTCCATGGCCATGGCCAGCTCGTCCGCCCGGCGGAAGGCGGAGACGAATAGCGGGATGAGGATGGGGATCATGGCCTTGGCCCGAGAGATGATGTTTCCGGATTCAAAGTCCGCGCCCCGGGCCATCTGGGCCTTGCGGATCTTGTCCGCCTCCTCCATGAGGGTGGGGATGAACCGAAGGGCGATGGTCATCATCATGGCCAGCTCGTGGGCGGGAAAACGGAACACCTTCAGGGGTGAGAGCATCCGCTCCAGCCCGTCGGTGAGGGCGATGGGGGAGGTGGTCAGCGTCATGAGGGAGGCTCCCGTCACCAGCAGGATGAGGCGAAGGGAGATGTACACCGCCTGAAGGAGCCCCTCCTCCGTGACGGTGATGAACTGCCAGCGAAGCAGCACCTTCTCCCCGGGGGTGATGAACAGGTTCAGCAGGAACATGATCACCAGCAGAAAGCGGATGGGCTTGATGGCCTTGCCGAAGTAGCCGAAGGGGATCCGCCCCAGCCACAGGCTCAGCAGCACATAGGCAAGGGGCACCAGGAACAGCGCCAGGGACTTGACCAAAAACACCATGACGATATAGACCAGCATCAGCACGATCTTCGTCCGGGGGTCCAGCCGATGGATGCAGGAGTTGCCGGGAATGAACTGACCCAAGGTGATATCCGTCATTTCTGCAGCCTCCTCAACAAAAACGCCTCCAGGTCCTCCCGGGTGCACACATCCTCAGGGGCGTCGATGCCCCGGGCCCGGAGCATGGCGGCCACCCGGCAGGGGGCGGGGAGGGAAAGGCCCAGCTTTTCCAGCTCCTCATTGTGGGAGAAGACGGCCTGGGGGGTGCCCACATACTTCACTTCCCCCCGGCTCATGACCAGGATCCTGTCCGCGTGCCGGGCCACGTCCTCCATGGAGTGGGACACCATGATGATGCTGCAGCCGGTCTGCTTTCGAAGCTCTTCCAGCATAGAGAGGATGCTCTGCCGCCCCTGGGGGTCCAGGCCCGCCATGGGTTCGTCCAGCACCAGATACTTGGGCCGCATGGCCAGGATGCCCGCCAGAGCCGCCCGGCGCTTCTCGCCGCCGGAGAGCTCAAAGGGGGATTTTTCCGCGAACGCCTCCATGGACAGCCCCACCATGGCCATGGCTTCGCTGACCCGGAGGGCCACCTCCGCCTCGGAAAGCTGCATGTTCTTGGGGCCGAAGGCCACGTCCTCCCGGACCGTGTCCGCAAAGAGCTGATACTCCGGGTACTGGAACACCATGCCCACCAGGGAGCGGATTCGGGGCCGCAGCTTCTTGTCCGCCGTGTCCAGCCCGTCCACCAGCACCCGGCCGGAGCCGGGGAGCAGGAGCCCGTTGAGATGCTGAACAAGGGTGGTCTTCCCGCAGCCGGTGTGGCCGATGATGGCCAAAAACTCACCTTCGTTCACGGTGAAGCAGATGTCCTTCAAAGCCACCAGATAGGAGGCCCCGTCGGAATAGGTATGGGACAGATGATCTATAACAATGGGCATACGGCCTCCGCAAGGTCAGAATCGGTGAGCACGCTGGGGGAGAGGGGGATGCCGCGTTCGGCCAGATCCTCCCGGATGCGCACGATCTCCGGCACGTCCAGCCCCAGGGTGCGCAGCTCGCTTCCCCGGGTGAAGATCTGTTGGGGGGTGTCGTCCATGACGATCTGCCCGTCGCTCATAACGATCAGCCGGTCCGCCATGACCGCCTCCTCCATATATTGGGTGATCATGACCACGGTCATGCCGTTCTTTTTGTTCAGGTCCCGAACGGTGGACAGGAGTTCCTCCCGGCCCTTGGGGTCCAGCATGGCGGTGGCCTCGTCCAGCACCAGGATATCCGGCTCCATGGCCAGCATGCCGGCGATGGCGATGCGCTGCTTTTGTCCGCCGGAAAGCTTATGGGCGGCGCTGCCGGCGTAGGCGGTCATGCCCACCTTTTGGAGGGCCTTGTCCACCCGGGCCCGGATCTCGGGGGAGGGGATGCCCAGATTCTCCGGCCCGAAGGCCACGTCCTCCTCCACGATGGTGGTGACCAGCTGGTTGTCCGGGTTTTGGAACACCATGCCCACCTGCTGACGGATGGCCAGAAGGGAGGCTTCGTCCTTCGTGTCCAGGCCGTTCACCAGCACCTGCCCCTGGGCCGGGAGCAGCAGGCCGTTGATATGCTTCGACAGGGTGCTCTTGCCGCTGCCGTTGTGGCCGGCGATCACAAGAAAGACCCCGTCCGGAATCTGTAGATCGATGCCCTTGAGGGCATCGGACCCTTCGCTGTCGTATCGGAAGGTTACGCCTTTGAACTCGATCATGCTTTCTCCTCCATAATCAGCTTATTATATCAGGACGGCGTCTGTAAAACAAGAGAAAAAAGGAATGCGCAGGCAGGAGAGTCTGTGGTATACTGTAAAGCAGGAAAAGAGGTGGGCATATGCTGACGCAACTTAAGCGCATACACACGATCGTCTCCTGCGATGCAAAGGACAATATCTACCGCGACACGGACCTTTGGTTCCGGGACGGGATCATTGCGCGGATCGGGGACCTGGACGAAACCCCCGACGCCGTCTTCGACTGCCGGGGCATGGCCCTCTACCCGGGCTTTGTGAACACCCACCATCATCTCTACCAATACTTTAACCGGAGTTTGAAAGCCGTGCAGGGCATGGAGCTCTTTGACTGGCTCAAAACCCTCTATGAGATCTGGAAAAACCTGAACGGGGACACGGTCTATCTTTCCTCCCTGGCGGCCATGGGGGAGCTCATGCGCTACGGCTGCACCACCTGCTTCGACCACCACTACGTCTTCCCCCGGGGCGCCGGGGACTTGATCGCACGGCAGATGGCGGCGGCGGACAGGCTGGGTATCCGCTTCGTGGCCTCCCGGGGCAGCATGGACCTTTCGAAGAAGGACGGGGGCCTGCCGCCGGACAGCGTGGTCCAGACCATCGATGAGATCCTGACGGACAGCCGGCGGCTCATTGAGACTTGGCATCGCCCGGAAAAGGACCATATGCACGACATCGTCCTGGCTCCCTGCTCGCCCTTCTCCGTCAGCGGCGACCTCATGCGGCAGAGCGCCGGCCTGGCAAGAGCCTACGGGGTCCGCCTCCACACCCACGTGGGGGAGACCAGGGACGAGGAGGACTACACCCTTTCCCGCTTCGGCCTGCGGCCCGTGGCCTACATGGAATCCCTGGGCTGGGTGGGGCCGGACGTGTGGTACGCCCACGGCATCCATATGAACGACGAGGAGCTGGATCTGCTGGCGGCCACGGGGACGGGGGTAGCCCACTGCCCCAACTCCAACATGAAGCTCCACAGCGGCGTGTGCCGGGTGCCGGACATGCTCGAAAGGGGCGTTCGGGTGGGCCTGGCCGTGGACGGTTCCGCCAGCAACGACGGCAGCAATATGATGGACGAGATCCGCTCCGCTTTCCTGCTCCATCGGCTTGCCTGGGGGGAGAAGGCCCCCACGGGCTACCGGCTTGTCAAGCTGGCCACGGCGGGCAGCGCCGCCCTCCTGGGCCGGGATGACATCGGCCGCATCGAGGAGGGCATGCGGGCGGACTGCTTCCTGATCGATTTGGAGCAGCCGGACCTGCTCTGCGCGGAGCTGAATCCGGAGGACCTGTTCGGCAACGTGGGCTACCATAGGCCCTGCAAGCTGGTGTTCGTGAACGGAAAGCTCACCGTGCAGGATGGGCGGCTCCTGGGGGTGGACGAGGAGAAGCTGTACCAAGAGGGCGCCCGGGAGATCCGCCGGCTCCTTGCCTGAGGACCCAGGGCTTGTGGACCGTTCACAGTTCATACACAAGATATTGAATGGACCATGACGCAAAATTGAATGGCTCATGACCCGATTATGAACACCCCTTAAACAATTTTTATAGGTATTCGCCCCCATTCAACCCCTATGCAGCGCAGACTGAATAGAACCCGGTTCCGGTGAATAGCCAAAAGAAACGGCGGCTCGCCTTTTGGGAGCCGCTTTTGGTTTTTCCACATCTTTTATACAGCGTATACCCAAAACCCGTTCAAGATGTTGTATTCATTTTCGACGGTTGACACTAAATATAGTGGCGATTATACTGCAAGTGCAATGAGAAACGGGGAGGGGCCTATGATACGGCAGATCAAAAAACGGGACGGACGCATCGAATCCTTCGACCGGGAGAAGATCAAAAACGCCATCTGGCAGGCGGCTAAAGCCGTGGGCGGCACCAACGAGGCCATCGCCGAGGACCTGGCGGATCAGGCCGTTGAGATCGCCGCCGCCCGCTTCACCGACGCCGTGCCCGAGGTGGAGGACATCCAGGACATCGTGGAGAAGGTCCTCATCGAAAACGGCCACGCCCGCACCGCTAAGGCCTACATCCTCTATCGGGAAAAGCGCCGGGCCACCCGGGAGATCAACGCCATGATCGGCGCCACCATCGACATGTTCGCCGACTACCTGGACGAAAAGGACTGGGGCACCAAGGAAAACGCCAACATGCAGCGCAGCGTCAACGGCCTCAACAACTACGTCCGGGAGTCCTTCACCAAGAAATACTGGCTGTACAAGGTCTATCCCGAGGACGTGCGCCGGGCCCATGAATCCGGCGACGCCCATATCCACGACCTGGGCTTCTTCGGTCCCTACTGCGCGGGCTGGGACCTTCGCCAGCTCCTCACGGACGGCTTCGGCGGCGTGGAGGGCAAGGTGGAGTCCAGCCCCGCCAAGCATCTCCGTTCTTTCCTCGGGCAGGTGGTCAACTCCACCTTCACCACCCAGGGGGAGACCGCCGGCGCCCAGGCCTGGTCCTCCTTCGACACCTACTGCGCCCCCTTCATCTACTACGACAACATGACCTTCGAGCAGGTGAAGCAGTGCCTGCAGGAGTTCGTGTTCAACATCAACGTGCCCACCCGGGTGGGGTTCCAGTGCCCCTTCTCCAACCTGACCTTCGACATCAGGGTGCCCGGCACCCTGAAGGACCAGCCCGTCATCATCGGCGGAGAGTATCAGGACAAGACCTACGGCGAGTTCCAGCAGGAGATGGATCTTTTCAACCAAGCCTTCTGCGCCGTTATGCTGGAAGGGGATTCCAAGGGCCGGGTGTTCACCTTCCCCATACCCACCATCAACATCACCAAGGATTTCGACTGGGACAGCCCCGTGGTCAACAGCTTCATGGAGATCACCTGCAAGTACGGCATCCCTTACTTTGCCAACTATGTGAATTCCGACCTATCCCCGGAGGATGCTGTCAGCATGTGCTGCCGGCTCAGGCTCGACAAGCGGGAGCTGAGAAAGCGGGGCGGCGGCCTCTTCGGCTCCAACCCCATGACGGGCAGCATCGGCGTGTACACCGTCAACCTGCCCCGGATCGGGTATCTGGCCACGGATAAGGCGGATTTCTTCGCCCGCCTCAGGCGGGTGGCGGAGCTGGGGAAGGTGAGCCTGGAGATCAAGCGCAAGATCATCGAGCAACAGACGGACCGGGGCCTGTACCCCTATTCCGCCCACTACCTGCGCCACGTGAAAGCGCGGACGGGGGAATATTGGTTCAACCACTTCAACACCATCGGTCTGGTGGGTATGAACGAAGCCTGCCTCAACTTCCTGGGCAAGGACATCGGCAGCCAAGAGGGCCTCAGCTTCTCCCTGGAGGTCATGCACTTTCTGCGGGATCTCATGGTGGAATTTCAGGAGGAGACGGGCCACAGCTACAACCTGGAGGCCACCCCCGCCGAGGGCACCAGCTATCGGCTGGCCCGGCTGGACAAGGAGAAGTATCCCAACATCATCCAGAGCGGCCAGGACGAGCCCCAGTACACCAACAGCACCCAGCTGCCCGTCACCTACACGGACGACATCTTTGAGTGCATGGACCTGCAGGACGAGCTCCAGTCCCTGTACACCGGCGGCACGGTCCAGCACCTGTACCTGGGGGAGCGAATCCGCGACGTGGAGACGGTGAAGGATCTCATTCGCACCATCTTCACCAAGTATAAGATGCCCTACATCTCCATCACGCCCACCTTCTCCGTCTGCGAGGCGCACGGTTACATCTCCGGCGAGCATTTCACCTGCCCGGAGTGCGGCCGGCCCACGGAGGTGTGGAGCCGGGTGGTGGGCTACCTGCGGCCCGTGCAGAACTATAACGCGGGGAAGAAGGAGGAGTACGTGCTGCGCAAGAAGTTCGTCCTGGACGAGAGCGAGCTGGCGCGCGAGCACGGCGCCTGCTAAGCATAGGCAAACGCAAAGAGCCGGGGGAGAAGCCCGGCTCTTTTGCTGTCTGTCGATTTATCCCAGGGTGAAGGTGAGGGCGTACTCGGGGTACTCGGTGGTCGCGAACCGGGCGCCCATATAGCCGTCCCCTGTTGGCGGCTGCGCCGTGCGGGTGTTGAGGGGCAGCTCCGTAAAGCGTTGGTCCCTATCCTCAAAGCCCTTCACATACCGCAGCACAGGAACAAGGGTGACGGTCTTGATTTGGTCGATTCTCTCCAAATCCAGTCCCACGATGCTCACAATGTGATAGGTGAAGGTGCCGTCCTCATTCTCGGTCATGCCGAAGCCGCGGGGGTACCAACTGCCCTCCTGTCCGTCGATCAGGATCTTGAAGTCGATGGGGAATATGGAAGCAAAGCCTGTCCAGGCGGCCCGGGCTTCCCCTTGGATGCTGTCCGGCAGGGTGATCTGTACATCCAGATCATAGATGCCCAAATCATCGGCGTGGGCATGGGGCAGGGCTTCCAGCGTCATGCCGTTCAGAGAGACGGGGTAGCTGGTGTACATCTGCACGGCGGTGTTCCAATCCGTGGCTTCTTTGCTATGGTCCTGCGGGTCCACCAGCTCCATATAGGTGATGACGGTGTCGCCCTTCCAAAAGACCTTTTGTCCCTCCGCTTGCACGGGGCGCTGCTCCATGGCCTTGTACCCGGCCACATTGAACCGCACCGTGCCCACCTCCACGTTCAGCAGCTCCGTGGCGGGCAGGTCGTAATCCTCCTCCACGAACACCTTGAAATAGGCTTTGGCGGTGACTTCTCCGTTCTCGTCGGCGTTCTTTTCAAGCACCTTCGACGCTTCGGATATCATCGTATAGGCCACGATCTCGTTCTTCTCCAGGAAAACCTGATTCATGCGGTCGATCTCGGCCACTTCCGCCGGGCTCAGGTCGTCCCAATGAAATTTTTTCGCTTCCAGGGCTGCCCAGTGAGCCTTGAACGATTCCGTTTCGGACTGATCCAGGAAGCCGGACATCCTGGACCCATCGTTGAACTCCAACAGGAGCTCCGACGTGGGCCGCCAATACATCTCCTTCTTGCCGGAAAGGTAATCTTCGCCCGGGCCGCCTTCAAAGAAATCATACATCCGCTGGGGGTCCACCTCCACCAGGGTAGCGCCGCCGCCGGTCCAGCTGTCCAGCAGAGGCAGGGCAGCCGTGCCCCCCAGGCGCAATGATACATAGGCCGTGTTCCCGTCAAAGAGGGTGTCGCCCACCGTGATCCGCACATCTTTTTTGAGCAGCTCCGCCACCTTGAGCGCTCCTTCGCTGTTCACCGCCTGGGAGTTTGTTCGGTCGATCTCGATGACCTTCACCTCCGTATCCTCCGGCTTCGCTTCCGCGATCATGCCCTCCAGTGCCGGGATGCTGGGCCGCTCGGAGGGGTCCGCCGTCAGATACTCGTCGGGGCGTGTAATGATCCCAAGCCAGGAGAGGACCTCCGCCCGGGCGGAGGGGATGGCCATGACGGTGGTGACGAACAACACCAGAATGGCTGCCGCCACCATGCCCGCCCGCCGCCAGGGGAAGCCGGCGGTTTCCCGCGCTTTCTTGGGCTCCCGTGCGATCTGTTCGTTTAGCGCCGCCTTGACGGCCTTGCCGTCCAGCAGCGACATATTCAATGCTTTTTGGTAGAATTTCGTTTCTTTCATGCTCTTACCTCCCGGAATCCGAATCCGCATCCTCCGCCGTCAAATACTGCCGGATGGCGTTTCGCCCCCGAAACAGCCGGCTTTTCACGGCCTCCTGGCCCAGGCCCAGCTCCCTGGCGATCTCGGATATGGTCATTTCATACCCGTAGTACAGCACGAAGACGCGATAGGTCTCCCGGGGCAGCTTCTTCGCCTCCAGGAGGATATCCTCCGCCAGGGCTCGGTCCAGTACCCCGTCCTCGAAGACCCAATCATCCTTGAGCCGCTCCTCCGGCACGTCCTCCAAGGGGCGCAGGTTCCGCTTCTGCCGCTGGGCGTACTGCTCGATGATCTCCCGCTTGAGCATCTTCAGCAGGAACGCCTTGGGGAACAGCACGTCCAGATGGCCGTAGCGCTCGATGCGGCGGTAGAAGCTGAGGTACACGTTCTGCAGGGCGTCCTCCGCGTCCGTAGGGTCGCTCAAATGCAGGATGGCGTACTTGAGCATGGGCCGGTATGTGGTTTCGTAGATTCGATCAAAATACTGTTGATCCATTCTTTTTTCTCTTTCTGTAAGCGCTTACATCCATATAGAGCCGAAGAAAGGGGGATCGGTTGCGGGAAGGAAGAAAAAACGCAGCCTGGAAGCCAGACTGCGTTTGATCGTATGGAGTTCTTATGCTTTGCCGTTGCAGCCCAGCACGTTCACCAGCTTGTGGGTGACCATGGCCTTGATGGCTTCCCGGCCGGGCTTGAGATACTGGCGAGGATCGAAGTGATCCGGATGCTCCACGAAGTGCTTGCGGATGGAGGCGGTCATGGCAAGGCGCAGATCGGAGTCGATGTTGATCTTGCACACGGCCATGCGGGCCGCTTCGCGAAGCTGCTCTTCAGGGATGCCCACGGCGTCGGGCATCTTGCCGCCGCACTCGTTGATGATCTTCACGAACTCCTGGGGCACGGAGGAGGAGCCGTGGAGCACGATGGGGAAGCCAGGCAGGCGCTTTTCCACCTCGCGGAGGATGTCGAAGCGCAGGGGCGGGGGCACCAGCTGGCCTTCGGCGTTGCGGGTGCACTGGGCGGCGGTGAACTTGTAGGCGCCGTGGCTGGTGCCGATGGCGATGGCCAGGGAGTCCACGCCGGTGCGGGTCACGAAGTCCTCCACTTCCTCGGGGCGGGTGTAGGAGGAATCCTCGGCGGACACCTTCACCTCGTCCTCGATTCCGGCCAGGGTGCCCAGCTCGCCTTCCACCACCACGCCGTGGTCATGGGCGTATTCCACGACCTTGCGGGTCAGGGCGATGTTCTCCTCGTAGGGCTTGCTGGAGCCGTCGATCATGACGGAGGAGAAGCCGCCGTCGATGCAGTTCTTGCACAGTTCGAAGGTGTCGCCGTGATCGAGATGGACGGCGATGGGCAGGTCGAAACCGGCGGTCTGCTCCGCGTCCTCGATGGCGGCCTCGATAAGCTTCATGAGGTAGACGTGCTTGGCGTAGGCCCGGGCGCCCTTGCTCACCTGCAGGATGAGGGGAGCCCGCTGGTCGATGGCGGCCTCGGTGATGCCCTGGATGATCTCCATGTTGTTCACGTTGAAGGCGCCGATGGCGTAGCCGCCGTTGTAGGCTTTTGCAAACATATCTTTCGTTGTGACGATTGCCATAGTGTACTCTCCTTATTCGTTTTTTTTGTGTCGGTTATAGTATACCAACCGACGGGGAAAATTGCAACATGTAACAAAAATGCAAAAACTCTTCCTGGCGTTTGCTTTGCCTCCTTCGAACTGGTATACTTTGCATAAAAGAAAACCGAAAAGGAGCCTTGTACATGCCAGAGGAAAAGACGCTTTCCCTGATCGTCCCCGTGTACTACGAGGAAGAGGTGCTGCCCGTCGCCTATCCGCGCATGAAGGCAGCCATGGAGCGGACCGGGTACGCCTATGAGATCATCTTCATCAACGACGGCAGCCGGGACGGCACCATGAAGGCCCTGCGTAAAATCGCCGCTGAGGATAAGCGGGTGAAGGTTTTGTCCTTCTCCCGGAACTTCGGCCATCAGCTGGCCGTCACCGCCGGCATGGATGAGGCCAGCGGCGACGCCCTCATCATCATCGACGCGGATCTGCAGGACCCCCCCGAGCTCATCCCGGACATGGTCAAGCTTTGGGAACAGGGGGCGGACATCGTCTACGGCAAGCGGAAGAAGCGGGAGGGGGAGACCTTCCTCAAAAAATTCACCGCCGCCTGCTACTATCGGCTCCTGTCCTCCATGAGCGCCTACCCGATCCCCCTGGACACGGGGGACTTCCGCCTCATCGGCCGGAACGTGGCGGACGTCTTTTTGCGCATGCGGGAGCACGACCGGTTCCTGCGGGGCATGTCCGCCTGGATGGGGTTTGAGAGCGTGCCCCTGGAATACGTGCGGCAGGAGCGGGCCGCGGGGAAGACCAAGTACACCCTGAAAAAGATGCTCAAGCTGGCCCTGGACGGCATCACCGGCTTTTCCACCAAGCCTCTGACGCTGCCCTTCCTCCTGGGCGGGACCCTGACGGGGCTTTGCGCCCTGGGCCTCATCGCCCTCATCGTCTGCGCCTTCAGCGTGGGGGCGGCGCCCTGGCTCTGGGGGCTGTGGGGCGTGCTGCTGGTGCAGGGGATCACCCTGCTCTGCCTGGGGGTCCAGGGGGCCTACATGGGCCGGATCTTTGAGGAATCCAAGGGGAGGCCCCTGTACATCATCGCCGAAAAACTCAATACGGATTTTGTATCAGCGGCGGAAAAATAATTATATCTTTTCTGTTGAAAACAGGGAATCTGTAGTATATAATATGTGCGAAATTGATAAAGGAGGCTATTATGGCTATCAAAGTTGCTATTAACGGATTTGGCCGCATCGGCCGTCTCGCGTTCCGTCAGATGTTCGGCGCAAAAGGGTACAAGATCGTCGCCATCAACGATCTGACCAGCCCCGCTATGCTCGCTCACCTGCTGAAGTATGACACCGCCCAGAAGGGTTACTGCGGCGTCATCGGTGAGAACAAGCACACCGTCACCTCCAAGGAGCCCATCTTTGAAGAAGACGGCAAGACCGTGAAGGTTCCCGGCTCCATCACCGTGGACGGCACGGAGATCACCATCTATGCCGAGCCCAAGGCCCAGAACCTGCCCTGGAAAAAGCTGAAGGTGGACGTGGTGCTGGAGTGCACCGGTTTCTACACCAGCAAGGCCAAGGCCCAGGCGCACATTGACGCCGGCGCCAAGAAGGTCGTTATCTCCGCCCCCGCGGGCAACGACCTGCCCACCGTGGTCTACAACGTGAACAACAACATCCTCACCAAGGAGGACAAGATCATCTCCGCCGCCAGCTGCACCACCAACTGCCTGGCGCCCATGACCAAGGCCCTCAACGACAACTTCCCCATCGTGTCCGGCATCATGACCACCGTCCATGCCTACACCGGCGATCAGATGATCCTGGACGGCCCCCACAAGAAGGGCGATCTGCAGCGGGCCCGCGCCGGCGCCGCCAACATCGTGCCCAACAGCACCGGCGCCGCCAAGGCCATCGGCCTGGTCATCCCCGAGCTCAACGGCAAGCTCATCGGCTCCGCCCAGCGGGTGCCCGTAGCCACCGGCTCCACCACCATCCTGGTGGCCGTCGTCAAGGGCAAGGACATCACCAAGGAAGCGGTCAACGCCGCCATGAAGAGCCAGGAGAGCGAGTCCTTCGGCTACACCACCGAGAAGCTGGTCTCCTCCGACATCATCGGCATGACCTACGGCTCCCTGTTCGATGCCAACCAGACCATGGTCCAGAAGATCGACGAGGACACCTATCAGGTCCAGGTCGTGTCCTGGTACGACAACGAGAACAGCTACACCAGCCAGATGGTCCGCACCATCAAGTACTTCGCCGAGCTGTAATCTCATATCGGAACCCAAAACAGCCGCCGTTTCCGGTGGCTGTTTTTGTATGGTATCGCCTATCAATGCAAATGAAAAAGGACCGGCGGGCCGGTCCTTTTTTGGTTAGTGGTTATTTCTTCTTGGCCGGGGGCTCCTCGCCCAGGCTGTCCGCCGGGACCTGGACTTCGTCCTCGTAGTCGGAGAAGTCGAAGGCGCCCTTGGGCATGGAGGGCCGGACGGGGGAGGTGCGGGCCGCCTGCGCTTTCTTCTTGGCCTCCTTGTCGGTCATCAGGTTGATGAACAAGAACAGGCCCACCACCGTGATCATGGACAGGCCCAGGGAGATGAAGTTCAGCACATGGGCCGTCTCATAGGGCAGGAAGGAGAGGAAGCTATACCGGGCCTTCAGGGTGTGGGTGGTCTCGGTGTAGCGGTAGGGCTGGGTGGAGGCGTCCACCGGCGCGCATAGGCTCCCGGAGGACTCCGTGGGGATCAAAATCTCCCGCATCTCCGTGGCCGTGTGGCTTTCCCCGGCGGGGTGGACGACGCCGTCCGCGCCCTCATAATCCTCGGTAAACTCGTAGTGGTAGGTGGTCTCGTAGGCCACCTGCTCCACGAAGTTGAAGGCGGCCATGAGCAGCACCGCGATGAGCAGGACCAAATAGATGAGCCGCAGGTACTTAACGTAGGTCTTTTCCTTGCCCTTCTTGATGTTCTCCACGGCCAGGAGCTTGCCCTTGCCGCTGATCACGGGAATGGCCAGGTACACGGCGATCGCCAGCAGAATGATGCAGAACAGCATGATTATCTTCCTCCTCGGCGCAAATTACAGTTTCTTGAGCTTGGCCCCTTGGCGGGAATCCTCGATGGCGTAGCCCAGACCCTTGAGCTGCTCCCGGATCTGGTCGGCCCGGGCGTAGTTTTTGTCCTTGCGGGCCTGCTGCCGCTCCTCCAGGAGGGCGAGCACCTCCGCCGGGAATTCCTCCTCGCTCTGCCTGGGCAAAAGGCCCAGCACGTCCAGAAGCTCCGTATAGGCCTTGGTCACGGCCTGGATGGCGGCTTTCGTCCGGGGCACGCTCACAAAGGTGTTGGCCGCCCTGGCCAGGTCGAACAGCACGCCCAACGCGTCCGCGGTGTTCAGATCGTCGTCCATGGCCTCGTTGAACCGGTCGCGGTAGCCGGAAAGCGCGTCCAAAAAGGCCTGCTCATCCTCGGCGGGGGCATCGGCCACCGGGGCTTCCTTCAGCCTGTCAAGGGCGGTCCTGAGCCGCTGGAGGGCCACCGCCGCCTGCTGGATAAGGTCGCGGGAGAAGTTGATGGGGTTGCGGTACTGGACGCTGAGCATGAACAGCCTCACCACGTCCAAGCTGAACTCCTTGGCGATGTCCCGGACGGTGAAGAAGTTGCCCAGGGACTTGCTCATCTTCTGATTGTCCACGTTGATGAAGCCGTTGTGCATCCAGTAGTGGGCGAAGGGCTTGCCCGTGGCGGCTTCGGACTGGGCGATCTCATTCTCGTGGTGGGGGAAGATCAAATCCTGCCCGCCGCCGTGGATGTCGAAGCTCTTGCCCAGGATGGACATGCTCATGGCCGAGCACTCGATGTGCCAGCCGGGGCGGCCCATGCCCCAGGGGGAGGGCCAGGCAGGCTCGCCGGGCTTCTGCCCCTTCCAAAGGGCGAAGTCCAGGGGGTCCCGCTTCTCCTCGGTGGGGTCCACCCGGGCGCCGTTCTCCAAGTCGTCGATGTTCTGGCCGGAGAGCTTGCCGTAGCCGGGCCAGCTGCGCACGGAAAAATACACGTCGCCGTTGGCGGCGGGGTAGGCGTGGCCCTTTTCCACCAGGGTCTGAACCAGGTCGATGATATCCTGGATGTGCTCCGTGGCCCGGGGGTTCACCGTGGCCCGCTTCACGCCCAGGGCGTCCGCGTCGGTGTAGTATTCCTTGATGAACCGGTCGCCCAGCTCCTTGACGGTGATGCCTTCCTCGTTGGCCCGGCGGATCATCTTGTCGTCGATGTCCGTGAAGTTCTGCACAAAGGTGACCTCGTATCCCCGGTATTCCAGATACCGCCGCAGGGTGTCGAACACGATAAAGGGACGGGCGTTGCCGATATGGAAGAAGTTGTAAACCGTGGGACCGCAGGCGTACATGGAAACCTTGCCCTCCTGCAGGGGCACGAAGAGTTCCTTCTTGCGGGTCATGGTGTTGTAGATGTACATGCTATCTCCTTTCCCTCTCAAAAAGAAAGCAGCTTTTTCAAAAAGCCGCTTTGCGTCGGTTTTATGAAAACAATCCGTAACGATTTAGAAAATTATATGAAATTTACCAGAGGTTGTCAATCCGAATTTGACTTATGGCCGGAAGGATAGTACAATACTGCATATACTATGCATGGCATGAATCGAACGAACGCATGTGGAATGCGGTGCGCATGGAAACATGAAGGAGAAAAGAATGAAACGTAGGATCATTTCCGTTTTGATGGCCCTGTTGCTGCTCCTGCCCGCGGCCTTCGCCCATGCGGACAACGCCCCGGTGACCATCACCTCCGAGGATGTCCGCGGCAAGGTGGGGGAGACGGTGACGGCCACCTTGAACATCACCGTGGAGCCCCCCAAGGTGGGGCAGACCATGGACTCCCTCCAGTTCGTGTTGGAGTATGACAGCGCGGCGTTGGAGTTTGTGGACATCCAGGAGGTGTCCGGGGATAGCATCAGCATCCTGGGGGCCCAGTTCACCTGCAACGTGGCCACCAAGGCCGGCAGCGTGGCCTTCACGGCGGCGGCCTCCGCCGGCTGCTCCGGGTCCGGCTTGCTCATGCATGTCCGCTTCAAGATTCTCTCCGCCGTGAGCACCATCCTGGTGCTGAAGAAGGTTTCCTATTCCTTCGTCACCACCAACTCCGGCAGCCAGCGGGGCTACACCGGCGGCACCATCAACCTGGGCCGGGTCACCGGCGAAAGCGCCCCCACCACCGTGGCGCCTCCGTCCGTCTCTCCCGGCGACAGCCCGGAGCCCACGGCCCCCGCCACCGAGCAGCCCCGCTACCCCGTGTCCGAGGTCACCCTGGCCCCCGGGGTCAGCCCCTCCCCTGAGCCGGAGGAGCAGAGCGGCAGCGACACCTTGGCCTACATCGTCTTCGGTTTGTTCATCGTGGTGGCCATCCTCATCTGCGTGGTCCTCACCCTCATGATCGTGCGCCGGGGAAAGAACGCCCGGAACCAGGCCCTGCTGGGGGATGACGAGGAGGAGATGGAATCCATCGAATATGAGGACGAGGGCATGGACGAGGAGCCCTACGACGAAGAGCCCTACGACGAGGAACCCTACGAGGAAGCGCCCCCCAAGCCCAAGAAAAAGAAACGGCCCCCGGTGGAGGAGGATGAGGACGACGAGCCGCCCATCCAGATCGTCCGCCGGATCAAGAAGTAAACAGAACGCAAAAGGTGACGGTCATTCGGCCGTCACCTTTTTCATAGTAAATGTATAGTATGAGCACCCTTAGCTCAGCGGATCGTCAGCTTCCTGCCGTCGGTGAACAGATGCACATCGCCCTCCGCCGTGCGCAGGGCCGGGATATCCATGGTCTTCAGGGCGTTCAGGGTCTTCATCGCCGCCGGATTTTTTCCCGAATCCGTGATGATCACATAGCTGGGCAGGCTCAGGGCCAGCAGGGCGGGCAGATCCTTCTGCCACTTGCCGTGGTAGGGGAATTTCATGAGATCGCAGCTCAGGTCATATCCCTTGTAGCACAGGTCGTTGAGCCATTTATCCTCCGCGTCGGCCATGAACAGGAGCTTCATCTGCCCGTAGGTCACGGCGGTGATAAGGGAGAGCTCGTTGTCGTTGCCCTTCTCCGGGTCGTAGGGCTGGGTAGAAGTGTAGAAGGTGAAGGCAGCGTTCTTCAGAGTGAGGCCCGTGTCCGCGCTGAGCCGCCGGACGGGGATAGCCTTTTCCTCGATGGCCTCCATCATCGCCTCATACCGCTCGCTTTCCCGCACGTAATCGGGCAGGATGACCCCGCCGATGGGGAGGGCTCGGGCGATGGCGGGGAAGCCGCCGATGTGGTCCTTGTCAAAGTGGGTCAGGATCACCAGATCCAGCTCCTTCACGCCCAGCTTTTCAAGGTCCCTGAGGATGTCCTGCCCGTCTTCGCTTTCTCCGGCGTCGATGAGCACGTTCACTCCGTCGAAGGACAGAAGGGAGCAGTCCGCCTTCCCGATGGAGAAGGTGTAGATATCCATGCCCCCGGCGGTGGAGGGGGCGGCGCAGCCCGTCAGGGCCGCCAGACACAATAAAACACAAACAAACGTTTTCATATATGAAAGTGTACAGGAAAACGCCGCAATAGGCAAGTGAAAGGGCCGTGAACTTTTCGCAAAACGAAAAATTCATATCCGGTTCATGGACGAACGGCCCACATAATGATATACTGTATCCGATTTGAAGCAAAACAGGAGGCAGCAGCATGGAAAACCCCAACGAAGCAAGAGCGTTCATCGCCGATAAATTCAGGGAGCAGGGAGATTTCAACATCCTCCCCAAGGACGTGTTCGAGCGGATGCTGGACGCCGTCATGGCCCTGGACGAAGCGTTCATGGCCGAATCCGGCGTGAACGAGGGCGCCGTCTACGACGACGATCAGGCCTTCGATTACATGATGCACAAGCTCCAGGAAGCCTTCCCCGAGCAGAAGATGTACGCCATGCGCTTTGTGGAGGACTACATGGAGTATGACGAAGCGTATCTGGAGCGCGCGGGGCTCATCGAGTGGGAGTAAAGCACATCCATGGAAACCCTGAAGCGATTGGGCGTTTTCGACAGCGGTCTTGGCGGCTTGACCGTCCTGAACGAGATCTGCAAATACAACACCGGCCTGGACGTGGTCTACTTCGGGGACACGGCCCGTGTCCCCTACGGCTCCCGCACGGTGGAGACCATCAACCGCTACGCCGAGCAGGATGTGCGCTTCCTCCTCTCCGAGGGGGTGGAGGCCATCCTCATCGCCTGCGGCACCGTGAGCACCAACTGCCTGCCCGCCCTGAAAAGAACCTTCTCGCTCCCCATCGTGGGCGTGATCGACGCGGGCTGCGAGGCGGCCCTTGCCGCCACGAAGACCAACCGCATCGGGGTCATCGGAACCCGGGCTACCGTCAATTCCCGAGCCTACGAGCGCCGCATCCGGGAGCTTAGGCCCGAAGTTAGGACCTGGGGCGTGGAGTGCCCCCTTTTCGTGCCCCTTATCGAAAACGGCTTCGCCCCGGACGACCCCATCACCGTCATGACGGTGGAGCGGTATCTGTCCGCCTTCCGGGACACGGGGGTGGACACCATCATCATGGGCTGCACCCACTATCCCTTCCTGACCGAGACGTTGGAACGGTTTATGCCGGAGGTCACCTTCATCAACGTGGGCAAGGCCCTATCCCGCCGGCTCACGGCCTCCTTCCGGATGCCGGAGGAGAAGACCCCCAACCGGGTGTCCTACTTCGTCAGCGATGAGGACACGGGCTTTTTAGAGATCGCCCGCCGGTATCTGGACGCGGTCAGGGCCGACAACGTGCAGAAGGTGAACATCGAGCAGTTCTAAGGCGCATACCAGCCCATCCCGCCGCATATACATGAGCAAACGGCAGGGATGGGGGAGTGATGGATGCGCAGTCGAAACGAAAGATCCTGCGAGTACGGTCGGTTCATGGTGCACAACGGGGCCACGGTCCGGGAGACGGCCCACTTTTTCGGGACCAGCAAGTCCACGGTCCATAAGCTGCTCACCGGGCAGCTGAAGACCGCCGATCCGGCTCTTTTCGCCCAGGTGCGCCAGGTTTTGGATAAAAACAAGGCCGAACGCCACTTGCGGGGCGGTCAGGCCACAAAGGAAAAGTATAGGCAAGGGACAGGGGCGTAGCCCTCAGCGCCCGGAGCAGGCCACGCAGGCGGCGTACACCTTGTATGCCCCTGCCTTTTTTAGCGTCCGCGCGCATTCGCTGATGGTGGTGCCGGTGGTCACCACGTCGTCGATGAGCACGATGGACCGGCCCTTGCATTCCGGTGCCGCCAGAAAGGCACCCCGCAGATTCTTTTTCCGCTGCTTGGAGGGGAGCAGCTTCTGTTGGGGCGTGGACCGGGTGCGCGTCAGCAGCTCCCGGCAGATGGGAATTTGATACCGGGAGGAAACATATTGGGCCAAAAGATAGCTTTGGTTGTAGGTCCGCTGGTATTCCCGCCAGCGATACAGCGGCACGGGCAGCAGAAGCTCCGCCCGCCACTCCTGGGGAATGGAGATGAATTGGGCTAAAAACGGGGTGTAGTCCCGCCGCTCGTTCACCTTGAAGCGATAGAATAGGGTCCCCAGCTCCTCGCAGTATTGAAGCCCGGCGGTGAGCCCGTCCACATATTCCGGCGGGGCGGGGGCGATGGCCAGCTTCAGCTTTCGCCGGCAGTCGTCGCAGAGGCCGTCCTCGCTGGGCTCGCACTCCCTCTCGCACAGATAGCACAGGTGAGGCGGCGGCGAAAGAAGGGAGAGAAGCAGCTCCTGGACGCGGTCCATATGTTACACCTCCTGCAGGCGAACGGACAGGGAGGTGAACCGGCGGCGGGACTGGACCGTGCGCACCATGCGGGCGATGGTGTCCCGATGCCCCAGACAGTAGACCAGGCGCTTGGCCCGGGTCACCGCGGTATAGAGCAGGTTCCGGTTCAGCAGCATGGCCGGCCCGCCGGCCAGCGGCAGCAGTACCGTGGGGAATTCGCTGCCCTGGCTCTTGTGGATGCTGATGCAGTACGCTAAATCCAGCTCGTCCGACTGGGTGAAGTCATACTCCGCCAGCCGCCCGTCGTCGAAGAGCACATAAAGAACACGGTTCAGGTTGTCCACCCGGTACAGGGTGCCCAGATCCCCGTTGAAGGCCCCGGCGCCCTCCTGCAGGACGCCCTTTTTATCCACCTTCTGCCAGGAGACCTTGTAGTCGTTTTTGATCTGCATGATCTTGTCCCCCTGGCGGAACATGGTTTCGCCGAACACATGCTCCGGCTTATCCAGGGCCGCCGGGTTCAGGGCCTCCTGGAGCACCCGGTTCAGATTTTCCACGCCCAGCATGCCCTTTTTCATGGGGGAGAGGACCTGCACGTCCATGAGGGGCTCGCTGGTGCCCAGCCGGCCGCACTCCCTCCGGCACAGCTCCGTCACCCGCTGCAAGATCCGCTCCGGGGGCAGGATCTCCTCGTAGATGAAGTCGGAGGACTCTTGGCTCAGCACGGGCATCAGCCCCTGGTTGATCCGGTGGGCGTTGGTGATGATCCGGCTCTCGGTGGCCTGGCGGAAGATCTCCGTCAGGCGGATCACGTTCAGCCGGCCGCTGTCCATGCAGTCCCTGAGCACGTCCCCGCAGCCCACGGGGGGAAGCTGGTCCGCGTCCCCCACCAGAAGAAGGCGGGTGCCCCGGGGCAGAGCGTTCAAAAGGGCGTGCATCAGCGGCACGTCCACCATGCTCATCTCGTCCACGATGACCATATCGAAGACCAGAGGATTGTCCTTATTGCGGACGAAGCCCTCCTGAGGGTTGTATTCCAGGAGCCGGTGGATGGTGCTGGCGTCGGCGCCGGTGGCTTCGGTCATGCGCTTGGCCGCCCGGCCCGTGGGCGCCGCCAGGGCGAAGGTCATGCCCATGCCGGACAGGGCGTGGGTGATGATGCGGATGATGGTGGTCTTGCCCGTGCCGGGGCCGCCGGTGATGATCATGACCCCCGCGTCGAGCGCCGCCATCACCGCCTCCCGCTGGCTTGCGGACAGGGTCAGCCCGAGGTCCATCTCATATTGGTTCACGTCCCAGAGGGGATTGGCCGCCGGGGGCGCGGAGAGCTCCGCCAGCTTCTGGGCGATGGCCGTCTCCATGCGGGCGATGAAGGGAAGGAAGATGCCCCGCTGCTCGCCCACGAACTGCTCCACCAGGGTGCCCTCGTAGATCATGGCGTCCACGGCGTCGGTGATCATCTCCTGCTCCACCCCCAGCAGACCGCTGGCCTTGATCACCAGCTTGTCCTGGGGCAGATAGGTGTGGCCGTACTCCGCCCGGGCGTCCTGCAGGGCGTACTTGATGCCGGCGAAGAGTCGGGCCGCGGAGTTGGTCTCAAACCCGGCCACCCGCTGGGCGATGGCGTCGGCGGTCATAAAGCCGATGCCGTCCACATCGTCGATGAGCTGATAGGGGTTCTCCTGGACCTTGGCCAGGGCCAGATCCCCATACACCTTGAACATGCGGTAGGCCTGGTTCACCGTGACCCCGTAGGGGGCCAGGGCCAGCAGGATCTCCCGCATGGACCGATTCTCGTTGAAGGAAGCGGAGATCATGGTCAGCTTCTTTTTCCCGATGCCCGAAATCTCCAGCAGCCGCTCCGGCTCCCGCTCCATGACCCGGAGGGTGTCCATGCCGAACCGGTTCACGATGAGCCGGGCCATGGCCGGGCCGATGCCCTTGATGGTGCCGCCGGACAGATACCCTTCGATGGCGGAGAGGGTGGAGGGGGCCATGGTCTCGGCGAAGGAGGCCAAGAACTGCTGGCCGTACTTGGGGTGATGCTTCACCGTGCCCTCCAGCCGCAGCTGTTCCCCCACGGAGGCGAGGGGCAGCGTGCCGCAGACGGTGATGTCCCCCTGGCCATCCTCCCGGCGCAGCGACAAAACGGTGTACCCGTTGTCGGTATTCCGAAATATGATCCTGTCGACTACGCCTGAAATCTCCATGTCATTCAAATAGCTGGATCAGCGTGCCGGCCAGGGCCGCCGCCAGGTAGCAGGCGCCGAGGATGCCGGCATAGGTCTTGATGCCCCGCTTGCCCCGAAGCAGGGCGATGATGCCCAGGCCCGCGGCGGAGGAGAGGCCCGCCACCACGGCGCCGAAGCTGATGAGGTCCGATAGGTACAGCTCCACCAGCACCACCGACACGGCGCAGTTGGGGATGAACCCGAACAGGGCCGCCAGGAACGGCTGGAAGAACCCGCCCAGTAAAAACCGCTGGATGCTCTCCTTGGGCACCTTCTCCATGAGGAAGGTGAGCGCGATGGACACCAAAAAGAGAGCCACCCACACCTCCATGGTCCGCTTGAAGGACTCGATCAGCAGCTCCTTCAAAGAGCTCTGCTGCACGTGGCACTCGTGCTCGATGTGCTTCTTTTCAAAGCTCTGCCGCTGCTTCTCCCGCTTCCAGAGGAAGTCCACGGCGTATCCGGCCAGGATGGCCAGAACGACCTTCACCAGCAGCAGCTTCCAGATGACGGGCAGGGCCGTCCGGTGGGAGAGGAGCACGGGCAGCGCTTCGTCGGAGGTGGAGAGAAACACGGCGATGAGGGTCCCCGCGGTGACGATGCCCCCGTTGAACAGGTGGGCGCAGGACACGCTGAACCCGCACTGGGGCACGCAGCCGATGAGGGCGCCCCAAAGGGGGCCGGTCTTCTCGGCCTTCTCCACCTGGGACAGGAACCGCTTGCCGGCCCGGTGCTCCAGAAACTCTATGAAGAAAAACGTGAAAAACAGAATGGGAAGCAGGATGAGGCAATCCTCATAGAACACATCCCAAACCAGCTCCAAAAACGCCATAGGTCATCCTTTCAAAACATGCCCGCCCGAAAGGGGGCGGGCATCGGGTCGATCCTCTTGTTAAAACGCCAGCTTCGCTTCGATGTAGGCCTTGAGCTCGTCGATGGGCAGGCGCACCTGCTCCATGGTGTCCCGATCCCGCACGGTGACGCAATGGTCATTTTCGGAATCGAAGTCGTAGGTGATGCACATGGGCGTGCCGATCTCGTCCTCCCGGCGGTAGCGCTTGCCGATGGAGCCGGTCTCGTCGTAATCCACGGGGAAGTATTTGGCAAGCTCCGCGTGGATGGCCATGGCCTGCTCGCCCAGCTTCTTGCTCAGCGGCAGCACCGCCGCCTTGAAGGGAGCGAGGGCCGGGTGCAGATGGAGCACCACCCGCACGTCGCCCTTGTCCAGCTCCTGCTCCTCATAGGCGTTGCACAGCACCGCCAGGAACGTGCGCTCCACGCCCAGGGAGGGCTCGATGACATAGGGGACATAGCGGGCGTTCTTCTCCGTGTCGAAGTAGGAGAGGTCCTTGCCGGAGGCGTTCTGATGCTGGGTCAGGTCGTAATCCGTCCGATCCGCCACCCCCCACAGCTCGCCCCAGCCGAAGGGGAAGAGGAACTCGAAGTCCGTGGTGGCCTTGGAGTAGAACACCAACTCCTCCGGATCGTGGTCCCTGAGGCGCAGGTTTTCGTCCTTGATGCCCAGGGAGAGGAGGAAGTTGTGGCAGTAGCTGCGCCAGTAGTCGAACCACTTGAGGTCGGTCCCCGGCTCGCAGAAGAATTCCAGCTCCATCTGCTCGAACTCCCGGACCCGGAAGATGAAGTTCCCCGGGGTGATCTCGTTGCGGAAGGACTTGCCGATCTGCCCGATGCCGAAGGGGAGCTTTTTGCGGGTGGTCCGCTGGACGTTGGCGAAGTTCACGAAGATGCCCTGGGCCGTCTCCGGCCGCAGGTACACGGTGTTCTTGGCGTCCTCGGTCACGCCCTGGAAGGTCTTGAACATCAGGTTGAACTGGCGGATGTCCGTGAAATTGTGCTTGCCGCAGGAGGGGCAGGGGATCTGGTTGGATTCGATGAAGTCCTTCATCTCCGCCTGGGTGAAGGCGTCCAGGGGCTTCTCCAAGGTTACGCCATGCTCGGCGGCCCAGTCCTCTATGAGCTTATCCGCCCGGAACCGCTCCTTGCACTCCCGGCAGTCCATGAGGGGGTCGGCAAAACCGCCCAGGTGACCGGAGGCCTGCCAGGTCTGGGGGTTCATCAAAATAGCCGCGTCCAAGCCCACATTGTAGGGGCTCTCCTGGACGAACTTCTTCCACCAGGCCTTCTTGATGTTGTTCTTCAGCTCCACGCCCAGGGGACCGTAGTCCCAGGTGTTGGCGAGCCCTCCGTATATCTCACTCCCAGCAAACACAAAGCCTCTGCCTTTGCACAGGGAAACCAGTTTGTCCATCGTCAATTCGCTCATGTTTTGCCCTCCTTCTCATTCTCTGGGCACAGTATTCCCTACCATTATATGCGGCCGCCCCGATTTGTCAAGGAAAAGGAGAACGTACTATGATGTATACGGGCATGAAAAACGCCCGAAAAAAGGAGGATATAAACATGAACTTTGGCAGCAATAACATGATGTGGATCCTGCTTCTCCTGCTCATCCTGGGCGACGGCAACAACGGCGGCTGCGCCAGCTGCGACACTTTCATCTGGCTGCTGCTCCTGTCCCGCTACTGCGGCGGCAACGACATGGGCTGCGGCTGCGGCTGCGGCGGCGCCAACACCATCGGCAGGACCTGCGGCGTCTGAGGGTGAGGGCCCAAACAAGGGCATAATTGATTTTAGCGCCTTCCTGTGGTATACTTTTTCCATATCACAGGAAGGGCCCTTTGTATGGTGGAGGAAAAGATAAGCGATCGGGTCATCGTCGGCCTGTCCGGCGGCGTGGACAGCGCCGTGGCCGCCCTGCTTCTCAAGGAGCAGGGCTATGACGTGACGGGCGTCTTCATGCGCAACTGGGAGGACCGGGACGGCACCTGCCCCGCCGAGGAGGATTACGACGATGTGCGCCGGGTCAGCGAAGCCCTGGACATGCCCTACTACACGGTGAACTTCACCAAGGAATACCAGGACAGGGTCTTTTCCTACTTTCTTTCGGAGTACGCCGCCGGGCGCACCCCCAACCCGGACATCCTCTGCAACACGGAGATCAAGTTCAAAGCGTTCCTGGACTTTGCCCTGAAGTCCGGGGCTCAGCTCCTGGCCACGGGCCACTATGCCCGGCTCAAAAAGGACGACGCGGGCGTGCACCTGCTGAAGGGCGCGGACCGGGGCAAGGACCAGACCTATTTTCTCGCGGGCCTCCGGCCGGAGCAGCTGGAGCAAGTCCTGTTCCCCCTGGGCGCCCTGCAAAAGAGCGAGGTGCGCGCCCTGGCCCGAAAGCACGCCCTGCCCGTGGCGGAGAAGAAGGATTCCACCGGCATCTGCTTCATCGGGGAGCGGAACTTCAAAAGGTTTCTCATGAGCTATCTGCCCGCCCAACCCGGGGACATGGTGGACGAGCGCGGCAGAAGGATCGGCCGCCACGACGGCCTCATGTACTACACCCTGGGGCAGCGGCGGGGCCTGGGTATCGGCGGCCGCAGCGACGGCAGCGGGGAGAGCTGGTTCGTCATCGGCAAGGATCTCAAGCGGAATCTGCTCATCGTTCAGCAGGGGGAGCATGAGGAGCTCTTCTCCCTGTCCCTCACCATGGACAAGCTCAACCTGATTTGCCGTGATCCCCTGCCCAAAACCTTCGCCTGCACGGCCAAATTCCGCTACCGCCAGCCCGATCAGCCCGTCACCGTGGAGCGCAGGGGAGAGGGGGCGCTGGTCCGCTTCGCCGCGCCCCAGCGGGCGGTCACCCCGGGCCAGTGGTGCGTGCTCTATCAGGGGGAGGAATGCCTGGGAGGCGGCCCCATCGAGGCCACCGAGCCCATGAAGAGGATAGAGATATGATCCGCCTGGACGCCCGCCTTCGGGCCGCCTTCGACCTGCTGCAGGGGGCAAAAGCCGTGGCCGACATCGGCTGCGACCACGGCAAGCTCGCCGCCGCCCTGCTCCTGGAGGGGGGCTGCGAACGGGTCGTCGCCGGGGATATCAGCCCGGATTGCCTTAATAAGGCCCGCCGGCTCTTGGAGGAGCGGGGGCTTTCGGACCGGGCGCAGGTGCGGCTGGGCAGCGGTCTTTCGATCCTTTTGCCCGGAGAGTGCGACGCCGGGGCCATCCTGGGCATGGGCGGGGAGCTGATTGCGGAGCTTTTGGCGGCGTCGGAGGATGTGGCCGCCCAAATGGAGCGCCTGGTGCTCCAACCCATGTCCGGCATCGAGGAGCTAAGGCAATGGCTCTATGAGAACCGATTTTGTGTGCTGGCCGACCGGCTGGTCACGGAGAAACAGCGCACCTACCAGATCTTTTGCGTCCGGAAGGCAAAAGCCCGGGACCCCTGGCCCCAGGGCTTCCCGGAGGGATGCTTTTTGGTGGGGTATCGAGCGTTTTCGGATCGGGAGCCAGGGCTTTTTGCCTACTGCCAGGCCCAGCTTTATAAGCGGGCAGACCGGTTAAAACAGGCCCAAGGCACCGGGGGAGAGGAAAAGCTGCAGCGGGAGATCGAGCAGCTGCAAACCATTTTGGAGGGAATCGAAGCATGGAACTGAGGGAATTCTGCCGAATCATGGAAGAGATCGCGCCCCGGGATCTGGCGCTGGAATTTGACAACGTGGGCCTGCTCGTGGAGCCGGACCACAGCGAGATCAAGAAGGTCCTGCTGGCCCTGGACTGCACCTCAAAAACGGCCCGGGAGGCGGTAGAGCTGGGGGCGGATCTGCTCATCACCCACCATCCCCAGTTCTTCCACGGGGTGAAGAGCATCGGCTTTTCGTCGCCCGTCACCGGGGCGGCGGCCATTTTGCTGCGCCACGGCATCGGCCACTTTGCCGCCCATACCAACCTGGACGCGGCTTCGGGCGGGGTGAACGACACGTTGGCTGCCCTGCTCGGTCTGACGGACGTTTCGCCCATTCCCCCGGAGAACATCGGCCGGGTGGGCACCCTGCCCGCGCCCATGAAGCTCTCGGCGCTTTTGGCCCGCTGCAACCAACTGCTGGACAGCCACGGAGGCTATACGGGCGACCCGGACCGGCTCATCTTACGCCTGGCGGTCCTGGGCGGGGCCGGAGGCGGGGATTTAGGGTATGCCCAGGCCGCGGGGGCCGACGCCTACCTCACCGGGGAAGCCAAGCACCACGAGATCCTGGAATCCTATGAGCGGGACCTGCCCCTCATCCTCTGCGGCCATTATGAAACGGAGCGGGTGGTTTTGAAATCTTTGCGGAACCGTTTACAAATTCTCGCGCCTGATGTACAATATTCTATAACGCTTCGGGAGAAGGCGCCCCTGCTTTTCTCCTGAAAGGAGGTAATCCCATGACGAAATTGGAATACTTGCTCATGTACCAGAAGGCTGACCTCAAAAAGCAGCAGCTGGAAAACGCCGTGAAGAACACGGAGAGCCGGCAGAAGCTCAACAAGCTCACCAAGCTCCTGCGGGAGCAGAAGGCGGCCATCCAGCGCCTCACCGAGGAGGCCGAGGCCCAGCAGCTTTCCCTCTCTAAGCTCGTCTCCCAGCAGGAGAGCCTGGCCCACGACCTGGAGCTGAACAGCTCCGAGATGGAGACCCTGGAAGGGGATGAGGAGGTCACGGCGGAGGAGCTGACGGAGTTCCGCACCGATGTGGAAAAGCTCAACCGGGAGATGGGCCGCATGGAGAAGGACGCCAAGGCCCTCCTGGAGCAGATGGAAAAGACCATCGCCGAGTATCAGAAGACCCGCGCTCTGGCCGGCAAAGCCAAGAAGGAATACGACCGGCTCAAGGCCGTCTGCGAGGTGGAGAAGGAGGAGAGCGCCGAGGAGATCGCCGTGGCCTCCAAGGAGATGGACACCGTGGAGCGGCAGGTGGACCCCACCTTCCTGGCCAAGTATAAGCGGGCCCGGGTCCACCACAATATGCCCGTGGTCCCCGTGGTCAACGAAAAATGCAGCGGCTGCAACATGTCCATCCCCATGGCGGTCATCAAGAAGCTTGCCGGCCAGCAGAGCGTGATGGAATGCGAGAACTGCGGCCGCATCCTCTATCAGCAATAGCAACCAAGTTTCCCCCTTTGTAACGAGTAAGCAAGACGATTGCGGCCCCTCGTGGGCTGAGGAAAGTCCGAGCACCGCAGGGCAGGGTGCCGGGTAACACCCGGCGATGGCGACATCAGGGAAAGTGCAACAGAAACAAACCGCCTCCCGCGGGAGGTAAGGATGGAAAGGCGAGGTAAGGATCCGGCGACGGACCGGCCATGTAAACCCCACCCGGTGCAAGATTGGAATGGGAGCATTCAACAGCGGCCCGCTGCGCTCCTGATAATCGCATGAGCCCTTTGGCAACAGAGGGCCTTAGATAGATAATCGTCCGTGGGCAACCCCCATGACAGAACTCGGCTTACTGCTTGCTCGTTACATCTTTTTTTGAAAGTGCCCCTGCTCTATGAACGTTGGGATTTCCACAGCCAGCATATTCAATAAGGCCATGGTGGAGGACGTGCCCGCCATGCTTGCGCCCATGGGCTGTTCGCTTGTGGAGGTGTTTTTGAACACCTTCAGCGAGTACCGCCCGGATTTTGTGCGCCTGGTGCGCCGGCGGCTGGACGAGCAGGGCCTGACTGTCTACAGCGTCCATCCCATGAGCAATCAGTTCGAGGCCCAGCTCTTTTCCATCCATCCCCGGCAGAAGGAGGACGCCTTTTCGGTCTACCGGGACGCCCTCAACGCCGGGCGCATCCTGGGGGCCACCCACTATGTGATGCACGGCTCCCCCCACCTGGGCGGCACGGCCAAGAATCTGGAATTCGAGCGGATCGTGCCCGTGTTCCGGGAGCTGCTGGACGTGGCGGAGGAATACGGCATCACGTTGTGCCTGGAAAACGTGAGCTGGTGCTTTTTCCACGCCCCCGCCTTCGGCCGGGAGCTCAGGCGCCTGCTGGGGGACCGGCGGCTGAAGTTCGTGCTGGACATCAAGCAGGCCGTCCGCTCCGGGGAGGACCCCTTCGCCTTCGTGGAGGCGGTGGGGGAGGATCTGGAAAACTGGCACCTGTGCGACTACGCCTTTTCCCCGGAGGGCAAGCTCTCCTTGAAGATGCCCGGCCGCGGCCAGTGCGATTTTCGGGCCCTGGGGCAGGCCATGGTGGAAAAGGGGTATTCCGGCCCCGCCTTCATCGAGGTCTACAGCGACATGTTCCAAAGCCTCGATCAGCTCCGGGAATCCTTCACCTATATCCGATCCCAACTGTCCGATATATAAAAACAAAATTTTTTGGAGGTATCACCGATGAAAGACTATGCGTCCCCTTCCTGGCAGCAGGGCATGCGCCTGAAGATCAACTACAACAACATGATGAAGAGCGCCCTGCTCCCCAACGGCTTCACCGCCGAGCAGATCAAGGCCCTGCCCCTTAAGAGCGCCTTTGCGTCCCTGAAGGCCAAGCGCCCCCAGCTCAAATGGCGGGAGCTGCCCTATAACCAGGAGCAGATCGTCGAGAAGATCGAACAGACCGCCGCCTGGGTCCGGGAGGAGGCGGAAGCCTTTGTGGTGCTGGGCATCGGCGGCAGCGCCCTGGGCCCCATCGCGGTCCATCAGGCCCTGCGGCACCTCAATTACAACGAGCTGCCCCGGGAGAAGCGGGGCGGCCCCCGGCTCTACGTGCTGGACAACGTGGACCCGGAGCGCTTCGCGGCCCTTCTGGACGTGATCGACATCAAAAAGACCGTCTTCAACGTGATCACCAAATCCGGCAGCACGTCGGAGACCATGTCCCAGCTGCTCATCGCCGTGGATCTTTTGAAGAAGGCCGTGGGGGAGGACATCTCCCGCCACCTCATCGCCACCACGGATAAGGAAAAGGGGAACCTCATCAAGATCGCCAAGCAGGAGAATCTGACCACCTTCATCGTCCCCGATGGGGTGGGCGGCCGCTTCTCCGAGCTGTGCCCGGTGGGCCTGGTGGCCGCCGCCGTCTGCGGCATCGACATCCGGGAGCTTTTGGCCGGCGCCGCCTACATGGACGGGCTCACCGAGAATGAAAACCTGCTGCAGAACCCCGCGGTGGTCCTGGGCGCGTTGCAGAAGGTGGCCATGGACAACGGCATGAACATCCATGTGATGATGCCTTACGCAGACTCCCTCAAATATATTTCTGACTGGTACGCCCAACTTTGGGCCGAGTCCCTGGGCAAGAAGTTCGCCCTGGACGGCTCTGTGACCCACGCCGGCCAGACCCCGGTGAAGGCCCTGGGCGTCACCGATCAGCACTCCCAGGTCCAGCTCTACACCGAGGGCCCCTTCGATAAGGTGGTCACCTTCCTGGGCGTGGAGAAGTTCCGCGCCGTGACCCCCATCCCCGAGGGCTACCCGGATATCCCGGACGTCCATTTCCTCAGCGGCCACACCCACAACGAACTCATCGCCGCCGAGCAGGCCGCCACGGCCTACGCCCTCACCAAGAGCGGGCATGTGAACTACACCATCACCCTTCCCGAGGTGAACCCCTTCACCGTGGGCGAGCTCCTCTATATGTTCGAGGTCGCCACGGCCTTCACCGGCGAGCTGCTGGGCATCGACGCCTTTGACCAGCCCGGCGTGGAGGAGGGGAAGAAGGCCACCTACGCGCTGCTGGGCAAGCCCGGCTTCGACGAGAAGCGGGCGGAGCTCAACGCCCGGCCCGCGGAGGACCCTGCGTTCATCCTCTAAATGGCGAAGCAGGGCAAAAAGCAGCAAACCAAAGGAGTGGACATCGTCATCATCACCCTGGTGACGGTGCTGCTCCTTTTTGGCCTTGTGTCCCTGCTCAACGTCCTCTCCGATCCCTTCGACGGCACGGAGGTGGGCCTGGAGGGCTTTTTGAGCCGGCTCAACATGGAGTATTTCAACCGCCAGCTGGTGAGCATCCTCATCTCCCTGGCCGTGGCCGTGCCCATTGCCCTGCTGGATTACGACAAGTATAAGCCCTTCGTGAAGACCGCCTACCTGGTCACCTGCGGCCTGCTTGTGCTGTTGCTCATCGTGAAGGTGAACACCCGGGGCGTCTTCGGCTGGTACAAGATCGGCACCTCCCGGTCCTTCCAGCCCTCGGAGATCGCCAAGGTGGTGCTGTTGGTGGCCCTCTCCAAGTTCGTCTCCGAGGCCTATGACCGCCGGGGACATTTCAACAACTTCTGGGACGTGCTCCAATCCCTGCTCATCTTCGCCGTGCCCTTCGTGCTGGTCATGCGCCAGCCGGACTACGGCACCGCCATGGTCTTTGCGGCCATCTATATGGGCGTGGTCTTTGCCGCCCGCATCAACTGGCTCTACATCCTGGGCGGCGGCACGGCGGCCGTGCTGAGCCTGCCCCTCATCTACCGCTATATCCTGGACAACGACCAGCGGGCCCGCATCCGGGTCTTTCTGGACCCCTCTTTGGATTTGGAGGGGGACGGCTACAACGTGCTCAGGTCCAAGGAGCTGGTGGGCTCCGGGGGCCTGTTCGGCAAGGGATATTTCACCCCCGGCACCCTGGCCCAGAAAAAATACGTGCCCGAACGGCAGACGGACTTCATCTTCTCCGGCATCGCCGAGGGGGTGGGTTTCGTGGGCGCCGCCATTTTGATCCTGCTGTTCTTCCTGCTGCTGCTGCGGGTGCTGCTGGTGGCCCGCCGGTCGAAGAATATGTTCGGCCGGTGCCTGTGCGCGGGCACGGTGGCCATGCTGGGGTTCCATGTGTTTGAAAACATCGGCATGAACATGGGCCTCATGCCCGTCACCGGCATCCCGCTGCCCCTCATCAGCTACGGGGGGTCCAACATGATGGCCACCCTGACCACCATCGCCATCGTCCTTTCGGTGAACTATCGGGCCTACAACCGGGGGCAGATCCAATGAAGCCGCGCCTGCTCACCAACGCGGATAAGCCTTTGGCCAAGGCCCTCTGGCGGGAAACCTTTTCGGATTCCGACGCCTTCGTGGACTGGTTCTTTGCAAACCGCTATCGGCCGGAATGGTCCGTGGGCCTGTTTGAAGGGGAGAAGCTCATCACCGCCATCCACGGCACGCCCATGGAGCTGAGCCTGGGCGGCGGCTCCTGTATGGCCCTCATGACCTCCGGGGTAGCCACGGTCCCGGCGGAGCGGGGGCGGGGCCACATGCACGAAGCCATGCGCTTTTTGCAGGCCCACGCCAAGGCTCAGGGCATAGAGGCTCTCTTCAACCACCCCCAAACCCCCGGCTCCTACGCTCGGCTGGGCTTTCGAAACAGCACGTTTACCAAGTACTGGCAGGGGGGCGGCGCGCCGGCGGCGGGGGAGATCGGCCCCTTTTCAGAGGCGGCGGCCTACAGCATCTATCGGCGCATGTCCGCCCGCTACGCCGGCTTTGCTATGCGGAGCCCGGAGGCCTTCCATCAAAAGCTCCAGGACTATTTCACCGACGGCGCAGAGGGCTTCATGATGTATGCGCAGGGAAGCCCGGTGGGGTACTGCGTCTATTACGACGGGGATTCGGTCTACGGCGAGGAGGTGTTGAGCCTTTCCTCCTACGGCCCCATGCTGCATGAGCTTCGCGTGAGGGCCGGGGGGCGGCAGGCCAGCGCCAAGCTCCCTCCGGACGCGGAGGCGGAGGGGGAGGTGCGGCCCCAAAACGTGATGCTGGCCCCGGAATGGGTGTGGACCGCCATGGAGAAAGGGGGCTTGCCCTGCTTCTGCGTGGACGAGTATTGAAAAAAGTCCCTTCCGGAAAACCATTGACATTTCATACTCTCTTTGGTATACTTCCCTTCGGACGGAAGCGGGGAGCATCACGGAGATGTGTCCGAGTGGTCTAAGGAAGCGGTCTTGAAAACCGTCGGCATGCAAGTGCCCGTGGGTTCGAATCCTACCATCTCCGCCATATATGGAGAAATACCCAAGTGGCTATAAGGGGCTCCCCTGCTAAGGGAGTAGTGCTCGATGAGGGCAGCGTGGGTTCAAATCCCACTTTCTCCGCCAAGAATAAAGGGAGGGATTACCCTCCCTTTATTCTTGCCTCCGAAAGGGATTTGAACGGGCACGGAAGTGAATGGATCGCCGGTGGCGATCCAGAGCCGTGCCCATGGCCTTCGCCGCAGCGAAGGTCAAATCCCACTTGCATAGTATTGAAGTAAGGCGGGATTTGAACGGGCTGGGTAGTGAATGAAGCCCCAGTGGGGCTTCAGAGCCCAGCCCATGGCCCGGACCGCAGTCCGGGTCAAATCCCACTTGCATAGTATTGAAGTAAGGTGGGATTTGAACGGGTTCGGTAGTGAATCAGCATCCAGTGGATGCTGAGAGCCGAACCCAAGGCCCGGGACCGCAATCCGGGTCAAATCCCACTTGCATAGTATTGAAGTAAGACGGGATTTGAACGGGCTGGGTAGTGAATGAAGCCCCAGTGGGGCTTCAGAGCCCAGCCCAAGGCCCGGACCGCAGTCCGGGTCAAATCCCACTTGCATAGTATTGAAGTAAGGCGGGATTTGAACGGGCACGGAAGTGAATGGATCGCCGGTGGCGATCCAGAGCCGTGCCCATGGCCCGGACCGCAGTCCGGGTCAAATCCCACTTTCTCGCCATTTTATATTTCTCACCTCCCGACGCGCCATTTCCCACCGCCGCCTCTTTTTCCCCTTGACTATTTGGTTTTTTGTGCTATGATACACCCTTGTTTGAATAAATCGGGAGGTATGTATACATGGCCACTTTGCTGTCATCGGCATTAGCCCTGCTCATCGGTCTGCTGATGACCCGTGTTTTCAAGATCCTGCATCTGCATCTGCCGGACGTGACGGCGTTCCTCATCGCCGGCCTCATCGTGGGCCCCTACTGCCTGGGGCGCCTGGGCATCGAGGGCATCGGCTTCACTTCCTATGAGGAGGTGGAGAACCTGAACGTGATCACCAACACCGCCCTGGGCTTCATCGCCTTCTCCATCGGCAACGAATTTTTGCTCTCCCAGCTCAAGACCATCGGCAAGCAGGCCGTGGTGGTGGGCATCATTCAGGCCCTGGCCGCTACGATCCTGGTTGACGTGGCCCTGGTCATCCTCCATTTCATCATTCCCGGCACCCTCTCCATCGAGGCCACCATCACCCTGGGCGCCATCGCCACGGCCACCGCCCCGGCGGCCACCCTCATGGTCGTGCGCCAGTATAAGGCCAAGGGCAAGCTCACCGACATCCTGCTGCCCGTGGTGGCTCTGGACGACGCGGTGGGCCTGACTGTGTTCGCCATCTCCTTCGGCATCGCCAACTCCCTTGTTACAGGCAAGACGGACCTTGTCGGCATCATCGTGGAGCCACTCATCGAGATCGTGGCCTCCCTGGCTCTCGGTTCCCTGCTGGGCTGGGTGCTGACCATGCTGGAGAGAACCTTCTTCTCCAACTCCAACCGTCTGTCCCTGACCATCGCCTTTGTGGTGCTGACCGTGGCCCTGTCCATGCTCTCCTTCACCGTGGGCGGGGTGAAGATCTCCTTCTCCACGCTCCTTGTCTGCATGATGCTGGGCACCGTCTTCTGCAACATCTGCCCCCTGTCCAACGATCTGATGGAGCGGGCGGACAAGTGGACCGCGCCCCTCTTCGCCCTGTTCTTCGTCCTCAGCGGCGCGGAGCTGGAGCTGGAGGTGCTGTCCAGCGGCGCCGTGATCCTGGTGGGCGTCATCTACATCCTGGCCCGCTCCCTGGGCAAGTACATCGGCGCCTACATGAGCTGCAAGGCCACGAAATGCGATCCCCTGGTCACCAAGTATCTGGGCATCACGCTGCTGCCCCAGGCGGGCGTGGCCTTGGGCATGTGCGTCACCGCGGCCAAGCTGGGCAACGCGGACGGGGTGCTCATTCGGAACATCGTTCTCTTCAGCGTCCTGATCTACGAGCTCTTCGGGCCGCTGCTCACCAAGTGGGCTCTGACCAAGTCCGGCGACATCCAGCCCTCCGCCGTGAACGTCAGCACCCGACGGATGAACAAGTTCCAGGAGGCCGTGGAGCAGAATACCGTTTCCCCGGCCAGCATGAAGCAGGCCAAGCGAAACATCGAATGGCGAAAGAAGAAGATCGCCAAACACCCGGAAAAGAACGGAAAATAAAGCAAAGGCCCGTTTCCCCAAAGGAAGCGGGCTTTTATTATACGTATTCGACAGGGACGGGGCGGCGTGCCGTGACTGAATCCGGGGTCACCCGGCAGTCCACCGCCAGGACCTGCACACCGGCCTGGTGAGCCTCCTGCAGCGCGTCCGCAAAGGCGGGGTGGGTGGCGCGGTTGGCCTGCAGGGAGAGGACGCGCTCCATCTGCACGATGAAGAGCACATAGGCGTCCGTGCCCTCCCGGCAAAGCCGCGTCAGCTCCTTCAGGTGCTTGAGCCCCCGCTCCGTGGGGGCGTCGGGGAAGTAGACCCGATCCGCCTGCTCCAGCGTCACGCCCTTCACCTCCAGGTAGAAGGGCCGGCCGCCCCTGACCCCGCAGAAGTCGAACCGGGACGATCCATAGGTCACCTCCCGCCTCAGCTCCGTCAAATCGGGAAACAGGGCGGGCAGATACTCCACCGCGATGTCGTTGGGTGCCTGGGAGTCCATGTTGATGAGCCGATCCCCCTTATATACGGACACCAGGTCAAAGGCCGTCTTCCGCTGGGGGTTCGTTCCCCGGCTCAGGATCACCCTGGCCCCGGGCACAAGCAGCTCCCGGCAGCGGCCCGTGTTCTTCACGTGGCAAACCTGGGGTTCTCCGTTCACCAGCACATGGGCGATGAACCGGTTGGGCCTGTCTACAAAGACCCCTTCCTCGACGCGCTCATACTTCATGAGGGTAAGTATATCTTTTGTTCCGCCAAAATGCAATGCGCACTTGCAAGGGCGGGGGAAGGGGAGTACAATCATACCACCGACAAGAGGGGAGAACAGACAGTATGTCAATCGTTTTGGGTCATCGGGGCGCCTCCGGTTACGCCCCCGAAAACACGCTGGAAGCCTTCAAACTGGCCATGGAGCAGGGAGCGGACGGCTTCGAGCTGGACGTGCACCTGTCAAAGGACGGGGAGCTCATCGTCATGCACGACGAGACCGTGGACAGGACCACCGACGGCTCCGGCCCCATCCAGTCCTTCACCCTGAAGGAACTGAAGCAACTGGACGCCTGCAACGGCATGCCTGCCTTCAAGGGCGCCAAGGTCCCCACCCTGGGGGAGCTCTACGACCTCATCCGCAACACCCGCCATGTGGTCAACGTGGAGATCAAGACCGATCAGATCGTCTATCCCGGCATCGCCGAAAAGGTGCTGAAACTGGAGCAGGAGAAGGGCATGGAGGGCCGCATCCTCTATTCCTCCTTCAACCACTACACCCTGCAGGAGCTCAAAGCCATCCAGCCCGACGTGAAGTTCGGCATCCTCTACAGCGACGGCCTCTTTGAGCCCTGGAAGTATGCCCGGTCCATCGGCGCGAAATACATCCACCCCCATTGGCGCACGCTCCTGTATCCGGGGCTGATCGAAGGGTCCCTCGCCGCCGGCGTGGGCATCAACCCCTGGACCGTCAACGACGAAGAGATCATGGCCCTGTGCATCCGCCACGGCATCGGCATCATCACCAACTATCCGGACAAGGCCCTCGCCCTCAGGGACAGGTAACGCGCCACGATAAAAATGCGCCCTTTTCTCACCCAAAAGGTTGACAAGAGGGAAGGGCAGGTTGTAAAATTTTAGTGCTGTGGGCGTATGCCCCAAACAATTCATACGGAAAGAGAGGTGGACACCATGGACGCAGGCAGTAGTAGCGGCACAAGCGGATCGACCGGTCATATACATCGATGCACCGCAGCCATGGTGTGCCGCCGCATATAACCGATATTTCCCTGTGCCTTACTCCTATTTATCACCCTCTGGGGACAATACGGGAAGGAGGCCAACAGCATCATGTCGGAAAAAACATATTCCCTTGAGATCACCATCCGTACCCTGCTTGAAAACAAGCGGTACTCCACCATCAAGGACATTCTCATCACCCTGAACGCCGCGGATATCGCGGCTATCTTTGCCGAACTGGAGCCGGAGATGCTGCCCCTGCTGTTTCGGTTGCTGCCCAAAGAGCTGGCCGCCGAGACCTTCGTGGAGATGGACCCGGACCAGCAGCAGCTGCTCATCACCCGCTTCTCCGATACGGAGCTCAAGGAGGTCATCGACGAGCTCTACATCGACGACGCTGTGGACCTGGTGGAGGAGATGCCGGCCAACGTGGTCAAGCGTATTCTGTATCAGGCGGACCCGGAGACCCGCAAGCTCATCAACGAGCTGCTGAAATACCCGGAGGACAGCGCCGGCTCCATCATGACCACGGAGTTCGTGGAGCTGGGCATGAGCTACACCGTGGAGGATGCCATCAAGACCATCCGCCGCACGGGCCTGGAGAAGGAGACCATCAACGACTGCTTCGTCACCGGCCCCGGCCGGAGCCTGGAAGGCATCATCTCCATCCGCACCCTGATCCTCTCCCAGGACGACGACCTGGTCAGCGACCTGATGGACACCAACGTGGTCTCCGTCAACACCATGGACGACCAGGAGACCGTGGCCCAAAAGTTCAAGAAATACGACCTGACCTCCATGCCCGTGGTGGACGGGGAAAACCGTCTGGTGGGCATGGTCACCGTCGATGACGCCATGGACGTCATGGAGGAGGAGGCCACGGAGGATATCGAGAAGATGGCCGCTATCACCCCCTCCGACAAGCCCTATTTGAAGACCGGCGTGTGGGAGATCTTCCGGCACCGCATCCCCTGGCTGATGCTGCTCATGGTCTCCGCCACCTTCACCGGCCTCATCATCAGCAGCTTCGAGGAGGCGTTGGCCGCCCAGCTGGTCCTCACCGCCTACATCCCCATGCTCATGGACACCGGCGGCAACTCCGGCAGCCAGGCCTCCGTCACCATCATCCGCGGCCTGTCCCTGAACGAGATCCACTTCAAGGATATCTTCACCGTCATCTGGAAGGAAGTGCGGGTGGCCGTCCTCTGCGGCATCAGCCTGTCCGCCGTGAGCTTTTTGAAGCTCATGTTCCTGGATCGGGTGGGCGTGCTGGTATCCTTGGCCGTGTCCCTCACCCTGATGCTCACCGTCACCATCGCCAAGTTCATCGGCTGCACCCTCCCCATGCTGGCAAAGAAGCTGGGCTTCGACCCGGCGGTCATGGCCAGCCCCTTCATCACCACCGTGGTGGACGCCTTGTCCCTGCTCACCTTCTTCAGCATCGCCAAGGCCATCATCGGACTATAAAGCAAAGGAACCGACCCTATGGAAACCCAAACCCGTCCCCTTGATGTGACCGTCGTCCCCTGCGACGCCTATGAACCGGCCCTGGCTAAAGCCGCCTTGCTGGAAGCCATTGCCCCCCTGGGCGGCCTGGATTTCATCCGGCCCGGGGATAAGGTGGTCGTCAAGGCCAACCTGATCACCTTCCTGAAGCCCGACAAGGCCGCCACCACCCATCCGGTGCTGCTCTCGGCCCTCTCGGAGCTCCTTCTGGAACGGGGCGCCCAGGTCGTCATCGGCGACAGCCCCGGCGGGCCCTTCTCCCTGCCCTATCTCAAGCGGGTCTACGCCGCCACGGGGCTCACGGACTGTGAGAAGGCCGGCGCCGTGCTGAACCAGAACACGGACATAAAAGAGACGGACTTCCCCGAGGCCAAGGTGATGAAGCACTTCACCTACACGGCGTATCTTGCGGACTGCGACTATATCATCGACTTCTGCAAGCTCAAGACCCACGGCATGATGGGCCTCACCGGCGGCTGCAAGAACATGTTCGGCGCCATACCCGGCACGGACAAGCCCGAGTACCACTATCGCTATCCCAACCCCACGGACTTCTCCCGGATGCTGGTGGACATCAACGCCTATTTTAAGCCCGTGCTGACCATTTGCGACGGCGTCATGGCCATGGAGGGCAACGGCCCCTCCCAGGGCAAGCCCCGGAAGATGGGGCTTATCGCGGCCTCCCGGTCCCCCCACAAGCTGGATCTGGTTCTGTCCGCCCTCATCCACATGGATCGAAGCGACGTGCCCACCCTGGAAGCCGCTTTCGAGCGGGGACTCATCCCCGCCACGGTCCAGGAGCTGGCCGTGTCCGAGGGCTGGGAACGGTTCATCTGCCCCAGCTTCGAGACCATCGGCGTGAAGCGGGGCCTGCTCTTCACCGACGAATCCAAGGGCCTTGTGGGCAAAGCCTGGGCCGGCATCCTGAAGGCCGCCGTCCAGCCCCGGCCCCAGGTGAAGGGGGAGGACTGCATCGGCTGCGGGGAGTGCTTCAAGGTCTGCCCCGCCAAGGCCATCACCATGGTGGACAGGAAGCCCGACATCGACTATAAAAAGTGCATCCGCTGCTTCTGCTGCCAGGAATTCTGCCCCATCGGCGCCATGAAGGTGCGCAGGACCGGGCTAAGCAAGCTCCTGGAAAGGATACGCTGAATGGAAACGGGAGGCCGCCGGCCTCCTTTTTTGTATATAACCCGGCCTTCATTGACAGAGGGCGCGGGTTTGCGATATCATATAAACAGATATTTTTGCGACAAAGGAGAAGCATATGCGCGAGCTGTTGTGGACCCCCAGCGAGGAGACGAAAAAAGCGTCCAACATGTACGCTTTCATGAAGATGGTCAATGCCGAAATGGGCACAAGCTATCAGAACTACAAGGAGCTCTACCGCTTCAGCGTGGAGGAGCCGGAAGCCTTTTGGGATATTCTCTTCCGGTATCTGGACATCGCCCACTCCACGCCCTATGAGAAGACGGTGGACGACATCCATAGGTTCCCCGGGGCCAAGTGGTTCCCCGGCTGCCGGCTGAACTACGCCGAAAACCTCCTGCGCCATGAAGCTAACGACGAGCCCTGCCTCATCTTCCGGGGGGAGGATAAGGTCCGCCGGGTCCTGAGCTGGAAGGAAGTGAAGGAGGAGACGCTGCGCCTGGCCACGGCGCTGCGGGCCCTGGGCGTGGGGGAGGGGGACGCGGTTTCCGCGTACCTGCCCAACCTGCCTGAAACCGTCATCGCCATGCTGGCCACGGCGGCGGTGGGGGGCGTTTGGTGCTCCTGCGCCACGGATATCGGCCCCGGTGCGGCCTTCGACCGCCTGGGCCAGGTCTCGCCCAAGGTCCTCTTCACCACCGACGGCTACTACTACAAGGGCAAGGAGTTCGACACCCTGGACAACGCCGCCCAGGTGGCCGCCCGCATGGGCGAGCTCAAGAAGGTGGTGGTGGTCCACTACGCCGGCGACAGCAGCCGGATCGCTGCGGTGCCCAACGCAATCCTTTATGACGACTTCCTGGCCGACAAGGTCCCCGAGCCCTTCCTCTATGCTCAGCGGGAGTTCAACGACCCCACCGTGGTCATGTTCTCCTCCGGCACCACGGGCAAGCCCAAGTGCATGGTCCAGTCCGTGGGCGGGCTGCTCATCAACCAGCTCAAGGAGCTGGTCCTCCACCACGACATGAAGCCCTCCGACCGGATGCTCTACATCACCACCTGCAGCTGGATGATGTGGAACTGGCAGGCCGCCACATTGGGCGCGGGCAGCTCCATCGTCCTCTACGACGGCAACCCCTCCTACCCGGATCTGGACGCCATCTGGAAGATTTTGGAGGAGGAGCAGGTCACGGTCTTCGGCCTTTCCGCCAGCTATATCCACACCCTCATGGCCGCGGGCTTCAACCCCAAGGAACACGCAGACCTTTCGAAGCTGCGCATGATCTCCCAGACCGGCTCCGCCCTCAGCGAGGAGGGGTTCCGCTTCGTCTACCGGGAAATCAAGGAGGATCTGCACTTCAACTCCATCGCCGGCGGCACGGACATCAACGGCTGCTTCTGCATCGGCAACCTGCTGAGCCCGGTCTACGTGGGCGAGCTCCAGGCGCCGGGCCTGGGCATGAAGATCGAGTGCTACGATGAAAACGGAAAGCCCGTCCGGGACACCCAGGGCGAGCTGGTCTGCGAGATCCCCGAGCCCAGCATGCCCATCTACTTTGCCAACGACCCGGACGGCGAGCGGTACATGAACGCCTATTTCCGGGTGTACCCCGGCATCTGGCACCACGGGGACTATGTCCAATTCAACACCGAGACCGGCGGCGTGTCCTACTTCGGCCGGTCCGACTCCGTTTTGAAGCCCTCCGGCGTGCGCATCGGCACCGCGGAGATCTACAACATCGTGGAGAAGCTCCCCGAGATCCAGGACAGCCTGGCCATCGGGCAGATGTACCACGACGATCAGCGGATATTGCTCTTCGTTCAGCTGGCCCCCGGGGCGGAGCTCACCGAGGAGCTGAAGAAGCGCATCAAGAAGGAGCTGCGCACCAAGGCGTCTCCCCGCCATGTGCCGGCCCTCATCTTCGCCGTGCCGGATCTGCCCAAGACCTTCAACGGCAAAAAAGTGGAGTCCGCCGTCACCAACCTGGTCAACGGCCGCCGCATCACCAACCGGGAAGCCCTGGGCAACCCGGAATCCCTGGACTATTTCGAAGCCCTCCTGCCGGAGCTGCAGAAGTAAAGTATCAAAACCCTCGGGCCGCCGCCAAACGGGCAGCGGCCCTTTTTGGAAGGAGAACATCCATGATCCGCATCGGCTGCCATCTCTCCCCGTCCAAGGGCTATCTGGCCATGGGAAAGGACGCCCTGTCCATCCGGGCCAACACCTTCCAGTTCTTTTTGCGCAACCCCCGGGGCAGCAAGGCAAAGCCACTGGAGGAAGGGGACGCCGACGCCCTCATGGGCCTGCTGCGGGAGAGGGACATGCTGCCCATCCTGGCCCACGCCCCCTATACCCTGAACCCCTGTGCCAAGGAGGAGCGGGTGAAGGAGTTCGCCGCCATGGTCATGGCCGACGATCTCTTGCGCCTGTCGCATTTCCCGGGAAACTTCTACAACTTCCATCCCGGCAGCCATGTGGGCCAGGGCGCGGAAGCGGGCGTTGAGAAGACGGCCGCCCTCGTCAATTCCCTCCTGACGCCGGATATATCTGCCACCGTGCTCATCGAGACCATGGCGGGGCAGGGGAGCGAGATCGGCGGGACCTTTGGGGAGATCGCCGCCATCCTTCGCCTCTTGGACCTGCCGGAAAAGGCGGGGGTGTGTTTGGACACCTGCCATGTCTTTGCCGCCGGATACGACATCGTGAACGACCTGGACGGGGTGCTGGGCCTGTTCGACGACGCCATCGGCATCCATAAACTCAAAGCCCTCCATGTGAACGACTCCCTCTTTCCCCTGGGCAGCCGCAAGGACCGCCACGCGCCCATCGGCAAGGGGCACATAGGCCTGGACGCCTTTTTGCGGCTGGTGGAGCACCCGGCGCTGAAGGACCTGCCCATGATCCTGGAAACGCCCCAGGAGGACCTGAGCGGCTACGCCCGGGAGATCGCCCTTTTGCGGGGCGAAGCCGTGGACAATTTGTAACAAATCCGCCCCAAACTTGCTTTTATCCCGCAAATTTGCTACTATATCGACGAATACTGTGGAAGGGAGCGGGTGAAAAGCAGGCCTATGGCGGAACTCATACCCTATCGCACCGTGAAGGCGCCCTCCCGCATCGAGCTGGTGATCAACAAATCCCGCTTCATCGGCCAGTGCTATCCCGTGTCAAGCGAAGCGGAGGCATTGGAGACCCTGGCGGCTCTGAAGAAGCAGTATTGGGACGCCACCCACAACTGCTACGCCTACTCCATCGGGGAGAAGGGGGCCGTCGCCCGCTTTTCCGACGACGGGGAGCCCGGCGGCACCGCCGGCATGCCCATGATGGAAGCCCTGCGGGGGGCCGGGGTCACCAACGTGCTGTGCGTGGTCACTCGCTATTTCGGCGGCATCCTGCTGGGCACCGGGGGCCTGGTGCGGGCCTATTCCAAATCCTGCGCCGAAGCCATCCGCAGCGCCGGCGTGGTGCGCATGGTCCCCAGCGACCTGGTGGCCTTTGAGGTGCCCTACGCCCAGTGGTCCCTTTTGCAGGCGGAGGCCAGAAAATACGACGCCGCCCTCACGCCAGACTACGGGGAGATCATCCGCTGCCAGGCCGCGGTGGACGCGGCGCAGACAATCAGCTTTTTGCAATCCGTCTTTGACCAGAGCGCCGGCACCCTGACCGGCCGGGTCACGGACCGGGTATACCGACCCAAAGAGGAACATGAAGGCAACTAAACGGTTTCAGCTCCATATCCTGCTTTTTGCCATCCTTCTTATATGGATGGCCGTTCCCGCTGCCGCCGAAACGGAGGAGCCCCTGGAGCTCACCGTGGAGGCGGACCCGGAATGCCTGCTCAGTGCGGCGGGGGAGATGACCTATTTCCGCTTCACCCTGAAAAACACCTCCGATGCGGAATATGTGTTCAACGATCTGACCCTCCGGGGGGACTTGCTGGACGAGCCCAAGCTCATCGGCGAAAGCCTGTCTTTGGCCGCCAACGACGTGATGGAGTTCACCTTGGAGAGCGTGCACATCGACGAGGACGAATTCGATAGGGACTTGGCCTTTCAGCTCACCTGGCACACCACCGCCTACGCCGAGGAGGATTCGGAGCACCTGGACCCCATCACCCTGAACCACAGCATCCTTTCCACTGTCAGGGTGGAGCGGTTCGTGGAGCCCGTCATGACGGTGAGTTTGGAAACGGACGTGCTCCTTGCCCGGGAGGGGGACATGGTCACCGTCACCTATACCCTCTTCAACGATACCAAGTTCGACATGACCAACATCACCCTCCAGGACCCGGCCATGCCCCAGGGCACCGTGCCCCTGGAGAAGAATACCCTGCTGGCCGGAGAGCGGATGCAGGTGGTGGCCACCGCCATCATGGGCACCGGCAATTTGGAATTCATGCCCTCCACCCGGTACACCGTCCGGGGCATCGAGTCCGCGGCCTTCGCTTCCGGCGCCATCACCGTGGAATATGTGGACGTGGAGCTGAAGATGGAGGTGGAGAAGTACCCGGCCACCGCGGAGGGAACGCTCTTCCGTATCAAGCTCATCAACGCCGGTTCCCACCCCATGACGGACATCCGCATCGTGGACGAGATCGGCACCCTGATCGCCGATGGCATCGCCCTGGAGGCGGGGAACGAGAGGACCATCTCCTGTACCGTGCCCTCCGCCGTGTCCGCCAGCTCCGTCCGCTACATCTCCTTTGAGGCCACGGGCCGGGACGGCCTCGGCGGCGTCTGCACCGTTAAGAGCCCCTCCGCCTACGAGGTGCTGCCCTACGTGGATTCCGACCAGGTGCGGCTCAACCTCTCCGTGTCCCTCACCGGTTCCGCCCAGAACGACGACGGCTCCAACCGCCTGAAGCTCCTGTTTGAAATCCGGAACGATTCCAGGGTGCCCATCTCCAACGCCGTCATCACCGAGGCGGACTACTTCAAATCCGTGGTCAACGAATACGGGTCCCTGAGCACGGGCACCACCACCTTTGAGAAGGAGTTCACCGTCCCCGCCGGCACCCGCTCCCTGACCTTCGTCATGTCCGCCATGGACCCGGCCCAAACCCAGTACGCCACCGTGCCCATGACGCTGGACCTGTCGCCGCTGACGGCGCCCAAGCCCACCAGCCTGCCCCAGATCCAGCCCGGCAAGACCGTGGACACCACCGGCACCATCTACGACACGGAGCGTTACGCCCGGATCCTCAGGATGACGGCCCTCATCGTGCTGGCGCTGACCCTCATGTTCCTGCTTCTTTCGGTCATCTTCCGGGTGGCCGAGCTGAACATCCGCCGCTTTTTGCCCAAGGAGGCGGTCCGCCGCCCCTTCGGCCCCAGGAAAACGCCCACCGGCCCCATCCCGTCCCGAAGCGATACGGATACGGTCCGGGCCCAGTTCGGCTACATGCAGCCGGCCAAGCTTCGCTATATGGACCGGACGGACCGGATCCCCCTGGTAGAAGGGGGAGAGGAGGGCGTCATCCCCCCGGAGGCCGTGGAGATCCGCTCCAACACCATGGCCCAGGCGGCCCCGCCCCCGCAGCCGGAGCGTCAGAGCCGGACCCGGGGCGACATCACCGCCGTTTCCATCAGGAAGCAGCGCCAGCGCCCGGCCATGATGTCCTCGGACCATACCATGCCGTTCCCTGCCGTCCATGAGGATATGGACGCAACAGAGGCGGAAAAAGCGCCCGCTGCGCAGGAAAGGCCCAAGCCAAAGGCCAAGCCTATCAGAGAAAAAAAGGCCGAGCCCCTTTCCGTCAGGGAGGAGGAGGCTCAGCCCACCCTCATCCTGCGGCGGGAACCGGTCTTTGTGCCTGTGCCGGAGGCGGACCCCGCGTCGGCGCCCGTCCCGGCGGACCGGCCGGCGTCTGAAGCTGTTCCGGAAGCGATGCCTGATCCTATTTCGGAAGTGCAGCCTGCAGCTGAGCCCGTTTCCCAAATGACGCCGGAAATTGAATCCCCGGCAGAGGAGGAAGCTCCCTTCGTGCAGCCTCGGGTGGTGGAAACCAAGCCCGCCCCCCGTGTCATACCCAAAGTAAAACAGGAGGTCGTCTTCGTATCACGCCTATGATTCGCAACTACATCTTTGATCTCTACGGAACCCTCGTCGACATCCACACGGATGAAACCGATCTCAAGCTCTGGCAGCGCATGGCCCTGCTCTACGCCTTCTCCGGCGCCCGCTACGCCCCGGGGGAGATGTACAAGGCCTATCAGGCGGCCATCGAAAGCCTGGTGGCGGAGGCGCAGGCCCGCTGCCCCGACGTGCCCAAGGAGCATATCGAGCCGGACATCCTTCAGGTCTTCCGCCGGCTCTACGAGAAGAAGGACGTTCAGGTTTCGGACGAAATGGTGGAGCATGCCGCCCTCTTTTTCCGCACCCTGTCCCTGTCCCGGATCTGGCTCTATCCCGACGCTATGAAGGTCATCAAGGGCCTGAAGGAGAAGGGCTGCGGGGTCTATCTGCTGACCAACGCCCAGGCCGCTTTTACCCGGCCGGAGCTGAAGGCCATCGGCCTGGACACCCTTTTTGACGGCATCGTCATCTCCTCCGAGGTGGGCCTGAAAAAGCCCGCCCCCGCCATCTTCGAGCATCTGCTCAAGACCTATGCGCTCGATCCGGCGGAGTGCCTGATGATCGGCAACGACCTGGGGGACGACATCAAGCCCGCCCACAACCTGGGCGTGCACAGCCGCTACATCCACACGCAGCAATCTCCCAGCCGGCCCACGTATTTGCCGGGCACCTGCCAGGAGATCAAGGCGCTGTCTGAATTGTTGTAAGCTGTTTATTCCCCGGCGCTTTGGACGCCTGCGGGCAGGAGCCTGCCGTCGAACACGGTGGCAAAGCGGCCCCAGTCCGCCCAGCCGTTGGCCCCCTGGCTGGTCCAAAAGAGGGTCAGTTCATTCACATTTTCCACGGAGATTTCGAAGGGCATGGGCTCGCTTTGGCTGTCCATGCCCTTAAATTCTGCCAAAAGCTGCCCGTCCCCGTAGATGCGCAAGTCTGCGCTTTGACGGAGGTAGTCGCTGCTGGACCCGAAGGGCATAGCCACCGTGCCGGTAAAGGCGGAAAACCCGCCCCCAAGGGAGAAGGTGAGGGAGCCGATATCCGCGCTCAGGCTGTGGTCATACAGATTCGCCCGGTTGTCCGACTGAACCTGGTCCCGCAAAACGGTGCTCGCCGCCCCGGTTCGGGGGCTGCCGGTGTCGTCTCGGGAAGGGGTGAGCTCGCAGAGCCAATAGGAGATAAGGGCTTCGATTTCGCCCTTGAGGGCCTGCAGCCGGGGGGAATCAACCAGGGCCAGCCCCTCGTCAAGGGCTGCCACCGCCGCCGGATAGGCCCCCCGTTCCCGAAGGGCCTGGGCCTTTTCATAGGTTTCTTCTTCCACCTGGGCGCGGAGCTGCTGCTCCAGGTACGCCCAGCGCTCGTCCTGTGGGGCAAGGGAACGCTGCTGGGCCACATAGGCAAGGGCGTCCGCCGGGCTCTGGGCGTCGATCGTGACGGAGGCACTCATGTCCGAAAAGACCTTTTGATCGAACAGCACCTGGGCGTCCGCCAGGGCGGCCGTGAAGCTTTCGTCCCCCTCAAAAACGGTCAAACCCGCCTGCAGGGCCGCCTGGGCCTCCTCATATTTCTTATCTTTCATAAGCCCAATGGCCAGGTCCAGCACCTGGTTCCGATAGGCGTCCTGGGCCTGATAGAGCTTGCCCGCCGCTTCCGCATTGCCTTGGAGCGCCAGGCGATAGTGGGGGATGGCCTGGGCGTAGGCCCCCTGGGCAAAGAGAGCATCCCCTTCCGAAAGCTCCTGCCGAGCGGTTTGGGCAGCCACAAGCGCCTCTTGTATAGCCTGGACCTTCGGCTCCGCCTGGGCAAGGACGGTGAGCCGGTTCAGCGCCTCCTCATAGGGGATCTTTTCCGCTTGATACCTTGCCATCTGCCGGTTCGCATAGCTGTCCAGCAGGGAGAAAGCCCCCCGCTTCATGAGTGAACCTTCGTTCATTTTCCCGTAGAAGGCGCCGGCCGCCTCCGGATCCCCCCGCAGCAGCGCGAAACCGAAGCGGCTGACGGGCAGCAGCAGGGCGCAGAGCAGGGCCCCGCCGATGATCGCAAACAGGATGATTCGCTTGATACTTTTCTTATCCTTCATAGGCTAAATCGTAGATCCAAATGCCGTCCTCTTGGTAGACGAGTGTCGCGTTTTCGTTGAAGTAGGCCGTGTCGATGTCGAAGTTGGCCCGCTCCGAATGGCCGATGTACACATAGCGCACACCGTAGTCCCTAAACAGTTCTTCGCTTTCGCTGGGGGATTCGAACATGGCCGTTACATCCGCCCGACGCTCGCCGGTGTCGATGCCGTGGTAGTACAGAAACAGATCCGGCCCGCACACGATGCTGCGCCCCGTGAGCACGGAAACCGTGTTCAGATGCCAGCTGTAGTCCGTCAAAAAGAGGTCATGGGGGTCCGTGTTCTCCCGGATGAAGTTAGCCGCCGCCATATCCGCCCGGGTGAATGCCATGTAGGAGCTGCGCCATTCCCGCAGGATGGTCATGGGCCCGGAGAGAAAGAGGGAGAGCCCCAGCAGAAAGCTGATAAGCACCTGGCAGAGATAGGCCCCGGCCCGCCCGGGCTTTGGATCGCTTTGGGCCCAGGTCAGCGGCAGGCACAGCAGAAGCAAAGCAACCCCCGCCCCCAGGAGCAGCAGGCCGTAGGGGAGGGAGAGGGGGATGGTCCGTCTGTCGCTGTTGCGGATCAGAAGGTTCAGCAGGATGACCATCAGGGCCGCAATGACGGCGGCGCTAAGGCAGCTGACAAGGGCGGTTCTCGCTGAGTCCGCCTCCCGCAGGGCCAGCACATGCACATACAGCAGCAGGGATAGCACGACCAATTCCGTCAGGATTCCGGCGGCCGGCAGCATCAGGGCACCGCCCTGCCGGTCAAAAAAGACCGTGAGATAGAAGGCGATGCCCAGCCCCGCCGCCAGGGCCCCCAGCTTACCCAGGGCGGCGCGCCTTTGGGCGGGGGTCATCTTAAGGTAGGCCCTCGCCCGGTGGGCCAGATACCCCAGGAGCTTGGAAGTCAGGGCGCACAGGCAGAAGAACCAGGCGAACAGGAGCTTGTTGTTGTCGTAGATGTTGGGCTGGAACACCACCACTTCGGAGATGAGCCACAGGGTCAGGAACCCGCCGGCGATCTTCCGATCCCGACGGGAGAGGAGCAGCAGGGCAAAGGGCAGCAGGATAAACAGCCAACCAAGATTCTTCAAATAGAACCAGAGGAAGCCGTCCACCTCGTTTGCCCAGTTGAAGTGGAGCCGCACCATGCCGCTTTCCGAGGCCTGGGCAAAGGCGAATCCAAAGAGCTGGGGCGCGGCCAACACCACGGCGATAAGCCCATAGCTCAGCCATTGCAGGAGCCGTTGTTTGCTGAAGCGGCCGATTAAATCTTGCAGGCAGTACACGGCGCTCACGATGCCCAGGGCCAAAAAGGAATGGGTGTGGATGAGGGGCAGGCCACCGGCCAGCAGGATAAGGGGCGGGAGGGCCTTCTCCTGCCGGGAAAAGGCGAACCGGAGCAGCAGGTACAGACAGGGGAACAAAAACGCCCAGCCAAAGAGAGTGGCCCGCTGGGGAATGAGCATGTCCACGATGGGGTTCACCCACCTAAGGCCGATCCGGGGCAGGTTGGTAGGGGTCACATAGAAGTCGTTCAGCAGAAAGGAGAGGTTGGTAGCATACCCGCTCTCGTCGATGAGGGCTCCCACGGTGGAGGCGCCGCCCAGCCGGTCGAAGAAATAGAGGAAGCCGAAGCCCCCGCCCAGGAAGAAGAGGTAGGTGGCGAATCGGGCCCTATCCGCCCGCTTCAGCCACGCCTTGAAGGCGAAGAACACGCCCAGGATGACCAGGCCGTAGGCGTAGAGGGCGGGCAGCAGATAGGCCCAGCGCAGATTGGCTCCGAACCGGAACAGGGAGGCGCTGGGCACCTCGCACAGGAAGGGGTAGTTTACCCTGTGCCCTGGGAAGATGCTGTACTCCGGCGGGAAGAAGCCCTGCTCGGCGATGCTGGAGATGAACCCCAGGTGCATGGCCAGATCCCCGTAGGTGGTTTGGCCCACGTACAGCCCGTCGCTCTGGGGCTGGAGGATGTGAGTGGAGAAGAGATAGGCCCCCAGCAGAAAGAGGGGCAGCAGGATCAGCGCGGAGGCAAGGGAAGCAGCGTCCTTTTTCGGTGAAGCGAAGCGCGCCCTTTTGCTGCAGGCGCTAAATACGGCCAGCATGCCCATGACGGCCGCCCCCAGGATGTGGCTGAGGGCGCCGAAGCGAAGCGCAAAGGCAAACAGGCTGGGCAGCCATATGCTCCCAAAGAGCCCCAAAGTGAGCCCCAGCCAAATCTGCCGGGCGAAGGATTCCGATGAAAACACATACCTGCCGATGGCTATGCCGCAGAGGGCGAAGAACAGCAGATAGAGGATGGACAGGATCATACTACCTCCAATCTTTGAGTTCCATTATATCATGGCCCGCCCCGGTTTGAAAATAGAAAACCCTCCCAAAAGGAGGGTCTTGCGTGTTGAAAAAGTGTAAACGTTTTATTTCGTCAAAAACAGCACGCCGATGCACCCCGGCCCGCAGTGGGAGGAGATGGTGCTGCCCGCCGTGGTCACGATGATCTCGCCCCAGGGGCCGTATTTCTCCACCTCCGCCTTCATCCATTCCACGTCCTCGGCGGGGAAGCCGGAGTGGGTGATGAAGATCCGATCCCGCACGATATCCGTGCGGCCGTCCAGCTGGTCGTGAATGTAGGAAAGGATGCATTTCTTCAGCTTGCCGAAATACTTTTTGCCCACGGTCATGTTGCCATTCTGCTCGTTGAGCACCCGGATGCTGGGCTTGATGCTCATGAGGTTCGCCCCCATGTGGGCCAGGGATGAGCAGCGGCCGCCGGCGTGGAGAAAATCCAGGGTATCCAGGATGAAGCTGGCGGAAGTCTTTTCGTTGAGGGGCTCCACTTCCTTCACGATGGCCGCCGCGTCCAGGCCCTGCTTCACCCGTTCCCCGGCCTCACAGACCAGCAGGCCGATGCCGGTGGAGAGGCTCTTGGAGTCGATCACATAGACCCCGGGGACCTCCTGGGCAGCCAGGACCGCGTTCTGGTGGGTCACGGACAGACCGGACCCCAGGGAGAAGTGGATAACGTCGTATCCCTGGTCGGTGAGGCGCTGGAAGACCTCCTCATATTCGCCCACGCTCACCGCGCTGGTCTTGGGCAGGCTTCCCGTCTTCTCCCAGTTCTCATAGATCATTTCATTGGTGATATTCACACCGTCCAGATATTCCTGATCGTTCATGGTGACGTGGAGGGGGATGATCTCAACGTCATACCGCTCCTTCAGCATGGGTCCGATATCGCAGGGGGCGTCCGCGGTGATCTTTACTTGCCGTGACATGAAAATAACCTCCTAATTGCTAACAAAATAATACCAGGTCGTTTCGGTTTCGTCAATTTCAAAGGGAAAGGGTCAGTGGTTTGCGTACACCCACACGTTGCCGCTAAGGGAGTCGATGGAAAAGCGCCCCGCGCCGTCGCCCAGGATCAGCTCCCTGGCGCTCACCGCTTCCTTATCATGATACAGCTTGCCGGACAGGGAATCCAGTCGGATCTGACAGGAAGCGTCCTTAGGCAGGACGAGCTCCACGTCGGCGGATGTGGTGCTGATCTGGGCATCCTCCGGCGTCGAGTCCAGCATCAGGGCCACCATGCCGGACATGGTGCTGACCTGGATCTCCCGGCTGTCTTGGAGGAACAGCTGCACCGAGCCGGAAACGGAGGAGGCCTTGACCTTCTGGATGCTGCCATGGACGCTCATCAGGCCCGATACATCGTCCAGCCTTAGGGAGCCAAAGGCGCAGTCCCGAATGACCGCGTCAGCGGAGACACAGTCTATCTCCGCCTTATTGGCGGTCAGGTTGCTTAGATCCAGTTTGCCCGAAACGGTGTTCACCTCCAGCTCCTGCAGGGAAAGCCCATCCAAATGGAGGGCGGCGGAGACCAGGTCAAACTCACACTCCTCCAGGTCATTGACCAGGGAGCGGGGGAGATAGAGCACCAGGTTCTTGAGGGGGAGCTTGCCCACATAGTTCTTCTTGCAGGCCTGGATGCGCAGCTTCCCGCCGCTGATGCCATAGCGCAGGGCGTCCCGCTCAGGGATGGATTTTACGGCCGTTTCCTCGAACCGGATGCTGGATTCATCCGTCAGCTCCACTGCCACCGAGCCGCTGATCCAGTCGATGGAGAGCTCCTTGAGCTGGTCCATTTCCACGGTATAGCGGCCGTCGGCAGCATAGGGGCTCTTCAGGTTCTTATACTCCTTTGTGATGCCTGTGTCCACCTTGGTGGCCTTCTGACCCAGGGACAGGGGACCGGCGAGCCTGCCCGCCAGGTAAAAGCCCAGTATGGCACAGAAGAGCAAACTCATACAGACGATCAGGATGATCCATCCGGTTTTACTCATGGCCTTTCCTCCCATTATTTGAACCTTATTTTATAGTATACTTTTTTATAACGGAAAAAGCAATCCCAAATGCCCTGTGGCTCTTGATTTTTGGGCATTTTTTTAGTAAAATGCACAGTGCTTTTGTTAAGGAGAGAACGTATGACGGTATTGGAACTGGTCATCCTGGCCGTAGGCCTGTCCATGGACGCCTTCGCCGTGGCCGTGTGCAAGGGGCTGGCCATCGGCCGCATCCAAATCAAACATGCGGCTATCGTGGGCCTGTGGTTCGGCGGTTTTCAGGCCCTGATGCCCCTGATCGGCTATTTACTGGGCAGCCGTTTCGCCGCCTATATCGCCGCCGTGGACCACTGGATCGCCATGATCCTGCTGACCCTCATCGGCGCCAACATGATCCGGGAGTCCCTGGACAAAAACCCGGAGCACGTGAACCCCTCCCTGGGCTTTCGGACCATGCTCCTTATGGCCGTCGCCACCAGCATCGACGCGCTGGCTGTGGGCGTGACCTTCGCTTTCCTGGAGGTCAGAATCCTGCCCGCCATTCTGTCCATCGGGCTTATCACCTTCTGCCTGTCCGCCCTGGGGGTGAAGATCGGCAGCATTTTCGGCACGAAATACAAGAGCAAAGCGGAATGCCTGGGCGGGGTAATCCTCATCCTGCTGGGCATCAAGATCCTCTTGGAGCATTTGGGCTATCTGCCATTCTGACAAAAAAGGACCGGTTCAACCGGTCCGATTTTTTACTCTTTGTAGCCGAAATGCAGCAGCGCTTCCAGCACCCCGCCGCCTACGGAGAGGGCCTTGTCCGAAGCGCACAGGCAGTGCTCCGCCCGGCAGCGGGGGTCCACGTCGCCGCTCTTCATGCCGGCGTATACTTCTGTGCCCTCGGGCAGGATCCCCCGCAGGATGCCGCCGATTTGGCAGCGGACGGGGGCTTCGTCCACATAGGCCACGATCTCCCCGGCGCTCACCGTGTCGGCGATGGCCTTCACCGGGTGAAACACCCCGGCCTGGGGGGCTTTGATGAGCCGCTCCACGGTATAGCCGCCGATGTTCCCGGGGATGCCGGTGTTGGCCGCGGCGCTGCCTTCATAGATGGCTCGGCCCAGATAGTGGCCCCGCTGGGTCTCGATGACCGCGTGGCAGTCCTTCCCGGCGGTGAACCCCGGTCCCACGCCGATGACGATGGGCGAATCTTCCATGGACGTGCCCAGGTTTACCTTGGCCAGCCGGGCGTCCACAACGGCCTGGGGGTGAAGCAGGGAAAGGGCGGTCCCCTCATCGTCCGCAAAGACGGGGATGTGGCCTCGCTGCCAGATTAAGTCGGCGACCGCCTGGGAAGCGGCCTTTTCGGCTGTGATGTCCTCCACCATGCATTGGCCATGGACGATGGCCTCCGAAAAGCACACGGTCCGCCGGATGGAGGTGGGGGAAGTCAGGTCTGTCATAGCCAGCCGAAAGCCGCACCGAAACAGCCGTACGGCGATGCCGCTGGCCATGTCGCCTGCGCCGCGAATGAGGATCATCTGTTGTACACTCCCGTTGTTTTTTCTTGAGTATACAACCGATCGCCCCGTCCGTCAAACGCTATCGATACATGTCCGCCGACACGTATACCAGCCCCTCGATGGAGGGATAGCTGTCCTCGAAGGCCTTCTCCCGGCGCAGGAGGGCACCGATTTCGTCATAATACTCCTTGTAGGTCTCGGAGGTTTTGCCCCGGCGCTCCTTTCGCTCCTCCACCCGGGACCCGGCGGGCAGGCTTTCGTCCAGCAGCACCTTGGTGCCCTTGGCGGGCAGGGAGCCGGTCCGCTTGGAGGTGACCTTGATGTGGTCGAAATCCCCGGATTTGAGGCCGTAGAGCCGGACGGTGACGGTCTTTGCCGATCTATCCAAACTGGCGAAGATGAGCAGATCCCCCGCCGTGGAGTTGACGAACCTGAAATCCTTATACCCGGTGGAGATGGTGGCGTCCCGGCCGATGGGCACATAGGTCATGGGCCAGCTGTGGTGATGCCGCTCGGTGATGGTAAGGTCCGCCATCATGGCCGCGTTGAAGAGGGTGGAGGACACCTGGCAGACCCCGCCGCCGTATTCCTTCTCATAGGTGCCGTTGCGGATGGCCGGGGCCAGGTAGTAGCCGTTTTCTTTGGTTCGGTCCAGAATGGTTTGGTTCATGCTGAACTCCTCGCCCGGGGCCACCACCACCCCGTTGATCCTCTCCACGGCCAGGGCCATGTTGTTCACCCGGTTCTTTCGCCCCAGGGTGGAACCCTTGAAGGAGGTGGAGAACTCGGACAGGAGCCGGTAGCTTTCCGCCAGCTTCGCCGCCGTCACCTGTGGCGAAAGGGACTGCAGGGGCAGGTCGATCTTCCGCCTGTCCCCAAGGGAAAGGAGGGCTTTTGCCAGCGAGTCTTCGTCGATCCGCCGGCCCGCCGCCTCCGGCTCGATGTCAAAGGGGGATTCCGGATCCTCCGAGTAGGCCACTTTGGCGTCCTGGGCCGGCTTTCCGTAGGTCTCGTTGAGGCCATCGCAGAAGGCGGAGAAGGCGGCCTTATCCAAGGTCAGCGCCCCGGCGGCCCCCACCATCACGCCCATGTCCGACAGGCGATAGCGCAGCACGTCGTTTTCAACGCACACCTCCAGGGATACCTGGGACACGTCCAGGGGCGTTGGGGAGGGGGTAGGGCTGCAGGGGGTCCGGGCCGCGTCCAAATCCGCCCGACTCCCGGACGCCTGTGCGCATCCGGACAGGAGCCCCAATAGAATGAGAAAAATTAAAGCGTGTTTCATGGTCGTAGTATGCGCGAAAAAAACTTTTTTACACGAAGGATTGACAAACGCGTTCCGCTTCGCTATAATTCAAAAGCACGCGGTGGTGCTGGAATTGGCAGACAGGCACGTTTGAGGTGCGTGTGCTTCGCGCGTACGAGTTCAAGTCTCGTCCACCGCACCAGCAAAAAAAGCAAGCTTTCGGGCTTGCTTTTTTCATATCAAAAAGGAGCCGCATTTCGCGGCTCCTTTCTCAGATTGGGAGTTAGCCCACCAGCTTCTCCAGGGCGGCGATCTTCACGCACACGCAGAAGATCTCCATGGCCTTCTTCAAATCGGCCAGAGGCGGATAGGAGGGGGCGATGCGCAGGTTGCTGTCGTCCGGATCCTTGCCGTAGGGGTAGGTGGCGCCCACGTTGGTCATCACCAGGCCCGCTTCCTTGGCCAGGGTGAAGATTCGCTTCGCGGTGCCGGGCATGGCGTAGAAGCTCACGAAGTAGCCGCCCTTGGGCCGGCGCCAGGTGGCGATATCCAAAGGCGCGATCTCCTTATCCAAAGCGTCCAGCACGGCGATGAACTTGGGCCCCAGCACGGCGGCGTGCTTCTTCATGAGGGCCAGGGTGTTCTCCTTGTTCTTCAGGTACTTCACGTGGCGCAGCTGGTTCACCTTGTCGTAGCTGATGATCTGGGCGGTGAGGATCTTCTTGATGTGGTCCACGTTGGCAAGGCTGGTGGCCATGCAGGAGATGCCGGCGCCGGGATAGGTGACCTTGCTGGTGGAGGCGAACTCATAGAACATGTCCTCCGTGCCCGCGGCGGCCGCCAGGGACAGGATGTCGGGGAAGGGCACGTAGTCGCCGATGACCTCATGGATGCAGTAGGCGTTGTCCCACATGACGGTGAAGTCGGGGGCGGCGGGCTTGAGATGGACGAACCGGTCGATGGTCTCGGGGGAGTAGATGATGCCGTCGGGGTTACTGTACTTGGGCACGCACCAGATACCCTTCACGTCCGGGTCCTTCACGGCGTTCTCCACGAAGTCCATATCCGGGCCGAACTCGGTCATGGGCACGTAGATCAGCTCCATCCCGAAGGTGGCGCTCACGGTGAAATGCCGGTCGTAGCCGGGGGCGGGGCACAGGAATTTGACCTTGTCCAGCTTGGCCCAGGGAGCGGGCGAGTGGAGCAGGCCGTGGGTGTAGGCCTTGCTGATGAGGTCGAACATGAGCTGCAGCGAGGCGCTGCCGCCCACGATGACCTTCTCGGGCACGGTGTCCAGGATGTCCGCGAACAGGGCCCGGGCGCTGGGGATGCCCAGCAGCTCGCCGTAATTGCGCACGTCCAGCTTGCCGTCGTAGCAGTCCTCGGGCTTGGAGAGGACGGTCAGCATGTCGCTGACGATGTCCAGCTGCTCCGAGGAGGGCTTGCCGCGGGCCATGTTCAGGCTCAGGCCCTGGGCTTTGATCTCGGCGTACTTCTCCTGCAGAGCCTTGAGCTCCGCAACTTGCTCATCCCGTGTCATAGAAGCGTAGGGTTTCATACTTTCCTCCTTATAAGATGTTCAATTGTGGATAACGTGGATAGTGTGGACAACAAGGAAAACCTGTGCGTTACAGGGATACGGTGGTGCCGGCGGTTCCGTTCAGGGCGTCCACAGCCTTTTCCAGGGAGGTGATGATGCACTGGCGGTTCGCCTTGCTCTCGGCGAACTTGATGGCGGCCTCCACCTTGGGCAGCATGGAGCCGGGGGCGAACTGGCCCTCGCCGATGTATTTTTTCGCTTCGGCCACGGTCATCCGGGAAAGATCCTTTTGATCGGGCTTCTTGTAGTTGACGGACACCTTTTCCACCGCCGTCAGGATGACCAGGGCGTCCGCGTCCAGATCCTCCGCCAGTTTCTCGCTGGCCAGGTCCTTGTCGATGACCGCCGCCGTGCCGGTGAGGGTGCCGTCCGCATTCCTGATCACGGGGATGCCGCCGCCGCCCACGGTGACGACCACGAAGCCGTCCTTCTCCAGAGCCTTCACGGCATCCAGCTCCACGATCTCAACCGGCAGGGGAGAGGCCACCACCCGGCGATAGCCACGGCCCGCGTCCTCCTTCATCACATAGCCCTTCTCCGCGGCGATCTTCTCCGCCTCCGCCTGGGAGTAGAAGGGGCCGATGGGCTTGCTGGGATTCTGGAACTTGGGGTCGTTTTTGTCCACCACCACCTGGGTGACCAGGGTGACCACCTGCTTCTGGATGCCCCGCTGGCGCAGGACTTTGGAGAGCCCCTGCTGGATGTGGTAGCCGATGTACCCCTGGCTCATGGCGCCGCACACGTCAAACGGCATGGCGGGGGTCACGTTGGAAGCAGACTCGTTCTGCAGCACGATGCGGCCCACCTGAGGCCCGTTGCCATGGGCGATGACCACGTCATACCCGGCTTCGATGATGTCCGCAATGTACGTAGAGGTCTTTTCCACGACCTCGAGCTGAGATTCAGCGGTGGCCGGCTTGCCGGCTTCCTGGAGCGCGTTTCCGCCCAGGGCGATCACGATCCTTTTCATAGCTGTCCTTTCTTTTTGCAAGATTTGATTCAATCCGTACCATTATTATAGAGCAGGAAACACATAGTGTCAACTTTGAAAGGTTGAACAAGGGCGGAAGATGTGCTATGATACGGGGGACAAAAGCAGGGAGGCGCACATGACTCGGCCGGATTTTGACATCGCATTTTCCATCGGTTCCTTTCATGTGTACTGGTATGCCCTTTTGGTGGTCGCCGGCATCGCCGCCGCCGTGCTCCTCACCGACAGGCGGGTCCAAAAGCGCCCCCTGCCCAAGGAGATCTCATTGGATCTGTGCATCCTGGGCGTGCCCTTCGGGGTGTTGGGGGCCAGGCTTTTTGCCTGCCTCTCCGGCAGCGTCTCCTGGAGCCGCTTCTTTGATCTAAGCTATCCGGGGCTGTCCCTCTTCGGCGGGCTCAGCTTTGCCGCCGGGGCCATCCTCCTGTATCTTGCGCTGCGGAAGGCGGACGTCAGCGAGCTTCTGGACGCGGCGGCTCCCGGGGTGTTCCTGGGCCTGGGCATCCGGGTCTGGGGCGATTTCTTCAACCGCAGCCACTATGGCCCCCTGGTGGAGACGTCCGCCCACAAATGGTTCCCCCTGGCCACCTTCGGCAGCGACCTTCAGATCCACTACGCCGCCTTCTTCTATGAGTTTTTGCTCTGCCTCCTGCTGGTGCTCCTGTATTATACATGGGTGCGCCGCCGGGTGAAGGGGAAGGAGGACAGATTCCTGCTCCTGGTCATGCTCTTCTGCCTGGGCCGCTATCTCATCGACTGCATCCGGGTGGACGGCATCCCCGCCGGCCCGCTTTCCTTCGACCAATGGTGCGAGGTCGGCCTCTTCGCGCTCTGCTTTCTCCTTATCATGCGCAACAAAAAGCTTCTTCGCCCCGGCGCCGCCGCCCTGCTTTTGATGCTGGGGCTGTTCGCCGGCTGCGTCCGGCAGGACGCCTGGCTCTCCTACCGGATCCCGGAGACCCCGCAGCCAACCACTACCGCCATCCATACGCCTTCGCCCACCCGGGAGCCCGTGACCATCACCTTTGAGCCGGTCCTGGGAGAGGACTTCCTCACGGACCGCAAGGGCATCCCTATCCTGGACAAGGACACCCATTACTTCACCTACTACCTCTCCTTTTATGACATGAGGGTCTATGAGGAGGAGGGCTACACCTACCTGGACGGCCTCTGCCTGAACGCCTTTGACGGCACCCTCACCGGGGAAGCCCGCATCTGTTTTTACGACGCCGACGGGAAGCTGGTCGGCTTCGGTGCTCTGCACACCGCCGAGGGCGGGCTGACCCTTGCCGTGGGCGAAAACCGCATCTACGCCGAGATCCTCTCCGAAGTGGACGTGCAGGCCCTTTCCGCCGTCATCGAGCAGGTGGCCCCTTTCAATCCCGCGTAGCTTTCAATCGATGAACAAAACGTGAATTCCCCCAAAAGCGCTTTACAGCGCTTTTTTCCTGTTCTAAACTTTACCTATCTATGACAAAGAAGGTAACTGCTTATGGAAACTGCCGAACGGATCTGCAAACGGTTTCATTCCTATCTGCGCGCCGGGGAATACGCCGGCCGGGTCACCGCCGTCACGGGGGAACGGGTGGACGTGGAGACCGCCTTCGGCACCGTTAGCCTGGTCAGCGGCGGGGCGCTGCAGCCCTTCTCCTGCCGCATCAGCGGGGTCCAGCCCTTTACGGCCATGAACATTCAACCGGGCATGGACGTGATGCTGGATCAAAAGGGCATCGACATCCCCGATGTGGACCTGTATGTGGACGTGACCATGGCGGAGGATGTGGATTTGACCATCGAAGGCATGGTGAACCTGTTTTTGCCCGTGGATCTGTCCATCCGCGCCCGGTATATCCATAGGATCATCGAGCAGTTTTCCGCCAATGAGGATCTTTCCCTCCTGGTCATCGCCCCGGACAGCGCCCCGAACCTGAAGAAGCTGGTGGGGCCCATGGCGGATTTGTCCGCCGCCTTCTTTGAGCAGGACCTGGATCACATCCGTTCCGCCGCCGCTGCCTGCTCCGGCTTCGGCGGGGGGCTGGTGCCCGCATCCGACGCCTTTTTATGCGGGTATCTGGCCTGCTTCTCCTGCCTTTCCTACGCCCTGGGGCGCAGCCGGGACACGGTGCTGAGCCTAACCCGGGCCGCCGCCCAGGGGGCCGTGACCAACACCAACGAAAACGGCGCCGTCGCCCTGCTGCAGGCGGGGGAGGGCATCGTGGCGGAGGACGTGTTCCAGCTGCTGCGGAGCCTGTTTTCCGACATCCCCTACACGTCCCTGTCCGCCTGGGGCAACCGCACCGCCAAGGGCACCAACGGCGTGAACACCCTGGTGGGCATCAGCGTCGCCCTTTACGATTTGTATCTCAAGAACGCCCTGGCCTGAGCTTTCGCCGGGTTTTGCATGGTTTTGTCCGTTTTGCGCAAACTATTGGAAAAACGAACCGAATGAAGGGGAACCCATGAGCAAATCCGTCCTGAACCGCATATGCGCTCTGCTGCTGAGCCTGGCGAGCCTTCTGCCCCTGTCCGCCTGCGACAGGGTGAAGGCGCTCTTTGCCGAAACGAAGCAGGAGCCATTCTGCATTAACGAGGTGGTCACCAGCAACCAGCTCAGCCTTCAGGACGAGGTCTACGGCAGCCCGGACTGGATCGAGCTCTACAACGGCACCTCGGCTCCCATCCAACTGAGCAACTACTTTCTGACGGACAACGTGGCAGCCCCCCAGAAGGCCACCCGGCTCCCGGAGGTGGAGCTGCAGCCGGGAGAATATCTGGTCCTCTTCGCCAACAAGAAGGACCGCCCCAACTGCCTGGACTTCTCCCTTAAGCGGAACGGCGAGACCCTATCCATCCTCAACGCCCGCATGGAGGAGGTGACCACGCTGGTGATCCCCGCCCTCATCCGGGACGTTTCCTATGCCCGCCGGGCGGACGGCACCTACGGCTTCTGCGACCTGCCCACCCCCGGGGCGGATAACGGGGACAACATTCAGGACGTCATGCCCCTTTCCTCCCAGCTTGTGAAGGAGGCGGAGGAGGAAGAGGCGGCCACGGAAGCCCCGCGGTCCCCCGCGATCCTCATCACCGAGGTGGTGTCAAAGAACGTTTCCTCCCTCCAGGCTGACGGCTGCCAGGGCTGCACCGAGTGGATCGAGCTCTATAATCCCAACGAGGAGGCCGTGTCCCTCCTGGGATACGCCCTGACGGACGACATGACCAACGAAAAATCCAAGCCTCTGCCGGAGCGGGCGCTCTTGCCCGGCCAGTACGCCCTGATCTGCTGCGGCCGCGGTCCCTGCGCCGCGGAGGGACATATGCGCATCGATCTGGGCCTGTCCGCCAAGGGGGAGGAGCTGTTCCTGTTCGATCCCAACGGGAATCTGCTGGACACGGTGGCCTTCCCGGCTTTGCCGGCGGACGTTTCCTGGGCCAAGGGCACGGACGGGGCCTGGCACTACTGCGTGGCGCCCACCCCCGGGACCGCCCCGGAGGAAGCCGCCTTTGTGGCGGATCTTTCCCCTCAGCCCATGGAGGCGCCCCTCCGATCCCTGCATATCAGCGAAGCCCTGTACCGCAACACCCTGAGCATCCTGGACGAGGACGGGGACAGGTCCGACTTCGTGGAGCTGTATAACGCCGGCGGGGAAGCGGTGTCCCTTTCGGGCTGGTATCTGAGCGACAACCCGGATAAGCTCACCAAGTGGCCCCTGCCGGATCTATCCCTGGCGCCCGGGGAATATCTTCTTGTGTTCCTCTCCGGCAAGGACAGAAAAACCGGGGAGCTCCACGCCTCCTTCTCCCTCCACGCGGGGGAGACCCTGTGCCTCTACGACAGCGTCCACCGCCGGTTCGACTCGCTCCCCATCCCCGAGACCGCCGAAAACGTGTCCGTGGGCCGGGACGCGGCGGGCGTGCTGGTCTACTACAGCCACCCCACGCCCCTGGAGGAAAACGGCACCCCGCTGAACACCGGCAAATGACCCTCTGCCGCCTGCGCCCGGAGCATATCCGGGCTTTTTTTGCGCAAGAAACGGCCTGGTTCGGGGTAAACTGAGCCTATGGAACGACTCATCATCTTCGGCACCGGGGCGGGCCTGGGGGCCGTAAGCGAATTCTTTTGGCAGGGGAGGGGCCGCCTCGTGAGCATCCTGGGCAGCGGCTTGGACATGCTCCTTCTGCGGCGGATCCTGCTGCGCTTTCCCGGCGGGAACAGGGCCGCCCTGTGCCTATTTGGGGTGCTCATCCTGCTCTCGTCCCACTATATCCTCACCTTTTTTCAAACCCTCTTTACAAAGGAGCGGCCGGCCGTTCGCTGTCTGTATCCCGCCGGGCCCTACGCTCTCTTTCGCTGCCTTCTGGTGGCCCCCGCGTATATCATTATTGAATATCTGGAGGGCTTCTTCCGTATGTGATCCCGATATTTATATCTTGTTTGACAGAAACGAACATGATATACTATAGCGGAATATGAAAGGAAGGGCTCTATGCGGATCTTAGGGATTGACCCAGGCTATGCGCTGCTGGGCTACGGCGTGATCGACACCGACGGCCGCGTCAGCACCGCCGTGGATTTCGGCGTGGTGGAGACCAAGGCGGGCGTGCCCTTTCCCGAGCGGCTTTCCCGGCTCTACGACGGGGTGAAGCAGCTGGTGGAGATGTATCGGCCGGACTGCGCCGTGTTCGAGGAGCTCTTCTTCTACCACAACATCACCACCGCCATCTCCGTGAGCGCGGGCAGAGGCGTGGCTATTTTGGCTGCCCAGCAGCAGGGCCTGCCCCTGTATGAGTACACCCCCATGGAGATCAAGCTGGCCGTCACCGGCAACGGTCACGCGGACAAAACCCAGGTCCAGCACATGGTCAAGCTCCTGCTGAACCTGAAGACCGTTCCCAAGCCGGACGACGCGGCGGACGCCCTGGCCGCCGCTCTCTGCCACAGCTCCACGGCTCAGCCTGCCGCGGAGCAATTCCGTATCCGATAACAGGAGGAAGCCATGTACGCCTATATTCGAGGCATCGTCGCGGACGTGTTCGCCGATCGGGCCGTGTTGGAGGCCGCCGGCGTGGGCTATGAGCTCTTCGCCGGGAGGAAGACCCTGGAAAAGCTCATCCCCGGGGAGGAAGCCAAGCTCTTTACCCATCTGCATTTGGCGGAGGGGGTCCAGGCCCTCTACGGCTTTTATACCGAGGAGGAGCGGGAGATGTTCCGCCGCCTCATCAACATCAGCCGGGTGGGGCCCAAGCTGGCTGTCAGCGTCCTGTCCGTCATGGAGCCGTCGGACGTGATCTCCGCCGTCGTCACGGACAACCCCACCGCCTTCGACCCCGTTCAGGGCATGGGGCGGAAGATGGCCCAGCGGGTCATCCTGGAGCTGAAGGAGCAGGTGAAGGACGTCCCAGTGCCCGCGGGCAAGGCCGGGCAGACCGTTCAGGCCACTATTCCCGAGAACATCCGCTCCGAAGCGGTCCAGGCCCTGGTGGCTTTGGGCTACGACGGGCTCACCGCCTCCCGGGCCGTCTCCGCCGTGGAGGAGGCCAAAAACGTGGAGGAAATGATCACCAAAGCCCTGCGGAAGCTGGCCAGGTAAGGAGGCACGATGAAAGAGGACGATCGCATCATCACCTCCTCCATGCGGGAGGAGGACCTGAAAAACGATTACAGCCTGCGCCCCAAGTTCCTGAGCGAGTACATCGGTCAGGACGAGGCCAAGGAGCATATCTCCATCTATATCTCCGCCGCCAAATCCCGGGGCGAATCCCTGGATCACGCCCTGCTCTACGGCCCGCCGGGCCTGGGCAAAACCACCCTGGCCGGCATCATCGCCAACGAGATGGGGGTGAACCTTCGGGTCACCAGCGGCCCGGCCATCAGCCACGCGGGGGACCTGGCCGCCATCCTCACCAACCTGGCCCCCGGGGACGTGCTGTTCATCGACGAGATCCACCGCCTGAACCCCGCCGTGGAGGAGGTGCTCTATCCCGCCATGGAGGACTACGCCCTGGACATCGTCATCGGCAAGGGCCCGGGCGCCCGGAGCATCCGGCTGGATCTGCCTAAGTTCACCCTGATCGGCGCCACCACCCGCCTGGGCATGCTTTCCTCCCCGCTGCGGGATCGGTTCGGCATCAAGGAGCAGCTTCAGCTCTATTCTCCCGAGCAGCTCAAGGAGATCATCGTCCGCAGCGCCCAGATCCTGGGCATCGAGATCGATGAGGAGGGGGCCTTGGAGATCGCCTCCCGCTCCCGGGGCACGCCCCGCATCGCCAATCGGCTGCTGCGCCGGGTGAGGGACTACGCCCAGGTGAAGGGCACCGGCTGCGTGGATCTTATCACCGCCCAGAAGGGTCTCAACATGCTGGCCATCGACGAGCTGGGGCTGGACGCGGTGGATCGGCGCATGCTCATGGCCATGATCACCATCTTCAAGGGCGGTCCGGTAGGCCTGGACACCATCGCCGCCTACACCGGGGAGGACGCGGGCACCATCGAGGACGTGTATGAGCCCTACCTGCTCAAGCTGGGCTTCCTGGCCAGGACCAACCGGGGCCGGATCGTCCTGCCGGACGCCTACGTCCATCTGGATTACCCCGTGCCGGAATCCGCCAACGCCCCCCAACAGATGAAACTGGAGGTTTGAACCCATGTTTTTCAAGAAGAAAAAGCGTATCGAAGCCCAGAATAAAACCATCGCGGAGCTGAACGAGCGGCTCCGGGTCCAGCAGGAGCAGCTGGATAGCGTCAATGCCCAGCTGGAGACGTATCAGCAGCGGGAATACGCCATCTCCCGGGCCATCACCGACGCCGCCGAGACCGCCTCCCGCATCGTGTCCGACGCCCAGAAGGAGTCCGACGACATCCACGATTCCGCCCAGCGGGCCTTCCTCGAATCCCAGAAGAAGGGGGAGCAGATGGTGGAGAACGCCTACCAGAACGCCCGGGACATCGTCAAGGACGCGGAGGCTGCCAGCCAGAAGAAGATACAGGACACGGAGGCCGCCGTGGGTGCCTACGTGCAGCTGCTGAACCAGTTCAACGAGTCCATGAAGGAGCAGGCCCGCCAGGCGGAGGAGAACGTGAAAAAGCTCTCCGACTACTACGCCCGCCTGAATTCCGCTCTGCCGGAGCTTTTCGCGGAGGTGCCCCAGCTGTGCAACACCGTGGAAAAGACGGGGGAGGCGCCCCTCCCCGACCCGGAGGGGGACCCGGCCCAGCTCATGCGCAACATCTACACCATCGAGAAGCGCTACATTGAGCATGACGACATCCCGGATAGGGTCAGCGTTCCCGAGGAAGCGCCGGCGCCCCTGCAGCCCGACGATCCGGAATATGAGGAGGCCCCGGAGGAGGAGAAGACCGTGCCCGTCTTCGCCCCGGAGCAGGGGAACGTGGTCAAGGTCTCGGACATAGTTACCGAAGACGTGGGCACCATCGACACCGACGAGCTCATCGAAAAGACCGCGGCTCTCGGCAACCACCCCCTCATGCAGGAGGAGTAACGCGAGCATTCGCTTGCTTAGAATACAGGATTATAAACAGGAGGATAGTATAATGGCAAAAAAGACAGTGGAAGACATTCAGGTCGCGGGCAAGAGAGTTCTTTGCCGCGTGGATTTCAACGTGCCCCTTACTGAAGACATGAAGGTGGCCGACGACAAGCGTATCGTGGCCGCCATGCCCACCATCCAGTATCTGCTGGACCATCAGGCCAAGGTCATCCTTTGCTCCCATCTGGGCCGACCCAAGGGCAAGGTGGACATGAAGTACTCCCTGGCCCCCGTGGCGGAGCGCCTTTCTGAGCTGCTGCCCAATGTGCGGGTCCAGTTCGCGTCCGACACCGTGGGCGACAGCGCCAAAAAGTGCGTGGCCGACATGAAGGACGGGGAGATCGTCCTGCTGGAGAACACCCGCTTCCAGAAGGAGGAGGAGGCCAACGACCCCGAATTCTCCAAGAAGCTGGCTGATTTGGCGGACATCTTCGTGTCCGACGCCTTCGGCACCGTGCACCGGGCCCATGCCTCCACCGCGGGCGTGGCCGCATATCTGCCCGCTGTGGCCGGCTTCCTCATCGGCAAGGAGCTGGGCATCATGGGCGAAGCGCTGAACAACCCCCAGCGTCCCTTCGTGGCCATCCTGGGCGGCGCCAAGGTCTCCGACAAGATCGGCGTCATCAAGAACCTGCTGGAGAAGTGCGACACCCTGCTCATCGGCGGCGGCATGGCCTACACCTTCTATAAGGCCATGGGCTATGAGATCGGCACCTCCCTGCTGGACGAAAACAGCATCGATCTGGCCAACGAGCTGATGGCCACCGCCAAGGCCAAGGGCGTCAACCTGATGCTCCCCGTGGACACCGTGGTGGCTCCCGAGTTCTCCGCGGACGCGGAGTATAAGACCGTTCCCTCCAACGCCATTCCCGCCGGCTGGATGGGCATGGACATCGGTGAGGAGACCCGCAAGCAGTACGCCGAAGTCATCAAGGCCGCCAAGACCGTCATCTGGAACGGTCCCATGGGCGTGTTCGAGTTCCCCAACTTCGCCAAGGGCACCTCTGCCGTGGCCGAGGCCTGCGCAGAGTGCGAAGGCACCACCATCATTGGCGGCGGCGATTCCGCTTCCGCCGTGAAGAAGCTTGGCTTTGCCAAGAAGATGACCCACATTTCCACCGGCGGCGGCGCTTCCCTGGAGTTCCTGGAGGGCAAGGTCCTGCCCGGCGTGGCCGTTCTCAACGACAAATAAGCGAGGTATTCTGCTATGCGTAAACCCATCATTGCCGGCAACTGGAAGATGAACAAGACCCCCGAGGAGGCCAAGGCGCTTGTGAGCGAGCTCATCCCCCTGGTGAAGGACGCCAAGTGCGACGTGGTCGTGTGCCCGCCGTTCGTGGACCTTTGCCCCGTGCATAAGCTCATCGAGGGCACCAACATCCATCTGGGCTGCCAGAACATCCATTGGGCCGAGAGCGGCGCCTACACCGGCGAGATCTCCCCCAGCATGCTCAAGGCCTTCGGCGTGGAATACGCCATCATCGGCCACAGCGAGCGCCGCGCCTACTTCGGCGAGACCGACGAGGGCGTGAACAAGCGGGCCAAGGCCGCCCTGGCCAACGGCATCGTGCCCATCATCTGCGTGGGCGAGACCCTGGAGCAGCGGGAAGCGGGCGTCACCGAGTCCTTCGTCAGCGGCCAGACCGCCGCGGCCTTCGCGGGTATCCCCGCCGAGGACGCCGTGAAGGTGGTCATCGCCTATGAACCCATCTGGGCCATCGGCACCGGCAAGACCGCCACGGCGGCGGATGCCAACGCCACCATCGCCGTGATCCGTCGCACCATCGCCGGCATCTACGGCGAGGAAGCGGCCCAGCAGGTCCGCATCCAGTACGGCGGCTCCATGAAGCCCTCCAACGCCTCCGAGCTCATGAGCATGCCCGAGATCGACGGCGGCCTCATCGGCGGCGCCTCCCTGAAGGCCAACGACTTTGCGGGTGTGGTGAACTACTGATGAAGCCCATCACCGCATTGATCATTCTCGACGGCTTCGGCTATCGGGAGGAGAAGGAATACAACGCCATCCTGACCGACGGCGCGGTCCACTTCATGGACCTTTGGAACAACTATCCTCACACCCTTTTGGGCGCCAGCGGCCTGGACGTGGGCCTGCCCCGGGGCCAGATGGGCAACAGCGAGGTGGGGCATCTGAACATCGGCGCCGGCCGCGTGGTGTATCAGGAGCTGACCAGGATCACCAAGTCCATCGAGGACGGGGATTTCTTTGAGAATCCCGCGTTTTTGAAGGCGGTGGAGAACTGCAAGGCCAACGATTCCGCCCTGCATCTCTTCGGCCTCTGCTCCGACGGCGGCGTCCACAGCCACCTGGAGCACCTCTACGCCCTGGTGGAGCTGGCCAAGCGCAAGGGCCTCACCAAGGTCTTCATCCACTGCTTCATGGACGGCCGGGACACCCCGCCCAAGAGCGGCAAGGGCTATGTGGAGCAGCTGGAAGCGAAGCTGGATGAGATCGGCGTGGGCAAGATCGCCACGGTCTCCGGCCGCTACTACGCCATGGACCGGGACAACCGCTTCGAGCGGGTCCAGCAGGCCTATGCGGCCCTGACCTACGGGGAGGGCTTCACCGCCCCCACGGGCCACGACGCCATGCAGATGAGCTACGATCGGGGCGACGCGGACGAGTTCGTCAAGCCCACCGTCATCCTGGAAAATGGCCATCCCGTGGCCACCGTGCAGGCGAACGACAGCGTCATCTTCTTCAACTTCCGGCCCGACCGGGCGCGGGAGCTGACGAGGGCCTATATCTTCGAGGATTTCAACGGCTTCGAGCGCCGCAACGGCTATTTCCCTCTGACCTACGTGTCCATGACCCAGTACGACAAGACCTTCGAGGAGAAGCTCTCTGTGGCCTTTAAGCCCGAGTCCCTGAAGAACACCCTGGGCGAATACCTGGCCAAGAACGGCAAGACCCAGCTGCGCATCGCCGAAACGGAGAAGTACGCCCATGTGACCTTCTTCTTCAACGGCGGCGTGGAGGCCCCCAATCCCCTGGAGGATCGGTGCCTCATCCCGTCCCCCAAGGTGCCCACCTACGACATGCAGCCGGAGATGAGCGCCTACCAGGTGGCGGAGGAGGCGGTCAGCCGGATCGAAAGCGGCAAGTACGACGTGATGATCCTCAACTTCGCCAACCCTGACATGGTGGGCCACACCGGCGTCATGGACGCGGCGGTGAAGGCGGTCCACGCCGTGGACGAGTGCCTGGGCAAGGTGGTCGCCGCTATTTTGAAGAACGGCGGCCGCTGTCTCATCACAGCCGATCACGGCAACTGCGAGTACATGTGGGACTATACCGAGAATGCCCCCTTTACCGCCCACACCACCAATCCCGTGCCCTGCGTATATGTGGACGCAGTGGAGAAGGATGTGGAGCTTCGGGACGGCGGCCGGCTGTGCGACCTTGCGCCCACGCTCCTTGACATGCTGGGCTTGCCCAAGCCCGACGAGATGACCGGCGCCACCCTGTTCAAGGGCTGAAAACCGGGCAAAAATGGCTGAATATCACCCTTGCAAACCGGCAAACATGGTGGTATAATAGCTCACGCAGTCATTTTGGGAGGAAGTTATATGAGAATCGCCATTCAAATCCTGCTTGTTCTTGTGTCCATCGTAATGATCATTGTCGTGCTGATGCAGAAGAGCAAGTCCGCTGGCCTGGGCGCCGCCTACGGCAGCGATACCGAGTCCTTCGGCGTGAAGGGCCGGGAAGCCAAGAAGGATCTTCAGCTCAAGAAGATCACCATCGTCTGTGCCTGCGTCATCGCCGTGCTGGCGCTGGTGCTCATGTGCCTGGGCTAAGAAAAGCTGTATGAAGAGCGGTACAGCGAAGCTTCGTTGTACCGCTTTTTGTTTGGAAAGGTGAAGGTGTAGATGCCCGTACACAAGGGGATAAAAGTGGCCGCCGTGAACCGGAAGGCCCGCCATGACTATTTCATCGAAGATACCTTAGAGTGCGGCATCGCCTTGACGGGTACCGAGGTGAAGTCTATCCGCAAAGGCTCTCTGAACCTGAAGGACGGCTACGCCATGGTGAAGAACGGCCAGCTTTTGCTCATCGGCGTCCATATCAGCCCCTATGAGCAGGGCAACATCTTCAACCATGATCCTTTCCGCACCCGGACGCTCCTTGCCCACAAGCGGGAGATCGCCAAGCTCTATGGCCTCCAGCAGGCCCAGGGCTACAGCCTGATCCCCTTGTCCGTCTACTTCAAGGACGGCAAGGTGAAGGTGGAGCTGGCTCTTGCCAAGGGCAAGAAGCTCTTCGACAAGCGCCACGACATCGCCGAGCGGGATGCCGATCGGGAGATGGACCGGCGCATGAAAGACTACAAAGTGCGGTGATGTTCTTCTGCCTCTCAGAAGAGTATACGCTATCCCATGGGGGTGAAATGGTTTCGACGGGGATAGTGAGGGCCGGATAAGCGAGCCGAAGCCCCGAGCTTCGTTAAAAGCGGGACCTGTTTAAAAATAACAGACAACTACAACACACTCCCTGTCGCTGCCTAAGCGCGTGACAGCGTCCGCCTGAGAAGACCTATCGTCCCAGACACGGGCGTCATTCAGGATAGGGAACGAATCCGGGTAAGCTTTGCCCCGGACCGGACTTTATGAAGCTACCGGACCGGCGATCCCGCCGTTGGGAGCGCCGCAAGGGGAATACTTGTACGACGGCTACGCTCGTAGAAAGTTGGGTCACCATGTTCTCGGACGGGAGTTCGACTCTCCCCACCTCCACCAAAAGAAAGCCACCCGTTTGGGTGGCTTTTCTTTTGGTAATCGGAGGTGGGGAGGTCGAACTGGGCGGGAGGTGAATGAGGCTCCAGTGGAGCCTCAGAGCCCGCCCTGACCGAGCCCGTCGAGGGCGAGAGGAGACTCTCCCCACCTCCACCACAAAAAAGCAACCACCCAGGGGTGGTTGCTTTTTTGTCTGTTGAGATAGAGAGTCGAACTGATCGCGGTGGTGAATGAAGCGCCGGTGGCGCTTCAGAGCCGCGATCTGAGCGAGGCCGCAGCCGAGGGTTCGACTCTCCCCATCTCCCGGGATCACCACATGTTGTGCCAAAAGAACGAGATTTATCCCATATCTTCTGGTTTTAAGCGAAAAAAGTCAAAAAATATATTGAACAAAGTATGAACATGTGGTATGGTATAAACAATCGTTCGGGAAGGGAGGGGCGCGGTATGCCGGGCCGGAAAAGCCGCATGATCGGCTGCCTGTTGGGCGGCGCCATCGGGGATGCCATGGGCTATCCCGTGGAGTTCATGCGCTACAGCGATATCGCCCGCCGTTTCGGCGGCGCCGGCGTGCGGGATCTGTCGGTGAGCAACCTTATCTCCGACGACACGCAGATGACCCTGTTCACGGCGGAAGGCCTGCTCAACGGGCTCAAAACCGGCAAGTCCCTGACCAAGAGCGTCTATCGGTCCTATCTGCGGTGGTATTACACCCAATCTAAGTCCAAAATGCCCGGCGCCAAGTATGAGGGCGGGCTCCTGAACGAAGCCGAGTTCTTTGCTAACCGGGCCCCCGGGTCCACCTGTCTGTCCAGCCTGAGCAGCGGGATCATGGGCACCCTGGCCGATCCCATCAACAACAGCCGCGGCTGCGGCGGCGTCATGCGGGTGGCGCCCTGCGCCGTGTTTCCTGACGCGTTCACGTTGGGCTGCCGGGTTGCAGCCATCACCCATGGGCATCCCGGCGGGTATATCCCCGCCGGCGCTTTGGCTGCGCTGCTGCAGAAGCTGTATTACGGCCAATCCCTGCCCGACGCGGTGGAGGATGTGATCGCGGAGCTTGGCGAGGTAGAGGGGGCAGAAAGCACCCAGGAGGCGTTGCGGCACGCCGTGGCGCTGGCCGAGGAGGGCCGGCCCTGCGCGCCCACCGTCCATGAGCTGGGCGAGGGTTGGGTAGGGGAGGAGGCTCTGGCCATCGCCGTGTACAGCGCGCTGAGTTTCCCCACGGATTTCCCCCAGGCCCTGCGGCTGGCCGTGAACCACGACGGGGATTCCGATTCCACCGGCGCCATCTGCGGGAACATCATGGGCATGCTCCTGGGCGCGGGGGCCATACCCGTGGAATGGCGGGACGGGGTGGAGCTGTGCAACGTGATCCGCGCCTACGCCGTCAGGCTGTCCACGATACCGCAAGAGTAATTCTCTTTTGCGACTTTTTCTTTTCAGTGAAAAGGAAAAGTCGCCCAAAAAGAAAAGCTTAGGAAGTTTAATAGATTAGCTTCCTAAGCTTTTTAGTATTCCTAAAGTTCTTTTGGACACCTTTTCTTTCAAGAAAAGGTGTTAGCTATCATTCTTACATATTATTCCACGATTCCAAGCCGTTTCTTCATGGTCTTCTCCACGGCGTTGAGAATGTTCTCATACCCCGTGCAGCGGCACAGGTGGCCGGAGAGGAGCTTTCGAAGCTCGTCCCGGGTGTAGAGCTTGCCGGTCTCCAGGATCTCCACGGCGGACATGATGAACCCGGGCGTGCAGAACCCGCACTGGACGGCGGTCTCGTCGATGAACGCCTGCTGGATGTCGGACAGCTCCCCGTTGGGGCCCATGAGCCCTTCCAAGGTCCGCACATGCTTGCCCCGGACCCACACCGCCAGGTAGATGCAGGAGTTAAAGCACTCCCCGTCGATGATCACGTTGCAGGCGCCGCATTCGCCCACCTCGCAGCCCTTCTTCACGGAGGTGAGCCGAAAATCGTTCCGCAGCATGTCCGTCAGCGAGGCCCGGCAGTCCACCATGCAGGCCACGTCCTTGCCGTTCAGATTGAATTCAATGAGCCGATACTGATCCTTCATTTGATTTCACCTCCGCAGCGATTGGTGGCCTCGATCAGGCACCGCTTGGCCATCTCCACGGCGATATGCTGCCGAAACGCCTTGGGCGCCCGCCAGGAATCCCGGGGGTTGATGTCCTTGAGCACCTCTAAGGAGAAAGCTTCCGCGTTCTCCATGGTCAGCGCCTTGCCCCGGATCAGCGCCTCCGCCGAGGGCGCGCGCATGGGCACGGGCCCGGCCACGCCGTAGGCGATGCGCACCCGGTCAAAGGCGGTTTTATCGGGGGAGAGGCGCACGTTCACGGAACAGCCCGTGGTGGCGATATCCATGGCGTTGCGCATGGCGTATTTGTAATAGGAGCCGAAGGTGTTCTCGTAGCTCTCCTTGGGGATCAGGAGGGCGGTCTGTATTTCGCCTTCCCGGATGTCCACGGTGCTGGCTTTGATGTAAAAATCCTTGATGGGCACCAGCCGCTTGCCGTTGGGACCGGTGAGCTCCACGACGGCTTCCCAGGCGTGGAGGGTGGAGGCGGAGTCGGCGCTGGTCACGCCGTTGCAGGTGTTGCCGCCGATGGTGCCGATGTTCCGGATCTGGGGCCCGCCCACCAGGTCCACCGCTTCGCCCAGAACGTTGATATACTTCTGGATGATGGGGTCCTTGGTGATGTGGGAGAAGCTGGTCAGGGACCCGATGCGGATGGCGCCGTTCTCATCCAGGGACACGCCCCTAAGCTCCTCCACCAGATAGATAGAGATGAGCTCCTTGCCGGCCCGCTTGCCCTCCCGCATCTGCACCAGCACGTCGGACCCGCCGGCGATGATCTGGGCCTCTGGATGGGCCAATCGAAGCTCAATCGCCTCTTCAACGGAAAAGGCTTCGTACAGTTCCTTCATATCATACATGGCCTTATTTCTCCTCTCTCCAGGGATCGTGAATGAGCCCTTCCTCGGTGAACCGCCGGAACAGCACCTTGGGGTTCATGGGCAGATCGTCCACCGCCACGCCGGTGGCGTTCAGAATGGCGTTGCGGATGGCCGGCGCCACGGGGGTGGCCGGAGGCTCGCCCAGGGCTTTGGTGCCGAAGGGGTTGGTGGGCTCCGGGTTCTCCACGAACTGGGCCTCCAGGTGAGGGTGATCCAATGTGGTGGACAGCTTGTAGTCCAGCAGATTGTTGTTGAGGCCCCGGCCCGTCTTCTCGTCGTAGATCAGCTGCTCGGACAGGGCATAGCCGATGCCCATGCTCATGCCGCCCTCCACCTGGGCTTCCGCCAGGGCGGGGTTGATGAGCCGGCCGCAGTCGTGGACGTTGATGATCTTCTTCACCTCCGCCCGGCATAGGGGCACATCCACCTCCACCTCGGCGATGCAGCAGCCGAAGGAGTAGGCGTTGGTCTTGATCTGGTAGGTGGACTCCGCCGTGATATGCACGCTGTGGGTCAGGCTGTAGAAGGCCTCGGTGGCCAGGTCGCCAAGGGGCATGAGCACCCGCTCGTCCGTGGCCCGGACGATGTTCCCCTCCACGATGTCCAGCTCATAGGCGGGCATCCGGGTCAGCTCCTGGGCGTACTCAAGGATCTTTTTCTTCAGGATCTGCCCGGTCTGGGTGATGGAGAAGCCGCACATGTAGGTCTGCCGGGAGGCGTAGGCCCCCAGGCCGAAGGGGGTCACGTCCGTGTCCTGGCTGGAGACCACGTGCACGTCCGTGTAATCCCGCAGGCCGATGACCTCCGCGGCCATCTGAGCGTAGGCCGTGTCGGCGCCCTGGCCGATCTCCGTTTCGCCCACCTGCAGCTGGATGGTACCGTCCTGGTTCAGGACCATGCGGCAGGAGGAGTGCTCCAAAGAGATGGGCCATACGCCCGTGTTGTACCAGAAGCAGGAGAGGCCGATGCCCTTGCGGATGGGGCCGGTTTGGTTCTTGAACTCCTCCCGACGGGCGTAGTAGTCCATGTACTCGATGGCCTTGTCCATGCACTGGTTGAAGGTGTCGTAATAGTTTTCGTTCTTGGAGAAGCCGTCCTTATACCCCACGGGCATGATGTGCGAGCGCCGGTAGGCCACCGGGTCCAGCCCCAGGGCCTTGCACACGTCGTCCGTGTGGCTCTCGAAGGCGAACATGGCCTGGGGGATGCCGTAGCCCCGCATGGCGCCGGAGACGGATTTGTTGGTGTACACCGTGTAGGCGTCGCACTCCACGTTGGGGCAGGGGTACATCTGGGGGAAGGCGCCCATGCCCTTGGCGGCGATGGAATGGCCGTGGGAGGCGTAGGCTCCCTGGTCGGAGAACATCTCCAGCTTCCGGGCCACATAGGTGCCGTCCTTGCGGACATAGGAGATGATGTGGAACTTGATGGCGTGGCGCACCCGGTTGCTGATGAAGGTGTCCTCCCGGGGGATATCGATCTTCACCAGCCGGCCGCCCAGCTGACGGCAGATCCAGCCGCACAGGGGCTCATAGAGGGTGTCCTGCTTGTTGCCGAAGCCCCCGCCGATATAGGGCTTGATGATCCGCACGGAACCCCAGGGGATGCCCAGGGCCTGGCCCACGGTCCGCCGGACGATGTGGGGGATCTGGGTGGAGGAGACGATGACGGTCTTGCCGGCCTCCTCATAGGCGTAGCAGATGAAGTTTTCAATGTGGCAGTGCTGCACGGTGGGGGTGGTGTACCACTTGTCGATGCAGACAAGGCCCTCCTCCTTTCTGGCTTCTTCAAAGTTGCCGTTGCGGATGGAGGTGTGCTTGAGGATGTTGTGGGGGTAGGCCTCATGGAGCTGGGGCTGGCCCTCCTGCATGGCCTGGATGGGATCGAGAACGAAGGGGAGGGGGTCATACTCCACCTTCACCAGCCTGGCTGCCTGGGCGCAGGCCACCTCGTTTTCCGCCACCACCGCGGCCACGTCGTCGCCGTAATAACGCACATGCCGGTTTAGCAGGAGCCTGTCGGCCACGTCCTGATGGGCTTCCTCCACGGACCAGGGATGGCCGGCGGTGGGGAAGGGGATATCGGGCACGTCGAAGCAGGTGAAGATCCGGACCACGCCCGGCACCTTCATGGCTTCGGAAATATCCACGGATTTCACGAAGCCATGGGCGATGGTGGACCGGACCACCCGAATGAGCAGGGCGCTCCTGTCGCACAGATCGTCCGTGTATTTGGCGCGTCCGGTCACCTTGTCGAACGCGTCCACGCGGGGCACGCTTTTTCCTACGATCATGAAATCCTCCTTACTGAATGAACTCCATCTTACTCACGTTGAACACGCCCATATCCGTGATGCGCACGTGGGGGATCACAGGCAGGGCGATGAAGGAAAGGGTCACGAAGGGGTCTCCGTCCGCGTATTCGCCGATGGTTCTAAAGGCGGCGAGGAGCTCCTCCTGCCGCTCGATGATCTTGCTGAGGGGCAGGTCGCTCATCAGGCCCGCGATGGGCAGCGGCAGCTGGGATAGGATCTTGCCTTGGCTCACCACCACGAACCCGCCGGAGCAGGCTTCCAGGGCGTCCACGGCGGCCAGCATATCTTCGTCGTTGTCGCCCACCACGATGAGGTTGTGGGAATCGTGGCCCACGGTGGAGGCGATGGCCCCGTTCTCAAGGCGCATGCCCTTCAATATGCCCACGCCCACCCGGCCGGAGGACATGTGCCGCTCGAAAACCGCCGCCTTCAGCAGCTCCGGGGTGGGGGCGAACTTGCCGTCCTTCTCGGGAACGGTTTCAAAGCTCAGGTTGGTCAGCAGTTCTCCGGGGGTCAGGTTGATCACCGGCATTTCCCCTTTGACGGGCAGATCCAGGCACCCGGGCTTTCGCGGCGCCAGGTGCACGCTGTTGTAGATCCGGGGGTCACGCTTTAAGAGGGTGTCCGGATGATGCTCGAAGCGGATGCCGTTGCTGAACACCATCTGCACGTTGAAATCTTTGAGATTGTCGAAAAGGACCATGTCCGCCCGATACCCGGGGGCGATGGCCCCGTAGCGCTGGAGCCCGTAGGTCTCGGCGGCGTTGATGGTGGCCATCTGCACAGCCTCTATGGGGTGGATGCCGTTGGCCACGGCCCGGCGGAGGATGTAGTTGATGTGGCCCTCCCGCTCGATGTCTCCCAGGTGCTTGTCGTCGGTGCAGAAGAGCATCCGGCGGGTGGGGAGCTTGTCCTCGGCGATGTGCCGCATGATCTCCTCCACGCCCCGACAGGCGGACCCCAGCCGCAGGTGGAGCCGCATGCCCCGGCGCAGCTTTTCCAGGAATTCGCCGTATTCCGAGCATTCGTGGTCCGTCTTGGGCCCGGCGATACAGTAGGCGTTGAGCTCGTCCCCGAAGAGCAGGGGAGCGTGGCCGTCGATGGGCCGGCGCTCGAAGAGCTTGAGTTTATCCAGCATCTCCCCGTCGCCGGTAACCACGGCCACGTAATCCATCACTTCCCCCAGGCCGATGACCCGTTTCTGGGACAGGAAGGGCTCCATATCGCTGGCCACCAGCTTGGCGCCGCTGGTCTCGAAGCTGGTGCAGGGGACGCAGGAGGGGATCATGAAGAACACGGACAGCGGCAGCCATTCCGTCTGATCCAGCATGTACTGGATGCCGTCGGTGCCGCAGGCGTTGGCGATCTCATGGGGATCGGCGATAACGGTGGTGGTGCCCTGCTTGAGCACGCATTCGGCGAACCGGGACGGATGGGCCATGGAGGATTCGATATGCACATGGCCGTCGATGAGGCCGGGGCAGAGGAATGCGCCATGAGCGTCGATCTCCTCCCGGCCGGCATAGTCTCCGATGCCGAGGATGATGCCATCCCGAACGGCCACGTCCCCGTGCTCGATGGTGCCGGTGAACACGTTGACGATGTTGGCGTTCTTGATGACAAGGGCGGCGTTTTTTGAGGTGGCGTTCAGAATTGCGTTGCGTAATCTGTAATTATCCATCTTTATATCCTCCCATTTGGTAGTATAGCACAGGAAAAGAAAAGTTGGAAGTGCGTCTAATTATTTTTTTGAAAGATATACGCTTTTTTGCCCACCTATGGTATACTGAGTATACACAGAGGAGGGCATATATATGCGCATACTGATCAAGAACGCTTTCTTAGTCCGGCCCGAGGGGGTGGAAAAAGGGGACCTGCTCACGGAGGATAGGCGCATTTCCCGGCTGGGCGGCACCATCGACGCGCCGGCGGACAAGGTCATCGACGCGGAAGGCTGCTATGTGTTCCCCGGCTTCATCGACACCCACACCCATTTTGATCTGGAAGTGGGCAGCACCGTCACCGCGGACGATTTCCCCTCCGGCACCCGGGCGGCCCTCCTGGGCGGCACCACCACCGTGCTGGACTTTGCCACCCAGGAGCGGGGCATGACCCTTATGGACGCCTACCGCAAGTGGCAGAATAAGGCCAAAGGCTGCAGCTGCAACTACGGCTTCCACATGGCCATGTCCGAATGGAACGAGGCGCGCATAGCCGAGATCCCCCTCATGATCGAAAACGGCGTCACCTCCTTCAAGATGTACATGGTCTATGACAACATGCGCCTTTCCGACGGGGTCATCTATGAGGCCATCCAGCGCCTTGCCAGGGAGGACTGCGTCATCGGCATCCACTGCGAGAACGACGATATCATCAAATCCAGGGTCAGGGAGCTGAAGGCGGCGGGGAAGACCGCCTCCCGGTATCACGCCATTTCCCGGCCCAATCTGGTGGAGGCGGACGGCGTGGGGCGGCTCATGGACGCGGCATACCTGGCCGGCGGCCCCGCCTGGGTGGTCCACCTGTCCACAAAGGAGGGGCTGGACATCGCCCGCCGGGCCAGGGAACGGGGCCAGGAGGTATATTTGGAGACCTGCCCCCAATATCTTGTTCTGGAGGAGGCCATGTACGACGCCCCGGACGGGGCCAAGTTCGTCATGTCGCCGCCGCTGCGGTCCCGGGCGGACCAGGAGGCGCTGCTCCAAGCCATGACGACGGGGGAGATCGACTGGATCGGAACCGACCACTGCTCCTTCACCATGGCCCAGAAGGCGGCGGGGCAGGATGACTTTTCCAAGACGCCCAACGGCGGCGCCGGGGTCCAGAACCGGGCGGAGATCGTGTATACTCGGGCCGTGAAGGGGGGCTATATCGACCTTCCGGCCATGGCGGAGCTCCTTTCCACCCGGGCCGCCAAGCTCTTTGGCATGTATCCGAAGAAGGGGGCCCTGCTGCCCGGCAGCGACGCGGACATCGTCGTCTTCGACCCCAACGCACCCCACACCATCCATGCGGCCACCAACCTGCACCGCTGCGACAACTCCCCCTACGAGGGCTATGAAGCCGCCGGAAAGACCCGGGACGTGATCCTGAACGGGGTCCTGGCCGTGGAGAACGGGACTATTTTGGCCACGGGCCTGGGCGAATACGTGAAGCGGGACCGCTGCGGGCGGTATCGCAAATGAAGCTGGCGTGCCTGCTGACAGCGGCGGGGTCCGGCAGCCGCTTTGGCTCCGATAAGCTCCGGCTCCCTGTGGACGGGGAACCCATGGGCGTCCATGCCCTGAAGGTCCTTGCCGATGCGCCCTTCGATCTTCGGGTGCTCATCACCAGCCGGGACAAGGGGTATCTGATGGACGCCGCCCGGGCGCTTGGCTTTCTCGTGTGCATCAACCCGGCCCCGGAGCGGGGCATGAGCTCCAGCGTCCGCCTGGGCACGGAGGCGATCTGCGCCGCGGGTAAATTCGACGGCATCCTTTACGCCGTGGCGGACCAGCCCCATCTTTCCTGCGGGACCGTAAACCAGCTCCTGGAGGCCTTTCGTCAGAAGCCGGAGATGATCTTTGCCCCTGAGGCGGAAGGGCGGCGGGGGAACCCGGTGCTCTTTCCCGCGTCCCTTATTCCGGAGCTGCTGCAGGTCCAGGGGGACAGGGGCGGCCGCCAGGTCATCGCCGCCCACCGGGAGCGGCTGCGCACCATCCCCGTGGACCCAAAGGAGCTTTTGGACATCGACAGGAAGGAGGACCCATCATCATGCTGACCGCCCTGAAGGGGAACATCATCGAGGCACTGTCTCCGAACAGCCTGGGCCTGCATCCGAACAGCTTTCTGGTGCTGGAGGACGGCCGGGTGGCGGGGATCTATGCGCAGCTGCCCCAAGCCATGAAGGAAGCCCAGGTCACGGACTTTGGGGACGCCCTCATCCTTCAGAGCTTTGCGGACATGCACCTGCACGGGCCACAATATGAGTTCACCGGCACGGGCATGGACCGGCCCCTGTTGGCGTGGTTGGAGACCTACGCCTTCCCCGCGGAGGCTCGCTACGCCGACCCCGCCTACGCCCGGGAAAGATACAGGCAGCTATCACGGGATCTGATCCAAAACGGCACCACGAGGGTGTCCATGTTCTCCTCCCTGCACACCGACGCCACCCTCATCCTCATGGAGGAGCTGGAAAAGGCCGGCGTCACGGGCTATGTGGGCAAGGTAAACATGGACAGGAACGCCCCCGCGTACCTATGCGAGACCACCGAGCAGAGCAAGGCGGAGACCTTGCGCTGGCTGGACGCCTGCCGCCGGTTCACAAAGATCAAACCCATCCTCACGCCCCGCTTCGCCCCCTCCTGCACGGAGGAGCTCCTGGCCTTTTTGGGCAAGGTGAAGGCGGAACGGGATCTGCCCGTCCAATCCCATCTGTCGGAGAACGTGGGGGAGATCGCCCTTGTGGCGGAGCTGTTCCCGGACTGCGGCCAGTATTGGCAGGTCTACGACAAATTCGGCCTTTTCGACGGCAAAACCCTCATGGCCCACTGCGTCCACAGCGACGAAAGGGAGCGGGCCGCCCTGCTGGAACGGGGCGTGCGCCCCGTCCATTGCGCCAGCTCCAACAACGCCCTTATGAGTGGTATCAGCCCTGCGGCGGAGCTGCTGCGGGAGGGGCAGGGAGTGTGCCTGGGCTCCGATGTGGCGGGGGGCACCACCCTTTCCATGCTGGCCACCATGGCTAACTCCATCTGCGCCTCTAAGGACCGGGGCGTTATGAAAAACGACCCCAGCCAGGCCCTTTCCATCGAGGCGGCCTACTACATGGCCACCAGCGCCGGCCAAACCTTCCTGGGGGCCAAACCCGGCTTCGGGGCGGGGGAGAGGCTCCACGCCGTCGTCCTGGATGACACCCACCTGCCTATGCTCCCCGGCATGTCTTTGCGGGATCGGCTGCTGCGGGCGGTGTATCGGCTGGACGACCGGCACATTCGGGCGGTGTACAGCGAAGGCGTGCGCCGGATCTAAGCCGCATAGTTTTTCATCGGCGCGTCCATCCTACGAAAAAGGATGTGACGCGCTTTTGTATCTCTATCAACCTTGCCTGCTTTCCCTTTCCCTATACGCCTGGGCCTTTTGTGATGCGCCCAACGGGCGGCGCCGGATGCTGACGCTGTTTCCGCTGTTTTTGCTGCTCGTCAGCGAGGCGGAATGGACGGGCGCCTATCTGCAGCTCTACCCCGCGGGGCTGCTGCTGCCCGGCCTGTTCCTTGAAAGGAAGCGCAAACCAATCGACTGGCCGGGGGTCCTTTCCGCCGCCATCCTCAGCGGCCTTCTCGGCTGGAAGCTGGGGGACGCCTTCCCGCTGTCCCCGCTCGTCACGCCCCTGGGGGTCCTGCTGATGCTGGGGCCCATCGCGTTTTTGTGCCGGCAGGAGCGGGACAGGCGCCTGGCCATCTGCCTTGCGGGCCTTGCCTATGAGCTCTTTTTCTGTCTGCGGGAATATGTGCTGTTCTCCTATTGCCTGCTTCGCCTGGGCTCCCGGGCGGGGCTGAGCCTTTCTGCCGCGGCCCTATGCGCATACAACGCGTTGGCCTTGTGCGCAAATCGGCTTGCCGCCAGGGAAAAACACGGTATGACTATAAGAAATTGAAGGTGTGTATAATTAAATCCTGTCAAGGGGTTATAGCTCAGCTGGTTAGAGCGCCACGTTGACATCGTGGAGGTCATTGGTTCGATTCCAATTAATCCCACCATGGAATAATCCTGCGGTGTGCGTTACGTTTTTAGTGATAAACCCACAGAGTGAATACGGAAAGGCGCGTTGATCGAGAGGATGTCAGGCCCGCATGGACGGGAAGGCTGATGCTCATCACAGCTCGACCACCTGCCGAGAGGCGGGTGTTATCACTCAGACGGACGGCATCTCGGGATTTCCCTAAGACAAGCTGTTGCGGAATTGTGTAATGGCAGCACCTACGACTCTGACTCGTATTGTCTAGGTTCGAATCCTAGTTCCGCAGCCAACAAAAAAGAGGTATGCGCATGCATACCTCTTTTTTGTTATTTGGCGCGGAACTGGATTCGAAGGGAACGGTGGTGAATGAATGTCCGGGGGACATTCAGAGCCGTTCCCCGACCGAGCGCGTCGAGCGCGAGACGAATCCTAGTTCCGCCCCAGCAGACACGCGAATCAACGCCCCGACCGAGCGCGTCGAGCGCGAGACTAATCCTGGTTCCGCCCCAGCAGACACGCGAATCAGCGCCCCGACCGAGCCCGCAGGCGAGAATCGAATCCTAGTTCCGCCCCAGCTCGCACGCAAATCAGCGCCCCGACCGAGCCCGCAGGCGAGAATCGAATCCTAGTTCCGCAGCCCTACACTCCACACATCCGCCATAATTTACCATTTGTCCGCATCTTCCTAATCCTTTTGTGACATTTTGGACGAATCTTGCAGGTATACTCTTCCCATCCAATCAGGAGGATTTGCCCTATGAAGCGAAATGCTTGGATTCTGTTACTCTTTCTTCTGGCACTCTTTGCCTGCCAGCCCACGCCGGAAAAGGACGCCGTGCGTCAAAAGAACCAGAGCGAGATGATCGAGATGGCGCAGGGGATGGGGGAGCATGGCCCGGTGGAGGTCCATGTGGAGGCACAAAAGCCTGACATTCGCGCCCTCTACGACATTCCCGAACGCCTGGTGGAGTCCTTTACCGGAGCGGACGGCCGCCTCACCGTCCATATCCACGCGGACGTGAAGGTCCCGGATCAGCCCATGCCCATCGTGCGGGTCCACCCCGTGGACTTTTCCCAGGAGTTCGTGTATCAGCTGTGGGCCCGGATCATCGGCGACACGCCTATGTATCTCAACTCCGACGTGCGCACGAAGGAGGTCGTTGAGCATCAGATGCAGTATTATCTGTCCATCGCCAACGGAGAATTTGAAAACGGCATGGACACCCCCGAGGAGGCCCGGGAGATACTCAAGAAACTGCAGGAGGAATACTTGACCGCTCCCGAGGGTCAGCCGCCCCAGCTGTCAGACGGCACCCTGCAGGAGAAGACCGTCGGTTCGGAGGACACCGGGGCCGTGTGGGCCAGGTGCACGGAGCTGGAGGCCTACGACCAATATTCCGGAAAGTACATCCAGATACACAATAACTACGACAATGACGAGCTCATGAAGGACTCCGGCGGGGGCCTGCCCGTGACCCGCGGCGCATCGCTGCACTATCGTTCCGGAGAGTTTCCCCGCGCCAATGACGCGCATGAACGATATCCCCGTATCTGGGTCCAGCGAACGGATTCCCTCCCGGAGGGGGTGGACCGGTTTTTGAAGACCTCGCCTAAGGAAGCCTGGGAACGGGCGGAAGCCATCCTGCAGGAGGCGGGCCTCTCCGACACCTTTCAGGTGGCCGCCGTGCGCCTGATGCCCGATGTGGAGGAGAGGTATGATTCTACCGCCCGCATGTGGGTCATGGGCGACCTGGACGGCTATGGCTACGAGGTCCATTGTGCCCGCATGGTTCGCGGCGTCCCCTGCAATACCACCCAGCATTACAACATCTATCTTTTCGCGTTCCAGGACCTGACTGCGCCGGAGTGGCGCTCCGAGAAGGTGACGCTGCGCTTCGGAGACGGCCCGGCCTATGAATTCGATTGGTCCTCGCCCATGGAAACGGATGAATGCCTTGTGGAGGATTCTACGCTCCTGCCTTTCTCCGAGATCATGGGCATCGCGGAGAAACGGTTGCCCTTGCTCTTGGATAGCTACGCCCGGAGGGAGGAGCTGGGGGAGGAGGGGTTGACCGTGGACATCGACCGGATCGATCTGGGCCTCTGGCGCATCCGGGAAAAGGACAGCGTAGAGACAGGCCTGCTGGTGCCCGCCTGGTGCTTCTACCTGGACATGGACATCCACACGGAGAACTACGACAGCGGCCGCCGCCCCACGGACATCCTCATCATCAACGCGGTGAACGGGACCCTCATCGACCCTTGGAACGGGTATTGAAATCCGGGGCGTACTTCTGGTATACTAACAACGAAAATATGCGGGAGGTACACGGCGGTGACGTACGGCATCATTGGCGCCATGGAAAGCGAGATACAGGCCATTCTGGAGAAGATGACCCGGCCTCGGGCCAACCCCCTCTACGGGCTCACCTTCTATCAGGGCAAGATCGGCGATGTGGACGTGGTATTGGCCCGCTGCGGCATCGGCAAGGTAAACGCCGCTCGCTGTGCCCAGATCCTCATCGACCGGTCCAACCCCGATTATCTCATCAACACCGGCGTGGCCGGCAGCATCGGCCCGGGCTTGAAGGTGGGGGACATGGTCCTGAGCACCGATTTGGTCCAGCACGACTTCGTCATGGAGGCCCTGGGCTGCGTGCCCGGCTGCCAGCGGCTGGACGGCCCCAAGGACCGGCCCACCCTGTTCCAGGCAGACAAGGGCCTGCTGGACCGGTTTGAAAAGGCCGTGCGGGAGACGGCGGACACGGTGACCATCTACCGGGGGCGGATCGCCACGGGCGACACCTTCGTGGCCGACCGGGAGACCAAGGATAGGATCTACGCCACCTTCGGCGCATTGGCCTGCGAGATGGAGGGCGGCGCCATCGCCCAGGTGGCCCAGGCGGCCCATGTGCCCTTCCTGGTGGTTCGCTCCATCTCCGACAACGCGGACGGCTCCGCCTCCGAATCCTACGCTACCTTCGAGCGCCACGCGGCCCAGATCTCCGCACGGACCCTGCTTCGGTTCCTGGAAACGGCATAAAGAAGAGGGGAGAGCCGGTTTGGCTTTCCCCTTTTTCTTATCGCATGGCGTCGCAGAAGGCTTTGATCCGCGCCTCGTTTTCTTCGGAGGGCTTTTCTTTGGGGTCGATCAGGATGAGTTCGCCGGCCAGGGCATCCAGAGACAGAACCTTCTTCAGCTTTTCCATCACCTTTCCGGGGCCGCCGCTGCAACAGGCAAAGGCGGCGATCCGCTTGTCGCGCAGGCCTTCCCGGTTCTCCTCGATAAAGGTGCGCAGGGGAGGGGCGAAGGTCCCTGCCCACACCGGACAGCCCAGGATGACCCCTTCGTAGGCTTCCGCATCGAAAGCGTAGTTTTCCAGCCGGGGCGCTTCCCCCATGACGGCGCTCTTGCCGCCCCACAAGAACTTTTTGAAGCCGGTGGAGGGATATTCCTTCACCGGGGCGATGGGGATCAGGTCCGCCCCCAGCAGCCGGGCGCAGGCCTTGGCCACATATTCCGTGTTGCCGGACTGAGAGTAATAGACGATGGCCGTTTTCATGGTTCTTTCTCCTTTTGCGGTTTACGAACAGTGTACCACCGAATCGCCGTCGGAACAATGGGCGCAAAAAATTAACTGCGAAAAAATGAAAATTCCCTCTTTACAAATCGAACAAGTGCGGTTATAATAGGCAACGTTGCAAGGGGCATTAGCGCAGTTGGTAGCGCGCCACAATGGCATTGTGGAGGCCAGGAGTTCGACTCTCCTATGCTCCACCACAAAAAAACAACCACCGATCGGTGGTTGTTTTTTTGTCTGTAGAAGGGAGAGTCGAACTGATCGCGGTAGTGAATGAACGTCCGGGGGACGTTCGGAGCCGCGATCTGAGCGAGGCCGCAGCCGAGGGTTCGACTCTCCTATGCTTCAAATCTGCTTGTAAACTGTCCCCATTGTAATCTATTTTTGAACAATCCCCGTTTATCTTTGCAGATTTTTTCTCCTATGGTATAATCAGGCCATGGCAAATCACAACCACATGAAAAACAGCGGCAGGGTTGCCCAGGGCACCCTGTCTCAAAGCGAACGATATGCGGCGGAAAGCTCCCTGACCACGGCCCGGCGGCGGCGACCCTTTTTGCTGGAGGTTCTTTTCAGTGCGCTTAAGCTCCTGCTCTTTTCCCTGATCCTCATGGGCTTTGCGGGGCTGGGGCTGGTTTACGGGGTGGGGAAAGCCTATGTGGATTCCACCCCCGTTCTGGAGGTGTCCCAGCTCACCAGAAGCGACCGCACCAGCTACCTCTATGACATGAACGGGAACGAGATCACCAACCTGACCTCCATGGAGTATCGGGACTGGGCGGACTTCAACGAGATCCCCGACATCCTGAAAAACGCCTTCGTGTCCATCGAGGACGTGCGCTTCTACAAGCATCAGGGGGTGGACTTCAAGCGCGTCTTCTCCGCCGTGCTGGAGATCCTGGGCAACAGCAATTCCTCCGGCGGCAGCACCATCACCCAGCAGCTCATCAAAAACAAGATCCTGGGCGCTCAGCGGACCTATAAGCGCAAGGTGCAGGAGGCGTATCTGGCCATCCAGCTGGAGAAGGTGGTGGAGAAGGACCAGATCCTGGAGGCATATCTCAACGACATCTACCTGGGCGGCTCCAACTACGGCGTGAAAGCCGCCGCCAAGGACTATTTCGGCAAGGAGCTCTCCGAGCTCACCATCCGGGAATGCGCTATGCTGGCCGGCCTCACCCAAAGCCCCTACTACTATAACCCCCGGCAGAACATGTACTACCGGGAGGGCACGCCCTACTACCGCACCATCAATCGGACCAACACGGTCCTGGACCGGATGTATAAAAACGGCTACATCACCCGGGAGCAGTACATCTCCGCCCTGGAGGAGGAGGACACCATCCTGCCCGACAGCAAAAACGCCAAGATGTACGATATGGCTTACTTCGTGGAGTACGCCATCGCCGATGTGATCACCCACTGGATGGCCCAGGACGGCGTCCCCGACACCGCCGCCAACCGCTCCTTCTATGAGAACAAGCTCCGTACCGGCGGGTATAAGATCTACACCACCGTGGACCCCAAGGTACAGAACGCGGTCCAGGAGACCATGTCCACTTGGGACGGCTATCCGGAGCTGGCCGACGGCAACGCCGCCACCCTGACGGAGGAGATCTCCGAGACCGTCACCATCCAGACCGTGGAGCCCCAGGCCGCCGCCGTGGTCATCGACCAAACCAACGGGTATCTGAGGGCCATCATCGGCGGCCGGGACGAGCCCCTCATTCGTAAGGGCTTCAACCGGGCTTCCCAGAGTTACACGGAGGTCGGCTCCTCCATCAAGCCCCTGGCTGTCTATGGACCGGCGCTGGACAAGGGCATGTCGCCCGCTTCCGTGGTCATCAACGCCGAGGGGACCATCGCCGGATGGGGCACGGAGAAGGGCTATCCCGGCGGCGGGCTTTCCTCCAGCCGGACCTACGGCTTCGTCACGTTGCGCACGGGCCTGGCCCAATCCCTCAACGTGGTGGCGGCGCGGGTGCTGATGGAGAACGTGGGGGTGGCCAGCGCCGCGGCTTATCTGGAACGCATGGGCATCCCGTCCTCCCAACTGAATCTGGACGGACCGGGGCTGGCTTTGGGCACCTCCGGCATCACGCCCATCCAGATGTGCGCCGCCTATGCCGCCATCGCCAACAACGGCTACTACTGGCAGCCCATCTCCTTCACCCGCATGGAGGACGAGGAGGGGAATGTCATTCTGGACGCGGATGTGATCCGCAGCGGCTCCACCAAGGTCTTTCTGCAGACCAGCACCGCCTATCAGCTGGTGGATATCCTCACCGACGCCGTGAACAGCGGCACGGGCAAGCTGGCCAAGATGGACGGCTACACCGTGGCGGGGAAGACAGGCACCAACTCCAAGTATTCCAGCGTGTACTTTGCCGGCATGACCTGCGACTACACCGCCGTGGTCTGGATCGGCCACGATCTGCCCAGCAACAAACTTAAAACCGGCTCCACCGGCGGGGACTATGCCGCCGCCCTCTGGAAGGCCTTCATGGAGAAGATCATGGCCGGCCGGGAGAATCGGCCCATCATCAACGAAAACACCACCATGCTGGGCATGGTCCAGCGGACCATCTGCCCGGTGTCCGGAAAGCTGGCCTCCTCCGGCTGTATCCAATATCAGGGGCAGGGGAAGAAGTTTAACTTGGTCACCGACTGGTTCGACTACGATTCCGTGCCCACGGAAACCTGCGACATGCATGTGACCGTGAGCATCTGCACGGAAAGCAACTGCCGGGCCGCCGCCTCCTGCGACCCCAAGTATGTGGAGGACGTGACCTATGTGCTGATCCGGCCCGACTCCATGTTCTTCGACCTGTCGGACGAGGTCCTGCAGAAGATCTTCGGCAACACCTACGTGCGGACGGACAAATCCCCCGAGGCCTATATCAACAGCTTACCTGTATGCGGTTTGGCGGAGAGCCTTTCCTCGGCTAAAGCCGCCCGGGATGCTCTCATCAACGATGCCACGGCCTTCTTATCCACGGCTTCCGAGCTCACCGAAGAGAACCGACAGGCCCTGGCCGACTACATCTCCCGGGCCGCCGCTGCCAACACCATGGAGGACATCACGGAAGCCACCGCCGCCTTGCAGCAGGCCTACGACAGGATGCGGGGAAACTGATTTGCCAAAATGTGACAAGGATGCAAACCATTTGGGTCAAGTTGAATTTGTTCTTTCCATTTTCTTGAATATTGCTATAATATAACCTGAAAAACCGCAAGGAGGCTCATATGGATACCAAGATCTTGATCGCTGACGATGATCCCATCGTACACGAGTCGCTGAAAATATATCTGGAAGCGGAAGGCTTCAAAACCGTGGACTGCTACGACGGCACCTCTGCCGTGGCCGCCGCCGACAGCACCATTTCTCTTTGTGTGCTGGATATCATGATGCCCGGCAAATCTGGCATCGACGTGTGCCGGGAGATCCGCAAGACCAGCCAGGTCCCCATCGTCATGCTCACCGCCAAGGGTGAGGAAGTGGACAAGATCGTGGGCCTGGAGCTGGGCGCGGACGACTATATCGTCAAGCCCTTTAGCCCCCGGGAGGTGGTGGCCCGGATCAAGGCCATCCTGCGCCGCACGGAAAACCACGGGGCGGGGGAGGACTCCAGCAAAAACGTGATCCAGCACAACGGGCTCATGATCGATCTGAACAGCTACACCGTGCTCCTGCGGGGCGAGCCGGTCATCTGCACCCCCAAGGAGATCGAGATCCTCTTTCTGCTGGCCTCCAACCCGGGCCATGTCTTCACCCGGGACACCCTCCTTTCCAAGGTCTGGGGGTATGACTTTGCCGGGGAGACCCGCACGGTGGACACCCACATCAAGCGCCTGCGTGCCAAGCTGGATTCCACGGGCCTGGGCTGGAGCATCAAGACCATCTATGGCGTAGGCTACAAATTCGAGCTGGAATGATCCTGCCATGAAAGGCTTTCTCTTCCGCCGAACCGTGGCCCTGATCGTGCTGGTGCTGCTGCTGGCCAACATCGCCATCCTGGGTGCCTATTCCTACTTCGGACGCAAAACCTATATCGAGTTGGAGCTGAACTCCCTGGACTCCGTCATGAACTCCGCCAAGGGCATCTACGAGGTTCGGGACGACATGTTCTCCAACCGCAACTCCTTCTCCAAGTCCCTGGGCTTTCTGAGCACCACGGCGGACGTGAAGTACTATTACTTTTACTACGCCTCCGGCGGCATCGAGGCCGTCACCAACATCGCGGAATACAACAACGCCTACATTCAAAACGTTCAATTCGATATTCTGGAGGGCCAACAGGTCCGCAAAAAGGATCTGCAGCTCACCAATCACATCAACGCCATCGCCGTGGGGGAGCCCCTCTATGGGAGCGACGGCGTCATCGAGGGCGGCCTCATCTTCGTGCGGGAGATCCAGCATATCGACGCCGCCTTCGGACAGCTCAACTCCGCCCTGCGGATCCTGGCCGTGTGCATCGTCCCGGTGCTGCTGCTCTTTGCGTTGGCCAGCATCCGGCAGATCAACAAGCCCATCAGCGACATGACCCAGGTGGCCATCGAGCTCACCAACGGCAACTACAGCGTGCGGGCCAACGAGAACGTCCACGGGGAGATGGGCATCTTTGCCCGGGCCATGAACCGTATGAGCGACACCATCTCCCAGACCATCTACCAGCTGGACAGCGAAAAGCGCCAGCTTTGGTATATCATTTCCAGCTTCACCGACGGGGTGGCCGCCCTGGACAACACCGGGAACCTGACCCACTATAACCCGGCCCTTATGAAGATGTTCGGCGCCGTGGACGTGAAAACGCCTCACGATCTCATCCCGGACACGGAGATTTGGGAGGCCTTCCGCCGGGTTTTGGAGACCCGGGAATCCAACACCCTCCAATACACCCTCCCCGGGGACAAGTATCTGTGGATCTCCATCGTGCCGGTCATGGGGGAGAACGACACCTGCACGGGCGTGGTGGGCCTCTTCAAGGACGTGACCGAGATCGAGAACCTGGAGCGGATGCGCCGGGACTACATCGCCAACATCTCCCATGAGCTGCGCACGCCTCTCACCGCCATCCGGGGCCTTTTGGAGCCCCTGTCCGACGGCATGATCAAGGACGACGAGGTGAAGAAGCGGTACTACGGCATCATGCTCCATGAGGTGGAGCGGCTCAGCCGCCTCATCACCGACATGCTTCAGCTTTCCCGCCTCCAGTCCGGCACGGAATACATGGAGAAGAGCGCCTTCAGCATTGGCGACCTCATCGACGATGTGTTCCAGAGCTATCGGCAGACCGCCCAGCAGAAGGGCATCCGCCTGGAGCTGGACATGGAGGAGGACCTCCCCGACGTGATTTCCGATTCGGATCGGATCGAGCAGGTCCTGGTCATCCTCCTGGACAACGCCATGCGCTATGCCGGGGAGGGGGGCACGGTCCGCATCGGCGTCCACCAGGACAATACGGATGTCCACGTATCCGTGTGGGATTCCGGCTGCGGCATCTCCCAGGCGGATATCGTCCATGTTTTCGAGCGCTTCTTCAAAACGGATAAATCCCGCAAGGAGGGCGGCACGGGCCTGGGGCTTTCCATCGCCAAGCAGATCATGGATAAACTGGGCGAGCAGATCAGCGTGCAGAGCGAAGAGGGGAAGTGGACCTGCTTCACCTTCACCGTGAAAAAATACGTATCCAATGCCATCGCCCTGGGCCCGGTGGACGCGACCCCCCTGGTTTACTCCGATTTTGCCGCCGAGCAGGACGCAAATAAGAGGACGGGGGAGGAGGCCGCCATGGATGCCCCCTTCGAGGTCCTGGAGCAGGATAAAAAGCACGATAAGCCGCGCTTCAAGGATCGATCCGGCAAAAAGAAGGAGCCCAAATAAGGGCCGCTGCAAGCTCTGTTCTGATCTATACCTCCTGTGCATATCCTTTCACAAAAAGGATGACAGGAGGTTTTTTTCTATGCCGCAACGACACATGAACCGTCACACGGGAGCAAGGCGGGGGACAGGCCGGGGGTACACCGGCACCAATGTGGTGCTGATCCTGCTTTGCTGCGCTTTGACGGTGTTTCTGCTGAGCACCTCATACCTCGGCGATCGGATCGTGGACAGGTTCATCACGCCCGCCTTTGCCCGCATCATGGGTAAAACCATGCCGGCCGAGGCCACGGCGGCGCCCGTTTTGGCCCAAAATACGGCAAAACCGGAGCAGCTGAGCCTAAGCCCCGCCCCGGCGGAGACCATCGAATTCGAGCTGCCGGAAACCTCTTGGTATCTGCTGCAGATGGGCGCTTATTCCGACCCGGAGGAGGCCCACACCCAGGCCAAAGCCATCCAAAGCCTGGGCGCCGGCGGCTATATCTATGAGGACGAGCAGGGCTTCAGCCGGGTATTCGCCGCCGCCTATGCGGACCAGGAAAGCCTGCTGCAGGTCCAGCAGCAGGTGAGAAACAGCGGCTATGAGAACACGGCCTATTCCATCCATCCCGACGGCATCCGGGTGACCCTGTCCGGCCAAAGCGACGACGCAAAGCTCTTGCGAGCCGCCATGGAAACCATCCAAAGTGTGCCGGGGCGGCTGACGGAATTTGCCCTGAAATACGATGAAAACGACATGACGCCCGCCCAGGCCATCCAGTTTATGAATGAGCTTGCCGTATCCCTGGCCGGCTCACGGCAAAGCCTCAAGGGGGCGGACACGACCCCGCTCAAAGAGCTGGATGAATACGCCGCCTGGATCTTGGATACCATATCGACATTCCTGACGAAAAGTGATACAATGTCCAAAGTCGAGTGCGGAGCCGCTGTGAAGCATTTCCAAATCGAAACCATATTAAAATATAATATATTAATTAAGGATATTGAATAATATATGAAAAAGAAGGTAACCATCTACACGGACGGCGCCTGCTCGGGCAACCCGGGTCCGGGCGGCTGGGGGTGCGTGCTCATGTATCGGGCGCATCGCCGGGAGAGCTCCGGCGGCGCCGAGAAGACGACCAACAACCGCATGGAGATCACGGCGGCCCTGGAGGCCTTGAAGCTGCTGAAGGAGCCGTGCCAGGTGGACCTGTACACGGACAGCGCGTACCTGTGCAACGCGTTGGAAAAAAAATGGCTGGAGACTTGGTCAAGGAACGGCTGGAAAACCGCGTCCAAATCCGACGTGGAGAATCAGGATCTGTGGAAGGAACTCTTGACGCTGCTGGAAACGCATGACGTGCAGTTTCATAAGGTCAAAGGTCACGCGGACAACGAATTCAACAACCGCTGCGACAAGCTGGCCCGGGAGGCCACGCAGAAGATCATTTCGGGTCAAAAGGCCTGAAAACCGCCCATTCTGTTACTTTTCTGTGAACAACTATTCGTTAAACTTGTCTTTAACGAATAGTTGTTTTACAATCTAAGCCATGAGCGACTATCCCCTCCAACGCAAAAAAGACTACACTTTGAAGCTCCGGGCCGTGCTGAATGAGCTGCCCAAGTTCGCGGGCTTGTATTTTCGCGCCATGGAATTGCAGACCAGCATCCTGACCCGGTACGGATACGCCATCGACCTAAGAAACTTTTTCAGCTTCTGCGCCGAGCAGGTGGACGCCTGCCGGGGAAAAGCCCCTACCTCTCTGACCCTCTCCGATTTGGACGCCATCACGGCCCTGGATATCGAGCTCTTTTTGGAGCATGTTTCTCTATACACGGGCGCCGACGAGCGGGAACGGGAGAACAACGAGCGGGCAAAAGCACGAAAATTGTCCGCAATACGGTCATTTTTTAAGTATTATCACCGGCAGGAGCTCATTAAAAACAACCCCGCGTCCCTGGTGGACACCCCCAAAATACACGAAAAGGCCATCATCCGCCTGGAAGCCAACGAGGTGGCGGACCTGCTGGACATCGCCGAGGACGGAAAAGGCCTCTCCGAAAGGCAAAAATCCTATCACCAGACCACGAAGGTCCGGGATACGGCTATCCTCACCCTCTTTTTGGGCACCGGCATCCGGATCAGCGAGCTGGTGGGCATCGATATAGACGACGTGGACTTTGCCACCGACGCCTTTGTGGTCACCCGCAAGGGCGGCAACCAGGAGATGCTCTCCTTCGGCCCCGAGGTCCGCAGCGCCCTGCTGGCCTATTTGGAGCAGCGGGAGCTTGCCGAGCCCCTGCCAGGCCATGAGGAAGCCCTCTTCCTCTCCCTCCAGCGCAAGCGGATCACCGCCCGGGCCGTGGAGAACCTGGTGAAAAAGTACGCCCGCATCGCCTCGCCCCTCAAAAAGATCACGCCCCACAAGCTCCGCAGCACCTATGGCACCATGCTCTATCAGGAGAGCGGCGACATCTATTTGGTGGCGGACGTGCTGGGCCACAAGGACGTGAACACCACCCGCAAGCATTACGCCGCCATCCAGGAGGAACGGCGGCGTCAGGCCACAAAATATATCAAATTACGGGAGGACCCTACTCCTCCCACTCCAGATCGTCCGCAGATCCCGTCGAATCCCCCTGATCCTGATTGAGGTCCATCTCCGGCTCCATCTGCTCGTTGGGGTCCAGGGCGTAGAGCGCCGAGCCGCCGCTGTCGTCCATGAGCATCCGCCCAATGGGGATCTCCCGGTAGCTCTCCGTCACCTCCAGGCACTTGAAGCAGTTGTCGCAGAGCTTGTTGGGGTCCAGATCACAGCGGTCCTCCTCGCAGGCGCCGCAGTCGTCGCAGACGGCCTTCAGGCCCAGGATGCATTTCTTCATCTCTCCCCCGCCTCCTGTTCATCGAGCACCGCCCGGACCACTTCGGTTAGCGCGAGCTTACCGTGCTCATAGGTCAGACTTCCCTGCATATATACCGCGTAGGGCGGCCGGATGGGCCCATCGGCGCTGAGCTCCGTGGTGGCTCCCTGGACGAAGGTCCCCGCCGCCATGATCACCGGGTCGGCATACCCGGGCATGTCCCAGGGCTCCGGGGTCACGTCGCTGTCCACCGGCGAAGCATGCTGGATGGCCCGGCAAAAGGCCTTCAGCTCCCCCGGCCCCTTGAATCGAATGGACTGGACGATGTCCGCCCTAAGGCTCCTGCCGGCGGGCATCACATCGTATCCCAATTGACCGAACACTTCGCCGAAGAGCATGGCCGTCTTGAGGCACTGGAGCACCGTGTGGGGCGCCAGGAAAAGCCCCTGGAAGAAGGGCCGATAGGACGCGGCGTAGGACCCCACCTCCCGGCCGGAGCCGGGCACGGTGAGCCGGTAGCTGATCCGCTCGATCAGCTCTTTCTTTCCCGCCACATAGCCTCCCGTGGGGGCGATGCCGCCACCGCAGTTCTTGATGAGGGAGCCCATGATCACGTCCGCCCCCACGGCGGTGGGCTCCTTCTCCTCCGTAAACTCCCCGTAGCAGTTGTCCACGGCGATGATGATGTCGGGCCGGGCCGCCTTCACCCGCCGGAACAGGGGCTCCATCTTCTCCACGGAGACGGCCTCCCGCCAGGCGTAGCCTCGGGAGCGCTGCACATAGAGCATCTTCACCTCGGGATGGCCAGAGATGCCGGCCAATATGGCCTCCGTGTCGAAGGGCTCCTCCCCCGCCTCCTGCAGCGCCGCCATGCGAAAACCGATGCCGAAGCGGGACAGGGCGTTGGGCTCGCTTCCGCTCAGGCCCACGGCCGTTTCCAGGGTGTCGTAGGGGGTGCCGGAGGCGGAAAACACCACGTCACCGGGCTCCAAAAGACCGCTGAGGGCCAGGAAGATGGCATGGGTGCCGTTGGCGATCTGGGGGCGCACCAGGGCGTCCTCCGTCTGCAGGGCCCGGGCGAACACCCGGTCCAGGGCGTCGCGGCCCAAATCGTCGTAGCCGTAACCTTCCGTGGGTGCAAAATGCCGGGGCGAGATGGCCTCCGCCCTCAGAGCGTCCAGCACCCGCTTCTGGTTCACCAAAGCGATCTCTTCCAGCCGCGCAAAGGCCGGCCCCAGCGTTAGCTCCGCCCCGCGGACCAGCGCCTCAATGTTCATCATGAATACACCTTCTCCTTCACGTACGCCCGGATATCCGGGTACGCTTCTTCATAGTTTTCACAGTCAAACCACTTGATCCGCTCGTCCCGGCGGAACCAGGTGAGCTGGCGTTTGGCAAACTGCCGGGTGGCCCGCTTGATGCGCTCCACCGCCCCGTCCAGGGACACCTCCCCGTCCAGATAAGCAAGCAGCTGGGCGTAGCCGATGGCCTGCATGGCGGGGAGCCGCCGGTCGTATCCCTTGTTATACAGGCCCTTCACCTCATCCAGCAGCCCCTTATTCATCATCAAGTCCACCCGCCGGTCGATGGCGGCATAGAGGGCTTCCCGGGGCATGGTGAGCCCCACCCGCACCGCGGGATACCGGCTTTGGCGCTGGGCTTTCACGTATGCCTGATTGAAGGAAGAAAAGGGCCTGCCGCTGAGGAGGAACACCTCCCGGGCCCGGACCAGCCGCTTCTTGTCGTTCACGTGGAGCTTTTGGCCCGAGGGGCCGTCGTCCGCCGCCATGCGGGCAAAGAACCCCTGGGGATCGGCGTCATACTCCGCTTCCAGCCGGGCTCTCAGGGCCGGGTCCGCCGGCAGGGCATAGCCCATATCCTCCAGCACCGCGTCGCAATACAGGCCGCTGCCGCCCACCAGGATGGGCTGCACGTTTCTATTCTGCAGGTCCAGGAGCGCTTCGTCCGCCGCCTTCTGAAAGGCCGCCACGGAAAAGCCCTCCTCCCCCGGGTCCATCAGGTCGATGAGATGATGGGGCACCCGCCGCCGCTCCGAAAGGTCGGGCTTGGCGGAGCCGATGTCCATGCCCCGATACACGGCCACGGAATCGACGGACAGGATCTCCCCGCCCAGGCTCTCCCCCAGCCGCAGGGCCGTTTCACTCTTATGGCAGGCCGTTGGCCCGCAGATCAGCAGCAGCGGTCTCATACGATGCGCTTGAACATTTTTTCCATATCTCGCTTGGAGAGCCTGGCCACCACGGGCCGCCCGTGGGGACAGGTCAGGGGGATCCCCTGCTCCACATAGGTTTTCAGGAGGCTTATGATCTCCTCCTTCTGCAGGGCTTCCCCGCCCTTCACGGCGTGCTTGCAGGAGGCGTAGATGAGCTTCTCCCGGACCAGGGCCTTCTTGGCCCCCTTCCCGGCCTCGCCGATGGCGTTGATGGCCTGGTGCAGAGCCTCCCCGTCGAAGGTGGCGCCGTTGAGCACCGGCACGGCGATGAGATTCAGATGCAAAGCGCCGGCCCGCTCAAACCGGTAGCCCAGCTCCTCCAGCTCCTCCTTCCACTCCTCCACCAGCTCATACTCCCTGGGCTGCAGGGTGATGAGCTGAGGGATCAGCAGTTCCTGGGAGGCGGCCGCCACCTGCCGGCTGTTGAACTCCTCGTAGAGCCGGCGCTCGTGGGCGGCGTGTTGGTCGATGAGATACAGATCCTCCTCGTGCTGCACGATCCAGTAGGTGTTGAAGGCGCAGCCGATGATGTTCACCGCAAAGTCCAGAGGCAGGGCGTTCTGCTCCGCCTTGGGCGGGGCGGAAAAGGCGGGTTCAGGCTTTCGGCTCCCCGCCACGGCGAAGACCTCCACCTGGGGCTTCCGGGGAACGGCTTCCTCCGCAGTATCCCTTTGGGAAGGCTCCTTCCGCTGGAAGGAGTTGTAGGTATAGCCGGCGCCGCTCTCCTTGAGGAGGGACCGGGGCGGGATGGTCACCTGCTGCTTATAGGCCTCCGTGAAGCTCATGGAGGGCTTGGGCCTCTCCTGCAGCTCGCTGTAAGGGGTGTAGGCCACGGGTGGTTTGGTAGCCGGAGCCGAAGAAAAAGGCTTTTCCTCCGCCTTCTTATCCTCCGATTGAGTTGAGACAGCCGGCCGGTCGTGGGCGGGCAGCTGGACCTGGGGGATCACCGGCTGCCGCAGGGCCTGGGCGCAGGCGGAAGTCACCGCGTACTCCACCCGAGGCTGATCCACAAAGCGGACCTCCGTCTTGGCGGGATGGACGTTCACGTCCACCTCCTCCTTGGCGATGGTGATGTTGAGAAGGGCAAAGGGATACCGGCCCGCCATCATGCGGGTATCGTAGGCCTTTTGGATGGCGGAAAAGATGCCGATGGAGCGGATGTAGCGCCCGTTCACATACAGGCTTTCCATGGACCGGTTGGGCCGGGAGATCTCCTGGTTCCCCACGAACCCCTCCACCCGCACATAGCCGTTGTCCAGGAGCACGGGCAAAATGCGGTCCGTGATCTGGGAACCGTAAACGCAGAAGATGGCGTTCTTCAGCTGTCCGTCCCCATAGGTTTCATAGACGCATTTGCCGTTGCTGAGGAACCGAAAGGCAATGTCCGGCCGCCCCAGGATGGCCCGGGCCATGTAGTCCCCCACATATCCGGCTTCCGACCGGGGGGCACGCATGAACTTGAGGCGGGCGGGCACCTTGGCAAAGAGGTTGTCCACCTGGATGGTGGTGCCGAACACGCAGGAGCAGGCTTCGTTGGAAAGGAGCTGCCCGTTGTCCACCACCACCCGGGTGCCCCACTCGCCTCCGGGGACGCGGGTGGTCATGGTCACCGTGGAGACGGCGCCGATGGAGGCCAGAGCCTCGCCCCTGAACCCCAGGGTGCCGATGGCCGATAAATCCTCCTGGGTGCTGATCTTGCTGGTGGCGTGGCGCAGAAAGGCCTTGGGACAGTCCTCCGGCTCGATACCGCTGCCGTTGTCCGTCACCCGAATGGAGCTCAGGCCCCCGTCGGTGATATCCACGGTCACGGCGGTGGCGCCGGCGTCCAGGGCGTTTTCCACCAGCTCCTTTACCACGGAGGCGGGCCGCTCCACCACTTCACCGGCGGCGATCTGGTTGGCTAAGGCCGGCGGCAATACTCTGATCAAGGTCAATCCTCCTTCCAGGCGTCACGATAGGAATAGAGCTTCTCCAGGGCCATCATGGGCGTCAGATTCTCCAGGTTGAGGGCTTTCAGGTCCGCCAAAATAGCTTTATCCACCGAGTTATCCACAGCGGAATTTGAGTTATCCACAGTATAACCGGAGTTATCCACCGCTTTTTTGCGTCGATCGGCGGGTTGAGCGGCCATGTCGGAGGTCTCCAGATCCTTCAGGATCTCCCCCGCCCGGCTGATAACGTCCTCCGGGATGCCGGCAAGCCGGGCCACCTGCACGCCGAAGCTCTTATCGGCGCTGCCACGGACGATCTTGCGCAAGAACAGGATGTCGTCCCCTATCTCCTTCACGGAGATGCGGTAGTTTTTCACCCCGGAAAGCCGGCCTTCCAACTCGGAAAGCTCGTGATAATGGGTGGCAAAGAGGGCCTTGGCCCCGCATTTTTCCGGATCGGCGATGTATTCGAGCACCGCCCAGGCGATGGACAGGCCGTCATAGGTGCTGGTGCCCCGGCCGATCTCGTCCAGGATGAGCAGGCTGTCCTTGGAGGCGTTGTTCAGAATGTTGGCCACCTCGCTCATCTCCACCATGAAGGTGCTCTGGCCCGAGGAAAGATCGTCGCTGGCCCCGATGCGGGTGAATATCCTATCCACCAGGCACACATGGGCGCTCTCGGCGGGCACAAAGCAGCCGATGTGGGCCATGAGGGTGATCAGGGCCACCATGCGCATATAGGTGCTTTTACCGGCCATGTTGGGGCCGGTGATAATGAGGAGCCTGTTCTCCTCCCGATCCAGCAGCACGTCGTTGGGGATGAAGCCGTCCTGCAGCGTCCGCTCCACGATGGGATGGCGGCCGTTGCGGATGCGGATCATGCCGTCTGCGGCCAGCTCAGGCCTGACGTACCGCCGGGTGACGGCCACCTGGGCATAGGAACTGTACACGTCCAGCCGGGAGATGAGCTGGGCGTTCTTCTCCAGCCGCCCGGTCTCCGGCAGCAAGGTGTCCCGGATCTGGGCATACAGCTCCGCTTCCAGCTTGATGAGCCGCTCGTTGGCGGTGAGGATGCGGTTTTCGATGTCCTTCAGTTCCGGGGTGATGTAGCGCTCGGCGTTGGTCAGGGTCTGCTTGCGCTGATAGTAGTAGGGCACCTGGTTCACGAAGGACTTGGTCACCTCCAGGAAGTAGCCGAAGACCTTGTTGAAGCCGATGCGCAGGTTCTTGATGCCCGTGTTCTCCCGCTCCCGGATCAGGATGTCGTCCAGCCACTTCTTGGCGTTGCCGGAGATATCCCGCAGCTCGTCCACCTCCTGGTTGTAGCCGGAGCGGATCACGCCCCCGTCCTTCAGATTGGGGGCCGGGTCCTCGTCGATGGCCCGGTCGATCAGGTCCACCATATCCTCCATCCGATCGAGATTTTCCCGGATATAGGATAGATCCCCGCTTTCGCAGGTGGAGAGGATGTCCAGCACCGGGCCGATCTGCCGCAGGGAGCGGGCCAGGGCGATGCAGTCCCGGGGGTTGATGGTCCCATAGGCGATCTTGGAGCACAGGCGCTCGATGTCGTAGATCTTGTCCAGGTGCTCCCTGAGCTTGGTGCGCAGGACCGTGTTATTGAAGAGCTCCTCCACGGCGTCCAGGCGGATTTGAATCGCCTCCCTATCCTGCAGGGGGCAGTCGATCCAGTTGCGCAGCGTCCGCCGGCCCATGGCGGTCTCTGTCACGTCCAGCAGGTTCAAAAGGGTGTTCTTTCCCCCGCTGCCCGTGCGGATGCCCTCCGTCAGCTCCAGGTTGCGGCGGGTGTTGGTGTCCAGCTGCATGTATTCCGACCGGCTGATGACAGCCAGCCGCCGGATGTGGGAAAGCCCGTTCTTCTGGGTGTCCTGGAGGTACTGCATGAGCCCGCCCGCCGCCGAGATGGCCAGCGGCAGATCGGAGCAGCCGAAGCCGTCCAAGCTGGACACGTCGAAGTGCTTTTTGAGCACCTCCGTGGCTCGGCCGAGCTGAAAGACGCTGTCCGGCTGCTTTTCCAGATAGCACAGGCTTTGGACCTTCTTCTTCAGGTATTCCTGCTCAAAGAGGGCGTCGTTTGCCACGCACTCCGTGGGGGCGATGCGGGTGATCTCGTCGATGAGGCCCGCTTCCGGCGTTTCGCCCCGGATCTCCCCCGCCTTGAATTCACCGGTGGACACATCCGCATAGGCGTAGCCGTAGCCGGCGCGGCCGCAGTAGACGGACAAAAGGTAGTTGTTCTTCCCCGCGTCCAGGAGCTTTTCCTCGATGACCGTGCCGGGGGTGATGACCCGGATAACCGCCCGATCCACCAGGCCCTTGGCCAAGGCCGGGTCCTCCATCTGCTCGCAGATGGCCACCTTATAGCCCTTGCTGATGAGGCGCTGCACATAGGTGTCCACGCTGTGGTAGGGCACGCCGCACATGGGCGCCCGCTCGGGAAGGCCGCAGTCCCGCCCGGTGAGGGTGAGCTCCATGATCTTGCTGCCCTCTATGGCATCCTCAAAAAACATCTCATAGAAATCGCCCAGCCGATAGAACAGGAAGCAGTCGGGATACTGCTCCTTCATCTGCAGGTAGTGGCGCATCATGGGCGACATGCCCTCTACGATCTTCATGCTTCCCCGTCTTTCTGCACGTCTTTGATAGCACACGTTTCAGCGCAGCCGCTGCAGTTGCCGCCGCAGGAGAAGGACACCTTTCCCGTGACGGAGGCCAGATACTCGTTCATGGCCTTGTTGGCCGCCTGCAGTTCTATGATCTTCGGATTCTGGCTCAGGAGGAACCCGATATAGTCCATGTCGTTGCTGAGCTGGATCGCTTCCTTTTCATCGAAGCCTTCCGTCTGGACCATCTGAATCAGGCGGGCGCTGCCATCCTCATATTCCTTCACCATGGCGGAGAGCTCTTCATCGTCGGTGACGGCCCGCTTGGCCTTCATGTAGCGATGGATCTCGTCGGCGGACAGCACATCCAGCATTCCTTTTTTCTTCTCTTCCATTTTCCTTACTCCATTCTCCCCAGCAGGGAATTTCGCGCGCATTCTGTGACGGACACGGTTTGATAGGTGCCCAGGAGCCCTTCGTCCCCGGGGAAATAAACCATTTTGAAGGTGTCGAGCTTGCCGAAGAGGATGGTTTCGCTCCTTCTGTCAAAGCCCTCCACCAGCACCTCTCCCCTGTGTCCCAGATACTTTTTGTTGTTTTCGGTGGTCTTCACGGCCTGCAGATCGTTGAGGCGCTTGAGCCGCTCCTTCTTGAGGGCTTCCGGCACCTGATCCGCCGCCTCCGCGGCCCGGGTCCCCTTCCGGGGAGAATACTTGAATGTAAAGGCGGCGGCGAACCCAACCTGGTCCATAAGGGACAGGGTATCCTGGAAATCCGCCTCTGTTTCCCCGGGAAAACCGACAATCACGTCCGTGGTGAGCTCGATGTCCGGCACGGTCCGGCGCAGGTCCTGCACCAAATTCAGGTAGCTTTCCCGGCTGTAGCGCCGGTTCATCCGCTCCAAAATGGCGGTGCTGCCGGACTGGACGGGCAGGTGCATGTGATGGCAGACCTTGTCGTTTTCGGCGATGGCGGCCATGAGCCGGGGCGTCAGGTCCTTGGGATGGCTGGACATATAGCGGATGCGCCGGATGCCGTCCACCCCGTTTACGGCCCTCAGAAGGTCCGCAAAGTCCACGTCCTTGCCCTTGCCGTAGGAGTTCACGTTCTGGCCGAGGAGGGTGACTTCTGTGATTCCCTGCTCAGCCAAAGACCGGACCTCGGCCACCACCTCGGAAAGCGCCCGCGACCGCTCCCGTCCCCGCACGTAGGGCACGATGCAGTAGGAGCAGAAGTTGTCGCATCCGAAGGTGATGTTCACAAAGGCGGAAAAGGGGTTGGACCGCCGGGCGGGCAGGCCCTCGCAGATGGCGAAGCCCTCCTCCTCCGTAAGGATGAGCCGCTCGCCGCCCAGGGCGCCCAGCATGAGCTCCGGCAGCCGCCAAAGGGCGTTGGTGCCGAAGACGAAGTTCACGAAGGGGAACCGGCGCATAACCTTTTTCGCCACGTCCGCCTGCTGCATCATGCAGCCGCAGATGCCGATGATCAGGCTCCCGTCCCCTTCCTTCTGCTCCTTCAGGGCGCCGATGTTGGCCAGCAGCCGCTTTTCCGCGTGATCCCGCACGCAGCAGGTGTTGAACAGGATCACGTTGGCCTCCTCCTTGGAGGGGGCGGGCAGATAGCCCATGCGCTGCAAAAGGCCCGCGATGGTTTCGGAATCCCGCACGTTCATCTGACAGCCGTAGGTCTCGATAAAATAGCGCCTGTTCTCCCCTTCTATGCGGGAAAGGACCTCCTGGGCCATGCCCTCCTGCAGGTCGATTCGGTTTTGTTCGATACGTTTTGCCAGCATCCACATACTTCTCCAATTTAATTGCCTGTATTATACCGCAGATTCCGCCCGGCGACAACATTATTTTTCCGGTTTCCCTTGTGCCGGTTTTAGAAGAATGGTACTATAATACAAGCGATCCTAAAGGAGGTTCTGCCATGTTAATAGACGAAAAAGCCTATGTGGCCAACGCCCAGGGCAAAAAGATATACCTGCTCCCCGCCATGGCTAACCGCCACGGCCTCATCACCGGCGCCACAGGCACGGGCAAGACCGTGACCATGAAGGTGCTGGCCGAGAGCTTTTCGGACATGGGCGTGCCCGTGTTTCTGGCGGATGTGAAGGGCGATGTGTCGGGCCTTGCCGAGGCCGGGCAGGATTCCGAAAACATGCAGCGGCGGATCGAGCGCTTCGACCTAAAGGAAAGCTGGTCCTATTGGGGCTACCCCGTGGCCTTCTGGGATATTTTCGGTGAAAAGGGCATCCCCGTCCGCATCAAGGTATCGGAACATGGGGCCCCTCATGTTCTCCCGTTTGCTGGGCCTCACAGAGGTTCAAACGGGCATTCTGCACATCGTCTACCGGGTGGCGGACGACAACGGCCTGGAGCTCATCGACCTCAAGGACCTGCGCGCCATGCTCACCTATGTGTCCGAGAACCGGGCGGCCATCACCGCCGCCTACGGGAACGTGACGCCCCAGAGCATCGGAGCCATCCAGCGGGCGTTGCTGCGGCTGGAGGACGAGGGCGGCAACCTGTTCTTCGGGGAGCCCTCCCTGGCGGTGAACGATCTGTTGCGCCTGGATGAGAAGGGCCGCGGATATCTGAACATCCTGGACAGCGCCCGGCTTATCCGCTCCCCCCTCATCTACAGCACCTTCCTCATTTGGCTGGTGTCGGAGCTCTTTGAGCGCCTGCCGGAGGTGGGCGACCCGGAAAAGCCCAAGGCCGTATTCTTCTTCGATGAAGCCCACCTGCTCTTCCAGGGGGCGCCCAAGGCCTTCCTGGAGAAGATCGTGCAGCTGGTGAAGTTGATCCGGTCCAAGGGCGTGGGCGTGTATTTCGTGAGCCAGAGCCCGGCAGACATGCCAAACGAAGTGCTGTCCCAGCTGAGCAACCGGATCCAACATGGGCTCAGGGCCTACACCCCCTCCGAGCTGAAGGCGGTAAAGGCGGCGGCCGCTTCCTTCCGGCCCAACCCGGCTCTGGACACGGAGCAGGAGATCCTGGGCCTGGGCACCGGCGAAGCCCTGGTCTCCTTCCTGGACGAGAAGGGCATCCCCGCCGTGGTGGAGCGGGCCGGCATCCTGCCGCCCCAGAGCCTGATGGGGCCGGCCCGGGAGGAAACCCGGGAAAAGGTGCTATCAGAAGATGAACTTTTCACCGCCTACAGGGAGGCCGTGGACCGGTATTCCGCCTATGAGAAGCTAAAGGAGGAGGCCCAGGCAAAGGCGCATGCCGAGCTGGAAGCGGAGCGGCAGAAGGCCGCCGAGAAACAGCAGAAGGAGCAGGAGAAGGCCGACGCCGGGAAAAAGAAGAAGCAAAGCGCCGCGGGCAAGGCGGCCAAGAAGGTGGCGAAATCCGCCACCAACTCCATCCTGAACCGGATCGGGCGAAAGCTGGGCAAGGCCATCGCCCGGGGATTGTTCGGGAATTGGCTGTGAGGGATAGATACTTGATTAAAGAGAGGGGGTCACCCCTCTCTCTTTATCTTATATAGTTGCAAGAAACAGGACTTGCTCTCGGCTGCGGCCTCAGACAGGGTTCGGCTCTGGATGTCCACTGGACATCCATTCACCACCGAACCCTTCAAGTCCTGTCCCATTTCTGTAATGAAAAACAGAGCCCGAATGGACTCTGTTTTTCATTGGTGCGGGAAACAGGACTTGAACCTGCATGAAATCGCTTTCACACGGACCTGAACCGTGCGCGTCTGCCAATTCCGCCATTCCCGCATATTGGTGGATGGGGGTGGATTCGAACCACCGAAGTCTGTGACAACAGATTTACAGTCTGCTCCCTTTGGCCACTCGGGAACCCATCCAAGTATGAAGCTGTCAAGGTCTGGAGCTGGTGAAAGGAGTCGAACCTTCAACCTACTGATTACAAATCAGTTGCTCTGCCATTGAGCTACACCAGCAAGCTGGCGAGCCGTTCTCCCGGAGAAAATGGCGACCCGGAGGGGGCTCGAACCCCTGACCTCCAGCGTGACAGGCTGGCGTACTAACCAACTGTACTACCGGGCCGCGTGGTGGGCCTTCAGGGACTTGAACCCCGGACCGATCGGTTATGAGCCGACTGCTCTGACCAACTGAGCTAAAGGCCCAAGCAATTCCCAGAAGGAAAATGGTGACCCCGAGGAGAGGGGTGAGAGGATTCGAACCTCCGGCCCCATGCTCCCAAAGCACGTGCGCTACCGGACTGCGCTACACCCCGTAAAGCGCCACGCTGCTTTTCGCGACTGGACAAATATACAACATTGAGCAGAAAATGTCAATAGCTTTTTTTCAAAAGGTCACAGGAATCCGTGCGGCTCCGCATCAAGGGGACACGGAGCCGCAGCAGGTTCATTCACTCCGCCAGGGCGTCCTTGCGCTCCTGGAGCTTTTTGAGCATGTCCTCCCCCGCCTGGAGTTTGCGGCGAACATCGTCCACCACCGCTTCCGGGGCTTTGGAGATGAACTTCTCGTTGGAGAGCTTGCCCTGTGCCCGGGCGATCTCGCCCTGGACGCGCTCGATCTCCTTATCGATGCGCTCCCGCTCCTTATCCAAATCGACCAGGGAAGCCAGGGGGATGAAGGCCTCCGCCTTCTCACAGACGATGTGCACGTCGCTCTTGAGGACCTGGCCCCGCTCGGAAGAGAGGCTGGTCTTCTCCACGCCGGCCAGCTTCAGAAGATAGCCTTCCGCTCCCTCCAGGGCCTTGGGGTCGGCGCAGACGATCCGCGCCTCGATCCGCTGGGCCGGGGGCACCTTCAGGTCCGCCCGGATGTTGCGGATGTTCTTCACCAGCTCCATGATGGTCTCCATGGCGGCGCACTCCTTTTCGTAGAGCTGCCCCTCCCCCGCCTTGGGCCAGGCGGAAAGCATGATGGTCTGCTCATGGCCGGGCAGCTGCTGATAGAGCTCCTCGGTGATGAAGGGCATGAAGGGATGCAGCAGCTGCATGGAGGTGCCCAGGACCCGGATGAGCACGGCGCACACGTTCTGCTTCTTGGCCTGATCCTCGCCGTAGAGGGCGGATTTTGCCATTTCGATGTACCAGTCGCAGAACTCGGACCAGATGAAGTCGTAGATCTTCTCCGCGGCCAGGTTGAGCTCATAGGCGTCCAGGTTGTCCGTCACCTCCCGGGTGATCTCGTTGAGGCGGGACAGGATCCACTTGTCCGCGGTGTCCAAAAGCTCCTCCCGGATGGCGGGCTGGGCATCCTCGGGAATGTTCATGAGCACGAACCGGGCGGCGTTATAGACCTTGTTGCAGAAGTTCCGGGCGGACTCCACCTTCTCCCAATAGAAGCGCATGTCGTTGCCGGCGGAGTTGCCGGTGACCAGGGAGAAACGGAGCGGGTCTGCGCCGTACTTTTCGATGATCTCCAGGGGGTCGATGCCGTTGCCCAGGGATTTGCTCATCTTCCGGCCCAGGCTGTCCCGCACCAGACCGTGGATGTACACGTTCTCAAAGGGGGGCTTCTTCATGACCTCCATGCCGAAGGTGATCATCCGGCTCACCCAGAAGGTGATGATGTCGTAGCCGGTCACCAGGGTGGTGGTGGGATAGAAATAGTCCAGCTCCTTTGTCTTCTCCGGCCAGCCCAGCGTGGAGAAGGGCCAAAGCCCGGAGGAGAACCAGGTGTCCAGCACGTCCTCATCCTGCCGGAGCTTCCCGCCGCAGTTGGGGCACTTTTCGGGAGCTTCCTCCTCGCAGAACACGCCGCCGCAGTCGTCGCAGTAGTACACGGGGATCCTATGGCCCCACCAGAGCTGGCGGGAGATGCACCAATCCCGGATGTTCTCCATCCAGTTGAAGTAGGGCTTGCTGAACCGCTCGGGAATAAACTTCACCTGGCCGGAACGCACCGCCTCCAAGGCGGGCTCCGTTAGGGGCTTCATGTCCACGAACCACTGCTTGGACACGATGGTCTCAATGGTTGTATGGCAGCGGTAGCAGGTGCCCACGTTGTGGGTGTAGTCCTCGATCTTCACCAGGTTCCCGCTCTCCTGGAGGTCCGCCACGATGTTTTTCCGGCACTCAAAGCGCTCCTGGCCGCAGTATTTGCCGCCGTTCTCGTTGATGTATCCCTTCTCATCGAAGACCTTCAGGATGGGCAGATCGTGCCGCTGGCCCACCTCGAAGTCGTTGGGGTCGTGGGCGGGGGTGATCTTCACGGCGCCGGTGCCGAACTCCATCTCGCAGTATTCGTCCCCCACGATGGGGATCTCCCGGCCCACCAGGGGCAGGATCACGGTCTTGCCGATGATGTCCTTATACCGCTCGTCCTCCGGGTTCACGGCGATGGCCGTGTCCCCCAGCATGGTTTCCGGGCGGGTGGTGGCCACGGTGATGGAATAGGACTTGTCCGGGGCGTCGTAGCGGATGTGCCAGAGATGGCTCTGCTGGCTCTCATACTCCACCTCCGCGTCGGAAAGGGCCGTCTTGCAGTCTGGGCACCAGTTGATGATACGGTCGCCCCGGTAGATGAGGCCCTTGTCGTAGAGGGATTTGAACACCTTGACCACGGCCTTGTTGCAGCCCTCGTCCATGGTGAACCGCTCACGCTCCCAATCGCAGGAGGAGCCCATCTTCCTGAGCTGCTTGACGATGGTGGAGCCGTATTCTTCCCGCCACTGCCAGGCCCGCTTCAAAAAGCCCTCCCGGCCCACGTCCTTCTTGGTCTTGCCTTCGGCGGCCAGGGCTTCCACGATCTTCACCTCGGTGGCGATGGAGGCGTGGTCCGTGCCCGGGAGCCAGAGCATCTCATAGCCCGCCATGCGCTTATAGCGGGCGATGGCGTCCTGCAGGGTGTTGTCCAGGGCGTGGCCCATATGGAGCTTGCCCGTGATGTTGGGGGGCGGGATCACGATGGTGAAGGGCTGCTTGTCCGGGTTGGGCTCGGCGTGAAAATACCCGCTCTTCTCCCATTTCTCATACCATTTGCTCTCCACGATCTGATGATCGTAGGTTTTCGGCATCTCTTTCATGCGCTTCTCCTCTCTGAAAAACAAATCGCCCGCCTCGTCAAAGGACGAAGCGGGCGCTCGCGGTACCACCTTTGTTAAACGGAGTCTCCCCCGTTTCCCTCGAAGCTATAACGCAGCGGCTGCGTGGCGCAGTACCGGCCGTAAGCGGCTTTCCCACGCCAGGGCTAAAAAGCGACCTTCCATCCGATCATCAACAGCGCTCTTGCAGCATTTGAGCGCCTCTCTGGGAAGAAACCGGGATGTACTCCTCTTTCTCACGGCCCATATATATGGTGATTCTACTCCCCGGACGGGCCTTTGTCAACCGGCATTTTCATAGAGGCCCGCCATATATTCTTTCAGTGGCCCATAGGGCGCAGGGCCGGCGGCAAGATAGTCGGCCAAAAAGCGTGCTTCGCTTTCGCATCCGGCGTCCAGGGCGGCCTGGCAGATGTCCAGATAGGCATAATAGCCGTAGACGGCCACCAGGCTGTCGAAGGGATCGAACATGGCCTGATCAAAGAGATAGTCCGCGAATGAGGCGGCGCCCCAGGCGGAAAGATAGTCAGCAAGGTCCGAACGGCTGTAGCCGTAGTAGTGGATGAGGAGGGCCGAGATGCCCGTCAGGGTTGTGTTCAGTAATTCCTCATACCAGCGGTAGAGGACGTAATCCGCGCCGAAATCGCCCAGATACGCCAAAATGGAATAGGAGCCGTGGATGGAAAGGCCCGCAAGATACCCCTCCGGCGCGTCCGCCCAGCGGGCCTGCTGGACTTCGGGGCAAAGGGACGCAAAGACTATCAGATACCCCATGCCGGGATAGGTATAGAAGGCCAGCTTGGGCAGCTCCATCTCCTCATAGCCGGGGCGCAGAGCAAGGGACGGCAGCTCCTCCGTCGAAGGCAGGGGCAAGTCGGTCTCCGTCACCCGGCGCAAAAAGGCAAGGTCCCTGTCCAGGCTGCCGAAGGTAAGGGGCTCCTTCTTACGGGCGGCCTCCGGATCCGCGTTCAGGGCGTCCTGGAGGGCATAGGCCGCGGTCTGGGCCAGGGTCTCCAAGCCAAGCAGCAGGTCCTTGGGCAGCACATCCTCCCCCAAATATCCGCAGAGAGCCTTGCGGTAGTCCGCGGCGGCGCCCAGGGCATAGAAGGTCTCTTCCCGAGGCGGCAGACTATCCACCTTCCGGCACAAGGCGTCTACGGCGGCGGAGAAAGCCGCTGCCGGCAGGGGCTCCCCGTCGCCGGGCAGGGCGGCATAGACATCGGCCAGGGCGTCCAGGTTCTCGGCGGAAGAGAGGGCGCGCAGGCTCTCGATCGTTTGAGCCGCACGGTCTGACGATACCGTTCGGCCGGAAGCCAAAAGACGGTCCAGCTCCCGTTCAGCTTTGCCCAAGTCTTCGATCATGGTCTGGAAGCGGGCATAAAATGCTTCCTTCCCGTCTCCCGGCACCTGAAGAAGGCTAAAGAGCTGGGAGGCGAAGGGCTCGGCGTCAAAGGAGAGGGCCTGCTCCGCAAAGCGAACCTCCCGGGAGAGGGGCGGAAAGGTGGGCAAAGCCGAAACGGGCGCAGGCGCGGGCGTGGGAGCTTCCGTGGGCGCGGCGGTAAGGGGCGCCCCTGTGGGGACCGGTGTTTGCGCCGGCTGCTCGGAAGCGCTCGCCTGCCCCTGGGGCCGGATGACCGCTTGGGAACAGCCGAGCAGCAACACACAGGCTAAAAGAATGCAAAGGGACCGCTTCATATCTGCGCCTCCTTCGGGGGCCAGGGTTCGGTATAGCCCAGGCGTTTGAGGGCCAGGGCCATATCCTCCGGCAGGGGCGCGAAAAAGGTCATCCCCTCCCCCGTTTTGGGGTGGGTGAGCCGGAGCCGCCAGCCATGCAGAGCCTGCCCCTCCAGGCCCAGGTTGTTTTTGCCGGTGGAATAGACCGTGTCGCCGATGATGGGATGGTGGATGTGGGCCATATGGACCCGGATCTGGTGGGTCCGGCCCGTTTCCAGCTCCAGGGAAAGCAGGGTCATGGCGGAGAAACGGGCCTCCACCTGAAAATGGGTCACCGCCCGGCGGCCGTTGGGCACCACGGCCATGCGCTTGCGGTCGGTGGGATGGCGGCCGATGGGGGCGTCCACGGTGCCGATATCCTCTTTTATGTTCCCCGCCACCAGGGCGATATAGCTTCGGTGGGCGGAATGGTCCGCAAACTGGCGGGCCAGGCCCTCGTGGGCGGCGTCGTTCTTCGCCACCACCAGCAGGCCGCTGGTCATCTTGTCGATCCGGTGGACGATGCCCGGCCGGATCTCCCCGCCGATGGTGGAAAGGGCGCCGAAATGGTATAACAGGGCGTTCACCAAAGTGCCGGACTCATTCCCCACCGCGGGATGGACCACCATGCCCCGAGGTTTGTTGATGACGCAGATGTCGTCGTCCTCATAGACGATGTCCAGGGGGATATTCTCCGGCAACAGTTCAATGGGTTTGGCTTCAGGCAAGGTATAGCGCACCGTGTCCCCGGGGCGCACGCCGTCCTTCTGCCGGCAGGGCCGGCCGTTTAGGGTGACCAGGCCCGCCTCGATGAGGCTTTGAGCCCGGGACCGGGACAGCTCCGTCACCTCCGACAGGCACAAATCCAGCCGCCGATATTCCTTTTCCGCAACGAAAAGCTCCTGGTTATTCATCCTTCTCTTCCGGCTTCTTCTTCGTAAAGCAGGCTTCCATCAAATCGAAGGTGGTGGCCTTGTTCTTGACGAAGAAGGTCTCCACCACCAGCAGGCAGGCGGCGATGACGATGGCGCTGTCCGCCACGTTGAACACAGGGAAATTGATGAGGCTGAAGTAGATCATGTCCCGGACATAGCCCAGGAACAGCCTATCGATCAGATTCCCCACCGCACCGGAAAAGAGCAGGGCGAGGATGATTCGGGTGAGGACGGACATGTCCGCCTTTTTCTTCCCATAGAACCAAATGAGGACGGCGAGAAACAGGAAGGTGGCCACCAGAAAGGTCACGCGCCAGCCCTGCATCAGGCCCCAGACCGCGCCACGGTTCTCAATATAGGTGAGCTCCAGGACCCTGGGAATCAGCACCAGGGGCTTGACGCGCAGGGACCGGGCGGCCCACAGCTTGGTGCCCTGGTCCAGCAACAGGATCACGATCATCAACACAAATTCCATATCAGTCTCCGCTTGTCGCAATCAGCTCCGGATAGAGCTTGGAATAGAGGCCCATGGCGCTCTGCACCCGGCCCACGTACTTCTGTGTCTCGGGGTACGGGATGTACAGAAGGGTGCCGTCCTCCTTGGTACCGTACTCCTTCAGCCACTGGCGCGTCCGGCCGGGGCCCGCGTTGTAGGCGGCCAGGGCCACGCCTTGGGTGCCGAACTCGTCCAAAAGCTTTTTCAGGTAGCAGCAGCCCAAACGAATGTTGAGGGCGGGTTCCGAAAGCATCTCCTCCGTCACCCCTTCCACGCCCAGCAGCTCCGCTTCCTCCAGGCCCGTGGCGGGCATGAGCTGCATGAGGCCCAGGGCCCCGGCCCCGCTCTTTGCCTGGGGACGAAAGCCGCTTTCCGTGAAGATCACACCGCAGACAAGGTAGGGGTCCAGGTCGAATTCCTGGGCGCTCTTGAGGATGCTGTCCGTGTATTGGAGCTTATATTTGGATTTGAGAAAGGCCGGACGGCCATAGAGAAAATACCCGCACACCAGGGCCCCCAGCAGAACCAAGGCCAGCAGGGTGCAGATAAGCCTATGGTCAGCGATCCATTGTTTGCATGAGTTCATTGAACACTTCCCTCGATCGTTGTTCCAGTTGGAGCAGGGTGCCGGTGTTGCGGATCACATAGTCCACCCGGCGCACCTTCTCCCGATCCGGCATCTGGGCCCGGATGCGCCGCAGGGCCTCCGCACGGGTGGCCCCATCCCGCGCCCGGATCCGCTCGATGCGCAGCTTCTGGGGGGCGGAGACGGTGACGGATTTGGTTACATCCGAGTCGAAGCCCGTTTCAAAGAGCAGTGGCACGTCCCAGACGATGAGCCTGCCCGGAGAATCCCGGAGGGCTTTTTCCGTCTCCTCGTTGAGCCTTTTGCGCACGTAGGGGTGGATGATCCCGTTCAGGGTGGCCCGGGCCGATTCGTCGGAGAAGACGAGCTTAGCCACCGCCTTTCGGTCTATGGCCCCGTCCGGCAGCAGGATGCCGGGGCCGAAGGCGCGAAGGGTCGCTTCATAGCAGGGCGTGCCCTTGTCCAGGGCCCGGCGGGAGATGGCGTCCGCGTCCAGCACCAGGCAGCCCCAGCCGCGAAACAGGTCCGCCACGGTGGATTTTCCGGAGGCGATGCCCCCCGTTAAGCCGATGGGTCCGCTGATCATTTCGTGTCGTACCAGCTCTTTCCCGTGGCGGCCTCGGCCAGAAGCTTCACCTTCAGGGCGGCCACGTTCTCCATGCAGGTCTGCATAAGGCTTTGGATGGCCGCAGCCTCCTGCACAGGCGCGTCCACGATGAGCTCGTCGTGGATCTGCAGCACCAGCCGGCCCTGAAGACCCGCCTCCCGCAGGGCCCTATCCACATGGACCATGGCGATCTTGATGATGTCCGCGGCGCTGCCCTGGATGGGCATGTTCATGGCCACCCGCTCGCCGAAGCTCCGGGTGTTGTAGCTACTGCTCTTGAGCTCGGGCATGGGTCGGCGGCGACCGTACATGGTCTGGGCGTAGCCCTTCTCCTTGGCTTCAGATACGCAGGCCTTCAGATAGGCCTGGACCCCGGGATAGCGCTCAAAATAGCGCTTGATGTAGCCCGCCGCCGTTTTCACGGGGATGCCCAGGTTCTGGGAGAGGCCAAAGTCGGAGATGCCGTAGACGATGCCGAAGTTCACGGCCTTGGCGGCGCTGCGCTGTTCCTTTGTCACCTCCTCGAAGGGCGTGTGGAACACCTCGGAGGCCGTGCGCCGGTGGATGTCCGCCCCGGAGTTGAAGGCGTCGATAAGGTTTTCGTCCCCGCTCATGTGGGCCAGGAGCCTAAGCTCGATCTGGGAATAGTCGGCGCCGACCAGCACGTTCCCCGGAGAGGCCACAAAGGCCTTGCGGATCTCCCGACCCTCCGCCGTGCGCACGGGGATATTCTGCAGATTGGGCTCGGCGCTGGAGATGCGGCCCGTAGCAGTGACGCACTGCTTGAAGCTGGTGTGGACCCGGCCGTCGGAAGCGATGGCCTTCAGCAGCCCCTCCACGAAGGTGGCATCCACCTTGGCCACGAACCGGTATTCCGTGATGAGGGGCACGATGGGATGTCGATCCTTCAGGGCTTCCAGGGTGTCGCTGTCGGTGGAGTAGCCGGTTTTGTTCTTCTTTTGGGGCGGCAGGCCCAGCTTTTCAAAGAGGATGGCGCCCAGCTGCTTGGTGGACAGGATGTTGAACCTCTCCCCGGCCAGGTCGTAGATCTTTCCCGTCAGCTCCTCCTGGCGCCGGGAAAACTGCTCGTGGAGCTGCTGCAGGACCGCCCTGTCCAGGGCAAAGCCCGCCGTCTCCATGGAGAAGAGCACGTCGGAGAGGGGCATTTCCACGTCGGAATAGAGGCTCAGCATGCCCTTGTCCTTCAGCTCTCCCATCATCTGGGCCTCCAGGGGGAACAGGAGCCCCGCCGCCGGGACCTTGCTCCCCAGCCGCTCGAAGCACAGGCCGGCGAAGCTGTCGATGGGGTGGTTGCTGGAAAGGAGGTAATCCGCAATCATGGCGTCGAAGACGATGGATGCAGGCGAAACGCCGTCCTCCTGCCAGGCGTGAAGCAGGGCTTTTTTATCGAAGGTGAAGACCTGGGTTTCGGGCGTGAGACACAGGGCCTCGAAGAGCTCCCGGCGGGTCACAGGCTCGTCAAAGAGGGTGTTCCCGGCCAGGAACTGATAGGCGGTGGCCCCGTCGTAGGCGAAGGAGAAGCCTGGCTCAACGATAAGGGCGATCTTCTTCGCGCCGGCGTGGGCCTTGGCCGCCTGGCGCACGGCGTCCAGGGTGGTGAGCTCCACCACCTCGCAGGCCACGCTCACCGCCTGCGCCGGTTGCTCAGGCTGGTCCGGCAGCCGGGACAGGATGCTCCTTAGCCCCAGCTTTTCCAGGGTATCCCGGGCGCAGGAGAGCTTTTCCGCATAGAACAGGCAATCATTTAGCTCCGTTTCCACCGGCGCGGCGGTGGTGATGGTGCCCAACCAGTAGCTCAGGCGGGCGGAGTCCTCGTTTTCCCGGACCCGCTCCCCCAGCTTACCCTTGATCTCCTCCTTATGGGCGTAGACGCCGTTGAGATCCCCGTAGCTTTCCAGGAGCTTTAGCGCCGTCTTCTCCCCCACCCCGGGCACGCCGGGGATGTTGTCGGAGGAATCGCCCATGAGGGCCTTGAGATCCTTCATGTGGTCCGGGGTCAGGCCGTAAACCTCCTTCAGGACCTGGGGATCGTATTCCACGGTGTCTGTAATGCCCTTCTTGGTGAGGAGCACGTGGGTGTGATCCGTGGTGAGCTGAAGGGCGTCCCGATCGCCGGTGACCAGCAGGACGTCCAGCCCCGCCTGCTCCCCCCGGCGGGATAGAGTGCCCAGGATGTCGTCCGCCTCATAGGAGGGGCACTCCACCACGGCGATGTGCATCTGCCGCAGAATGTCCTTCAAAAGGGGCATCTGGGTCCTTAACTCGTCCGGCGTGGGCCGGCGGCCGGCCTTGTAAGCGTCATATTTTTGGTGCCGGAAGGTAGGCCCGTGGACATCGAAGGCCACGGCCAGGTGGCTGGGCTTCTTTTCCACCAGCTTGAGCAGCATACCCAGGAACCCGTGCAGGGCGCCGGTGGGGGTGCCGTCCCGGCTGGACATGGGGGTCTGCAGGGCGAAAAACGCCCGGTACATCAGGCTGTTCCCGTCGATGATGATAAAGGGATGCTCCATATTCACTCCTTCACGATGGCGTAGACAAGGGGCGCCGATGCGGGCTGCTCTGCGCTGATGGTCATGCTCTGGTGCAGCAGGTCGACGGCCTCATCCAGATGCCGGTCGTCGTTCACATACAGGGTGCAGAAAGGCTCGCGCACGGAAAGTCTGTCCCCCACCCGCCGGTGCATGACAAGGCCCACGGCCGGGTCGATGGCGTCCCCCTTCTTGGCGCGGCCCGCCCCCAGCAGCTGGGAGGCGATGCCGATCTTCTCCGCCACCAGGCCGGCCAGGTAGCCGTCCCGTTCGGGGTAGACCTCCACCAGCTTCTTCACCCGGCATAGCTCCCGGATGCGCTCCGGATCGATGTAGGCCGGATCGCCGCCCATGGCTTCGATCATCTGCCGGAGCTTTTCAAGGCCTGCTCCGGTGCGCAGGGCGTGCAACAGCATGTCCTTCCCCTCCGCCTCGGTGGCGGCCAGGTCGCTGAGCATGAGCATATGGGCCCCCAAAAGCAGGCTCACCTGCACCAAGGGCTCCTCCTCGCCCACCCGGCCGGCGAGCACGTCCACCGCCTCCTGGACCTCCAGGGCGTTGCCCACGGCCAGGCCCAGCGGCTGGTTCATGTCCGTGATGATGGCCTCGCACCTGCGGCCCAAATGGTCCCCGATGCGGACCATGAGGGAAGCCAGCTCCTTGGCGTCCTCCACGGTGTGCATAAAGGCGCCGGAGCCCACCTTCACATCCAGCACGATGGCGTCCGCCCCGGCGGCCAGCTTCTTGCTCATGATGCTGGAGGCGATGAGCGGCGTGCTGCCGATGGTGGCCGTCACGTCCCTGAGGGCGTAGAGCTTCTTGTCCGCAGGGACCAGGTTCCCGCTTTGGCCGATGACGGCAAGGCCGATCCGGCGGACGATGTCCATGAACCGGTCCAAAGGCTGCTCGATGTTCACCCCGGGGATGGATTCCAGCTTATCCAAAGTGCCGCCGGTGTGCCCCAGGCCCCGGCCGGACATCTTGGCCACCGTGCCGCCGCAGGCCGCCACCAGAGGCGCCACGATGAGGGTGGTGGTGTCGCCCACGCCGCCGGTGGAGTGCTTGTCCACCTTCACCCCGGGGAGGGCGGAAAGATCCACGGTGTCCCCGCTGTGCATCATTATGTCCGTCAAAGTGGCGGTCTCCCGGTCCGTCATGCCCCGAAAGACCACGGCCATCAGAAAGGCGGCGATCTGGTAGTCGGGCACCTGATCCCGCACGTAGCCAAGGATCAGGGTCTCCAGCTCCTCCCTGGTCAGCTCCTTGCCGTCGCGCTTCTTTTCGATAATATCGATGATACGCATGCTGTATCCCTCCTGTCGATCCGAATGGTCTCGGTTTGAATCCCTCCGTCGGGGGTGAACTCGGTCAAAATCACTTCGTCAAATACGGGCAGCTGGCGGGATAGCCCGTACAGCGCTTCCAGATCCTCCAAAGGCTTCGCCTCACATATAGGGGCGTTCAAGCCCCCGGCACAGAGGAATATGCGGGAAAAACCCCTGTCTTTGGCCGCTTTCACGGCCTGGCCCAGGCCATAGGCTTCGTTCACGGGCGCCTGGATGTCCGGCAGGCTGAACCCGTCGATAAGGAGCGTGCGGCCGGGAAGGACGGCAAAGAGGCACCGGCGCTTCTCGCCGTCCACACCCGCGATCATCTCGGTGAAGAGCCGGCCGTGGCGGAAAGCCGCCGCCGTGTAGGCCGCCCCCTCCCCGCCGGGACTCAGGGGCAGCATCTTCAGATACAGGGTGGGGTCCGCTTCATAGAGCGCCCGCATGGTCCTGCGGCAAAGCTCGTCCCGCTGGGCAAAGGGCAGCTCCCCCTTGGGCAGGATCAGCGCCCGCTTGGTAAAGGGCGGCATGGGCTTTTGTTCGACGGACTCTGGGAAAAGGCTTTCATATCCCGCCCGGGGCAGTATCCTGCGCGCCGGGGAGATGTCGGCGAGAACGGCGGACTGGGTGTACAGCTCCAGATAGTTTTCCTGGATGGCGGGCTGGTAGAGCGTGAGGGCGCTCATGAGCCGGCCGTCCCGCCGCCACAGGAGGCTGTTTTTCCGGCTTAGGGGGATGACCTTGGGGCTGACCATGGCGATGTACACCAGCTGGTCCGGGTCATGGAGCTCTTTGGTCTCGGCCTCCTGCAGGGTGCTGTCCGTCAAATCCGCATAGGTCAGCGCCGGCAGCACATAGGACCAGCAGCGTTTCTTTGTCTCCAGGGAAAAATCCTGTACCGCGAACCGAAATCCAACCGGAAATCCGCCCCAATTCATTCTTTGCACTCCTTTTCCAACCGTGTTTTCTCCCCTTCGGCCGCTTCCAGGGCTTCGTACAGGGTCCCTTCCTCCGCCTGCAGCCGGCCCAGCTCCACGCACAGCTGCTGCATCCGGACAAAGTCGCCCTGCCGCTCCGCCTCGTCGATGGCCCTTTGGGTGTCCGCCTGGTCCCTTTCGTTTTTCTCGATGGCCCGTTCCGCCCGCGTCACGTTCTGTTTCGCCGCGGCCAGGGCGGCCTTGCTCTCCTTCTGCCGCTGATAATAGTTGTCCCGGCTCTCCTGGCGGGGCTTCTCCGCTTTCTCGGCGGCCCGGACGCGGAGCCTGTCGAAGACGCTGCCCTCCCCTTCCTCCGGCTCCAGGATGCCGTCGGGCTCGAGGAGCACCACCCGGTCGGCCAGGCGCTCCACCAGATACCGGTCGTGGGTCACGATGAGGACCGTGCCCCCAAAGGCGTCCAGGGCCTTTTCCAGCACCTCGCAGCTCTGGATGTCGAAGTGGTTGGTGGGCTCGTCCAGCAGCAGCACGTTGGCGCCGCTCAGCACCAGCTGCAGGAGCTTTATCCTGGCCCGCTCGCCGCCGGAGAGGGCGGAAATCCTTTTATAGATATCGTCCCCCCGGAAGAGGAAGGCGCCCAGATAGGTGCGCAGCTCCCCCTCCGTGGCGTGGGGGAAGGCTTCCTGCATCTCCTCCAGAATGGTGAAGGCGGGGTTCAGGCTGTCCGTGTTCTGCTGGAAATAGCCCAGCCGCACCCCGGCGCCCAGCTTGAAATAGCCCTGGGTCGGTGTAAGCTGCCCGGTGAGCGCCTTTAGGAAGGTGGATTTTCCGCAGCCGTTGGCGCCAACCAGGCATACGGTCTGCCCCTTCCAGATAAGCAGGTTGGCATGGGAAAAGACCTGCTTGTCCCCATAGGCCATGCCCATGTCCCGCACGTCGATGATCTCGTTGCCCGAAGGCTCCGCCCCCCGAAAATGGAAGTGAATGGCCGCCGGGTCCTTCTCCGGGGGCACCAGGCCCTCCTTCAGCCGGTCGATCTGCTTCTGCTTGGAGGCGATGGTCACAAAGTTGCGCTCCTGGTTCCACCGCCGCTGCTGGGCGATGATGCCCTCGATGCGCTTGATCTCCTTCATGGTCTGCTGATAGCGGCGGGCGGCGATCTCCCGCTCGTTCATCTTCAGCTCCACATGGCGGGTATAGTTGCCCCTTGTGGCGATCAGGTGGCCGTTTTCCAGCTCCAGCACCCGGTCCACGGCGGCGTCCAGAAAGGCCCGGTCGTGGGAGACCAGCACATAGGCGCCCTTGTAGCCGTTCAAAAACTCCTGCAGATAGCAGATGGCCGCCACATCCAGGTTGTTGGTGGGCTCGTCCAGCAGCAGCAGGTCCGCCTTGCACAGGATGGCCCTTGCCAGCATGGCCTTGGCCACCTGGCCGCCGCTGAAGCGGACGATGGGCTTATTGAGCTCCTCCTCCGTGAACCCCAGGCCAAGGAGGGCGGAGCGGGTCACGGCCCGGTAGGTGAGACCGTCCTCCCGCTGGAACTGCTCCATGAGCCGATCCTGGCGGTTGATGAGCCGGCGGCGCTCCTCCCCTTCCGCCTGCTCCAGGCGCTGGGAGATGAGGGAAAGCTCCTGCTCCATCTGCAGCAGCTCCCCGTGGGCGTCCAGGACGAAATCATACAAGGTTACGTCCTCCGAAAGCGCCGGAAGCTGCTCCACGGTGGCGATGGTGCACTGGGGACGAACGGAGATATAGCCCCCGTCGGGCGGGAGAAGGCCCTGCATCATCCGGATCAGGGTGGACTTGCCGCAGCCGTTGACGCCGATCAGGCCGATGTGATCCCTCGGCCCGACCTCAAACGATATATCGGAGAAGAGGACCCTTTCGGCGAACTCCTTCCGAACCTGTACTACATTCATGATTGCCATACTTTTACAAATGGAAGTATAGCATACAATCCGGCATAAGGGAACCTTTTGCAAAAAATTCAAAGTTTGTACATGACGAAAAAGGTCAACTCATGTATACTCTTATGAGGAGAAATATGAACATGAAACGACGCAAACTGCCCTACATACATATTCTGCCCCGGGTGCTGATCGGGGTATTGGTGCTGGGGGCCCTGGTGGCTCTGATCTACGTACCTTTGCTGGCAAAGGGCGTGTTTTCCTTTACCGAAGTGGCGGACGCGGCCACCGCCCTGCCCACGGCCACCCCCGCCCATACCGGCGACTTGCCCGCCCCGGAAGCGACCGCCACCCATTCGCCCACCCCTGCGCCCACGGAACAGGCCGCCATGCCCCGGTCGGATGTGGTTGTCCTCTCCGTATACACCACCTTGCGCCTGGGGGACGACAACGCCTCCGTGAGCGCCCTGCAGCAGCGGCTGACGGACCTGGGGTATCTGGACTCGGACATGCCCGGGTCACTGTATAACGAATCCATCGCCAGCGCGGTCGTCCTCTTTCAGCGGGCCTGCGACATGGCCCAGACCGGCGTGGCGGACAGCACCACCCAATCTTCCCTCTATGCGGAAAACGCCCAGGCCTACCGCATCAAACGCTCGGACACCGGCAAGGACGTGCTGCGGCTCCAGCAGCGGCTCTACGAGCTGGGCTACTATACGGATCGTATCAACGGCTATTTCGGCCCCAACACGGAGCAGGCCGTCATGTTCTTCCAGGCGATCAACGGCCTGACGGTCAGCGGGGAGCTGGACTACGACGCCTGGGTCATCCTCTATTCCGAGGACGCTCTGCCGGCGCCCACCCTGCCCACGGACACCCCCTCTCCCCGCCCCACGCCTCGCCCCACCGCCTCCACCACAAAGAAGGCTACTTCCAAGGCGACCTCCAAGGCCACGGCGAAGGCGACGGTGAAAGCCACATCCAAGGCAACCGCAAAAGCCACCGCGAAGGCCACAGCCAAATCTACCGGCAAGAACACGGGCGGCTCGGAAAACGACACCGCAACGCCCAAGCCCACCAAGACGCCCAAACCCACGAAAACGCCAAAGCCGACCAAGACGCCCAAACCCACCAAGACCCCCAAACCCAGCGGCACGCCAAAGCCCACCAAGGCCCCCTCCTCCGGGAAGAAGACCTATTCCAGCCTCATCGAGGCGGCCCAGGATCAGATCGGCAAGCCCTATGAGTGGGGCGCGGAAGGACCGGATTCCTTCGACTGCTCGGGATTGGTGTACTATTGCATGAAGCAGAGCGGCCACACCCTGAGCCGGCAGAGCTCGGCCAGCTATGCAAAGAACGGCCGCTGGACCCTCATCACCTCCATGAGCGACCTGCAGGCCGGGGATCTGGTGTTCTTCAAGAGCGATTCCAAGGACAGCGTGAACCACACGGGCATCTGCATCAGCGGCAGCGCCATGATCCACGCCTCCTCCTCCAAGGGACAGGTGGTCCGCAGCAGCCTGCACCAGGACTACTGGGAGCGCAACTTTGTTTGCGGCAGGCGGCCCGCATGAGCTGCCAGCTGTGCCCCCGCTTTTGCCAGGCGGACCGAAGCATTCAGAAGGGATTTTGCGGCTGCACGGATAAGATGCGCATCGCCCGCATCGGCCTGCACCGCTATGAGGAGCCCTGCATCTGCGGCGAAGGCGGCTCCGGCGGCGTGTTCTTCTCCGGGTGCAATCTAAGATGCGTTTTCTGCCAGAATAAGGTCCTCCAGTCCGGCACGCTCGGTCAGCTCTTCTCTCCGGATGAGCTGGCAAGCGCCATGCTGGAGCTGCAGGGTATCGGCGCGGAGAACATCAACCTGGTCACCCCCACGCCCCATGTGGAAGGCATCTGCTGGGCCATTGCGTTGGCCAAGGATAGAGGCCTGCGATTGCCCATTCTCTACAACACCAACGGATATCTGACTGTGGATACTGTGGATAAGTTATCCGAGTATGTGGATATCTGGCTTCCGGACCTGAAATATCACGATCAGCGGCTGGCGGACCGCTTCTCCTGCGCCCCTCATTACTTTGACACGGCCATCGCGGCCATCGGCCGGATGCTGTCTCACGCCGGGCAGTTGGCGCTGGATGATGCTGGGCGCGCAAAAAAAGGCGTCCTCATCCGACACCTCGTTCTGCCCGCCTGCGTCTATGACACGCGGGATATTCTGTTGGCTATCGCGGAACGCTTCGGCACGGAGACCTATCTCTCCCTCATGCGCCAGTTCACCCCTCAGCCCGACGGGAAGGCGCCGCTGAACAGGCGGCTGACCCGGCGGGAATACGACAACGCCGTGGACGCCTGCCTGCGCCTGGGGTTCACCCGGGTGTATCTCCAGGAGGCCGAATCCGCCTCCTTCGCCTACACGCCGGCCTTTTCCGACCGGGTCACGGTTCAGTCCTGAGCTTTCTCCAGCACATAGTTTTCCAAATACCAGGCCACCCCTTCCTCCGCCTGGGCGGGGATGACCATGTCCGCGACCGCCTTCACGGCTTCCTTTCCGTTGGCCACGCAGCAGCCGGTGCCCGCCCACTGGATCATGTCCTGGTCCAGGGTGTTGTCCCCGATGGCGGCGGTCTGCTCCTGCCGGATGCCCAGCAGCTCGGATAGGGCCTTCAGGGCGCTGCCCTTCGTGACGGACACGTCTCCAATCTCGATGAACCCGGGCTTGGAGCCCAGGGCGTGCAGATGCTTGGGCAACCGTTCGACGACCTGCTGCTTATACATCTCCTCCTGCTCCGGCGGAGCATAGATCAGCACCTTGGGCACATGACGTAAATCGTGCTCCAGCAGATGTTCGTCCGTCCGGCAGGGGAGCTTTTGGTAGGCGCAGTATTCCTTCGCAAAATCGGTGAACTTTTGGAAGATCACCTCATCCCCCTGATAGATCTGCACATGGAGGCCCAGCTCGTTGGCGATGCGGATGCACAGGGCCACGTCCTCCTCCGATAAAAACCGGTGGATGCGGGGCTCCCCCGTGGCGTAATCCGCCACCAGGGCGCCGCCGAAGCAGACGATGTAGCGGAACCCTTCCCCCAGCTGAGCGCGGATGCCCTTGGTGCCCAGATACCCCCGGCCTGTGGCCAGGACGATCTCGGTCCCCTGGGCCTGGGCCGCCCGCAGCGCCCGCAATGACCGCTCCGGGATCAGGGAGGAATGGTCCACCAGGGTGTCGTCTATATCCAAAGCAACCAAACGAATGCTCATAAAAAACTTACTCCCTTCCCATGGCCTTGCGCACGTCTCCGGCCATATACAACGAGCCGATGGCCAGTAAAACGTCGTCGGGCGCCGCTTCCTGCAGCATCCGGTTCACCCCTTCCTGGACCGAGCCGGCGGGAACGGCCATCACCCCCAGGCTTTGGATCTCCTGGGCAAGGGCCTGGTCGGTCATGGCTCGGGGGGAATCGGGGCGGACGGCGTAAAACGCTTTGGCAAGGGGCGCCAGGGCGCGGATCATGTCCCCGTGATCCTTGTCCGCCATGACCCCCATGAGCACAGTGATCTTCTCCTCCGGAAACAGCTCCCGAAGGGTGTCCGCCGCGGCCCGAAAGCCGTGGGGGTTGTGGCCCCCGTCCAGCAGAAGCACCGGTTTCTCGTGCAAAAGCTCCATGCGGGCGGGCCACCGGACCGCCGCCATGCCGTCATAGACGGCCGAATCGGGGATGCAGACGCCGGCCTTCTTCAGCTCCTCCACCGCCGTGAGCACCACGGCGGCGTTTTTCACCTGGTGGCTGCCGATGAGGGGCAGGCGGATGTGGGCATAGGGGCCGAAGGAAAGGTCGTGGCCCCGTAGGGTGTGAGCGTGGTCCGTGATCCGGCTATGGTCCGTGACGATCAGCCGGTTGTTCCGCTGGCGGCAGGTCTTTGCAAACACCGCGTCCGCCTCCGGGTTCTGTCCGTAGATGAGGGTGACGCCGTCGGGCTTGATGATGCCAGCCTTGGCGGAGGCGATCTCGGCCATGGTGCTGCCCAGATACTGCATGTGGTCGAAGCCCATGGCGGTGATGATGGACAAAAGGGGCGTTTCGATCACGTTGGTGGAATCGAACTCCCCGCCCATGCCCACTTCCAGCACCACAAGGTCGCAGTTTTGCTCCTTGTAGTAGAGCATGGCGGCGCAGGTGATGAGCTCGAACTCCGAGGGCTGATTCTCCATGCCGTCCACAACGGGGCGGATCCGCTCGAAGATGTCCACCAGGTCCTCGTCGGAGATAGGTTTCCCGTTCAGGGCGATGCGCTCGTTGAACCGATTCACAAAGGGCGAGGTGTACAGGCCCGTCTTATAGCCGGCGGCCTGCAGGATGGAGGCCAGCATGGCGCAGGTGGAGCCTTTGCCGTTGGTGCCCGCCACGTGGATGAAGCGCAGGCCCCGCTGGGGGTTGTCCAAAAGATTCAGCAGCTCCCGGGTGCGGGACAGGCCGTCCTTGGTGCCCTTCCAGTAGGCGCTGTGAATATAGGCTAAGGTTTCTTCGTAGGTCATAGTCTCCCCTTCTATCCGTGTGTTTCACCATGTATTATACCACGCCCCGCCGCTATTGCAAGGCAGACGAAGGCCCGCCTCAGATGGGCGGGCCGGTTTCGTTCGCTGTTTTTACGCGTCGGCGTAGTTATTGAAATAGTTCTGCACCAGCACGATGGGCGTGCCCTTGTCGCCGCTGCCGCTGGTAAGGTCGCACAGGGAGCCGATCAGGTCCGTGAGCCGCCGGGGCGTGGTGCCCTGGGAGACCATTTGGCCCTTCAAGCTGGCGTTCTTCTCCCGGATGCGCTGCTGGATGGCTTCCCGCAGCTCGGCCCCGCTCAGGCCCTTGAAATCGTTGTCGGCCAGGTACTTGAGCTTGAGCTCGTTGGGCAGGCCGTTGAGTCCCGCCGTGAAGCCGGGAGACACCACCGGGTCGGCCAGCTCCCAGATCTTGCCCACGGGATCCTTAAAGGCGCCGTCGCCGTATACCATGGCCTCCACATGGATGCCGGTGCGGGCGATGAACTCCGCCTGGATGGCCTCGGCCACCTCCTGGGCGTTCTTGGGGAAGAGCTTGACGGTGTCCTCGGTGGCCTTGTTGGAGCCCAGCAGGCCGTATTCCGGCTGATAGCCGCTGCCGTCGATGGACTCGTTCATGATGTCGCACAGGGTCAGGACCTTCTTGGCGCCGGCCTTAACAAGGCGCTTCTTGGTCCGCTCCCGCTCATGGATGTTGGCGCAGAGGACGGTGTCCGTATAGGGCAGGATGGCGGTGGGATCGTTGGCAAAGAGGATCTGGGCCTGGGCCCCCTCCTCCTCGATGAGGGAACGGTAGTACTCCACGTAGTTCACGCCCGTGAAGGTGTGCTTGGGCTCGCCGAAGAGGCGGGTGAACTCCTGCTCGGTGAGCGTGGTGGAATAGGGATTCACGCCGGAATCCAGCAGCAGATCCTCGTCCACCAGGTGGTTCCCCTCCTCGTCCGCGGGGTAGGACAGCAGCACGATCACCTTCTTGGCGCCCCGGGCGATGCCCCGCAGGCAGATGGCGAACCGGTTACGGCTCAGGATCGGGAAGATCACGCCCACGGTGTCGCCCAGCTTGCGCTGCACGTCGAAGGCGATGTTGTCGGTGGTGCAGTAGTTGCCGTCGGCCCGGGCCACCACGGCCTCGGTCACCGCCACCACGTCCCGGTCATGGAGGGCGAAGTTCTCCTCCCTGGCGGTCTGCAGCACGGAATCCACAACGATGGAAACGATGTCGTCTCCCTGGCGAATGATGGGCGCCCGAACGCCCCTTGAGATCGTACCTGCCATAGCAATGTCTCCTTTACTGGTTTCAAAAAACAGAATATAGATTACTCCAGACGGGTGGGAATGTCAAGAAAAATATATAATTTTTCCGCAAACCATGCGGATATGCCTGTCCGAAGCATCAGGCCTTGGATCGGATGTACTTATCCATGGCGGCGGCGGCCTTTTTGCCCGCGCCCATGGCCAGGATGACCGTGGCGGCGCCGGTGACCGCGTCTCCGCCGGCGTAGACGCCCTCGCAGGTGGTGAGGCCGTCCTCATCGGTGATGATGCCGCCCCAGCGCTGGGTGTCCAGGCCATCGGTGGTGGACTTGATGAGGGGGTTGGGGCTGGTGCCCAGGGCCATGATGACGCAGTCAGTGTCCAGCTCAAACTCGCTCCCCGGGATCTCCACGGGGCGACGGCGGCCGGAGGCGTCCGGCTCGCCCAGCTCCATGCGGATGCAGCGCATCTTCACCACGTTTCGGTTGTCGTCGCCAATGAGCTCCACCGGGTTGTTGAGGAGCTTGAAGACGATGCCCTCCTCCATGGCGTGCTCCACCTCCTCCTTCCGGGCGGGCAGCTCCTCCAAGGAGCGGCGATAGACGATGGTGACGGATTCGGCCCCCAGGCGCAGGGCGCAGCGGGCGGCGTCCATGGCCACGTTTCCCCCGCCCACCACGGTCACGTGCTTCGCATGCTGGATGGGGGTGTTGGCGTCGGGCTCATAGGCCTTCATCAGGTTCACCCGGGTCAAAAACTCGTTGGCAGAGTAGACGCCCTTCAGGCTTTCCCCGGGGATGTTCATAAACTTGGGCAGGCCCGCCCCGGAGCCGATGAACACGGCTTCGAAGCCCTCCTCCTCCATGAGCTCCCGGATGGACAGGACCCGACCGATGACCATGTTGGTGATCACCTGCACGCCCATGGCCTTCAGTCCCTCGATCTCCCGCTTCACGATGGCTTTAGGGAGACGGAACTCCGGAATGCCGTAGCTGAGCACGCCGCCGGCCACATGAAGGGCTTCATAAACCGTCACGTCGTAGCCCTTGCGAGCCAGGTCTCCGGCGCAGGTCAGGCCTGCCGGGCCGGAGCCCACCACGGCCACCTTGTGGCCGTTTTTCTCGGGGGTGAAGGCTGCGCCGGAGGCGTGGGCGTTGTGGTAGTCCGCCACGAACCGTTCCAGCCGGCCGATGCCCACGGGCTCGCCCTTGATGCCCCGGACGCAATACTTTTCGCACTGGCTCTCCTGGGGGCACACCCGGCCGCATACGGCGGGCAGGGCGCTGTCGGCGGAGATGATCTCATAGGCCCCTTCAAAATCCCCCTCCCGGGCCTTGGCGATGAACTGGGGGATGCGGATGTTCACGGGGCAGCCCTGCACACAGGGGAAATTCTTGCAGTTCAGGCACCGCTGGGCTTCGTCCAGCGCCTGTTCTTCGCTGTAGCCCAGGGCCACTTCCTCAAAGTTATGGGCCCGCACCTGGGGCTCTTGGCTGGGCATAGGATTCTTTTTCAAGCTCATGTTGACCATCTTACTTTACCTCCATGGAAAACAGATTGCAGGCCGCTTCCCGGGCCTTTAGCTCGAAGGGCTTATAGGCGGCGCAGCGAGCCATGGCCTCGTCGAAATCCACCTCATGGCCGTCGAAGTCCGGGCCGTCCACGCAGGCGAATTTCATCTTGCCGCCCACGGTCACCCGGCAGCAGCCGCACATGCCCGTGCCGTCGATCATGATTGGGTTCATGGAGACAACGGTCTTGATGCCGTACGCTTTTGTCAGCTTGCAGACGAACTTCATCATGATGAGGGGCCCGATGGCGATGACCTGATCGTAGGCTCGTCCGCTGTCAATGAGGTGCTTGAGGGCGTCGGTGACCAGGCCCTTTTCCCCCCAGGTGCCGTCGTCGCTGACGGGGATGAAGTTTGTGCTGTTGGCCCTGAACTCCTTCTCTAAGATGACCAGATCCTTGGAACGGAAGCCCGCCACGGCGTCCACCTCGCAGCCCTGCTCATGGAGCTTTTGGGCCACCGGGAAGGCGATGGCGCAGCCCACGCCGCCGCCGATGACCGCCACCCGCTTGAGGCCCTCCGTCTCCGTGGGCTTGCCCAGAGGGCCCACGAAATCGGGAATGCACTCCCCCGCCTGCTTATGGTTCAGCTTCTCCGTGGTGGCGCCCACGATCTGAAAGATGATGTCCACGGTGCCCGCTTCCCGATCGTATCCCGCCACGGTGAGAGGGATCCGCTCCCCATTCTCCTCCGCCCGCAGGATGATGAACTGACCGGGCTGGACCTTTTTGGCCACCAGGGGCGCTTCGATGCTCATGCGGGTCACCGAGGGGTTCAGGGGCTCCTTCGTTATGATGCGAAACATGTTCGTCCTCCTCTATGCTGATGCCTTATTCCAGGTTTTTGATCTTTTCCGCGATCTTCAGGGCCGTGGGCGTGGCGGCCAGGCCGCCCCGGGCGGTTTCCCTTAGGTCCGGGTTCATCATGCGGCCCACGTTCCGCATGGCGGTGACCACCTCGTCGAAGGGGATAACGCTCTCGATCCCGGCCATGGCCATGTCGCTGCAGAGCACGGCGTTGGCCGCGCCGATGGCGTTGCGCTTGATGCAGGGACATTCTACCAGACCGGCCACCGGGTCGCAGACCAGGCCCATCACGTTTTTTAGCGCGATGGCCGCAGCATGGAGGCACATCTCCGGGGTGCCGCCTCTCAGCTCCGTCAAGGCGCTGGCCGCCATAGCTGCCGCGGTGCCTGTCTCCGCCTGGCAGCCGCCGGAAGCCCCGGCGATGCTGGCGTTGTGGGCGATGATAAGGCCGATGGCCCCGGCGTTGCATAGGCCCCGGATGAGCTGCTTTTCGCTCAGGTCGTGGGTGTCGCCGTATTCGATGAGCACCCCGGGCAGGATGCCGCTGGCTCCGGCGGTGGGGGCGGCCACGATCAGGCCCATGGAGGCGTTCACCTCCGTCACCGCCATGGAGGCGGCCACGATCCGGCTCAGCTCCGGCCCCATGATGGCGGTCTCGGAGAAGGCCATGAGCTTGTCCGCGTCCTCGCCCATAAGGCCTGTGATGGACATCTGCTGCTCCTCCAGGCCCTCCCGGATGCTCTCCCGCATGACCTGCAGGTTCTTGCGCATCTCGTCCATGATGCCCTGGCGGTCCATCTCCTCCCGATCCAGCTCCGCGTAGATGGCCGCTTCGCTGATGGGGATCTGCTCCACGCGGCAGATGGTGAGCAGGTCTTCGCCTGTAGTAAAGGTGTAATCGATCATAAGGTGCATGCCTCCGTGATACCATCCACGTTGTTGACGATCCGAAGCCGGGTGGCCTCATCCACCGGCGTGTCCGTTTCGATGACCATGCAGGCCCCCTGCCGCCGCTCGGAGCGGAACACCTTCATGAAGGCCACGTTGATCTTCTCCAGGGCCAAAATGGAGGTGACCTTGGAGATGATGCCCGGCGCGTCCTGATGGAAGGCGATAAGGGTGGGATACTCCCCGGAGAAGCTCACCTCCATGCCGTTGATGGAGGTGACCCGGATGCGGCCGCCGCCGATGGAGGTGCCCACGTAGGTGTATTCCTTGCCGTTTTCCCCTTTCACATAGACCTTGGCGGTGTTGGGGTGCTCTGGCTCCTCGTTGCTGAAGAGGACCGGGATGTTGAGGTCCGCCTCCTTGGCCAGAAGCTTGGCGTAGCGGACGGTGCCCTGATCCGGGTTCACCCCCAGGATGCCCGCCACGATGGCCGTGTCCGTGCCGTGCCCCCGGCCGGTTTCGGCAAAGGAACCATACAGGGTGACCTTGGCTTCCTTCACCTTTCCGTTCACCAATCGGTTGCCCACCTGGCCGATGCGGACCGCGCCGGCCGTGTGGGAACTGGAGGGGCCGATCATCCGCGGCCCGATGATATCGAATAAACTGATGCTCATAGGCTTCCCTTCCGCCCTGCTGGCAATATTCTGCTATAGTATATCATATGGTTCGCAGGAAGGAAAGAGGCGCGGGTCGACCGACGCAGATTTTTCTGATCTGGGGCAAAGAAAAACCCCGCTGCCCAAAGGCTGCGGGGTGATTTTTGCGTATATGGAACGCCGTTAGTTCAGGATCTCCTTGAGAGACTTGCCCGCCTTGAAGGAGGGAGCCTTGGAGGCGCCGATGTTGATGACTTCGCCGGTCATGGGGTTGTGACCCTTGCGGGCGGGACGATCCTTCGCTTCGAAGGCGCCGAAGCCGACCAGAGACACCTTTTCGCCATTCTTCAGCGTTTCCATGATGGTATCGAGAACACCGTTGACGACCTTGTCCACGTCCTTGCGGGAAACGGCGGTTTTTTCTGCTACAACAGAGATAAGTTCAGCCTTGTTCATGATTATTCCTCCCATTCTTTTTTCGAACGGGTTTAATTGTAACAGCCATGTAACGTAAAATCAAGCCCTAATTTGATAAAAAAATTAGTATTCCGTTATTTTTGCACGATCCCAGTAGGTATCCATCTCGTTTAGGGTCATGTCGGACAGGCTTTTGCCGTCGGCGAGGATGGATTTTTCCATGCGGGCGAAGCGGTCGATGAACTTGTCCGTAGCCTTGTGGAGGGTCTCCTCCCCGTCCAAGCCCAGCAGACGGCAAACGTTCATGGCGGCAAAGAGCAGGTCCCCCATCTCCTTGTCCACGTTCTTGTTCTCGGCCATGGCGGACTGCAGCTCCCCCGCCTCCTCGCCGATCTTATAGAAAGCGTCGGCGGCGGTGTCGTAATCGAAGCCCACCCGGCGGGCCTTCTTTTGCACCTTCTCGCAGCGCAGCAGGGCCGGGAAGCTCCGGGGCACGCTTCTAAGGGTGTCGGCGTAGGTCTCCTGGTGCTTTTCCTTCTTTTTGAGGGCGTCCCAGTTCTTGAGCACCTCCTCGCTGGAGGACACCTTCACCGAGCCGAACACGTGGGGATGGCGGTAGATGAGCTTATCCACGATGCCCGTGGTCACGTCCCGATGGTCGTACCGGCCCTGCTCCTCCCCGATGATGGGATGGAACAGCACGTTCATAAGCACGTCCCCGCACTCCTCGATGACGTGCTCGTCGCTGCCCTCGTCGATGGCGTCCATGAGCTCGTAGCACTCCTCCCGCATATCCTTTTTCAGGCTCTCGTGGGTCTGCTCCCGATCCCAGGGGCAGCCGTCGGGGGCCCGCAGGCGGCGAAGCACGTAGAGAAGGTCGTCAAAGCCGTAGCTGGTTTTCTGCATAAAGGGCAGCACGGGCACACGGACCACGGTGGAGGCGAAGAAGCCCTTTTCCCGGTCCAGGGCGTACAGAGGCAGGGTCGTGCGGACGTAGCTGCCGTCGGCCTGCTGAACGGCCAGGGTGACCGGGTGCTCGTCCGGGTAGAACCGCTGGAGCTTCAGCTTCACCTCCCCCGCAAGCAGGGGGTTGTCCAGCTCTGTGATGTAGAGGGGCACGGCGGTGTCCAGTTCCTCGGGAAGGTCGTTGGCGGTGCAGACCTGACCCGTCTGCCCCTCCGGGAAGGCGGCCTGATGATAGGCCACGCCGGGGAGCACGATAAGGTCAAAGTCACGCTCCCTGCACCTCTTTTCTATGGCGGGCAGCTGAGAAAAGCTGCCCCCGCCCATGACGGCGTAGACTGCGTCATCGCCGGAGGTGAGCCGATCGGCGATGGCGTCGTTAAGCTGATCGTAATCCTCTGCGGCGGCGTACAGATCGTCCATGGACACAAAGGGAAGCTCCGCCTCCAGCACAGGCCGGGCAGAGGGATGCTCCCGGGTCTGCAGATACAGGGTTTGGGCCGATTGGATGGCCTGCCAGGCGGCCAGGGTCAGGGTTTGCGGGGTGCTCAAAGGAGCGACGGTGATCTTCTTTTTCATGGGTTTATGCCCTCTTCAGGAATCGTTTGAACCGGCCGCCGCCGGGGATGCTGTCCAGCTCCTCCGGGGAGAAGAGCCGGGTTTGGATGGCCAAAAGGAGGTACACCCCCACGCCGATGAGCACGGAGGCAAGGGTGCACAGGGTGCCCGGGTGCAGGGCGTAGAGCCCCTTGTGCGCCAGCCACACGGCCCCGCCCATGACCAGGGAGCAGAACAGGGGCTTTAGGAACATATCCCAGGCCCGGACCCGAAGGCCCGTGACCCGGAGCACCAGGATGGTGTCGATGATGCCCGCCACCCCGTAGCAGACCACGTTGGAGATGGACGCGCCCAGGATATTCACGGCGGGCATGGACAAAAAGGCGAAGTTGGATGCCACCTTCAGCACGCCGCCCACCAGCAGGCTCCACACGGGCCAGTGCTGCCGGCCCATGCCCTGCAGGGCCCCGGTCATGGTCTGGACCAGGGAAATGAAGATGACGGTGATGGAAGCGACGCGCATGATGGCGGTGGCGATGGCCAGGGAATCGGGCTGGATGCTGCGGAAGAGCATCTGGATGATGGGCCCGCCCAGAACGAAGAGGCCTGCGGCGCAGGGCATGCCGATGGCCATGGAGAGCTTGAGCCCCAGGCCCGCGAAGTGATGCATGGCCGCCTGGTCCCGCCGGGCCCGGGCCCCGGAGATGGCCGGCACGATGGACATGGCCAGGGCCGTGGTCAGGGAGGCGGGCAGGTTGATGAGGGAGCGCACGTTGGTGGACAGGGCCACATACCGCTGGTTCACCCCGGCCTCGCTCATGTAGCGGCCCATGATGGCGAAGATCATCTTCACGTCCAGCATGCTGGTGATGGGGATGATGGAGGCCCCCAGGGTGATGGGCACGGCGATCTTCAGCAGCTCCGGGATCACCGCCCGCTCGTTCGCCGGGACCCGGCTGGCATCAAGCGGCAGATAGACCCGCCGGTTCTTCACCCGAAAGGCGATGACCACCAGAAGGGCCGTGAACTCGGACACGGTCACGCCCACCAGCAGGCCCGCCGCCCCGTATTCCGGTCCCCTGGGCATCCAGCGGGCGGCCAGGGTCAGGCCCACGATGCACTTGATCACCTGCTCCGTCAACTGGGAAAGGCCCGTGCCCGTCATGTGCTGAGCGCCCTGCAGATACCCACGGTAGGCGCACATGCAGGAGACGAAGAAAAGCGCCGGAGCAAGGGTGGTGAAGGACAGAACATAGGTGCCGTCCTTCTCCAGAATGGTTTTCACAAAGAAGTCAGCTCCGAAATACATGACGGCGGTGGTGAGCAGGCCCACCAAGGCGAGCAGGATCAGCGCATGACGGAAGACCCGCTTGGCGCCGGCAAAATCCCCCACGCTGAACCGCTCGGAAACCATGCGGGAGATGGCCGTTGGCACGCCGGAGCTGGAGATGATGAGCAGCCAGGAGTAGAACGGGAACACGACCTCATAGTAGACCATGCCCGCTTCCCCGATGATATCATAGGCCCAGATGCGGATGAGCACGCCGATGATCTTGCACAGCACGCCGGCAAAGGCAAGGATGGCGGCGCCCGCCACAAAGGTTGTCTTTTTTGTCTTTTCCATATTGCAAAGTATACACTTTCGCCGCCCATCTTGCAACGGCTTTTATGGGGACAAGGCGATCCCCTTCAGGAAGATGGGCAGGTTATCCTTGTAGATGGCCTCCAAATCCGAAAGGGGCAGCGGATTTTGGCCCTTTCCCGCCTCGACGGAGAACCCCGGCCGACGGAAGGTCTGCAAAAACCAGTCCGTATAGCCGGCGTTGTCGCAGCCCACAGAGGTTTCTTCGAGAGCATAGCCGCTGCTCTTTCCGAAGGCTTCCCCGATGGGCCCGGACGCGGGCGGCGCATAGCCGTCGTGCTGCCAGCAGATGACCCGGCCCTGGGTGTGATAGGAAAGGGTCAGGGCAAAATCCATCCTCTTCGTCCAGTGAGCCATGGCCCGGCTCTCCGGGGCGGTCAGGGGGCCGAATCCCACGAAATCCCGGGGCCCCGGGCGGGTGAAGCCCTGATCGAACTTGACGCGCCGAGCCTGCTCCCAGTTCGCAGGGTATTGGAGGTTCAAATCCACCCCGGCGATATTGCTCTTCCAGCCCCGGGGAAAGGGAATGGCGGGATAAAAGGCGGAAAGGGCCTTGGCCTGGGCATAGTAGCTGTCGCTCTCGGAGAGGGCGCCGGTGACCATGTCCACCCCGTCCGGGTTCACCAGGGGCACCATATGCAAGGTGGCGCACTCGAACAGCGCCCGGGCGGGCACGCCCAAAAGTTGCCCGCGGCTGGCATAGGCCTGGGCATAGTCCTCCAAAAAGCGCAGGAGCAGGGGCGTTGTGATCCACTCGTTGGCGTGATGTGCGCCGTTGTACCCCACCCGCTTTTTCCCGCTGCCCAGGGAAGCGGCCCAGATCCGCTGGCCCATGACGCTGCGGCCGATCTCGTACACCGAGATAAACGGATACCGCATGGCGAGGCCCTTGAGGATGAGCCCGGTGAGCAGGGCGGAATAGTCTATCTCCTCTGCCACCACCGGCATATCAAGGGGCACGGTCACCACCTTTCCAACGGGCAGGTCCAGTGGATCAAGGCCGGGATTTGCGGTGAGCAGGGCTTCCAGGCCGGTGTCAAAGCGCCGGCTCAGGGCATACAGGGTGTCCCCCGGGGCGATGGCATGAAGGGCGTACCCGGCAATAAAGGGATACGCCGCCGCCCAGGTGAGCCGTCCCGCCACGCCGTCCGCGGCCAGCCCCTGCCTCCGCTGAAAGGCAAGGAGCGCCTTTCGGGTGCGCCGGCCGAAGATGCCGTCCGGCCGCCCCGGGTCCTCCCCCGCCCGTATCAGGGCGTACTGCAGGAGCTTGACGGCGTAGCCCTCCGCCCCGTATGAAAGATCCTCCATCCTTTCCTCTCCTTTCCTATTTGTTCATCCACGCTTCGGCCGTCCGGCGAAGGTAAGCCGCCGCGTCCACGATGTATGGTTCAGACAGCACATCCGTCTTCAGAACCTCCTGTAAAGATGCGCCCGTCTTTCTGTGGAGGAGCCGCCCATAGGCCCGGCGCCCGCCCTGCATCAGAGCCGCGGCCCCCAGCATGCTCACGCCGTAGCTCACATAATAAAAGGGAAAGGCGAACGTGTGCAGTATCCCTGTCCACTCCCGGCCCTCGTAGCCGAACCAGCGGTCGAAGCCGTATTCCCGGGCCAGCTCGCCGTAGAGGGCGTTCAGCTGCTCCACCGTGGGTTCCTTAAGCGCATACGCACGCTGCTGAAACTCATCCTCCATGAAGCCGGTGAGAACGGCGTACAGGGCGTTCATGAGCAGGCACAGCCGGGCAGCGGTGGCGTAGCGGCCGAAGATGGCGTCATATTCCGCCGCCATGAGCAGCTCCAAGCCCTGGGCATCCGCCTCCGCAAGATCCAAGTTCTCCCCGCCGTAGTAGGTTCCCATAGGGTTCACGTAGTAGCTGAGGAAATGGCCGAACTCGTGGATCACGGTGAAAACGGAGGCGGCGTCCTCATTCCAGCGGGTGAAAAGAAAGGGGCATCGGTAGCCGGAAAGATAGGTGGTGAAGCTGCCCTGGAGCTTATGGGCGGCGGGGGCGCTGTCGTAAAGGCCGTAGGCGAGCATATAGGCCCAGGCGGCCCCGGCCCCGGGCACCGCCCGCTCCACGGCGTCCCCCATTTTCGACAGGAATTCATCCTCCGGGAAGGCGGCCCCGGCAAGATACTTGGCCTCGTTTTCCAGCTCCGTCCGCAGGTCTGCATAGAGGGGAACGAAGACACGCTTCACCGTCTGAGCGGCTTCCCTGGCCTGTTCCGGGGAATAGGCCCGGCCGAAGGCGGCGTATTGACAGGCGGCATAGGACGGGAACGCCAGCTCCTTTGCCATGGCCTTGCGCAGGGACATGAGCTCCAGAAAGAGCTGCCCCGCGGCCTGATTGCGCGTCTTTTCATAGGCCTCCAGGGCCGCAAGAAAGTCGGAAAGGGGCAGGCTCTCATCCGCCATGAGGCTGTCGAAGGTCCACTTTCTGCCCCCGAATTCCACGGAAAGGGTGTCCGTCAGCTGCTCGTAGGCCTGGCAAAGCTCATCCTCCTTTGCTTTCAGGGCCTGCATGGACGGACCGGACTGCTTCCGGACCAACTCCAGGGACTGCCGGTACGCCTCGCCCCGCTCCCTGTGGTAGCCGTATCGGTCCATGAGCCGCTGCTCCGCTTCGATGAGCCGGTTCTGCACGGCGTAGAGGGCGCCGTTCAGCTTGCCGTATTCCGCCGCCCGCTCCTCATTCGTCACATCCTGACAGTAGCGCACATAGGCAAGGGACGCCGCGCCCACCAGTTGCGCATACGCTTGCCGGAGCCCTTCAAAAGCCTCGATTCGCTCCTTTTCGGGCCGATCCTCCGCCTGAATAAGGGCGTCCAGCTCCGAAAGGACCTCCTCCGGGTCCGGATAGGCAAGCGCCATATGGCAAAAGGCAGTTTGCCCATGGACGCACCCCGGCTGGCGCAGATAAGCCCGCCCCACCGCTTCAACGGGGGCGCAGCAAAGGAGCAGGCACAGGGCCAAGAGGATGGACACGACACGCTTCATAGAAAAAGCATATGCGCCGCCTGCCTCAAACTGACCGTATAAAAAAGTTCATTTGTCTTTTTAAGGGAAATATGATATACCTGAGAAAATAAAAAGTGGAGTTATGTGAACATGAAGATAGTCGTATTGGCCGGAGGCCTTTCTCCGGAAAGGACCGTGTCCCTGTCCAGCGGCACCATGGCCGCCAACGCCTTTTTGAAGGCGGGCCATCAGGCCGTTTTGCTGGATCTGTTTTTCGGCATGCCTAAATTGGATATGCCCGTTGAAAAGCTGTTTGAAAACGCCCGTCCCCTGCCCCCCGCCCCCATCTCGGAGATCGAGCCGGACCTTGCCGCCATCGCCGCCTCCCGGCCCCAGGGCTGGTCCGACCGGATCGGTCTCAACGTGATCGAGATCTGCCAGGCGGCGGACATCGTCTACATGGCCCTCCACGGGGCCGACGGGGAAAACGGATCCGTGCAGAAGGTGTTCGACGAGCACGGCATCCGCTACACGGGCAGCTCCCCCGAAGGCTGCCGGCTGAGCATGGATAAGCACGCGGCCAAAGTTATTTTTGAGCGGGAAGGCATCCTAACCCCCAAATCCTGGCTCCTCAAGCGGGGGGAGATCTTCTCGCTGGATGAGCTGCCCCTGCCCGCCGTGGCCAAACCCAACAGCGGCGGTTCCTCCATCGGCATCTCCATCGCCCGGACCCGGGAGGAGCTCAAGCAGGCCATCGCCCTTGCCTTCCAGCAGGAGGACTCCATCCTGGTGGAGGAGTTCATCCAGGGACGGGAGCTTTCCTGCGGGGTGCTGGACGGTAAGGCCCTGCCGGTCATCGAGATCATCCCCAAGGAGGGGTTCTACGATTATAAGAACAAGTACCAGGCCGGGGCGGCCCTGGAGGTGACTCCTGCGCCCATCAGCCCTGCCGCCACGCAAAAGGTGCAGCGGATCGCGGAGCAGGTGTTCCGGGCGCTGAAGCTCTCCGTCTACGCCCGCATGGACTTTCTGCTCACGGCGGACGAGGAGGCCTACTGCCTGGAGGCCAACACCCTCCCGGGCATGACCCCCACCTCTCTGCTGCCCCAGGAGGCGGCGGTCATCGGCTTGGATTACATCACCCTGTGCGAACGGATCATCGCCCTTTCCCTGGAGAAATATCAATGATCCCCTTTCCCATTCAACAGGCCATAGAAATCACCGGCGGCGCCTATTGCGGCCCGGACGCCCTGGTAAAGGAGAGCTTTACCAGCGTGTCCATCGACACCCGCACCCTTGTGCCCGGCGCCCTGTATGTGCCGGTGAAGGGGGATGTGTTCGACGGCCATCGGTTTATCCCCAACGCCTTTGAAAAGGGGGCCATCCTCACCCTTTCCGAGGTGGATACCCCCTATCCCCATATCCTGGTGAAGGACAGCGTGAAGGCGTTTCAGGCCCTGGCCCACGCCTATCGGTGCCGGTTCAGCCTGCCCCTGGTGGGCATCACGGGCAGCGCCGGCAAAACCACGACGAGGGGCATGGTGAGCGCGGTCCTTTCCACCGTCTACAACACCCACAGCACCACCGGGAACCTCAACAACCAAACCGGCGTCCCCCAGGTCCTCTTCGGGCTCATGCCGGAGCATCAGTGCGCCGTGGTGGAGATGGGCACAAACCACTTCGGCGAGATCGACGCCCTGGCCGCCATGAGCGAGCCCACGGTGTGCCTGCTCACCAACATCGGCGAAGCCCACATCGAGTTTTTCGGCTCACGGGCGGGGATCTTCCGCGGCAAAACGGAGATGCTCCCCCACATGCGTCCCGGCGGCCGGATCATCGTCAACGGGGACGATGAATTCCTACGCAAGATCCCCAACGCCTTCACCTTTGGCTTTGGGGCAGACTGCGATTTGAGGGCGCAGGACGCGGAGGAAAACGATCTCTTCGGCGCCCGATTCTCCGCCTGCTGGGGCAAGGAGAAGCTGCCCATCCAACTGCAGGTGCCGGGCCATCACATGATCCTCAACGCTCTGGCCGCCGTGGCCGTGGGCCTTGCCCTTCGGGTGCCGACCGAGAAGATCCAGGCGGGCCTGGCCGCCTTCACGCCCATCAACGGGCGCATGGTGGTGGAAAAGCTGCCCCGGTTCACCCTGCTCAACGATGTGTACAACGCCAACCCCACCTCCATGGAGGCGTCGCTGCAGATCCTGTCCCGGGCCGAGGGGCGTAAGGTCTGCATCCTGGGCGACATGCTGGAGCTAGGGGATCAGGCCCCCGCCCTCCATCTTCGGGTGGCCGAAACGGCCAAAGCCCTGGGCATCGACCGGATCCTGGGCGTGGGCCCCCTGTTCAAGTCCCCCGTGCAGGTTGCGGGCGGCCTTGGCTTTACCACCCAGGATGATCTTATCGCCGCCCTCCCTTCCCTGCTTTTGGATGGGGACGTGATCCTGGTGAAGGGCTCCCGGGGGATGCATCTGGAGAAAACGGCGGCTTTTTTGAAAACCATATAACGGAAGCAATCGCAAACAGAAAGAGCCGTTCCCATCGGAACGGCTCTTTTCGCTTCATGTTTCAGTTGAAGTTGACGCTGATTTCGTTGTATTTGCGGCTGCTCCAGAAGTTCAGCGCCCAGGGGGAGCTGGTATGGGTCTGGTTGGGGTAGCAGGCCTTGGAGATGTTCTTCACCTTGGTGTAGTTGAAGGCTGCCGCCACCTGGATGGCCAGGTCCTGGGTCTTGATCATCTTGTCCATCAGGTTGTTGGAGGCGCTGTTCAGGGAGTTGCTCCTCCGGTTGGCCGCCTTCTTGGCCTCGCTGTCCGCGCTGGAATAGGCGCTCTTGAGCTCCTTGAGAGCGGCTTTGAACTCGGAGAACAGCTCCCGGTCCGCCTGGGAATACTTGGGCGACGCCTTGGAGCCGCCCTCCTCCCCTTCCTCGCCTTCGCCTTGGGATGCTTCCACCTCCTCATCGTCCTTGTCGATGAGCTTCTGCACGGCGGACTTGAGGGGGTCGCAGATGTCCATATACTGATCCTGGAGCATCTTGCACCAGGTGTACCGGCCGTAAGCCAGGGAATACTTGGGGGAGGTCTTCACGTCCACCCCGTAGATCTCCTTGATGAGCTTCACCCGCTCCGACTGCTTGGTGAACACAAAGTTCCAGTGGAACAAGGTGGCCGAATCCCCCACCATGGAGTGGGCGCCGATGTCCTCGGGGTTAAGCTTGTAGCCGAAGAGAGCCAACGCCGCGGTCTGGGCAGGGGTGCAGTTGGTGAAGAGAGCGCCGTCGAAGGCGGCCAGGATCTCCGGCACCTTCAGGACCATGTTCTCCTCCTTCATCTTCTTGAAGATGGCCACCATCATGTTCTTCTGGCGAATGACCCGGTTGCTGTCGCCGGTGGACAGCTGGCCGTGGCCGCCCTTGCGGACCCGCATGTAGTCCAGGCAGGCCTGACCGTCCATGAACTGGAATCCGGCCTTATAGTAGCGGCCGCCGTTGTCGAAGTCTCCCTCCAGATTGTACCAGACACCACCGACGATATCCACGATTTGCTTGACAGACTCCATGGTCACGGCGTAATAGTAGTCAACATCGATGCCGCCCAGCATCCACTCCGCCGCCTCGCACACCTTCTCAAAGCCCTCTCCGTTCTCGCAGAAGAGGCCGTAGTTGGTGCCGTCGGTGCCGCAGTTGAGGGCGGCGTTGAGCTTGTAGACGCCCTTCACGTTGGGGATGTTGGCATAGGTATCCCGAGGCAGGGAGATCAGGTCCACCCTGTTCTCGTTGAAGTTCACCGCACAGACGATCATCACGTCGGAGTGGAAGGAATTGCCGCCCTTGCCGGCCCAGTTTTTGTCGATACGGGCGGCCTCATAGTCCACGCCGATGAACATGATGTTCACGATGCCGTTCATCATGCCCGTGTCCGCCACCTGCTCCAGCTCGGAATAGGGGTCAAGGGTGGGCGAAGGGGTGGGCGCCTCGGTGGGCGTTGGCGCAGGCGTGAAAGGAGGCTCCGTTGTGGAAGGACTATCCACCACAACATACTGCTCCACAGGGGGCAAGGTCACGGGCGCCGCCGTGGGCGTGGTTTGCTGGGTTTTGTTTTGATCCACAAACAGATCCCGCCCGGAGAACAGGACCCCGGAGATCTTTCCGCCCAGCAGCACGCCAAGCGCAATGGCCAAAACGGCCACCGTGGCGATGATCGCATAGGTGCGGATCTTTTGCTTTTTTCTTCTATCTTTAGCCATGGACGTAACTCCTTCTATATTGTTCTTATCATATACTGATTGACCCGTTTTTTCCACCAAACCCTTTTCGATATTACAAACAGTTTACAAATCCGTGACATGTTGATGTTTTTTTCTCTTTCTTTTTTTCCACGCTGTGGTATAATGAGGAAAGTTTTTTAGGAGAAACACAGGATAAATGATGATCGTTATACCGGCTTATCAGCCGGATGAAAAGCTTGCCGGCGTTGTGGATGCGCTGCTGAATAAGACAGACTTCCCCATCGTCATCGTAGATGACGGCAGCCGGCCGGACTGCCAGCCCCTGTTCGCCGCTCTGGAGGAGAAGGAGCGGGTCACGGTGCTGCACCATGAAGTGAACCGAGGCAAGGGCGCCGCCATGAAAACGGCATTTCAATATATTTATGATCATTGCCCCCAGGCCGAGGGTGTGATCACCGTGGACGCGGACGGGCAGCACCTGCCTGACGATGTGCTCCGCGTGGCGGAAACTTTCCGCGCCCATCGGGATGCCCTGGTCACCGGCTCCCGCCGCTTCACGGGCAAGGTGCCCTTCAAGAGCCGGGCCGGCAACGCCATCACCAGGTTTGTGTTCGCCGTCTCCACCGGCGTTAAGGTCTATGACACCCAGACGGGCCTTCGGGCCTTCTCCCGGAACAACATCCCCCGGATGCTCTCCCTGAAGGGGGACCGATATGAATATGAGATCAGCCAGCTCCTCTACTGCTGCCGGGAGATGATCCCCATCGTGGAGGTGCCCATTGAAACGGTGTACATCGAGGACAACGCCTCCTCCCACTTTAGGGCTCTTCGGGACGGCTGGCGGATCTACAAGATGATCCTCATGTTCGTCAGCTCCTCCATTTTGAGCTTTCTGTTCGAATACATCCTGTTCTTGCTGCTGTCCTGGCTGACGAAGAACTGGGCGGTGTCCCTGCTCTTCTCCACGGCGGTGTCCCGGGTGCTCAGCGCCGTGTTCAACTACTCTCTGAACAAGCGCCTGGTCTTCGAAACGGACAACAAAACCAGCTTCCTGCGGTATGTGGTGCTGGCCGTGTTCATCTTCGGCATCCACTATGGGCTGCTGTATCTGTTCACCGTAATCTGCGGCATCCCCAAGTGGCTCGCGTACATCATTGTGCAGCTGATCGTCTATCCCATGAGCTTCGTGCTCCAGCGGAAATTTGTGTTTGTGAAGGATAAGAACATTCCATGAAGTCAACCAGTAAAAAGCGTATCCTGCGCATGGTCATCCTGGACCTGTGCGCCTTTTGTGTGCTGTCCTATCTCATCTGCGCCCAGGTGTTTCGTTTCTTCCCCTGGAAGCCGGTGGAAATAGAGATCCCCGATCCCGTGCCGACGGCCCCCGTTTCCCAAGTCCCTGCCACCCCGGCCCCCACGGACACCCCTGCGCCCACCAACACCCCCGCGCCCACGGACGCGCCGGCATCCGGCGAGCCTGCCCAAACCGGGGAAACGGACCAACCTTTGGAGCAGACCCCGGCCCCCACGGACACGCCGGAACCCACCGCCTCCCCCACCCCGGAGCCTTCCGGGCTGCTGAAGGGGAAGTTTGCCGAAAAGTTTTCCCCTGAGGGCGTGATCTCCACGGAGACGGAGTATCGCAGCGGGAACGTGGCCATCGAGCTTAGCCGCAAGACCGGCTACGTGTGCTCCAAGTGCGGCCACACCGCCGACGCCCCGGGCACCTGCGCCAGCTGCGGCGGCACCATCCGGGACAAGAAGGGCAGCGACGGTGATCTGGTCACCTACACCCTGGCGGATATCTATATCCAGGATCTGTCCAGCATCCAGACCGCCTATGCCATCAAGACCGCGGACACCAAGCGGGTCAAGGCCTTCGCCGAGCCCAACAACGGCATTTTGGCGGTGAACACCGACTATTTCATCAACGCCTACGCCAACGGTCACGGCTGGTTCTACCGCAACGGCGTGGAGATCCGGCGGTTCAACAAGATCGCCAGCGACCTGTGCATCCTCTACGCCGACGGCACCATGGAGACCATCGACTACAAGGAGCGCACCATCGACTTTGAGGGGATCGCCGCCCGGAACCCGGTGCAGATGTGGTACTTCGGGCCGGAGCTGCTGAGCAACGGGGCCGCCAAGACCAAGTTCAACTCCAGCCTGGGCAAGAAGAACCCCCGGACCGTGCTGGGCTACTATGAGCCGGGCCACTACTGCTTCATGGTGGTGGACGGCCGTCATGGGGAGCGGGGCCTTACCTTTGCGGAGCTCTCTCTGCTCTGCGCCGACATGGGCCTGACAGCCGCCTACAACATGGACGGCGGCGACTCCTCCGCCCTGTACTTCAACGGCAGCACCTACGGTCCCGACGGCCGGGATACCAGCGATATCGTGTACATTACCGAACCTGTAAAGGAGAACAACTGACCATGAAAAAGAAGAAATCCCTGCCCCGTTGGTTCCAGATCCTGTCCACCGTGGTGGCCAACGCCGCCATCGTGCTGTCGGTGGTCTATATTCTGTTCTATATTCTGGACGGCTTCAACCCCATGCTCCACTTCCTGGGCGAGCAGGTCGTGGTCACCCGGTATCTGGACGTGATCATCGCCGGGTTGGCGCTGATCCTGGGCGTGTTCTTCATCATCTGCACCTGGAAGCTGTTCTACGGCAAGAAGGGAAAGAAGGTGAAGCGCTCTCGCCGCAGCTACGACGATTACCCCGAAGACTGAACCAAAGCATAAAAGAAACGGACGGGCTTTCCCGTCCGTTTTTGCATATTGAATATTCGTCAATCCTGGGGCTTGGGCGCCCGTTTCCGGTTCAGGTACACGTCCAGCTTGTCCTTGATCTTCTCGGGGATCTCCCACTTCACCGGGCAGCGGACGGCGTTGGCCATGCGGCCCGTGAAGGCGGCGATGAAGTCCGTGTCCACGACCACCTGCTCCGCAGAGACGATGGCCGGGGTGTCGTACCGCTCATGGATGGACCCGGCCGCAGGCGGCGCCAGGCGGGCAAAGGACAGGCTGGGCACCCCCTTGTCCGCAAAGGGCGTGGAGTCGCTGGAATAGACCCCGCTGCGGGCGGCGATGGGAAAGCCCGATTCATCCGCCATATACTCCAGGAAGGACACCAGCCGCTCTTCCGCCGAACAGCAGGCGATGAACTTGCCCATGACGCTGCCGATCATGTCCAGGTTGATGTTCAGAGCCACCTTGGAGAGCTCCTCCTCGTGTTCCGCGCAGTAGGCCTTGGAGCCCAGGAGCCCCAGCTCCTCCGCCCCGCACCAGATGAAGCGCAGGCCCCGCTTATGGGGCGCTTTTATAAACTTCTCCGCCACGCCCAGGATGCCGATGGAGCCGGTCATGTTGTCGTAGCTGCCCAGGGACAGGGGCGTGGAATCGTAGTGGGCCGTGAGGACGATCCACTCGTCCTCCTCTCCCGGCAGGTCCGCGATCAGGTTGTGGGCGTCCGCCTGAAATTCCGCCTGCTCGATCTCGATGACGGCGGATCGGGCGGCCTTGGCCACGATGTCCATGGCGTCCTTCACGTTGATGTTTACCCCCAGGATCTTTTTCCCCTGGCTGGTGGCGGGCCGAAGGGTCTTCTGGTCGATGTCCCGATCCGGGCAGCTGTACCGGCCCGTGAAGGTGATGAAGCCCAGGGCGCCATTCTTCAGCATATCCTGATAGTTCCACATGTTCAGGGGCTGATCCGTCAGCACGATGCGATCCTTGCAGCAGGAAAAAGAAAGGTCGTCCGTGTTCCGAAGATAGTAGAGGGGCGCCTCCACCCGGCCGCTGCCGCAGCCGATATAGGCCTTGCAGGGGTATTCCCGCCCGTCGATGAGGAGCTTCGCCTCTCGGATGTTGGCCCGCTCGATGGGAAACGCCTCCACCCGAGGGGAAAGACCGATCCTCTCGCACTGTTCCTTCAGGTATGCAAGGCACTTTGCTTCCTCGGGGCTGGCCGCCGTATGCACATAGGCCGTATCCTTCAAAATCCGCTTCACGTCGCGCGCTTTCACAAAATCACCGCCTTTCTGAGCAGAATCATACCACATAACCTGGATCTGCACAATATCCGATCAAATTCAAAAAAGGGCTTGCAAAATTCAAATCGATGCTGTATAATGCATCTTGCGCGTGGGGATGTAGCTCAGCTGGTTAGAGCGCTGTGTTCACATCGCAGAGGTCTAGGGTTCGAGTCCCTACATCCCCACCAATAAAGAAGCCACCCAACCGGGTGGCTTCTTTATTGGTAATCGGAGGGGACTCGAACCGCTCGCGGTAGTGAATGAAGCCCCTGTGGGGCTTCAGAGCCGCGAGCTGAGCGAGGACGCAGCCGAGTGTGAGAGTCCCTACATCCCCACCAATAAAGAAGCCGCCCAAATGGGTGGCTTTTTTATTGGTAATCGGAGGGGGCTCGAACCGCTCGCGGTAGTGAATGAAACCCCAGTGGGGCTTCAGAGCCGCGAGCTGAGCGAGGCCGCAGCCGAGTGTGAGAGTCCCTATATCTTTCTCACTCAAACAGCTTCGCTGCCCTGGCCATGTGCACCGCGCTCTCGATATGCTGGGGGCAGGCATCCAGGCACTGGCCACAGCTCACGCAGGCGGAGGCAAGGCCTTTGTCCCGAGTCCGAAAACCGTAGCTTCGCTTGGCGCTTATTAGGGAACCGAAGCGGTCGTATTCGTTCAGCAGGTCCAGGATGGCCGGGATGTTGATATTCGCCGGGCAGCCTTCCACGCAGTATTTACAGGCCGTGCAGGGGATGGCGGCGGCCTTTCGAAGCTGCTCCGCTCCCTGGGCGAGGATGGCCCGCTCCTCTTCCGAAAGCGGCTGCATGGTGTTAAACAGGGCTGTGTTTTCCTCCAGCTGCTCATAGGCGGACATGCCGGAAAGGACAACCGCCACGCCGGGCAGGCTGGCCACAAACCGCAACGCCCAGGCGGCCAGGCTGGCCTTGGGGGCGGCGCCCTTCAACAGCGGCGCACAGACCAGGTTCTCCGAGGCAAGGCTGCCGCCCCGGATGGGCTCCATAACGATGACGGGCTTGCCGTGCTTTTGGGCCGTTTCATAGCAGCGGCGGGACTGGACCTCCGGGTCCTCCCAGTCGGCATAGTTGATCTGCAGCTGAACGAACTCCGCCTCCGGATGAGCGGTCAGGATCTGGTCCAGCACTTCGGGAGAATCGTGGAAGGAGAACCCAAGGTGCTTGATGCGGCCCTTTTTCTTCTCCTCAAGAAGCTGTTCCCACACCTGGCAGCTCTCCACGGTGGAAAGCCGGTCCTTATCCAGGGCGTGGAGCAGGTACATGTCGAAGTAGCCCGCGCCGGTGCGCTCCAGCTGCTCCTCAAAGATGGGAATCACGTCCCCTTTCTCTTTCAGGCGGAAAACGGGCATCTTATCCGCCAGGAGAAAACTTTCCCTTGGATGGCGCTCCACCAGGCACTTCTTCACCGCCCGCTCGGAGAAGCCGTTGTGATAGGGATAGGCCGTGTCAAAGTAAGTGAACCCCTGCTCCAGGAAGCGGTCGGCCATGGCCGAAACCTGCTTAAGGTCGATATCCTCCCCGTTTCCGTTCAGGACGGGCAGCCGCATAAGGCCGAAGCCGAGTTTTTTTGTGTTTTCCGGTAAGAAGTTCATGAAATCCCCTCCTTTTTCTTAAATTGTAGCGAATAGGGGCTTTCCCGTCAAGAATCCAAACAAAGCTCTATGAAAAAAAACGAAAGTATGGTACAGTATAGTATCGAATCGTTTTGAGGTCTGTATGCTGTATGTATTGATCGCGTTCATCGTGCTTGTTTTGTTTATCCTTTCGGCCAGTTTATACGCCTTTATGCGGGGCAGCACCCGCCGGGATCGGACGGAACTCTTTCGGGCCAGCACCGTGGTCCCCTCGGGCCGGTATCGGTTCAGGGACAGGATGCAGCTGGGGGTGGACTGGTTCGAAGCCCAGCAGAAGGAGGAGCTGCATATCACCAGCCGGGACGGGCTGGATCTGGCGGCGGAGCTCATCGAGGCGAAGACCCCTGTGGGGCTGGTGGTGGCCGTCCACGGCTTTCGCTCCTGGCCCTCACGGGAGTTTGCCCTGGTGGCCAAGCACCTCTATGAGCAGGGCTACACCGTGCTCTATCCCTACATGCGGGCCCACCGCAAGAGCGCCGGCAAGTTCATCACCTTCGGCGTGAAGGAGCGGTACGACATCGCCGCCTGGGCTAAGCTTTTATCCGATCGCCATCCGGAGCTGCCCCTCTTCCTCTACGGGCAGAGCATGGGCGGGGCCACGGTGATCATGGCCGCCGGGCTGGACCTGCCGAAGCAGACAAGGGGCGTCATCGCCGATTCCGCCTACTTCTCCCCCAAGGACGTGATCGGCACCGCCCTGGTGGAATCCTACAAGGTGCCCACCTTCCCCATGATGCCCGCCATGGACCTGTGGAGCCGGATCCTGGCCGGCTACTCCATCACCGCCACGGACTGCAAGCGTGCTCTGGATTCCACCAGTCTCCCCTTCCTGTTCATCCACGGCACCAACGATGAGCTGGTGCCCTACGCCATGGGGCGGCAGAACTACGAGCTGTGCCACACCCCCAAGCAGATGCTTACCGTGGAGGGGGCGGCCCACTGCGCCAGTTACTATGTGGACCCGGTCCGATACATTTCTTATCTGGACGCATTTCTCAAAAAATATAGGGGCGTTCCCTTGAAATAGGAGGGTAAATACTATACAATAAGTGCGATTTTTGAAAACCCTATGGATAAAAGGAGAATCACTATGGATAAACTGATTGGCGCATGTCTGGTCGCGCAATCCGGCGGCCCCACCGCTGTCATCAATGCCAGCGCGTACGGCGTGATCCGCACCGCTTTGGACGATCCCAACATCACCCATGTCTACGGCGCCGCCCACGGCATCCGGGGCGTTTTGGATGACATTCTGTATGATATGGATCAGGAAGACGAGCACGAGCTCCGCCTCCTGCTCAACACGCCCTCCGCTTCCCTGGGCTCCTGCCGCTATAAGCTGAAGAACTACATCGACGACGATACGGACTATCGCCGGATCCTGGAGGTATTCCAGAAGCACGACATCCGCTACTTCTTCTACATCGGCGGCAACGACTCCATGGACACCTGCAACAAGATCAGCAAGTTCCTGCAGAAGGAAAACTATCTGTGCCGGGTCATCGGCGTGCCCAAGACCATCGACAACGACCTCTACGGCACGGATCACTGCCCGGGCTTCGGCTCCGCGGCCAAGTACGTGATCACCAGCTGCATGGAGATGCGCCGCGACTGCAACGTGTACGACTACTATTCCGCCGTCATCGTGGAGGTCATGGGCCGTCACGCGGGCTGGCTGGCCGGCGCGGCGGGCCTTGCCACCGCATCGGGCGACGGTCCGGATCTGGTGTACATGCCGGAGACCGACTTTGACATGGACCAGTTCCTTTCGGACGTGAAGCGGATCATGGACGAGCGGGGCGACTGCATGGTGGTCGTTTCCGAGGGCATCCACGATAAGGACGGCAAATTCATCGCCGAGTACGGCGTCGCCAATTCAGCCACCGACAGCTTCGGCCACAAGCAGCTGGGCGGCGTGGCCTCCACGTTGGTCAGCTACGTGAAGGAGAAGCTGGGCGTGAAGAAGATCCGGGGCGTGGAGCTGTCCCTGCTCCAGCGCTGCTCCTCCCATTTCGCCTCCGCCACGGACATCAACGAGTCCTTCGCCGCCGGCCGGGCCGCGGTGAAAGCCGCCGTCAACGGTATGACCGATAAGATGATGGCCTTCCATCGGCTCACCGACGTGTACGGCGACTACGCCTGCGAGGTGGTGCCTCAGGATCTGTCCCTGGCCGCCAACACCGAGAAAAAGGTGCCCCGGGAATGGATCAACGAGGCGGGCAACGGCGTCACCCAGGAGTTTGTTGACTACGTGCTGCCCCTCATCCAGGGCGCGCCCAACCTGCCCCTGGAGAACGGGCTGCCGCGCTTTGCCAAACTTAAGCGGATCATTGCCAAATAAAGAACAGCGAAAGAGCCTCCTTCGGGAGGCTTTTTTATGCGTTACGGAGGGAGGAAAGGAGCCGCCGCCCTGTGCCGAGGATCAGGCATAGGGAGCCCAGCAGCCGCCAATACAGCGCCCGGCGAAGCACCATGGAGAGGAGCAGCAGCACACCGCCCGCCAAATAATACCGGCTGTCGGGGAGGGTCACGGCCGTTTTCCATAGGCCGCGCCGGGGTTGGGGCGCCTGCAGTTTGAGCCGGGTCTCCACCTCATCCGGGGTCGGCTCCCGTCCCTCGCCCCAAGGATGGAAGGTTAGGGAACAGCCCAGCTTTTCCGTTTCCTCCGTCAGCGCCTGATCTGGATTCCCGAAACAGTGGAAGTTTGTCCCGCCGCCGCGCAGCAGGCACGCCCCTTTCAATGTCTCCCTGTCCGGGGTCGGATACAGGATCACGCCGCCTTGGACCCGTATCCTCTCCCCCGCCTCCTTCATCCATGCCTCCCGGCGCAGCGCTTGGGCCGCCTGGCGATACAGGCGTTCCCTATACATTTCCCAGCGGCGTTTGCCGATGAAGCACCCCAGGGCAAGCAGAAACAGGCCAAAGAGCAGGGCAAGCCAGGCCAATTTACAGTAGATGAGCAGGCAAAGCCCGCCCAGGGCGGAGAAGAACGCCCTATCCAGCCACCTGGCCAAGGCCCCCCGCCCCTGAAAGCAGGTTCGCTTGTATGCTCTTGTCACAAACCCGTCCATTTTCAAATTCAGTATTGCCTATGGACCGGGAAGTATACTATACTACATACCATGAAGATCGGCATTTTAGGGGGGAGTTTCCACCCCATTCACAATGGACACATGGACATGGCCCGCAGCGCCCGGGACGCGCTGGGGTTGGATCGGGTGCTGCTCATGGTGGATCGTATTCCGCCCCACAAGGAGCTGGCTCAGGGTGCCGCCAGCGAACAGCGGCTTCGGATGGTCCAGCTGGCCTGCCAGGATGAGGCGGGGTTTTCGGCCTCCGACTGGGAGCTGAACCAGACCGGTACCAGCTACACCGCCCTGACGTTGACCCACTTTTCCGAAACGTACCCGGAGGACGAGCTGTATTTTATCATGGGCAGCGACATGCTCCGCTCCCTCACCTCCTGGTATCACCCGGAGATCGTCTGCCAAAAGGCTCGCCTTGTCTGCATCTGCCGGGCCGGGCAGGACGGCGGCGAAGCCGAGGCGGCCGCCGCCCTTCGCAGGCTTTACGATGCCGATGTGACGCTGCTGCCCCCCGTGCGGGAGCTCTCCTCCACGGATATCCGCACCCGCATCGCGGCGGGAAAGCCCATCGGCAGTCTGGTGCCCCCCGCCGTGGAACGGTATATCTACGAGAACGCCCTCTATGCCGACGAGCCGTTTGTCAGGCTCACCGCCGCCATGAGGGAGATTTTGAAGCCCCACCGATTTTCTCACGTGATCGGCGTGGAAATGACGGCGGTCCAGCTTTCGGAGAACCTGGGCGCGGACGGCAAAAAGGCCCGCCTGGCCGCCCTGCTTCACGACTGCGCCAAGTATCTGCCCATACAGGAGCAGGCAAATTTGGCGCGGCGAGACGGCAGCGACCTGGATCCGGATGTCTACGCCCAAATCCTCCATGCCCCCGCCGGGGCCATCCTGGCCCGGGAGAGATACGGCGTTGAGGACGAGGAAGTCCTGAAGGCTATCCGCTTCCACACCACCGGCTCGGAGGATATGAGCTTGCTGGACGAGATCATCTGGGCGGCGGACCTCATCGAGCCCGGGCGGGACTACCCAACCGTGGACAAGCATCGAAAGCTTCTGCTCACGACCCAGGACCAAATCAGCTTCGAAAAGGCGCTGATACTTGTTTTTACCGACAATATCTGCTATATTCAAAGTAGCGGACAGGCCCTCCATCCGGCCGCCTTCCGCGCCAAAGAATCCCTTATACGCAAGATCAACGAAAAGGAGACATGCATGGAATCCCTGAACAAGGAAACGGTATTACAGCTTTGCAAGATCCTGTACGACAAGAAGGCCCTGGACATCCGGGCCATAGAGGTGACGGACAAGACCATCATCGCCGACTGGTTCATCGTTGCCAGCGGCCGGGGCGTGCCCCAGGTGAAGGCCCTTTCGGATGAGCTGGAGGATAAGGCCGCCGAGATGGGCCTCTTCCCCCGCCGCAAGGAGGGCTATCAGGAGGGCCGCTGGATCGTGCTGGACTTCGGCGATCTGCTGGTCCACCTCTTCCACCCCGAGGAGCGCACCTACTATAATCTGGAACGCCTGTGGGACGACGGGCAGAACGTGATCACCTACACCGAAGAAGGAGAGGAAAAGTAATGGAGCTGAACAAATACATCGACCATACCCTGTTGAAGCCGGAAGCCACCCATGAGGACATCCGCCGGGTCTGCGAGGAAGCCAAGGCCTACAACACGGCCAGCGTCTGCGTGAACCCCCGTTACGCCGCCTTCGTGGCCAACGAGCTCAAGGGCACCGACATCAAAACCTGCTGCGTGGTGGGCTTCCCTCTGGGGGCCACCCCCTCCGCCATCAAGGCCGCCGAGGCGAAGCTCTGCGTGGAGAACGGCGCGGAGGAGATCGACATGGTCATCGCCGTGGGTGCGGCCCGGGAAGGCGATTGGGAGTATGTGGAGCAGGATATTCAGGCCGTGGCCGACGCCATCCGGGGCAAGGCCCTGCTGAAGGTCATCATCGAGACCTGCCTGCTTACCGACGAGCAGAAGGTGAACGCCTGCCTGTGCGCCAAGAACGCGGGCGCTGACTTTGTGAAGACCTCCACCGGCTTCTCCACCGGCGGCGCTACCGTGGAGGATGTGGCCCTCATGCGTGGCGTGGTGGGCGATGAACTGGGCGTGAAAGCCTCCGGCGGCATCCGCTCCAAGGAAGCGGCTGAGGCCATGATCGCCGCCGGCGCCACCCGCATCGGCGCCAGCTCCTCCAAGAAGATCATCGAAGGATAAATACTGAACAATAGTAACGCCTTCCCATTCAGCGGGAAAGCGTTTTTGCTTTCAGGGTGATGAGATCGATCTGCGGGCGGTTGAAGACGCGAGGCGGTAAAAAACTGTGGTTTCCCGCGCCCCGGGAGACATAGAGCTTGGTTTTGCCTTGGACATAGACCCCGGAGGTGTAGCGCGGCAGAATCCCCTGGTCCGGGCTGAACAGGCCGTGGCCGAAGAGGCGTACCTGGCCACCGTGGGCGTGACCGGAGAGGACCAGGTCGGCCCCGACGCAGGCATACTCGTCGATCCGCTCCGGATGGTGGGCAAGGAGAATAGAGCAGGTGTTGGGGACGATCAGGGGCTGCATCTCTTTCAGGGTGACCTTTTCGCCCACGCCCAGCAGGTTTAGCCTATCGCTGCCCCGGGCGATAGACACCCTTTCGTTGTCCAGCACGCGGACGCCCATTTCGGACAGGTCCTTTTTTATGCCCTGCCAGCCGCCGATGCGCCACTCGTGGTTGCCCTGGACAAAATAGGTCGGCCACCGCTTGGCCGCTTCCCGGGCAAAACCATACCCCTTGTCCCGGCGGGCCGGCCGGTGCCGGTCCAGCAGGTCGCCGGTGATGGCGACGACATCAAAGGACAGCCCCTCCATGACCCGGATCAAGTCCAGGCCGTCCGGCCCGTAGGCGTTGTTGTGCAGGTCGGACACCTGCAGGATGGTGAAGCCGTCGAAGGCCGGAGGAAGCCTATCCAGCCGGATCTCCATCCGGCGCAGGGCAAAGCGGCGGGTGTCCAACCAGCCGTAGATCAGTGCGCCAAGGCCCAGTATGCAGATGGCGATGGGGGCGTAGATCACCTATTCCCCTTTCCTAATGAAGCGCCAAGGGCGCTGTTGGTCCTCCAAGGAGGCGTAACCGATGCCCACCCGCGGCGCGGTGTCAAAGGCGCATTCAGCCCCCTGCAGCAAGCGTATTCTGTCCGTGGTAAGGATATCCAGGCCGTTGAAACTTCCGTCGATGCCCAGGGCGCGGGTCAGCCTCCCCGGACCCTCCGCCCCGGCGCAGCAGCGAATGAGCACGCCCTGAGGGTCCTCCTCCGGGCCGGTGATGATGTTCAGCAGGCTGTGGATACCGTAGCACAGATACACGTATACATGCCCGCCCCGGCGATAGAGCATCTCGGTACGCTTCGTGCGCCCGCGATGGGCGTGACAGGCCGTGTCCGATTCGCCCCGGTAGGCCTCGGTCTGCGTGATTGTCAGCTCTCGGCCGTCAACCAAAAGACGGCACCCCAGCAGACGGGGTGCCACCCAAAGCGCATCCTGCAAAAAGAATTCGGCAGGCAAGTCCGTCATCAGCCCTGCAGGCCCCTGGCCTGGCGGTCCATGTCCTCCACCACGATATCGAAGATCTCCCCCAAGGTGGCGCAATACTGGAGCACCAACCAGGGTTCGTTGGTATGGAAGTGGATCTTGATCAGGCTCTCGTCCCCCACGCACAGGAGGGAATCTCCCTTAAAGGTGTCCGTGATGTAGTCGCCGATCCTGTCCTCGTCCAAATCGTTCCCTTCGATCAGCAGCTGGGTGTCATACCGAAAATCCAACATAGTGTTTCTCTCTTTCCTGTTTTTCTGCCAGTATACCACAGGCGCAGCCAAAAAGCGATAGGCAAGTTTGCGTTTGCTAACAGGCCTTAGATGCCGTCGTTTTCCAGGGCATGGCTCACCAGGCGCAGCATCCGCACCAGCAGCTCCCGGTTCTCCGTCAGCAGATCGAATACCGCGTCCTGTGAGAGCACGCCCCGCTTCAGCTCCTTGGGGAGCTTGCCCGCCTCGTCGTCCTCATAGTCCTGCATCCACAGGTCGCTGCCATAGTAGTCGCTGAGCCGGCCATAGGCTTCCTGCGCTTCTTCGTAGGCGGAAAGGGCCTGGGAAAGCGCCCGTATGGCCGCCTCAGAAACGTCCAGGCAGGCCTCCATTCGCTCAATGCGCTCGATCTGCTCCATCAGTTGGTCACCTTCGTCTTGCCGGCCAGCACGTTACGGTAGTCCTCCAGGTTCTTCCTGAGCAGGTTCGGGATATCCAGCTCATAGGGGCACTTGCTGACGCACTGGCGGCAGTCGATGCACGCGTCGATCTTGGCCATCTCCCCCTGCCAGTAGCCGTTGAGCCAGGCTTCGCTGGGGGCCCGGCGGATCATGAGGGACATACGGTTGCACTGGTTGATGACGATGCCCACGGTACAGGGCATGCAGTAGCCGCAGCCCCGGCAGAAGGAGCCCATGAGGGCGCTGCGCTCGGCGGCGATGAAGGCTTGCAGCTCCTCGTCCAGCGCAGGGGTCTCGTCCATGAAGGAAAGCCAGTCGTCCAGCTCCTTCTCCCGCTGGATGCCCCAGATGGGCACCAGGCCCTCAAACTGGTTCACGAAGGCCATGGCCGCCCGGGCGTTGGTGATCAGGCCTCCGGCCAGGCCCTTCATGCAGATGAAGCCCACGTTGTTCTGCTGGCACAGCTTCACAAGCTCCACCTCCTTATCCTCCGCCAAATAGCTCATGGGATATTGAAGCGTTTCATAGAGCCCGCTTTCGGCCACCTCCCGGGCCACGCCGATCTTGTGGGCCGTGGCGCCGATGTGGCGGATCTTCCCCTGCTCTTTGGCTTCCAGCATGCACTCATACATGCCCGTGCCGTCCCCTGGCCGGAAACAGCGGGAAAGGTTGTGAAACTGATACACGTCGATATAGTCGGTTTTGAGCAGGGTGAGAGACGTTTCCAGATCCTTCCAGAAGTCCTCCGGCGTGGTGGCGGCGGTCTTAGTGGCGATATAGACCTGCTTGCGGTCCAGCCAGCCGTCCCCAAAGGCGGCGCCCAGCTTCTCCTCGCTGTCGGTATAGGCCCGGGCGGTGTCGAAGTAGCGCATGCCGCCCTCGTAGGCCCGGCGCAGGAGTTTGACCGCGTCAGGCAGGGGGATGCGCTGGATGGGCAGGGCCCCAAAGCCGTTTTGCGGGACGACGATCCCGGTGCTTCCCAAGGTGATGTTCTTCATGCTTACTCTCCTTTTCCGTTCAAAAATCAGTATCGGCGGCTGCCGCTTTGGCGCTCGTCCGTCACGTCGTAGACGGACACGCCGTGCTCCTTTTTGTACATGCCCCGCAGGCGGGCGAACAGATCCCGGCGGCTGTAGAGCTTGGTCCCTTCCCTGTCCCCATACGCTTCCAGCAGAGCTTTGAAGCTGGGGAACGCGGCGTAGTAGGCTTCGTCCAGGGCTTCCAGGGACTCGATGATCTCGTCAAAAGCCGTCCTTTCCAGCCGGTCCATGTTCTGCTCGGTCAGGGACAGAAGCAGGGTCCGGCTCTTCTCCGGCTCTCCGCCCCCTATCTTACACCATTCGGCCTCGGTTTGGTAGACCTTTCGGTTCAATTTCTCCCGCAGATTGATCGGCAGCGCCCATAGATCTTCCTCGCGCAGACGGACAGGCTCCAGGGCCGCGCCCCTTCCCTCCCCATGGGGCACGAACAGACGGACGTCAAACAGCCCCGCTTCCTGTAGGATGCGGAGCAACGCCTCGGCCTGGCCAGCGTTTTCCCGGGTCAGGGGCACGCCGGCGCTGACGGACAGGCTCTGCCCCCGGGCCGCCCGGGCCATGGACAGCAGATGGGCAAAGTCGCCCCGGCGGCCGGCGAACCGGTCGTGATAGGCTTCCGTCCCGTAGAAGGTAAAGTTCAGGGCCCGCACCCCATGGGCCTGCAGGCCGGACATGAGGTCGTTGAGCTCCTCCTCCGAGCGGAAGGCCATGCCGTCGCATTGGAGGAATCTGCCGGTGACGGAGCCGATCCCGTTGAGAAAGTCCAGGGCGTCCAGAAGCTTTGGGTGGTCCATGCTGTATCCAAAGGCGAAGTTGAACGTCAATTCGGGGTGCGTTTGCTTCAACCAGGTATAAAATCGCTCAGCGAGTCGTTGGCTTCTGTCATAGTCTGCACCGACGCAGCGCCCGTCCCAGCTCAAAAGGCAATACCGGCACCTGCAGGCGCATGGGACGCACAGGGTTTGAATCATCACACTTTTGGTTTGCACGTGTCATTCCTCCATGGCTTCCAGCATCAGCCGGCACAAGGATACGCCCAGGCGCCGGGCAGCAAAGGTGGCCCGCATCAGGCCTTCGCAAGGGACCTTGTTGACCTCAAACACATGGATGGGCGGCTGACTTGCTATGGATCGGATGGCCCTGCTCCGATGACCTAACAACAGCAAACCGTATTCACCATCTTCCCACTGAATCTCCCAAACAGGCGTATTGAGGGAAATGCCGCTTTGCTTAAGAAGGGTTTGCGCGTCGGTTTCGATCTGCGACCCATATGGTCCTTTTCGGATGGGTTCCTCCTTGAACCGCTGGCCCAACCGTTCGTTGATCTCATCCAATCGGGAATACTCCACGCCCAGCTGACGATAGACGCTCCCCATGAAGTCCACCAGGAATTCGTCCCCAGCAAGGCCTTGCAGCTGCCGCTCCAAAGCCTCCACCTCTTTTAGCGAGAGGGCAGAATCCGTCTGGAATCTGGCAACGATCTGCCCGTAAGCAGGCAGGGCGATATGCTCCTCCAAATGCACCGAACCGTTCGTCGCCTCCAGGACCCGTTCATTTAATGCCGCAAGCCGTTGCCGCAGCCATTCACCTGTCATAAACACCTCAAATTCCCTCCTTTGCTTCCTCTTCCGAAAAATCGACCCTTTGTATCTTTTTTCCAAACACCTCATTTACCTTTCGGCGAATGGCGGCTTCGTCCTTTTTCAGCCGCTTATCAAAGCTGGTGACGATGACCTGCTTGCCCGCAAGCTTCCATCGGGCCCGAATCCGGCCTCGGATCAGCACAGAAGGGAAAACGATCCCGGCCATGTTCGTCAGCTCCCGCAGGAAACGGGCGTCGATCATCCGATCGCGATCCCTATACCCCAGCACCAGCTGATCGAAGCCGGGCACCAGCACGCAGGGAGGCATGTCCCCTTCCGTTACCGGCTCTCGGGCGCTGTAATACCGCTTCGAACCGATTTCCATGCAGTTGAGGGTCGGCAACAGCTCCTTTAGCAGGGGGTCCATGTCTTTCTTCTTCCAGTTGCCGAAGAAATACCGGCAATCCGATACGGTGGCGGGGCCATAGTGCGCAAAGTATCGGCGCAGGAACACGCGGCGGGCCTGGTCCCTATCCATCCATCCCACGGATTTGGGGATGAAATACTCCTTTTGTGTGCCGGTACCGCACACGATCTGCCCCCGGGTCACCATCTCCCGGATGAGGCCACCCCAGCCATAGAAAACCCGTTGCTGCAGCGCCTCCCCCATGCCCGCCCGAAGGCAAGCGGCCTTAAGGCCGTCCCTGGTGTGGTTCCCCTGCCCGATCTGGTCCAAAAGGAAGGGCGCCCAATACTCCGCGTCCGCTTTTGTCATGCCCCAGCACCCTTCCTGAAAGGGGCCAGCTGTATCCAACGCGGCCAAATGCAGCCCCAGCTCATCCTCCGGCACCAGGTGCATGGTTCCTCGATGGGACCAAATCTTGACCAAGCCTCTGAACGGGTCGTCAGGCTGATAGTCTAAAGCGCGGATTTGAAGGGAAACCTTTGGATAGTTGGCAAACTGGGCCTGCAAGCCCATCAGATCGGACGCCACCGTGCGGGTGTCCGCCCGACTCAATAGGTGCAGCCCCTTGAGCGAGTTATACAAGAGCGCCTCTCTATCCATCGATTTCGCCTCACGTTTTTATGTATTCTATCATATCTGCCTCAGCAGGGTCAATAAAGACCATATGCACCGAGGCTGGCGGACTGCCGGACGTTCCGGTTTGTCGATCTGTTTGTTGAGTAAAACAGGGCGACAATACGCACAGGGCTCCCTAAGAAAGGGAGCCCTGTCATTTTATACCTTTATGATGTCTGGGAAATTGCCTCTGAGAAAATGCCGATATTCCGGCTGCTCAACGGCATTTTCAAATTCTTTCTGTATGGTCCTTTCACTCCATCACTGTTGCTCTGTTTCAGATATTCTTGTAGAGCTCGTAGCAGTTGTGTCCTTTGGGAACATCTTTGAGTTCGCCTCTGACCAGATAGCCGTTCTTCTTAAAGAAATCGACGTTCCAATCGCCCGCATTAGTCAAAATCATTGGAGCGCCGTTTTCCATTGCCAATTTTGCCACTTCCTGCAGGAGATACGTTCCCAGGCCTTTATACCTGAGAGGCTCTTCCACGAACAGTGCGTCAACAAAAGCATTTCCTCCCATTTCCACTTCCGCGATTATGCCTGCAATAAACTTCCCATCCTTATCCACAAGTTTCTTATAAAATCCGACATTTTCGCATTTCGGCTCGTAGGCTTCGTCGTATTTGTCAAGGCCATCTTGTATAGCATCCGCGTCGTCCTCAGTGCCGAAAGAAACCTTGAAGCACGTACCGCTGTTGTTTGTCGGCACATAGTTTGGCGTGTCCATGTCAAGGTATTTGACCAATGAATAGCTGATATAACCGTTTGCCTTATTCAGCGTTGTAAAAACAGTGTAGCCGTGTTTTTCATAAAACGGTCTTGCCATATAACTGGCGGTGCCGAGCGTGACGACCCGACAGTCCTTCTCTCTTGCAATACGTTCGACCTCGCGGATGATCATAGAGCCGATCCCCTGATGGCGATAGCGTTCATCCACCCAAAGATCTTCAAGCAGAACTCTCGACCAGTGGTATTCGTATGCCTCTGCGATGCATCCGCCGATGATCTCACCATTTTCGTTCTCGACTTTGAGGACGAATTCCTCGACCTCAGCGTCCACTTCGCGCGGCACGATCTCATTGATTTTTTCGCCGATATATATGGCTTCTTCTTTCGTCAGATCCCCGATTTTATAATCCATTTATTCTTCTCCTCAAAACCAGATTTGTCCATTGTCTTCATCTGTTCTTCAGATAGTCGTCATCTTTCGGCTCATGGGGCACTGAGATGAACTTGTTTTTTAGCGGTACAAAAGACATACCGTCTCCACTAACCAGTCGTTACGAAACACATCAACAAACTCAGATCTTCCGAGGTATTGAAAGAATGCCCGCACAGTATGATAGTCGTGCAAAAGTGAGGCGTGGGAAATCACTTCTCAGTTCATCCGCCACAAAATAGAATTCCTCATCATCCCATTTATTACCCGCCGATTGTCGGCACTGGTTCAATTCCTCACGGGTTTCAAATGCAACATCGCCGATCAAAATCTGCCCATCATCATTTAGATAACCTTCCAGGTTATGAAGAAATGCGACTTTCTGTTCATCATTCAAATGATGCAGAGAGTATGTCGCTACAATAAAATCATAACTTTGTTCCCTTAAAGGCTCGACTAATCCTCTCGTGAAATCACCTTGATATAGATTGGCAGAAGGCATTTTTTCGGCAGCCAATTCTATCATTCTTGTTGAAAAATCCTGCCCATAAATGGAACATCCATTTTCATATAGTTTCGTCGTGAGCACGCCTGTTCCAAACCCAATATCAAGTACGGTTGCGTTTGACCGCCGCATAATGGTTTGAAAGATGGTGTTAAGAACCTTTTTATACCCTGCAAATGGATATGAATTTTCTTCATCGGAAATCCCGACGGTTTTGTCATATTCATCTGCCCACAAGTCAAACCCAATACTATCTAACATACCTTCCTCCACAAAACTCGATTTGCTCGTCGCCCTCAGCTTTTTTTCGGATATTCCGCGTTCTTCGGCTCATGGGGCACTGAGATGAACTTGATTTTTTAGCGGTACAAAAGACATACCGTCTCCACATGCCCGGTGCGGGGGAACATGTCCACGGGCTGAACGGCCTCGACGGTGAAGCCGCCGGCGGTGAGGCGCTTAACGTCCCGGGCCAGAGTGGCCGGGTTGCAGGAGACATAGACCATGCGCCGGGCGCCGGAGGTGAGAATGGCGTCGATGACCTGAGGGTCGCAGCCCTTGCGGGGCGGGTCCACGATCAGGCAGTCCGGCCGGTAGCCGTCTGTCACCAGCTTGGGCAGAGCCTCCTCCGCGGGCGCGCACAGGAAGGAAGCGTTTTCTATGCCGTTGAGCCGGGCGTTCTTTTGGGCGTTTTCCACCGCCTGAGGGACCACCTCGATACCGATGACCTGCCCCGCCCGCCGGGCAAGGAGCAGGCTGATGGTGCCGATGCCGCAATAGACGTCGGCCACGGTCTCGCTCTCGGCGGGGGCAAGCAGGTCCACCGCGGCAAAATAGAGCCGTTCCGTCTGAACCGGGTTCACCTGCAAAAAGGATTGGGGGCCCACGTCAAAGGTGAGGCCGCACAGGGTCTCCTGCAGGGTGCTCTTTCCGCAAAGGAGGCTGAAACTGGGGCCGAAGATCACGTTGGTGTTCCGGTCGTTTCTGTTGAGGTACAGGCTGTCCGCAAAGGAAAGGGCCGCCTTCAGCTCCTGCAGGTGGGCGGGCTCCCCCCGGGTCACCACGCTGACCATCAGCTCCCCGGTGGAGCTCACCCGGGCCACGGCGTGGCGCAGGGTGCCCTTCCCCGTCCTCTCGTCATAGGGCGGGATGGCGCAGTCTTTAGCCCACCGCTCCACGGCGGCCACCGCCCGGCAGACCGGCTGCTGTTCGATTCTACAGTCCGTCACGGGGATGAGCCGGTGGCTTCGGGGGGCGAAGAAGCCGAAGGCCGGCCCCTGATCCGTCATGCCATAGGGAAAGGCGCCCTTGTTCCGATACCGATCCGGAGTCTCCATGCCGAATATGGGGCGCAGAGGCACCTGCGTTTGGCCGCCCAGGCGCGTCAAAGCGTCCAGCACCTGCCGCTCCTTGATGCGCAGCTCCTCTGCATAGCTCACGTGACCGAAGGCGCAGCCGCCGCAGCGGGCGTACACAGGGCAATCGGGCTCGATCCTGTGGGGCGAGGGGGCCGCCACCTCCAGAAGCTTGCCCACGGCATAGGACGGGGTGGCTTTGATGATATGGACCCGGACCCGCTCCCCGGCAAGGGCCCCGGGTACGAAGACGGCAAAGCCGTCCACCCGTCCCACGCCGCTGCCCTCCAGGGTGACGCTGTCTATGGTCAGTTCCAGTTCCTCATTCTTTTCAATGGGCGCCTGTATCATTTTACGATCACGTTCTCCTTGCCGAACACCGCCTGCAGGGTGCTCAAAAGCTCATCGTCCAGCTTCACGTTCCAGTCCCGGGGCGCTCCCTTGGCCTGCCGCTTGGCGTCCACCAGGACGATGGGGGTTTGACCGGGGTAGTTTTGGATGATCCGCTGGATCTTGGGCGCGTCGCTCAGCACAGGCAGGCGGATGAAGAGCTTTTTGGAGGCCGCTTCCAGGTCCGTCAATTCCTCGATGAGCAGGGAGTTCACCCGCTCCTCCCGGATATTCAGCCGGCCCCGGACCAGGACCGGGGCGTCGTCATGGAAAAAGCGGCTGTATATCTGCAGCGTCCGGGGGAAGATCACCGTTTCCACCTGGCCGGTGACCCCCTCCAAATTGGCGTAGCCCATCATGCCCGTGTTGCCCTTGGTGGGGCGGGTCTTGCAGGCGGTGAGCATGCCGCCCACGGTGACCATGGCGTTGTCCTCCAGGCCCACCACTCCGTCCGCCTCCATAAGATCCAGCACGCTCACAGGGAGCTTGGAGAGCACGTCCATGTAATCGTCCAGGGGGTGGCCGGAGAGATAGAGGCCCGTGGCCTCCCGCTCCTTCTGCAAGAGGAGCTTATGGGGCATCTCCGCCGCGGCGGGGATGGGCGGATGGGAGGACACGGAGGCCTCTCCCCCGTCATCGCCGAAATCGAAGAGGGACATCTGCCCCGCCTCCCGGTTGCGCTTGGTCTTCACCGCCAGCTCCATGGCCTGGTCATACACCTTCAGCAGCTGGGATCGGGTGTAGCCCATGGCGTCGAAGCAGCCGGCGTAGATCATGTTCTCCACCATGCGCTTGTTGAGGCCCGACACCCGATCGCAGAAATCCCAGAAATCCACAAAGGGGCCGTTCTGCTCCCGTTCCCGGACCAGATCCTCCATGACCGCCTCGCCCACGTTCTTCACCGCGGCCAATCCGAAGCGGATGCAGCCGTTCTCCACGGAAAACTTGGGCCGGGATTTGTTCACATCCGGACCCAGGACCTTGATGCCGCTTCGACGGGCGGAATAGACGTACTCCGCCACGGAATCGGAGTTGGCCATGTAGCCGTTGATCATGGCGGCCAGGAACTCCACGGGAAAATACCGCTTCAGATAGGCGGTCCGGTAGGTGGTGACCGCGTAGCAGGCGGCATGGGCTTTGTTGAAGGCGTAAGAGGCAAAGTCCATCATCTCATCGAAGATATGGTCCGCCACCTTCTCGCCCACGCCCCGCTTCACGGCGCCCTCCACCCCGTCGGTGCCGTGGACGAAGAAATCCCGCTCCCGAGCCATGACGTCGTGCTTCTTTTTGCTCATGGCCCGGCGCACGATGTCCGCCCGGCCCAGGGAGTATCCCGCCAGGGTCCGGACGATCTCCATGACCTGCTCCTGATAGACCATGCAGCCGTAGGTGGTGGACAAAATAGGCTCCAGCCGCTTATCCTCATAGTGGACGGAGCTGGGGTCGTGCTTGCCCTGGATGTACCGGGGGATGCTCTCCATGGGGCCGGGCCGATACAGGGCGATGCCTGCGATGATATCCTCGAAGCAGTCGGGCTTGAGCTGCATCAAAAACTGACGCATGCCCGCGGATTCCAACTGGAACACCCCGTCCGTTTCTCCCCGGGAGATCATGTCGTATACCTGTGGATCGGAGAAGTCGTTCTGAGAGAAATCGGGGGCCGCTTTGCCCTGTTCCCGGATGAAGGTAAGGGCGTCCCGGATGATGGTCAGGGTCCTGAGGCCCAGGAAGTCCATCTTGAGGAGGCCCAGCTCCTCCAACGTGGTCATGGGAAACTGGGTGGTCAGCACCCCATCGTTGCTCTGCAGGGGCACCACCGTTTCCAGCGGCACGCCGGAAATGACCACGCCCGCCGCGTGGGTGGAGCTGTGGCGAGGCAGGCCTTCCAGCTTCATGGAAAGATCCAGCACCTTCTTGGTGGTTGGATCGGAATCGTAGAGGGCCTTCAGCTCCGGCTGCATCTGCATGGCGTCCTTCAGGGTGATCTTCAGCATGTTGGGCACCATTTTGGAGAGCTTGTCCGCCTCCGCGTAGGGCACCCGCAGCACCCGCCCCACGTCCCGGATGACGGCCTTGGCGGCCATGGTGCCGAAGGTGATGATCTGGGAGACATGGCCTTCGCCGTACTTCTCCCCCACGTAGTCGATGACCTCCTGGCGGCGCTCATAGCAGAAGTCCACGTCGAAATCCGGCATGGACACCCGCTCCGGGTTCAAAAAACGCTCAAATAGCAGAGAATATTTCAAGGGGTCTACATCCGTTATGCCCATGCAGTAGGCGGCCAGGCTGGCCGCGCCGCTACCCCGGCCGGGGCCCACCATGATGTTGTGTGTCTTGGCGTAGTGGATGAAATCCCATACGATGAGATAGTAGTCCACGAAGCCCATGTTCTCCACCACGGAGAGCTCGTAATTGAGCCTGTCCCAGGCCTCCTTCCCGGCGTTGGGCATCTTTTGGGCCATGCCGTCCTCGCAGAGCTTGCGCAGGAAGGCTTTGTTGTCCATGCCGTCGGGGGCGGTGAACCGGGGCAGGCGGCGCTTGCCGAACTCGATCTCCACGTTGCACTTCTCGGCCACCTCCAGGGTGTTGAGAAGGGACTGCTCCTCCCCCGGCAGGAACTGAAGCATCTCCTCGGCGGACTTGCAGTAAAACTCCTCCGCCCCCATGCGCATGCGGTCCTGCTCGTCCACAAAGCGCTGGGTCTGGATACACAAAAGCACGTCCTGGGCCTCCGCGTCGTCCTTGTCCGTGTAGTGGATGTCGTTGGTGGCCACGGTCTTGATGCCCAGGTCGAAAGCCAGCCGCTTCAGCTTGGGCAGGACCATCTTCTGCTCCCGAATGCCGTGGTTCTGCAGTTCGATATAGAAATCCTCCCCGAACATGGCTTTGAGCCGCCGGGCAAGGGCATAGGCTTCCTCATCCCGGTTGTGGAGCAGGTACTGAGGGATGTCTCCGGCCAGGCAGGCGGAGAGGCACACAAGGCCCTCACAATGCTGGGACAGCAGATCGTAGTCGATGCGGGGCTTGTAGTAGAAGCCGTGGATAAAAGCCTCGGAGGACAGATACATGAGGTTTTGATAGCCAACCTCGTTCTTGGCCAACAGGATGAGGTGAGCATATTCCCGATCCGCCTTGCTGTCCTTGGCCATATAGCCCCGGGGCGCCACATAGGTCTCGATGCCCAGGATCGGCTTAATGCCCTGCTTTTTGCACTCCCGATAGAAGTCGATGACCCCGTACATGACCCCATGGTCCGTGATCGCCATGGCGCTCTGCCCCAATGCCTTGGCGCGGGCAACCAGGGCCGGAATGCGCGCCGCCCCGTCCAGCAGGGAGTATTGGGTATGAACATGCAGATGCACGAAGGGAATGGACATGGTACACCTCCAAATGATTTCATTTTATTGTATCATACCTTTCCTTACAATAAAAGAAAAAAAGTGAGGCAAAAAAAAGGCCCGAAACGGAGTAATCTCCGTCTCGGGCCAGATTCAATAGTGTTTTCCCTCAGGATCAGTCGTCCACGATGATGGTGCCTACCTTAACGAACCAGTTGTACACATAGCCGGTTATATCGCCGTACTTGACCTCATACCAGGGGCCCTTCTGCTTGATGAGCGTGCAGGTCTCCCCTTCGTTGATGGAGGCGATCCGCTCCGCGGAGGTGGAAGCCGCCGCGCGGACCGGGGCCGCCTTCTGGGAGCCATGGACCACGATGGTGAGCTTGGTCCCCGCGGGGATGCCCGCGATGACCTGCAAGGTGACATCCGCACAGGTCAGCACATGCCCGCCGCCGGTGGCCCGGACCTTTACGACCAGCTTGCCGGCCTCCGTCAGGCTGGGCACGTTGGTGGTCCACTTCTTGCCGTTATCCGTGGAGTACTCGATGGTGAAGCCAGCGCCGTTCTCCAGCTTGGCGACCACCTTATGCTCCTTGCCGTCGTACACGAAGGTGCCGCCGGTGGCCGTGAGCTTGGCGTTGGTGGGATCGGGCTTGGCGGAGGAATCATCGTCCTCCGAAGGGGCAGAGCCTACCTTCACGAACCAGTGGTACACATAGCCCTCTTTGCCGTCGTACTTGATCTTGTACCAGTCGCCCTTCTGCTCCACCAGCGTGGCGAAGGTGCCCTCCGGCAGGGTGGCGATCTTGGCGCCGGTGTTGGAGGCGCTGGCCCGCATGGGGGCGCTCTTGTTGCTGCCGTGGGCCACGATGGTGACCTTGGTGCCGGCAGGCGCGGACTTGGTGACCGTGAGGGTCACATCGGCATGGGTCAAAACGGACTTGCCGCCGGTGGCTCTGGTCTTCACCGTCAGCTTGCCGGGATCGGTGAGACCGGGGACCTTGGTGGTCCAGGTCTTGCCGCCGTCCACGGAGAACTCCACGGTGAAGCCTTCGCCGTTCTCCAGCTTGGCCGTGACCTTATGCTCCAGGCCGTCATACACGAAGGTGCCGCCCTTCACGGTGAGCTTGGCAACGGAGGGATCGGGATCGGGCACGGGCACGGGATCGGGCACTTCGGGATCGGGAAGCGTCCCTTCCTTGGTGAACCACTCGTACACATAGCCCAGATCGCCCTTGAAGTTGATCTTGACCCAGGAGCCGGAACGGCCCAGCAGCTCATATTCCTCCCCGGGATAGGCGGTGCCCAGCTTTTCCGCGCTGGTGTTGCCGGCGGTGCGCACCGGGATGGATTTCGTGCTGCCGTGAGCGACCAGGGTGATCTTGGTGCCGGAGGGAAGCTTTTCCAGGACCTCCACCACAACGTCCTTATGGGTCAGCATATGGCCGCCGCCGGTGGCGCGGACTTTGACGGTCAGCTTGCCCACTTCCGTCTGGCTGGGGGCGACTTTCGTCCAGGTCTTGCCGTCGTTGGTGGAATATTCGATGGTGAAGCCTTCCCCATTCTCCAGCTTGGCGGTGACGGCATGGGCCTTCCCGTCATAGACGAAGGTGCCGCCCTTGGCGGTGAGCTTGGCCTTGGAAGGATCGGGCTCGGGATCGGGTACCGGCGTGACGGAGCCGACCTTCACGAACCAATAGTAGATATAGCCCTCCTTTTTGTCGAAGGTGATCTTATACCACTGGCCCTCTTTGGAGATCATCTTATACTTTTCGCCGGCATTGGCCGTGCCGATCCTGGCGCCGGAGGCGTTGGCCGCGGCGCGGACGGGGGCCTGCTTCTGTCCGGAATGGGCGACGATGGTGATCTCGGTCCCCTCAGGCGGGGTGTTGGTCACCTTCAGGGTCACTTCCTTCTGCTCCAGCATGACGCTGCCCTTGGTGGCCCGGACCTTCACGGTCAGGCTGCCGGCTTCGGTGAGCCCGGGAGCCGTGGTGGCCCAGCTCTTGCCGCCGTCGGTGGAGTATTCAAAGGAGAACCCCTCCTCTCCGACCACGGAGGCGGAGATCTTGTGCTCCAATCCATCGTACAGGAAGGTGCCTCCGGAGACCTTCAGTTCCAGATCCAGGACCGTCACCTGGCTGGTCTTCACATAGCCGGCGGGATTGGCGATCTTCAGGAAGGCGCCGCTGCTGCTCTCCATTTTGGCAAGCGCCCCATTCTCTAAGTAGCCAATGACGATGGAACCGTCGTTGTTCTCCTTGTAGACATAGATGGACGCGCCGGAGGTGTTCTTCACATACTTCTCCGCCTCAGCCATTGCTTCCGGAACAAAGGCGGCGAAGACCAGCAAAAGCACCATGGCAGCAGCCATTACAAATGAGATGATTTTCTTCATTGTGGGTTTTCCTCCTCCCATATACAACATATAGTGGTCAATGCGAACATTCGGCCATTTATGAACATTCTATGAACATAATACCACAATATGCAAGAAAATGTTGCAATATAAATGTGAACAATTTATGAACGTAGAATAAAAGAAGCCTTTTTCCAAAGCATTTCGAGAAAAAGGCTTATTAATCGAGAGGAATATATATTCTTAGAGGTGAATGAGGTTTTCCATGGAATAGAGGCCGGGGGTCTGGGACAGGAGCCAGGCGGCGGCGCGGAGGGCGCCCCGGGCGAAGACGAGCTTGCTGCCGGCCTTGTGGGTGATGATGAGCTCCTCGTCCGTGCCCAGGAAGTATACCGAATGCTCGCCGGCCACGTTGCCGCCCCGGAGGGAATGGATGCCGATCTCCTCCTTTGCGCGCCGCTTGTTCTTTTCATGGCGGCCGAAGGTGAGGGTGCTCTCCCCCCTGCGGGCTTCTTCGATGCCCTCGGCCAGCATGTATGCCGTGCCGCTGGGAGCGTCCACCTTCAGGTTGTGGTGGATCTCCACGATCTCCGGATCAAAGTCCTCCCCCAGGATCTGGGCGGCGGCCTTCACGAGAGCCAGCTGGAGGTTCACGCCCAGGGACATGTTCCGGGCATAGAATACGGGGATGACCTTTGCGGCGTCCCGCAGGGCCTGCTGCTGCGCTTCACTCAGGCCCGTTGTACCGGTGACCAGGGGCTTTTTCTCCCGCAGGCAGAGGGACAGGACGGCCATGGTGGCCTGGGGCCGGGAGAAGTCGACGGCCACATCGAAAGGCACGTTCACGGCCTCGGCGGAGGGAAACAATGCCCCCGGAAAATCCCCTTCCGCCAGGTCGATGCCCACCGCGGGAGCAAGGTCCCAATCCCCGCTTTCCATGGCCGAAAGGATGGCCCTGCCCATGTGGCCCAGGGCGCCGTTGATCAATACGCGTTTTTTCATGGTTCCGTTCCTTATGAAATCAGGCCGAAGTCCCGGAGGGCTTTGCTCATCTTTTCCACGTTCTCCGCAGAGGGCGGCACCAGGGGCAGCCGAAGCTCTGCGGAACACAGGTCCATCATGCTCATCATGGTCTTGATGGGGATGGGGTTGGTCTCGGAGAAGGCCGCCCGCCAGATGGGCAGGAGGCTGAACTGCAGCTTGCGGGCGATGTCCAGCTTGCCGGCGAAGAAGGCCATGCACAGGTTATGGACCTCGGAGGGGACCACGTTGGCGATGGTGGAGATGACCCCCTTGCCGCCGATGGACAGGACCGGCAGGATATGGTCGTCGTTGCCGGAGTAGATGTCCAGCGTGGGGCACAGGGCCGCCAGGTTAACGATCTGCTCGATGTTGCCGCTGGCTTCCTTGATGCCTACCACGTTTTCGCAGGTATCCATGATCTCCTTCATGGTGGCGGGAAGCACGTTGAGGCCCGTGCGAGAGGGCACGTTGTAGACGATGATGGGGATGTGCACCTGCTCGCAGATGGCGTTGTAGTGGGCCACCAGGCCCTTCTGGGTGGTTTTATTGTAGTAGGGTGTGACGATGAGGAGCCCGTCCACCCCCAGCGCTTCCGCCGTGCGGGAGGCTTCGATGACGGCGGCGGTGTTGTTGCCGCCGGTGCCCGCGATGACAGGCAGACGTCGGTTCACCCGGTCCACCACGAAGCGGATCACGTCCACCCGCTCCTCCGGCGTCATGGTGGCCGCTTCGCCGGTGGTGCCGCAGACGATGATGGCGTCGGTGCCGCTGATGATCTGAAGTTCAATGAGCCTGGTCAGGGCGGTATAATCCACCTGCCCATCGGTGAACGGGGTGACCAGGGCCACGCCGGACCCCTTAAAAATGGCGCTCATAGACATACCCCTCCATTTTCTTTTTTATAATTGTATCGTTTTCAGGGGGCCTTGTCAATTCCTGCGGCATGGGGGAAAAGCAGGGTCCGTAATGACGGCTCCTCCCCCGCCTCCTCCAGGGGCATGTCCGCCAGGGAAAGGGCCAGGCTTTCCGCCAGGGAAGGCACGGCGTTGAGGGCTTGCTCCAGGGTGTTGGCGTTGTGGCCCACCTCGATGAGCAGGTTCAGCCGCCCCACATGCTGGTTGTAGCGGCCCGTCTTCACCCGCACGTCCCGGGCAAGGCGGCTGTCCACGGCCCGCAGGTGACGCGTCAGAGCCGATGCAAGGGCATAGTTCTCGTCGAAGTTGGGCTTCTCGCTGTACTTTGCCCCCTGTCCCACCACGCACATGAGCCGGGCGGTGGGCTTTTGGTTCACCAGCACGTAGTCCGTGGTGTCGGAGCTGGCGTCCCGGTGGATGTCGATGAACAGGATCAGGGAGGGATACTGCTCCAAATAGGCCCGCATGGTCTGTTCGCTCCGCTCATAGGCGGTCTTCAGGCTGGGGGGCTCATGGTCCGTGGTGTCGTGGATCACCGAAAAGCCGTATTCCCTCTCCAGCCGCCGGGCCAGGGCTTCCCCCACGGCAATGACGCTCTTGCTCCCGTCGGCGGTGCGATAGGAGGAGGTCTGCACATAGGGGGAGGCGGCGGTGGCCGTGTAGGCTTCGGTGGTATGGGTGTGGTAGATCAGTATCTTAGGGGAAGGGCCCCGCAGGTCAAGGCCGCCGGACGACGGGGCCATGGACACGGAGCAGGGCGCGCCCTCCTGCGCCGGTTGAGGGACAAGGATATGTTGTTCTTCCGCAGGCGGATTCAACGCCATGGCCGGCAGGGCCTGGGGCTCCGCCTCCGGCAGCCGATCGATGACCCGGACCACGGACAGGAACAGCAGCAGCAAAAAGATCAGCCACCACAGGCTTTCTTTGCGTTTCGGGGCATGTACATATCTACGGTTCACCTTTTGCACCTCCTCACAAAGACAATATGCGCTTGGAGGAAAGATTATCTCATCAGCCCTTCCAGCGCCCCATACTTCTCCCCGAAAAGCGCAAGATTCAGCCCATAGGACAGGATCGCCGCCCCGTCCTTCACCATGGCGTCGATATCCTTCGGAGTGACGCACATGGAGAGGAACCGCTGTCCAAGGGCCCTGCGGGCCTTCTGGAACAGGTCCTCCGCCCCCATGCGGGCAAAGCCGGAATAGAGGATGGCCTCCGCCGTCAGCACCAGCGGGATGCCCACAGCGATGACCGGTATGCCCAGGGAGGCTTTGCTAAGGCCCATGCGAAAGTTGCCCACCCCGGCCCCCGGGGAGATGCCCGTGTCGTTGAGCTGGATCATGGCGCCCACGTGATCGCTCTCAGAGGAGGCCAGGGCGTCCACGGCGATGATGAGCTCGGGCCTGAGCACGGAGGCGATGCCCGCCACGGCTTCCGCCGTTTCCAGGCCCGTCATGCCCATGACCCCGGCGGCGAAGGCGGACACGATCCTGGTCCCCTTCGGCAGCAGCTCCGGGAAGTGGTTCTGCACATGGCGGGTGACGAAAAGGCTTTCCACAGTTTGGGGGCCCAAAGCGTCCGGGGTCACATGCCGGTTGCCGAGGCCGATGACCAGCACGCTTCTGCAGCCGCCCATAAGGGGCGAAAGCTCAACGGCCAGGCTCCTGCCCGCCGCCTTGCGGATGTCCCGATTGGCAAGGCCCCCTTCCGGCAGCGTTAGGGTAACGTAGCTGCCCCGGGGCTTATCCAGCTTCCTTTCCGCCGCGGCGGTGCAGACGCGGATGCGGGAGATGCGGATGGGGCCCTTCGCCTCATTCTCCTCCTCCACCCCCGCGAGTTCCGGCCATTGGCGCAGGGCTTCATGGGCCATGTCCGTGCGTGTGTTCATGGGTCGATCCTCCCAAGCAAAAAAGTACCGGCCCCAGAGGAGCCGGTAGATAGGATGCCCCGGATTTCAAAGCAGAATGCAGATGAGGCCGTTGCAGTCCTCGTTGACCATGCGCTCGATGGTCCCCTGCATCTTCTGTTGCACGTTCACGGGCATGCCGCCCAGCTTTCCCTGCATGTTCTCCGTCACCATGTCCTGTAAGGTCTTGCCGAAAAAGGAGGTTTGCCACAGGGCGTTGGCGTCCTGGCGGCGGGTGGCGTTCAGGTGCTCCATTAGATTCTTCGCCTGCTCCTCGGAGCCGATGAGGGGGCTCACCTCCGTGTCGATGTCCACCTTCACGATGTGCAGCCCCTTGGCCCGGGCCCGCAGGCGCACCCCGCACCGGCCGCCCTGGCGGAACATCTCCGGCTCCATGAGCTCCGTTTCCTCCATGGAAGGGGTCACGATGCCGTAGCCCGTCTGCTCCGCCTCCTCCAGGGCGTTGGACAGCCGGTCGTAGGAACGCTTGGCCGCGGCGAACTCCCGAATGGCGGAGAAGAGGGCGAAATCGTCCTCGATGGGCACACCCGTCTCCTCGCTGAGCAGGGTGTAAAACATGCTCTCCTCCGGGGTCAGGGCCAAGGTCACCGTGCCGGTGCCCAGGTCCGCCCCTTCCCATTCCGCCTTTTTGAAATGCTCCAGCGCCTGCATGCCCTCCACCAGTTTCTGGCAGTCCCCCACGGTCCTTACCTGGGGCGACAGCTCGCGCAGCAGGCTCAGCACCCCCTCCATCAGAGGGCTTTCCCCGGACAGGGCCCGCAAAAAGCCCGGCACGCTGATCTCCACCAGCTTCACGGGGAAGGCGTAGAGGATCCGGGTGATGAGCTCCCGCATCTCCTGGCCGGACATGTTCTTCACATCCAGGGGGATGGCGTCCACCCCGTACTGCTCCCGAATTTGGTCCGCCAGGTCCTTGGTTTCCTCCGCCGCCGGGCGAACGGAGTTGACCACCACCACAAAGGGCTTTTGGGCCTCCTTGGCCGCTTCGATGGCCTGCCGCTCCGCCTCCAGATAGTTTTCCCGAGGCAGATCGGTGATGGACCCGTCCGTGGTCATGACCAGGGAGATGGTGGCGTGCTCCCGAATGACCCGGGTGGTGCCCACCTCCGCCGCCTGGGAGAAGGGGATATCGTGGTCGAACCAGGGGGTGGTGACCATCCGGGGGCCCTCCCCCTCCCGGTCGCCCACGGCCCCGGGGATCATGTAGCCCACGCAGTCGATAAGCTTGCAGCGGCAGCTCACCCCCTCCTCGAAGGTCACGTTCACCGCCTCCGCCGGGATGAACCGGGGCTGGGTGGTCATGATGCTGCGGCCCGCGCCGCTTTGGGGCAGCTCATCCGTAAGCCGGGCCTTTTCGTATTCATCCTGCAGATGGGGCAGCAGCAGCAGCTCCGAAAAACGCTTGATAAAGGTGGATTTCCCCGTGCGCACCGGCCCCGCCACGGCGATATACACGTCGCCGCCGGTCCGCTCCGCTATGTCTCGGTAAATATTTTTCATCTCATTCCTCCGCCGGTTTGCTATATCTCACTGTATGCGTTTTTTGCCGGGGTATGCGGCGCACTTTTCATTTGGAGCGGGAGATGGTATACTATCTTTATGAGAAAAACCTACCGCGCCATCCAAATAGCCGTCGCCATAGGGAGCGGAGCGGCGTTCTGCCTGTGGGCCGCCAAACAGGAGAAGGCCCTCTCCCTTGGCACGCCCTTTGCCTTTTTGAGCTTGACGCTCTTTTCCTGCGCGCTGATCTCGGCCCTGTTCCGCCTGGCGACCCTGGCGGGCACGGACGGCGATCCCCTGTCTTCTGACACCCGGGCGCAGCGGCTGAAAGCATGGGCGGCGCTCATGGGTTTCGGGATGGCCGTGAGTCTGGTGCAGTATATGCTCGTGTTTCTCCTGGCCAGGCCGGGGACCGGGTTCCTGGCCTCCTTCGATCGCCTGTATTATCGGAGCGACGTGGCCCACTATATGGGGATCGCCCGGGACTGGTATGCGAAGGAGGGGGACGCCCGGCTGCGGCTGGTGTTCCTGCCCCTGTATCCCCTGTCCGCCCGGCTCTTCACCTGGGGAGAAAACTACTATCGGGGGGCGTTCCTCGCCGCCCAGGTCTTTTCCCTTTTGTGCCTGCCGGCGGGGTATGAGCTATTTCGGCAGGACGTTGATCGGCGCGCCGCCATGGCCTGCGCCCGGCTCCTGTTCCTGCTCCCGGGCTGCGCCTTTTTGCGGGTGCCCATGAGCGAATCCCTGTTTCTGCTGCTCACCCTGCTCGCGGTTTGCTTCGGTCGGAAGAAGCTATATTTGCCGGCGGCTCTGTTTGCCGCCCTGTCCGCCCTGACCCGGTCGTTGGGCATCTTGATCCTGGTTTTGCTGGGGGTGGAGATGCTGTACGACTTCGCGTTGACATGGAGGCAGGACCATCGCAGGGCTCTTTCGAAGCTCCCCGGCTTTGCTGCCTGCCTGCTGCTGGGCTGCGGCGGCACCCTTGCCTATCTGGCCATCAACCGCAGCGTCAGCGGCAGCGCCTTCACCTTCCTCACCTATCAGCGGGAGAACTGGAACCAGCGCATGGGGCTCTTCTTCAACACCGCGGCCTACCAGGCCCAGTACGCCCAATACTATTTGGAGCAGGGAAAGATTTCCTCCTTTCTCTCCCTGAGTGTGCCCAACATTCTCTGCTGCTTCGGGACGTTGGGGCTCCTGTACGCCCATCGAAACCGGATGCGGGTGAGCTATCTGATCTGGGCCCTGGTCTACTTTGCCGCCGCCGTGGGGGCCACCTGGCTGCTGAGCGGGCCCAGGTATCTGGGGATGCTGTTCGTGCTGGCCTTCCCTCTAAAGCGCCTGGGGAACACGGCGGCGAAGGAGGGGATTCTGGAAGGTATCCTCTTCCTGCTGCAGACCGGGTATCTGTTGATGCTGGCCCTGGAAATGTCGGTATACTGATGAAATTAGCATAGACAAACCGAAATTTGTTTTGTATACTGGCAGTATGAATAAATTGCGTCGTTTTTTTGCCTATTATGGGCCTCACAAAGGATATTTCATCCTGGATCTTGTTTGCGCTTCGATGGTGGCTGCGGTGGATGTGGCCTTTCCTCTGGTGACCCAGTATATTCTGCGCACTCTGCTGCCGGCTATGGCTTTGAACAGCGCCTTGGTGCGCACCTTCGTTGTGCTCATCGGCTGCTTAATTGCAGCCTATGCCCTTAGGGCTGTGCTGCAGTTCATCGTCGGGTATTGGGGGCACCGACTGGGCACCTTCATCGAGGCGGATATGCGGCGGGACATCTTTACCCACATCCAGACCCTGCCCTTCGCCTTCTACGACAAGGTCCGCACAGGCAAGCTCCTCTCCCGGGTGACCAACGACCTATTTGACGTGACGGAGCTGGCTCACCACGGCCCGGAGGACGTGCTCATCTCCTCCATAACCATCCTGGGGGCCTTCATCGCCATGTTTACCATCGAGTGGCGGATCGCCCTGTGCCTGCTGATATTGCTGCCGGTCATCATCTACTTCGTGATGCACACCCGGCTCAAGATGCGGCGGACCAGCCGGGTGGTGAAGGAGCGGATGGCGGAGATCAACGCGGATATCGAAAGCTCCATCTCCGGCGCCCGGACCGCCAAGGCCTTCGCCAACGAAAACTATGAGATCAAAAAATTTGAGCGGGGGAACAAGAACTTCCTCACCGCCAAGAAGGATTACTATAAGATCATGGCCACCTTCAACAGCGGCACGGAGTTCTTCCTGGCCATGTTCAATGTGGCGGTCCTCTCCTGCGGCGGCTACCTCATCTACAAGGGGCGGCTGGACGCGGTGACCCTCATCACCTTCACCCTGTATATCTCCACCTTCACCTCCCCCATCAAGCGCCTGGCGGCCTTTGCCGAGCAGTATATGATGGGCATGGCCGGGTTCACCCGGTTCCTGGAGATCATGGACACCAAGCCCGCCATCGAGGATAAGCCCGGCGCCCTGGCCCTGCAGAACGTGAAGGGGGATATCGCCTTCCGCCACGTTTCCTTTGCCTATGACGAGGGGCGGCAGGTGCTCAGCGACGTGAACCTGTCCATCCCCGCGGGCAGGACGTTGGCCCTGGTGGGCCCCTCCGGCGGCGGCAAGACCACGCTCTGCCACCTGCTCCTGCGGTTCTACGACATTCGCGAGGGCAGCATCACCATCGACGGCCACGACATTCGGGACGTGACCATGCAATCCCTTCGGGAGAACGTGGGCATCGTGCAGCAGGACGTGTTTCTCTTTGCGGACAGCATCTTGGAAAACATCCGCTATGGGCGGATGGACGCCACGGATGAGGAGGTGGTGGCCGCGGCCAAGCGGGCCCACATCCACGAGGAGATCATGGGCTTCCCCGACGGGTATGAAACCAACGTAGGCGAACGGGGCATGCTCCTGTCCGGCGGGCAGAAGCAGCGGGTATCTATCGCCCGGCTGTTCTTAAAGAACCCGCCGGTGCTCATCCTGGACGAGGCCACCTCCGCCCTGGACACCCTGACGGAGGCGGAGATCCAGCACTCCTTCGAAGAACTGAGCCAGGGACGGACCACCCTGGTCATCGCCCACCGGCTGTCCACCGTGCAGAACGCGGACGAGATCGTGGTCATCGATGAACACGGCATTCAGGAACGGGGCACCCATGAGGAGCTGCTGGCCCTGAACGGGCTATACGCCGGGTTCTACCAGGCCACCCTGCGGGGCTGATCAAAGGCGCAAGTATGCCCGAAAGACGGGGACCAGCTCATCCGCCGCCTTCGGCGCGTAGCGGGGAGAGATGGCCAGCGAAACGAAATCATAGGGGGCGGAGGCAAAAAAGCTTCCGTCCTCTTTATATTCCCTAAAGGGGATCAAAGGCTCCGGCCCGTTGGTCCGTTCAAACAGGTCCGGGAAGGACTGCGGCAGGCGGATGTGGGCGGCCTCTCCCCTGTCGTTTCGGATCAATATCTGCTCCGGCAGGTCCGGCCGGGAAAAGGGCCGTCGCACATTGTCCAACGCGCCCACGATCCGGGCGGCCAGGGCAAAGAGCAGGTAGTTGGCTTCGTCCAGCTTCCGCTCCCGGTAGAACCGATCCAGCTCCAGCCGACGCTTGGGCGGCAGAGAAAGCACGTTATAGAGCACGTATCCCGGGCCGGGATAGCCGATGCCCAGGTCGCTGTGAGCGTCCACATGGGTCACGTGGAAGGGCGGGTGCAAAAGGCCCTTTTCCATGAGCTCCTTCCAGTAGGCAAGGGCGCCGTCATGGGTTTCAAAGACCCGGCCCGGGATGGGCGTCTGAGAGGACAATAGGCAGCTATCCTCCAAAAAGCGGCGTACCGCATCCGCCGCCCAGGGCTCGTGCCCCAAAAGGGCGGGCCGTTTCCCTTTCTCTGCCAGCGGACAACAAGCCGCCAGGAAGAAATCCAAATCTAAATCCAACACCCGCTGCATCCTTTGTCCCTCCTTTTCCTGCAGTATACCACTTTTCTTTCCCGTTTGGATATGGTATACTGCATGTTAGTTTGCGATGCGAGGCATCCATTTTCTTGAGGAAAGCGAAGGCATGAAACACATTTTCCTGTACAACCCGGCGGCCGGCCAGGGCAAGGCCAGAGCCACCATTGAGCAAGCGGCCCGCGAACACGAAAACTGCGAATTCTACGAGACCACCGGCCCATGCGACGCCACGCGCTACATCCTGCGGCGGATTCAGGCGGAACCCGACGAACAGCTATGCTGTATTGCCTGCGGCGGCGACGGCACCATCAACGAGGTAGCCTCCGGCGTGGCAGGGCACAAAAACGCCAGCTTCACCGTATACCCCTGCGGCAGCGGCAACGACTTTGTGAAGGTCTTCGGAGGGCCGGAGCGGTTCATGGATATCGACAGGCTCCTTGCCGCCGAGCCCGCGCCCATCGACATCCTGAAGGTGGACGACCGCTGGTGCATCAACGTGTTCAGCTTCGGATTCGACACCAGCGTGCTGAAGACCATGAACGCCGTGAAGCGCAAGCCCCTCATGGGCGGAAAGCGGGCCTACTATGTGGGGATCGTCCATGCCCTGCTGAAATCCATGCGCACGGGCTGCATGGTCACGGTGGACGGCGAAGCATTTTACGAGGGGGACATTCTTCTGTGCACCTTCGCCAACGGCCAGTATGTGGGCGGCTCCTTCAAGTGCGCGCCTCGGGCGCAGGTGGACGACGGCCGCATCGAGGTATGCCTGGTGAAGCCTGTGTCCCGGCTCTCCTTCGTGCAGCTGATCGGCTCCTACACGGAGGGCCGCCACCTGGAGGACCCGCGGATGAGGGACATCATCCGGTACACTCGGGCCAAGAAGCTGACCGTGGAGAGCCAAAAGGGGCTGCTGCCCGTGTCGCTGGACGGGGAGGTCATCGAGCGCAAAAGGTTCACTGTGGAGATCGTGCCCGGCGGCGTGAACTTCGCCCTGCCGCAAGCATAAAAAAAGCCGGGAAAACCGGCTCTTTTCTTATTTTGGGGCATGCATGGCTTCATGCTCCGCCACCAGTTCCCGAAAAAGGTGTACAGGGGTCCAGGAAAGGTTGTGCTCCGTGGTCACGGCCTTATAGGCGACTGGGGCCTGCAGGGCCTTTAATCCGGCCAGGAAGCCCTGAAACTGGGCGGGGTTCAGATCGTCCATGACCAGCATCTCCTCCAAAAAGGGGGCGGCGGCCTCCGGGGCGGCGTGATACCCCGGCTTCCCCAGCAGGGCGCCTAAAGGACGGGTCTGGTCCTGGAGAGGCACCTCCACGGCGGTCACGCCATGCTGCATGAGCAGGAACAGGATCTTCATCCGCTTTTGATCGGCGAAATTGAATAAAAGGACTTTAGCCATGGCGCACCTCCCGTTTGTTGCCCATAGTATACGCCATCCCCGGGAAAAAGGCACGCAAAATTTTATGGGAAAAAGGCCTTGCTTTTTTTCCCCGGATGTGTATAATACTTATTGCGTTCCGTCGTGGGGCATTAGCACAGTTGGTAGCGCGCAACGTTCGCAATGTTGAGGTCAGGGGTTCGAATCCCCTATGCTCCACCAAAAGAAAATGGGCATCCATCGGATGCCCTTTTTCTTTTGACACAATGATGGGGATTCGAACGGGCGCGGGAGTGAATGAACGTCCGGTGGACGTTCAGAGCCGCGCCCTGACCGAGGCCGTCGAGGCCGAGAGCGAATCCCCTATGCTCCACCAAGACAAACAGAGACACCGAAACCGGTGTCTTTGTTTTGTCTTACCTGAAAGGGGATTCGAACGGGCGCGGGAGAAACCAATCGTCCGGTTGTATTCCCGAAGACGCCCGCCTTATATTCGTCTCCATTCTTTCTTCTTCCCACCGCAAAACAAAGATCCGAATTAGTTATCGCAAATCGCTCGCAATAGCGATATATTTTCGCTTTTTGGACGATGATTCTATTGTCAAAATCCGATTTTTTTGATACACTGGTTCATACATAGGGGGACATGTGCATATGCCGAATTTTTTAGAGGGGCTTGCCAAGGAAAAGGTGCAGCTGCTGTATATCCTGAACGCCGCCAAGACGGAGCTGACGGAGCAGCAGTTCTACCAATGCGCCTTTGAAAGCACGGGCATGAACTGGTTCTCCTTCCACGACGTGGTGGGTGAGCTGGAGAAGAACGGGGATATCCAGGTGGAGCGCCGTCCCTTCGGCCCCTGCGCCCAGTTGACAAACCAGGGCATGATGACCCTTTCCATGTTCGAGAAAGGGCTCACCTACTCCCTGCGGGAAGGGATCGACGCCTATCTCAAACAGAACGCGCCCCAGTTTCGGCAAGAGCGGGAGCTGGTCTCCTCGGAGGAACCCCTGCCGGGGGGCGGGCTGCTGGTTCGGCTCAAGGCCCTGGAGGGGGATCGAACGCTGCTGGAGATCGACGTGGGGGTGGCCTCCCTGGAGGAATCCCTGCAGATGCGCAAAAACTGGCAGCAGCAAAGCGCCAAGCTCTATGACACCATCTATGACACGCTGACCGGAAAAGAATGAGAGAGAGCATGGATATCGATTTGACGAAACTGAATCCGCCCCAGCGGGAGGCGGTTACCTGTACGGAAGGCCCCTTGCTGGTTTTGGCCGGCGCGGGCAGCGGCAAGACCCGGGTGCTCACCACCCGCATCGCCTACCTGATCGCCGAGAAGGGCGTGGCACCCTACCATATCCTGGCCCTGACCTTCACCAACAAGGCCGCCCGGGAGATGAAGGAGCGGGTGCAGAAGCTCACCGGCGAGGACGGGGGCGTGTGGCTGTTCACCTTCCACGGCTTTTGCGCGCGCCTTCTTTCCATGGAGATCGAAGCCCTGGGCTACGACAAAAAGTTCAGCATCTACGATGAGGACGATCAGCAGGCCCTCATCGGCCATATCATCAAAGACCTGAATCTTAACGACAAGGTCTTCTCCAAGCGCATGCTGGCGGGGATCTTCTCCGACGCCAAGAACCACTCCCTGAAACCCCAGGAGTATTTGATCCAGAGCTACCAGCCCCGGCAGGTGACGGAGGCCTTCGCCCTGTACCAGAAGCGGCTCAAGGAAGCCAACGCCCTGGACTTCGACGATCTGCTGCTCAAGACCATTGAGCTTTTTGACAAGAACCCGGACATCCTGCAGAAATATCGCGCCCGGTTCCAATATATCCTGGTGGACGAGTATCAGGACACCAACATGGCCCAGTATCACATCGTGAGCATGCTGGCCAAGGAGCATCGGAACCTGTGCGTGGTGGGCGACGACGACCAGAGCATCTACGGCTGGCGGGGCGCGGACATCCGCAACATTTTGGAGTTTGAAAAGGATTTCCCCGGGGCCCATGTGGTGCGCCTGGAGCAGAACTACCGCTCCACGGACAAGATCCTGGAAGCGGCTAACCGGGTCATCGAGAACAACCACGGCCGCAAAGACAAACGCCTGTGGACGGACAAGACCGACGGCTTCCCCATCACGGTCTATGAGGGCCGGACGGAACGGGAGGAAGCGGTGTATATCTGCGACCGCATCCTCAACGGACGCCGCATGGGCAGCCGGTTCGACACCTTCGCCATCCTCTACCGCACCCACGCCCAGAGCCGTATTCTGGAGATGATCCTCCAAAGCTACAGCATCCCCTACAAGGTGTACGGCGGCACCTCCTTCTTCAGCCGCACCGAGGTAAGGGACGTGCTGTCCTATCTGCGGCTGTTGAGCAACCCCAACGACGACGTGGCCTTCACCCGCATCATCAACGTGCCCCGGCGGGGCATCGGCAACGCCGCCATGGAGGAGCTGCGCTCGGAGGCCCAGCAGCGGGAGCTGTCCCTCTTTGCGGTGCTGCTGGACCCCCAGACTCTGTCGCTCAGGACCAGGGCCAAGTTCGCTCCCTTCGCGGAGATCATGCTCACGGCCTTTGAGGAATACGGAAAGAAATCCTTCTCCGTGTTCGCGGCGGACCTGCTCAAGCGGATCGGCTACGACGCCTATCTGAAGGAGGACAAGAAGGAGAACTATGAGATCCGTTCCGAGAACGTGAAGGAGCTTTTGGGCTACATGAGCGAGTTTGAGGCCTCCTTCGACGACCCGGATGCGGACATGCTCCAATCCTTCCTGAACACGGTGGCCCTGTTTATGAACGCGGATAACGTGGACGAGCAGAACGGCTGCGTGAACCTAATGACCCTCCACGCCGCCAAGGGATTGGAATTCGACACGGTGTTCCTCTGCGGCATGGAGGAAGGGCTCTTCCCCTCCTCCCAGTCCAAGTTCGACCCGGAGAAGCTGGAGGAGGAGCGCCGGCTCTGCTACGTGGGCGTGACCCGGGCCCGGGAGAAGCTGTATCTCACCTACGCGGGCAGCCGTATGCTCTACGGCCAGTTCACCACCTCCCAGCCCTCCTCCTTCCTACGGGAGATGGGCGACGCCATCCGTCTGCCCGGGGAGAGCAGGAAGGCCATCCAGAAGGAAAGTGCTGCCGCGGAGAGCTTCCACGCCCAGCCCGTGCAGGTCCGCACCCCGCCCCAGGTGTTCCTGGGCACCAAGCCCGCCGCCGCTCCCAAGCCTTCCGACAAGGTTTTGAACTGGCAGGACGGGGACCGAGTCCGCCACGCCATCTTCGGCGAAGGCGTCATAGAGAGCGTGGAGGGCAAGGGCGCCTCCCAGATCGTGCGGGTCCGGTTCAAGAACGGGGTGGAAAAGCGGCTCACGGCCCTGTATGCCCCCCTCACCCGAGTGGAAAGCTAAGAGGAATATGGAAACCAACACCCTACAACAGATGCAGGAGCTGGTCGATCAGCTCAACGTCTACGCCCGGGCATACTATGTGGAGGATGCGCCGCTGATTTCCGACGGGGAATATGACGCCCTGGAAGCCAAGCTCATCGCCCTGGAAACGGAAACGGGCGTTGTTCTTCCCGACAGCCCCACCCACCGGGTGGGCGGCGAGCCTTTGGAAAAATTTGAGGAGCATCGGCATCTGGGGCGCCTGTGGAGCCTGGACAAGGTGCGCACCCTGGAGGGCGTTCGGGAATGGATGGAGCGGGTCAAACGGCTGCTTAATCTGGACGAGGACCCTCTCTACGCCCTGGAATACAAGTTTGACGGGCTCACCATCAACCTGACCTATGAGAACGGCGTTCTCGCGCAGGGCGCCACCCGAGGCAACGGGGTGACGGGCGAGGCCATTTTACCCCAGCTCAAAACCATTCGCTCCCTTCCCCTGTCCATCCCCTTCAAGGGCCGGATGGAGGTTCAGGGGGAGTGCATCATGCTCCTTTCCGTGCTGGACAAATACAACAAAACCGCCAGGGAACCCCTGAAAAACGCCCGGAACGCGGCGGCGGGTGCCCTGCGCAACCTGGATCCCCAGGTGACGGCGGAGCGGCATCTGAGCTGCTTCTGCTATAACATCGGCTACATCGAGGGCAAGGAGCTGACAAGCCACGCCCAGATGATGGCCTTTTTGCAGGAGAACGGCTTCCCCGTATCCCCCTTCGTCCACTACGGGCACACGGCGGACGAGTTCATCCACATTATCGACCAGGTGGCCGAGGAACGGGATGGGCTGGATTTCCTCATCGACGGCATGGTCATCAAAGTGTGCGACTTTGCCCAGCGGGCGCAGCTTGGCTACACGGAGAAATTCCCCCGGTGGGCCATGGCCTATAAGTTCGCCGCGGAGGAAGCCACCACCACCATTGAAAGCGTGACCTGGGAGGTGGGCCGGACCGGGAAGCTGACCCCGGTGGCCCACGTGGAGCCGGTGGACCTGTGTGGCGTGACGGTGAGCAACGCCACCCTGAACAACTGGGACGACATCTGCCGCAAGAAGGTGGGCGTGGGCTCCCGGGTGTTCATCCGCCGGAGCAACGACGTGATCCCGGAGATCCTGGGGGCGGTGCCCGGGGACACCCCCAAGGCCCCGGTGGAGAAGCCGGAGGTCTGCCCCTTCTGCGGCGCCCATGTGGAGCATCGAGGCGTGCACCTCTACTGCACCAATCCCCTCTCCTGCCGGCCTCAGATCATCTCCCGCCTGGCGCATTTTGCCAGCCGGGACGCCATGGACATCGACACCTTTGCGGACAAGACGGCGGAGCAGCTGTTCAACGAGCTGAACGTGGCCACCATCCCCGAGCTGTACACCCTGCGGAGGGAGCGGCTGCTCGGTTTGGAAGGCTTCGGGGAGAAGAAAGCCCAGAACCTGTTGAATGCCCTGGAGAACAGCAAGCACCGGCCTTTGAGCGCCTTTTTGAACGCCCTGGGCATCCCCAACGTGGGGGTGAAGACGGCCCGGGACCTTTCCCTCACCTTCGGCTCCCTGGAAAAGCTGCGAAATGCCACCTTCGATGAGCTCATCGCCATCGAGGATGTGGGCGAGATCGTGGCGGAGAGCGTACTCTCCTTCTTCCATGACCCCCGCATCAGCCGGCAGATCGACGATCTGTTGGCCTACGGGGTCTCCCCGGTGGCGGACCGGGCGGCGGTGGCCTCCCCCATCAGCGGCAAGACCATCGTTATCACCGGCACCCTGCCCACCCTCAGCCGAAAGGAAGCGGAGGACTTGATCACCAGCCACGGCGGCAAAGCGGCGGGGAGCGTGAGCAAGAAGACCGACTATGTGCTGGCCGGGGAGGCGGCGGGCAGCAAGCTCACCAAGGCTCAGCAGCTGAACATCCCCATCATCGACGAACAAACCTTATTGGATTGGCTCAAATGAGAATCGGAAAACTGGAAAACAGCGAGCTGGAATCGCTGATCCTCTCAAAATTCAATCGAATCCGCCCCGAGTCGCTGACCGTGCCTCGGGTGGGTGAGGACTGCGCCGCCCTGGACTTTGACGGGGAGCTCATCGTCATGAGCATGGACCCCATCACCTCCGCCGGAGACAAGAGCCTGGGGCTGTTGAGCGTCCATGTGAACTGCAACGACGCCATCTGCATGGGCGCGGAGCCTGTGGGGCTGCTGGTCACGCTCCTGCTGCCCCCGGATTATCCCACGGAGGGCATCGGCCATATCGCGGACGATCTTGCCTCCGCGGCCCGGGTGGCCCATGTGGACATTTTAGGCGGGCACACGGAGTATACGGACGCGGTGACCCGGCCCATCACCTGCACCAGCGTGGTGGCGAAGATGCCCCGGGAGCACAAGCTCCTGGGCCTGCAGCCTGGGGATGACATCGTTTTGACCAAGAGCGCGGGCCTGGAAGGGACCGCCATCCTGGCCGCGGAACGTAAGGACAAACTCTCCTCCCTCCCCCCTGCCCTGCTGGAAGAGGCGGAAGGGTATTTTCGCCTGCTGTCCATCGTGCCGGAGGGCAGAGTGGCCATGGAGAAGGGAGCCCACGCCATGCACGATGTGACGGAAGGCGGCGTGCTGGGGGCAAGCTGGGAGCTGTGCTATGCCGCGGGGCTGGGGCTAAAGCTGGATCGGGAGAGCATCCCGGTGAGCGAGGCCACCGCCCGGATCTGCGCCCTGGCCGGCATCGACCCCCTGCGGCTCCTGGGCAGCGGGAGCCTTCTGATCGGCTGTCCGGACGGAAAGGCCATGTGCGCCGCGCTGGCCCAAAAGGGCATCCGGGCCGCCGTCATCGGCCGGGCCGTGGAGAAGGGGTTCGCCTTTGAAGACGGGCAAACCATCCTCCCGCCCCGGGAAGATGCCCTGTATGATGCGTTTTTGCGATAAGTTGGGGCTTGCATTGCCCTTATGGATTGTGATATAATGCGATGATTTTGGGAGGTGAGCCAATGTACAGCATGACCGGATACGGGCGGGGCACGGCGTCTTCTGACGGCCGGGAGCTCACCGTGGAGCTCAAGAGCGTCAACAACCGGTTTTTGGACATCGGCCTGAAGCTGCCCCGGCAGCTCTCCTTCCTGGAGGATAGTTTGCGTCGGCGTCTTTCGGAGGCTTTGAGCCGGGGGCATGTGGATGTGTTCGTGAATTACCGAAACACCCGGAGCGACGCCAAAACCGTTCGCATCGACGAGGCGCTGCTGGGCGCCTACCTGACCTCCGCCCGAGAAAGCGCCAAAGCCCTTGGGCTTACGGACGATATCACCCTTTCCAGAGCCCTCTCCCTCCCCGACGTGACCACCATCCTGCCCGCCGATGAGGATCAGGACGCCTTGACGGCTCTTGCCGAGCAGGCCATGTCCCTGGCTATCGATGGGTTGAAAGCCATGCGCTGGAAGGAAGGCGAGCGGCTCAAGGCGGACCTTTCCGCCCGGATCGACACCATGACCGGCTACGCCGCCCAGGTGGAAAAGCGGGCCCCGGCTGTGGTGGAGGAGTATCGGGCCAAGCTCACCGCCCGCATCGAAGATTTGTTGCAGGAAACCGAGGTGGATCGGGCCAGGCTCGCCACCGAGGTGGCCATCTTCGCGGACCGGGCCGCCATCGACGAGGAGATCGTCCGGCTGAACACCCACCTAATCCACTTCAAGGAGCTGCTGGTCGCCCAGGAGCCCGTGGGCCGGAAGATGGATTTTTTGGTCCAGGAGATGAACCGGGAGTGCAACACCATCGGCTCCAAGGCCAACGACGCGGAACTGACCAGCATTGTGCTGCTTTCCAAGGCTGAGATCGAAAAGCTGCGGGAACAGATTCAAAATATTGAGTAAAAGCAGAGAGGGACCCATGAAACAGCAAAGAGAAGGATTGCTTTTAGTGGTTTCCGGGCCGGCCGGCGTCGGCAAGGGAACCTTGGACAAGGCCCTGATGGATCGGAACAGCAAGATCAAGATGTCCGTTTCCACCACCACCCGCGCCCCCAGGCCCGGGGAGATCGAAGGGGTGCACTACTTCTTCAAGACCGAGGAAGAGTTCAAAGCTATGGTGGACCGGGGCGAGTTTTTGGAATACATGCACGTCTTCGGCAGCAACTACTACGGCACCCCCCGCTCCTTCGTGGAGCAGCAGCTCTCCCACGGCTTCGATGTGATTTTGGAGATCGATGTGCAGGGCGCCATGAAGGTGAAGCAGGCCTTCCCCAACGCGGTGCTGATCTTCATCACCGCTCCCAGCATGAGCGAGATCAAATCCCGCCTCATCGGCCGGGGTACGGAGACCATGGAGCAGGTGGAAAAGCGCTTTGCCACCGCCTTCGAGGAAGTGAAGATGATTCCCCATTACGATTACGTGATCGTAAACGATGTGGTGGATGTGGCTGTCCATCGGATGGAGGCCATTTTGGAAGCGGAGCGGTGCCGTGTGAGCCGCAGTTCTGAACTTTTGGAATCGATCCAGGATATAGAGGGAGGTAAATAAGCTATGATGAATCGTCCGCCGGTAATGGAACTTGCAGAGAAAGCCGGCTCTCGGTATTTGCTGGTGACCGCGGTTGCCAATCGGGCCCGTCAGTTGCAGGATGATCCTGACACCTTGGGGAACAACAAGCCTTTGTCCATGGCTGTGGAAGAGCTGTACGAGGATAAGCTCATCGTCATCCCTTCCAAGGAGGCATAAGGAGTCTTCCCTTTGACTTGGCCCGCTTCGCACCCTACGAAGCGGGCATTCTTTACATTACGGGAAAGGAGGGGCCGAATGTTTGCAAAAGTGATCGTGGATATCGCCCATGCGGCGGTGGACCGGGCGTTTACCTACCGGGTGCCGGAGGGGCTGGACGTTCGCCCCGGCCACCATGTGCTGCTCCCCTTCGGACAGGGAGACCACGTGAAGGAGGGCTTTGTCCTTTCCCTTTCGGAGGAGAGCGGGCTCGGGGAGGGCATGGCCGTGAAGGACGTGCTTTCCTGCCTGGAGCCCTACCCTGTCCTCCTCCCGGAACAGATCCGGCTGGCAGAATGGATGCAGGAAGCCTACCACTGCCTGCTGGTGGACGCCCTGCGGCTCATGATCCCCGCCCAGCTGCGGGGGGGCCGCATTCACGAGAAGCGGGAGCGAATCGTGTACCTGACCGACCGGTCGGCAGAGTTTCAATCCCGGTCCCGTATCCAAACGGATGTGGTGGATCTGCTGAAAAAGGCCAATCAACCCATGGCGGTGAAGGACATCCAGGCCTTTTTGCCGGGGGCCGGGCCGGCCATCGGCGCCCTGCTCAAGAAGCGGGTGCTCTCTGAAAGCAGCTTCAGCGTGTTCCGCCGACCGGAGTATTCCCAGCGGGCGGATGAAAGGCCCGCGCTCACCGAGGAGCAAAAAAAGGCCCTTGAGGCCATCGAGGCCCTCTCCCCCGCTCAGACGGCGCTTCTATACGGCGTGACGGGCAGCGGCAAGACGGAGGTGTACCTAAGGTGCATCGAAGCGTGCTTGGCTCGGGGCCAGGGCGCCATCATGCTGGTGCCGGAGATCGCCCTGACGCCCCAGACCGTGGGCCGGTTCGCCGCCCGCTTCGGGGACAGGATCGCCGTGCTCCACAGCCGACTTTCCGCCGGGGAGCGGTTTGACGAATGGCGGCGTATCCGGCTGGGCAAGGCCCCCATCGTTATCGGCGCCCGCAGCGCCGTGTTCGCCCCGGTGGAGAACCTGGGGCTCATCATCATCGATGAGGAGCACGAGGGCAGCTATCAGAGCGAAATAACGCCTCGATATCAGGCTTTGGACATCGCCCGGCGGCGGGTGAAGATGAGCGGCGGAAAGCTGCTCTTGGGCAGCGCCACCCCCTCCCTCCTCAGCTATTATCGGGGTCTGAACGGCAGCTATCAGCTCATTGAGCTCAAACACCGGGTGGGCGGCCGGCCGCTGCCTCAGGTGTCCATCGCGGATATGCGCAGCGAATTCCTCAACGGGAACAACGGCATCTTTTCCTCCCAGCTCCTTTCCAAGCTGGACAGGTGCCTGAAGGACGGCCATCAGGCCATGCTCTTTCTCAACCGGCGGGGGTATTCCACCTTCGTCTCCTGCCGGGCCTGCGGCTATGTGCTCAGCTGTGACAACTGCGATATCGCCATGACCTACCACAAGGCCCAGAACGCGGTCCGCTGCCACTACTGCGGAGCGAAGAAGCCCCTGCCCAGCCTGTGCCCCAACTGCGGCAAGCCCTTTATCAAGTACTTCGGCGTGGGCACGGAGCAGGTGGAGGAGCAGATCCAGAAGTTCTTCCCCGGCACCTCCACCCTGCGCATGGATGCAGACACGGTGGCCCATCGGGACGCCTATGAGCAGATCCTCTCCGCCTTCGGTCGGGGAGAGGCTCAGATCCTCATCGGGACCCAGATGATCGCCAAGGGCCACGACTTCCCCAACGTGACGCTGGTGGGGGTGGTGGCGGCGGACACCACCCTGAACTTCCCGGACTATCGGAGTGCGGAACGGACCTTCCAGCTGCTCACCCAGGTCTCCGGCCGGGCGGGCCGGGACAAGGACCCCGGCGAAGTGGTGATGCAGACCTACGCCCCGGACCACCCGGTGCTGCGGTTCGCCCAGAGCCAAGATTACGCCGGGTTCTATCAGTATGAGATCGCCCAGCGGAAGAAGTGCCTCTACCCTCCCTTCTCCCTGTTCATTCGGCTGCTGCTGTCGGATACCAAGGAAGAGCAGCTCATCGAGCGGGGCAAGGCCTATGCCAAGGAGCTGGAAGCCGATCTGAAGGCGGCATTGGGGGACGACGGCCAGGGGGATCTGCTCCTGCTGCTGGCGGCGCCGGCGCCCATCGCCCGGATCGCCGGCCAAAGCCGGTATCAGATCCTGGTGAAGCTGCTGCGGACCAAGCGGCTCTCAAAGGCCCTCCACGCCGTGTATGACTTTGAGACGAACCACCGGGAGGACGGGTTTTTGAAGATCGAGATCAACCCACAGGACATGTTTTGAGGAATAGTATGAAGGATAAAAAACGAAAGCGATCCCCTTGGCGCCTGTTTTTCCGGGTGCTCAAGCCCTATTGGGGACATTTGATATTGGCGGCCCTGTTCGTTCTGCTGGCTGCCATCTGCGTGTATCTGGCACCGTTCGTGACCAGCTTCACTTTGGATTACGTGATTCGCGGCGTGGACCCCCATATCCCCGCGCCCATATTCCGCCTGGTGCAGCAGTTGGGCGGGCGGGAATACTTTATGGAGCATCTGGTTTTGTGCGGGGCTGCCTATCTTCTGTTCACCGTGCTCAACGGCATATTCACCTACCTGCGCCGCCGCTCCACGGCCTTTGCGGCGGAGGGCATGGCCAAGACCTTGCGGGACGCCCTCTACGGGCACATCAACGCCGTACCCTACGACTACCATAAGCATGTGTCCACCGGGGATCTGGTGCAGCGGTGCACCTCCGACGTGGAGACGGTGCGCAAGTTCCTCAGCGTGCAGATGATGGACATCCTGCGCACGCTGGTCATGTTCTTCACGGCCCTCATCATCCTGCTGCAGATCCATGTGCCCATGGCCCTCATCTCCATGGTCACCCTCCCCTTCCTGGCGGGGTGCTCCTTCGTCTACTTCCGCCATGTGCAGCGGTACTTCCGGGAGGCGGACGAGGCGGAGGGCGACCTGTCCGCCATGCTCCAGGAGAATCTGACCGGCATGCGGATCGTGCGGGCCTTCGGCCAGGAGCGGGCGGAGTTTGAAAAATTCACCCGGCTCAACGCCACCACACGGGATAAGTATGTGCGCCTAAATAGGCTGCTGGGCTACTACTGGGGCTTTTCCGACGCGGTGGGCTATTCCCAGATCGGCATCTCCCTGGCCGCCGGCGTGTATTTCTGCGCCAAAGGCACCATGACGCTGGGCCTGGTCACCCTCTTTGCCACCTACACGGGCATGCTCACCTGGCCCGTGCGCCAGCTGGGCCGCATCCTGGCAGATATGGGCAAAGCCTCCATCTCTTTGGAGCGGCTTTCTGAGATCATGGATGCCGAGCCGGAGAAGGAACCAGGCAAAGCGCTTACGGTGGACATGACCGGGGATATCTGCTTTGACCACGTATGCTTCGGCTACAATGCCCCGGACGAGGTGCTGAAGGACATTTCCTTCACCGTCCACCCCGGGGAGACCGTGGCCATCCTGGGCTCCACCGGCTCAGGCAAAAGCAGCCTGGTGCAGCTGCTGCAGCGGCTGTACACCTGCACCCGGGGCCGGATCACCATCGGCGGCGTGGACATCAACGACATCGACCACACCTGCCTTAGGCGAAACATCGGCATCGTGCTCCAGGAGCCCTTCCTCTACTCCCGGACCATCAAAGAGAACATCCGCATCGTGAATCCGGAGGCCACCGACGCGGAGGTGGAGGCAGCCGCAAGGCTGGCCGCGGTCCACGACGTGATCTGCGGCTTTGAAAAGGGTTACGACACCATCGTGGGCGAGCGGGGCGTGACCCTCTCCGGCGGGCAGCTGCAGCGGGTGGCCATCGCCCGGACCCTGATGCAGAAGGCCCCCATCCTCATCTTCGACGACTCCATGAGCGCCGTGGACACGGAGACGGACGCCAAGATCCGGGACGCGCTCTACGGCATGAAGCGGGACGGAATCCTGTTCATCATCTCCCACCGGATCACCACCCTCTGCGAAGCGGACAAGATCCTGGTGCTGGAGAACGGGCGGCTCACCGACATGGGCACCCATGAGGAGCTGCTCGGCCGCCCCGGCCTCTACCGGCACATCGCCGAGATTCAGGACGCCCTGCCCAAAGGAGGTGACAAGGCGTGAGCTATCAGAACGAAACCGATTATACCAACGAACGAGTGGACCCCAAGCTTTGGAAGCGGCTCTATGCCTACGCTTGGCGCACCAAGGGCACCTTCCTGTCGGCCATGGCCTGTTTGGTGTTCGTGGCCCTGGTGGACGCCCTTTACCCGCTGCTCACCAACTACGCGGTGGACCACTTCATCGTGCCCGGGACCAGCCAGGGCGTATGGCTGTTTTTGCTCGTCTACGTGGTGCTGGCCTTCACCCAGGGCACCGGGACGCTGGGCTTCATCACCCGCTGCGGCAAGATGGAGATGAACATCTCTTACGACATCCGCCAGGACGGGTTCTGGAAACTGCAGAACCAGTCCTTCAGCTTCTACGATAAGACCGCCGTGGGCTACCTTATGGCCCGGATGATCAGCGACGTGAGCCGGCTCTCCGAGATGGTGGCCTGGAGCCTGGTGGATCTTCTTTGGTCCTCCTGCTACACGGTGCTGTGCCTGGTGTTCATGTTCATGAAGAACTGGAAGCTGGCGCTGATCGTGATCGCGGTAATTCCGCCGCTGGCCGTGGCCGCCCTCTTTTTGGAGCGGGCCATTCTCAAATACCAGCGGGAAGCGAGAAAGCACAACAGCCGCATCACCGGCGCCTTCAACGAGGGCATCATGGGGGCCATGACCACCAAGACCCTGGTGTATGAGGAGGAGAACGCCAAGGAGTTTCGGGAGATAACTCAGAGTATGCGTAAGGCCTCCATCAAGGCGGCCCTGATCAATGCCATCTTCTTCCCCCTTGTCATTTCCCTGGGCGCCATCGGCACGAGCCTGGCCCTGTACTTCGGCGGGAAGGCGGTGCTCGCGCCGGGAAAGACCTTCATCGGCTCCCTGTCCGCCGGCACCCTGGTGGCCTTCGTCACCTACGCGGCCAGCCTTTTTGACCCCATCCAGCAGATCGCCTCCATCTTCGCGGACTTCCAGAGCGCACAGGCCTCCGCCGAGCGGGTCATCGGCCTCATCGACACGCCCATCCAGGTGCAGGATACCCCGGAGGTCATCCAAAAATATGGGGATCTCATCACCCCCAAGAAGGAAAACTGGGAGCCCATTGAGGGCCACATCCGCTTCGAGCACGTAGACTTTGCCTACAACGCGGAGGAGCCGGTGCTCACCGACTTCAATCTGGACATCGAAGCGGGCCAGACCATCGCCCTGGTGGGCGAGACCGGCGCCGGAAAGAGCACCATCGTGAACCTGGTCTGCCGATTCTACGAGCCCACGGGCGGGACCATCTACATTGACGGCCGGGATTACAAGGAGCGCTCCCAGCTCTGGCTTCAGAGCAGCCTGGGGTATGTGCTCCAAAGCCCCCACCTGTTCTCCGGCACCATTGCGGACAACATCCGCTACGGCCGTCCGGACGCCCCCTTGGAGGACGTGCGCCGGGCCGCCCGGCTGGTCCACGCGGAGCCCTTCATCCTGGAGCAGACCAAGGGCTACGACACGGAGGTGGGCGAAGGAGGCATCCGCCTGTCCACGGGGCAGAAGCAGCTCATCTGCTTTGCCCGGGTGATCCTGGCCGACCCCCGCATCTTCGTGCTGGATGAGGCCACCAGCTCCATCGACACGGAGACCGAGCAGCTCATCCAGGAGGCCATCACCACCGTGCTCAAGGGCCGAACCAGCCTGGTGGTGGCTCACCGGCTGTCCACCATCCGCCATGCGGACTGCATCCTGGTGATCCGGGGCGGAAGGATACAGGAGAGCGGCACCCACGAGGAGCTCATGGCCCTGGGCGGTTACTACCACGACCTATACGAGCATCAGTTCCGGGAGGAGCGTCTCAAGACCGCCATGAAGGACATAGGCATCGAATAAAAGCGCATGAAAAAGGAGCGAGGTCACTCGCTCCTTTTCGTATGTGTGATTCAGACGTACTCCACCTCGATCTTACCGAAGGAAACATCCCCTTTGAGATAGATGAATACAGCGGCGTTGGGGTCTCCCGGCGGGCAGTTGCAGCCCCCAAAGGCTGCGCTGGCGTCCACCTTGGTACCCACGGAGGCAGGAAGCCGCAGCGTCAGCGAGCCGAAGCTCACGTCGGCGTCGATGGTGGCTCCGTTCTCGATGTTGGCCCCGGTCAGATCAACCACCAGATTTCCGAAGGACATATCGATCTTGGCGCCTTTGAAGGGCTCCTCCCCCATCACCTTCTTTTCCTGGCTGGAGAAGGCGGCGTCCACGTTGATAAAGCCACCCTCCTCCGTGTATTCGAACACGGGGTCCCCCTTCTCCACATGGAAGAATCCTTCGCCGGAGCCCTTCCGGTGGGGAAACAGATATCCAAGCAGTACCGTAAGTCCGATGAGGATCAGCGCGGCGGGCCAGATCATGCCCCAGGTCAGCTTATACTGGGCGGGAATGATGCCCATGTTGAACAGCAGCATATACAAACCGAACAGGGCGATGCCCAAGCTCACCGGGCTCAAATCCTTCCGGCACAGCATGATCCCCATGCAGGTGAGTAAAAAGGGCCACAGCACGCTCCAGAAGGTGATACCCTCTCCTAACTGAATAATGTGCATAGCGTTCAGCAGGAACACCACGCCGATACCCACCAGCAGCAGAGAAAAGACGATCTTTTCCCAGCGTTTCAAATTCAGGCTGACCGTGACATTATGATCACGCTTTCTCTCTTTTTCGCCTTCCACAGACAGCAAGCGCAGCGGCTCTTTGCCCAATAGCTGGTCTGTGGTGACCCCTAACGCATCTGCCAGCTGCGGCAGAATGGAGATATCGGGACAGCTTAGATCGTTTTCCCATTTACTGACTGCCTGGGCGGTGATGCCCACCAGATTTGCCAATTGCTCCTGGGTCATGCCCTTTTGCTTACGCAAGTCGCTGATGCGCTTGCCCATGGTTGCCTTGCTTTCCATAATTGCCTCCCTTTTTTGATGGCATCATCATAACACATTTTTCACGGTTGAGCTATCATCCGACAAGAGAATACCCCAAAAAGGTATCAACCGTTAGTTGAGCCCGAATCAACCGCCCTTTTTATCTCGGTTTTCTTTACAAAATCCCTTTCACAGGATATAATAACATGATGTAATTAGGAGGAGTATGCCATGGCGATCAGAACCATTCGCAAGGAAAAGGATCCCTGCTTGTATAAAAAGTGCCGGGAAGTGATCAGCTTCGACGATCGGCTCTCCCAGCTCATCGACGACATGTTCGACACCATGTATGACGCGGACGGCGTGGGCCTGGCCGCGCCCCAGGTGGGGGTGCTCCGCCGGGTGGTGGTCATCGACGTGGGCGGCCCGGAAGGGGAAAACGCTCCCGTGGAGCTGGTGAACCCCCGGATCCTGGAATCCTCCGGCACCCAAGGGGGCATGGAAGGCTGCCTCTCCTTCCCCGGGCAGAGCGGCTATGTGGAGCGACCCAACTATGTGAAGGTGGAGGCCTACGATCGGCACGGAGACCTGTTTGAGTATGAGGGCGAAGGGCTCTTTGCCCGAGCGGTCTTCCATGAATGCGACCATCTGGACGGGAAGGTGTACCTGACGCTGGTGAAGGAACCTCCTGCTGACTTTACGGGAGAGGAATGAGCATGCGCATCGCGTTCTTTGGCACGCCGGAGTTTGCCGTACCCACGCTCCGGGCCCTGGCCGCCTCCCCGCACACGGTGGCGGTATTCACCCAGCCGGATCGTCCGGTGGGGCGCAAGGCCATCCTGACGCCGCCGCCGGTGAAGGCCGCGGCCTTGGAACTGGGGCTGCCAGTGTATCAGTTTGAAAAGATCCGCAGCGAAGAGGGCTGCGCCGCCATCCGCGCCTTCGGGCCTGACCTCTACGCGGTGGTGGCCTTCGGGCAGCTGTTCAGCGAGGAGAATCTCAGCATCCCGCCCCTGGGCGCCATCAACGTGCATGGGTCCATCCTGCCCCTCTACCGGGGCGCCTCCCCCATGCAGCAGACCGTGATCGACGGACAGAAGATGGCCGGCGTGTCCACCATGAAGCTTGTGAAGCGCATGGACGCCGGGGACATTCTGCTCACGGCCCAGACCCCCCTGGGCGAAAACGAGACCTATGGGGAGCTTTCCCTGCGGCTCTCGGAGCTGGGCGCGGAGCTGTTTATGGAGACCCTGGAGCAGCTGGAGGCCGGCACCCTTGTTCCCGTGCCCCAGGAGGAAAGCCGGGCCACCTACTGCAAGATGCTGACCCGGGACAGCGGCCGAATCGATTTTGCCGCTTCTCGGCAGGCCATCCACAACCTGGTCCGGGGCACCAACCCCTGGCCCGGGGCCTATGCCCTGCTGGGTGAGGAAAAGCTGAAGCTGTGGCGGACTAAGCTTAGCGGCGAATCCGCCCCGGAAGAGCTGCCCGTGGGCGGTCTCTTCGGCGATGCCAGAAAGGGGCTGTTTCTAAAGTGCCCGGACGGCGTCTTGGAGGTGGTTGAGCTTCAGCTGCCCGGCGGGAAGAAGCTGGACGGCAAGGCATTTTTGCGGGGCAAAAACATCGCGGGGAGCGTGCTTTCATGAACAGCCCCCGCCGGGATGCCCTGCAGGTGATCATGGATGTTTTGGAGGACGGGGCCTACGCCAACCTGCGGCTGAAGGAGCTGCACAGGGACCCCTCGGAAGGGGCCTTTGTGAACGCCCTGGTGTATACCGCCCTGGAGCACGCGCGCTGGTCGGACTACATCCTTTCCTTCTACGTGAAGCCCCAGAAGCGGGTGATCCGCAACGTGCTGCGGCTGGCCATGGGGGAGCTCTTCTTCATGGACACCCCGGATCACGCGGCAGTAAACGGGGCGGTGGCGCTGGCCAAGGAGTGCGGCAAGGGCGCCTCGGCGGGCCTTGTGAACGGGGTCCTGCGGCGCATCCTGCGGGAGAGGGACAGCCTCCCTCCCCTGCCTAAGGACATCGTGCGGCGGCTGTCCATCCAGCATGGGCTGCCGGAATGGATCGTGAGAGAATGGGTGGAGCGCTTCGGGGAAGCGGACACGACCCGGATGCTCGAAACTCCGGCCCCGGCCATGGAGATCCGGGCCCAGCACCCCTATACCGACGAGGCTCTCGAAGGGGCGCTTGACGTGCCCTTTGCCCGGGGTCGAGTGGACGGAAACTGCTTCCGGTTGGCGCGGAGCCTGCCCTTGAGCAGCCCCCTGTTTCAGGAGGGGAAGATCGCCATACAGGGCGAAGGGGCCATGGCCATCTGCCGGTTCATGGGCGATATGACGGGCAAGCGGGTGCTGGACGCCTGCGCCGCCCCGGGCGGCAAATCGGCCTACCTCTACTCCCTTACGAAGGGGGATATAGAGCTGGTTTGCTATGAATTGCACCCCCACCGGGTGGCCCTTATGGAGCAAACCTTTGAGCGGCTTCACGTGAAGGCCCGGTGCGTTGAGAAGGACGCCTCGCTCGTTTCGGAGGACGAAGACGAGCTCTTTGACGCCGTGCTGCTGGATGCGCCCTGCTCCGGGCTGGGCCTGTTTCGGGAGAAGCCCGACGTGGGGCTGCACCGGGAGGAACAGGATGTTCGGGCGCTGTGCGGGACCCAGGCGGCTCTATTGGAAGCCTGCGCCAGGCGCATCAAGCCCGGCGGCACCCTGTGCTACAGCACCTGCACCATCTCAAAGCGGGAGAATGAGGAGCAGGTGGAAGCCTTTTTACAGGAACACCCCGCCTTTGGTCTGGAGGAACAGCGGCAGCTGCTGCCCCACCTCCACGGCACCGGGGGATTTTATATGGCAAGGATGAAGAGATGTTTTTAACGGACTTGGACAAAACCGGCATTTCCGCCCTCATGCAGGCTTGGAACGAACCCCGCTTCCGCGCCGGTCAGGTCATGGCATGGCTCAACAAGGGCGCCCGGCCGGAGGAGATGTCCAACCTGCCCCAGGCCCTGCGAGAGAAGCTGGCCGCCATGCCCTACGGCGGCAGCGTCATCGAGCGCAAGCTGGTGTCCCCCAGGGACGGCACGGCCAAATACCTCTTTTTGCTGGAGGACGGGAATTTGGTGGAGGGCGTGCTCATGCACTATAGCTATGGCAACACCGCCTGCATCTCCACCCAGGTGGGCTGCAAAATGGGCTGCAAGTTCTGCGCCTCCACCCTGGAGGGCTGCGTGCGGAACCTGAGGCCCGGGGAGATGCTCAGCTTCATCAAGCTCATGGAAAAGGACGAGCCCCCCAAAGCGGGCTGTAGCCGGTCCGTGACCAACATCGTGCTCATGGGCAGCGGGGAGCCCTTGGATAACTACGACAACGTGGTCACCTTCCTGAAGCGGGTGACCAGTCCGGAAGAGCTGAACATCAGCCCCCGGAACATCTCCCTTTCCACCTGCGGCCTGGTGCCCAAGATATATACCTTCATGGAGGACGCGCCCCATGTGACATTGTCCATCTCCCTCCACGCCCACAGCGACCAGGTGCGGCGGACCATGATGCCCATCGCCAACGTCTACCCCATTTCGGACCTGGTGGCCGCGGCCAAGACCTACGCGGAGAAAACGGGCCGGCGGGTGGTGTTTGAATATGCCCTGGTGGAGGGTGTGAACGACAGCCGGCAGGACGCGGCTGCCCTGGCGAAGCTGTTGCGGGGACTCATCTGCCACGTGAACCTGATCCCCCTGAACAGCGTGAAGGAGCGATCCTTGATCGGCGCTACCCGGGCCCACGCGGAGGAGTTTGCCGGGTGGCTCCAAAGGGAGCATATCTCCGCCACCGTGCGGCGGGAGATGGGCGCGGATATCGACGGCGCCTGCGGACAGTTAAGAAGGAGGGTGATCCATGAGATACAGTAGCGTTTCCCTGAAGGGACGCCGCCCCAACAACGAGGATGTGGTCTTCACCCGCTTCGACCCGCGCTATCCCCTGCTGGCCGCCGTTTCCGACGGAATGGGCGGCCACGCGGCCGGAGAGGTGGCCAGCCGTATCTCCATCGACGCCCTGGACACCTGGACCAGGGAGCTGACGGACGCCCCTCAGAATGTGCTGGTGGACGCGTTCTTCAACGCCAACGCCCAGGTCCTTTCCGCTGCGGAAGCGGACAAAAAGCTCATGGGCATGGGCGCCACGTTGGTAGCGGCCATTTTCTACCACGATCATTTCATCACCGCCAACATCGGCGATTCCAGGCTGTATCTGATTTCCGGCGGCGAAATCCGCCAGGTGACCTTTGACCACTCCTATGTGCAGGAGCTGGTACGGCGGGGGTTCCTCACGGCGGAGGAGGCCAAGACCCACCCCCGGCGGAACGTGATCACCCGGGGCATCGGCTCCGAGACCTCCTTTGAGCCGGACGTGTTCTACACCCGCTGGAACCCCAAGGATACGGTGATCCTCTGCTCCGACGGCCTGTGCGACGTGGTCACGGAGGAGGAAATGCTCTCCCTGGCGCAAGAGAAAGACGATCTGGACCAGCTCTGCCAGGCCCTTTCCGACCTGGCCTATGAAAAGGGCAGCTCCGACAACATCTCCCTGGTCATCGTGCGGAACGAAGGGGGTGTGGAGCTGTGATCCCCGACATCATCGACAACAAGTATCGGGTCATTCGGGAGGTCGGCAGCGGCGGCATGGCCAACGTGTACCGGGCCATCAACATGTCCTCCCGAAAGGTGGTGGCCGTGAAGATGCTCAAGGAGGAGTATCTGAACGACCAGGAGTTTTTGCGCCGCTTCGAGCGGGAGGCCCGGGCCAGCCTGGAGCTCTCTCACGAGAACATCGTCCGGGCCTACGGCGTAGGCGAGGACAACGGCATTCCCTATATCGTGCTGGAATACGTGGAGGGCAAGACCCTCAAGGAGCTGATCCGGGAGAGTCCGGGCGGGCATCTGTCCGTGCAGCAGGCCATCGGCATCTGCAGCCAGGTGCTGGACGCCCTCTCTTACGCCCATGCCCACGGGATCATCCATCGGGACGTGAAGCCCCAGAACGTGATCGTCACCAACCGGGGCAAGGCGAAGCTGGCGGATTTCGGCATCGCCCGCGAGGTGACGGCCAGTACCGTGACCTTCTCCGGCAAGAATGTGGTAGGTTCCGTCCACTATATCTCCCCGGAGCAGGCCAAGGGCCTCCCCGCCACGGCGGAGAGCGACATCTATTCCACGGGCATCTCCCTCTATGAGATGCTCACGGGCACGGTGCCCTTCATCGGCGACACCACGGTGGCCACGGCCCTCATGCACCTGTCCAACGCGCCCAGGCCCCCTCGGGAGCTGAACCCAGCCATTCCTCCGGCCCTCAACGACATCATCCTGCGGGCCATTGAGAAGGAGCCCGGCATGCGCTATGCCAACGCCAAGCTCATGCGTTCGGACCTGATCCGCTCCCTCTCCCACCCCAACGGCACCTTTGCCCGGGACCGGGAGTCCAAGGAGCAAAAAGCCCCCTTCCGTCGCATGAGCCTATCGGTGTATGCCTGGATCTCCATCTCGGTGTTCACGCCTATTTTGGTGATCTTCCTGGCCTATCTGGGCTTCGTGAACCACTGGTGCGCCGGCAACGAGGACACGGAGGACGCCATTTTGATCCCCACCGCCTCCCCCACCATGGCCAACGTCACCGTGCCGACCCAGACCCAGAGGGCCACGCCCCTGGCCGGGAATCTGATGCCTGCGGTGGTGGGATTCCGGCTGGACGACGCCTTGCGCGCCCTCCATGTGGCGGGGTTTGAAAACCTGTATGTGGCGGCGGAATACGCCCCCGGGGACAGCCGGGCGGGGACCGTCATCCAGCAAAGCCTGCCCGCCAACCAGCCCACGGACAAGAGCGAACCCGTGTATCTGACCCTCCTGCTGGAGAGCCACGGCAAGTATAAAGCGGATATCTCCTTCATGCTGGACATCCCGGAGAACGACTCCCGTGTGCAGATCCTGTATCGGACCAGCAACACGGAGAACATCGACTACTCCGTCATCCTCTATGAAACGGTCCGGACCCGGGAGACCATGGTCTCCATCAGCGCCACGGTGTACAGCAACGATCCCGCCACCAGGACCCTGTATCTGCTGGTGAACGGGAAAGAGATGCGCTCCCAGGACGTGAAGTTTTCGGAGTAGGGGCCTATGGAAGGAACGATTATCAAGGGCGTGGGCGGGTTCTACTATGTGTCCGCCGGCCAAGAGATCATCACCTGCAAGGCCCGGGGCGTGTTTCGCAAGGACGGGATCACCCCTGTGGTGGGGGATTCGGTGCTTTTCACCCGGCACGATGCCGGCTACGCCCAGATCGACGAGATCCTGCCCCGGCGCAACCTTTTGATCCGGCCTGCTGTGGCCAACATCGACCGGCTCCTCATCGTCCTCTCCGCCCATCTGCCTGAGCCGGACTGGATGCTGGCGGACAAGCTCATCGTCCAGGCCAAGCTCAACCGCATCGAGCCGGTGATGGTCCTCAACAAGGCGGATGAAGGGGACCCGGCCATCGTGAAGGCCTTTGAGGAGGCCTATGGGCTTTTCCCCCGAGTGGTGGTGTCCGCCGTTTCCCGGGCGGGACTGGGGGAGCTGGAAGCCGCCATCAAGGGGAAGATCTGCTGCTTTGCGGGGCAGTCCGCCGTGGGGAAATCCTCCCTCATGAACGCCCTGCTGCCGGAGCTGCAGCTCCCGGTGGGGGAGCTGACCAGGAAGACGGACCGGGGGAAGCACACCACCCGCCACGCCCAGCTCTGGCCCTGCTTCGGCGGCGCTCTGCTGGACACCCCCGGCTTCTCCCTCTACGAGCCGGAGAGCTTCGACGAAAAGAGGCTCCAGGAATGCTATCCGGAGTTTTCCCAGGCGGCGCCCTGCCGATTCCCCGGATGCCTGCACATCAGCGAGCCCGGCTGCGGCGTGAAGGCGCTGCTTCAGGAAGGCCGCCTCTCCCCCGCCCGCTATGAGCGCTATGTTGAGATCGCCAAGGATTTTACTTTCAGGAGGAAACACCAATATGATTAAGATCGCCCCCTCCATTCTCTCCGCCAACTTTGCCCATATGGGCGAGGACGTGGCCATGCTGGAACGAAGCGGCGCCGACTGGATCCACTTTGACGTGATGGACGGGAGCTTCGTGCCCAACATCACCTTCGGCCCCGCCATGTGCAAGGCCCTGCGGCCCTACACCAAACTCCCCTTGGACGTGCATCTGATGGTGGAGAATCCCGGAAACTGGGTGAACCCCTTCCGGGACGCCGGCGCGGACGTGGTCACCTTCCATGTGGAGGCGGAGCGGCACATCCACCGGGTGCTCCAGGCCATCCATGCTGCGGGCATGAAGGGCGGCGTGGTACTGAACCCGGCCTCCCCCCTTTCCCTGTGCGAAGAGGTTTTGGAGGATAGCGATCTGGTGCTGCTCATGAGCGTGAACCCGGGCTTCGGCGGGCAGAAGTTCATCCCTCAGGTGCTCAAAAAGATTGCCCGGCTGAATGAGATCAAGGCTCAGCGGGGGCTCAGCTTCGAGATCGAGGTGGACGGCGGGGTGAACGCCGCCACCGCGCCCCTCTGCCGGGAAGCGGGGGCCACGGTGCTGGTGGCCGGCAACGCGGTGTTCACCGCTGCCGACCCGGCAAAGATGATCCGGGATCTTAGAGGCTAATTCTTTCAAAGCAAGCGAAAAGCCGTCAGAAAACTGACGGCTTTTTTCGTTGATGAATTCATTTTAAGGTGACCACGGTGACCCCCGCGTCCCCCTCCCCGTAGGCGCCGATCCGATAGGACTTGACCCGGGGGTGATTCTTTAGGTACGCCTGGATACCGGCCCTGAGGGCGCCGGTGCCCTTGCCGTGGATCACGTTGAACTCCTTGCGGCCGTTGCGGGCGCACAGATCGATGTACCGGTCCACCTCCAGCATGCCGTCGTCCACGGTCATGCCCCGCAGATCCAGATCCATCTTCACCTCCTGGATGTCCTGGAGGATGGGCTTCCCCGTGACGGTGGGGCGCTTCTTGCCGGTCTTGGGCAGAGGCCGAAGGTCCGAAAGGGGCACGTTCATCTTGATGACCCCGGCCTGGATCTGCACCATGCCCCGGGCGTCGGGAGCTTTCAGCACGGTGGCGGTGTTGTGGATGCTGACAACGTGGTAGCTCTCCCCCGCCTTCACGGTCTTGGGCGCTTCGCCCAGGCCGTCCTCCGGCAGGGCCACGTCCGCCAGGTCGTTTTCCGAGGCGCGCATGGCGTCCCGGGACTGCTGGATGGCCCGCTCCAGGGCCTTGGTGTCGATGTTTTTGATGTTGCGCAGCTCCGTGATCAGGCGTTCCATCTCCCGGCGGGTCTGGCGGACGATGTCCCGGGCGTCCTCCCGGGCCTTGTTCCGCAGGAGGGTCCGTTCCTCCTCCAGCTTGCGCTTCTCCTTCTCATAGTCGCTGCGCAGCTTTTCCGCCTCCCAAAGGGCCAGCTGGGCGTCGTGGCGGGACTGCTCGGCGATGCGCCGCTGCTCCTCGGCCCCGCTCAGCACGTCCTCAAAGGCCACGTCCTCCTTCTTAAGGAACTGCCTGGCCCGGTCGATGACCGCCTCATTAAGGCCCAGGCGGCGGCTGATCTCGAAGGCGTTGGACTTGCCGGGAATGCCGATGTATAGCTTGTAGGTGGGGCAGAGTCTATCCACGTCAAACTCCATGGAGGCGTTCTGCATGCCGTCCCGAGCCAGGGCAAAGGCCTTGATCTCGCTGTAATGGGTGGTGGCCATGGTCCGGCAGCCCAGTTCTTGAAGCCGCTCCAGGATGGCCTGGGCCAGAGCCGCGCCCTCCAAGGGATCGGTGCCGGCGCCCAGCTCATCCAGGAGCACCAGCGTGTGATCGTCCGCCTGCTCCATGATGGAGACCAGGTTGGTCATGTGGGCGCTGAAGGTGGACAGGCTCTGCTCGATGGACTGCTCGTCGCCGATGTCCGCAAAGACCTGGTCGAAGACGGAGACCTCGCTCCCCTCCTCCGCGGGAAGAAACAGACCGCACATGGCCATAAGGGTGAACAGGCCCACGGTCTTCAGCGTGACGGTTTTGCCGCCGGTGTTGGGGCCGGTGATGATGAGGGTGTCGAATTCCTCCCCCAGCCACAGGGTGACGGGCACCACCTTTTCCCGGTCAATGAGGGGATGGCGGGCGTTGATTAGCCGGATGCGGCCCCCCTCATTGAGCTTGGGGCGAATGCCGCCGTACTCCCTGGCCAGGATGGCTTTGGCAAAGATGCAGTCCAGTCGCGCCAGGATGGATAGGCTGTTGTAAAGCTCGTCCGCCACGGGCTGTAGCAGGGCCGTGAGTCCGGCCAAAATACGCTCCATCTCCTTCTGTTCGTCCAGCAGGAGCTTTTTATACTCGTTGCCCAGCTCTACCACCGCGGCGGGCTCGATGAACAGGGTCTGCCCCGTGCCGCTCTGGTCGTGGATAAGGCCGGGGATCTGCCGCCGATGCTCCGCCTTCACGGGGATGGTGTAGCGGCCATTGCGCATGGTTATGATGGCATCCTGCAGGTATTTCTGGTCCCCGGCGCTGCGGATGATGCTGTTGAGCTTGTCCCGGACCTTCTCCGTGGTCAGCTTCATCTGCCGCCGGATGCGGTTCAGCTCCGGGGAGGCGTTGTCCGCCATCTCCTCCTCGGAGAGGATGCAGCGGGCGATCTCGTTTTCAATGGAAGGTTGAGCCGTGAGCCGGTTTGCCAGCAGGCATAGGAGGCCGTCGCCCCCCTGGTCTTTGCCGCCCAGGATGGCTTCCCTGGTCCGGCGGGACACCTTGAGGCACCGCTCCGCAGCCAGAAGCTCCCCCATGGACAGAGCCAAAACGGCCCCCATGCGCCGCAGGGAGCCGCGGATATCCGGAAAGACGTCCAGGGGCGTGTGGCCCAGCCGCCAATAGATGGACTCGGCCTCCGCCGTCTCCTGGAGCAGCCGCTCCGCCTCCGGCAGGGATACCAGGGGCGTGAGGGCGTCCACCGCCTCCTTGCCCATGTCGGAGACCGCATGGACGCGGAGCATCGCTTGGATCTTATTCAGTTCAAGGGTGTAAACGGTTCTTTCTGTGATCATCAGTTGCTGAATTTGTTCATGTCGCCGATGGTGACCTGAATGGACAGGGTCTCCCCGTCCCGATAGACGGTGAAGGTGACGGTGTCGCCCACGTTCAGGGAGCGCACATAGTCCACCACGTCGTCGTTTTCGGACACGGTCAGGTCGTCCACCTGGGTGATGATGTCGCCCACCTGCAGGCCGGCGGCTTCGGCGGGCGCGCCCTCGGTCAACGCCTCGATGCGGCAGCCAGTGGGCACGTTGTTCTCTTCCGCGGTGGCCTCGTCCACGGTGCGGATCTGCACGCCGATGCCGGGGCGGACCATCTCCCCTTCCCTGAGGATGATGTTGGAGATCTCGATGACGTTCTGGATGGGCAGCGCAAAGCCGATGCCCTCGGCGGAGATGGGATTCCCCTGGGAATCGTAGCCAGCGGTGACGGTCTTGGCGCTGTTCATACCGATGACCTGGCCGGCCATGTTGATGAGGGGGCCGCCGCTGTTGCCGAAGTTGATGGCGGCGTCGGTCTGCAAGTAGGTGTTCACGAAGCCGTCGATGTTGATTTCCCGGGCGGTGGCGCTGATGATGCCGAAGGTGACCGTGCCGTAGAGCTCATAGGCGCTGAGAGGGTTGCCGATGGCGATGACGTATTCCCCCACCCGCAGCGAGGAGGAATCGCCGATGGGCAGGGCCCGATAGCCCTCCCCTTCCATCTTGAGCACGGCGATATCCGTGTTCACGTCGGCGCCCACCACGAAGGCAGGTTTCTTCTCCCCGTCGCTGAAGAGCACGTCCACCGCCGCAGCGCCGCTAACCACATGGGCGTTTGTCAGTACATAGCCGTTTTCGGACACGATGAAGCCGGAACCGCTGCCATATTCCTCCAGACGGCCCGTGCGCAAATTGGGTTGGTACTGAATGATGCCCACCACGGACGCGGAAGCGGACTCCACCACATCAGGAATGGAGGAAAAGACCTGTATCTCGTTGGGCTCCTGCACGTTCAGCTCCAGTTCAGGCAGGTTTTCCAACACGCTGGGATCGACGGTGGGCGCGGGCGCAGGCTCCTGCGTTGCTTCCGGCTCCGCATCCGGCTTCGGCGTGTCCGCCGGCTGGGGCAGCATGGTGGCCTCTTGGCCGGGGTTCCTTACTTCCTCCCGGAAGGCCGGCTGGGCCTTGGCCTCCACGGCCCGCATGAAGCCGACGCCGATCACCAGGAAGGCGACCATGGTCGCGCAAAGCAGGATGGACAGGCACCAGATCAGCAGACTGACGCCCTTGGTTTGCTTGTTGTGGTTATAGGATTCCATTTTTTCTGCCTCCGTCGGTCACACGCTTGAGCGTGTTTGCCTTTTCTAATGTAAAAGTGAACTGAGTCCCCTTGCCCCGGGCGCTCTTGACCGTGATGGACTGGCCGTGTGCTTCGATGATCTTCTTCACGATGGCCAGGCCCAGCCCGGACCCCACCTGAGGCGAGGGGGTGTGGGCCTTCTCCACCTTGTAGAAGCGGTCGAAGATATGGGGCACATCCTCCGCCGGGATGCCCACGCCGGTGTCGCGGATGGTCACGTAGATCTCCTTGCGCAGGGCGTAGGTGGACACCAGCAGGGTCCGGCCGTCGGGGGAATACTTGATGGCGTTGTCGATCAGGTTCCGCAGGACCTGGGAGATCTGGTTGCTGTCGGCATAGACATAGCACTGCTCCATGGCAAAGCGCACGTCCAGCTCCATCTGCTTCTCCGAGATCCGGGCCTCAAAGGTGATGAGGGTGCGGCGGATGAGCTCGTTGATGTCGAAGACCTCGTAGCTCACGGTGATGATGCCGCTTTCGATCCTGGCCAGGTCCAGCAGGTCGTTGACCATGGTGGTCATGCGGCGGGTCTCGGAGAGGACGATGTCGATATAGTTCCCGTGCTCCTCCGGAGGGATGGTGCCGTCCATCATGGCCTCCAGGAAGCCCTTCATGCTGGTCAGGGGGGACCGAAGCTCGTGGGACACGTTGGCCACGAAGCTCTGGCGGGTCTCCTCCAGGTTCTTGAGCTGGTCCGCCATTTCGTTGAAGCTCCGGCCTAGCTGGGAGGCCTCGTCCTTCCCCTGTACGGGGATGCGCTGGGAGAAATCGCCCTTGGAATAGCATTGGACGATGTGGTTCATGTCCACAAAGGGGTTGATGACGCGCTTGGCGATATAGTAGGAGGAGAAGAGCACCAGGAAGGCGGCCATGACGCAGATGGCCAGCGTCCAGAGACCGATCTCCCGAAAGGCTTCGTTCAGCCGGGTGATGTCGCTGTGGATGAGCAGCACCCCTTCCCTGCCCTCGCCGCTCATGCGTACGAACAGGGTATACACGGGAAAGGCTGCGCCGGAGAAGTAGCGCTCCATGGTCTCGGGCAGATCCGCGCTGCGGCGCAGCACATCCGAAACCCTGGTCCTGTCAGCGGAAAGGAAGGCCAGTTCTGCCCATTTTTCATCCGTATAGGCAGACACGGTCCCATCGGGATAAAGAACCTGTATGAGAAGCTTATGCTCCGCCGTGAGGACTTCCAGCTCCCGCTGAGGCGCCCCGATGTCCAAAAGATGCTCGGCCTGCTGCCCCTTTTCGATGAGCAGCTCCTTCTCCATATCCAGCCCCTGCATACGGGAAACATACCCGATTCCCAGCCCGGAAACGAGCAGCAGAGAAATGACCGTAACGCATTGTAAAAACAGCATACGGTCGAATATGGATTTGAACCGAATTTTGGCCATGGGAACCGAACAAGCCGTCAGGAATGGATTTCGAACTTATATCCCACGCCCCAAACAGTCTTCAGCTGCCAGCTCTGACGCTCGCCCAGCTTTTCGCGAATGCGCTTCACGTGCACGTCCACCGTGCGGGAATCGCCGAAGAAATCGAAGCCCCAGACCTGCTCCAAAAGCTGTTCCCGGGTGAAGACCTTCCCCGCGTGGGAGGCCAGGAAGTAAAGGAGCTCGATCTCCTTGGGGGGCATCTCCAGCTGGATGCCGTCCAGGATCACGGAATAGTTTTCCAGGGAGATGGACAGGTCCGGCAGAGAGATGGTCTTCTCCTGGTCGGCGGCGGGGGCGCTGCGGCGCAGGACCGCCTTGATCCGGGCGATGAGCTCGTTGCTGTCGAAGGGCTTGGCGATATAGTCGTCCGCCCCCAGCTCCAGGCCCCGGACCCGCTCGCCGGTGTCGCCCTTGGCGGTGAGCATGATGACCGGCGTGGAGGCCTCCTGCCGGATATCGTTGAGAATGGACCAACCATCCCGGCCGGGCAGCATCACATCCAGTACCACCAGCGTGGGCTTGACGCTGCGGAAGGTGGATAGGGCGTCATATCCCGTGGCGCAGGTGACCACGTTGAAGCCGGCCTTTTTCAGATATAGTTCAATGATGGAAAGGATGTTTCTGTCATCATCGATCACAAGAATGGTGTTGTTCTCCATAGGACCTCCTGTTAGTCAATAACCTTCACATGTATTCCGTTTTCCCGCAGCAGCCGTGCTGTGATCCCGTCTCCGGGCACAAGGCGCTTTGAGAAGGTGCCGTCGTAGATCACCCCCGCCCCGCAGGATGGGCTGCGGCTTTTGAGAAGGGCCTCCCGTACGCCGTATTTTTGGGCGATGGCCAAAGCCGCCTGGGCGCCTCGCAAAAAGGCATCCGTTTTGTCCGCGCCGTCAGCATCCACCACCCGCGAGCCTGAAATCTCGCAGGGCGGCCGGGGCGTGGTAAGCCCGCCCAACTGCTCCGGGCAGATGGGAATGGCCTGCCCCGCCTTGACCAGGGCCAGGATATCCGCACGCTCGTTGGCTTTTCCGTCATACCGGCAGGGAAAGCCGGCCAGGCACGCGCTGACGATCGTCATGGCACACTACCACCTATTTATAGTCATTGCATTTTACCATAAAACCTGATATTTGTCCAGTATGTGAACGAAAGGCCCAAAAATATCACATTTTGGCTCGGTTCGGCGGGATACATTTTTTTCCTGTCATATTTGGCACCCGGCGGGGAAAAGTAATCGCGAAAAGCAAAGCAAAGGAGGTGAAACGTAAATGGCACGCAACAGCTCTATGGTTCCTGAAAACCAGGATAAGCTCGGCAACTTCAAGTCCGAAGTGGCTTCTTCCCTGAACATCAACCTCAAGCAGGGGTACAACGGCGATTTGACCTCTCGTGAGGCCGGCAGCATCGGCGGCGAGATGGTGAAGCGCATGATCGAGTACGCTGAGAAGAACATGCACTAACTGGAAAAAAACGCGGTACGGCGTATGATGGCATACGCAAAAAACAACATGGCGGCTCGACCGGCCCTATGATTCAGATACAAGGCAAAAAAGACCATCCGGAAGGATGGCCTTTTTCGTCAGTTCAGGGTGATGGCTTCCATGCCCCTGTATCTTGCCCGGGCGGTTTCGATGAGCTGATCGTTTTCGAAGGTGGGCAGGTCGTAGACTTCGGCGGCGTCCACGGAAGCAGCCTCCAGCAGCGACACGGGGCAGTCCTTCAAAAATCCGTACTCCCGCTCCTCCCCCGCCTGGCGGATGCCCATCAGGTCCCCGGCGCCCCGAAGCGCCAGATCCCGCTCGGCGATCTTGAAGCCGTCGTTGGTGTCCAGCATGGCCTGGAGCCGCTCCATGGCGGTCTTCTTCTGCTCATAGACCACCAGATAGCAATGGGCCTGCTGGGAACCTCGGCCCACCCGGCCCCGCAGCTGATGCATGGCGGAGAGGCCGAAGCGTTCCGCCCCCTCGATGACCATATGGGCGGCTTGGGGCACGTGGACCCCCACCTCGATGACCGTGGTGCAGACCAGGATGGGCGTTTGGCCGGAATAAAAACGGGCCATGACGGCCTGCTTTTCCGCCTCGGACATGCGGCCGTGGAGCTTGGCCAGGGGCACATTCCCCACAAGAGCCTGTATCTCGTCGAAAACCTCGTCCACGGAAAGGCCCTCCAGGCCCTCCGTCTTTTCGATGAGGGGGCAGACCACATAGCTCTGCTCCCCCTCCTGCGCCCGCTGGGCCAGATACCGGTACATGTCCTTCCGCTTGGCGGGGCCAACCAGGTGGGTCTTGATGGGCTTGCGGCCCGCGGGCATCTCGTCGATGACGGACAGATCCAGATCCCCGTACAGGATCAGGGCCAGCGTCCGGGGAATGGGCGTGGCGCTCATGACCAACACGTCCGGTCGGCGGCCCTTCTGCTCCATGGCGGCCCGCTGGGAAACGCCGAAGCGGTGCTGCTCGTCGGTGACGACCACGCCTAAGTCATGGAAGCGGACGCTTTGGGAGAACAGGGCGTGGGTGCCTGTGACGGCCACCCATTCGCCGGCGGCAAGCTTTTGCAGGGCCTCCCGCTTTTCCCTGGGGCTTTCGCTGCCCAGGAGCAGGCCGCACCGGTTCCCGAAGAGGGCTTTGAGCGCCTCAAAATGCTGCCGGGCCAGGATCTCCGTGGGGGCCATGAGAGCGCCCTGGAAGCCGTCGCGGGCGGCGGCGTAGAGGGCGAAAAGGGCGATGCTGGTCTTGCCCGAGCCCACGTCCCCTTCGATCATCCGGTTCATGGGGCTGCGGTTTTCCATATCCCGCGCCACCTCCCGCAGCACCCGCATCTGGGCATGGGTGGGGGTGAAGGGCAGGGTCTTCAGATACTCTGGCAGGGCCGCCTCCGCGGTAAAGGAGAGACCGTTTTTGCGCTTGCGCTCCGACTTTAGCTCCTGGGAGGCGAGGAAATAGTACAGGGCATCCTCGTAGGCCCGGCGGCGGCGGGCGTCGTCCAGGCGGGCCCTGTCCGTGGGGAAATGGAGCTCATGGAGAGCCTCCGCCCGGCCGGGAAGTCCGTGCTTTCTGAGGAGCGTTTCAGGCAGGGTCTCCTCTATGACCACCCCCGAAAGAGCCGCGGCGATGCCGTCCCGCAGGTTGTTTTGGGTCAGGCCCTTCAGGGTGGCGTAAACGGGGACGATGCCCCTAAGCTCCCGAGCCAGCAGAGGGTTCAGCAGAGCGGGCGCCCCTCTCTCGCCGATGTGCACCCGGCCGGAGGCGATGTAGGTTTGGCCGGCCTCCAGGCCCTTGGCCCGGTAAGGCTGGTTGAAATAGCGCAGGGCCAGGCGTTTGCCTGCCTCGTCCTTTCCGTAGACGGTGATGGTGGTCAGGCCCTTGCGGGAATACCAGGAGGGGCCGGAGGTGAGCGTCACCTGAACGGAGGCAAAGGCGCCGTCCTCCAGGTCAGCCACGGAGGTGCAGGCGGAGTAATCCAGATAACTGCTGGGGTAATAGGAAAGCAGGTCGCTGAGGGTCTCGATCCCCAGCTGGCGCAGCAGCTCTATTCGCTTCGGGCCGATGCCCTTGATGCTCGATAACTCCATGGCTGTAAAAAAGCCGCCCTTCGGCGGCTTGAAAGGCTATTTCAGATGACCGAGAAATAATAGCTGTAGAGGGGTTGGCCTCCGTTGCGGCTCATGAACTCGGACTCGGGATACTTCTGCTCCAGGCGGGCGATCAGATTGTCGGCCCGCTCCTCATCCACATCGGCGCCGTAGTACACGGCCACGGAGCACTCCTCGTCGCCCAGCTTCTCGATCATGTTCTCCACCAGCTGGAAGGCGGCTTCGTCCGCCTCGGGGCTCACGGTGTTCAGCTCTCCGTCCATCATACCGATAAAATCGCCCTGGTGGATCACCTTGCCGTTGAGCTGGGTCTCCCGGACCGCGAAGGTGACGGAGCCGGAGATGACCTCCTGATAGGCCTCGGTCATGTTGCTCACGTTGGTCTCCAAGGACTCGTCGGGGTTGAAGGCCATGGCGGCGGCGATGCCCTGGGGGATGGTCTTGGTGGGCAGGACCTCCACGTGGCAGTCGCACAGGGCGGAAGCCTGGGTGGCGGCCAAAATGATGTTGCTGTTGTTGGGCAGGATGAACACGTTGCGGGCGTTCACCTGACGGACCGCGTTGACGATGCTGTCGATGCTGGGGTTCATGGTCTGCCCGCCGGAGATGATGTAATCCGCAGACAGGGCCTTGAACACCTCATCCACGCCGGCGCCGGAGCTGATGGAGATGAGGGCGAACTCCTTTTCGTTCTGCTTGCGGGCGGCGGCCAACTGGCGGTTCTGCTCCCGCATGTTCTCGATCTTGATCCGATCCAGCTCCCCGTAGCGCAGGGCCATCTGCAGGACCTTGCCGGGGCAGTTGGAATGGACGTGGATCTTCACCGTGTCGTTGTCGCAGGCGACGACCACGGAATCCCCCACCTTCTCCAGGTGCTTGCGGAACTGCTCCAGATCCTTCTCCTCAAAGCCATCATAAAGATGAACAATGAAGAACTCCGTGCAATACCCGAACTGGATATCCTCGGCGCTGAAAGTGGCGAAGCTGGCCCCCTCCTCCGGCTCCTTCTCGGCGGGCTTCTCCTCCGCCGCCGGTTGCTCCTCGGCCAGGATCACCTCGCCGTTCATGGCCATCAAAAAGCCCTGATAGATGAACAGCAAACCCTTGCCGCCGGAATCCACCACGCCGGCTTCCTTGAGCACAGGCAGCAGGTCCGGGGTGATCCGAAGGGCTTCCTCGCCCTTCTGCAGGATGCGGATCATGAGCCCGGTGCAGCCAAGCTCGGGATCCTCCGCCACCGCCTTCTCCACTTCGTCAGCGATCATGCGGGAAACGGTGAGGATGGTGCCCTCCTTGGGCTTCATAACGGCCTTGTAGGCTGCCTGGGTGCCCTGGGCCATGGCGCTGGCGAAGGTCTGGGCATCCAGCTCCTCATGGCCTTTGGAGGCCTTGTAGAAGCCTCTGAAAAGCTGGGACAGGATGACGCCGGAGTTGCCTCGGGCGCTGCGCAGCGCGCCGGAGGAGACTTTGGCCATCACATCTTCCACGGTAGCTGTCTCGGGCAGACTGCGCAGGTCCTTGATGGCGCCCTGCATGGTCATAAACATGTTGGTGCCCGTGTCCCCGTCGGGAACGGGAAAGACGTTCAGGGAATCCACCAACGCCCGGTTCTTTTCAAGCATGGACGCACCGGCCAGGAACATGTCCCTGAGCAGGGCGCCGTCAATGGTATCTTTGATCAAGTTCGTATCCTCCCGCGCAGATTTATACCACGCGGATCCCTTCCACATGAATGTTGACGTTGTTGACGTTGACGCCGGTCACTTCCTCCACCCGATACTTCACGTTGCTCTTGCAGTTGGAAGCCACGGCGGGCAGGGAGACGCCGTACTGCAGGATGACATACAGGTCGATGTCCACCAGGTTATCGCCGATGGTGGTGACCCGGATGCCCTTCTTCAGGCTGTCCTTCCCCAGCAGCTCGGCCAGGGTGTCTCCGGTGCGCTTTGCGCACATACCGACGATCCCATAATTTTCCACAGTGGCATAGCCCGCCACCACGGAGACCAGATCCTCCGCAACGGAGATCTTGCCATATTCATTCTTGACCTCAATCGTCATGGTGCGACTCCTTTCTCGCGTTCTGATGTTTTGAGCATACGCCCGTCGGACACAAGGATATGCTTACTCGTCTTCCTCAGGCAGGTTGCCGTTGTGGTAGACCTCCTGCACGTCGTCGTTGTCCTCCAGGTTGTCCAGGAACCGCTGGACCTTCTCCACGGTCTCCGGGTCGCTGATGTCCACGGTGTTCTGGGGGATCATGGCGATCTCGGCGGAGAGGAAGGTGTAGCCCTTCTCCTCCAGAGCTTCCCGCACAGCGGAAAACTCAGAGGGCGCGGTGTAGACCTCGAAGGCGTCCTCCTGAGCCACGAAATCCTCGGCGCCGGCGTCCAGGGCTTCCATCATGACCTCGTCCTCGTCCATGACGGCGGTGCGCTCGATGATGATCTGGCCCTTCTTATCGAACATCCAGGCCACGGAACCGGTGGCGCCCAGGTTGCCGCCCGCCTTGGAGAAGATGTGACGCATCTCGGCCGCGATACGGTTGCGGTTATCGGTGACGATCTCCACATACACGGCCAAATTGCCGGGGCCGTAGCCCTCATAGGTGATCTCCTCGTAGTTGACGGAACCGGCTTCACCGGCCGCCTTCTTGATGGAGCGGTTGATGTTGTCGTTGGGCATGTTGGCCGCCTTGGCCTTGGCGATGACGTCGCGAAGCTTAGAGTTGTTGGCAGGATCGGCGCCGCCGCCCTCCTTGACGGCGATCACGATCTCACGACCGATCTTGGTGAAGATCTTGCCGCGCGCGGCATCGGTTTTTTCCTTCTTGTTCTTGATGTTTGCCCATTTAGAATGTCCGGACATAGTAACCTCCTAACGTATTATACCAATAAAGATGCGGCTTCCTCATCCAAAAGGAAGGTGACGGCCGCATGCAATTGCAGTAGACTGGCGGGAACGGACGTGTTCACCGCGCCGCGGATCGCCTGCCGCGCCGTTTCAGCCATTTCGGCCCCGGTCATAAGGACGACCAGCTTACGGGCGGACATCAATGTGGAGAGCCCGGCGGTGACGATCTTCTCGCCGTTGTAAAGCTCCACATGGGCGGTGGGCGCCATCTCCCCCTCCGCCTCGTTAAACAGGATGGAACCGTCCGGCCCCACGGTGAGGAAGGCAACGTCCAGCCCTCCCGCCTGCAGGATGGCGTCCTCATAGCCATGGCAGCTGTCTGCCCAGTTGTCAGAGGCGCTGGCCGGGGCGATGATCTGCCCTTCGGAAAGGGACAGCTCCCCATAGAGCGCTTCATCCATTTGGGCGCGCAGGGATACTTTTCCCTCCTCCGCGACCCGCTCGGAAAGCTGGAAAAGGGTGGCTTTGCCCCAGCTTAAGAGCCCGTTGGCCGTCATGGCCCGCAGGGACTGAAAGGAAGGCAGCAAGGGTTCCCCGCAGCCCAGCCCCAGCACCAGCGAAGGCTTCTCGATGAGCTGGCCGGCCAGGAGCGTGGCGGCGGCCGCCGCCGCGGTCTGGGCATCCGAAAACACTAAAACACTCATTCTACTTCTCCTCCCGCTGCGACGGCTTCCAGGAACAGCAGCGCGTCGGAATAGACCTCCTGTCGGTTGGTTTCGTTCAAAAGCTCATGCCGGGCGCCGGGATAGAGCCGCATGGTAAGGTGGGTATGGCCGCTGCTCTGCAGGCTGCGGTTGACCTTCTTCACGCCCTTGCCCATATCGCCCACCGGGTCGGCATCGCCGGACAGGAGCAAGATGGGGAGATCGGGCACCTTGGCGGCCCACTTGGCGCTGGCGATATGGCTCATGGCGCCGAACAAGTCCCCATAGCCGCAGGCCGTGAAGGAAAAACCGCAGAGCGGATCGTCCATATACGCCTTCACCGTCTCCTCCTCCCGGGTGAGCCAATCGAAGGGGGTCTTGGCGCCGGGGAGCTTCTTGGCGAAGCGGCCAAAGCAGAGCCTGTCGAGCTTGCCGCTGCTTTCCGTGCCCCGGCCGGCCTTGATCTCCCGGTTGCACAGAAACCGGCGGAAGGGGGCTAACGGGCTGGGGCCGGCGGTGCCGCAGAGCACGACGGCGTCAAAATCGTTGGTATAGCGGGCCACATAATCCTGACCGAGCAAGGAGCCCATGCCCTGACCAAAGAGGGTCACGGACACCTGGGGGTTCTCCCGGCGCACCAGGGCGCAGAGGGAGCGGATGTCCAGCAGGGTCTTGCCCCAGCCGTCCTCGGTGCCAAAGTAGCCCCGGGGCATGCCTTCCTTCCAGCTCTTGCCGTGAGAAGGCAGATCCAGGCCGGACACCAGGAAGCCGTTTTCCGCCAAAAACTTACCGAACGCATCATATCGGGCGATATGCTCCGCCATATCGTGGACCAGAACGACGGCGCCCCGGACCTCTTCGGGGACCCACTGCCGATATACGATATCGCACAGCCCCGTTGCGGACGGGAACCTCCGTTCTTTTTGGATGATGCTCATCCCCATGCTCCTCCACGATATATAAGATAGTACATTTTAGCACATAGGTACGGAAATTTCAAGGGATAGTGTCCATCATTCGGACAACAACAGGATAATGTCCTTTTCCTGCAGGATTCGCCCCTGGGCGCAGAGGGAATAGAACAGGGCGGCCAGCTTCCCCGGGCTGATGCCCAGCTCCCGGGAAAGGGCTTTCCTGTCCTCCAGACGGCAGGCGCCTTCATATGCCCTGGCGCGCAGGGCGTTGAGCAGTTTTTCTTCCATAATGCCCTCCGTTTTTGTATCTTATTGCTTTTGTCTGTTCTTGTCAACAAAGGGGCCAGATGGTATAATGTGCCCATGAAAATGATCTCATGGAATGTAAATGGTCTGAGGGCCTGCCTGGGAAAGGGATTTCTGGACTTCGTTGAGTCGGAACAGCCCGACATCATGGCCCTGCAGGAGACCAAACTGCAGCCCGAGCAGGTGTACTTTGACCTGCCCGGCTATTCGATGTACTTCAACAGCGCCGAGAAAAAGGGCTACTCCGGCACCGCCCTGTTCCTGAAGGAGAAGCCCCTCAAAGTCACCTTCGGCATGGGCATCGAGGAACATGACCGGGAGGGCCGGGTGATCACGGCGGAATACCCGGGCTTTTTCTTCGTGACCGTGTACACCCCCAACTCCCAGGACGGGCTCCGGCGCCTTGATTACCGGATGACCTGGGAGGAGGCGTTTTTAGGCTACCTGAAGGGGCTGGACGGGCAGAAGCCCGTGATCGTCTGCGGGGATCTGAACGTGGCCCATGAGGAGATCGACATCAAGAACCCCAAGTCCAACCGAATGAACGCGGGCTTTACGGACCAGGAGCGGGAAAAGATGACCATTCTGCTGCAAAACGGCTTTGCGGACACCTTCCGCCGCCTCTACCCCGAGGCCCGGGACCGGTATTCCTGGTGGAGCTACCGCTTCCACGCCCGGGAGAACAATGCCGGCTGGCGCATCGACTACTTCCTGGTCAGCGAGCGGCTCATGGGGAAGGTCAAGGACAGCCTGATTTTAAGCGACGTATTCGGCAGCGACCACTGCCCGGTGGCGCTTTTGACGGAGGCCATATGAAGATCATCCTTGCCTCCCAATCCCCCCGGCGGCGGGAGATTTTGCAGCTCATGGAGATCCCCTTCGAGGTGATCGAAAGCCACGTGGAGGAGGTCCCGCCTGTGGGCGCCACCCCGCCTGAGCTGGTTCAGGCCCTGGCCGAGCAGAAGGCACGGGCTGTGTTCAGCCTGCACCCCAACGACTGCGTCATCGGCGCGGACACGGTGGTGGACCTGGACGGCCGGGTGCTGGGCAAGCCCCACACCCCGGAGCGGGCGAAGGAATATCTGCGCCTGATGCAGGGCCGCAGCCACATCGTGTACACCGGCATCTGCGTGCTGACGCCGGGACATGAGGACCTGCGCTGCGCCCGGACAGACGTGACCTTCCGCCCCATGAGCGACGAGGAGATCGACTGGTACGTTGGCACCGGCGACCCCCTGGACAAGGCCGGCTCCTATGGGGTCCAGGGCCCTGCCAGTCTGTTTGTGGACCATTTGGAGGGGAACTACTTCAACATCATCGGCATGCCCGCCCCCACCCTCTATGAGATGCTGTTGAACGCCCATGTGATCGACCAGCGGCATCGGGTCCTATGAACCAGATCATCGCCGACAAACTGAAGCTCCTGCCCGACACGCCCGGGGTCTACAAGATGCTGGACGGCACGGGCACGGTCATCTATGTGGGCAAGGCCATCAGCCTCAAGAATCGGGTCAGCCAATACTTTCAGGTGAACAAGGACCATACGCCCAAGGTCCGGGCCATGGTCAGCCACATCGAGGACTTTGAGACCATCGGCGTGAACAACGAGACGGAGGCCCTCTCCCTGGAGAGCAACCTCATCAAGGAGTTCATGCCCAAGTATAACATCCTGCTCAAGGACGACAAACACTTTCCCTATGTGCGCATCGACCGGAAGCAGGACTTTCCCCGGGTGGAGGTGGTCCGCCGGATCAAGCCGGACGGCGCCACCTATTTGGGGCCCTACCTCTCCGCCATTGCCCTCAGGGAGCAGATCGCCGTGGTACGGGCCCACTTCCCCATCCGCCCCTGCCGCAAGGACATGGCCCGCAGCATCGCCCGCCGGGAGCGGCCCTGCCTCATGTATCACATCGGCAAGTGCTGCGCCCCCTGCTCGGGACAAGTGAGCCGGGAGACCTACCAGGGGTATGTGAAGGAGGTCATCTCCTTTTTGGAGGGGCACACGGAGAACGTGCTTCGGGAGCTGAACGAGCAGATGGCGCAGGCCGCCGAAGCCCTGGAATTTGAGCGGGCCGCCCGGATACGGGACCAGATCCGCTCCATCGAGGGGCTGAACGAGCGGCAGGTGGCCATCTTCCCCAAGGAGGCGGAGGCGGATATCTTCGCCCCGGCCATGCTGGAGGACAGGGCCATGGTGTTTGCCCTGTTCATGCGCCAGGGGAAGATCGTGGGCACGGAGCATTTCGCCATGAGCGCCGTCAGCGAGGACGATCCGGCGGAGATCCTGTCCGCCTTCCTCACCCAGTTCTACGACCGGGACGGCATTCTGCCCCCCAAGGAGGTGCTTCTCTCCTGCCCCATTCCCAACGAGGAGGCCATCGAGAGCACGCTCACCGGCCGGGCGGGACGGAAGGTCCGCCTGTCCGTGCCCCAGCGGGGCGACAAACGGAAGCTGACGGAGCTGGCCCAAAAGAACGGCCAGGAGTATCTGGAGAAGGAAAAGGCCCTGCGGGAGAAAGCCTGGGACCGGGACGAAGGAGCGGCAGTGCAGCTGGCCGGCCTCCTGGGCATGGAGGCTTTCCCCACCCGGATGGAGTGCTTCGACAACTCCCACATCATGGGCACGGACACGGTTTCCTCCATGGTGGTGTTCACCGACGGGAAGCCGGATAAGAACGAGTACAGGCGCTTCCGTATCCGCGCCGAGGCGGGCGGGGACGACCTGATCGCCATGGAGGAGGTTTTGACCCGGCGGTTCAAGAAGGGCCCTCCCTACCCGGACCTTCTCATCATCGACGGCGGCAAGACCCAGCTGCAGGTGGCGGAAAAGGTGCTGGAGGCGGCCCAGCTCCCCTATCTCAACGTAATCGCCCTGGCGGAGAGCCAGGAGGTGATCTACACACCGGAGGGGGACGAACCCATCTTCCTCCCCCGCAGCAGTCCGGTGCTGCACCTGCTGCAGCGGATCCGGGACGAAGCGCACCGGTTCGCCATCTCCTACCATCGGTCGCTGCACCAGAAGAACGCCCTGCTCTCCGTGCTGGACGGCATCGACGGCATCGGCGACACGCGAAAGCGGGCCCTGTTCGACGCCTTCATCACCCGGGACGCCATCGCCGGCGCCAGCGTGGAGGACCTGACGAAGGTGAAGGGCATGAGCCGGCCTGCGGCGGAGGCGGTGTTCCGCTTCTTCCACCCGGCTGACGAAACGAACCAAACCGACACGAAAAAGGAAGGGTAACATATGGAAACCAAGCAAACCAAACAGATCATTCTCACCGGCGACCGCCCCACGGGCCGGCTGCATCTGGGGCACTATGTGGGATCGCTTCGCCGCCGGGTGGAGCTGCAGAACTCCGGCAAATTCGACGATATCAACATCCTCATTGCCGACGACCAGGCCCTGACGGACAACGCGGACAACCCGGGCAAGATCCGGGAGAACATCGTGAATGTGGCGCTGGACTACCTCTCCTCCGGCATCGATCCGGAGAAGTCCACTATCTGCATCCAGTCCCACCTGCCGGCCCTCCACGCCCTGACCTTCTACTATATGAACCTGGTCACCACGGCCCGGCTCTCCCGGAACCCCACGGTGAAGGCGGAGATGCTGCTCAGAGGCTTTGCGGACGAGGGCCTGCCCGCCGGGTTCTTCGCCTATCCCGTGTCCCAGGCGGCGGACATCACGGCCTTTGACGCCACGGTGGTGCCCGTGGGCGAAGATCAGCTGCCCATGATCGAACAGACACGGGAGATCGTGGAAAAGTTCAACCGGACCTACGGGGAGACCCTGGTCACGCCCAAGGCCATGATCCCCGAGAACGAGAACCAGCGGCGTCTCCCCGGTGTGGACGGCAAGGCCAAGATGAGCAAGTCCCTGGGCAACTGCATCTACCTGTCCGATGACAGTAAGACCGTGAAAAAGCAGGTGAACGGGAAGATGTTCACCGATCCTCAGCATCTTAAGATCGAGGACCCGGGCCACATCGAGGGGAACGTGGTGTTCACCTATTTGGACGCCTTCTCCACAGAGGCCCATTTTGCCGAATTCCTGCCCCAGTACGCCAACCTGGAGGAGATGAAGGCCCACTACATGCGGGGCGGCCTGGGCGACGGCACCTGCAAAAAGTTCCTCATCCAGGTTTTGGAGGAGACCCTCTCCCCCATCCGGGCGGCGCGAGCCAAGTGGGAATCGGATTTGGACACGGTCTACGACATCCTGCAGGCGGGCACAAACAAGGCCAAAGAGACCACCAACGCCACGTTGGCCCGGGTGGAGAAGGCCATGCGCATCGACTACTTCGCCGATCGGAAGATCATCAAGGAGTGGGAGAAGCAGCTCAAGGCTGCAAAATTGTAAGTAAAAAGAATAGAGAAACAGCGCGGTCCAAAGGGGCCGCGCTGTTTTGCGTTTGCAGCGAATTTTAGGAATCTGCCTCGCGAAGGCCGAAAACTCGCTTTTGATGCTCGTCGATGTCCAGGCCCAGGAAATAGTATTCTCCGGAGGCGGCCGTGAGCCGCAGGGCCGTCAGCGGCGTTCGCTTCGTGAGCGGCACGGTGACCAGCTCCATCTTCTCCACCTCCCGGGCGGGGATGACGAGGGTCCTGCCCCAGCCGAATTTGCCCTTGCCGCCAAAGCCCTTGACCTGATCCTCCGCCAAGGCAAAGGAGGCCTTGCGCCAAAGGCCGTAGAGCCGAAGGAAGTGGATCATGAACCCCAGCATATAGGCCGCGCACAGCAGGAGAATGATGCCCATAATCCTGTTTTTGGAGGCGTCCAGCAGGGTTTTGCAGCCCAAAAGCAACGCCACTACAGAGAGCAGGGCGTAGGAGATGAGGGAACCGCGGATCAGGCTCCCGGTTTGAATGTCCCGTTCAAATGCCATACAAATAAAGTACAGGAGGGAGAAAGCCTCCCTCCTGATGGGTTCGATGGGTTACTCGTCCTCTTCTTCCTCGATCTTGGCCGCCTCGATGATCTTCTTGGCCTTGTCGCCGGGCACGTCCTCATAGCGGACGAACTCGCTCTTGAAGGAGCCGCGGGCCTGGGTCATGGCCAGCAGGTCGGTGGCGTACTTGGTCATCTCAGCCAGCGGGGCTTCGGCCACCACTTCGGTGAGGCCGCCGTCCACGGGGTTCATGCCCAGCATGCGGCCCCGGCGACGGTTCAGATCGCCGATGATGTCGCCCACGTTGTCGTTGGGCACCAGGATGTCGTACCGGTAGATGGGCTCGATCAGGGCGGGAGAAGCCTGGGCGCAGGCCGCCTTATAGGCAAGGCGGGCAGCGGATTTGAAGGCCACTTCCTTGGAGTCCACGGGATGGTACTTGCCGAAGAACAGGGTGGCCTTGACGCCGATCATGGGATAGCCGGCCAGCACGCCGTGCTGCATGGCTTCCCGGAGGCCCTTGTCCACGGCGGGGATAAACTCACGGGGCACCACGCCGCCCACGATGGCATCCACGAACTCGTAGTCCACGCCCTCGTCGGCGGGCTCGAAGCGGATGTTGACCACGCCGAACTGGCCGCTGCCGCCGGTCTGCTTCTTGTGCTTACCTTCGGCCTCCGCGGTGGAGCGGATGGTCTCGCGATAGGGGATGCGCTGCTCGTTGAGGGTGGCTTCCACATTGAACTTGTTCTTGAGCTTGCTGCACACCACGTCGATGTGCTTCTCGCCCAGGCCGCACAGGAGCACGTCACCGGTCTCGATGTTCTTCTCGATGGTGATGGTGGGGTCCTCCTCACGGATACGGTTGAGGCCGGCGATGACCTTGTCATCCTCGCCCTTGTTCTTGGCGGCGATGGCCAGGGCGATGCAGGCCTTGGGGAAGTCGATGGGCTCCACCTTCACGATGTCGCTCTGGTCGCAGAGGGTGTCGTTGGTGGCGGTGAACTGGAGCTTGGGCAGAGCGCCGATGTCGCCCGCGTTCAGCTTGTCGATGGACAGAGTCTTCTTGCCCCGGATAAGCACGGGCGCGGTGGGCTTCTCGGTCTTCTCGGCGGTCACATTGTAGGGGGACACGTTGATGTCCAGGGTGCCCCGATGGACCTTGACGATGGAGTACTTGCCGAACTGATCGTTGATGGTCTTGGCCACGGTGGCGACCAGCTTGCCGTCGCGGGTGAGCTCCACGGCATTGCCGTTGGCGTCGGTGGCGGCGGGGAGCTTGGCGTCGGCAGCGGCGGGCAGGTAGTGAACGATGTTGTCAAGCAACGTGAACACGCCCGCGTTGTTGAGAGCGGAGGTGCAGACCACGGGGGTGACCGTGCCTTCCTTCACGCCCTTGCTCAGGCCGAAGAGGATGTCTTCCTTGGGCAGCTCCATCTCCTCGAAATACTTCTCCATGAGCTCCTCATCCGCCTCGGCAGCGGCCTCGGTGAGCTTCTCATAGAGGGTCTGGGCCTCGTCGCTAAGACCGCCGGGGATGGCCACTTCCTTCAGGTTCTTGCCGTCGAAGAGGTAGGCGGTCATGTTGATGATGTCCACAAAGCCCTTGAAGTTGCTGCCTTCCATGATGGGCAGCTGGATGGGGACCACGTTGGGGCCGAACTTCTCGTTGACCGCGGCCATGACCTTATCGAAGCTGGCGTTTTCCCGGTCCATCTGGTTGATGACCATCATGCGGGGCATGTTCTGGGCCTGGCACATGGCCATGGCCTTCTCTGCGCCCACCACGGGGCCGGAGACCGCGCCCACCACGATGAGCGCGCTGTCAGCCAGGAACGCGGCGGAGGCCACGTCGCCATAGAAGTCGTAGCCGCCCGGGGCGTCGATAAAGTTGATCTTGGTGTCCTTCCACTCCACGGGCTCCACGGACATGTTGATGGAGCAGCCGCGCTTGGCCTCTTCAGGATCAAAGTCGGAAACGGTGGTGCCGTTCTCCACCTTGCCGATACGATCGACAAGACCGGTGTCGAACAAAATGGTTTCTACGAGAGTGGTCTTTCCTTCGCCGGCATGGCCGAACACGCCCACGTTGCGAATGGATTCAGCGGTATAGTTCTTCATCCTGTTTCCCCCTATCGGTTTGTTTCTCTAATGTATATCCTCTGCGGAGAATGGTTTCTCCACGCAAATACCCATTTTAGCTAAAGTTTATATTAGCACAGGTATGGTGAATTTGTCAAACACTAAACCCGCCAGCTTTGCAAATAATCCTGCTGTGCCGGGGTCAACGCGTCGATGCCCACACCCATGGCCAGGAGCTTGCGGCGGGCCACCTGCTCGTCGATGTCCCGGGGCACGGCGTAGAGCCTGTTTTCCAGCTTTCCCCGCTCCCTGACAAGGTGCCGGGCGGACAGGGCCTGGATGGCGAAGCTCATGTCCATGATCTCCGCGGGATGGCCGTCCCCGGAGGCCAGGTTCACCAGACGCCCCTGGGCCAGCACATAGACCCAGCGCGAATCATCCAGCCGGAAGCCCTCGATGTTGGGCTTCATCTCCCGGCACTCCAAAGCGTTTTCCCGCAGCCATTTTACGTCCACCTCCACGTCGAAGTGGCCTGCGTTGCAGAGGATGGCTCCGTTCTTCATGCGGGCAAAGTGCTCGGCGGTGATCACGTCCCGATCCCCGGTGACGGTGATGAACAGGTCTCCAACGGCGGCGGCATCGGCCATGGGCATGACCGCAAAGCCGTCCATGATGGCCTCGATGGCCTTCACCGGGTCCACCTCGGTGACGACCACGTGGGCCCCCAGGCCCTTGGCCCGCATGGCGGCCCCCTTGCCGCACCAGCCGTAGCCCGCCACCACGCAGGTCTTCCCCGCCACGATCAGGTTGGTGGTCCGATCGATCCCGTCGAAGACGGACTGGCCCGTGCCGTAGCGGTTGTCGAAGAGGTGCTTGCAGTCCGCGTCGTTCACGTCCATCATGGGGAAGGGCATGACGCCGGCCTTCTCCATGGCCTTCAGGCGCAGCACCCCCGTGGTGGTCTCCTCACAGCCGCCCAGGATGCGGCTCTTGAGCTCCGGGTGCCGCTCCATGACGCCGGAAACCAGGTCTCCCCCGTCGTCGATGAGAATGTGTGGCCGGTGGGAAAGGACCCGATCGATGTTGGCCTCATATTCCGCCGGGGTGCAGCCGTGGGTGGCGTACACGTGCATGGGGGCGAAATCTTCGCTGCCGTGAACCAAAGCCGCGGCCACGTCGTCCTGGGTGGAAAGGGGATTGCTGCCGGTGACGATCATGTTGGCGCCGCCCGCCTGGAGCACCCGGCAAAGATAGGCGGTCTTGGCCTCCAAATGAACGGAAAGGCCGATGGTCAGTCCCTCAAAGGGGCGCTCCTTTTCGAAGTCCGCCCTAAGGCCGTTGAGCAGGGGCATGTTCCGCCGGACCCATTCGATCTTCTTTTCCCCCGAGGGATAGAGGGATGCATCTTTGATTACACAGTCCATGTAGGCTCCTTTCCTGATGCGCAAAACGCCATGATGATATGGGCGATCCTGTCGCTGTGGCTGATGTAGCTGCCGTGGTCCTCCCCGGGCAGGATCAAGAGCTCTGCCCCGGGAATGCTCCCGGCAATGAGGCGGGTGTTGTTCCCCCGGATGATGTCCCGGCTCCCGGCCACCACCAATGTCCGGGCCCTGATCCTCTGCAGATCCTCCGCCGGGATATGGGGCTCCCGGAGCAGGAGGGCGTTATAGATGTTGGGATTTCGCCGATGGTCAAAGAGGATATCCAAATAAGCCTTTCGCTTCAGGGCCCGGGGCCGGGTGTTGGCACCGCAGACGATCAGGTCGCTGATCCTGTCCGTCTCCATGGCGGCCAGGAGGGAAACGATCCCCCCGTCGGAAAAGCCGCACAGGACCGCGTCCCTGAGGTCCAGCTCCTCCAGGAAGGCCAGCAGGTCATCCGCCATGTCCCGGTAGTGGAGCTCCTCCACCTCGTCGCTCCAGCCGTGGCCCCGGCTGTCCAGGCAATAGCAGGCAAACTGGGGAAACAGGGCCTCCACCGCCTCCTCAAAGATGGTGTGATCCTCCCCGTTTCCATGGAGGAACACCAAAGGCCGTCCCTCCCCCGTCTGCTCATAGAAAAGCCGAATCCCGTTGACGAATGCGTCCATATGCCACCCCCAAAAAAGAGCCGCCCGAAAAAGGCGGCTGCTTGCTCCGCGCGTTATCGATCCATGCCCTTCAGGTAGGCCACCGCCGCCTGGAGCTGGGTGTCCTGCTCATAGGGGATGGAGGGAATGGAATAGTAGGTCAGGCCCTCCGGCAGCTCCACGATCTCGTCCGGAGTGATGCCGGTGCCCTGGATGCAGACCCCGGAAGGGGTGTAGTAGGCGTCGGTGGTAAACTTGATGGTGCCGTCCCGACCGAAGTTGATGTTGAAGAAGGTCTGCACGATGCCCTTGCCGTAGGTGACGGTGCCGAAGAGCCTGGCCACGCCGTTGTCCTTGAGGGCGCCGGACAGCAGCTCGCTGGCGGAGGCGGAGTAGCCGTTGACCAGCATGGCGATGGGCATGTCCAGCCCGTCGGAATGGGTCCGATAGACGGTCTCCCGGTTGATCCGGCTCTTCACCGTGGTGATGACGGAATTCTTGGGCAGGAACAGGTCCGCGATGTCGCACACGTCGGATAGCGACCCGCCCAGGTCGTCCCGCACGTCCAGCACCAGGGATTCCATGCCCTTGGCGCGCAAGGTCTGCAGCGCCTCCTTGACCTCCCGGACCACCTGGCCATGGAAGCCAGAGATGTGGATATAGCCCATGGTATCGTCCAGCATCCGATAGGTTACATAGGGGGAATAGACCTCCCGCATGGTCACGGAAAAGGTGAGCTCCTCCCCGCCCCGCAGGATGACCACGGTGTTCACGTCCCCCTCCTCATGGGTGATGAAGGACAAAAACTCGTTCAGGGTCTTACCCGCCGCGGCCTCGCCGTTGGCTTCGATCAGCTGATCCCCCACCAAAATGCCAGCTTCCTGGGCCGGTGTGCTGTCGTACACGTCGGTGATGATAAAGGTGCTGTCCCCCTGATCGGAAACCAGCACGCCCATGCCGATGAAGTTGCCGGAGTTGCTGGAGAGGAGCGCCTCATACTCCTCTTTGGTGTAGTATTCTGAATAGTCGTCCCCGATGTGGGAGGAAAGGCCCTTGAGGGCGCCGGTGACCATGCTCTGCTGGGTATCCTCGTCGAAGAAGTAGTAGTTCTTCTTCACCAGCTCAATGGCTTCGGAAATGGGCTGCAGGCCGGCGAACCGATGCACATAGTAAAGGGACGTAAAAAGCACAGCAAAGGCCGCCGTCAGCAGCGCGCAGAGAATGCACGCGAACACGCTGATCTGGCGGCGCTTAGGCTTCGTATTGTCTGTAACGGACGCAATCGTAAACTGGGTTTCTTCCATGAACGAACCGGGTCACTCCATCTTGTAGGGGCGCATGAAGGCGGGCAGGTCCTCCTCCCCCTTGCTGACGGAAAGGATGATGTGAAGAGAATGCTGCTTTGAGAGGGCTTCCAGCTGCTGGAAGAAGGATTTGAGCTCGAACAGATCCGCTCGGATCACGCTCTCAAACCGATCCACAAACACGTATTCCAAATCAAAATCAGACGCGCACAGGCCGCACAAGAAGCCCAGGAACATGTCGGGATCGTTCAGGGCATAGTCCGTCACGTTGATGAAGCGGATGCTGTACCCCAGGTCGTACATGTAGCTGTTGTCATCGTCGATAAAAACCATGCTGCCCTTGGCATTGTCGGAAACCGTGTTGGCAAGAGAGATGATCCTCTTGGTCTTGCCGGTCCCCTTTTCTCCACAGATGATCTCGATCAATTCATACGCCTCCTTCTGTTTATAGTTGTATTGTACGCTGAACGGACAAGTTTTGCAAGCGTGGAAATACGGGTTCTCGAAGATGTGAGCCGGGCCTATTTCTGCTCATGATAGGCCTGCTCCGTGTTCACCTGCCAGAGGGCCGTTTTGTCCTTTTCCCCGCCTGCGAGGATGCTCACGGCTTCGAAGGCCGTGGCCATGGAGTGATCCATGTTGTTGTAGCGGTGCTGGCCATTGCGGCCGATGCAGTAGAGGTTCTCGAAGCCGTCCAGGAAGCGGATGATGCCGTCCATGCCCGCGTAGCCGTCGAAGTAGGCGGGATAGGCTTTTCTAATCCGCTCCACGTGGGCGTCCAAAATGGCGTCTCCCCGGGCGATGCCGATTTTCTCGATCTCCCGCTTGGCAAGGGCGATGAGCGCCTCGTCGCTAAGGCGCCAGAAATCGTCCCCCTCGTCGCAGAAGTACTCAAGGCCCATCCACACCCGATTCTCCGGGTCCGCCACCATATAGGGGGACCAGTTGTTGAAGATCTGCACCCGACCCAGCTTCACGTCCCGATCCTGCACGTAGATCCAGCAATCCGGGACCCTGTCATGGACGGTGGGCCGCCGGGTGTCGTTTTGGATCAGGAGCCTTTGTGCCAGCAGGCCAACGGTGACAAAGTCCCGATAGGGCAAGGTGTCCGCAGAGGCTTTCACCTGCTCCGGCACGGGCACGCCCTGAAGACAGCTCACCAGCTCCCGCACGGGCATGGAGGAGAAGACGGCCTGAGCTGAAAGGGCCCGTTCAACGCCGTTCTCCAAAAAGCGCACGGTTTGGATGCGCCCCTCTCCGGCTTTCAGGCCGACAACGGGGCAGTTCATTTTGATCTCGCCGCCCCGGGTCTTCACTTCCTCCGCCGCCAGCTCCCAAAGCTGGCCGGGGCCGTACTTGGGGTAGTAAAACCGCTCGATGAGGGAGGTCTCCACCTCTCCCCCGCCGCCGAAAAGCTTGCGGAAGATGTCCTTGAGGATGGCCCGAACGGAAAGGCCCTTCACCCGCTGGGCGCCCCAGTCCGCGGAGATCTTGGCGGGGTGCCGGCCCCACACCTTCTCGGTGTAGGATTCGAAAAACATGGAATAGAGCACCCGGCCGAAGCGGTTGATGTAAAAGTTCTCCAGGGAGGTTTCGGGAAGCTTATGGACGCAGGAATAGAGATAGCTGAATCCGGCCCTGAGCGTGGTGAAAAAGCCCATGTTGCGGATGGTGGACCACTTGAGGGAGATGGGATAGTCGAAGAAATGGCGGTGAAAATAGATCCGGCTCACCCGATCCCGAAGGAGCATGACCCGATCCTCCCGCTCCGGGTCCGGGCCGCCAGGCACAAAGTCCTTTTGCGCGTTCAGTTGCTTGTCGTCCCAGGCGGGGGCGCCCTGCAGGGGCATGCGCTCCGCCCACCAGGCGTTGACCCGGTCGTCCTTGCTGAAGAAGCGGTGGCCGCCGATGTCCATGCGGTTGCCGGCGTAGCGCACGGTCTGGGAGATGCCGCCGATCCGGTCGGAGGCCTCCAGCACGGTGACGGCGTATCCCCGTTTGAGCAGCTCTATGGCGGCGGTGAGCCCGGCCGGGCCGGCGCCGATGACGATGATAGACTCCTTGTTCATACCCTTATGATACCCACGAAAAAAAGGGCCGTCAAGGCGGCGGTCCCTTTCTTTACCGTTCGTTTGCTTTCTTGACGAATCAGCCCATGCCCAAAGCCGCCAGCTGCTCGGCAAGCATGGCCTCCTGCTCCCTGCGGGAACGGGAGATGAATTCGAAGGTCAGGTATTCCGGGTCGATCCACCGGATAAAGTCCCCCACCCCCGGGCAGGTGAAGGGCCGGTGTTGATCGCAGGCGAAGGCGTGGGTGTATACCTGCTCCATTCGCTTTTGGGGGTCCTGGGCGAGAGTGGGCGCATTGGCGGCTGCAGCGGCCATATACGCCCCCGTCAGGGACTGGTGCAGGTGGATGCCCCGGATGGCCCGGCGGACCTCCTTCCCCTGCTCCTCCACCCGGCGGCGGATATAGGCAAGGGCCTCCGCCTGGGTCCGCAAAGACAGGTCCGTGTGCATCAGGTGCCCCGTGTCCAGCATGATGCCCTTGTTTTGATAGCGGACGCTATCCAAAAGCTGACGCGTCACCTCCGGCTCGGTCATGGTCAGGCCCGGATGCCACAGGTTTTCCAGCAGCAGAACAAGCGCCCCGTCCGGCTCGGGAAACAGAGCGTTGATCAAGTCCGCCGCGGCGGAAACGATCTCCCGGCTGGTGTGCCGGTAGCGCAGGGTGAACAGCTCCTCGTCGGCGCAGTCGGACACATGGAAGACCACATACTCCGCCCCCTCCGCTTTGGCCCGGGCGATGTCCCGGCGAAAGGCGTCTATGAGGGCGGATTTATCCTCTCCGCCGTAGAGGGCGCGAACGGTGTCCAGGCTGCCCAGGTTTTTCTGACAGGCAGCCATATCGCCGGTGTAAAAATCGTACCAATAGGGGAAATAGCAGAGGTGCACCCCCACGATCTTCTCCCTGGGCACCACGCCCCGGCTGTCCGGGCCGCAGTGCATCAGCTCCACCCCGTCGAAGTCCTGGAGGGCAGAGAGAAGATCGGCTCGGTCGGCATACCGGTTCAGATCATCGGAATAGGTGGTGAGGTTGAAGGTGCGCTTCATGATTGGACCTTTTCAAGGCGCTCCACGTGAACAAGCCGCAGCCCCTCCGCCGTCTCCTCCGCCTCGCAGCGGTAGCCCTGGCAGTTTTGCAGCAGCCAGCTATAGTAGGGGGCCTGAGGCCGGGCCAACCGGTGCATGATGGACATGATGGCGCCCCCGTGGATGACGAAATGGAGGCTGTCTCGCCCCGCCGCCATGGCCGCGCGAACCTCCCGGGCAAAGGCGGCGCACACCCGGTGCTGAAAGACCAGCGTGGCGTCCCCGTGGGGACAGGGGCCCATGCACTGGGTCTGTTCCACCCAGTAGCGGTAGTCCTCATCCTGGGCCATCTCCCGGGCGGAACGTCCCTCGAAGCGGCCGAAGGTCATCTCCCTAAGGCCGGTGACGATCCGCTGCCGGGCCTTGGGGAACAGGATTTCGGCGGTCATCTGTGTGCGTATGAGGGGGGAAACGACAACCTCCTCCACCCTTGGATCGCACCCCGCCGCCCGGGCCGTTTCAATGCCCAGGTCGCACAGTGGCTCGTTGGTGCTGCCCACATATCTGCCGGCGGCATTGGAGGCCGTTTGGCCGTGGCGAAAGAGGTAGACGGTCATGGATTCCGCCCCTTGATGACGACGGGGATGCCGGCCACCATGCGGACGACGGTTTGGGCCCGGGCGGCGAGCCGAATGCAGAGGCGGCCCGTGGCCTCCCGGGCCTGGCGGGCTTCATAGGAAACGGGAATGATGCCGCTGCCCACCTCTGAGCAGGCCACAGCCTCCTTTTTGAGCAGGTCGGGCAGCAGCCCCTCCGCCCCGGCGGGGTCCTGAGCCACCAGCTTTTCCAGGCCGTAAAGAACTTGTTTATCGTCCAAAACGCCGTCCGCGATCTGCTCCTCCCCGTAGCCCAGGGAGGCAAGATAGGCGCGTTTTCCGGAGGCGGCGCCCCCAAGGATCAGGATCATAGGGCAAGTATCCTTTCTGTGAGAATCAAAGCGGCCAGCATGACCAGCTCTCCAACTTGCAATTGGAAGCCAGCAATGTCCCCGGACATGCCCTCGAATTGTTTCATGGCCATGCGCCGGACCAGCAGCAGGGTGAGCATGGCGCAAAGGGCCATGACAGCGCCCATAAGGGGGCTAAGGCACACCATGGCCACGGCGCAGAGGACGACCCAGCAGACGGCCAGAACCCCCGCCCGCTTATCCGCGGCCCGATGAAAGAGATTCAGCGTCCCCTCCCCCGGCCCCATGGGCAGCCATGTCCCGGACACGGCGGACAGGCCCCGGCTCATCACATGGACCAGGCCCAACATAAGGAGGTTTGCTTTCGTCAACGCAAGCTGGCTGCACAGGCCGAAGTACCCCAAAAGATAGCATCCCAGGCCGATGACGGCAAAGGCGCCGGCATGAGGGTCCTTCAAAATGGCCCGCTTCTTCTCCGGGGCGGCATGGCTCTTGAGGGCGTCCACGGTGTCCATGAAGCCGTCCAGGTGGATGCCGCCGGTGAGGAGCACGGGAATAAGGGTAAGGCCTGCGGCGGTGAGGACCGGGCCGAAAGAAAGCAGGCGGCAGAGCCAAGCCCACAGATACTCCGCCCCGCCGATGACGACGCCGATGAGGGGCATGGCCGCCAACATGTAGCGGATCTTCTCCTTCTCCCAGGGAATCTGAGGCGCGGGCAGGGCGGAGAACATGGAGAAGGCGGCAAAAACGGAATAGAGGAAGTTCATGACCGCTCTCCTTTCACGCACAGGGGAATGCCCGCCACCAGCTCATAGACCCGGTCCGCCATGCAGGCGATTTGGGCGTTGATCCTGCCCAGGTACCGGATGTATTGGCGGGTCTCCTCCGAATAGGTCTCGTTGTCGCTGCCCACGTCGTTGGTGATGACGATGAGGGTATCCGTCTGCCGACGCAGGTTTTCCACCCCGTCGATCACCTTTTGCACCGGGTCCAAAGGTCCCCGGCCCCCGGCGTACATCTCGTTGGCCGTCAGGTTGCACAGGCACTCCAGCAGGGCCGTGCCGCCGGGTTGAGGGAGCTGAAGGCTGTCCACCGCCGTGTAGCGCTCGATGGTCTCAAAGCCCTTGTCCTTGCGCAGCGCCCGGTGGCGGGCGATCTTTTTCAGGCACTCGTCGTCAAAGGGCTGCATGGCGGCGATATAGTATAGGGGCTTCGGCCCCCGGGCGGCCAGCTGTTCCCCGTAGGAGCTTTTGCCGCAGGCGGAGCCGCCGGTGAGCAGGATCAGCATGGGGCGCCTCCCTGGGGCGTGTAGGCGTCGATGCCCACGCTGTCAAAGGTGCTCCTGCCTCCATAGACCGCCAGGGCCATATCCAGAAGGGGCAGCAGGCACACCCCGCCCGTGCCCTCTCCCAGGCGCATATTGGCAAAGAGAATGGGATTTTTGTTGAGCACGGTCAGCACCCGCCGGGCGGCGGGCTCCTCGGAACAGTGGCTGGCCAGCATGGATATTTCGCAGCCCGGGCAGAGCTTTTGGGCCATGAAGGCCGCCACGGCGCTGATGAAGCCGTCGATGATCACGGGCACGCCGCAGATTGCGCCGCCAATGAACAGCCCCGCCATGCCGCAGATATCCAGACCGCCCAGCTTGCTGAGCACGTCCAGAGGGTCCTTTGGATCGGGGCGGTTCACGGCGATGGCCCGCTCGATGGCCCAGATCTTCCGCTGCAGGCCCGCGTCGCTGAGCCCGGCGCCCCGACCCGTGACCGTTTCCGCAGGCAGGTTCAACATGGCGGCCACCAGGGCGCTGGAGGTGGTGGTGTTGCCGATGCCCATCTCCCCGGAGACGAGCAGGGTATACCCCTGCTCCCGGAGGGTTTTGACCAGCTCCACCCCGGCGGACAGGGCTGCCATGGCCTGCTCCCGGGTCATGGCCGGGCGGCGGGCCAGGTCCTGCGTGCCGTCCATCACGTGACGGTCCAGCACGCCCTCCACCCGATGGATCATACCCATGTCCACGGGGATCACGTCCGCATGGGCCGCGGCGGCCATCTTGCAGACGGAGGAATTCATATGGGTCATCTCGGCGGCCATGCGGGCGGTGACCTCCTGGCCGGTTTGGGTCACACCCTCGGCCACCACGCCGTTATCCGCGCAGCAGACCACCACGGCCCGACGGGAGATATCCACCGCCGGGTCGCCGGTGAGGGCGGCGATGTCCATGACCAGCTTTTCCAGGACGCCCAGACTCCCCAGTGGCTTGGCGATGCTGTCCCACTGGGCTTTTGCGGCGCGCCTCGCCTTTTCGTCCGGGCGGCGCAGCATCTGCCGCCATTGCAGCAGCCGTTCCTCCATGGGCTATGCCTCCTTCCACTGAGCCAGCATGCGGCTCATCCAGTCCCGCACATCCATGCGGTAGACCCTATTCAAGATTTCATCGGTAAAAACCTGTTCCATGGGACCGTCCGCCACCACGCAGCCCCTATCCAGGAGCAGGGCCCTTGTGCCGTAGGCCCGGGCCAGGGAAAGATCGTGGACCACGGAGATCACCGCCCGGCCTTCCTTTTGGAGCCAGGCGCGGATGAGTTCGAAGACCTGCTTTTGATACACCAAATCCAGGTGGTTGGTGGGCTCGTCCAGCAGCAGGAGCTTGGGGTCCTGGGCAAAGGTCTGAGCTAAAAAGGTCCGCTGCAGCTCCCCGCCGGAAAGGGTGAGCACGGACTGGCGGCGCTGGGCGTAGAGCCCCGTTTGCTCCAGGGCCTTTTTCACCGCGTCCTCCTCCCCGCTGTGGCTGGAGAAGATGGTGGGGGCGTAGGCGTAGCGGCCCAGGCGGACCACCTCCTCCACGGAGAAGGAATAGCCCACAAAATGGCTTTGGGCCAGCACGCCGATGCCGCGGGCCAGCTCATGGGGCTTCATGGCACGGGCGTTCTTGCCTTCATAGAGGACCGTGCCCCGGGCGGGGACGCCGCCGGTGACGGCGTTGATCAGGGTGGATTTCCCCGCGCCGTTGGGGCCCACGATCATGAGCCATTCCCCGGGCTCCACGGAGAAGGAAACGTTGTTCAATATGGTCAGGTCCCCATAGGAGACGGTGAGGTTTTCAACCCGCAGCAAGGGCTTCACCTCCCCTTCCGGCTGGCGCCGTAGATGTACACGAAAGCCACGGCCCCGATGATGGAGGTGACCACGCCGATGGGCAGCTCCTTGGGGTTCAACAGGGTCCTGGCGATCAGATCGGACAGCATGAGGAAGATCCCGCCGCCGAAGACGGACGCGGGCAGCAGGCGCTTGTGGTTCGGCCCCACCAGGAGCCGGACCATGTGGGGCGTGACCAGGCCCACAAAGCCTATGGTGCCCCCGATGGACACGCACACGCCGATGAGCCCGGACACGGCGATGAGGATGATGAGCTTCACCCGGCGCACGTTCACTCCCACGTGGCGGGCGTTCTCCTCCCCCACGGCAAAGGCGTTGAGCTCCCGGGCGTGGAGCAGGATGATCCCGCCAAAGAGAACCAGGGCGATTAGGACCACCAGCACGCTGGTGTAGCTGGCCCCCTGCAGGCTCCCCATGGTCCAAAAGGTGATGCTCCGAAGCTTTTCTCCCGAAAAGGTGATGATGATGCTCATGACGCTAGAGGCGAACATGGAGAAGATGACGCCTATGAGGATGATGGTGTTGGTGGACAGGGAGAAATCCAGCTTATAGGCCAGGCCCAGGATGATGAGCAGAGAACAAAAAGCGAACACCATGGCCATGACCATGGTGCCCGCAAAGGGCAGTTTGGGTATGGTGATGCCGAAGGCGATGGCCGTGACCGCCCCAAGGGACGCCCCGGAAGACACGCCTAGAGTGGAGCCGTCCGCCAGGGGGTTCTTCAGCAGCCCCTGCATGGCGCCGCCGCAGAGGGACAGGCTGGCCCCTACCAGCATGACAGCCAGCACCCGAGGCAACCGGGAGGTGAGCAGGATGGCCGTGGCCGTGCCTTGAGGCAGCGGCAGGCCCCAGATCCCCCTCCAGATCACGGAGATCGTGGTGGAAAAGGGGATGCTGACGGAGCCGACGCAGACCGAGAGGAGCAGCGTCATCACCGCTGCCAAAGCAAAGAGACAGTATTCCCATCCGCGAAAATGTTCGCTGTTCCTCTCGTTCATAGGGTTCAACAATCAGGCCGCAGGGGCAAGGGCCTGGGCCGCTTCACTCTCCACTACAAAATCGTAAAAGATCTTGGCGCCGTCGGCCAGCCGGGGGGCAGGCCGGGACAGCTCGTTGTCGCGCAGATTGAGGATGGCCTGGTTCTGCACCGCGGTCACGTTCTCCCAGCCGGGGCGGCTCATGATCTCCTCCTCGGGGGTGGGGCCCTCGCCAAAGTACATGGTGATGGTCATGATGTAGTCCGGATTCCGCTCCAGAACCTGCTCCTCGGAGATGGCGGCCCAGCCTTCCACGTCGTCGAAGCAGTTCTTGAGGCCCATCATCTGGGCGACCTCGTTCATGAAGGTGCCGGTGCCCGCGGTCCACAGGCCCCACTGCAGGGGGCTGACCTCGAAGTACACGGTCTTGGTGCCGTCCAGGGCGTTGGCCTGGATCTCATCGAAGGTGGCCTTCATGCTGTCGATGATCTTCTGGGCGTTTTCCTGCTTGCCCATGACCTGGCCGATGAGGCTGATGGCGGTGTAGGTGCCGGCGATATCCTGGGCGTCGCTGACCACCACCCGGACGCCGGCCTTCTCCAGCTGGTCCACCTGCTCGGGGGTCTGGGCCATCATGCTCAGGAACACCACTTCAGGCTCCAGCGCCAGGATCTGCTCCACGTTGGTGTTGGCGCCGGAGGTGAGGGCGGGAATGTCCATGACCTCGGCGGGATAGTCGCAGTATTCGCCCCGGCCCACCAGCGCTTCTTCCGCGCCGATGGCAAAGATGATCTCACAGTCGGAAGCCGTCAGGGCCACCGCCTTCTCCACGGGCTTCTCAAATTTGACCTCCCGGCCGGCCATATCGGTGACGGTGAAGGAGGCGTCTGCGGAAGAGGCGGGTTCGTCCTTTTTGCCGCAGCCGATGGCCAGCAGCATCAGGGCGGCGATAAGGATCGCCAGAGTCTTTTTCAGGTTCATACGTTTTCCCCTTTCTGTTTTTTCGTTGAATAGGTTGGGAGCATGAAAAACGCTCCCCAGAATTGAGGAGCAACAAAGACGCGCGATCCGGTTGCCCGGGCCGCCGGTTCACTCAATCCCAGAAGGGTACATGTTCAAACAGGTCTCCCGGCTCGGCATCCGCCTACTCAAGCCCCTTCCCATTTCCTAAGAAACAGTGGGTTCACGCTCTTTCGTCCGCCTCACGGTTACTGGGATAGCCCGGGATTTGCACCCGGTTCCCTCAGCCCTTCGGGCCGCTGCTCATCACAGATAGGAACACGCTATTCAACTGGTGTCATTCTATCCTTGTCCCCTGCTTTTGTCAAGGTCCCCCAAGTCCCGCGGCTGCGGGGGTCACGCGATGAAAAAAGGACCGCCGCAGCGACGGTCCTTATGCGTTTATCCCGATGGATTATTTCCGGGCAATGACGGCCTTGACCTGCGCCTCGATATGCTCGGCGGTGAGGCCGAAGCGCTGCTGCAGGTAGCCCTGAGTGCCCACCTCGCCGAACTCATCCTCTACGGACACATTGGCCGCGGGTACGGGGCAGTTCTCCGCCAGCACTTCCAACACGGCGGAATAGAGGCCACCGTGACGGTTGGCGTTCTCCGCCACCACGGCGGCGCCGGTCTTTTTCGCCATGGCGATCACGATCTCGGCGTCCAGGGGCTTGATGGAATAGCAGTCCACCACCGCCGCCGAAATGCCCTGCTTCTCCAGGGAAGCGGCGGCCTGCAGGGCCTCATGGACCATGATGCCCGCGGCAAAGATGACCGCGTCCGTGCCGTCCCGCAGCACGGTGGCCTTGCCGATGGGCAGCTCGCTGCCGTCCGCGTAGATGCGGGCCATGCTCTTGCGGCCCACCCGCAGGTACTTGATGCCCGGGTGATTCACGCACTGCTTGAGGAGGCTGATGAGGCAGGTGGGGTCGGAGGGCTCCAGCACCGTGGAACCGGGGATGACCCGATAGAGGGCCACATCCTCAAAGGGCATGTGGGTGCCGCCGTTCATGGCCGCGGTGACGCCGGGATCGGAGCCCAGAACGGTGATGTCGTTCTTGGCATAGCCGCCGGAAAGGAAGATCTGGTCGAAGCAGCGCCGGGAGGCAAAGATGCCGAAGGAATGGATGATGGGCTTGAAGCCGGCCATGGCAAGGCCCGCGGCCACACCGGCCATGTTGGCTTCCGCGATGCCGCAGTCGATGGCCCTATCCTTATGCTGCTGGCCGTATTTCAGGGTGCCGATGCAGCTCATCAAATCCGCGTCCAAGTAGATGGCGTCGGGATCGCTTTCCAAAATCGCGGGGATGGTCTCCCCCAGCACCGCCTTGCCCTGGCGCTCGTCCATTTCGCCGTTGTATACGATCTTCATAGCATTATCCCTCCAGCTCAGCCAGCTCCTTTTTGAGCTCGCCGGTCCACTTCTCGTATTTCTCGTCATTCACAGGCATGCTGTGGTTCATGACGGTGTTGGCTACCTCCTCGATGCCGGCGCCCTTCACCGTGTCCAGCACGATGGCATAGGGCTTGTCGCCGCCCTGACGGGTGCGCTCCAGGGCCGCGGCGATGGCTTCCACGTCGTTGCCGTTGATCTGCACGGTGTCGAAGCCGAAGGCCTCCATCTTCTCCTTGAAGCTGCCCATGGGCAGGATGTCGTCGCACATGCCGTCCAGCTGCTTCTTGTTCCAGTCGATAAGGACCACCAGGTTGCTGAGCTTGTGGGCCGCCGCAAAGGAGAAGGCCTCCCAGCACTGGCCCTCGTCCATCTCGCCGTCGCCTACGATGAGGAAGACCCGGTCCTTCCGGCCCTTGAGCCGATCGCCCAGGGCAAGGCCGCAGGCCTGAGAGGTGCCCTGGCCCAGGGAGCCGGTGGTCACGTCGATGCCGGGGGTCTTGTTCCGATCGCAATGGCTGGGGAGCCGGGTTCCGTTCTTGTTGAGGGTCTTGAGCTCCTCATAGGGGAAATAGCCCTTCACGGCCAGGGTACCGTAGACCCCGGGGCCGGCGTGGCCCTTGGAGACCACCAGCTTGTCCCGCTCGGGCCAAGTGGGGTCGTCCACCCGAATGTTCATCTCACGGCCGTAGAGAACAGCCAGCACATCCCCGATGCTCAGGGCCCCGCCCAGATGGCCGGAGCCGATGGAATGGATGGCTTCCACGGTGGCCAGGCGAATGCGCACCGCCAAGGCCTTAAGCGCTTTTACTTCCTGTTGATCCATGTACGTTTCCTCTTTCTTGCTGTAATACTTGTTCCGTATAGTCCGACAATATGTCATATTGTACTCTATTTTGGCACCTGTGGCAATAGCCAATCAGGCCATATTCTCCGCTTCTTGCTGCTTCTCCATGAGGGCGCGGATGCCCTCTTCGGCGAGGGAAAGGAGCTGTCCGAGCTCCTGCCGGGAGAAGGCCCGGCCCTCCCCCGTGCCCTGGACTTCGATGAAAGACCCCTCCTCGTTCATGACCAGGTTCATGTCCACCTGAGCGGCGGAATCCTCCCCATAGCACAAGTCCAGCATGGGCCGGTCGTTGACGATGCCCACGGACACGGCGGCGATGCGGTGGATGAGGGGATTCTCCTCCAGGCGCCCCTCCTTGAGCCACCGCTGCACGCCCAGGGCTACCGCGGCGTAGGCGCCGGTGATGGAAGCGGTGCGGGTGCCGCCGTCGGCCTGGAGCACGTCGCAGTCCACATAGATGACCCGCTCGCCCAGCTTCATCAAATCCACCCCGGCCCGCAGGCTTCGGCCGATGAGCCGCTGGATCTCCGTGGAGCGGCCGTCCTGCTTCAAATAGTCACGCTTCTTCCGGTTGCCGGTGCTGGAGGGGAGCATGGCGTACTCCGCCGTGAGCCAGCCCTTCCCCGTCCCCTTCAAAAAGGCCATGGTGCCCTCCTCCAAAAGGGCGGTGCAGAGCACCTTGGTGTTGCCCCATTCTATGAGCACGGAGCCGCCCTTGGTCTCGGTGAAGTGGGGGATCATGGTAATGGGTCTCAATTGGTTATCCCGTCTGCCGTCGCTGCGCATAGCTGCCTCCCTTAGATTTCGCTTCACCCATCATAGCATGAACGGCGGGAAAAGAAAAGGAACAACTTCCCTTTTCGGTGGCGATTTTGCTCGCCTTGTGGTATGATGGAGCAAACGCAAGAGCGCGGAGGGACCTATGACCATCGAAGAATTGCTGGAGATGCCCTGCTATGTGGCGGATTTCCTGCCCCGGCAGGTGCCGGCGGACAGCGCCGGGCAATACTTTGCCGTGGAAAGATACTATCTTGAGAAGGAGCGGATGGCGGCCATCAAGCAGAGGCACATCGACCTGGTGCTGAAGCTGAACTGCTACTACAACCTGTATCTGGACGAGGAGGCGGAGAAAAACCCGGCCCCGGAGCGGATCGCCCGGGAGATGAATGAGCGGCATCTGTGCATCCGCGTGGCGGACGCCCTGATCCTGTCCGAGCCGGATGAGCCTTGCCTCTCCATTTTCCACCCGGATGAGGCGCTCCTCAGCCTCCTTCGGCTCCTGGCCGCCGGGGAGGGGCTCTACGTCTGGCAGCCGTGACCTTTTGGAAAAAGAAAAAAGGCAGCCGATAAAGGCTTGCCTTTTTTTGTTTGCTTCGCTTACTCCGCCTTGGAGGCCGCCTTGGGCTCCACGGCCTTGCGGTGGGAGCGGGTGGCCTTGGGGGCTTCCAACCGGATGGCGTCCTTGCGGATGATGTTGGGCTTCTTCAGCTTGCGGATCACGTCCCCGTCGATCTCGCAGGCCTGGATGTTGTCCTCGGAGGGGATATCGTACATCACGTCCAGCATCACGTCCTCCATGATGGCCCTGAGGCCCCGGGCGCCGGTCTTGCGCTCGATGGCTTCCTTGGCCACGGCCCGAAGGGCGTCCTCGGTGAGGATCAGCTCCACCCCGTCCATCTCAAAGAGGCGGGCGTACTGCTTGGCCAGGGCGTTCTTGGGCTCGGTGAGGATGTGCATAAGGGCGTTCTCGTCCAGGCTGTCCAGGGTGACGATGACCGGCACCCGGCCCACAAACTCGGGGATCAGGCCGAACTTCAGCAGATCCTCAGGCAGGATATCCTTGAGCACCTGGCCGATGTCCTTCTCCTCCTTGGACTTGATGGCCGCGCCGAAGCCCAGCATCTTTTGGCCCGTGCGCCGCTCGATGATCTTGTCGATGCCGGTGAAGGCGCCGCCGCAGATGAAGAGGATGTTGGTGGTGTCGATCTGCAGGCACTCCTGCTGGGGGTGCTTCCGTCCGCCCTGGGGCGGCACATTGGCCACGGTGCCCTCCAGGATCTTCAGCAGGGCCTGCTGGACCCCCTCGCCGGACACGTCCCGGGTGATGGACACGTTCTCCCCCTTGCGGGCGATCTTGTCGATCTCGTCGATGTAGATGATGCCGCATTGGGCCCGGGGGATGTCGTAATCCGCGGCCTGGATGAGCTTGAGGAGGATGTTCTCCACGTCGTCGCCCACGTAGCCTGCCTCCGTGAGGGAGGTGGCGTCGGCCACGGCAAAGGGCACATCCAGGATCTTGGCCAGGGTCTGGGCCAGCAGCGTCTTGCCGCTGCCCGTGGGCCCCAGCATAACGATGTTGCTCTTCTGCAGCTCCACCCCGTCCTCCGTCATGCCCTGACCGGAGCGGATGCGCTTATAGTGATTGTAGACGGCCACAGCCAGGGCGCGCTTGGCGGCCTCCTGACCGATGACATACTGGTCAAGAGCGGCCACGATCTCCCGCGGCTTGGGGATCTCGGTGGCCATGGCGGGGGCGTTCTGCGGGCGCTCGTTGGCCAGATCCTCCTCCACGATCTCCCGGCCGGCGATCAGCTTCTTCACCTCGCTGCGGGGCTTGCCGCAAAAGCTGCACCGCACCTTGTCGAAGCTGTCCTTATCCTTTGTGCCGTTGTAACCGTATTTGCTCATGTCGCTGTTCTGTTTCCTTTCTCGTTACCGCCTGGGAGCGATGACCTCGTCGATGATGCCGTAGGCCTTGGCTTCCTCCGCGTCCATGTAGTTGTCCAGCTCCGTGTCCCGCTCCACCTTCTCCACCGGCTGACCGGTACGCTGAGAGAGGATGCGGTTCAGGCGCTGCTTGATCTTGATGATCTGCTCGGCCACGATGGAAATATCGGTGGCCTTGCCCTGGGCGCCGCCGGAGGGCTGGTGGATCATGATCTCCGCGTTCTCCAGGGCTTTGCGCTTGCCCTTAGCCCCCGCCGCCAGCAGGAACGCGCCCATGCTGGCCGCCAGGCCCACGCAGATGGTGCACACCTGGCAGCGAAGATACTGCATGGTGTCATAGATGGCCAGGCCCGCGCTCACGGAGCCGCCGGGGCTGTTGATATACAGGAAGATATCCTTATCGGGATCGTCCGCTTCCAAAAAGAGCATCTGGGCGATGATGCTGTTGGCCACATCGTCGTTGATCTCGCCGCCGAGGAAGATGATCCGATCCTTCAGCAGGCGGGAATAGATGTCGTAGGAACGCTCACCCCGATTGGTTTGCTCCACAACATAGGGAATCAGGTTCATTCAGTTTCTCCTTCCTGGAGGAAATATAGACGGTTCCTCCCGTTCTTATTCGGCCTTGGGGGCTTCTTCCGCCGTCTGCTCCTGGGCGGGCTCCTCCTCCGTCTCCACGGCGGTGTCCACCAGCAGGTTCACGATCTTGTCGGCGCAGGCCCGATCCGCAAAGTATTCCTTGTCGGAATCGGTCAGGGTCTCCATGAGCTTCTCCTTGGTGAGACCGTTCTGCTCGGCGTAGGCAGCCACAGCGTTCTCGATCTCCTCCTGGGTGGCGGTGATGTTCTCCGCCTTCTTGATGGCTTCCGCCACCAGCTCGGTCTTCACCCGCTGCTTGGCGTCGGGCCGATACATGGCCTCCATCTTCTCCTTGTCGGTGCCCATATACTTGAAGTAGTCCTCCAGCTTCAAGCCGGAAGCGGCCAGCTGATAGGCCATGTTCTGCATCATGTACTGGACCTCCCGATCCACCATGCAGTCGGGGATGTCCACCTGGGCGTTGTCGGCGGCCTTCTCCAAGAGCTCGTTCTCACGGGCGTTCTTGGCGGCGGCTTCCCGGGCCTTCAGCAGCTCCTGCTTTTTATTCTCTTTCCACTCGGCCACGGTGTCCTGCTCGGAGATGTCCTTGATGAACTCATCGTCGATCTCAGGCAGATCCTTCTTCTGGACGGCCTTCACCTTGCAGGTGAACACGGCGGCCTTGCCCTTCAGGTTCTCGGCATGATACTCCTCGGGGAAGGTGACGTGGATGTCCCGCTCCTCGCCGGCAGCGGCGCCCACGAGCTGCTCCTCGAAGCCGGGGATGAAGGTGTGGGACCCGATCTCCAGGGTCTGATCCTCTGCGGTGCCGCCCTCAAAGGCCACGCCGTCCACCTTGCCGCAGTAATCGAGGATGATCCGGTCCCCGTTCTCCACGGGCCGGTCCACGTCCTCATAGCGGACCTGCTTCTGCTGCTCCATCTTCAGGGCGTTGTCCACTTCTTCGTCCGTCACAGTATACGCCAGCTTCTTCACGGCTATACCCTTGTACTGACCCAGGGTCACTTCGGGCTTGAGCTGGACCTCGGCCACGTAGGTGATGCCTTCCTTCTCGCTCATGGTGGGGATCTCCACCACGGAGGGGCGGTCCACGGGAATGAGGTCGTGCTCCTTCACGGCCGCGTCGTAGGGCTCGGCCCAGCAGAGATCGAAGGCGTCGTCATAGAAGACCATGGCGCCGTAGTTGGACTCGATGACCTTCCGAGGGGCCTTCCCCTTGCGGAACCCGGGCACGGGGTAGCGGCCGGCGAATTTATGATAGGCATCGTTCAGAGCCTTCACAAAGGCATCCGCATCGACGGTGATGGTGAGTCGGGCAATGTTTCCTTCCTTCATTTCAAGAACTGACATGTTTCTTCTCCTTCTTCTTCCTTGCTTGCATACTCGGTGCATAATACCATAGCGTGTCATTCTACCATAGGTGATTTGTAAATGCAAGGAAAATTCCGCTATATTTCCTATGGTTCGCGTAAGTTCACAAGGTTGCCCCATTTACTGAACAGGCGTAAATAAATTGAAACTTTGCGCTTGTTTCCTTGACCTTGCGCCCCCATTGGTGTTACAGTAGGAAAGGTGAGAAAAGAAGCATGAAACCGAAGATAAACATTCTTAGATTGATCCTGTTCGCCCTGGTCGCCATCGTTCTGTTTGGCGGCATTTTTGCCGTGTTCTATCTGATGTTCCGGCAGCGGGACGTTTCGCTTACCTATGAAAAGCTGGGCATCGCCGCCCACATGGACTACGACGTGTCGGGGAACTATCTGACATATGCCTCCGCCACGGACCTGATCCAGATCAACATTGCCGACACGAAGAAGAGCACCGTGACCAACCTGCCCGTGTCCATCGACGGGTTTGGTGTCTCCTCCTCCATGACCGCGGTCTACGCCGGCTCCAATTTGCAGCTCAGGAACTTCAACACCCTGACCCTGACCGGCACCATCCGGGGCGTGGCCTGCGGGGACAGCCACTGCGCCGCCCTCAGGACCAACGAGCTCAACGGCCTCGACTCCATCGTGGTCTTCAACGCCTCGGCCCAGGCCGTGGGCAACCCCATCGATTTCTCCGAGAGCAAGGTCATCAACTTCGGCTTTGAAACCAGCTACGGCCGGGAGCTTCTGTGGGTCATCTGCGTGAACACCCAGTCCTCCCTGCCTGTGACCACGGTCCGCCTCTACGACTACAACAACGGCGGCTCCATGAGCTATTACCCCTCCTTCTACGAGCAGAGCATCGAGCGGGTGTACTTCACGGAGGAATCCGTGTTCCTGGTGGGCACGGAGGACATCATCCGCTACAGCAACGACAGCAGCCGGGAGCGGTACCGGGTGGGCATCTACGGCAAGGAGGTCATGGACATGTCCGTGAGCAACGGCACGGTCCGCTTCCTGCTCAAGCCCCGGGGCTCCAGCAACGAGCATATTCTCTACACCCTGGCCATGGCCGAGACGGACGCCCCCAACACCACCATGCTCACGGTGTACGTGGGTGAAAACATCGTCAACGCCTTCCTCCAGAGCAGCGGCATCCGGATCGTGACCCGCACCCGCATGATCAGCTATGCCTACGGCGGCAAGCAATCCTCCGATCTGGAGCTGGAATACCCGGCGGACGAGGCCATCAAGCTGGATGAGACCGCCTTTCTGCTCGTCAGCGGGGACGACTGCTATATCACCCGCCGTCAGTCATAAGGAGCTGCTATGGTCGATTTTGTGATTCTGTTGATATTGGCCATCGCGCTGCTGGCCGGGTATTACCGGGGCGTGATCTACTCCGCCTTCAGCCTGGCTTTGTCCGTTCTGTCCTTTTCCCTGGCGCTGCTGCTGTGCACCAGCCTTTCCGGGGCCTTCCAGAAGCGGCAAAACCTGTATGACATGATGCTCTACTACTTCGAAGGGTATGAGTATATCAACGAAACCAGCGTGGAACTGGTCCACGTGTCCGCCTCCCAGATCTCGGATAAGGAGCTGTCCGTGGTCATCGCCAACGCCGACATGCCCTCCCCCTTCGACCTGGCGGTGCGGAACAACGTGAAGAAGCTTGTGTATGAGCGCCGGGGCATCTACTCCCTGGGGGATTATTTCAACCAGACCATTGTGGACACGGTGCTGAACATCCTCTCCCTTTTGGTGCTGTTCCTCATTTTCCGGCTGCTGCTGGGGTTCCTGCTGCGGCTCATTGACTTCGGCGCGGCGGGACTTCCCCGGCTCAAGCGTTTGGACGTGCCCATCTCCTGCGGCATCGGGCTGTTGCACGGCATCTTTCTGGTGTTCGTGCTGTTTATGCTGGTGCCCCTCATGCTGGTGGTGGTGCCCCGTCTTTCCAGGTTCCTGGAGGACTCCCTCCTGGGTGAATTCTTCTATAAGGGAAACGTGCTTCTGCGCATGGTCCCCACGGTATAACCACAAATACAACAATCAGGAGGTCTCGAAATGGCGTTTATCCAGTCTGACCGCATGAGCGGCGTATCCGGTTCCATCATTCGAGAGCTGTTCAAGATGACCGCGGCTCCCGACATGATCAGCTTTGCCGGCGGAAACCCCTCCCCCGACACCTTCCCCATGGCCGAGATGGCGGCCATCGCCAACGACGCTCTGCTGAACCGGGGCGCTTCCATGCTGCAGTACGGCTTCACAGAGGGCTTCCCGCCCCTGCGGGAGGCGCTCAAGAGCTACCTGGGCAAGAAGCACGGCTTCCCCACGCCCACGGACGAGCTCATCACGGTTTCCGGCGGCCAGCAGGCGGCCGACCTGGCCAGCAAGGTCCTTCTTAATGAGGGGGACGGGGTGCTCTGCGAGGAGCTGTCCTTCGTGGGCGTGCTGAACACCTTCCGCTCCTACGGGGCCAAGCTGGTGGGCGTAAAGATGGAGCCCGACGGCATGAACATTGAGGACCTGGAGCGCAAGATTCAATCCACCCCCAGGGCAAAGCTCATCTATATCATCCCCAACTTCCAGAACCCCACGGGCTTCACCACCTCCCTGGAGAAGCGGAAGCAGATCTATGCCTTGGCCCAGCGGTATGACCTGATGATCCTGGAGGACGATCCCTACGGGGAACTCAGGTATGAGGGCGACTTTTTGCCCCCCATCAAGACCATGGATACCGACGGCCGGGTCATCTTCGCCGGCAGCTTTTCCAAGACCATGGCTCCGGCCCTGCGGGTGGGGTTCCTGGTGGCGGAAGCGAGCCTTGTGAAGCGCCTGGTGGTGGCCAAGCAGACCGGAGACGTGCACACCGCCACTTTGACTCAGGAGATCTGCTACCGCTACATGACGGAGCACGATTTTGAGGGGCACCTGAAGGACATCCGCCGTCTCTACGCCGTCAAATGCAAGCGCATGCTGGACGACATGGAGAAGCACTTCTCCCCCGCCGTTTCCTTCAACCGGCCGCAAGGGGGCCTCTTCGTCACCGCGTTCTTGCCTGAGGGCATGGACGCCTGGCCCTTCGTGCAGGAGGGCATCGCCCGGAAGGTGGCCTGCGTGCCCGGGGTGGCCTTCGTCATGGACCCCAGCAAGCCCAGCAACGCCTTCCGCATGAACTTCTCCATGCCCTCCCTGGAGCAGATCGACCAGGGCACCAATATTTTGGGCAAGCTCACCTACGAATGGTGCAAGTAATGTAACGTATTTAACTGAAAAGGGGACAGTCAAAGGCTATCCCCTTTTTTCTATGGTTGCGCTTTTTTCGGTTCCTCTTCCCTTCACCGAAGAGAAAAGGGACAAAAAGCTTATCGTTTCTTCGGCGCGCTGGCTCGGCCGGTCATACGGGTGTAGTAGGCCAGCCTGTCCGCCACGGCAGGGTCAAAGTCGGAGGGCAGCGCCCGCCAGGACCACCAACCGGTGGTGCCGGGCAGGTTCATGCGGTGCTCGCTTCCCAGGCCCAAAAGGTCCTGCAGCTGGATCACGGTCAGCCTGGCCACGGAGGTCATCAGGCAGCGGACGAACCCGAAGGGGAACCCCTCCTGCCGGTTCAGCCCGGCGTAATCCACGGCAAAGGCCGCCTCCTTGGGGGGGCAGCTGTCGAACCAGCCCATGATGGTGTCGTTGTCGTGGGTGCCCAGATAGGCCACGCAGTTCTGCACGTAATTGTGGGGCAGCTCCCGGGAGTCGGACAGGGGCTCGAAGCCGAACTGCATGACCCGCATGCCGGGGCAGCCGGAGTCGCTGAGCAGCTGTTTTACTTCGGGGGTGAGGAAGCCCAGGTCCTCGGCGATGATATTCTGCCCCAGCCCCTCCTCCTGAAAGGCCCGGATGAGCTTCATGCCTGGGCCGGGGTACCAACTGCCGATGCGGGCGTCCTTGGCTCCGTAGGCCACGCCCCAGTAGCTTTCCAAGCCCCGAAAATGGTCGATGCGGATGACGTCGCACCGGCTGGCGGCAGCCTTCAGGCGGCTGCGCCACCAGGCGAAGCGCTCCGCCTCGTTGGCCTCCCAGTCGTAGACCGGGTTCCCCCACAGCTGGCCCAGCTCGGAGAAATAATCGGGGGGCACGCCGGCGATGAGCTTGGGGATGCCCGCCTCGGTGAGCTGGAACAGCTCCCGATGGGCCCACACGTCCGCGCTGTCGTAGGGCACGTAGATGGGGATATCCCCGATGAAGGAAACGCCCTGGTCATGGGCGTACTGCCGCAGGGCCTGCCACTGGCTGTCGAAGCAGAACTGAACGAAGCGGTGGTAGTCGATGAGGTCCCGGAGCTCCTCTGTGTACCGGGCCATGGCCGCCGGCTCCCTGTCCCGGATATCCGCCGGCCATTCGTTCCAACACTGGCCCTTGAAACGATCCTTCAGGGCGCAGAACAGGCTCCAATCCTCCAGATACCAGGCGTTTTTGGCCACATAGTCCGCCATGAGACGCCGGTCGAACCGGGCGAAGGCCTTCTCCAGCACCTTCCGCCGCCGGTCATAGAGCAGGCCGAAATCCACCTTTCGAGGGTCCTCCCCCCAGTCCGTGCCGATGTCCTCCTCGGTCAAAAGGCCCTGTTCCTTCAACAGGTCCAAATCCACCAGATAGGGATTGCCCGCAAAGGTGGAGGCGCTTTGATAGGGGGAATCCCCATAGCCCGTGGGCGTCAGAGGCAGCACCTGCCAATACTTCTGCCGGGCCCGGTGCAGATAGTCCACAAAGTCAAAGGCAGCCTGGCCCAATGTCCCCACTCCGTAGGGGGACGGCAGGCTGGTGATATGCAACAGAACGCCGCTTGCTCGTTTCATGTTCCTACCCTTCATTCCTGCAAATTGTTTCCTGTACATTGTAGCATACAAATGCTATAATGTACCATATGAAAAACAGAAATTTGCGGCTCGAAAGCCAAAAAGGAGCGAATATGGAGCGTAATTCTTTTCTGAAACTGAGCCCTGAGGTGGCGGACGCCCTCAAGGCCGGCAAGCCTGTGGTGGCCCTGGAGAGCACCATCATCTCCCACGGCATGCCCTACCCCCAGAACGTGGAGACGGCCTTTGCCTGCGAGCGCATCTGCCGGGAGAACGGGGCCGTGCCCGCCACCTGCGCCATCCTGGGCGGCAAGCTCTGCGCCGGCCTCACGGCGGACCAGATCGACTATCTGGGGCGTCAGGGGAGCCAGGTGACCAAGGCCAGCCGGCGGGACATCCCCCTGCTGCTGGCCCGAGGCATGGACGGGGCCACCACCGTGGCCGCCACCATGATCATCGCCCATATGGCGGGCATCCGGGTCTTTGCCACCGGCGGCATCGGGGGCGTCCACCGGAACGGCCAGGACACCATGGACGTGAGCGCGGATCTGGACGAGCTGAGCAAGACCCCGGTCTGCGTGGTTTGCGCCGGCGCCAAGGCCATTTTGGATCTGCCCCGGACCATGGAATACCTGGAGACCAAGGGCGTGCCCGTCATCGGCTTCGGCACGGATGAGCTGCCCGCCTTCTACACCGCCCAAAGCGGCATCCCCCTCACCCTCCGGGCGGATGAGCCTAAGGAGATCGCCGACGCCCTGAACGCGGCCAAGGCCCTGGGGTATCCCGGCGGCACCCTGGTCACCGTGCCCATCCCCCAGGAATGGTCCATGGACCCGAAGTACATCAACGGCATCATAGATGAAGCGCTCATGGAGGCCGACCAAAAGGGCGTGGTGGGCAAGGCCGTGACCCCCTTCCTGCTGGCCAAGGTGAAGGATCTGACCGGCGGCGCCAGTTTGGAGGCCAACATTCACCTGGTGTTCAACAATGTGAAAACCGCGGCCCAAATCGCCGCGGCCTTGTAAGCGAATATAGCAAAAGGAGAAGGCTTAGCCCGCCTTCTCCTTTTTTGTGCATGCTTTCTCAGCCCACGTTCTCCGTGGCGATCACGTTTACGCCGGAGCCGCAGACGTTTTCGATCACCACGTCCCCGATGTGTACGGGGGGCTTGACCGTGGTGCCGCGGATCACCTTCAGGGCGTCGAAGATCAGAGGTTTGCGGATGGGACTCTGGGTTTTGACGGAAAGGGGCGCATGGCTCCCCTCCACCCCCACCAGGGCCGTGACCATGCGGGTGGGGTCCGTGATCTCCGTCTGGGCGTAGGCCTTCCCCCGGGCGCAGGTGTAGCCCTGAATGTTGGTGACTTCCTTTCCGTCGTAGTCCGCCGTGATCCGACAGCCCATGGGGCAGTTGATGCAGGTCAGTTCATACTTCATGCTTCCGGCACCTCGATTCTAACCAGGATGGATGGGGCTTCCTTCAGCCCCTTGAGCTTCTCCGCGGGCAGGTTCAGATTCACCATCTCCCCGGGGGCCAGGATCATGGTCCGCTTGGAGAGGACCTGCTCCCCGTTCACCTCCACGATCACCTTGGCGTTCCGGTACACGTTCCGGGGGCGGAACATGAAGTTCACCGTGCCGGTGGCGGTTTCGGACACGAACTGGGGCACGATGCCCCCCACGCCGAAGCCCATCTCCACGGGCACGGCCCGGCCGCTCTCCGGCAGCTCGCCTTGCACGTAGCGATAGGCGTTGACCCCGGCCTTCCGGGCCTCTTCGGACACGAAGTCCACCAGATCGTGGACGTGGAGCACGTTGCCGCAGGAGAAGATGCCGGGCACGGAGGTCTGCAGCTCCTCGTTCACCACGGCGCCGGAGGTGGTGGGCGCGATCTTCACCCCGGCCATCTCGGTCAGCTCGTTCTCCGGGATCAGGCCCACGGACAGCAGGAGCGTGTCGCAGGGGTACTCCTTTTCCGTGCCGGGGATGGGCTTGAGATCCGGCCCCACCTCCGCCACGGTGACGCCGGTGAGATGCTCCCGGCCGTGGATGTCCACCACCGTGTGGCTCAGCAGCAGGGGGATGCCGAAGTCGTCCAGGCACTGGACGATGTTCCGCTTCAGGCCGCTGGAATAGGGCATGAGCTCCACGCAGGCGTGGACCTTGGCTCCCAGGAAGGTCATGCGCCGGGCCATGATGAGGCCGATGTCGCCGGAGCCCAGGATCACCACCTCTTTGCCGGGCAGCATGCCCTCTAAGTTGGTGAACTTCTGGGCCGTGCCCGCGGTGAACACCCCGGGGCACCGCTCGCCGGGGGTGCCCAAGGAACCCCGGGGCCGCTCCCGGCAGCCCATGCACAGGATGATGGCCTTCGCCTGGATGTGCTCCAAGCCGTTCTGCCGGGACACGCAGGTGACCACCTTGTCCGCGGACACGTGGATGACCATGGTCTCCGTCTGGTAGGGGATGCCGTACGCTTGCACCTGGTCGATGAACCGCTGGGCGTACTCCGGCCCGGTCAGCTCCTCCTGGAAGGTGTGCAGGCCAAAGCCGTTGTGGATGCACTGTTTGAGGATGCCCCCCAGGTGCTCCTCCCGATCCAGGATCAGGATGTCCCGGGCCCCCGCTTCATAGGCGCCCACCGCCGCGGCCAGGCCCGCCGGGCCCCCGCCGATGATCAGTATGTCCGTCTTACGCATTTTCTTTGCCCTCCTCGAAGAGGTAGCTTTGCAGGATCCGGGAGTCGCCGCCGAACTTGGTGACTTCCAGGGGGGAGATGCCCAGCTCCTCGGCCAGGATCTCCACGGTCCGGGGCGTGCAGAAGCCCGCCTGGCACCGGCCCATGCCGGCCCGGGTCCGGCGCTTGATGCCGTCGATGTCCCGGGCGCCCACCGGGCGGCGGATGCTCTCCCGGATCTCCGCCTCGGTGACGGTCTCGCACCGGCAGACGACCTTGCCGAAATCGGGGTCGGCGGCGATGGCGGCCGCCCGCTCCTCGTCGCTCATCTCCCTGAACTTGGGGATGGCCTTGCGGATGGGGTCGAATGCGGGGTTGGGCGCCAGTTCCAGCCGATCCGCGATCTGTTCCGCCGTCCATTGGGCGATGGCCGGCGAGGAGGTGAGCCCCGGGGACTCGATGGCGCAGCAGTTGAAGAACAGCGGCGCGTCCTCCGCCTCCCCCAGGATGAAGTCGCCGGTGTCGCCGGTGGAGCGAAGGCCGGAGAAGGTGGTGATAAAGCCCCGGGTGGGAATGTGCTCCCAGGTGCGGCCGGCCTCCCGCAGGGTCTTGGCCAGGCCTTCCGCAGTGGTCCGCTTGTCCTCCTTGTCCTCAATGTCCTCCGCCGTGGGCCCGATGAGCACGGTGCCGTCCACCGTGGGGGCCACCAGGATGCCCTTGCCCATCTTGGTGGGCAGCTGGAACATGGCCGCATGGAAGACGTCCTTATACTTCTTGTCCAGGATATAGTATTCGCCCCGGCGGGGATGGATATGGACCTTCCGCTCGGAGACCATGTTGTTGAAGACGTCGGAGTAGATCCCGGCGGCGTTCACCACAGCTCTCGTCTCAAAGGTGCCCGCGGCGGAAACCACCTGCCAATGGCCGTTGGGAAGCTTGCTGACGGCGGTCACCTCCGCATTTCTCAGAAACGCCGCCCCGTTTTTCGCCGCGTTCTCCGCAAAGGCCACGGTCAGCTCGTAGGGGCAGACGATGCCGCCGGCCCCCACCAGCAGGGCTTCCTTGGCTTCCTGCCCCACGTTGGGCTCCCGCTGCCGCAACTCCGCCTCGTCGATGATCCGCAGCTCCCCCCGGCAGCCGTTTTGGCGGCCTTGCTCCAGGAGCTTCTCCAGGGCGGGATGATCCTCCAGGCTGAAGGACACCACCAAGGAGGTGTTCCACTGCACGGGCACGTCCAGCTCCTCGTGGATCCGGTCGAACATGGCGTTGCCCAGCACGTTGAACTTGGCCTTCAGGGTGCCGGGCTTGGCGTCGTAGCCGCCGTGGATGATGGCGGTGTTGGCCTTGCTCTGACCGTTGCAGATATCGTTGGTCTTTTCCAGCAGCAGCGTTTTGACCCTGTACCGGGACAGTTCCCGGGCAACGCCACAGCCCACCACGCCGCCGCCGATGATGATCACGTCATACATTTTGTTCACCTGTCTCAACCCTTCTTTACATATCTTCTCTGGCCCAGCCAAAGGCGCATTTGACCGCCTTGTGCCAGCCAGTCAGCTTCTGATCCCGCTCGATGTCGCCCATCTCGGGGGTGAAGGTCCGATCGATGGCCCAGTTGCGGACCACATCCTCCTTGCTCTTCCAGTACCCCACGGCAAGGCCCGCCAAATACGCCGCGCCCATGGCCGTGGTCTCCACGCACTTTGGCCGCATGACCGGGGTGCCGATGATGTCCGACTGGAACTGCATGATGAAGTTGTTGGCGGAAGCGCCGCCGTCCACCTTCAACGCCCCCATCCGGATGCCGGAATCCTTCTCCATGGCAAAGAGCAGGTCGGCGGACTGATAGGCCAGGGATTCCAGGGTGGCCCGGATGATATGGTTCCGGTTCACGCCCCGGGTCAAGCCCACGATGCAGCCCCGGGCGTACTGATCCCAATAGGGCGCGCCCAGGCCCGTGAAGGCGGGGACCACATAGCAGCCGTTGGTGTCCGGCACCAGGGCGGCGTATTTCTCGGAGGCCGGGGCGTTCTCCAGCAGGCCCATCTCGTCCCGCAGCCACTGGATGGAGGCGCCCGCCACGAAGACGGAGCCCTCCAGGGCGTATTCCACCTTCCCGTCCAGGCCCCAGGCGATGGTGGTAACCAGGCCATTTTGGGAATATTTGATGTCCGAGCCGATGTTCATGAGGGTGAAGCAGCCCGTGCCGTAGGTGTTTTTGGCGTCGCCCGGGTTGAAGCAGGCCTGGCCGAAGAGGGCCGCCTGCTGGTCCCCCGCCGCCCCGGCCATGGGGATGGGGCCGCCGAACCATTCCGGATCCGTGTAGCCGAAGAAACCCGAGGAGGGGCACACCTCCGGCAGAATGGCCTTGGGGATGTTCAGCTCCCTGAGGATCTCCTCGTCCCATTTCAGGTCCCGAATGTTGAACATGAGGGTGCGGGAGGCGTTGGAATAGTCGGTCTTGTGGACCTTGCCCTTGGAGAGCTTCCACATGAGCCAGCAGTCCACGTTGCCGAAGAGGACCTCGCCCCGCTCCGCCCGCTCCCGGACGCCGGGCACGTTTTCCAGGATCCAGCGGACCTTGGTGCCGGAGAAGTAGGCGTCGATGACCAGGCCGGTCTTCTTGCGAAAGGCTTCCACCAGGCCCTTGGCCTTCAGGCTGTCGCAGTATTCGGAGGTGCGGCGGCATTGCCAGACGATGGCGTTGCACACGGGCTCGCCGGTGACCTTGTCCCAGACGATGGTGGTCTCCCGCTGGTTGGTGATGCCCAGGGCCGCGATGTCCTCCGCCTTGGCGCCGATCTTCTCCATGGCCCGGCGGCAGACATGCAGCTGGGTCTCCCAAATCTCATTGGCATCGTGCTCCACCCAGCCGGGCTTAGGATAATACTGGGTGAACTCCTGCTGGGAGACGCTGCATATCTCCCCCTTCTCGTTGAAGAGGATGCAGCGGTTGCTGGTGGTGCCGGAATCCAGCGCCATGATGTACTTTGCCATTCTTCTCGCTTCTCCTTTTGGAACGTATTACGCACAAAAAGCATGTGAAGCAAGTATGTGCTCTTTGAAAAAAGACATTTGGCTTCACATTTTCCGGGATTTATTGTATCATTATTGCAAGAACATACGCAAGTGCTATTTGCGATTTCTTGCAGGAAGGAGGCGCAGCATGTGGCAGCCGGCCAACACCCATACCGATCCCGGGTTCCTGCCCACGGACAGGGTCATTCTCCACGCGGACTGCAACAGCTATTTTGCCTCCGTGGAATCCATCGACCACCCGGAGTACAGGCAGGTGCCCATGGCCGTCTGCGGGGACCCGGAGCTGCGGCACGGGATCATCCTGGCGAAGAATGAGCTGGCCAAAGCCTATCATATCCAGACGGCGGAGACCATCTACAGCGCCAAGAAGAAATGTCCCGATCTGCTGCTGGTGCCCGCCCATCACGAAAAGTACAGCCAGGTCTGCGAGAAGATCAACGCCATCTATGAGGGCTACACCGATTTGGTAGAGCGGTTCAGTATCGACGAAAGCTTTCTGGATGTGACCGGCAGCCGGCACCTCTTCGGCTCCGGCAGGGAGATCGCCGATGAGCTGCGCCGCCGGGTGCGGGAGCAGATCGGGGTGACCATCTCCGTGGGCGTATCCTTCAACAAGACCTTCGCCAAGATGGGCTCCGACTATAAGAAGCCCGACGCCACCACCCTCATCTCCCGGGAGAACTATAAGGACCTTCTCTGGCCCCTGCCCATCGAGGATCTGCTGTTTGTGGGCAAAGCCGGGGCCGCTCTGCTTCGCTCCCGGGGCATCCTGACCGTGGGGGATCTGGCCCAGGCCAGCCCCGCCGCCCTCCAAAGCATGCTGGGTAAGACCGGCGCCTATCTGCAGCAGACCGCCCGAGGGGAGGACCTCTCCCCCGTCATGCCCGTGGGATACGCGGAGCAGCCTAAGAGCATCAGCCACAACGTGACTTTCGACCACGATCTTACTGACCCGGCGGAGATCCACACGGCCCTGACCCTGATCGCCGACCAGGTGGGCACCCGGCTCCGGCGCCACAGGCTCTTTGCCTCCGTGGTGCAGATCCAGATCAAGGACACAAACCTGAAGGTGATCAACCGGCAGCGGCGGCTGGACGAATTCACCACCGGCACCCTGCTCATCCGGGACACGGCCGCCGCCCTCCTGCGGGAAAACTGGCCCGCCGGAAAGCCCATCCGCATGCTCAGCGTGGGCGTGACAGGCCTTAGCGCCGACGGGGCCCAGCAGCTGAGCATGTTCTCCGACACCAAGGGCTCGGAGAAGGCGCAGAAGCTGGACACCGCCATCGACAGCATCCGCTCCCGCTTCGGCCGGGACGCGGTGCAGTTCGGAAAGGGCCTGGGCAAAAAGGATTGAACGCGAAAAAAGGACGGCAAAAGCCGTCCTTTTTGTGTTGGTTGAAGAGATCTTATTTGATCTCGCAGGTGGCGCCGACTTCCTTGAAAGCGGCGACGATCTTCTCGGCGTCTTCCTTGGAGATGCCTTCCTTGACGGGGGCGGGAGCGCCATCGACCACAGCCTTGGCTTCCTTCAGGCCCAGACCGGTCTGCTCGCGGACGATCTTGATGACCTTGATCTTCTCGGGACCGACGTCCTTGAGGATGACGTCGAACTCGGTCTTCTCTTCCACGGGCTCAGCAGCGGCGGCAGCGGGGCCAGCGGCCACGACGGCACCGGCGGCGGCGGACACGCCAAACTCTTCCTCCAGAGCCTTGACCAGCTCGGCCAGCTCCAGAACGGACATTGCCTTCAGATCAGCAATCAGTTGTTCCTTATTCATGATATTTCTCCTTAAAATTTTATTTTTGTTGTTCTGTGGGCCAATGCCCGGTCCTTACGCTTCGGGGGCTTCGCCCTTCTGCTTTGCGATCTGATCCAGCACGATAGCCAGCTTGGAAATGGGGCTCTTCATGCTGCCCAACAGACGGCTGATGAGCACTTCCTTGCTGGGCAGATCGGCGATCGCATCCATGTCGGCGGCGCTGGTCAGCTTGCCGTCCACGATACCGCCCTTGATCTCGCACTTCTTCGCCTTCTTCACGAAAGCCTTGAGAATGCGGGCGGGGGCCACTTCGTCCTCATACCCGAAAGCGTATGCCACGGGTCCCTTGAGCATGTCCTCGATCTTGGACTCGATGGAAGCGTTCTCGGCGGCGCGGGACACCATGTTGTTCTTCAACACCACGTATTCCACGTTCTCCTTGCGCATGCTCCGACGCAGCTCGGTATCCTCGGCCACGGTGATGCCACGATAATCGAAGAACACGATGGACTTCGCCTTCTCGATCTTCGCCTGGATCTCAGCGACCTTGGCTGCTTTTTGCTCGATAAACTTCGCGTTTGCCATTGTTTCACCTCCTTGTATAAAAAATCCTCCCGTCGC
>CACWYB010000002.1 GCA_902765005.1 uncultured Eubacteriales bacterium | reverse complement strand
GAATAACCGCCCGACCTATCCGACACAATGGCCAAGTGTCGGATAGGAACGGCAAAATTTTTTGCACTTCTATTGCTTCTTTATCACACATAAGCAAAGCTGGCGGGCATGACGCAGGGCATGCCGTAATCGTGGGTGGTGTCCGTGTGCTGGTCCCCGTTCCAAAGGATGGGCGCATAGGTCTGCACCCCCAGATACCCGCTGCGCATGAAGAACAGGATGTCCTTGGCCCCGTATTCCTCGATGGCCTCCCGGTTCACCCGGGCCCAGAGCACAGGCCACTGGTTGTGCAGGAGCTTGGGGTCCCCCTCATGGAGCACGCAGTCCACGGGCAGATACTCCCCGAAGTCCGCCATCCAGCCGGAAACGCCCAGATCCAGCATGTTCTTCTTGATGAGCGTGTCCTTGATGAACCGGACCGCCGCCGGGTCCGTAAGGTCCAGCATGCCGGCGTCGAAGGTGGTGGATTTGATGTGATAGACGGAGCCGTCCGGATGGGTGATGAGCCAGCCCTTCTGCTTGCAGTGGGTGTAAAGCTTGCTGTCCTTCACCAGATAGGGGTTGATATAGGCCAAGAACTTCACGCCCTGGGCGTTGAGCTTTTGGATGGCCCCCTTCAGATCGGGATAGAGCTTCTCGTCCGCCTCCCAGTTCCACCAGACCTGCTTGCCCATAATGGTCCGATTCTCCCCGGACCAGTCCTGGCTCCACACGCCGCAGACCTTGGCCCCCGCCTTCAGCATGGCGGCGGTCTTTTCGAGGATGGTCTCGGTGCCCCCCTGGATGGAGAGGATCATGCCCTCGCGGCACCAGTCGGGGATATACTGCCGGTTGGGCATCCGCGCCGCCAAAGCCAGGGCCAGCGCCTCATAGCTTTCGCCCTTGAGCAGCGTGAGCTTCCGGGGGCAGCGGTCGAAGGTGAACAGATAGCTCTCCTGCCCGAAGCGGGAGATGCCGTCCGATTCCGTGTCGAAGAGAAACAGCCTGCCCCGATCCGTGATGAACACGGGCATGGGCGCATAGCTACCGATGGCGCTGTGAGGCTTTTCCTTGTAGAGGGGCCGGGGCAGCAGGGCCTTCTCCAGGATGGTGACGGCCTTGATGTGCTCGGAAACGAAGTTCACCACCCGCTCGCCCCGCAGGTTCGTCTGCCGATACTGCTCCCCGCCGCCGAAGACGGCCTCCCGGTCAAGGGCCGGCAAAGCGAACTCATAGGCCCAGCCCTCCTCCCCGGTCAGCAGCAGGTCGGCGCCGTTTTCGCACCCTTCGATCCGGATGCCCAGGCTGTGCCCGCCGCCAGAGAGGACGACCCCCTCCGGCTCCTCGCTGACCTCCGTCAGCGGGACCCGCTCGGCCTCCACCACGCGCTCCTTCACCGTGCCCCGGTCGCTTTCGTAGGTCTTCTCCCGGCGGACGGCCACGGCAAAGGGCCGATCCGGCCCATGGGCAATGTAGCTAAGGTCCCCGATGTCCAGGGACCAGCGATTCTTTTTCACCTGGGAGCGAAGCATTTCCGTCTCCTTTCACTATGCGTTCTATCAAATATCATAGCGGCAAACCCCCCGCCCGTCAACCGAAAAGAGGCCCTGTTTTTCCAAAGTCCCCTGCCCCCGCATCCGAACCGGAGGTCACCCCCCCGCCCCGGCGTGATCATCTGGAATCCCTACGAGCCGTATATGCTCAGCGCCTTCTCCGCCCTCACCGAAACAGAATAGTTAGCCACTCAAAAAGGAGCCTGCTTGAGGCTCCTTTTTGGTTTTGGGCTCAGTTCGCCGTCCGCTCGAAAAGAACGGTGGCGAGGGTGCCGCCCAAGTTCATGGAGAGCTGGACGATGCCCTCCGCGAAGAAAAACTGCAGCTCAAGGGGGGCGCCGTTGGGAGCAAAGAGGGTGATCCTATCGTTGGCAACGCCCCAGGACAGGCCCTCCGTGGTGCCGTTGTATTCGTATGCGGCGGAACCGTCGGCGTTCAGGGTGATCCTGAGCCGGGGGCTATTCTCAGGCATGGGGTAAACATATTCCTCAAACCGCATCTTTGCTGCCTGCCAGGTGCCCATATATGGAGCGGTGTCTATAAGGGGCAGCATGGCCCGGGGATCCCGAACAAAGGCCGCCTCCCCCGCCTCCGTGGCGAGCAGGAGCCGATCGCTCTCCATGTCATAGCGGAAGATCAGGGTTTCTGCCTCGTCGCTGACCAGCAGATCGTCCCCTTGGATCGAATAGGTCATGGCTCGGGGCGCCAGCGTGCCGTCCTCCCGGGGATAGAAGGCGGTGCAGCCCCCGGCAAGGTCGATCTCGATCACCCGGATGCCGCCGGTCCCCTGGTCCGAATCCAGGCGGGACCAGGCGTCCGCCACCGCTTCGGGGGAAAACGCGGGGATATCGAAGGCCGAAAAGGCGGACAGCCCCTCCGTTTTTTCCGCCAGCAAAGCCTCCACCTCCGCCGCCGGGGCAAACTCAATGGTGGTGACGCCCTTGATCGTCAGCAGAATGTGGCTGCCCTGCCAGGTGTAGGGAAGGGTATCGATATCAACGACGGTGATGGTGTCCTCGGTCCATTGAATGTCGAAGGTGTTTTCATCCCCCAGCCGGATGCTGCCCGTGCCGTCGGGCCGCAGCAGCAGGGAATAGGCGCGGGGGTCCATCTGCCGCTCCCAAAGCCCCCGGGCATTCAGGCCCTCGCCGGCTACGATCATAGCATAGCAGTAATAGAGGGTAGGCTCGGTGATGTCCGCGGCTGCTCGGACCAGGGGCTCATGCTCCGCGGCGCGAACCGGGGCCAGGGGGAAAAGCAGCAGCAGGGCCGTCAAAAGGGCGCAGAGGATGGGTTTCAAGGGGGCCTCCTTGCTTCAGAATACGATACCACCAGTATACCCTTGGAGCAAACCCCGGTCAAGGCAAGGAAACAAAAAAGCCTCCCGGGCAGGAGGCTTTCTTTCATGCGGGTCAGTTTTTCTTCTCGAAGATCAGATCCACGCCCATGGTGGACAGGGTCAAGGTTTCGCCGTCAAAGGTCAGGGTGTACAGGCTGATGGTGCCTGCCCGCAGGGCCACGCCCTCCTCCGTGCGATCCCACTGGATGTCGTTGACGGACCCGTTGGAGGAGAACACGGCGGTGCCGTCTTCCTTCAATGTCAGGGCCATGGTGGTGCCGATCTGGCTGGCGGGAACGGTGATGCCCGACACGCTGCCCCGGACCATCTCCCAGTCGCCCAGAAGATCCGCTTCGGCGGCATCGGCTTTCGGCGCGGAGGCTTCCGGCGCGTTGTTCCAAAGGCCGTCGGCCCGCTCCAGGATCATGTTGTTATCCTCCTGGAGGATGGTGATGCGGCCGGTGGCCGGGTCGTACACCGCATCCAGAGCTTCCCCCTCCTCGCTGCGGATGATCAGGGTCGTGTCCCCGGTGAGCTCATAGGTCATGGGGGCTTCCTCCGCGTCATCCCCCTCCTTGTAGCTGGCCTGGATGGAGCCGTCCGCAGAGAAGACCATGGTCATCTCCATATTCAAGGCGCTGACAGGAACGGTGACCCCGTTATAGGTGATGGTGGTCAACGCCCACTGGCCGGCCAGCGTCTCCGCGGTCAGCTTCTCCGGGAAGCTGCCGGTGGGGGTCTCGGCGATCTTCTTCAGGCCTTCCATCCGCTCCAGCAGAGCTTCCACCTCGCCTTCGGGGGCAAACTCCGCGATCTGGCCGTTTATATCCATCAGGATATGGTCCCCCTGGCGGGTGTAGGGCGCGCTCCCCCCTTCCGCGGTGAAGCTGCTCTCATCCCAGGTGATCTCACCGCCGGCCTCCTCCTCGCCGAATTGGAGATAGCCCGTGCCGTCCGGGGAGAGGGTGATGAAGAAATCGTCCACATCCAGCACCATGGTGGTCAGGGCGTCCAGCATGTAGACGGTCTGGCCGTCCCGCATCATCTGATAGATATAATAGGTCTGCGCCTCGCCGCTGCGGTCCACCATTGAGGCCAGGTCAGGCAGGGGGTCCTCCGTCACCCGCTGGAGGGTAAACGCCACGGCTCCCTCTGATTTTTCGGTGACGATGGTGCCGGCGGCCGGGTCGTAGACGGCAGCGACATACTCGTCGTCCTCAAACAGATACAGGGTGTTCTCGCCGCTGACGGAGTAGGCAAAATAGTTCTCCTCCGCCTTGCCGTTTTGGACCCGTATGGCATAGATGGCGCCGCTGGGGCGGAAGTCAAAATACACGGCCAAGCCCGCGTCTTCCGGCGCAATGTCGGTGTCGCCGCTCTGCAGCCGGATCACGCGCCACAGGCCCACATAGGGGTTCTCCGAAGCCTCATCTTCCGCCCGGACGGCGGGGGCGGGGGCAAAGAGCAGCGCCGCCATGAGCAGGGCAAGGGTCAGGGAAAAGAAGCGTTTCATGGGGGTCCTCCTTTTGCTGCCGGGCCGTTTCCGGGTTCGCAGCGGGTGTATAGTTCACTATACTATGCCGCAAAATTCATGTCAAGCCGACAAAAAAACACCGGGCGTTTTCTCCCGGTGTCATGGGTCGGATCAGGTTTATTTGCGCAGGAAGGCGGGGATGTCCAGCTTGTTGGCGGGACGGTTGGTGTACTCCCGGCGGATGTCCTGCTCGGTGAAGGTGCTCTCCTTCTTCTGCTCGGGCTCGGCGGCGGGCACGTCGTCATCCTTGAGCTGGGCATAGGGACGGGCGGAGAAGGCGTTCTCCGCGGACACGGGCACAGCCTGGGGCGCGGTGTAGGCCCGAGGCGCCGCAGCGGGACGGCTGCCGAACACCAGGGGCTGCTGGGCGGACTTGCCCACCTCGGCCTTGTCGAACCCGGTGGCGATGACGGTGATCCGAAGGGCGTCGCCCATGGACTCGTCGATGTCGGCGCCGAAGATGATGTTGGCGTCGGGGTCGGCGGACTGCTGGATGAGCTCGGCAGCCTCGTTGACCTCCAGCAGGCTCAGATCCGGGCCGCCGGTGATGTTCATGAGGATGCCCTTGGCGCCGTCGATGCTGGTCTCCAGCAAGGGGCTCTCCACGGCCTGCTTGGCCGCTTCGCTGGCCCGCTTCTCGCCGCAGGCGGTGCCGATGCCCATGTGAGCCATGCCCTTTTCCTTCATGATGGTCTTCACATCGGCGAAGTCAAGGTTGATCATGGCGGGCACGGCGATGAGATCGGAGATGCCCTGGATGCCCTGACGGAGCACATCGTCGGCCACCCGGAGGGCGTCGGGCAGGGACGCCTTGCCCACCAGGGCGATGAGCTTATCGTTGGGGATGGTGATGAGGGTGTCCACCGCAGGCTTCAGGTTCTCGATGCCCGCTTCGGCGTTGCGCATGCGGACCCGGCCCTCAAAGGTGAAGGGCTTGGTGACCACGCCCACGGTGAGGATGCCCATCTCCTTGGCGCACTGAGCCACGATGGGTGCCGCGCCCGTGCCGGTGCCGCCGCCCATACCGGCGGTGATGAACACCATATCCGCCCCGCGCAGGGCTTCCTGAATGAGATCCCGGCTCTCGTCGGCAGCCTTGCGGCCGATCTCGGGGTCCGCACCGGCGCCCAGGCCCTTGGTCAGCTTCTCGCCGATCTGGATCTTGCTGTCGCCCTTATTCATGGAAAGGGCCTGCTTATCCGTGTTCACGGCAATAAATTCCACGCCCTGCAGGCCGTACTGGACCATGCGGTTCACCGCGTTGCAGCCGGCGCCGCCCACACCAATGACCTTGATCTGAGCAAAGGATGCTCCTTCTAAATCCTGTTCAAACATCTTGAGTCCCCCTTGTTATTTCATGAAGAAATCTTTTATTTTCTGAAGCAGCCGGGACAGGCGATCGTCCTGCTGCTTGGCCATGGATTCCTCCGGCGGGTTGTTGGCCTTCAACACGAAGTCCAGCGCGCCGAAGGCGCTGCAGTAGTTGGGCGAGGAGAGGCGAGGCGTCCAGGGCATGTCCCGCTTCAGGGGCATGTTCAGGGCGTTCCGCAAAAAGTCGAGCCCTCCGCGCATCATGAGGAGTCCGCCGCCGGACACATACACGGCGGGGCGGGCGTCCAGATTGACGCCCAATTCTTCCATTTCCCGGCGGATCATCCCCGCCAGCTCACCGGCCCGGGCCTCGATGATATAGGAGATGGCCTGGTGAGAAACCTTCTTGGAGCCGGCGGCCGTGCGCAGGATCTCGGTCTTGTCCTTGTAGTCCAGGGAGAAGACGAAGCGGCGCTTGGCCTGCTCGGCGGCGTCCATGGGCACATCCAGCCCAAAGGAAAGATCCGAGGCGAACTGATATCCGCCCACGGGCAAAGTGGCAAGGCCGGTCAGGGCCGCGTTTTCCACCACGGCCACGTCCGTCTGCATGTAGCCCACGTCGATGAGGACCGCGGGGCGCACCCGCTCGTTGTCGGGGATGAGCATGACCGCCTCGCCCAGCTGGGCGCTGACGCACATGCTGATCTCCACGCCCAGATCGTCCAGGGCGTCCTGCACGGTGCGGATGTACTCGTCCCTGACGAACATGTGGCTCACCAGGGCAGAAACCTCCTCGGCGGTGACCCCGTCGGGCATCTCCGTGGAGGAGACCCCGTCCACCATGAAGAAGACGGGGGTGGAGTGCATAAGGGTCCAGCCCTCCTCCTTCTTGGCCTTCTGCAGGGAGAGGTGGATGAGCTTGTCCACGTCGCTGCTCTCCACCAGGCGGGAAGTGCCCAGGGCGATGGTGGCGTCGCACAGCTCCAGCCGGGCGAAGGCGGCGGGCACGGTGAGGGCCACATCCCGGATCCGGACCCGGCTCTCCTGCTCCGTCTTCTGCACGCATTCCACCACGGCGTTGTGCAGGCTCTGCTTGTCAAGGAAAGCCCCGTCCCGAAAGCCGGCGTATGCGCTGATGCCGGCCCCATGGACGACAATACCATCCTTGTCGACCATGCTGCCGCACAGGCACACCACTTTGGAACTGCCCACATCCAGTATCGTTGCGGGTTTCATGCTTCCTCCACGCTTTCTCATCGGGATTCCGCGCACACGAAACAACACGGGATACCCCATCCATATCTATACAGATGGAATTATAGCACAACCGGACCTGCAAGTGCAACAAAAAACCGGGCTCAAATTGGGCTTTCGGCAAATATTTTGCCGCCGACTTGTGAAATTATTGCAACAACCCCTCCGCCTGCAGGCGTTCCAGAACCATGGCTTCCCGCAGAAGCATGGGCCGATGGTCGGGCTCCACGGTGAGAATCCGGGCCCGGTTGGCCTCGATGGCCTCCTGGGGATCCATCCACCGGAGGGTGTAGCCCTCCTCCGCCTCGTAGCCGTCCAGCTGCTGGGGGACGATGGCCTCCGCCTCGGCCAGATAGTAGAAATTGTCCTGGATGAAGAGGGGCTCCCTGTCCCCTTTTTCGATGCGGTGGACGAAGCCGTAGGGTCGGATGCTGTCCGGGCGCAGGGCAAGCCCCGCCTCCTCCCGGGCCTCCCGGATGAGGGCCGCCTCCCGGCTCTCCCCCTCGTCGATGCCGCCGCCGGGGAACTTGTAATGGCCGAACTTCTGGCTGTAGACCATGGCCACCCGGCCCTTTTCGATCACGATGGCCCGGGCGGATGGCCGGGAAAAGGCCTTTTGGCCCTCCGGGTAGTCCCCCGCGTCCAGGGTGAACAGCAGCCGCATGCGGCTCTCCTCCATCGCGAGCAGCCGCCGCTTGACGTCCAGGCCTCCGGCGTAGCCCGTCAGGCTCCCGCCGGCGCCGATCACCCGATGGCAAGGAATGATCAGGCTGATGGGGTTGTTGTGGACGGCCTGGCCCACGGCTCGGGCGGAGCGGCAGCCCACCCAACCGGCGATCTGGCCGTAGCTGGCGGTCTGCCCAAAGGGGATGGCGAGCAGGGCCTGCCACACCTTCTGCTGGAAGGCCGTGCCCGCCGGGGCAATGGGCGGGATCCTCTCCGGGTCACGGCCGGCAAAATAGGTGTCCAGCCAGGCAGCCGCCTCCGCGAACAGGGGCAGCCCGCCGGCCGGCGCCGGAGCGGGGCCGAAGGCAAGGCCCGTCAAGGCCTGTCCGTCGGAGGCAAGGGTCAAGGGTCCCAGGGGGCTTTCATACTGCGCGTAAAACATGGGCACCTCCTATGCTAAAAACCAGACCAGCGTCCCGGCCATGAGCAAACCCCAGCCCAGATAGGCGGGCCTGCGGCCGTTGGGCAGGAAATATTCCGACACGAACAGCATCCCTGTGAACCACAGCCCCAGGGCGACGCCGCCGGCCGGGGGCACCGTGAGCCCCGACACCGGGGCCAGCCGGGAGAGGGCGTCCAGATAGTAGAGCACCCCCTGGGGAAGCAGGGCCACCACCCGTGCCGCGCCGGGGAACACCAAATAGAGCAGCACGGCGATCCACCCGGGGATCAGGAACAGGGGCGCCGCCGGCAGGGCCAGCAACGACAGGGGCACCCCCATGAGGGACACCACCCCGTCCGCCCGGGACAGAAGGGGTGCGATCCCCAAACACACGCTCAGGGACCCCGCCAGCAGCCCCCGCAGGCTCTCCCGCCGGCCGCCCAGGAGGTCCAGCAGAGGCTTGGTGAGGCAGGCAAGGCTCCAAACCGACCCAAAGGACAAACAGAAGCCCATGGAAGTCAGCAGATAGGGGTTCACCATCAGCAGCGCCCAGAGGGCAAAGCCGATCTGGCTGATGGGGTCGTCCTGCCGGTCCAGCAGGTGGGAGAAGCGCACGATGAGCAGCATGATGGCTGCCCGCAGGGAGGAGGGCGAAAGGCCCGTGAGCAGGCAGAAAAGCCCCACCACCGCCAGGGAGAGGCCAAAGCGCAGCCACTTGCGCCGGCCCCGGATCAGCTGCAGGGCCGCCCCGCACACCACCCCCACATGGAGGCCCGACACGGTCAGCAGATGCAAGAGGCCGCTGCGCTGATAGGCTCGGAAGGTCAGATAATGGATGTCGTCCTTGTCCCCGAAGAGCATGCCCTTGGCCGGCCCGGCCTGATCGGAAAACAGGGCGTCCGCCGCCGCTTCCAGCCGCTGCCGGCAGAAAAGGGCCCAGCCGTACAGCGGATCCGCCCGCCCCTCGCTCACCCGAATGCTGCCCCTGGCCTCGGCCCCATACAGCACCGTGGAAAGGCCCACGGCCGCCCCGCCTTCCTCCGGCGCCACCTGGGCCCTGAGGGCAAGGGCGTCCCCATAGGCAAGGGCCGCGTCATAGGGGATGCGCAGGGCCAGCGCTCCCGGCACCCGCCGGCCGTCCAGGGTCACCCGGCCAAGGACCGCCCGGGTCTCCCCCTTCTCCCGCTCCGGATCGTCGATGAGGGTGCCGCAAACCTCGTATTCCCCCGGAACCACCCGCACCCCGGGGAGCACCGCGCCCCGCAGGAGCAGCAGGCCCAACAGGAGCGGCAGGGCGTAGACGATCTTCCCCCGCCAAAGGAGAAAGGCGCCCAGCCCCACCGCCAAAAGGCCCAGGCCCCACAGGAGAGCGGCCCCCAGGCGCACGGCCAAAAGGGCCCCCAGCAGGGTGCCCAAAATGCCCCAGAGCATGGGCCGTTCGTTGAAAAACCGCCGCTTGTTCCACCCGTGTTCCATATAGGAGAAGTATACCGCAAACGGGCCTTTCGGTAAAGAGCCGTTGACCCTTTCCGGCGGATATGGTATACTGCCCCTATGAACGAGCGATTGAAACAAGTGATCGAAAACAGCCGGCGCATCGCCTTTTTAGGCGGGGCCGGCCTGTCCACGGAAAGCGGCATCCCCGACTTTCGCAGCGCCGACGGCATCTACAAAGCCCAGACCGCCTACGGGCACACCCCGGAGGTGCTCCTGAGCCACGATTTCTTCTGGCGCCACACGGATATCTTTTACGATTACTACAAAAAATACCTCCTGTATCCCGACGCCCGGCCCAACAAGGCCCACCGGGCCCTGGCGAAGCTGGAGCGGCAGGGCAAGCTCACCGCCGTCATCACCCAGAACATCGACGGGCTCCACCAGGACGCGGGGAGCCGAAGCGTGCTGGAGCTCCATGGCAGCGTTCACAGGAACTACTGCACCAAGTGCCGCAAGTTCTACCCTATGGAATATATCCAGCAGAGCCAAGGCGTGCCCACCTGCACTTGCGGCGGCATCATCAAGCCCGACGTGGTCCTCTACGGCGAGGGGCTGGACACCAACACTCTCATTTCCGCCGTGACCCACATCCAGCGGGCGGACACCCTGATCGTGGGGGGCACCTCCCTGGTGGTCTACCCGGCGGCGGGCCTTATCGACTACTTCTCGGGCAAGGAGCTGGTGCTCATCAACCTGAGCAAAACGGACCGGGACGACCAGGCCACCCTCTGCGTCCACGAGAAGATCGGCGAAGCATTGTCCTTCCTCCTGGAGGAAGATCAATAGAACGGAACAAATAAAACGAAAGGGTATTGATAATGGAAGAATGCAATCATGACTGCTCCAGTTGCGGCCTCAACTGCCCCAGTCGGGACCCCAAGAGCTTTCTGGAAGCCCCCAACCCCCTGTCCAAGGTGAAAAAGGTCATCGCGGTCCTCAGCGGCAAGGGCGGCGTGGGCAAATCCCTGGTCACCTCCCTGCTGGCGGTGAACACCCAGCGGGCGGGCTACCGGGCCGCCATCCTGGACGCGGACGTGACCGGCCCCTCCATTCCCCAGGCCTTCGGCATCCATGACAAGGCCACGGGCACCGAGGACGCTCTGTTCGCCTCCGAATCCAAGACGGGCATCCAGATGATGAGCATCAACCTGCTCCTGCCGGACGAGACCTCCCCCGTGGTATGGCGGGGCCCGGTCATCGCCGGGGCGGTGAAGCAGTTCTGGACCGATGTGGTCTGGAAGGACGTGGACGTGCTCTACGTGGACATGCCGCCGGGCACCGGCGATGTGCCCCTGACCGTCATGCAGTCCATCCCCGTGGACGGCATCGTGGTGGTCACCTCTCCCCAGGAGCTGGTGGGCATGATCGTGGAAAAGGCCGTGAAGATGGCGGGGCTCATGAACGTGCCCATCGTGGGCATCGTGGAGAACCTGAGCTACTTTGAGTGCCCCGATTGCGGCAAGAAGCACTTCCTCTTCGGCGAGAGCCATCTGGAGGAGGTCGCCGAGAAGAACAGCATCCCCGAGACCGCCCGGATCCCCATCAACCCCAAGCTCTCCGCCGCTGTGGACGCGGGGCTCATCGAGCTTTATGAAGGGCCCTGGCTGGATAAGCTCACGGAATCCCTCCTCAAGGATGTGAAGGACTGAGCCGCATACACAGATCCAATATACGTCAACTTTTTATTAAGTAAAAAGTTGACGTATTTCTTTTTGTATGCTATGCTACGGGGCATGGAAGAGCGATCAACAGGAAGGGAGGCACGCCCATGAATGCCAGACAGCAGGTTGCGACGCTACTGGAGAACGCCGGGACCGAATACGTTTCCGGGAACGCCATCGCCACAGAGCTGGGCATCACCCGGGCGGCGGTGTGGAAATGCATCCGCCAGATGGAGGCGGAGGGCTATCGCTTTGAGGTGACCCGAAAGGGCTATCGCCTGAGCGAGGACAGCGACGCCCTCAGCGAAAACAATCTCCGCCGCTATCTGGGGGATGCATCCAGGCTGTACGAGGTGGAGGTGCTCTCCACGGTAGACTCCACCAACACCTATCTCAAGCGCATGGCCCATGAGCTGAAGGCAGCCAAGGGCGATGGGGACGGCCCCTGGCGAGCGGTGGTGGCCTCCAGCCAAAACGCCGGCCGGGGCCGCATGGGCCGGACCTTCGTTTCCCCTGCGGGCAGCGGCGTGTATTTGAGCGTGTTCTTAACGCCCCGGCTCTCCGCCCAGCAGGCCGTGCGGATCACCACGGCGGCGGCGGTGGCGGCCTGCCGCGCCATTGAAGATTGCACCGACCGGCAGCCGAAGATCAAATGGGTCAACGATATCCTGATCGACGGCAAGAAGACCTGCGGCATTCTGACGGAGGCGTCCATAGACCTGGAAAGCGGGGGCCTGGATTGGGCCATCATGGGTATCGGGTTCAACGTGTATGAGCCGGAGGGAGGCTTCCCCGAGGAACTACAATCCATCGCCGGGCCCATCGCGCCAAAGCGCCAGCGGGACCTGCGAAGCCGGATCGCCGCCGCGTTTTTGAAGAACTTTCATCAGGTGTGCGTCGATCTTGAAAGCGGCGGCTTTGCCGAGGAATACAAGCGGCGGAGCTTTTTGATCGGCCAGCCCATCACCGTCATCCGCGGCAGCTCCACCCGCCCGGCCACGGCCTGCGACATCGACGGGGAATGCCGCCTGCTGGTCCGCTATGCGGACGGCTCCACGGAGGCCCTGGCCTCCGGCGAGGTGAGCGTGAGGCCGATTTCATGAAGCTGCGGCCCCACCACCTGCTGTGCATACAGAAATACACCGGCAAGGGTTACGATGCTCCCTTTGCGGCCAACATGGAAAAGATCATCCGGCGTTTGCAGGCCGACCCGGGCCAGCTGATCCAGCTTGTGGAGGGCCGGGACGATGTCTGCGCCGCCTGTCCCCATATGGTTGACGGCAGATGCGCTTCCGAAGAAAAAGTGAACCGCATGGACCGGGGCGTCTTGTCGGCCTGCGCCCGTTCGTATGGGCAGGCCGACAGCTGGCGCGCCCTTGCCGACGCTGCCGGAAAACGGATATTTCAAACGAAAAAAAGCGAGGAGATTTGCGGGGACTGCCAGTGGATCGAGCTGTGCAGGGCCACGCGGGAGGGATGGATAGATGGAAAAGAGGAATAAGGGATTTCAGACGAAGGATCTTGCGTATGTGGCGGTGTGCGCCGTGCTGATGGCGGTGTGCTCCTGGATCAGCATCCCGGCGACGGTGCCCTTCACCCTGCAGACCTTCGCCGTCTTCTGCACCCTGGGGCTCATCGGCGGCAAGCGGGGCACCGCGGCCATCGTGGTGTATCTGCTGCTGGGGGCTCTGGGCGTGCCGGTGTTCGCGGGCTTCAGCGGCGGGATCGGCGTCCTCATCGGAACCACCGGCGGGTATCTGCTGGGGTTCATTCTCATGGGGCTGGTCTATTGGCTGGGGGAGCGTCTGGGGAAGGGCAGCCGGGTGGTTCTGATCGGCGCCATGGTCCTTGGCCTGGCGTTGTGCTATGCCTTTGGAACGGCCTGGTTCATGTTCGTATACGCCAGGCAGAGCGGCGCTGTAGGCCTGGGCACGGCCCTTGCCTGGTGCGTGATCCCCTTCATTCTGCCGGATCTGGCAAAGCTGGCTTTGGCCGTTTTCCTGTCGGATAAGCTGCGCCGGGCGCTGCATCTTTGAATCGAGGGCAGCGCTTGCAAACAAACGGTATGGCGAGTATACTATGATCGAATCATAGGGAGGTGAAGGCATGGACGCAGCGGCGATTTTGAAGGAACGGTTCCCTCTCAAGGAGATCACTCCCGCCCGGTATAAAACCATGGGCGGCCTTTTGATGCGCTTTCATCTGGAGCAGTATGAGGCGGAGGGCCTGGGGAATCTGTGCGTTTTGCGCACCAAAGCCATGCTGGGGCTCATGAAGCTGACCACCGTGGTCGTCACCCCCAACACCGGCAAAAACGTGCCCTTCCTGCTCATCGACACCATGGACATGGGCAAAAAGCACCTGTGCTACGTGGAGTATTACGACTGCACGGCAGCCGGGGCGGACAAGGACCTGCTCCTGGCCGCCGGCGCGCCCTACGCCGATGTGGAAAACTACGCCGAAAAGCCCGCCTGGTATGTGTCCGAGCGCATGGCCGGCTCCCTCATCAAGGCCGGGGACAGGGAACGGTTGGCCCGGATGGCCCGGGACGCCCTGACCGCCTACGCGGAGCAGGCCGCCCAGGCCCCCGTGAAGGCGGAGAACCTGCCGGGCCTGCAAGCCTTCCAGAAGCGGATGATAGAGGAGGGCAACCCCTCCACCGCAGCGCTGACCCGGACCCTGGGCCGGGAGGGGGCCAAGGCCTTCTTCCGCCAGGTGGTCATGCCGGTGTGAGGTATCCACAAGAACAACCTGCGAGGAGGAAACGAACATGACTCTGCCTATGGCATTGATGGACTTTGTGCCGGTGCTGTTCTTCGGGGCGGCCTGGCTGATCCTGTATCGGGATCTGAAAAACAAGCTGAACCTGTGCGCAGGCCTCCTGCTGCCCCTGGGGGCGGCGGCGGTGTTCGCGGCCGGGCTCTTCAAGGCGGTGTGGAAGCTGCAGAACGCCCTGGGCGCGGCCCCGGTGGAGCTGTTCAACAAGGCCTTCTTCCCCACCCAGTCCATCGGCTTTCTGCTCCTGGGCGTGGGCATGCTCTGCCTCATGTACGGCAAGCGCAGAGGGGAGGCACGGTCGCTGACCATGGTCTACGTCATGCTCACCGTGCTGGGGAATCTGGGCATGTCGGCGGGCCTTGTCTACGTCGCCCGGAAGGTGAAGAAGGCCGCCATCCCCCTGTTCATCGTGGCCTTCGTGTTCTCCATGATGATGGGGTATCTGTCCAGCCGCGACTTCGCCCAGGCCTCCATGCACTGGATCGCCCAGAGCGTGAACGCCCTGGGCCAGGGCCTGCTGTTCATCGGCGCCCTGATGCTGCGCAAAGCCGGACTGGGGAAGGCGGACGCCCTGCAATAACCATCGTTTTCCAGCTTTTTGCGGGGCGAGGTTTTTCGCCCCGCGTTTTTGTACAAAATCCGTTGCGAAATTGTGAATTCTTCCCCTTTTTGCGTTCCGATCGCTCCGGAACGTGCTATGATAGCCCCATGAGCAAGACCCCTTCTCAACCGAACGACAACCAACGCCGCGCCCCGGCCCCTCTGGGCCGGACGATCCTGCTATATCTGCTGGCCCTGCTGCTCGCCCTGGGGGCCTTTTTGCTGTGGATGTACCACGGCATTTCCCCCGTGATCCACGGGGAATACGGCATGGACTTCCCCCCGGCGGACTCCTTCTGCTCCGCCCCGGACGCGGCCTACTACCCCGACGAAGCCTGCCGGGCCATAGGCGCCCATGTGGTGAACGTGCAGACCCGGTTCCGGGTGGTGCCCTGCCTTCTGATCGTGAGGGACACCACCGCCCCCACCGCCGTTCCCGTGGCCCTGGAGTTCCCCTCCGGCTATGTGCCTGCCCCACAGGAGTTCATCACCGATCTGCAGGACGCGGACCTGGTGGGCGTCAGCTTTGCCCAGGCCTATGATTTTTCCGACACCGGCATCCACCAGGTCGCCATCCTGCTGGAGGACATGAGCGGCAATCAGTGCCAGATCAGCGCCACCGCCACCGTCCGCGCCACGGTGGAGAAGCTGACCTTGGAGGCCGGCAGCCCCGTGCCTACCGCGGAAGATTTTTGCACCCCCGGCTTTCACGGGGAGCTCCTCACCCCCCTCTCCGCCGATATGATGCGCCAGCCGGGGGAGTACGCTCTCCAGCTCAAATGCGTGGAGAACGGAAAGATCTTCCCCTCCATCCTGTCCATCCGGGACACCGTATCCCCCACCGCCGCGGGCACGCTGCTGGTGCTGCAGCCGGGGGAGGCGGCCGCGCCGGAGCGCTTTGTTACGGAGGCGGCGGACGAGACCCAGCTTACCTATTCCTTTGCCCAGGCCCCGGATCCTCTGAGCCGGGAGATCCAGAATATTCTCATTGAGGTGACGGACGCCGGGGGCAACGCCGCCCAGGTGCCCGCCCAGGTCCTCTATTCCGCCATCGGCCGGGTGACGGTGGAGGCGAAGAACGGCCCCCTCACCGGCGCAGACTTGGGCGTGCCGGCGGCGGAGCCGGAAGCGTTTTTGGCAAACGAACCCGGGACCTACGCCGTCCGGGTCCGGCTGGGGGACGAGGAGCAGATCGCCATGGTGACCCTGGTGGACACCACCGCCCCCGCCCTCGCCCTGCGGGAGGGCCCCTTCTACACCCATCACGACCTGTCCCCGGAGGATCTTGTCTCCGTGGAGGACGTGACGGAGGTGACCCTTTGTTTCCTGGAGGCTCCGGACCAAACCAGCGCCGAACCGCAGACCTTCCGGGTCAAGGCAGTGGACGCTGCCGGCAACGAAGCGGAGGCCGCCTTCCCCCTGACGCTGCTGGTGGATAGCGACCCCCCCGTGCTCTATGGGGTGGTGAACCGGAGCGGTTACGTGGGGGAGCCCATCGTGTATCTGAAGGAGGTCTACGCCCAGGACGACATCGACGGCCGGGTGGACGTGCAGGTGGAAAGCAGCGTGATCCTGTCCCAACGGGGCAAGTACACCGTCATCTTCACCGCCGCGGACGCAAGCGGCAACACCGTCTCCAAGAGCTGCACCTATACTCTGGTGGCCCCCACGGTGTCCGACGAGCGGGTCAGGGAAGCCGCCCGGCAGGTCCTGTCCGACATCATCACCCCGGACATGGTCACCGCCGAGAAGCTGAAGGCCGTCTTCGACTACGTGCGCGCCAGGGTCCACTACACCGGAAACTCCGACAAGACCGACTGGCGCAAGGAAGCCATCCGGGGCTTTGAGGAGGGCCGGGGCGACTGCTTCACCGTTTACTCCACCACCCGGGCCCTGCTGGACGAGCTGGGCATCCCCTACATGAGCGTGACCCGGAAGAGCTCCTCTTCCCGCCATTTCTGGGTCATCGTCAACATCGGCACCGGCTGGTACCACTTTGACCCCTTGATCAGCTCCGCCCATCGGCACCGCTGCTTCATGTGGACCAATCAGCAGTGCAAGGTGAAACCCTACTTTTGGCGCTTCCATGAAGAGAACTTCCCCCCCATCGCCACGGACCCCTTCAACTACGACGCCGTGGTCCAGATGGAGCGGGATGGTCTGTTGCCCTGACGCGCCCAAAAGCATTTTCCCCCTTGTATATTGGATAAAAGACTGATATACTTATTGTATTATTATGGAAGGATGTAGCCATGAATAATAAAGAAATCGAATTGAGGATCGCCGATCTGTTCGCCATGCTGCTCAAAGCGGCCAAGCCCATCCTCTGCCTGGTGCTGGTGTGCGCCCTGCTGGGCGGTGCCTACGGCGCCTATACCGTGATGACGGCGGACCCCACCGTCACCCAAGAGGACGTGGATAAGGCGGAGAAGGCGGTGGAATCCGCTGAAAAGGCCATCACCAATGCAGAAAAGGCCCTGACCCGCCGGAATGAGATCGAGATCCCGGATGCGGAGCGGAAGCTGGAGCGGGCGCAGCTGCTGGTGAAGCGGCGGCAGGACTACCTGAACAACAGCATCTACTACGCCATGAACCCCTTTGAGCGGGGTGTGTCCCGCCTGACCTTCTATGTGGAGACGGATTTCACCGTGGATCCGGATGTGGCCAGTTTGGTGGAGGATCCCCGGACCAGCATCGTGCTGGCTTACACCCAGATCTATCCCTTCGACTCCGAGATCCTGGAGAACGTGAAGAAGATCCTGGGGACTAACGCGGAAAAGCAGTACATCGAGGAGCTGATCTCCGTCACCAATATCTCCAACCGCTTCGTGCAGATCCGAGTCATCAACGACGACGCCCAGCTGGCTGAGAAAGTGGTCAACTACCTGTACCAGACCATGCTCAACCGCTTGAAGGGCACCGTGGCGGATCACTCCGCCAACATCATCGGCACCTTCACCGGCTATGAGGTGGATTGGGGCATGAACGACAGCCACACCTCCAATGAGGACAGCCTCCTGTCCGCAGAGCGGGCCGTCACCAGCGCCGAGGAATCCTTGCAGAGCCTGAAGGACGGCGTGGCCGATAAGGAACAGGCCATTGAGGACGCCAAGGAAAACCTGGAGGATAAGCAAAAGGAACTGGATGAAACCCGCTCCACCTTTGAAAGCTCTCAGATCAACGCCAAGAACGTGGCCGTCAAGGCCGCGAAGAACGGCGCCATCGGCCTGGTGCTGGGCCTGGTCGTCGGCTGCGGCATAGCCCTGGTGAAGGGCCTGTTCGGTGGCAAGATCCAGAATCAGAGCGAGGTCATGAGCCGGTACGCCTTCCCGCTCATCGGCGTGCTGCCCCGCACCAAGAAGGTTTGGTTCGACAAGGCCATCCGGCGTCTGGAAGGGGAACCGGTGGGCAACTTTGAAGCCACGGCCCAGGCCACGGCTCAGAGTCTTCTTGGCCGCATCGGCGAAAAGAAGGTGTGCCTTATCTCCTCGGACAGCCCCGCCATCGCCGAAAAGCTGTCTTCTTACACCAACGATCAGGTGCAGGTCTTGGGCAGCATCATCGACAACGCGGAATCCGTCAAGGAGCTCAGCGACTTCGAGGGCATCGTGCTGGTGGAGCAGCGGGGCAAGTCCCGGGTGGACCTCATCGACGCGGAGGTCCTGCGCGCCAAAGCTCTGGGCAAGGAGATCCTGGGCATCGTGCTGGCATAAGAAAAAACGCAGCAAGCCTCTTCCGGCGGGAAGAGGCTTGTTTTTGTTTTGGCAGTGTTTTCCAATGCGGTAAAAATGTATACCCTATGTAACAAGTCTGTGAAGTCGGTTGCCTTCCGGGAGGGACATGCGTACAATGTGACCACAGGCCGCGCCCGCTAACCCGGGCGTCCAAGGAGGTTTCATGGAAAAAGCGCAGCGGCACGCCGCTTTTCAACAGAATACAAAGCCGAAACGGCGCGTCAGCCGGGTGATCCTGGCCCTGGCGCTCATAGTCCTGGCGGTTGCGGCGTTTTTCGCCTGGCGGATCCTTTCTCGACCCGCTTCCCTTTTTGCCCCCACGGACATCCTTGTCCTGCCGAAGCAGACCGCTCTGACTCCGGCTCTGCCTGTCCCCGATGAGCCTGAACAGGAGGACGTTCCCGCCGCCGCCTCCGCCCCGCAGGTCCAGGGCAACATCCTGAACATCCTGCTCATGGGCATCGACGCCCGTGAGGACGGCAGCACCACCAGCGGCACCATGCCCCACACGGACGTGATGATGGTGGTCGCCGTGAACTTCGACACGAATTCGGTGGATCTGATCACCCTGCCCCGGGATCTGCTGACCACGGTTCCGGGCCACTATGGCTTCTATAAGCTCAACGGCGTGTTCAACGTGGGCCTGGGCGGCCAATTTAAAACCACCGGCCAGGCGAACGATCTGAAGGACGGCTTTGAGCTGACCTGCCGGGCCGGGGAGATGTGGCTGGGCGGCGTTTCCATCCCCTACTACTACGCGTTGGACTTTCAGGCGGTCATGGACGTGGTGGATGCCATCGGCGGCATCGACTACGACGTGGACCAGGCCTTCACCTCCATGAGCGGCAAGCATTCCTACAAAAAGGGCATGCAGCACCTGGACGGGGACGCGGTCATGGGCTACCTGCGCATTCGTCGCAGCGCGGACGGCCTGGACAGCTCCCGCACCGCCCGCCAGCGGCGCATGATGGTGGCCATCTTCAACAAGCTGAAAACGGAGGGAAAGCTGTCCCAGATCCCCGCGCTCATCAGCGCCGCCAACAGCGGCATCTACACCAACACCACCCTGATCCAAACCACGGCCCTGGTGAACTATGCCGCCAACCTTGCCCCGGAGGACATCCGCACCCATTCTCTGTATGGGGAGATCGGCAAGATCGAATTCTACTGGCGCTTTGCCTATGTGGATCAGCAGAACCGGCTGGACGTCATCCGGCAGGTCTACGGCTTTGATGCGGACACCATGGGCACCTGTAGTCGTCAGTATGAACGGTGGCTCTTCAGCGTAGGCTTTCTCACACTAAAGCGGCTTCGCCAAATAGAAAAGGTCCTGACCCGGGTCCAGGAGCTGAAGGATGCCGGCACCGCCTTCTCCGAGGAGCAAATAGCCCTGTACGCCAGCTGCTACAACAGCTATCTGGCCCTCTACCGCACCTTTGAGGACGGCTCCGACACCCTGGCCCACCTGTACGCCGCCAACCCTTGGCGGGAGAAAAAGAAAGGCAGCCGTACCAGCGCCCAGAAGGCGGAGAATAAAAAAATCTCCGCCCAGGAGGCGGAGATCAAATCCAATCTGTTGTCTCTATCCGAATCGGCTCACGAGGCCACCCAGGCCCTGGCCAGTTCCATCCGTTACCAAAACCTCACCTGGTCCCTCTCCGGCCGCTGGTACACCGACCCCGACATCGAAGAGGTGATCGTGGCGTTTGGGTAAGTGCCCATTGAGAATATGAAAAAGTATAAGTACTGGATGTCAGCTATCGTGTTGTTGCCGAAGCTTCAGTATAAAACGAATCTCGATTTAGAGAAAAAACAATCCATTGAAAATACCGGCACAACAATCTCACGGTTGTCTCCTTCACATATACTTCTAGCTTACTTGAGGCGTAAGTATGAAGGTCTTAATCTCTTCGGAACAGGTCTCTCGTGTAAACCTTCTCTCCCACGTCATCCAATATGGAGTCATATCTGTTTGCTATTATTGCATCTGATCCGTTTTTAAACTTCTCGATGTCATTCACTACAAGGCTTCCGAAGAAGGTCGTTCCATCTTGGAGAGTCGGTTCGTAAATGATGACGGTTGCACCTTTGGCTTTTATACGCTTCATGACGCCTTGGATGCTGCTCTGTCGGAAGTTATCGGAGTTCGCCTTCATCGTCAGCCGATAAACGCCAACGATCAGCGGTCGCTCTTTCTCGGCATTCCACATGCTGGAGGCCGTGTAATACCCAGCCTTATCCAGGACGCGGTCAGCAATAAAGTCTTTCCTTGTTCTATTGCTCTCAACAATCGCCTGAATCAGATTTTCCGGTACATCCGCATAGTTTGCCAGAAGCTGCTTTGTATCCTTCGGCAGGCAGTATCCGCCGTATCCAAAGGACGGATTGTTATAATGAGAACCGATTCGAGGATCGAGGCATACACCATCGATTATATCCTTAGTATTCAGCCCCTTCATCTCGGCATAGGTGTCCAGTTCATTAAAATAGCTGACTCGAAGGGCTAGATACGTATTGGCGAAGAGCTTGACCGCCTCTGCCTCTGTAAACCCCATAAAGAGCGTATCGATATCCGGTTTTTCAGCGCCTTCCTGCAGAAGACGAGCGAATACTTCAGCTGCGGGTTTAGATGCCTCATCGCAGCCTACTATAATTCGACTCGGATAAAGGTTATCATACAGTGCTTTTGACTCTCTCAAGAACTCCGGGCTGAACAGGATGCGATCCGTGTGATACTTTTCCCTCACACGCTCTGTGTAGCCAACTGGAATGGTGGATTTTATGACCATTATGGCTGTGTCCGAAGATTGAAGCACCAGCTCAATGACGCTCTCTACGGCAGAACAATCAAAAAAGTTTTTCTGCGGATCATAGTTTGTCGGAGCAGCGATGACCACATAATCTGCAGATGCATAGGCACTAACGGCATTTGTTGTTGCAGACAGGTCGAGTTTCCGTTCCTTATGTTCCGCTAAATACTTCTCAATAAAGTCATCCTGGATCGGGCTTTTCCAAGTATTGATCTTTTCAACTTTCTCAGGCAGGATATCAACGGCGGTCACATGATTGTGCTGACTCAAAAGCACTGCCAATGAAAGACCTACATATCCTGTTCCTGCTACTGCAATGTTCATACTATTATATCTCCCATTCCCAGGCTGCATTTTTCGTTGCTTCACTGGCCGGCGCACAATAAAAAAGCATTCCTGCTATATAGTATTAAACTTTTCTTTCACCGCCTCATAGGAGGCGATATCTCCAATATCATATCTATGGCCGGGCATGAGGTATGCATACATTGCGACCTTCGTGCTCAGCCACGCCGCAAAGGAACCGGGTGCGTCGAAGCCACACCCACCGTCAATAGCTTCCTGAATTCGACTTATATCTTCTGCACGGTAGATATAAAACGGCGGAACTGCAAGCGTTCCTTTCGGCGCCTTCGGCTTTTCCTCATATGTGGTAATGAGTCCTGATTCCTCTATGGTGATCACGGCCGTCTTCTGCAGCGCTTCCAGCCTATGTTCTTCATGACACATAATACAGCTTGCTTTTTTCTTCTTGGCATACTCGATAAAACCTCGCAGGCTGAAATCCAGCATATTATCTCCGGCCATGACGAAATAATCCGTGCTTTCCTTTACCCCGGGAACCGCAACCTGTATATCTTTCACCGCTCCCAATCTTGTCTCATTCGTGCTGGTTCTATCGTCAATGATCGTTATTCTCTCTGATCGCTTTGCGCTCCATTCTTCAAATGTACCAGCGAACTTATGATTTGTCACAACGATGAACTCATCAACAGCATCGCCTATGTCTTCGATCAGCCAATCCAAAATTGGCTTTCCTCCGACGGGGAGCAGCGGCTTGGGATAGTTCTCCGTCAAAGGATAAAGCCGTGTGGCATACCCGGCAGCTAAAATTATCGCCTTCATCTTCCGCCTCCCAGGTCAACCCCATTAGCGCTATCACATATTGCTGCCACATACTTGCCTTCAAGCTGTGGATAGACTTTCAAATAGGCTGTCGTGACGCCCTCAATCACCTCATCAGCCTTATCAGGATCTACGATTGCCATACAGCATCCTTTGAACCCAGCGCCTGAGAAACGCCCGCCGTATATCCCTTTCGTTTCTCTCATGATGTTGTAAAGCGTGATCAGCTCCGGGCAGCCACATTCGTAGTTCTCGATACTGCTTCTGCCCGACTCAAACACCAACTGCCCATACGCCTCTATATCTCCGGATTTCCACGCTTCCAACCCTTTCTGAGCTCTCTCATATTCTGTAAAGAAATGTGCAGCACGGCGCTTGAATGAAACAGGCAATCGATCCTTATACTCGTCAAATACCGCTCTCGGAACAGATCTCAGCACCGTATCCTTAAACTTTCCATAATCCATTCCAGCATATGCAAGAAGATAGTATGCCGCTGCCTTGCACTCGTCCTGCCGGAGATTATATGCACTTGATGCCAGGCTTCTTTCTAATCCGCTAAAAAACACGATGAATTTGAAGGGCTTCATATTATCAGGTTTCTTTATGAGAGAATAAGAATCATCCAGACAATCCAAATACAAAAGCTGATCTTTCCTGCACAAAACCTCACAACTCTGATCGAGCTTGCCGCAGTTTACACCGACATATTTATTCTCTGCCTTCTTCGCCATCATTATGGTTTCCCAAGGTTCTAAAGAAAGCTTATTCACCTTCGCCAAAGCGGATAAGAAAGCAATGATAACCGAAGCTGAAGAACTCAGTCCACCAATCGGCAGCGTTCCCTCTATAACAGCACTGATGCCATATCTGAGATTATACTTCTCTCCGAGCATCTTACAGGCAGCGCGGCAATGATCCGCCCAATCTCCTACTTTCTCCTCTGGTACATCATTAACATGGAACTGTGCCCGTTTTGAGAACTGAAGACTCCTTATTTCACAGATGCCAGATTCTTTTTTTCCATAAGCGATATATATCCCTTTATCAATGGCAAATCCATTAATCGCTCCAAGCTGATGATCAATATGCGCACCAAGAGGTGCAATACGATATGGACAGAAAGCGACCGCTTCCGGATCCTTCTCATATAATTCTCTGTATTTTTCCTCGCAACGCATACATTTCTCAGCTTTCTATTATCTGTAATATTCCTTATACCACTTAGCAAAAGCCCGAAGTCCATCTCTTATGCCGATCTTCGGGGTGAAACCATAATCTCTTTCCAGCGCAGCACTATCGGCATAGGTCACGGGCACATCTCCTGCCTGCATGCCCACAAGCTCTCGGTGTCCCTCGAAGTCATAGTCAGCAGGAAGAACGCCGGCCCGAACCAGCTCCTCTTGGAGAGTGGATATGTAATCCAGCAGGTTCTCCGGCTGCCCGCCACCGATGTTATACACGGCATAGGGCGGAATGGGCAGGCCATCTTCTCCTGTAGCCTTCTCCGGTGCTCCCCCCATGACACGGACGATTCCCTCCACAATATCGTCGATGTAGGTGAAATCCCGCTTCATGTTGCCAAAATTAAAGATCTGAATCTTCTCGCCTCTAGCCAGTTTGTTTGTGGCTGAAAAGTAGAACATATCCGGGCGGCCGGCTGGCCCATAGACCGTGAAGAATCGGAGCCCAGTAGACGGGATATTGTAAAGCTTACTGTAGGCATGCGCCAGCAGTTCGTCGCTTTTCTTCGTGGCGGCATAGAGACTAACCGGGTTGTCCACTTTATCATCTGTGGAGAACGGCACCTTCTTATTCCCGCCATAAACAGATGAACTAGATGCATACACCAAGTGCTCCACAGGATTGTGGCGGCAGGCTTCAAGAATGTTGTAGAAACCGATAATATTGCTCTCGATATACACATCCGGATGGTCGATAGAATATCGCACACCAGCCTGCGCAGCCAGGTTTACCACGACGTCAAATTGATATTTTTCGAACAATTCATCGATGAGGCTCTTATCTCCAATAGATCCCTTAACAAACACATGCTTGACCGGCGAGACTTCAGAAGCCTTCTCTATCCGCTGAAGCCTCCACTCCTTAAGGCTCACATCGTAATAATCGTTCATATTGTCAAAGGAAACGATTGTTCCTGATGTGAGCGTGGATAGCAGCCTGATCACAAGATTTGCTCCGATGAATCCCGGAGATCCGGTTACTAGGATAATTTTGTTGTTAAGGTCTATTGTGTGTTTCATTATTGTCTTTCCCCAGATGTATTATTTTTCTCCGATCAGGAATCTTGTGGTTTTCCAATGCATTAAAAATGCAGAAATCAAGAATGAACCTATAAGCGCAACTGCAAAATTCACTCCTGCATTAATCCAGGGATTTACCTTCCCATTAAGCCATATTATTGTGAAATAGATTATTTGTTGATGGAAAAGATACATCGGCATGGAATAGGATGAAAGTGTTTTGAATGCTTTGCTATCCTTCCAGTTTACCTTATTTGCTAAAGACTGTAAGGTCGTCCAAGCCATAACTGCACCGACAACATGTAGGGTCAGATTTAATGCTATCGCAATCAAGCTCCACACTGTTCCACTATTCCGGCCAACTATCATCGTTCCTGCAAATAGAAGCAAATCTGCAATGATCCAACCATACCAAGGCAAAGCTTCTGTTATCAGCCTCTCCTGTTTTTCTTCTTTTTCCCTTATTCTCATGCCAACAAAGAAAAGCAAAACATACTGGCATGCGGTCCAGACGCAGAAAAAGTTGGGGATTATATGTCTTCCAATAAGCCCAATTCCATAGAAACCTAATGATATGACCCAACCAACTAATGGTTTTTCCAGCAATAATTTCCGCATAGGCCACACAATTACAAACACGCCGAATAGCATCCAAAGAAACCATAGTTGACTTGGATCAATTGCAAGTAGATACTTCTTTGCCAAATAACCAATATCCCATTTAAACATATATTCCGAAATTGGTGTCACCCATATAAACGCTACAAATACATAAGGCATCAGTAGTCTTTTTGCCTTATTCCGTAGGAATAAACCGTACTCGCTGTACCCTCCCTTAATAACTTTATAGGCAAAGATGTAACCCGATATAAGAGCAAAAGCATAAATATGAAAAGAATTTAGCCATTTGGCAAAAGAACCTAGAACCTGAGAGGGAAAAGCCGGATCGGAATCCCACCATGTACCTGTCCAAAAAACACAGCTATGATAAAGAATAATAAGTAGCATCAATATTGTTTTTATCGGAAAACAGTTGTCTAAACGATTCTTATTCATAGCTTGTATCCCACCTTACCCATAAAACTTTGTAAAGTCATAATCGGAGAATTTCAATCATGTATACAGTTGTCAATCTATGCGCAACTTGCCAATGCCAATTATTCCACTCTTATTCCAATACATCAGCGAACAAGCCATTTCGAGTTATCATATTGGTCCTCCTTATCGTCTAATACTTATAGGTTTGATAGCCTTATTAAGTACCGTCATCAGATTCTGACGGTAAATCAAAAAATTAAAAGCAAAAATAATAACAAACCAAATGATTGCAGTCTTTAGAGCCAAAACAACCCATGCATAGTATGAAATAACATGCATTTCAAACCCTTTTGTCAAAAAGTAAGCACAGATAAATGAAACGCAATCGACACAAATCTGTTTTATAAAGTTCCTTATTGGCCACTTCACAAGATTTCGAGAGATATAAATTGCCATCCAGAATGTCTGGAATATCATTGCAACTAACGTTCCAATAGCGACTCCAATAAGTCCCCAAAAGTGAACTGTAATAATCGAAATACCAAGATTTAAAATAGCAGCGATGATATAGTTTATCTGAGTCTGCTTATAATGGTTTCCTGCAAGTATCATAATATTATAAGGCATTCTTAAGCAATGCGCAGCATGCGCTATGGTTAATACTATCGCAAATGAGGGCACAATATAGTTCGCATCGTTTATGCCTTTCGTATATATTGAAATGAATGGGCAAATTAAAACTGCAACACAACCAAATAAAAACACAGTCGATGTATGGATAATCCATTCTGTATAAGAGAAAACTTTCTTCAGCGCTTCAATTTCCTGTTTTGCCCATAATTCACCCATTAATGACATTACACCATTTGTAATGGTATCGAATATCCTTTTTACTCCATATATAACCAAGTGATAGATTGAGTATACTGAAACATTCGAAAGTGTCGAGAATAGAGACAGTACGACTATGTCTGTATTTTCTAGCACTATGGATGCTACATGCTGAGCTATACCATTCCACTTTTGAGCAATCGGTTCAGTTTCATAGGTTATCTTACGATTCACCTGATAATGCTTGTCAACATAAACTTTCAGGAATATAGGACGGATAATATAAATAATCGCAGTAGATATTTTTACTATATGTATACCGCAACCTAAACCTATAAGAATTACACTTGCCATAGTATTCGCAAAAATAGTAACTATACTAAGCAAATACTGAATATAGCCTTTTTGATCGGCTGTGAGTAATAATGCGTTTACTATGCCAAAATAATACTGTGCGAATGAGCTTATTGATATAATCGCTATTAGTGACGCTGTATACGCCCACCCAAAACTCTGATTAACAATTCTGGGATAGGCAAACATCAATATGATTACATAGGCAACAAGAATTCTTGCAATTAAACTAAAAAACTTCTGACCAGAAACTATTATCTCACTGATTTTATTATTATCTTTTAATGCTAAAGGTTCATATAATCCTGATTGTACGACTGCACCAATCCCTAATTCGAGAAATGTGATAAAGCCAAGGAATTGAGTTATTGAGTTAACGAGGCCATTAACTTCTGACCCGTATGCCCCAATGATTACTCTGGGAAGTATAAAACCACAAACAATTGATGTAACTTGTAGCATCAACGAAGATAATGTATTCCACGCCAACCTTTTTTTTCGCATTCCATCATTCCTTGCTTACAATCCAGAATCTGTCGGTAACTGCATAAGAGTTCCAAGTTTCATGTCCCACTCAACAGGTTTTAGTTTTTCAAATCCTGCCCCATCAAATAAGGTCAACTCACCACAATAAACAGATCCCCCTGATTCATAAAAATCTACTCTTAACTGATATGTGTCTTTTGCCAACAATCTCGCCAGTTCAATCATTTTCCCCACAGTATGTGGAATAGCAGGTCTTTTCTCAGGGTGTGGGAAACCCCATGTGAAATCATGTTCATTGAAATCCATGCTAAAGTAGCTAACCTTTAACCCACCTTCTCCACCACGATTTGTATTGATACAGAATAATTTGGGTTCCCCATTAAATGTGTAGAATTTGTAATCTCTCAGTCCTGTTTTATCTTCTTTACATATTAAATGGATAATATATCCATCACCGATTAACAGATACCCCCCCCATCTCTTTCTGGGAGTTTAATCCAGTCCCCAAACTTCTGATCCCATTCCTTGGGCTCAAAAGGAACGAATCCTGCAGAGTAGAACAATGTAAGCTCTCCTACATAGGCTTCCCCATTTACTTCGTAGAAATCAACTCTCAGCTGAGGGATCCCTTTTGAGATTCGTTCTGCTATATCCCTCATTTCCTCAAATCGTTTGGGCCTCTGAGGTGGTTTGATAGCGTTCAAATCGTCATCTCTTATATCAAGATGTTTGAAATCCATATCGAAAAAATCAGTTCTTCGATCTACTTCCCGATTTGTAGTAATATATAATGCTTTTGCAACTCCATCAAAAGTGAAAAACTTATAGTCGCGTAGATCATATAATACATCATCATGCAAATACTTTTCGGCTATAATTCGAGGCTTCACATCCTTATATGGCCACTCCCTAAATAGATAATAGTATTTGCGTTTTAAAGATTTCTTAATAATCTTCTTTGCCTTTTCAGTATCAAAAGATATTTTATCTTTACATACTACAACTCCGCCACTGTCATGAGTGGTTTTTAAAACAAACTGATCAGGTAACTCCTCAAAATTTATATCCTCAAATCGCTCCCAAACTCCTAATGTCGGAATCACATACTTTTCTCCAACTCGATCTGCAATAAACGACTTTGCTTCATATTTGTCAACCATTGTAGTATAAATTGGCTTTCTGTCATGAAGCTTGAGCCAGTTTAACTTTTCATTGAATGTCCTGGGATTATCTAAGTCTAAATCATATCCCATGATAGATTTAAACATCCGTTTTAGGTATTCTTCATCGGACATTGAATGATAAAGACCATGTGCAGCGTTAACCGCAAACCTATAGTCTTTGTCTGTGATATATTTTATTATCTTTTTTCCTTTATCCATTTCTTTCACCGAAAATCAAAATTAGAATTTAAACGTATCCTTTATACCAAGCCATTTCTGATCTTTCTCAGAAAGATTCAGCGGAACGCCATCCACTGTGTATCCATCAGAACTTGCCGTCCCTTTATGCTCACCTTCCAACTTCGGCCACACAATACCGATCTCCGGGTCATTCCAAGCCATACCGCCCTCATCGTTAGGATGATAGAAATCATCGCATTTATAGCAAAACTCTGCTGTGTCCGAGAGTACCAGAAAACCATGCGCAAATCCGCGGGGGATCAAGAACTGTTTCTTATTCTCTTCCGTCAACAGCTCGCCATGCCACTTGCCATATGTAGCAGACCCGCTTCTCAGGTCTACTGCGACGTCAAAGACAGCACCCCTGATCACACGAACGAGTTTGGTCTGCGGATACTGCTTCTGAAAATGCAGTCCGCGAAGAACACCTTTCGTGCTCATGCTTTGATTGTCCTGGACAAACAGAATACCTAATCCCGCTTCAGCCATGTCACGCTGGCTGTACGTTTCCATGAAATAGCCACGATTGTCGCCGTGAACTGCAGGTGTGATAAGGCACAATCCCTCAATTCCGTCGAGGTTCTTCTCAACTGTTATCTGTCCCATGTCACAGCTCCGCCTCCTTCAAATATCTACTTACTGCATCCTGCCATGTAGGAAGAGGATCAAAACCAGCTTCTACCAGTTTCTTTTTCTCTAACCTGCTGTTGAAAGGTCTGGCTGCAACAGAGAGCCCGTACTCTTCTGTTGTAACCGGGATTACTTTCGTCTTCAGACCATACTGCTTATAGAATTCGCAACAGAAGTCATACCAGCTGATGTAGCCACCCTCGTTGGTAGCATGATAGTAACCATACTTTTCGGTCTCAATCATGTCGACCAGCAGCCGAGCCAGATCCAGCGTATAAGTCGGAGTGCCAATCTGGTCGTTCACAACGCGAACTGTATCATGGGTCCTACCCACATTGATCATTGTCTTGATGAAGTTCTTTCCGTTCAAACCGAAGGCCCACGCAATTCGGACGATGAAGTATTTCTCTAGCATCTCAGTTACGGCTTTTTCTCCATCCAGTTTACTCTGCCCGTACACGTTCAGCGGTGCATAGCACTTATCATCCGGTTCCCACGGTCGCTCACCTTGACCGTCAAAAACATAGTCCGTGCTGATATAGACCATCTTGGCGTCAACCGCTTTGGCAGCCTTGGCAATATTCTCTGTGCCGACTGCGTTGATCTGATGTACCTTTACCTGGTTTTCCGGTACTTCTGCTCCATCGACGTTTGTCCATGCTGCGCAGTGGATGATTACATCGGGTTTCAATTCCTCAATCATCTTGCTTACCGCAGCTCCATCAGTTATATCCAACTGAATATAAGCTGCAGTAACTACTGCGCTTCCGTCATCCACACCGCTATATGCAGCCTGAATATCAGAACCTATGCTTTCATGGGCTCTCCGATCCAGCTCATTAACCACGTCATGGCCAAGCTGTCCGCCAACGCCTGTTACGAATACCTTCATGTCTTCACCCTTTCGGCTTCCAGAGCCGATGACATCATGACCACGCTTAACAGCTTCGATCACAACGTCATGTCCAAGCTGCCCAGTTACTCCTGTTACGAAAACCTTAATCTCATTACCCTGCCGTGATCCGGCTCCTTATACCACTGCTCTTAACGAGTTTTCTTCTTTTACCTACTGCGGATTACTGCCTATTCTTATACATCTCAGCGTAGTAGCTCTGATATGCGCCGGATGTTACCCGGTTCATCCATTCCTCGTTTTCGAGGTACCAGTCTATGGTCTTCACGATCCCGACCTCAAATGGCGTTTCCGGATACCAGCCAAGATCCTCTTTTATCTTAGTCGGATCAATACCGTAGCGACGGTCATGACCGAGACGATCTTCCACATGCTTGATGAGAGCCCCAGAAATACCGTCATCCTTCAGCCTATCATGGAGCTGCTCAATGATGGTCTTTACGATAAAAATATTCGGGCGCTCATTGTGGCCACCAACGTTGTAGACGTCGCCGATCTTTCCGCCGTTAGCAACCATATCGATTGCCTTGCAATGATCCTCAACATACAGCCAGTCACGGATCTGCATGCCGTCACCATAAACCGGGAGCTGCTTATGATGCTTCACATTATTGATCATCAACGGAATCAGCTTCTCCGGGAACTGGTAAGGCCCGTAGTTGTTGCTGCAACGGGTGATATTAATCGGCATACCATAAGTATCGTGGAAAGCCTTTACAAAGTGATCAGCAGAGGCTTTAGAGGAACTGTAAGGACTGTGCGGATTAATCGGCGTGGTCTCCATAAAGAAGCCTTCTGCTCCAAGCGCGCCATAGACCTCATCCGTAGATACCTGGAGATACTTCTTTCCTTCCTTCCAGGTCTTCTTCTCAGCATCGTACCATGCTTCCTTCGCTCTCTGCAGCAGATTTACCGTACCCATAACATTCGTCTGCACAAAGATTTCCGGGTTGGCGATAGAGCGGTCAACATGCGATTCCGCAGCAAAGTTAATCACATAATCGAAGTCGTATTGACTGAAAAGCTTTGTCACCAGTTCTTTATCGCAGATATCTCCCTGCACGAAAACATGCCTGGGATCGCCCTCTACGCCTTTCAGGTTTTCCAGATTGCCTGCATAGGTCAGTGCATCAAGATTCACCAGAAGAATATCCTGGTACTTCTTTAGCATGTAGTACACGAAGTTTGAACCGATGAATCCGGCGCAACCTGTGATTAGATACTTTTTCATTTCTAGATTCCTCTCATCATTCTATTCGGCATCAATATCTGACTTTTCCTTCAGCCACAGCCTTAAGGTGAGCACCGTAAGGAGATTTGCCATACCGGGTCGCAGATTCCATCAACTTGTTCCTATCGATCCAGTTGTTTATGTAAGCAATTTCTTCAGGGGCAGAAATTGTAATCCCTTGCCGCTGAGAAATCATCTGGACGAAATCAGCTGCTTCCACAAGGCTGTCCATTGTACCCGTATCAAGCCAGGCGAAACCACGGCCCAGAAGCTGGACATCTAAAAGCTCATCTTTGAGATACATCTCATTAAGGGTAGTGATCTCCAACTCTCCACGGGCAGAGGGTTTAACTTTGTTTGCTCGAACCGAAACCCCCGACGGGTAGAAATAAAGCCCCGTAACCGCATAGTTTGATTTCGGCTCCCTCGGTTTCTCCTCAATGGATGTGGCCTTACCATTCTCGTCGAAGGCAACCACACCGAAACGCTCTGGGTCATTCACATAGTATCCAAACACAGTGGCACGAGAGTTCACCTCCGCATCCTCCACCGCTGCTCGGAGGATTCGTTTGAAGCCATTCCCATAGAAGATATTGTCACCTAACACCATGGCGCACGCATCATCACCGATGAACTCTTCACCAAGGATAAACGCCTGGGCAAGGCCATCAGGGCTCGGCTGTACCTTATAGGAAAGACGGATACCGAACTGCGATCCATCACCCAGCAATGCCTCAAACCTCGGCGTATCATCCGGAGTACTGATGATCAGGATATCTTTTATCCCGGCAAGCATTAATGTTGACAGCGGATAGTAGATCATCGGCTTGTCATAGACCGGTAAGAGCTGTTTGCTCGTTACCATAGTAAGTGGGTAAAGACGGGTTCCAGCTCCGCCTGCTAAGATGATTCCTTTCATAAGGTACCCCTTTCCTAAAAAATCGTGTTTCTATGTGCCCATATTTCACAAAACTATATGAAATATGGATAATAATATCTGATCCAACTAAAGCACATATAGAGGAGCAATATAACGATAGCAAACCTTATCATAGTGGCTATGCTTCTGTTACTAGCACTTTCTGTACCGAGCAACAAATCAGTCAATATAGGAGCAGATGCGCCAATAATGTATCCACCTCGGCATACCATTTCATAACTTCCTGCATTTCCAATAAGGAGAGCCAAATAACTTGAAAGAAATAAAAACAGTCTCTCTTTATCCGCGTAAATATGTCTAGAACCCGTGAGGATATTTAACAAAGCGTTTCTTTTTCCGGCCTTCTTAGCTGCTGTTTTTTGATACACCATAAGGTAGTATCCAATAACAAGAACCGCAAAAACTATTATTCCATACATTGCGAACCTGTACGCCCTAAATTGCCCTTCAGCTGTATAGGTAACATATTTTGTTGCTAGTGATCTCAAAAAAGCAATTCCTGACCTTGAAAAGATATCCGCGATTCGTGAAATAAACAAGCACCCCAAAGCTGTTATGTAAAATACGATCTTCCTCGTAGTTAACTTAATAACCAGGGCTATAGGAACCGCAAAAATAGAAAAAGGATGGAATGTAATAGAGACTCCAGCCAATAATATAAACAATAGTATTCCCTTGTCTCTGTAAAGATATTTGTAAACCGCTAATGCCATAAAGCATGCAGAAGTTGCGGTTCTAAGACCGGAACAAACATGAATGGCAGGAAGAAAGCCAAAGCAAATCAGTATAGATAGAATTACTTCCATCTGACTGTATTTACTATCTTTTCTCCAATCATACGCAATATGGGCAATAATAGTATAATCAATTAATACCGAAACCCACACCAATACATAGTTATTATTAAAAAGCCTACTTGTAAAATACAATAAGATATCAAATGAGTACATGTAGGGCAGTGTAATATTCAGCCATTTCAGCATATGAGTTTTGTCTGCCAAGAAATCAGACAAACTCATTCCCGAACTTCGCACTGTATCCATTATCTCCTGCCATCTATTGAAGTCCATGTTCACACTACGATCGAGATGGAACATGAACCCCATAATCAGTGCAAAGATAATCATTAGAAGATACTTGTATTTTCTCTTATTAATTCTGATTATCATATTCAAATCTTTCAGTATTTTCTATGATTCTTTTAATCTTGCATGCATCACCCCATACAGCCTTTGAATCATATGGGCGATCTGGGAATGCTCCATATTTCAATTGTATTTTATATCCATTCTCTTGTATGAATCTCTCAACCCGATCAGCAAGTTTCTCTGGATAGCCAGAACAAATATTAATTATCCCAAGGGTTTTGTCTTGTGTGACAGCTCGTGCAACCTGTTCACAAAACAAATCGTAATCTATAAAATCAAACTGGTTTTGCCCCATAGTAAAGGGAAAATCTTGTTTCCCATCTTTAACGGCAGATGTGATTTTTGAAAATATGGAAGAACCAAATTCAGAATTGCCCACAATATAGTAACCTCTAAGCCACATATATTCCTTGTTATTCTGTTCACAGAGCAATTGTGTAAGCATACGTAAAGCATTTTTGCTTATCCCATACGGAGTAGTTGGTTTGCATGGTGTGTCCTCGTGTATGCATCCCTCATAAAAACCAATTTCGTGCATAGAACCCATACCAGCAATCAATTTTACATCAGACTCTGCGAACGCCTTCAAAAACCTATAGTGTTTTGGCAGATCATCTATATGAACATCTGAGTAATGTACAAATCCATCTCTCCATGCTAAATGTAAAAGGACGTCAGGTTTGTTAAAAAATTTGTATGGATCATTTACAGAAAAAAGGTCACACGCCACTTTCTGCGCTCTATCATCGACTCGCGATAAATCTCTATCCGTTGCAACAACTGAACAGTTTATATCTAGCAGATGTTTTACAATTCCTCGGCCAAGATATCCATTTGCTCCTGTGACTAGAACCTTCATCGACTAATCTCCTTCTTCAACTCAAAACAAATGACTGTTTTATAATTCAAACTCACTTGTCCAAATTGCAATTGTCATGTGTTTACTAAAGTTGGAATTCTCCTACTTATGATTATAGAGCCTATTAAACCTAGGATTCCGTTCAACATCATTTCCTAAGATATACACCTTATTCTTGTTGTACCCCGTCTTCCAAACGACATAAGGAAGAGATAACTGATCTCTGGTCGGAAACCGCATGTATTCATTCCACCATTCTTGCATTAGATCTATGGTTTCCTCATCTCTATTATTTCTGATCAAAATGGAGTTTTCATACATTCCAAAATGTGTTGGAAAGCCATCTCTTCTATACGTATTAATTTGCTCATCCATGTCTTCTCCTGATAACCTCTTTAAGTGCTTAACAGCTACCACTTCGTCATAGATGCAATCTCTTCGCCTATGATAATGTACGCCCAGTCCATATTGGCCCATATTCGCAATAATTGGACTTAGCCCTGATACGATTTCAATATTACCATCAACATAGATTGTAAAGTCATATCGTAACAGCTCATCTGTCTGTAATATTTTTATTTTGCGGTTTAACTGTGCAGCCTTTAGTTGTGTGTACTCTGGAAAATTCCGTATTTCTCTTTTCCTCCAGGATGAGTTCACTGGCAAATCTTGGTCAGTATAAACCAAATAATCAATGTTATCTTCGTTATAGATAGGCTCAATAATGCTGTCATATTGACCAACTATACAACAATAAACGGCAATTTTGAGACCGGAAGGATTAATTGCATGTGGAATTTGACTAACAATGTTTCCTTCCGTTGAAAAATGCTTTTTTGCATATTTACGGTACTTAAGGTCTTCAACAACGCGTTTAAAATCCAAGGATCGAATATTTGAAAAATACCTGTTCTTCTTAATATCATCTGCATTCGAGGAAGAGTAGAAGCATTTTTGATATCTTTCATTAAAGGCAACCAACTGCCTATCTAGTCTTTCATCAATCACAGTCATTTACCTCCCATCATAATTTGCTTCTTTATATATGCTCATCCACTTACTCTTTTCAAAATCGTATTTCTTAATTACCTTAGCTGGATTCCCAACTGCTATGCTATAATCAGGAATGTTTTTTGTTACAATACTACCTGCACCAATGACCGACTTAGTGCCAATTGATACTCCAGGCAGAATGCAGACCTTCTCTCCTATCCAGCATCCGTCTTTTATAATAATTTTGTCACACCGCAATGGTTGCGACATATACCACACCTGACTCTCAGGATTAATAGAATGATTCTCGCTTGATATCAATATATCCGAGGCCATGAGGACACCATTTCCAATTGTTATATCTCCACCACAAAGAAAACTACACCTATTCCCAATTCTGCAACCATCTCCAATTACTAGACGGCCGATCTCCATATTTTCATTGGGATAGCACTGAATACGACTATATTTACCTATTACAGTGTCTTTCCCGATCGAAACCCGATTCCTATATTTATCGTGAATTAAAGGTTTATAAATCCGTGATTCACTTCCAAAGCAGGCATATCGAGACTTTTCAATAGGCCCAACTAAATCCCTTACAATATACATGTGAATCAAGTCAAATATCATTTTCTGGATTGTCATTTTTTATACCTATTCGATGTTATAGAGTTCTTTTAAGAAATCAATGATTTTTAGTGGAGAAAACTCCCCTTGATAGTTATACTCAACTGGGCGTCTCTCTTTTATCCATTCCCAATCTATATCGCTTACACCTTCAAAGAATTTCATATTGTCATCGCTATAATAAGGCAACTCTTTAATATGTCTATTATTTGTTAATAGTTTCTTTCCGTAGCATACAGCTTCATAGTATTTTATTGTTTGTGTATCTTGACCTTCTTGTAATACTTCCAATATGCAATTTGTTGATTTTATGCTAGACACTAACTCTGGATATGCAAATCTTCTATTTGTATATTTTAAGTTACTACCAGGTTTAACAGCACATTCCTCAGAAGAAACCACTCGAAAATCACAGTCTACTTGACATTCAATTGCTGCATCATAGATGTCAGCAATCATTTTTTCCCGGTTCCCTTTTTTAAAGCCTACGTAGAAAAGATCGGCTTGCTCTTTTGATGCTTCAACCTCTTCAAAACTTGAATACCATGAATAGCCAAACCATGTAAATCCAAATTCCTCAGCGTCATTTTTGTCAAACGTTAGCACTCTTTCCCAAACCTGCGAGTTCAATTTAGGTCTTACAAAATTCATATGCGGAGAACTAGCGTGCATAGAATCAGTAAGAACAGGGAACAGCTTCACATTACTATGCCGTTTTGTGAATCTATTCAAATATGTAATAGAAAGTTTCCCTACGCTAGTTGAGGGGATTAAAATATAATAATTTATGTCTGGATCATAAGGATATGCATCCAAATTAGCAAACACCCCCTGAAAAACAGCCCCGATGACACTATTCTGGAATCGGCTACTCAGCAAGGCCTTTTCAATAGTAGTAGCGAGCTTTCCTTTGAATACTTTGTGAGATGGCAAAAAATCAATTTTTCCTATCGCCGCATCTGACGTCATGTCTTTATAGATCCCATTACTATCTCTATCAATATAAGAAAAAATAAATTTTGATTTCATGCCTCTCCCTCACAACAAGCCCAGTAAAACCTTAACTCTAAACACAATCGGGTTCTCCTGACATTCCAAAACTATTTTGTTATTAGACAACAACGCAATCCTGTCTTTAACACTTTCCTTATAATCTGCATACAAATGCAGAGTAATTCTACAATCCTCTTTCATCTGTGGGAATAGCGAGATAAGTTCTCTTGCAGTCACCATACGAATATTTGAACTATTGTTGTTAAGCATCCTTTTCAAGCGATTAATCTTATCTGAAAATGATGTTTTTTTTATACCAACCACATTTTCCGAATGAATACGGTATAACATATGTGAGTTTTTATCGTATATAGCTCTTCCACACGTGATCGCCACAAGCATCATCCAAGCATCATGAAGTCGATATCTTAAAATCCGAGGATCCGGTCTACCTGCTTCAGTTACCAACTGAGCAAGTGCTTTATTAAATACAAAAGTACATCCCGCAATTGTATTCTTCGTCATGTGAGAAATAAGGTCAATTCTCTGGGGTTCTTTATATCTGTCTCCTTTATTCTCTCCGTCAGTATAGATGTATTGATTTGACCCATATAGCATTGGAAAACTCGCGTCGCTATCTTCTATCTTCGTAATCGCAACGCTAAGCTTCTCTGGAAGCCACACATCGTCCTGATCGGCAAATGCGTAATAATCGATTCCTGGCTCATCAGCATATCTGTACACCAGTCTCATAAAACTTTCACCTGGTCGAACATTTTCTCCATCAAGAATAATTTCGACAGGAAACCGCTGCGCATACTTCCTCAAAATACCCACTGTACCATCAGTTGAGCCATCATCACGAACAAACAGCTTGACCGCTACATTATCCTGGTTGAAGATACTGTCAAGTTGCTCTCGAAGAAACTTCTCTCCATTATATGTGCTCATCAGAACGGCCACAGTAGGCATTTGATTGATCATTTTATCATCCTCAAATTTCAATGATTACAGAAACGACTCCATCGTCCATTTAAACATTGTTCTTATATCAGTAACCGGTTTCCACCCAAGATCTCTCACCTTGCTCGTATCCAAGATAGCGAGCTTGAAGGGTAAATACTGTAATTTAGCAGCTTCCGGGGCAAATCTTACCTTGCAGGTTCTATCGGGAAGCAGAGTCACCATTGTTTCTGCAAGATCGCGAATGCTTATCAAGTTATCTTCATTCGCAACGTTGTAAAGCATATCCTCGCCCTTATCCATAACGAGGAACATCGCGTTCACCGCATCAGCGACATAGGTATAAGTTCTCATTGCTCCGCCGTCGGAGTGAAGAACAATATCCTCATTCTTCAGAACACAATCCATGAATTCAGCAAACCCACGACCATCCGTAAGGGATACACCAGGGCCAAGCGTATGGCACATACGGACACCGCAGTAGGAGATTCCATATTCCTGCTTATAGGTAGTCAGCATGGTTTCGCAGAGCCTTTTTGCCTCCGGATAGCATGCTCTGGAATTCAAATGACGCATGATGCCCATGTCGGACTCTTTAATATGTTCATCATTCTTCCACTCACCATAGATCTCAACTGTAGATGTATAGAAGACTCTCTTGGTCTTATGTGTCCTGGCGCACTCCATGACATTATGCGTACCATTGACATGCGCCCATAATGTCTCAGTAGGAGTGTCGTAATCCTTTGGTGCAGCGGGACCGGCAGTGTGGAATATATAGTCAATTTTTCCGTCATATTCTATGGGTGTATTCACATCCTGGTAAAGGAACTCAATATTGGGAAGATCAAGTAAATTGTCAAAGACAGCTCTTGCCTTCTCTTCGCTGCGAGCTAATCCAATTATTCTCATATTGAGGTTATAGCGAAGATCCACGTCGGCAAGGGTCTCCAGGATATAACGGCCAAGTCTTCCCGTCGCTCCAGTGATGAGGGCTGTGCAATTAAGGTACATCCTCCAATTTACCGCGCTGTTTGTAATGATATCTAAGTCTCTTTTTTCCATTATGGCATCTCCTCAATTAATTCCAAATACATACCGGTTCTCTTCAAGTTCCAGCATGGCCTTAAGGATGTAATAATCTTCCGGTGTGGTAACCTTGATATTGTTATTATTTTCCTTGATAATATGTACTTTATTACCTAGGTAGGTAAATACTAGCGCTGAGTCCAGCAGGGGCATAGGAGTCTCTTTACCTTCAATGTCCTTGTAGGCTTTCGTCAGAACGCCCAATTGGAAAGACTGAGGCGCAGTCAAACTATATGTATCGTCACGTTTCTTGAAGTCTTCAAACCCAGCTTCATCATTACTTGTAATCACAACAGACTCAATAACAGGCCTTACCGTCATGGCATTGCCGTACTTTTTTGCCACTCGAACATTTTCACTTAGGATACTCTCCTGAATGAGCGGACGCACACCATCATGAATAACTACGACATCTTCATCTGATGCACCGCTGGACTGAATGTACTTTAGACCGTTTAACACACTATCCTGTCTGTCTCTGCCACCTGAGATAACTGCTTTAACTTTTTTGATGCCATATCTCTGAAGAAGTGATTCCATGTAATCCTTATAAGAGGAATGGCATGCAATCACGACTTCATCTATATCCTCACAATACTCAAATTTCTGAAGGGTATAGATTATGATAGGTTTAGAAAACACTTCCAAGAACTGCTTGGGCATTCCAGTTCTTCTCATTCTTTGTCCGACCCCACCGGCTAGGATTAATCCGTAATTCATAGGCTTTTCTCCAATCGTCTACTCGTTTCATCATTTCTAAAAGCAGGAATCAGTAATACTGCCCCTTGAATTTTGTATAGGGCTCATCAACACTAAAATATATAAAATCATGATGAGGGTGGCGTTTATCCTCTGGTGGAAGCTGCATAAAAGTATCGCCATACTGTAATTTACAATACTCCTGCGGATTCCCTGGACATGGCACTACCATATCCTCAAATTTTAGGTAACAGGGGTTTTTGAACCATTCAACAGGATACAGAATGGACTTTGTGAGAGTAACATCCCTGCCGAAGTATGTTGCTACGTAATGAGTACCACCGTTATTCTTATACTCATTTTCTATTTTTTCGATTTTCTTCTTTCTGCTTGCTCCACTATAAAGGTTCGATACAATCTTCCCTAAAACTTTTGCAGCCTTTCCATGATTCTGTGGGCCATTTCCAGCTACGAGAACACGATATACAAAAGAATCTAAAATGATTTTCTGAGCTAATAGCTTCTTATCCGGATAGGGATAATAGATGTAGATATCAATGAAAATTCCGTGATTAACGTCTAGGCCCCGTGTTTCCTCCAGAAAACAGGAAGTAGACGAATCACAAAGTCTATAATGAGTAGAAGGAAACTGTGGATCCGTTTTATAGCTTTGAACGAAATATTTTGATGCGAAATCGCCTTGACACTTCACAAGCTTCTCTGCATCTGACCAAGACATATAAACATCAATATCATCATCCCAGGGAATAAATCCACCATGTCTTACTGCACCGAGGCAAGTCCCACTTGAGAGGGCATACTTTAAATTGTTTTTTTTGCACACCCTATCAAGTTCATGAAGCATTTCAAGCTGTTTTCCCTGCATTTGGGATAGTATTATATTTTCTTCACTCATCTTAGCCTGTTCCTTTTTTTCTCAGATTATTGAAAACAACTCATCCAATGAAGAAATCTTCCATCTATCGAAGCCAGTCGCATCTGCATACAACCCATCTTCATTCATAAACCATAGACTTTTCATTCCGAGTTGCTGTGGAGCCTGAAAATCCTTTGTTGGATTGTCGCCTATATACACAACATCAGCTGGATTAAGCCGCCACCGAGTTACCAGAATACGAAATGCTATATCACAAGGCTTACGGAATTGAACGCCTCCGAGCTCATCTGTAATGATCACATCATCAACATCCAATCCTAGTGCTTCCAGTTTCTTCCGCTGTCCTTCAGGTCTTCCGTCGGTGATAATACCGACTTTTATTCCTTTTTTTTTCAGCGTTTCTATCATCTCAGCCACACCAGGATAGAGATGAATATCGGGCTTGTGGGAACGATAGATCTCCAGCACTTCTGCCTTCTTGTCTTCATGCCCCAGTTCTTTCAGTAACTCATCTATGGTTGGCTTTCCTTCTTCAAAGAAACTCCAGAGCTTTTCTTCATATTCGCCACCAAGGTAACCACTTACGGCCTTATAACCGCTCTTGACATAATCTTTCTCTGAGTAAAGCGTGTCATCCAGATCGAAAATAACACCTTTGATCTGACCCTTGCCTTCCGTGATGCACACGGACTGATCGAAACGGCTGTATATAGCACCATCGGCTAGCTTTGGTTCCTTTACCTCTTCTCCATCTAACAATTTAAGAATCGCTTCCGCACTCCTTGCTCCAGCCTTCATGGACAGAGGTGCACCGCCACCAAAACGGGGATTGATCTCTATGTACCAGTCGATGCCAGCTTCATCCCTAATCAGTTGAACAGTCATCGGACCGCAAGGCTTGAATGCCTTACACAACGCCTTCGACTCCTCAATCATGGTTTTGTCCATACAAATCTGGGTTTTGAGGACTTCTCCTGCTCTTACTTGAAGCCTTTCACGGGGCACGATACTTATCGGCTCACCCTCCCAATCACAGAAGATATCAATAGTGTATTCATGTCCGCTCACGAACGGCTGGACAATATAATCCTCAATCTGTCCGGCATATACTTCCAGTTCTTCCTGATTCTCTACCTTAAATGCGTTAATAGAGCTGCTACCGTCCTTCGGCTTAATAAAGGCCGGATAGCCGCTCTTGTACTCTTTCCAATCATTCACCGGCATCGGTGCATGCAAGCCACAATCCACAAAGAACTGGCTTGTATTGTTTTTATCCCGGCATATACGAATCTTATCGGGTGCGCTGATCATTACTTTCGTTCCGATAGCTTCAAACTTTTTCTGATTTTCGGATAACACCAACAGATCAGTATCAATGGTCGGAATGAGCAGATCGATGTGATCATCAGCACAAATAGACAAAAGATTATCTATGTACCTTGGATCCTTCATAGCGACGACTTTTCTTGTAAAGTCACAATACGCCAGTGCAGGAGCCGTTCCGGCCATATCAGCGCCGTAGATTCTCAGTTCTTTATTCAAAACTAACGCGGCGTTGCGAAAAGACTGGAGTAGCTCTATTCGTCTTCCAACACCTGTAAAAAGTATTCTCATCAATTCTTCTCCGTCCCCATAAACTCCCCCATGGTGGCTTCTCCAGCGGCACTGATTCCGTCACGTCTTAAAACAGTTCGTACTGTCTCAAAAATGATCTTCCAGTCGCCTAGAAACGTGACATGATCCACATACTTCACATCCCATTCAAACTTTTCTTCCCATGAGATAGCATTCCGGCCATGCACCTGTGCAAGTCCTGTAAATCCTGGTCTTACCTCGTGACGACGCGCTTGATGCTCGTCATATCTATCAAGATACTGGACAAGCAAAGGCCGAGGACCAACCACTGCCATATCGCCCTTTAACATGTTGAAAAGTTCAGGGAGCTCGTCTAGGCTAGTGCTACGCAATTTCTTACCGAATGGCGTCAACCTTGCGGCATCCTGTTTAGGATCAATCACACCGTCCTTCGGAGGAAGCATGGTGCGAAACTTATATAGTTTGAATATCCTTCCGTTTCTTCCCGGCCGTTCCTGGGTAAATAAAATGGGACTACCCAACTTTATGCGAACCAGAAATGCTACAATAAGCAACACTGGAGAAAGAACAATCGTGGCTAGTAATGCACACAGAAAATCCTGTGGTCGTTTAATAAATCTTTCATATGGCCCATAAGGTTTATGTTTCATATACTCTTCCCGCCAGTCACTCATTCCTGAGATGCGCTTTTTCTTTTTTCTACAAAGTCATCAAACGAACATATGTACTTGGCCGGTACCTCCCCACAACAGAATTTGAGGGTATGTCTTTATTCACCAGGCTTCCTGCACCAACGATCACGTTTGAGCCAATATTTGCACCACCGAGAATTGTAGAATTCGATCCTATGAACAGTATATCCCCAATAAACTCCTTGAATCCAAAGTCATTTCCCTCTCGGTGATTCAGCATGTCATGAATAACGTCATGCGTAATGAAATAGACTCTGGATCCGCAACGCACGTTATCGCCCAGAAATATCCTGTCGGCATATAAAGGAACCAATCTACCACGCCAGATAGAGTTCTTCCCAATATGACCGAAAACATTATGTTTTCTTAAGTACTCGACTCTCTTCCCCGAACTCATCATCCAAGAGATCCGCAGCGAATGCCATAGTCGCTTATTCATCTTCGGTTCCTTTCAAATCTGACTACCTTATGCATATTCAGCAGATGCGATTTTTCCAATATGGCTACCTCAGTCATATTCAGCCGATGCACATTTGACCCCTAATGCATATGCAGCAGATGCCGATATAGTTACCTCATGCACGTCCAGCAGATGCGTTGTCGCCCTATCTGACCACCCAATGCACATTCAGCCGATACCGATGCAACTACCTTATGCACATCCAACCGATTTAGAGGAAGCACCGATGGATGATCTCAATAATCCTATCCTGCTGCTCCGGAGTCATCTTGTTATCGCTGGGAAGGCATAACCCTCTCCTGAAAATATCCGCTCCGACGTCAATTCCAGAGCCTGAAATATAGGCATTTGTACGGCCCCTACCGTTACCCTCGACCGTCACGAACGCATTCGTCCTATATATCGGCTGCATATGCATGGGCTTCCAGATGGGGCGGCCTTCCGCGTTGAAGGCAGCCAGGGCATCCAGGATCTCATGGGGCGAGCTCTTCCCCGGCTCGGACTTGTACAGGTAGTCCTGCTCTCCGCGGACCATGGGCGCCATGGCGTCCTCATCGATGATCAGGCAGGAAAGCCAGAAGTTCGGCTGTGAATTCTCTTCATCGAAGGGATTCATCCGGACCGGCAGATCGGCGAGCCCTGCCTTGTAGCGCTCGTAGATGGCCTTCTTCTGAGCGATATGCTCATCCAGATAGGGCATCTGGCCTCGGACGATCCCCGCGATGATGTTGCTCATGCGGTAGTTATAGCCGATCTCCTCATGCTGATACCAGGGGGCGGCCTCCCGGCTCTGGGTGGACCACTTGCGGGCCTTGTCCGCATCTGCCTTGGAATCGGTCAGGAACATGCCACCGGCGCTGCCGGTGATGATCTTGTTGCCGTTAAAGCTGATGCAGTTGTAGTTGCCCAGGGTGCCGGTCTCCACCCAGGTGCCGTTCAGCTTATACTTTGCGCCCAGGCTCTCAGCGGCGTCCTCCACGATCAGCGCGCCGTGGCTGTCGCAGATGGATTTGATCCGGTCCATCTTTCCGGGGGTGCCGTAGAGATGAGCCACCACCACCAGCTTGGTGTCTGGATACAGCTCGAACGCCTTCTCCAGGGCTTCCGGGCTCATGTTCCAGGTGTCAGGCTCCGTGTCGATGAACACGGCTTCCCCGTCCTCATAGGCCACGGGGTTGATGGAAGCGTCGAAGGTCATATCCGAGCAAAACACCCGGTGCCCCTGCAGCGTGCCCTGGTTCGGCCGTGCCTGGCCGTAGAGCTTTTCGCCGGCCAGCTTCGTGGCCAGGTGTAGGGCCGCCGTGCCGGCAGACAGGCCCACCGCGTACTTCACGCCGATGTATTCGGCGATCTGCCGCTCCACCTCGTTGATGTTTGCGCCGACGGTGGACACCCAGTTGGTTCGGATGGCATCGTCCACCCACCTCTGCTCATCCCCATGCATGGTGGGGGAGGAGAGCCAGAGCTTGCTTTCAAAGGGCTTGATCCCCGCGAATCTGGGATCGGTTAGAAAATCGTTCATGGGTTCCTTCCTTGTGTTGTATCCTTTTGGTTGCCCTGCTTGGCAAGGCGTTTATCCTTCATGCCGCTTGGACAGCGGGTGCCCTTCAGCCTACCGCCTTCTGCTCTTCGGGGGCGGGTTGGGTGGCGCTGATGTTGGCCGGGTGATAGGTGGACACCATTTCCATCAGCTTCTCCCGGATGTTCGCCTTATTGGCGTAGGCCGTTTCCATGAGCCCCTCCAGCTGAACCAGGAACAGATCGTGGTCGAAGGGGATGGGGTTGCCGATGTGGATAAGATCGTTGTCCGTCTTGCGCAGGCCCTCCTCCGACATGAGCTTTTCCTCATACAGCTTTTCGCCGGGCCGCAGGCCGGTGTACACGATCTTGATATCCTCCCCGGGCTTGAATCCAGCCAGCTTGATCAGGTTCCGAGCCAGGGTATCGATTTTCACGGGCCGACCCATGTCCAGAACGAAGATCTCGCCGCCATGAGCATAGGTCCCTGCCAGCATCACCAGGCTCACCGCTTCGGGAATGGTCATGAAGTAGCGGATGATGTCCGGATGGGTCACGGTGACCGGGCCGCCATTGGCGATCTGCTTTTTGAACAGAGGGATCACGGAGCCGTTGCTGCCCAGCACGTTGCCGAAGCGGACCGCCACGAACTCGGTTTTGATGTTCTGGAACACCCGGCCGGTGCCGTCCTTATCCGCGTTTTCCTCCCCCAGATGGGTGAAGATCTGGGGCAGCTCCTTGGCCTTCCCCTCTTTGATCTTGGCGTCGAAGCACTGGATGATCATCTCGCAGAGCCGCTTGCTGGCGCCCATGACGTTGGTGGGGTTCACGGCCTTGTCCGTGGAGATGAGCACGAATCGCTCGCAGCCGTGGACCATGGCCGCATAGGCGGTCTTATAGGTGCCGATAGCGTTGTTCTTGATGGCCTCGCAGGGGCTGTCCTCCATGAGGGGCACGTGCTTATGGGCCGCCGCGTGATAGACGATCTGGGGGCGATACTGGTCGAACACCTGGAAGATCCGCCGGCTGTCCCGCACGGAGCCGATGAGGGTGGTCAGCTTCAATCCGGGGAAAGAGGATTTGAGCTCGAACTGGATATCATAGGCGTTGTTTTCGTAGATATCGAGGATGATGAGCTCCTTGGGGTTATGGGCCGCGATCTGCCGGCAGAGCTCGCTGCCGATGGAGCCGCCGCCGCCGGTGACCAGCACCGTTTTGCCGTTGATGAACGAGAACACCTCCCGCATATCGGCCTGAATGGGGGCTCGGCCCAGCAGGTCCTCCACGGACACGTCCTTCATGGCGCTGACGGACAGCTGGCCGGAGATCAGCTGGTACATGCCGGGCAGCTGCTTGAGCTCGCAGTCGGTGCTGCTGCAGATGTTCAGAATATCCCGCTTATCCTCCGCATTGGCGCTGGGAATGGCAAGGAATATCTTGTTCACATGGTATTTTTTCACGTTGACCAGGATATCGTCCCGGCCGCCCACCACAAGGACCCCGTCCATATAGCGGCCCCACTTGTTGGGATCGTCGTCGATGATGCAGACCACCTTGTTTTCCGGCTTTTCCGCCAGATTGACGTCCCGCAGGATCATCTGTCCCGCGTCACCTGCGCCGATGAGCATGACCCGGCCCAAGGATTCCCGGTTCAGAGTGCGCCGCTGCCGCTCGTGACGGATGAAGCGATAGAAGAATCGGATCGCCACCAAGAAGAACGTTTGGGCCATGGCCCCGCCTAAATAGTAGGTAACAGGCATGCGGCTGCCCGGATAATATTCTCGAAAGAGAAGCGTAATGCCGACAACATGCACGATGGATGTGAGCAAAGACGCCCCCAGGGTCCGCACCAGCTCCGTGAAGCTGGCATACTGCCACATGCTGCGATACAACCGAAACATCAACAGAATCAGTACGGTGAACAGGGTGTAGGGCAGGATGAACTTCTGGTATGCCTCAAAGTAGGAAGTGCTTATGGTCAATGAAAAGGAAAAGTCAAAACGGACCAGCAGCGCCAGGAACCAGGCTGCTGCCACCGTTATGAAATCATAGATCCCCATCAGCAGGGATAAAGCCCGCCATTGCAGGTGCACCCTTCTATCTGTCCTATGACCGGTTTGCATATATACCCTCACTCATCTATCCATGCTGCCCCGTTCTGATGGGGCGTATCAAATCTTCACGACCGCTGTGCTTTATCGGAAGTCGACGTATACCTCGTTGATGACGCTCTCCTTGGAGAACCACTGGTTCACGTTTCTGGTCCAGTTCAGCTCAACCGGGTTGCCGAAGGTTTTGTTCAGATCGTCCCCAGCGGTGCGCAGCGCCCGCTCCAGTCTGCCCAACGCCTGATACTGCTTGGTCCGCAGATCCTGATCTTGGTTGGAGAGCTTCTTTTGATCGAATCGCTCCTTTGTCCAGGCGTCGACCTGATCGAAATAGGCAATTAGATCCATATACTCCCGCCAGCAGAGAGCGTAGGCCTTTTTCTGCGCCTCGGTCATTTCCTCCGCCGTGGTGTTGCTGTGGATCCACTTGAAAAGCTCCCTCGCGTACCCGATGTGCTGAAGGGCCATGAACCCACTGTCATACAAAAACCGCTCATACGAAGCGGAGTTCACCGGCATGGGCGCCGCTTCGATGCCGTATACTGTCCTCAAAATGTTGATCCGATCCTCCTGGTTGACAAAGCAATACCGCCAGAGGTACTGCTCCACCATGTCTCCCTGAATGCTGTAGGTTTGAATAGAATCCGGATCGATATTTGCCGCGTAGTTGACCAGGGCGGTAATCTGGGGAATGGTCACATTCGTATAGATATCATCGCCGATGGCGCTCAGGATATCCGGTATCTGGGACAGCTGACCTGCTTCCTTCAGCTTTCTAAAGATAGCGACCATCATCTTCCGCTGGCGGGCCGTGCGCAGAGCATCTAAGCCGCCGGCAGTTTTGCGCATACGCAAATAAGCAAGCACGCCTCGGCCATTGAGATGATTCTGTCCTGCGTTAGCGATTCTGCTTCCGTTAAGATCATAGAGATCGATTTCCGTATCAAAATCAATGCCGCCGATGGCATCCACTACATCGAACGCTGCCTTGTAATCCAAGCCGAAATAATAGGGTACGGACACGCCCCCCAGCCATTGCTCCAGCTCCCGGCAGGCCAGCTCCATCCCCGCCTTGGGATCCGATAAGCCGCCGCCCACATTAAATGCGCAATTGAGCTTATAGAAGCCATCATGACAGGGTATGTCGGTAAAGATATCCCGGGCAACGGAGATAAGGCTGACCTCATCGGTATCAAAGTTGATGGCCACGATCATATTCACATCTGTATGGACCATGGTGCCGCTGGTCGTGCCACCGGTCTCAAACGCATCCAGCCCGAAGAGGGCAATGTTCACGATGCCGGAGAGGGGCTTGTCCTCCCCCAAAGGATCCGGGTCGGTTTCCGCGACCTCCTCCTCTTGCGGGGGCAATGTGGGAACGGGGGTCGTATTCGCCTTGGTCGCAGGCAAGTAGCTGTCTACGTCGATGAGGGGCGTAGGGGCTGCTGTAGCTGCCGGAGCGACCCGCACCGCCTGCTCAAACAGCTTGCCCGGCAACTTGATAATCCGGTAAGCGCCCATGGCCATCACCATGCAGGCGACGAGTAAAACGATCCAAAACAATTGACGGTACGTTCTTTTATTGGCTGCCTGTTTCATCTGTTATTCTCCTTTCCCCATATGTCCGTATGTGTTGCGTGATTCGACTGGATACAGGTATGCTGCTTCCCGATCACCGGAAATCCACATACACGTCGTTGATCACACTGCCTCTGGCGAACCATTGGTTTATATCCCGCTTCCAGTCCGTTTCCGTCTTCAGGCCAAAAGCCTTCTTCATGGCATCCGCCGCGGGCTGGAGCTTATTCTCCAGGGACATTAGTGCTTTATAATAGCTGTTCTGCTGATTCTTCTCCCCGGTGGTCAGGGCCTTGTTGTCATCCCACAGGGTCAGCATCCACTCGTTCACCGCGTTGAACGCGGTCTGCAGATCCGTATATTTCTTCCAGCAGTCCGCGTAGGCCCGCTTCTGGGCTTCCGTCATGGTACTTTCGGAATAGGTTGCGTTCGCTTCCTCAAAGAGCTTTTTGGTGATGTTCAGGTACTGAATAGCCTTAAAGCCGCTGTCGTACAAAAAGTGTTCATACCGCTGGGTATCCACCCCCATGGGCTTGGCGTCGATGCCGTACACCTTCTTCAGGATGTCCAGCCGGGCCTGCTGATCAATCATGGAGTACCGCCAGAGGTAATTCTCCGCCATGTTTCCGTAGATGCTGTAGCTCTGGATGCTGTCCGGATCGATGCTCCGGGCAAAGTTGGCCAGGGCCGCCGTCTGCTCCAGGGTGGTGTTGGTGTAGAGGTTGTCCCCCATGGCCTTCAGCAGATCCGGCACCATGGAGAGCTTACCTTCGTCCTTCAGCTTGCGGAAGATGGCCACCATCATCTCCCGCTGACGGCCAGTGCGCAGATAGTCCAAGCCGCCCGCCGTCTTCCGCATGCGCAGGTAGGCCAAAACCTTTTCCCCATCCAGGTGCTGTTGCCCTTTTGATGCTATTCTGTTTTTGTTTAAATCATACAAATCGATATCTAGCTCAAAGTCGATCCCGCCGATGGCGTCCACCAGGTCGATGACCGCCTGAAAGTCCAGACCATAGTAGTAAGGAACGGACACGCCCCCCAGCCACTCCTCCATGGCTCGGCTGGAGAGGGCAAAGCCCGCCTTGGGATCGTCCATGCCGCCGCCCACATTGAAGACGCCGTTGAACTTATAGAATCCGGAGTGCCCCGGGGCCGTGGTCAGCACGTCCCGCGCGATGGAAATAAGGCTGACCTCCTTGGTGTCGAAATTGATCGCCACCGCCATGTTCACATCCGTATGGGGCATGGAGCCGCTGGTGGTGCCTCCGTTCTCCTTGGCGTCGATGCCGAAGAGGGCCACGTTCACGATGCCGGAGAGCTGCGGCTCTCCCTCCTGGGACGCAGCGGTTGCGGCCGGGGCCTGAGCGGGCGTCGCGGTAGGCGCAGCCAGCAACTCAGGGGGAATGGTCTCCTCCCCGTCCTCCGGCTCCTCCTCCGTGGACAGGTAGGCCTGGATATCGAACGCAGGCGTTGCCTCGGAAGTGATCTCCGCCGTCCGCTGTTCCGTGGGCTCAAACAGGGTATGGGGCCGGTTCAGGGCCGTATGGATCACGAAACCGCCCACCAGCAGCACCACTGCCACCACCCCCAGGACCGCGCCCAGGATGATGGATTTCTTCTTTCCCTTGTTCCTTTTGTTCTTACCCTGTTCGGGCATCATATTCTGTTCCAATGTATTCCTCCATATATTTGCGGGCATCAGGCCATGCCTTCGGCATGCGGAGCGGGTAATTCCGCTTCGATGGGCTCTGTCCCTTGTGTCGATCGTCCGGTCCCGGGGCGGCTATGGCCGCGCGCCGTCCGTTGCGATGTCTTTTCCAGCTCATTCGCCGCCCCTGTTCAAGCCCAGGGGCCGCACATCTATCCTATACGATCATCTATATGGATAGGCATAGTAATAGCATTATGCTTTTTACATTATAAGAGAATCGACCGTAAAAGTCAACAACAGCAGGTTCTATATATTCGCCTGCCATCTTTTCCCACATAAAACAAAAAACGGACCCGGCAAGGATTTTGCCGGGTCCATCTTTTCCTTATTCCTTTCCCTCCGAATGGGTCATCTGCTCCAGGTCCACATGCTCCTGCACATACTCGATGGAGCACCACACCGCCTGCAGCAGGGAGTCCTGGTCCCCCACGGCGATCTGCACCGCTTTGCGACTCTTGTTCACCTGCAGCACCTTCGCCTCCATGCCCACCAGCGGCCCGCTGACGAAGGCGATCTTGGTGCCCACCTTCATAACCTCCGACACGTCGATGAGCCCCTCGTATCGCTGGAGCCACTCCACGAAGGCAAGGTCAGCCCCCCGCAGCACCGGGTCCTCATCCTGGTAATGGAGCACCCGCAGCACGGCGGAAAAGCGCAGGAGCCCGGGCCAGTCCACCGGCCCCTCCTGCTCAAAGAAGACATAGCCGGGCAGGAGCCTGGCCTGGGCTCGCTCCAGCCCTTTCTGCCCCGGCCGCGGCCGCACCACCAGGGGCGAAAGGGGCAGGGCGCCCCTTTGCCGCAGCATCTGCATGACGCTTTGCTCCTGTCCGCCCTTGCAGAACAGGCAATACCAGGCCATCCTTATCGTCCCTCTCTCATGGCCACGGGTTACGATTCATATCCCCTGGGGTTCTTCTGCTGCCAGTTCCAGGCATCGGCGCACATGTCCTTCAATGTGCGCTTGGCGGTCCAATGCAGCAGTTCCCGGCTCTTTTGGGGATCCGCATAGCAGGTGGCGATGTCCCCGGGCCGCCGGGGCCCGATCCTGTGGGGTAGGGTGAGGTGGTTGACTTCTTCAAAGGCCTTCACCATGTCCAGCACGGAATAGCCCTGGCCCGTGCCCAGGTTGAAGATCTCCGTGCCGGTGTGGGCCATCAAATAGTCGATGGCTGCCGCGTGGCCCTCCGCCAGGTCCATCACATGGATATAGTCCCGCACGCAGGTCCCGTCGGGGGTGGGATAATCGTTGCCGAAGACCACCAGCTCCTTGCGGACGCCGCAGGCGGTTTGGGTGATGAAGGGCATCAGGTTGTTGGGGATGCCGTTGGGCGCCTCCCCGATGCGGCCCGAGGGGTGGGCTCCCACGGGATTGAAGTACCGAAGCAGCACGGCGGACCATTCCGGATCGGCCTTCACCGCGTCCTGAATGATCTCCTCGCACATGAACTTGGTCCAGCCGTAGGGGTTGGTGCAGCCCATGCGCCCGGTCTCGTTGAGGGGCATGGTGTTCTCGGTGCTGTAGACCGTGGCGGAGGAGGAGAAGATGATCCGCTTCACGTCGTTCTTCCCCATGACCTTCAGCAGCGTCATGGTGGACAAGAGGTTGTTTTCATAGTAGGCAAGGGGCTTCTGCACGCTCTCGCCCACGGCCTTCAGGCCCGCAAAGTGGATGACGCAGCCGATGTCGTGCTCCTGGAACACCCGGTCCAGCGCCGCCTCATCCCGCACGTCGATGCCGTACAGGGGCACTTTCTTCCCCGTCAGCTCCTCCACCCGCCGGAGGGACTCCGCGGAGCTGTTGCAGAAATTGTCGACCGCCACCACCTCGTAGCCCAGCTCCAGCAGAGCCAGGCACGTGTGGGACCCGATGTATCCGGCGCCGCCGGTGACCAATACCTTCATATCTCTCTCCTTGTTGTTATTATTCTTCGCCAAACGGGAAATAGGGAATGGGTTTCAGTTTGAACAGGTTCAGCTTGTGGAGCCGGTCGATCCGGGCCTTCACCGCTTCGTCTTCGCAGACGCCCTCCCGGATGTAGCGGTCGAGAGCCGCGTAGGTGAAGCCCAGGTTGTCCTCGTCCGTCTTGCCGCACAGGCCGTCGCTGGGCACCTTCTCCACCAGCACCTCGGGCAGGCCCAGGGCATGGCCGATGGCCTTCACCTCCCGGACCACCAGCTTCCCCAGGGGCGCGAAGTCCCCGGCCCCGTCGCCGTAGCGGGTAGAATAGCCCACGTAGTCCTCGGACCAGTTGCAGGTGTTGGCCACCCGGCCGTTCAGGGACTGGCTCAAGGCGTACTCCACGCTCATGCGGATGCGGGGGGCCAGGTTCACCCGGGTCTGGTTGCTGATCTCCACGCCGGTGTTCTCGATCTCGGCGAGGCAGGCTTCGAAGGTGTCGTGGATGTTCAGGGTGTAGTGGCGGATGCCCAGGGTCTGTACCAGCAGATGGGACATGTCGATGTCCGGCTGCTCCCCGTTGGGCATGAGCACGCCGATGACCCGGTCCTTCCCCAACGCCTCCACGCACAGGGCCGCCACCACGGAGCTGTCCTTGCCGCCGGAGATGCCGATGACGGCGTTGCAGCCCGGGCCGTTCTCCTCGAACCAGTCCCGGATCCATCGGATGAGCTCATCCTTCACTTTGTATGCGTCAAATGCCATGGTCGTACCTCCATAGGGTTTTGTTCATTGTACCCTGATTCAAAGGATATTTCAACCTGTTTTCTCCTGCAAACAGCCAGCAGGAGGGATGATTCAAAAGCCGGCCGTTGAGATGTCGGCCAGAGTTGTTTTTCCGACAAATGAGAAGTTGGCTGACACATTCAAATCCCTCTGCGATACAGCTCAACAGGGTCTCCATCGTCATTCAGATACTGTTTCTCTAATGTAAATCCGTATTTCCAAAGAATCCTCTTTGAATACAGATTTGAGGGATCAGTTAAAGCAATGAGTACTGGAGAAACATGCGTATCCGTCGCCATCTGGATTAAAGTGCCAACCAGTTCCGAGCCGTATCCATGATTCCAATACGGAGGCAGCAACATGTATTCGATTTCAATGGCATCATATTCAGCATTCAGGGTCAATGCTCCCATTCCGATGAAAGTATCCTTGTTTTCATGTGAGATAAACACTTTGTAAAAACCAAGTTTTGACTCTGAAGCGTTGATGTCAAGCATTATTTGAAAAAGCAACTTGGATTCTTCTTCGGTAAAGATTCGACCGTAATTCATGCTCATCGTTTCCCTGTTGAAAACCAATCGGGAATACAACGTTTCATCTGCTTCTTGATATTTTTCAAGTTTCATCTGCTTCTCCGCAAATTCCGATTTGTTTGACTCATCGTACCACAGATTCTTTTGACAAGCAACAAAAAACGCCGCCGTCGCCGGCCGTATGGACAGGCGGCCCCCTTCAACCGGTGAAGGGCAAAAAACAGAATCTATTATATCCTCCGTATCCGTCGGTCAGCTTTGGGACGGACACGGGCCGTGATGGGCATGCATAGGATATATATGAACGGATTATCGGAAACCAAGGGCGCCTTTCGGCGATATGCTGATGCCATAAGGAGGGAACATATATGGACAAAACCGTGAATGGATTCATTGACTATCTCAGGGCCCAGGTGGGCCAGCCCTATCTCTGGGGCGGCCAGCACACCCGGCTGACGCCGGAAAATTACGTCTCCCTCATCGAGAAAAAGGAGGCGGGCCGGGGCGGCTACAGAGACGGGGAAAGCTACGCCCAGGCCGCCATCGAATTCTGCCGGAAGAAGTTTCAGGCCGGAGCGAAGGTCCTCTACGCTTACGACTGCTCGGGCCTGGGGTGCTACTGGCTGTGCAATTTGACCCATCTGTACAAATGCGACGTGAACGCCAACACCATGATGGGCCGCTGCAACCTAAAACCGGAGCCGCCCCAAAGGGGCTGGTGGGTGTTCCGGCTGAACGGGAAGCGGGCCAGCCACATCGGCTACATGATCGACGATCAGTATCTCATCGAGGCCAAAGGCCGCAAGTACGGGGTGGTCAAAACAAAGTTCAAAGCGAAGGACTGGGCCTGCTGGGGCATCCCCAAGGTATTCGAGAAAGAGTTGTCGCCGTTGCCGGAGCCCGCGCCCCTGCCGGAGCCCGCCCCGGCCCCTGAACAGCAGGTGGAGGTTTTGGGCCAATCCGTCTGGGTCCGAAAGGGGGACAGCACCAAGGGAAAGAAGCTCTTTGTGGCCCATAAGGGCGACCGGTTCCCCTTCCTGGCCGTGGCCCCCTCGGGCTGGTATGAGATCGACACAAAAAAGGGGCCCGGCTTTATCACCAGCCTGCCCCGGTATACGAAGCTTATTTGACGTCGGTGCGTCGGATGAGGATGCCCGCCAGCAGGCCCACCAGGGCCCCGGCCAGGGTGCCGGACAGGAGCAGAAGGGGGAGATAGGCGAAGATATACCCGCTGTCCAGGATGAGGGCGGCCAGGGCGATCTGCCCCAGGTTGTGGAGGACGCCCCCCGCCACGCTGACCCCCAGAGGGGAGAAGCGGTCCGTCTGTTTCAGCAGGGCGGAGCCCAAAAGGCTCACCGCCGCCCCACTGAGGCCGTAGAAGAAGGCGGCGAAGCCGGAGAACAGGGCGGCGGACAGCAGCAGGCGCACAAGGGACACCGCCCCCGCCTCCTTCCATCCATAGCGATAGAGGAGAAACAATATTACGATATTGGGCAGGCCCACCTTCACCCCGGGCACGGCCAAGAGGGGCGGCAGCAGGCTCTCCACATAGGAAAGGATGAGGGCCAGGGCCACAGAGAGGCCCAGGGTCGTCAGCTTCTTCGTCTTCATCCGCCGGTCACAGCGTCCAGACCGGACGCCCCTCCCACGATCCGTACCGCCAGCTTGTGGGGCAGACACACGATGCTCTGCCCGGCATAGCGGATCTTCCCCGTCTTCACGCAGAGAAGGTTGGGGCAGTCCGCCGCCCGGAGAAAGGCCTCGCCCCCTTCGATGACCAGGAGGTTGTAGCCCCCTTCGGTTTCGATCCGCTCGGTCCTGTTCTCCGAGAGCGGGTAGCGGGCGGTCTCCCGGCCGTTCTGCTCCACCACCACGAACCGGCCCCCCTGCCTGAGCAGGAGCCAAAGGCCCCCCAGGACCAGGGCCGCCAGCAGGCAGCCGGTCAACAGGAGCAGGTCGTTTCGCCGTGTTCGGTTGTTATTCGTTTTGTCCATCCGCATCGTATCAGCGTTCCAAAAGGGTCTCCACCGCCCGGGCGTACTCCAGCCCGTGGTTCAGGGAGAATTCCCCGTGATAGAGGCCGGGCAGGGTGTGGAGGGTCGCCTGGGGCAGGGCCGCCGTGAGCCGGCGGGCGGATTGCTGCATCCGGCCGTTCTCCTTCTCCCCCACATAGACGGCCACCCGGGCCGTCACCGCGGATAAATCCGGCAGGGCATAGGCGGCGCTGGCCCGGAGAAAGGCGATCATGTCCCGCTTCTCCAAAGCGCAGGTGTCCCCATAGTAGTCCTCAAACAGGGCCGGGTCCATATGAAGGGATCGAAACTGCAGGCGGGCGAACCAGGGCTTTTTGATGAGGCCATAGCTGCTGCCGAAAGCGGGTCCCACCAGAGCATGGGTGAGCCGATCCGGGATAAGGGCGGCGCTCTCCACCAGGGCAGCGTCGCAAAGGTCCGGCCGCTGATGGAGCATCTCCACCGCCACCTGGGCCCCCAGGGACAGGCCTCCCAGCAGGGCCACCCGGCCGCCCAGGCGCTCATCCATCCAGGACAAAATCTCCCGGGCGTTGTCCTCGATGGAGGTGAAGGGCCGATCGCTCCCGCCGTGGCCGTCCAGGATGGGCAGCACCACATGATACGTCCCTGCCAGCGCCCGGGCCGCTTCCCGAAAATTCCACCAGTTCAGGCCGCCGCCATGGAGCAGCACCAGGGGCTTTGCCCCGGCCGGGCCAAATTCCTTGTACCGCATAGGCCTTCCCTCCCTGCGCCCGTTTTCAACAGTTTACCCCACCTGCGCCGGATTTGCAACGGCCTGGGCCCATCGACGAAAAAATAGTATATTCTCCCTTGACAAGCGGGTAAAATTGGAGTAAACTGCACCCAATCCTATATGAAAAGGCTGTGAAGGGAAGAGTACTCGATCAGGTACGGCCAAGAGAGCCCCGATAAGGTGGAAGCGGGGTGCGGATGGATCGGGGAACATGGTCCCGGAGCCGCGTGGGCGAGATGTAGTCCACGACGGGTGCGCCCGTCATCGCGCAGAAGAGTGATGGCTCTTCGTGAGGCGTTGGCCGCGAGGCCGGCGCGAAATCAAGGTGGTACCGCGATATATTCGCCCCTGACTATGCTTAGTCAGGGGTATTTTGTTGGAGAGAAGGAAGGAACAAAAGGCGTTATGGCAAAGCCAATCATTGAATTGAAGGGCATTACCAAGATTTTCGGCACCGGGAGCACCGCCGTCACGGCCCTCAAGGACGTGGACCTCACCATCTACGAGGGCGAGATCTTCGGGGTCATCGGCCTCTCCGGGGCGGGCAAGAGCACCCTGGTGCGCTGCATCAACCTGCTGGAGAAGCCCACGGCGGGCACGGTGATCGTCAACGGGCGGGAGCTCACCGCCCTGAGCGAAAAGGACCTTAGGCTGGAGCGGCGGAGCATCGGCATGATTTTTCAGGGCTTCAACCTGCTCATGCAGAAGACCGTGCTGGACAACGTGTGCTTCCCCCTGCTGCTGGCGGGAACGCCCCGGAAGGAAGCCCGGAAAAAGGCGGAAAAGCTCCTGGACCGGGTGGGCCTTTCCGACAAGACGGACGCCTATCCCGCCCAGCTCTCCGGCGGCCAGTGCCAGCGGGTGGCCATCGCCCGGGCCCTCTCCACGGACCCCAAGGTGCTCCTGTGCGACGAAGCCACCTCGGCCCTGGACCCCACCACCACCCTCTCCATCCTGGACCTTTTGAAGGAGCTGAACCGGGAGCTGAACGTGACCGTGGTCATCATCACCCATGAGATGAAGGTAGTGGAGGCGGTCTGCCACCGGGTGGCCATCCTGGCGGACAATAAGATCGAGGAGCTGGGCACGGTGGAGGAGATCTTCCGCCAGCCCAAGAGCCTGGCGGCCCGGCAGCTCATCGTCCCCGGCAGCCAGTCCCCCGCCCGGGAGACCTTCGGCGCCGGCCGGTTCCTCCGCATCACCTTCGACGGGCGGGAGCGGACCGATAAGCCCTTGGTGGCGCAGATGGTGCTCCACACCGGCGCTCCGGTGAGCATTGTTTTTGCCGATACAAGAAGTTTGAACGGCCGTCTTTACGGACAGATGATCCTTCAGCTGCCGGAGGACGAAACGATCATAGAAAACATGCTGGGATTTCTCCGTCAGGCGGAGGTTTCCTTTGAGGAGGTGATCTAAGTGCAGTTGACCGAAATGCTTTCCCTCATTGTGAAGGGATTTTGGGAGACCCTCTATATGACCCTGGGCTCCACCCTGGTGGCCTACGCCATCGGGCTGCCCCTCGGATTGCTGCTGATCCTCACGGATCCTCAGGGATTAAAGCCCATGCCGGTGTTCAACCGGGTGCTGGGGGTGGTCATCAACCTGCTGCGGTCCGTGCCTTTCATCATCCTGCTGGTGTGGGTCATGCCCGTGACCCGGGCCATCATGGGCACCACCATCGGCTCCAAGGCCACCCTCTCCCCCCTCACCATCGCCGCGGCGCCCTTCATCGCCCGGATGGTGGAATCCTCCGCCCGTGAGGTGGACCGGGGCGTTATCGAAGCGGCCCTGTCCATGGGCGCCTCCCCCCGGCAGATCCTGCTGCGGGTGATCCTGCCCGAGGCCAAGCCCTCCCTCATCACCGGCGGCGCCATCGCCCTCACCACCATCCTGGGCTACTCGGCCATGGCCGGCATCGTGGGCGGCGGCGGCCTGGGGGCCATCGCCATCAACTACGGCTACTACAGGAGCAACAGCCAGATCATGCTCATCATGGTCATCCTGCTGGTCCTCATCGTGCAGATATTCCAGGAGGTGGGCAGCCGGATCGCCCACCGCACCGACAGACGCATCCGGGAAAAAGACTGAATTAGAAAAATTATAAGGAGAATACACCCATGAAAAAGACCATCGCCATCATCCTGACCCTCGTTCTCATCCTCTCCTTTGCCGCCTGCGGCAAGAAGGCCGAAGAAGCCACCGCCACCACCCTGAAGGTGGGTGCCAGCATCACCCCCCACGCGGAGATCCTGCGGGAGGCCGCCAAGCTCCTGGAGAAAGAGGGCATCACCCTGAACGTGATCGAATACACCGACTATGTCCAGCCCAACACCGCCGTGGAGGACGGGAGCCTGGACGCCAACTACTTCCAGCACACGCCGTATCTGAACACCTTCAACGCCGAGAATAAGACCCACCTGGTGTCCGTGGGCCTGGTCCACTATGAGCCCTTCGGCATCTACGCCGGCAAGGTGAAGGCCCTCAGCGACCTGCCCGACGGCGCCCGCATCGGCGTGCCCAACGACGGCAGCAACGAGACCCGGGCCCTGCTCCTGCTGCAGCAGGAGGGCATCATCACCCTGAAGGAGGGCATCGACGCCTCCTCCAACGCCACCATCCTGGACATCGCCGAGAACCCCAAGAACGTAGACATCGTGGAGATGGAGGCCGCCCAGATCCCCAAGGCCCTCAGCGACCTTGACTTCGGCGTCATCAACGGCAACTACGCCCTGCAGGCCGGCCTCAACGCCAGCACCGACGCCCTGGCCCTGGAGGACGCCTCCGGCTCCGGCGCCCAGACCTACGCCAACGTGCTCTGCGTGAAGGAAGGCCGGGAGAACGACGCCGCCATCCAGGCCCTCTTCAAGGCCCTGACCAGCGAGGAGGTCCGCACCTTCATCAACGCCACCTACCAGGGCGCCGTGGTCCCCATTTTCTAAGCTTTCCAAATACAGTAAAAAGGCCCGAAACATCGGGCCTTTTTGGTTTTTGGGGGGATAATAAAAGGGGGCACGAATCCTTCGCCCTTCAAAGGTGTGGGCGAGTGGGGCAACCGGGCTTGTTTCCGAAAAACGAAACTTAGTACCGCAGCTCCCGGATGAGCTCCTCAAAGGGGATGGTGCCGGTCATGGGCTCCTCTTCGTAGGGCTGGTCGTTCTGCTGGGTCTGCTGGGTGGTTTGATCTTCCATGACGTTGGCCTCCCTCTTCGTGGTCCATGGCTATTGTAGCCACATTCCCCGCCCGGCGCAAGGGCCCCGCGGCAGGTTTAACAAAAGGTTAATTTGTGAATGGGTGCAAGGGCGGCGCGGAAAAAACGGGGCATTCGGCGCCAAGAGAATTGCAAAGGCCGGCAAGAATTGATATACTGAACCTGAATCCACACAAAGGAGGAGGCCCCCATGGAGAAAAGGAAAAAATGGTTGGCCGCGACCCTGGCCCTGTGCCTGCTGCTGGGCGCTCTTGCCTGCGCCAAGCCCGACGAAAAGCCTCTGCCCACGGTTGCGCCCGTGGAAACGGAGGCACCCGCCGCCACCGTTAAACCCGCCGAAACCACCGCCCCCACAGCGGAACCGAAGGCCCCTGCCAAGGTGGACCTGGTTCCCTTCTGGACCTACGAATACGAATACGGCGGCATGAAGATCACCGTCAGCAAGGCCATGGCCGAGGGCCCGGCGGATCAGGGGGAATCGCTCCTGTTCACCGATCCCGAGGGGGCCTGGACGGCCACCTTCACCCCCCTGTCCCTGCGCCGGACGGAGCAGCGGCTGATCGAGCTGGAGAAGATCGCCGCCAGCGTCCAGGGCTCGGCCTTCTACCGGAACGCGGTGGCGGAGGATCAAACCGGCGTCTACGCGGACGAGAGCATCCGCGTCAGCAGCCTGGCCTTTGAGCGGAACCCGGCATGGGACGATTCCGCCCAGGTCTACTCCTCCTTCAAGGAGGGACACCTGATTCTGTTCTTTGACTTCGGCAACCTGATGGTGAAGGATTGGAGCGGTCTTGAGGTGGATGTGGCCCTGCCCGCAGGGTCCATGGATCCTTTGGACACCATCCTGGGGGACGAAGATCTGAACATCCTCCTGCACAAGAATACCTTTGAGACCCGCGTCGCCTCCGCGGACATCGCCTTTGCGGGCATGAAGGTCAGCTTCCCCGCCCGCTGGCAGCCCGGCACCAACGACAGGGACACCCTGTGGGCCACCCTCTACGGGGAGGAGAAGGGCTCCATCTACTTCGGCACCTATCCCTCCGCCGATCCCAAGGTGGCGGCGGGATACATCACCCCGGACTACCGGACCCTGACCTTCAACGGCAGGTCGTGGTACGGCGGCGTGATCACCGCCACCCTGTCCGGGGAGACCAGCAAACGCCTGGAGCTGTACACGGACTTCACCGCATACCACGCGGCCTATGTGCGCCTGTCCATCCTGAACTGCATCGATGACGAGGCCCTCTGGGCCTACGCGGAGGGGGACACCTTCCGGCGCATCATGGAGAGCGTGGTGCTGGAGCCGGAGAGCTTCCACAACCCGGAGGACGATCTCAAGGACGCGGAAGGCTTTGAGTGCAACAACGTGAACGAGATCTCCGCCTACACCGGCGACGCCACGGAGATACTGATCCCCGCCCAGATCGGCCAAACGCAGATTACTGGCATCAACACCGAGGTCTTCAAGGACAACACCGCCATCACCAAGGTGGTGCTTGCCGAGGGGATTCAGCGGATCGGCTACGCCACCTTCCAGGGCTGCACCAGCCTGAAGGAAGTGGTCCTCCCCAACTCTCTGACCTACATCAACAGCTACGCCTTCGAGGGCTGCACGGCCCTGGAATCCGTCACCTTCGGAAACGGCCTGCAGGTTATCGACACCGACGCCTTTCGGGGCTGCGCCGCCCTGGGGGACGTGCTCCTGCCCGAAACCGTTCGGAAGATCGGCAACAACGCCTTTATGAACGCGGGCGCCGGCGCGGGCCGGTTCCTCAGCCCGGCGGACGGGGTGGTCTATGGCTACAGCGTGCTCAACGGCGCCCGATTCAGCCAGGTGACCTTCGGCCCCAACGCGGATTTGTCCGCCCGGTCCATCCTGTATAACGCGGCCGTGGGCAGCGTGACCATCGGCGAGGGCTGCGTGGCCCTGGGCGAGGACTTCCTGGGCGACACTGACTGGGACGACACCACCTTGCAGTCCCTCACCCTCCCCGCCTCTTTGAAGGTGATCCCCCGGTACGCCATCTCCGGCCGGCGGGGGTTGACTTCTCTCGACCTCAAGAACGTGGAGGAGCTGGGGGAGGGCGCCCTCTCCTACACGGGCCTGGTGGACATCGTAGTCCCCGGCACGGTGAAGGTGGTGCCCAACAGCTGCTTCTCCAACTGCGAGGACGTGCTCTCCATCACCCTGGAGGAGGGCGTGGAGGAGCTGGGCGAGTTCGCCTTCGGCGAAGCCGGCCGCCGGTACCAGGTAAAGTTCTGGACCTACTACCTCTACACCCCGGAGGAGGCCGCGGAGCACCCGGAGGTCACGCCCAACGGTACCCCGCCCTTCGACAACTTCATCAAGGTCTACGTGCCCTCCACCCTGCAGAAGACGGGTTACGGCGCCTTCTGCGGCATGATCGGCTACGTGTACATGAACTGGCTCACCGACCCCGCCCAGTTCCCCAGCCAGTGGGATGTGGGCACCTTCGCCAGCGCCTATGTGCGGCAGGTCTTCTTCCCCAAGGAGACCATCGACGCCCACATGGCCGCCCTGGACGCCCTGGTCAGCGCCTTTGACCGGGTGGACGAGGTGGCCTACTACGACGAAGGCACCACCTCCGCCTACTGGGTGGACGCCACCGAATCCGGCTCCTGACGGGCCTTGTGAGGGGACAAACGGCAATCCTGCATTTTATGTATAAAGGAGAACTTTCTCGACATGACCTACGACTTTACCTCCATCATTGACCGGCGGGGGAAGGATGCCCTGGCCGTGGATGCCCTGGGGACCATGCCGGGCTTTGCCCCGGACGCCCCCCGGGAAGGCTTTGACTCCATCCCCATGTGGGTGGCGGACATGAACTTCGCCGTGGTGCCCACGGTGCAACAGGCCATCATCGAGCGGACGCAGCACCCCTGCTTCGGCTACTTCTCCCCCCGGGAGGAGTATTTCGAGAGCATCATCCGCTGGCAGGAGACCCGCAACGGCGTTACGGGCCTTCATAAGGAGCACATCGGCTATGAGAACGGCGTCCTGGGGGGCGTTATCACGGCGCTGAACGTGGTCTGCTCCCGGGGCGACAAGGTGCTGGTCCATTCCCCCACCTACATCGGCTTCACCATGGCCCTGACCAACAACGGCTACGACCTGGTCCACAGCCCCCTCGTTCAGGATGAAAAGGGCGTGTGGCGCATGGACTTTGCGGACATGGAGCAAAAACTCAAGGCGCAGAACATCCACGCCGCCATCCTGTGCAACCCCCACAACCCCTGCGGCCGGGCTTGGGAACGGGGGGAGTTGGAGCAGGCCATGGAGCTGTTCAAACGATACGACGTGTACGTGATCTCCGATGAGATCTGGTCCGATCTGATGATGAACGGCCACAAGCACACCCCCACCCAGTCCGTGAGCCCGGACGCCCGGCAGCGGACCGCCGCCTTCTATGCCCCCAGCAAGACCTTCAGCCTGGCGGGCTTGGTGGGCAGCTACCACATCGTGTACAACAAGTGGTGGCGGGATCGGATGGACAAGGAGTCCTCCCTGAGCCATTACAACAGCATGAACGTGCTGTCCATGCACGCCCTCATCGGGGCCTACAAGCCCGAGGGCCAGGAGTGGGTGGATCAGCTGCTGAAAGTCCTTTCCGGCAACATCAACTACGCCTGCGACTATATCGAGGCACACTTTGAGGGCGTGAAGACCTTCCGCTCCGAAGCCACCTACATGCTCTTTGTGGACTGCACCGAGTGGTGCCAAGCCCATGGCAAGACCATCCAGGAGCTGGAAAAGGCCTGCTGGGATGTGGGCGTGGTGGTACAGGACGGCACCATGTTCCACGGCCCCTGCCACATCCGCATGAACCTGGCCCTGCCCCATGACCGGGTGGCGGAAGCCTTCCGTCGGCTGGACAAGTATGTGTTCAATGCCTGATGGCTGAAGAGAAGAGAGAAGCAACGGCAGTATTGTCAGCGGTATGCAATTTCTGCATCCGCAGCAAGGTCTTGATCGGCAAACAAAGCCTACCGAAAAAAACTGCATCCCTTTTGTCAGAAGGGATGCAGTTTAGTCTATTTTGGTTTGTTCGATACAAGAACGCTAAGTTACGGAATCATCATGAAGCTGTTTCATTACCCGATTTTCCAAGACAGGTCCGTTTTGTACTCTCTGTTGCTCCGGAGGGAGGAAACCAGGGTCAACAGGCAGTTTGCCGCAAGAAGGGCCAGCATCACGGGCGTCCAGCTATCGAACATAACCATGGGGTTACGCATGTTTTCGGTCAGGATAAAGAGGATTACGGAGGCGACGGCGGGAATGACGAAGCTCAGGTTGATGCGGGTTTTCTTTTCTTCGTTGTTGTCTTCTTTCTCATGACGACCGACCAGTTTGATCACCGCCAGCAGCACGGTCAGCAGGCACGCGATCAGATTGACCAGCGCCCACGCGGCTCCGGAGGCCGGGATCGCAGCGGACTCTTCCGCGGTCAGCTCGAGCGCTGCAAGAGGGATCTCTTCATCCGGGATCTCAACCACTTCGGGGGCCGGGATTTCAGCAGACTCTTCGACGATCAGCTCAGGCGCTGCAAGAGGGATCTCTTCATCCGGGATCTCTTCCACAACGGGGGCTGCAGGGATCACGGCAGGCTCTTCGACGATCAGCTCAGGCGCTGCAAGGGGAATCTCTTCATCCGGAATCTCTTCCACAACGGGGGCTGCAGGGATCACGACGGGCTCTTCGACAACCTGCTCGGGGTCCTCGGCGGGAATCTCCTCAACCGGGGTCTCCTCCACAACAGCGGCCGGGATTTCAACGGGCTCTTCGGCAATCTGCTCGGGCTCCTCGGCGGGAATCTCCTCGTCCGGCGTCTCCTCCTCAACGGGGGCGGCCGGGATCACGACGGGCTCCTCGGAAACCTGCTCGGGCTCCTCGGCGGGAATCTCCTCGTCCGGGGTCTCTTCCTCAACGGGGGCGGCCGGGATCACGACGGGCTCCTCGGAAACCTGCTCGGGCTCCTCGGCGGGAATCTCCTCAACCGGGGTCTCCTCCACAACAGCGGCCGGGATCACGACGGGCTCCTCGGAAACCTGCTCAGGCTCCTCGGCGGGAATCTCCTCGTCCGGGGTCTCTTCTTCAACGGGGGCGGCCGGGATCACGGGAATCTCGGGGATGATCGGGACAATGGGATCCGGGATTTCTTCCTTCTGGATCTCCCGCTCGGAAAGCTTCTGCAGGTGGCTGAGCTTGGAGCCGAGGATCTCGACGAAAGAGAGACTCTCTGCCTTGTCCATCATCGTGGTGTTGACTTCTTCGGGCTTCTCGGGAAGGGTATACGGATTGTTGTATCTCTGGAAAACGTAGTTGTTTACGTTCAGCGGGTTCTTGATCCCAGCCCGGTCAGTGGTGCCGGCGCTGTAGCTGAAGGTGTGTCCGGTTCCGGTCCAGTCGGACTCGGAATCGACGGCAGTGCTCTGAAAGACGGATCCGGCGCTGTACCAGTAGGGTCCGTCGGTGTAGCCTTCAAAGAAACGACCGACCGTGGTGACATACGTGCTCTCGAAGACACTGTTCTGGCCGACAACGGTGACGGTGTCGTTTTTGCCGACTTCGGCCACTTCGATCTCGATCATCGCGATGCGATCGATCAAAGCCTTGGGGATGATGATCACGCCGTTTTCGTCATCCACGTTGATGTTCATGCAGTCCCAGCCACGCTCGCTCTGGTAATCGTTCATCTCGCTGAAGTCTACGAAGTCCTGGAAAATGTGGAGGTTTGCCACCTTGTAGGTCTCTTCGGAGGGTTCCCCTTCCTGAACCAGGATGGTGCTGTGATCATTTCCAGCCGCCAGATCGTCCCAGGAGATCACCAGGTCGCCGGCATGCCCTAACGTGTTGGTGCGCCGACCGACACGCACGGTGTAGTCCTCTTCCAGAACGGTGCCGAGCGTCAGGATGCTGTCTTTATCGGCACGGAGGATGTCGCCCAGGCTCTCCATCTGGCCTTCCGCCTTGGTAAGGTTCCTGTCGGAGACGGCGTCGATCTTCGCTTGATAATTGATGTAGGTGCTTGCCTTCTTATTGTACTCTTCCATCGCGGCATCGTAGGCATCGAGTTTCTGCTGCTCAGCCTGGTTGTGCTCCTCAGCCGCCGCATTGTAGCTCGCCGCGCGCTCATTGTAGGTTTCGACCGAAGCGTTGTACTCCTCCGCGGCTGCCTCATATGCGTCAAGCTCTGCGTTAATCTTCTCGTTCGCCTCCTCGTCGCTCAGGCCGGAGAGATCCGGCTCAACCGGAGACACCGGGGCTTCCGGAGCGCTGCCGCTGAAGGCTTCCGGCGCCTGAGGCATACCGCTTTCTGCTGCCGCCTCTTCGGGATCGGCCTCGTTGGCTTCTTCTTCATCCGCGACAGCCGTTTCGGCGTCAGTCTCGTCGCTTTCTTCTTCCGCTTCTTCGGAAGCGGCCTCGTTGGCTTCTTCCTTATCCGCGGCAGCCGTTTCGGCGTCGGTCTCGTCGCTTTCTTCTTCCGCTTCTTCGGAAGCGGCCTCATCGGCTTCTTCCTCATCCACGGCATCCGTTTCGACGTCGGTCTCGTCGCTTTCTTCCGCTTCTTCGGAAGCGGCCTCAATGGCTTCTTCTTCATCCGCGACAGCCGTTTCGGCGTCGGTCTCGTCGTTTTCTTCTTCCGCTTTTTCGGAAGCGGCCTCCTCGGCTTCTTCCTCGTCCACGGCAGCCGTTTCGGCGTCGGTCTCGTCGCTTTCTTCCGTCTCTTCGGAAGCGGCCTCGTCGGCTTCTTCCTCGTCCACGGCAGCCGTTTCGGCGTCGGTCTCGTCGCTTTCTTCTTCCGCTTCTTCGGAAGCGGCCTCCTCGGCTTCTTCCTCGTCCACGGCAGCCGCTTCGGCGTCGGTCTCGCTGTCGTCTGCATCAGCCTCGGTATGATCAGATTCGCTGCTCTCAACCGAAGCGCTGACAGCTTCCGCAACCAAGCTGTCGGTATTCTCTTCCGTTTTCTCCTCATCCGCGAATGCCGCCATCGGCATCAGGCTGGCCGTCAGGAAAAGAGCAAGGGCAAATGCGATGATGTTTCTGAACTTTTTCATTTTGGTGCCTCCCCATTGGTTTCTTTTGATGATGTCATTATATAGGGGGCAGCGTCAATAAAGCCGTCAACAATTCTCGCTAATTTGCGCATTTTTAAACTTTTAATTGATTGTTTCTTCTCGAGCAACCGGACCATTTGGGCAAGGCAAGCAATCCATGTGGAATGGAAAAATGAGTTATCCAATGTGTTCCAAAAGATGGTGCCTCTTCCGATGCTTTGTAGAAAAAATGTGCTACAGTATGTGCTATAAAGAACAAAAAATCCGAAAACACAGTGTTTTCGGGGGTTCTGGCGTGCTCTGCCGTCGCATCGTCGGGCAAGCCGACGATGCACGGAGTTTTGCATGTGCAAAACTCCACGCTACGGAATCGTTTTGAATGGAAGCTTCGGAAGGAAACGATTCCGGGACGGGGCGTTCCGCCCCGTATGCGAACTATGTTCGAACTGCGCTCAGTAACGTGCCTGACACGCTACGGCTTCGCTTTGAATGGAAGCTAATAGGAAGCGAAGCCGGAAGGCGGCTGCGCCGCCTATGCGAACTACGTTCGAACCCGCACGCAAGCGTGCGCAAAAGAAATACCCCACCAGGCGGTGGGGTATTTCTTTTGGCGTGCCTGACACGGTTCGAACGTGCGGCCTTTAGAGTCGGAGTCTAACGCTCTATCCAGCTGAGCTACAGGCACAAACGCAGCATGGTTATTATAGCCTTGCCGGCGGCGTTTGTCAATGGGAAAAGGGCGGGCAGCTTTGGATATTCAGTGCTTGTGGCCCGTGGCCGCCCGGCGCTTGCGGGAAAAGAAGCTGGTGGAGAAGGCGGTGACGAACACAATGCCCAGCGCGATGGCCAGCGCGATGAGTATCGTGTGGGCCCCGAACTGGAGCGCCTGGCTCTGCCGGCCGCCCACCAGGTGGTGCATGGTGATATACAGGCTCCCGCCGGGGATCAGGGCGATCTCCGAGAGGATGGTGAACACCGTGGCCGGCGCCTTGCAGACCCGGGCCATGATCTCCGCGTAGGCGGCGCCGAACCCTGCGGCCAGGGCCACGCAGATAAAATCCTGCCCCAGGAACCGGGACACCAGCAGATAGACCACCCAGGTGAGGCCTCCGCCCAAGGCGCCCAGGAACAGCCGCTTCGGCCGGCTGTTGAAGAGGATGGCAAAGCCCAATGTGCCCACGGCGGCGGCCGCCACCTGCAGCAGGGGCAGGTCCGCCGTGAGGGAGGTGAAGTTCTCCTCCGGGAAATAGTTCTTAAAGGCGAACATGGCCAGGGCGAAGCCGAAGGCCACCGCCGAGGCGATGAGCAGGGATTCCACCAGCCGCAGGATGCCGGAGATGGTGTCGGAGATGAGCATCTCCCGCATGGAGTTGGTGATGGCGATGCCGGGGATCAGCACCATGATCACGCCCATCATCACCTGGCCCGGATGCTCCCCCAGGCCCAGCAGGATGGCAAGATAGCACAGAGCGCCGGCGATGAAGGAGATGAGGAAGGCGTGGAACAGCCGCTGCAGGGCGCTCCTTTTCAGCAGCCAGTTCAAAAACCACACCGCCATGCAGCAGAGCCCGGTCCCCAGGGCGTCCAGCCAGCTGCCCCCGAAGAACACCGCGAAGCCCGAGCCGCTGAGCACATAGCCCAGCAGCAGATACAGCTCCTTGAGCTGCTTTTGCCGGGGGGTGGGGGTGATGGCCTCCAGCTTCTCGTCGATGGCAGAGAGGGCGGGCGTATTGAGGCAGATGTCCCGGGAGAGGGCGTTGAGCTGCTCCAGGCGGGTGAAATCGTTGGAGTAGGCCACGATGCTCACCCGGCGGTTCTCCGTCTGCACCTGGTCGCCGAAGACGGCGGTGAGGGAGATGAAGGAGAGGATGGTGAACACCTCCACCCGGTCCGCGCCGTAGCTCTTGAGAATGCGGGAGATGGTGTCCTCCACCCGGCTCACCTCGCCGCCGCACAGCAGCATCCTCTCTCCGATATCCAGCGCCCGGCTCACCAGCAGCCGCTGCTCCCGTTCCGTCATCGTCCTGTTCCTTCCTGTTTTTCTAAAGTCAGCCTATTATAGCAGGCGGGGGCCGGGGGCGCAAGGCTTTTGTTTGAACGATCAAAAAATGCCTGAAACTGGGAAAAAACATGTTGACGAACGGAGGGAATATAGTATATTATGTCACCATCAACTGAATACTCATGATAGAGGCTGCGGTCACCAAGAGTAGCCCGCCTGACGCAGGCCATGCGGACGGGGGAAAGGGGGGGATCGCCGAGGAGCGGAGAAGAGCGCCTGATCGGATCCGCGTCCGGGGCTGCGGAGAATATCCGCAGCACTGTCGCCTCCCGCAGGGGGCGGAGAGCTGTCAGACGGTAGGGGGAATCTTTCCAACTGTGACGTTATGACGGGTCATGATGCCGCAGTTGATTGCATTTTTGCCGTTGCGCGAAAGGAGTCTTCCCATGAGAAACACAAAAAGAATCCTGTCCCTGCTGTCCGTTCTGCTCATCCTTCTGCTTTTGACCACCGTCGCCGCCTTTGCTGAGGGCGAGGGGGACGCAGAGGTTCCCTCCCGTTTCTATCAGACCTTCTGGTCGCTGCTACCGGCCATCATCGCCATCGGTCTGGCGTTGATCACGAAGGAAGTGTACACTTCCCTGTTCGTGGGCATCCTGGTGGGCGGGTTGCTGTACGCCAACTTCAACTTTGAAGGGACCCTGACACACATCTTCAACGACGGTTTCGTCGGGTCCCTGGCCGACGGATACAATGTGGGTATCCTGGTTTTCCTGGTGATCCTGGGCATCCTGGTGGTCCTCATGAACAAAGCGGGCGGGTCCGCCGCCTTCGGGCGCTGGGCCGCCGAACACATCAAGACCCGGGCCGGGGCGCAGCTGTCCGTCATCGCGTTGGGCGTGCTCATCTTCGTGGACGATTATTTCAACTGCCTCACCGTGGGCTCCGTCATGCGGCCCGTATCCGACAAGAGCCGCATCAGCCGAGCCAAGCTGGCCTATCTCATCGACGCCACGGCGGCGCCGGTGTGCATCATCGCGCCGGTGTCCTCCTGGGCGGCGGCGGTGAGCTCCTATGTGGAGGACGGCAACGGCCTATACCTGTTCATCCGGGCCATCCCCTTTAATTTCTACGCCATCCTCACCATCGCCATGATGATCTTCCTGGCCCTAACCAACCTGGATTACGGCCCCATGGCAAAGCATGAGCGCAATGCCCGAGAGAAGGGCGATGTCTTCTCCGGCGTGAAGGCCATGGCCGACGCGGCCAATGAGACCGCTAACCCAAAGGGGAAGGTGCTGGATCTTGTGCTGCCCATCCTGGTGCTGATCGTGGCCTGCGTCACCGGCATGCTCTACTCCGGCGACTTCTTCGCGGGGGCCGGGTTCGTGGAAGCCTTCTCCAATTCTGACGCGTCTGTGGGGCTCATGCTGGGCTCGGCGGTGGCCCTGGTGATCACGGTGATCTATTATCTTATTCGCGGCGTGATCCCCTTCCGGGAGATCGCGGGCAGCATTCCCGAGGGATTTAAGTCCATGGTGCCCGCCATCCTGATCCTCACCTTTGCCTGGACGCTGAAGGGCATGACCGACAGCCTGGGCGCCAAGCAGTTCGTGGAGGCCCTGGTCAAGAGCTCCGCCACGTCCTTCCAGTCGTTCCTGCCCGCCATCGTGTTTTTGATCGCGGTGGGGCTTTCCTTCGCTACCGGCACCAGCTGGGGGACCTTCGGCATTCTGATCCCCATCACCTTGGGCGTGTTCCCCCTGGCGGCGCCTCTTGGCGTGGTTTGCGTGTCCGCCTGCATGGCCGGGGCGGTCTGCGGCGACCACTGCTCCCCCATCTCGGATACCACCATCATGGCCAGCGCCGGCGCCCAGTGCGACCATGTGACCCATGTGTCCACTCAGCTTCCCTACGCCATGACTGTGGCCGCGGTCAGCTTCGTGGCGTATCTCTTCGCCGGGTTCGTGCCCAACGCGATCATCGCCCTGCCCTTGGCCCTGGTGCTGATGATCGGGGCGCTGTTCCTGGTGAGGGCGATCATGAGCAAGAGGAATTGATTGAAAGCTTCGCTCCCTTTTCTCGAAGGAAAAGGGGGCGCGAAAAGAACTCTATTCGGGAAGCATGGCTGACGCCCTGCTTCCCCTTATTTTTCATGCGCTTTTGCAACAAAGCTCATGCTACCAGATCATAGATAGTTTTCACGAACAGGAGCACGATCATGACGGCCATGACGGGGCGGACGAACTTGGAGCCGTTTTTGATGGCCAGGTTGGAGCCCACGTAGTTGCCGGACATGGTGCAGATGATGCCGGGGATGGCCAGCTTCCAAAGGACCACGCCCCCCAGGATGAAGGTGACCAGGGCGCCCACATTGGAGGCTGTGTTCATGACCTTGGAATCCGCGGAGGCCTCCGTGAGCCCCAGGCCTAAGGCGGCGGACAGGGCCATGATATAGAAGGTGCCGGCGCCGGGGCCGAAGAACCCGTCGTAGATGCCCACGCCGCCCCCGCAGAGGAAGGAGATCAGGGCGGTCTTGGCGGGCGGAAAGCTCTTCTCCCGGCCCTCCGCGCCGAAGTTCCGGTTCAGAGCCAGGAAGATGGCGGAGGCGGGCAGCAGGACCATGAGCACGTAGCGCATGAAGGAATCGTCCAGAAGCAGGGCGATCCGGGCCCCCAGCATGGCCCCCAGCACCGCTCCGGCCGCGGCGAACAGGGACACGAACCAGCGGATGCGGCCGCTTTTGCCGTAGCGATACACGCTGACGGCGGTGCCCATGGACATGCACATCTTGTTGGTGCCCAGGGCAAAGTGGGTGGGCAGCCCCGCCAGCATGAAAGCAGGCAGGCTGATGGTGCCGCCGCCTCCGGCGATGGCGTCGCACATGCCCGCCAGGAACAGCAGCGGGCAGATGATGAGCAATTGCTTGACGAATTCAGACATAGTATACCCTCCGCTGGCAGAATACACCAACCTTCGGCCGGCTGTCAACGGTCTCGGCTGCCCGCCCAGAATTCTCTTTTCAAGAGACTATTTCCCCTTTCTGATCGCCTGCTGGGAGATTTTTCCGGAAAAATGCACGAAAAATTGCAAATTCCCTCTTGACGGGAGCCAGGATCGGTGGTAGTATACCACCAATCTAAGATATAATATATTATTCAGAAAGGAGACGGCGCCCATGACCAACCGGGTTTGCGCGATCATCGTTGTACGAATCAGCGTCCTGCTGCTGCGCAGGGGGCTGCCGTTCGTGTACGCATAGGATCGTACCGGAAGAAAGCAACGGCGGCCCCGAAGAAAAGCGGGACCGCCTTTTTATATGCAAAACGCCAAGGAGGGAAACCACATGAAACACATCGCTACCAAAATCGCTGCCGTCGTATTGGCGGTGGTATTCGTTATGAGCTTCGCCGCCTGCTCTGGCGGCAAACCGGCCGAGACCGCATCGGCCGCTTCCATCAAGGTGGGCGTGCTGGCGCCGCTCACCGGGGCGGTGGCCGAATACGGCAACGCGGTCAACAACGGCGTGATCCAGTTTGTGGAGGAACTGAACGCCAACGGCGGCATCAACGGCAAGCAGATCGAGCTCATCCCCTACGACGAGGAGGGGGACCCGGTGAAGGCCGTTACGGGCTATAACTCCCTGGTGGATCAGGGCGTGGTGGCCATCATCGGCGACGTGACCACCGCGCCCACCATCGCCGTGGTGGCTGAGAGCCAGGCGGACGGCATGCCCATGATCACCGCTTCCGCCACCAACGCCGCCGTCACCTGCCAGCTGGATGCGGATCAGAACGTGGTCAAGGTCTATGAGAACATGTTCCGCTCCTGCTTCATCGATCCCTTCCAGGGCAGCAAGATGGCCGCCTTCGCCGTGGATGAGCTGAAGGCCAAAACCGCCGCGGTCCTCTATAACGTGGGTTCCGACTATTCCGGCGGCTGCGCCCAGTCCTTCCAGGAGACCGCCAAGGAAAAGGGCCTGGAGGTGGTGGCCGTGGAGAGCTACGCCGACGGGGCCGTGGACTTCCAGTCCCAGCTGACCAATATCGCCGCCAAGGCGCCCGACGTGCTGTTCGTGCCCGACTATTACAACGTGGTGGCCCTGGTGGCCCAGCAGGCCTTCGCCGCAGGATCCAAAGCCACCATGCTGGGCTCCGACGGCTGGGATTCCGTGCTGGATACCATCTCCGATCCGAGCCTGGTGGAGGGCGCATACTACTGCTCCGGCTATTCCAAGGATGATACCCGGTCGGAGGTCCAGACCTTCGTGAAGAACTATACCGCCAAATTCAACGATACGCCCAATATGTTCGCCGCCCAGGGCTATGACGCCGCCATGATCCTCTTTGCCGCCATTGAGAAGGCCGAGGCCTCCGGCAAGACCGGCGATGAATATCGCAAAGCCATCATTGCGGCCATGAAAGAGACCGACATGGACTGCGTCACCGGCCACGTGGCCTATGACCAGTATAACAACCCGCAGAAGAGCGCGGCCATCATCACTTTCGAAAACGGCGCGGCCAAGTTCTGGGGCAACTACTAATATGACTTCAGGCTGCTGAAAACTACGTTTTCAACAGCCTGAGGCTCCACCTTCGTTTCGCTTCCAGGTCCCGCCTAAAAACCTCCGGTTTTCCGGGCGGCGGGACCTGCAATGTGTCAAATCCGCCGCGCATGTCGCCGGATTTGACGCAATTGAATGATTAAATAATAATATGTAGGAAGGCAGGCTCTGCGGAGCCTGAGGGGACAGAGGAATGCTGTTTCTATCCCAATGTATCAACGGCCTGCAGCTGGGCAGCATCTACGCCCTGGTGGCCCTGGGCTACAGCATGGTCTATGGCATCATTCGCCTGCTGAACTTCGCCCATGGGGACGTGATCATGATCGGGGCCTACATCGCCCTGCTCACCATCGGCGCCGGCCTCCACCCCGCCCTGGCGGTGGGGATCACGATTCTGGGCTGCGTGCTCATCAGCGTGCTCATCGAGAAGGTGGCCTATCGGCCCTTGCGGTCCGCGCCCCGGATCTCGCTTCTCATCACGGCCATCGGCGTGTCGCTGCTGCTGCAGAACCTGGTGCAGCTGTTTTTCACGGCGGACTCCCGGGCCTACCCCAGCACCGCCATCATCCCCGCCCGGGCCATCCAGCTGGGCGGGCTTTCCCTGAGCCTGTCCACGGTGGTGACCATCCTGGTCTCCGTGGGGGCCATGCTGGGGCTGCACCTGCTCATCCAGAAGACCCGGATGGGCAAGGCTATGCGGGCCGTTTCCGAGGACACGGGGGCGGCCCAGCTCATGGGCATCGACATCAACCGGGTCATCTCCATCACCTTTGCCATCGGGTCGGCCCTGGCCGGCGTGGGCTCCGTGCTCTACTGCTGCCGCTATTCCGTGGCGAACCCCACCATGGGGTCGCTGCTGGGGCTCAAGGCCTTCGTGGCGGCGGTGCTGGGGGGCATCGGCTCCATCCCCGGGGCGGTGGTGGGGGGCTTTGCCATCGGCTTTGCGGAGGTGCTGGTGACGGCTCTGGGGTTTTCCGCCTGGACGGACGCGGTGGTTTTCGCCGTGCTCATAGTGGTGCTCCTCGTCAAGCCCACGGGCCTGCTGGGCCGGGGCGTGGCGGAGAAGGTGTGAGGTGCCTATGAACGGATATAAACAGATCCCCGTCTATCTGCGGTATCTCATCAACACCCTGCTGCTGGGGGCCTTTCTCCTGGGGGGCAACGCCCTGCTCGCCTCCGGGGCCGTGAACCGGGCCCAAAGCGCCGTTATATTGCAGATCGGCATCTACATCCTTTTGGCCGTGTCGCTGAACGTGGCCACCGGGTATCTGGGCCAGCTGCCCCTGGGCCACGCCGGGTTCATGGCGGTGGGGGGCTACGGGGCGGCCCTGCTTTGGAAGGCCATGCCCAGGTCCGCCGGGGCCATCGTGCTGGGGCTGCTGTTGGGGGGCCTGGTGGCGGCGGTATTCGGCGTGGTCATCGGCGTGCCGGCCCTGCGGCTCAAGGGGGATTACCTGGCCATCATCACCCTGGGCTTCGGGGAGATCATCCGGGTGCTCATCATCAACCTGCCGGGGATCACCGGCGGCACCCCCGGGCTCATGAACATTCCCAAGCACTCTTCCTTCCTGGTGGTCTACACCACGGTGATCCTCTCCTGCGCCCTCATCCATACCCTGATGAAATCCCGCCACGGCCGGGCCATCCTGGCCATCCGGGAGAACGAGATCGCCGCGGAGTCCAGCGGCGTGAACACCACCTTCTACAAGGTCCTGGCGTTCACGGTCTCCGCCTTTTTCGCCGGGGTGGCCGGGGCCCTCTACGCCGGGTACACGGGCATTCTGACCCCCGGGAATTTCACCTTCATGACCAGCGTGAACATCCTGGTCATGGTGGTGTTGGGGGGCTTGGGGTCCATGGCCGGGTCCGTCATCGCCGCCACCATCCTGACGGCCCTGCCCCTGGCGCTGCAGAGCTTCAATAAGTATAGGATGGTGATCTACGCCCTGCTTCTCATCGCGGTGATGATCTTCAAGCCCTCGGGGCTGCTGGGGCGGTACGATTTCTCCCTGACGCGGATACTGGAAAAGCTCATCAACGGGCAGCTCTTTGCCCGGGCGAAGAAGGCAGGTGAGGACCGTGCCTAAGCTGAGGAACGTGAGCAGCAACATGGTCCCCCTGGACGGCCTGGGCATCATCCCCGAGCGGGACGCGGGTAGGCCCCCCATCCTGGATATCCGGCACCTGTGCGTGGACTTCGGGGGGCTCCGGGCGGTGGACGATTTCACGCTGCTCATCGGCCGCACGGAGATCGCCGGGCTCATCGGCCCCAACGGGGCGGGGAAGACCACTGTGTTCAACCTGTTGACCAACGTGTATAAGCCCACCCAGGGGCGGATCCTGCTCAACGGCCAGGACACCCGGGGCAAGTCCATGCACCAGCTCAACCGGCTGGGCATCGCCCGGACCTTCCAGAACATCCGGCTGTTCGCCGGCATGAGCGTGGAGGACAACGTGAAGGTGGCCATGAACCACGGGTACACGGACGGGGTCCTCACCGACATGTTCCGGCTCCCGGGCTGGTGGCGGACCGAGCGACGGCAGCACGTCCGGGCCCTGGAGCTGCTGGACCTTTTCAACCTGGCGGGCAAGGCCAACGCCCTGGCGGGGAACCTGCCCTACGGGGACCAGCGGCGGCTGGAGATCGTGCGGGCGCTGGCGTCGGAGCCGAAGCTGTTGCTCCTGGACGAGCCGGCGGCGGGCATGAACCCCTCGGAGACCCACGAGCTCATGGACAACATCCGCATGCTCCGGGATGAGTTCGGCATCGCCATCATGCTCATCGAGCACGACATGAACCTGGTCATGGGTATCTGCGAGGGCATCGCCGTGCTGAACTACGGGAAGATCATCGCCAAGGGTACCCCCCGGGAGATCCAGACGAACCCGGTGGTCATCGAGGCGTATCTGGGGGAGGAGGCCGGCCATGATGCTTGAAGTCAGGGACCTGACCGTGTATTACGACAACATCCGCGCCCTGAAGGGGGTCTCCTTCTCCGTGGAGGAGGGGGAGATCATGACCCTCATCGGGGCCAACGGCGCCGGCAAGACCACCACGCTCATCACCCTCTCCGGGCTCAAAAAGGCCCAGAGCGGCAGCATCCGGTTTCTGGGAAAGGAGATCACGAAGACGACGCCCCAAAGCCGGGTGGCGCTGGGCATCTCCCAGTCGCCGGAGGGACGGCGGGTGTTCCCGGGCCTGACGGTGCTGGAGAATCTGGAGATGGGGGCGTACCTGCGGAAGGACGATTTTGCCCCCGATATGGAGAAGGTGTTCCGCTACTTCCCCCGGCTCAGGGAGCGCAAAAAGCAGAGCGCGGGCACCCTTTCCGGCGGCGAGCAGCAGATGCTGGCCATGGGCCGGGCGCTCATGAGCCGGCCCAAGCTGATGCTGCTGGATGAGCCGTCCATGGGGCTTTCGCCCCTGCTGGTGGCGGAGATCTTTGAGATCATCCGCCGGCTCAACGAGAGCGGGACCACCATCCTGCTGGTGGAGCAGAACGCGGCCCTGGCCCTGAAGCTCTGCCACCGGGCCGCGGTCATGGAGACCGGGCGGATCGTGCTTGCCGGCACCGGCGAGGAGCTCAGCCGCAGCCCCGCCGTGCAGAAGGCGTATTTGGGGGGATAGCTCATTTTGTTTATGTTCCTTTTTTCTCTTCAGTGAAGAGAAAAAAGGAACCGAAAAAAGAGAAGCTTAGGAAGACTAATAAATCAGGCTTCCTAAGCTTTTTTGTATTCCTGAAGTTCTTTGGGATTGCACCCTTTCTTACAAGAAAGGGTGCGTGCTTTATATCAATTCCTCTAAAACATCTCCAATATCCCCTTCGATGCAAAGGGACCGGCTCTCGATGGCCTTTGGGCAGAGGGCTTCGCTGAAGTTCAGGCAGGCGAAGGTGGCGTTGGGGTTCTCCGCGGTCATGGTCCAGAAGGGGTACTTGATAATCACCGGCGTGTTCCCGCCCACCCCCAGCTCCAAAAACAGGACCCGCTTTTTCTCGCTCGCCCGCAAAAACGACCCATACCGGGCGGACGCCGCCTGCCAGCCCTCGTCCTCCACGAAGCTGTCGTCGGATCGGAGGTTCATCACCACCGGCCCGCCCCCCACGGGGCAAGTGGGGATCAGTTCGTCGGGAAGCCGCATGGACAGCTTTCTGTCCTCCGGCACCTGATACACGCCGTCGCCGTCCAAAACGAACCCCTGGGCGGCCATGGCCTGGCGCACCCAAGCCTCATTATCGAATGTCCTTTGGATGCGCCGGTCCGCGCTCTGAAACAGGCCGTAATCCCCCTGGGTGTAGAACAGCCGCTCCTTTGGGAACCCGGCCCGCTGGAACTGGTGGTCCACATTGGTGGTGATCACGAAAAAGTCCTTGCCCGCCAGCAGCGTTCGCAGCTGCCGGTACACGGGCCGGGGCGGATCGACATACCTATTATAATAGATATGTCGCGCCCACCAGGCCCACCGGGTCCCCTCGTCCGGGAAGGGGTAGAACCCGCCGGAGTACATGTCCTCGATGCCGAACCGCCTGTGAAAATCAAAGAAATACCGTTCAAACCTCTCCCCGCTGTAGGTGAGCCCGGCGGAGGTAGACAAGCCTGCCCCGGCGCCGATAACCACCGCCTCCGCCTCTTGCAGAGTCTGCCGGAGCTTTTGTATGTTTTCCGCCCGGTCCCCCCGGCCGTAGCTCAGGCCGGACCGGAAGGCCCGCACCCCCCGGAGTCCCCGCTGGATGCTCTCCAGATACCCGTTTTCAAAATTGCCGCTCATACAGCCTCCTGTCTTCATCCGTAAACACATTGAAAATCACCCGCTCCATCCGCCCCGGGTTCTCCCGCAGCCAGGATTGGACCGTCTTTACAGCGATCTCGCTCGCCCGGGGCGCCGGGAATCGGAACACCCCCGTGGAGATACAGCAGAACGCCACGCTCCTGAGCCCCTCCTTCCGGCACAGGTCCAGGGTGTTTCGGTAGCAGGCCGCCAGCTCCCGCTCATGGACCGGCGTCAATGGCCCCATGACGATGGGCCCCACGATGTGGATCACGTGCTTCGCCGGCAGGCTGTACCCCTTCGTCAGCAGAGGCACGGCGGTGGGCTGCTCATAGTCCGGCCCGTATTTTGCGCGCAGGGCCTCCATCTGCCGGGCGCACTCCGCCCGAAGCTGCACCCCCGCGTAGGTGTGGATGCAGTTGTCGATGCAGGCGTGGAGCGGCACGAAGCACCCCAGCATCTGGCTGTTGGCTGCGTTCACGATGGCGTCCGCCTGCAGCCGGGTGATGTCCCCCTGCCAGAGGGAAAGGATCTCGGCCCCCTCCGCCCGGCTCCCCTGCTCCTTCAGGGTGGGGATATCCGCCAGGGTCACGACCCCCCGCGCCTGCAGCCGCTCCGCCAGATACTCATCCTGGAGGCGGAGCACCGCCTCATCCATCCGCCGGGGCGGCCGCACGTTCATCAGCGCCCGCAGCAGCTGCCGCTTCCCGTCCGTATCCGAAGGCGTCCCCATGTCGGCATACGCCCCCGAATCCGCCTTGAAGGCCTGCACCAACCGGCTCAGCCGCTCCTCTTCGCTCATGGTTTTTCGCATGGTCCCGCCTCCTTTTGTTGGTAGTGTATCAGGGTCGGCCCCGATTGTAAATACGAATAAAAAAGTGACCTGCCCTCTGTTTCCCCCTTGGAAGGCCCCTCCGTTTCGGGACCCGCTCCCGGAAAAACTGTTGCTTTTTCCGGTATTCATGATATGATAAAACACACGAGGTACAAATGAAAAAGATATACTGTGCGTTATTGATCCTATGTGCGCTGCTGTGCGTAGCCTGCAGCCGGAACACGAACGAACCTGACCGGCCCGCCGCCGCGGAAGCCCAAGCCGAAGCGACCCCCACCCCGACGCCCACCCAGGTGCCCGCCACCCGGGAACCCATCTCCGTGGAGGTGGAGGCTGAGCATACTCCCGAGGCCGACCCCACGGAGGAGCCTGTCCCGGCGCCCACCCCCGAACCCGCTGAAGCCGCCGAAGCCGAGCCTACCGAAGCCGCCGTCCCCCAGCCCACCGAAGCGCCCGTCACCGACGAGATGCTGGATGCCGGGTATCTGGACGGCTGGTTTGACGACGCCGTGCTGGTGGGCGACTCCCTGGTGGGGGGCCTGTCCGGCTACGTGCTCCAGGAGCGGAACGAGGGCCGGACCTGCCTGGGGGATCTGCAGCTGGTGCCCGCCAGCGCCCTGACCCTCAAAAAGGCTCTGGAATGCGAGCAGAAGGCCCGCGGCTCCGAGCTCAAGTGCAAGGGCCGCTATATGACCATCTCCGAGGTGGTGACCACCCTGGAGGCCAAGCGCCTCTTCATCATGCTGGGCGTCAGCGACCCCCGCTGGTTCACCCCGGAGGAGATGGTGGACACCTACGATCAGCTCATCACCCTCATCAAGGCCCAGCACCCGGATCTGGAGATCATCATCCATTCCATCATGCCCATGGTGAAGGACTACGCCGGTCAGGTGAACATGACCTACGAGATCAACAAGACCGTCAACGAGCACATGCGGGCCTATTGCGCCGAAAAGGGCATCACCTACATCGAGCTGGCGGACCTGGTGCGGGATGAGGACGGTTTTTTGAAGTATGAGTACAGCGCCTCGGACTACCGCTTCCACCTGGGCAAGGAGGGCAAGCGCATCTGGGTCCGCTGCCTGCGGGAATACGCGCGGGACGCCTATTATGCCGGCAAATGGAGCTTGGAGGAAAACTGAAATGAGCAAAAGGATGATGGCGATCGCCCTGGCGGTGGTCCTTTTGGTGAGCGCCCTTACGGGGTGCGGGAAGAAGGAGGCGGCCGCGCCGGTGAACGGCGAGGAGCTCTATGAAAAGATGGCCGCCTTGAACCTGTTTCCGGAGATGATCCGCCGGGACGAGCAGATGGTTTCCGACTACTACGGCATCGAGCCCGATAAATGCGTCCAGCTGGTGAACTACGTAACGGCGGACGGCCTGCTGGCGGAGGAATTCCTGCTGGTGGAAACCAAGGAGGAGGCCTACGCCGCCACGGTGGAGCAGCTTTTGTCCGAGGAGCTCGCCCGCCAGGGGGAGACCTACCGGGACTACATGCCCGAGGAGTATGAGAAGATCGCCGCCGCCCGCCTGGAGCGCCGGGGCGCATACGTTCTGTTGATCGTCTCCAACGACGCCGACGCCCTCTACGCCGTCTTTTCGGACGGGGCAAAATAAGGCCCCTTTCCCGGCGGCATGGCGTTCTCTTCCATCAGCTTCATCTTCTTTTTTCTGCCCGTCTTCTTTCTGCTGTACTATCTGCTGCGGGGAAAGGGACGGGTCTGGCTGTTGTTTCTGTTCAGCCTCCTGTTCTACAGCTGGGGCGAGGTGAAGTATCTGCCCCTCATGTTGGCGGTGATCCTGGTGAACTACGCCATGGCCCTGCTCATGGACAAATCCCCCCGCCATCGGTCCACGCTCCTCACCTTGGCGGTGGCCTTTGACGTGCTCTCCCTGTTCTTCTATAAGTATTTCACCCCCTTCATGGTGGATTTTCTCCGCCTGCCCAAGCTCAGCTTCTACCCCGGCTCCCTGCCCCTGGGCATCTCCTTCTTCACCTTCCAGGCCATGTCCTATGTGATCGACGCCTACCGGGGGGACACCAAGGTGCAGCGGGACCCGGTGATCTTCGGCACCTACATCACCATGTTTCCGCAGCTCATCGCCGGGCCCATCGTGCGCTACGCCGATATAGAAACCCAGATCGACGGCCTTGCTCACCGGACCATGACCATCGATCAGGGGGAGGTCTCCCGGGGCATCCAGCGGTTCATCCTGGGCCTGTCCAAGAAGGTGCTGCTGGCCAACGTGCTGGGGGAGGCCTGGCGGTATCTTTCCCTCCGCCCCGGGGAAAACGGCCTTTTGGGCTGCTGGTTCGGGGCCCTTTGCTACTGTTTGCAGATCTATTTCGACTTCTCCGGCTACTCCGACATGGCCATCGGCCTGGGCCGGATGATGGGCTTCTCCTTCCCCCTGAATTTCGACCATCCCTACACCGCCGCCTCCGTCACGGAGTTCTGGCGCCGCTGGCACATGACCCTCTCCCGCTTCTTCAGGGAGTACGTGTACATCCCACTGGGGGGCAACCGGAAGGGCACCTGGCGGACCATCCTCAACATGCTCATCGTCTGGTCCCTCACGGGCCTGTGGCATGGGGCCAGCTTCAACTACCTGCTGTGGGGCCTGTATTTTTGGGTGCTGCTGGTGCTGGAGCGGTATGTGCTGGGGGATCTGTTGAAACGGCTGCCCGGCTTTTTGCGCCATGGGTATATGTTTCTCCTGGTGACCCTGTCCTTCATGGTCTTCTACTTTGAGGATCTGGGGCAGATGTGCGCCTACTTCGCCGGTCTCTTCCGCTTCGGCGGCCCTCTTCTCAGCGCCGATGCCCGCTCCGTTCTGGGCAGCTACTGGGCGTGGGTGCTGCTGGGCCTCTTATGTATGGGGTATCTGCCCCGAAAGGCCTGGGCCCGCGTCGCAAAAAAGCGCCCCCGCCTGGCGGAGGGCGGCAAGATCGCCCTGCTGCTGGTGCTGTTCCTCCTCTGCGTCGCCTCCCTGGCGGGGCAGAGCTACAACCCCTTCATCTACTTCCGCTTCTGAAGCCATGCGAAAACACCTGCTGACAATAGCATTCTTCTTCCTCCTGGCCGCCGGGTTCCTGGGCACGTGCCTGAACCTGGGGGCTACCTTCTCCCCTGCGGAGCGGCGGGTGCTGCGCGCCTTCCCCAAGGCCCAGAGCCTGTCCCTGGCGCACTGGACCTGGGACGACGACATGGAGGAATATCTGTCCGACCACCTGGTCCTTCGGGACGCCCTCACGGGGATCAGCGCCTATATGCGTCTCTTGGCGGGCACGGAGCGGTTCAGCGACATCTATGTGACCCGCGCCGGCCAGCTGGTGGAAAGCCCCGTGCCGGCTACGCAGGAAAATCTGGCCTCCCTAGCGAAAAACCTGCGCCACCTGGATGAGCTGGCCGCCCGGGAGGGGAAGGGCCTGTTCCTGCTGGTGCCCCCCAGCGCCGGCTACGCCGCCCGGGAGAATCTGCCCGGATACCTCGCCCCCCTGTATGCGGACGACGAACTGCTCCGGCAGGCGGACGCCTGCGCCCATCTGCGGCCCGTGGACCTGATCCCTGCGCTCACGGAGGGCCAGGGGGCCCGGTTCTACCGCACGGACAACCACTGGAACGCCGACGGGGCCTACGCCGCCTACGCCGCCTTCCTGCAGGCAAAGGGCCTTGCCCCCGCGGCGCCGGAAGAGATCCGCTACGAGACCTACGATGATTTCCACGGCTCCACCCTCTCCCGCAGCGCCCTGTGGCTCACCCCCCATGAGCCCATCCTCTACCCCCTCCCCCCTTGCGATTACGAGGTGGAGATCGACGGGGGAGCCCCCGCGCAGGATCTATACCACAGGGAGGCCCTGACCTCCTACGACCCCTACGACCTGTTCTTCGGCGGCAACTTCGGCCGGGTGAAGCTGACCAACCATTCCGGAGGGGAGGGCTCCCTCCTGCTCATCAAGGACTCCTTCGCCAATGCCCTCGTCCCCCTGCTGCTGCCCCACTACAGGACCATCCTCATGATCGATCCCCGCTTTTTCCGGGGGGACGTCCATGAACTCATCGAACAGGAAAGCATTGAGGAGATGGCCTGCGTCTGCTCCCTCAAAACCCTGACCACGGACGCCAAGCTTCTCCTGCTCCGCTGAGCCCCAATATATTTATTTTCCTATTTGCGTACCCGGCACGGACCGGGTATACTATTATACATAAACGTTTGTCCGTCTCATTCGGGCGGCGGAGGGAGGGAAATCATGCGAAACGAAATCAGAGATCAGCAGTTTGACCAGGAGCGGGCGCTGTACAACGCCCAGCATACGGACGTGGTAAACTGCGTGTTTGCCGGCCCCGCAGACGGGGAATCCGTGCTGAAGGAGGCTCGGGACATCCGGGTGGAGGACTGCGCCTTCTCCCTCCGATACCCCCTGTGGCACGTGAAGAAGTTCACCATGGCCAACAGCACCATGGACGAGCTCACCCGGGCCGCCATCTGGTACGCCGAGGAGGGCCGGATCACCGACTCTACCCTAAACGGCGTCAAGGCCGTGCGGGAGTGCCGGGACATCGCCCTGGAGCGGTGCCATGTGGTTTCCGCCGAGTTCGGCTGGAAGAGCCGGGGCGTCTCCCTGACCGACACGGACATCACCGCCGAATACATCTTTCTGGACAGCCGGGACATTGCCCTGAAAAACGTGCGCATGAAGGGCAAATATTCCTTCCAGTACGTGGAAAACCTGACCATTGAGGACTGCGATCTGGACACCAAGGACGCCTTCTGGCACAGCAAGAACGTGACCGTGAAGAACAGCACCGTGAAGGGGGAATACCTGGCCTGGTTCTCCGACGGGCTCACCCTGATCAATTGCAAGATCATCGGCACCCAGCCCCTGTGCTACTGCAGGAACCTGAAGCTCATCGACTGCACCATGGAGGGCACAGACCTGTCCTTCGAATATTCCGACGTGGATGCCACGGTGAACGGCCACATCGATTCCGTGAAGAACCCCCGGTCCGGCCGGATCGTGGCGGACAGCGTGGGCGAAATCATCCGGGAGGCCCCCGTCATGCCCTGCACCGGCGAAGTGATCCTCCGGAGCTGAGGGCGGAAAGGATAAGATATGATCGATCAGAAATATGTGGATTTTGCGGTGGAAAAGACCCTTTCGCTCCTCAGCATCGACAGCCCATCCGGCTATACCCAGCAGGCGGCGGAAGCCTGTTTGAAGGAGTTCAGGGCCCTGGGCTTTGAAGCCCGGCTCACGGGCAAGGGCGGCGTCATCGCGGACCTGGGCGGTGCGGACGAAAGCGACGCCCTCTGGCTGGAAGCACACCTGGACACCCTGGGCGGCATGGTCTCTGAAATCAAGAGCAACGGGCGGCTGCGCATCTCCCCCCTGGGGGGCCTGAACGCCAACAACGCGGAGGCGGAGAACTGCCGGGTGGTCACCAAGTTCGACGGCATCTACGAGGGCACCCTCCAGCTGGACAACGCCTCCATCCACGTGAACGGGGACTATTCCGACACCCTGCGCAAGTTCTCCTGCATGGAGGTGGTCCTGGATGAGGATGTGAAGACCGTCGAGGACACCCAGAAGCTGGGCATTTCCGCCGGGGACGTGGTCTGCTTCGACCCCCGCTCCCGCGTCACGGAGAAGGGCTACATCAAGAGCCGCTTCCTGGACGACAAGCTCAGCGTGGGCATCCTGCTGGGCCTGGCCAAATACCTTCACGACGAGGGCATCACCCCCAAGCGCCGGGTGTACGCCCACATCACCGTCTATGAGGAGGTGGGTCATGGCGGCGCCGCCTCCGTGCCCGCCGGCGTTACGGAAGCTATCTCCGTGGACATGGGCTGCGTGGGCACGGGCCTCACCTGCACGGAGAAGCAGGTGTCCATCTGCGCCAAGGACAGCGGCGGCCCCTACTCCTACGACGTGGTGAAGAAGCTCATCGCCGCAGCCAAGGCCGAGGGCGCGGACTACGCCGTGGACGTGTACCCCCACTACGGGTCCGACGTGGAGGCCACCCTCCGGGCCGGCTACGACATCCGCCACGGTCTCATCGGCGCCGGCGTCTACGCCTCCCACGGCTACGAACGCAGCCACAAAGAGGGCGTCAAAAACACCCTCCTGGTCCTCAAGGGCTATCTGGGCGTGTGACCCCTCATCATTCTATTCAGGCATTCTCCTTCGAGGGAATGCCTTTTATTGTTTCTTTCGCCTGATCACAGCTTTCAGCTGATACATGAACACCTTGTGATTGGCGAAAAAGCCCCGCAGCAAACGGAACACCCAAAAGAAAGGATACAGCGCGGGCGCCTTTTTCAGCACGGGAAACTGCTGCTCCATCATCTCCTTGGGGAGGGTCAGGCGGGAGAGAAAGTATCCGAAGCGCCCTTTTTCCGTGATCTCGTTTTCCACATGGTTATGCATGGTCCCGTAGGCCCCGGAGGAAAGAACATATGACAGCATGCCCTGTTCCTCCTCCGTAAGAGGAACCCCGCCAAACAGATGCAGGGAAAGGGCACGGTTTTTCGCCTCAAACTCTGTGAGCCCCAGCTTGTCCAGCTCCCGGCGGATGTAGTCTCTGTTCAGCGAGCTGCCCAGCTTCCTCTCAAGCACATAGGTGTCCAGAAGGGAGCGGAGCCCTGTGCCGCCGCCGGCAAAGTGCTTGTACTCGTGGGCAATCATGTAGATATAAAAGTCCTCCGGGGTGAACCTTCGCGCAAAGTCCGCTCCTTTGACCAAACGCTCCTCCACGTTGTGATAATAGTCGCGCAGCTGCTTTTTCGAGCCGGCGCCAAACAGCTCCCTGTGCATTTCAAAGTTCACCACCGGTTCCTTGTGGTAGATGTCGTGGTTCCCTTTGTTATAGCTCTCCGTGGAAAACCCCAGGTCTTCCATAATGGCTTTCACGTCCGCCGCCCGGGTCGCGTCGAACAGAATATCGTGGTCCGACATCTCCCGCATGCCGTATTTGGGATAGTATTGCTGCAGCACGGTCCCCTTCAGAGGCATATGCCAGATGCCAGCCTCGTCCAGCTTTTCAAAAAGATTGGCCATCTCCGCATCCAGCAGTGCCACCTTGCGGATTGCCTTAGCCTTCGCTTGGGAAAATCTGGCGTCCTGTTTGCCTGCTGCTTCCAGCCCAAAGGCAGTGATGGAAGAGAGCAGATGCCTCTTCGCCACCGGATAGAGCTGCTTTAGATCCATATCTTTGACCCGCTGCGTATCCGGCGCTGTCCCATTCACCACGCAGGCGGCAAGGTAGGCCACGTCCTGAATGGCTTTCCAGCTTTCCTCCTGTGTCATGCTTCCTTCACCCCGCTTTCCGTAAACTGCAGCACCCTGTCGCAGATCGACAGCACCGCCGGCCGATGGGTCACCGTGATCACCGTCCGGTCGGTCAACCGGCGCAGGTGGCTCAGCAACCGCTTCTCCGTCTCCTCATCCAGGGCGCTGGTGGCTTCATCCAGCAGCAGGATAGGGCTTTCGGAGAAAATGGCCCGGGCAATCGCCAGCCGCTGCATCTGGCCCTCGGATAAGCCCGTCCCTCTCTCGCCCAGAAGGGTGTCCAGCCCCTGCTCCAGCTCCCGCACAAAATCATCCGCGCAGGCAATCTTCAGCGCCAGCCATAGTTTTTCTTCATCCGCTGCGGCCTGCGGATCGGCAAAGCTTACCACCTGCCGGATGGTACCGCTCATCAGCTGATTTCCCTGGGGTACATAGGCAAACAGACACCGATAGGCCGAGGAGAGCTCTCCCCGGCTGCCGTCCTGATCCTTGTAATACCGCGTCCCCGTATCAGGGGCGTACACGCACATCAGCAGCTTCAGTACCGTGGACTTGCCGCAGCCGCTTTGGCCCGTGAACGCCACATATTCTCCCTTGCGGATCTCCAGCGAAAGGTTTGAAAGCACAACGGGCATGCTCTCCTTTATGAGGGCGTCCACGCGCTCTGTAGCGGGATAGTAGATGAAGCTTGCGTCCTTCAGCCCAAAGGCGGCCAGTTTCTTTTCATAAAACTCAGCCACCGCAGGCAGACACAGGGCCTCCTGCGGCCCCTCGGGGAAGTGCTCCGCCTCCATCAGCCGCTCGGCGCTGGCAAGCATGGCGTAATAGCGAGGCAAATACCCGGAGATGTTCGCAAACGGCGCCTGAATCTGCGAAATGAGCTGCGTGATGGCAGTCAGGGTGCCGAAGGTGATGGTTCCCGTCAGTATGCCATATCCGCACCAGCCCACACCCAATAAATACATGCCGTTCATGGCGGCGCCAAAGCCAACGTTGCACAGGTTGGAAAACCAGTTTCGGCGCATGCGAGCCGCCTTATGCTCCTTCAGCTTCTCCTCTGCCTCTGCCATGCTTTGCTGTTCCGCCCCAAAGGAATGGATCATCAGCAGACTGCCGATCCGCTCCTGCAAAAAGATCCTCACCCGACCGTCCGCTTCCTGTATGTTTCGATGCAGGCGCTTGAGCGTCTTGCGAAACAGCCAGGTAAAGAACACCAGCAGCAGCCCGCAGGGGATCATGACCGCGGCAAAGCGCGGCTCCATGACCACGATCATCACCAGGGCGCTGATCAGCTTCACGACCATGCCCACCAACCCCGGCAGTATGTCCACATAGCCGTTGGCCACCACCACCGTGTCGTTGGTCAGCCGATTCATCCACTCCGCCGAATGCAGAGCGCTGATGCGCATGTACTCCTTCTTCAGCAGTACATCCAGCAACCGCGCCTTAAACCTGTTCTCCAATGTGGCTTTGGAAAGCTCCGTCAAGAATCGAATCAGTGTCCGGAGCCCCAGCTGCCCGGCCACCAGCAGGACGATGAGCGCCATCCCCTGCCAGAATGCGGGGCCGTTTTTTGCGGAAGCCGCATCCACAATGTTTCGCAGCAGCAGGGCATACAGCACCCCTGAGGCGCCGTGGATCGCCTGGGCCGCCGCCAACAAAACGATATACAGCCGCTTTCCGCCCGGCACGGCATACAGCCACTTTACCGCGCTATCCTTCATGTCTGATCCGATGCCATAGCCTGGCCAATTTCAACCTTGCTCGTTTTGCAAACACCCGCGGTCCAATGGTGTGAAGCCATAAAAAAGTATATAGTCTGTAACCAGCTTCGCATACGCTGTGCGCTTTGCCGTCCCGCACAAAGCCCGTCATGACCCCCAGGATATCGGCGTCCCGAATGCCGTATTCCCTGGCTACGCAGTTGTCTCCCAGGATCACATATCCATCCGGCTTCACCTCGATGACCCGATGCAGCACATACTGATCCGGCGGCCGCCGATACAGGACCACATCTCCCGCCCGGCACCGTTCCTCGCCCTTTCTTCGAACGGTGAACAAATCCTTCCCCTGCCGAAGCAGCGGCAGCATGCTCACACCCACATTCGTGTAGGTGAGCGTTTCGTTTTGTTCCAGATATTCTTCGTAAGAGAGACCCTTACTCATCCAGCGCCCCGATTTTGCGCAGCTCCGCAAGCGCCCGTTTCACATCCTTGGCAATCGTCTCCTCAGCTCCGTTGAACCGAGCACACATGGCGGACACGATCTGCTGCTCCGTTGTTTCCGTTTTCAGCAGCTCCAGGATGGCGCCCAGGGTCTTGTTTCCCTTCACCAGGCCGGAAAAGCTCGCCGCGCCGGTGGGCACCAGCAGCGCCTCCTCCCCGGTGATATGGGTGATAAACTCTTTCTTCAGTTTCATGGTTCTATCCTTCCTTCATTGTGGTATACGACAGCTCAGCCGCCCCTATATTCATATTGCAGCCCAGCCGATAGAGCCTCACCGCCCCGGCCAACCGGTCCACCAGCGCCACCGTCTTCGCGAGAGCCTCCGGGTCGAAGGGTCGATAGCTTTGCTGCAGCAGCATGGGCAGCGCTTCCTCCCGGATCAGCGGGCGAATGCTGTTTTCCTCTGCCCGCTCCAGGATGCAGGCGGCTTGCAGCGGCACAGCCACGTTGCTGCTCAGCCGATGCTTTCCGTCCCAGGGCGTGCCATAGATGATGGCCTTTCCCTCCGCCACCTGGACCAGGGGCTTATCGTCATTGACCATCACCGCCCTGTCCCCCAGCAGCTTGCGCCACAGCCGGGTGTGGGTGCTCTTGCCCGTGCCGCTCCTGGCGATGAACAGATACGCTGCCCCATCCACCGCCACGCAGGAGCCATGCATCAGCATCCTGTCGTAAAAAGGCATCTTCTCCGCGATCTTCCGATAGACCGCCAGGGTCTCCAAATACCCATCGGCATGGTCCGGCTCCGGCCGCCCTTCCTTCCTGGCGACCTCCTTTGCCCTCCGCCGCTCAAAGTCAATGTCCTTTTGCGTGGTGGCAATCGTCAGCTCAGGAGCTCCCTGGCACCGATAGGCCTCACACATCTTCTGGGCGTAAGGGAACAAGGAGACTACCTGCACCGATATATTTGCAAAACGATATATACCGTTATGTTCCATTCTTTTCCGTCAAATTTCCTCAGAACAGAAACGCTGCTGTTCAGTTCTCAATACGTATGAGACGGGTCAAAGACCCGTCTCATACTCAACCATTACAGTTCGTCTTCCGGGGTCTCGCCCTGACTTGCGGTGATCACATCTTCAGTATCAAATCTGATCACTTCAAGCTCCAACGCTTCATACTCTTTCATTTTTTCTCCTCCTTTCTCATATAATAAACCTTTTCATTAGCCCCATATTTCCTTTGCAACATCTCCATATGCAACCAGCGCTCTGCACAGGTTCTTCAATTTGCTATCTGAACTATCCCAATTCTTTGCTGCGTACGCATATGCAGAATAGGTAACTTTAATTGTTTGTGTCCCTTTGACAATGGAAATGACATAATCCTTACAAAGCTCAAAGGACCGGATCCCGGGGATTGAAACGGAGTATCTTCCATCTGCTTCTTTCACCGGCTGTGTAATGCTCCTTCCGGCACAAGTGATGGTCAGATCACCAATGTCACCTTCATACGTTATATAAAGTTTGATTGTGGTTTCCGTTCCCAGAATCAGAGAAGCCGTAAGTTTGCTGATTCCAGTCCCGTTCAAATCTCCTTCTCTGCTTGCAGCATTGCTTGGCTTCGTTGCAGTGATGGTATTGCTCGGATTTGTGGAACGATTTGCAAGGTTCCCCGCATCACAAGCGTATGGGATTCCTCCCCCATAGGTCTTTCCGTCAAAGAACAATTGCGCATTGGCACCATAGTCCAACCCCGCTCTGCAAAGTGCTTTTGTCTTTGCATCCGTTGAGCTCTTATTCAGCATATTCAAGAAATACGTTTGTACTGAATAGGATTCGACCTCTTTTACAAGCACATCATTGCAGTAAACCATGATATGCACTGGCAAGGTCATCTGGTAGGAGTATGTTCCTGCAAGAACGATCTTATATCGTCCATCCTCTTCTCGATCAACACCCTTTAGCTCTTTCTCAAGCTCCTTTCCATCAAAGGTCCATTTGACCGTATACCACTGTTTATCCTCTTCCTCAATATCTTTGACATAGAAGTTGATATTGATATTGTCTTTCAATGTCAAGGTGGCGGAGTACTTGGCAACCCTTGCCCATTTCGCTGTCAAAGTCAAATCCTCCACAATGATCGTGTCAAAATCAAAGGATGACTCTTCGCCTTCAACATACCATCCAACGAAATAATATCCTTCTCTTGTCGGTTCTGCAGGTTCTGCTGCGGCAGTCCCTTTTGTCAGTGTTATAGCTTCAACTGACGTTCCTCCATTTGAATTGAATGTCACCGTGCAAGTTATCCGTGCACTGCTATAGGTTGCCGTATACGTTGCATCCTCTGTGGCAGCCACGATCTCCGGCGTCCATCCGGCAAAGGTATAGATGAACTGTTCATCCATCGCCTTAGTCGGTGTTTCACCCGTGTACACAGGCAGCTCACCCTGAGCCACTTTGCTGCTCTGCAGCTCCGTGCCGTCTTCATCCACAAACCGGATCGTGTACTCCCTGCTGGGGGCTTTCGTGTTGACCACCACGAACTTGGAGAACAGGTCGCTACTCACTGTGACCACGGACCCTGTCGTCGGCTCGCCGAGAGCATCCGCGCTCATGCCGCTTTCCCCTTCATGGAGGCGGATGATCTGGTATTCGTTCTCGTCGTCCGGCAGCTCCAGAGTGATGGGCACCTCGCTGGTCAGCTCAGTTATCTCCTCGCCGGTGATGGTTCCATCATCCTCAAAGGTCAGCTTCGCCACCTCCACCTGGAACCCGGCTGCCAACTGATTCTGGTCGATGCCCAGCCCTTCCAAAGCGGTCATTTCCTGGCTGGACAGCTCCTCTACGCTGCTCGAGGTGATATCCATATAGGTCGCCTGATTCTGGGCCACATTCTCTGTGGCTGCCGTCAGCGTGGCGCTGCTGGGCATAATGGCGCCCAGATCGGACATGTCGGGGCTATCATAGCTCAATACTTGCAACAAACCGTTTGTGAACAATATGCCCGCACCCGGTGTGAAGAACCGCGTCTTACGGTTATAGTAATTGCCCAGGTTATAGGTGGTCCAGGTGCCTTTCAGTATCTTCCCATTGCCGCTGGTCTCAATGGTGATATGATCTGACGGCCCGTCAATATTCAGATCTTGCACCGTTCCATAAACGGTCACGGTAGAATACGGCAGCCCACTATCGGCGGTTACAAAGTCAGAATGCGTCACCAGCCAATCATAGTTGGTGCCTTCCGGAACGATCAAATCCACATCATGAATCTGAACGTCCTTAAAATCTCCCGGAAGTGTAATGGGGGCATTCAGGCTGCTATCACCTTCTCTGCTCCCATACAGGGACACATTGTAGATATACTCCTTCGGCGTAAGCTGCACATCGACCGCAGAGAAATCCTCCCCTAACGGGATGGAATCTGACATAGCCTGTGTCTCCACATGCTGGACAATCACGGTCCAGTTTCCTCTATCGGTATTCGGGTATATACTGCTCCCTGCATACCCATTGAAATAATACTGAAGGTCGTCTTTCGTTACATTCTCAATTATCTTTGAGCAATACTCATCCTTCAGAACGCCGTTTTCAATAATGTGTTCTTTCCCTTCTGTTGTATGATTCTCCACTTGCTTGACGGCCATGGCGATGGTAACCACGCCAATCTTATACTCGGTCAAATCAACGGTTTGCTGGCCCTTTTCATAGCCATTCTCAATCGTTCCGTTCACATACAGGTTGCCCTTAAACGGAGCCTGATTCGCATCGTTAGCCGGAGCATTCTCTCCCATAAAGTTCAGCGTACGAATGTGCCCATTCACCGTAACGACCACATCTTTGCTGTGATCATCATACGCTCTTCCAAACAGTCTCAGGTCTTCCACACTGCCGGTATACGTAAGGGTGCCTGCGTATACCCAGATGTTGGCTACTCCCGTATCGTGCCTGTTTATGGTTATATTTGCTTCCGGGTTTTCGATTGTGAATCCGCCAAAGTAATAGGCCCCCTCTGGAATGGTAAGGGTCACATCTCCCGCACAATAGAAATCAATGCCGTCGACCATGCTGGGGTCATCGGGTCCTGTTCCCATATGCCTGCCAAACATTTCCCACATAGGATCGTTCTCCTCGGGCGCCGCGAACACATCCACCTCTCCCGTGCGAACCCCGCTGTTGATGATGGTTTCCATCTGCTCGGCGGTAACAAGGAAGTATTCATTCTCATTCGATTGAATGAACCATCCTTCATTATAGTGCGCAAGCTTAAAGATTCTCCCGGCCCAGTCCTCGGTGGGATCGGCAACCCCGTAGATAAGCTGATAGGAGGTAACGCCATCATTTTCAGACGAATCTAAGCGCCCCCACTTCGGTGTTTCAATCCGCAGCCAATGACCATTTGTCTGGATCTTCACCGTATGGTTATCCATGCTCAGCTTGTACAGCTCCTCCACGTCCGCCAGCAGCGTGATCACGTGTTCACCGTTATTCGCTGCGGCCGCCGCCTCGGCAAAGGATTCGTATTTCACGCCGTTGACTTCTGCCACATAGGCGTGCCCGCCCACTTGCACCACCACGAACTTGGAGAACAGGTCGCTGCTCACCTGGGCAAGGCCGTTTTCGATCACGGCATCTTCCATGATCTGGGCCTCCCGGGCCTCCCCATCGTGAATCCGCACAATCCTGTACTCTGCCTCCGGATCGTCATTCGGCAGCTGCAGAGCAAAGCTGGCTTCGCCATTGGTCAAGCTGGAGACATTGGATTGGCTCGTCAGGTTTCCATCGTCATCTACGGTATACGCAGTGACCTGAACATCGAATTCGGTAACCGTTCTTCCCCCCGGCACTTGTTCATTGACGAGCGCTTGCTCCGTCTCATCCAGATATACATCCCCGTTCCGAATGTCCATGGCAGCGAATTGGTTTCCCTCCTCAATGCCAGCCGCCTGGGTCAGCTCATCCACGCGAGATGCAATCGAACCATATTCACCATTTCTGTCCACACTCATGAGCAGCAAGCTGCCGTTGGACATGATCTGCGTGTTCGCGCCGATAGAATGATCGAACCATCGAGGAGAAGACAGGTGGCCCAATCCGTTGAGATAGAAATGCCAATTGCCGCTGCTCACGTTGCCGTTTGCGCCGGTTTTTACGGCCGTTCCCTTGTTTACTCCTTCTAAGGAAAGAAAATCCACCTGACCGTCAATGGTCACATCGATCACGGGATGGACAGCGTGTTGATCCAGCCAGAAGTTGCTGATATTCAGCGAATCCACAGACTCCTCCAGTATTACACGGCCGGCATAAATATCAACCATATTAAAGGGGCCAGTCAACCTGATGGGGGTCCCGTCGGCAGGGGAATCCCAAATGACGACAGAAACGTTTTCCCCAGGCATAATCCTGGAGGCATCAAATTCGTCTCCCAGGTAGAAAGAGCCCATGTCGCCGCCGGAAAGCGATCCGATAAACAAGGTCCACTCCGTCCCGCCATATTCCGCCTGGTACAGCAAGGAAACATCTGCGCCTGTCAATTGATTGCCAATTGTATACTCAGGAACAAGCTTCAGTTCGCCATCCTCGATCACCAAAGAGGCATCCTCTTTAGTTTTTGAGAAGGAAGATACGGTCAGATTGACCGTGACAATGCCGATATTCTGGATGTCAACCTCACGTCTTCCCCTCTCTTCGCCATTGGCGATCCGTCCGGTTACATACAGGTCGCCCAAATATGGATCGCCATTGTTATAGGAATCCACCTCCGCAGTTTTCCCATACCAGGTAAGCTCTTGAACGTTGCCATTTACTCGAACTACAGAATCGGCATTGGAATTGTCGTTTCCATTCAGCATCAGGCTGTTAATGTCACCCGTGAATGTCAAGCTACCACTGTAGACATTTACGTATAGATACGGATGATCCTCTGCAGGATAGTTGACGGTAATGTTGGCGCCCGGACGGTTGACCGTTATACTGTTTAGCCTCTGCGCGTCAGAACTGATATCGAAGGTCATCTCGCCGGCACACACGAACTCAACTGATCGCAGCTGGTTTGTGTACTCACTGTAGAAACGCTCCTCATCGGACGGAATTTCAAAGAAGGACAGATAGAACCAGTTATCATTGATCAGAAGCCTCTTTGCATCCGCTGCGGAAACCGGAAGCCGCTCATTTGTGCCATCCGCCGTTACAAGCCATCCGCCCTCAGAATACTCGAAGTGGTGATACTTTTCTTCCGGATGCACAAAATCCAGTTCCACCGGGCTGGTGTTCACCATCACAAACTTGGAGAACAGGTCGCTGCTCAAGGTGACTGTATCATCACCCTCCTCCGTGGAGATGAGCTTGGTAGCGGATACCTCCCCGTTTTCTTCGTGGAGCCGGAACACATCATAGCTCGCCTGATCGTCGGGGAGCTCCAGGGTGAATGTCACTTCATTATTCAGCTGGGACACGTCCTCCGCATTCGTTGCGTTGCCTCTTTCATCGAAGCTCACCTTCGCCACATCCACCTGGAAAGCGGCGCTCAGCATATTCAAATTGGTTTCCTGCGAGCGCAGCGCGGCCTTCTCTTCCTCCGTCAGATCCTCGCTGCCGGTCTGATTGATATACATGAAGGCAGCTTCGCTGTCGGCATTCAAGCCATCCACGCTGGCATTCAACGTCTTGCTGTCCGTCAGGATAGCGCCCAGCGCATCTCGATCATTGGCGTCGCTGCTCATGACCTTCAGATCGCCATTCTCCAACAGAGTTGTGTTCGCCTGCACATCGAAGAAGAAGCGGCCCGGCGTGCTCCCAAGGGTAAACCGATCAAGAATATTCTTCTGGCCTTCGCTTACATGGCCATTTTCACCCAAGATAACGGTTGTATTGCGCAACAAGCCATAGAATATCAACTGGTTGACCGGACAGTTGATCGATATGACCGTGTCCTTCCAGCCCGCAAACCGGCCGGGGCTAACAGGTGTATTGACATACATGTTTCCAAACACGCTGCCGGATTGGAGGGTATAGTTGCCGCCACTGACATACACGGTCCTATAATTTCCGTTGATCTCAAGCTGTGTCGGGATCGTGCTATCTCCGTTCAGCGTCAAATCCACGTCGATATGGTCCGCCTCGTCCGGCGCGCTGCCCCAAAGATCAGCCATGGTGAAGCCTTCCAGCTCCGCTTTCATGGCATCCGAAGTATACTTTTCCGGATCCAACTGGACGCTGACCCGCCATGCTTGAGAATCAGATCCAATGGCGCAATACAGGCTAATGTGTGAAATGTCCTCCCTGCCTATGGAAACAGCCTCCACCGCAAGACCGGTTCCTTCCAGCAGCACGCCGTCATCTATGATCTGAACGGGTGCCGAGTCGATCGCATCCTTTTTGAACTTGACGACAGGCAGATTGAGCTCCACCTTTCCCAGATTCTGGCCGATGTTCAGGCTGTCCAGGTCAACCTCGTTTTTGCCGTTCTGCTCGCCGTTGGCAATCGTTCCCGAAACGAACACATCCCCCAAATAGGGAGTATATTCCCCTTGAGCGAAGGTGGTCCAAATCAGATCCTGCACGCTGCCGCGAATAGTCACGGAAGATTGCGCGGTATCATTCCCATTCAAACGGCCCCTGAGCAGCAGCCTGGACACGTCACCGGTATAGTCCAGTCTGCCGGCGTTCACTTCGATGCTGTCGTCCGTTCCATCCATCACAGGCGCGTTTCTGATGATCGTAATATCCGCGTTTTCGTTGTTCAAGTAGAATGAGCCGACGAAGTTGTCTCCCTCCTCGATCGTCAGCGTAAACGCGCCGTCGAAGTAGAAGCCGAAGGACCTGATCCGGTCCTTCTGATGGAGGACCTCCTTAAAAAATGGATCATCCTCTGACGGGCAGCTGTTTAGATTCACGTCCACATGATTGTTGACAAAGATCGCCTGCAGCTCCTCAATCGTGGAGATCTTCACAGTGACACCATACTCCACATCGTTGGTCAACCAGCCATCTATCTGATTAAAGTGCAGATCAAAGTACGCCCGATCCTGATCGATGGGCGGCATGTAACATACCGGGATGTACACATCCATCTCCGTGCCGTCGATTCCGGTACTTGCGGTGCAAATGATTTCCAGACCGTAATAGATCCCATTCGCAAACGTGACGACATGCGTAGTCGAATCATACGCCACAGGCATGTTTTCATCACTCGAGCGGACCATGGTAATGCCTTCCAGCGCATCGGGGGCAAAAATGGTTGCCAGGTCCAGCGTGAACACGTTTTCAGTGTCTTCCACCTTAACAAGGTTGGCCATGGGCAGATGCTGATCGATGGCGCAATAGTCCAACGTCTTGCCCGCAAGGTCAAGCTTCGTCAGGTAATTGTAATCACAGTAGAGATTCTTTAATTGCGTCTGCTTGCTCAAATCAAGCACCGTCAGCTGATTCCAACCGCAGTCCAAACTCTCCAGCAGGGTGTTTTTACTTAGATCCAATGTCGTCAGCTGATTGTTTCTGCAATACAAGGTACTCAGCTCTGTATTCCCGCTCACATCCAGCTGAGTCAGCAGGTTGTCCGAGCAATACAGATTTTTAAGATTTGTAAAGAGCTGAATCCCCTGGAGAGAACCAATTTCCGATTCGCCGCAGACTATCGTCTCTGCTGCGCGAATCTCTTCGGCAGTCAATATGCCGTTGCCATCCGAATCGATGTCTCTCCCAACGACCATTCTAAACTGCTCATCCGGGAAGGTGTTCTCGTCGATGGTGACGCCAACGGCCTCCACCCAGTTCGTATGGAGGACAGCATCCTCATAGAATGCTGTCGTTATGTCCACTGCGGTCGATGTACCCTCAATAATCCAACCCCCAAGGATAAAGCCTTCCTTTGAAGGCGTGGGGATCTGCTCCGGGGGAATGGCCGTCCCTTCGGGAATGGTGACGCTGTCAATCACTTCTTCCCCATCCATGAAGGTGATTGTGATCGCATTGACCTGATTAATCTCATACTCCGAGAAATGGGCTGCCCGGAAGCTGACGGCAGTTTCCGTGTAGCTCTCCACCGGCATCTGCGTCCGCGTTTCCCCTTCCACCAGATAGACCACGGGCAGCTTTCCCTCCTGCAAGGCAAAGGGCACGGTGACCAGGGCGCTGCCTTCCGTTCCTTCGGCAAAGGCATTTGCGCCGCCTGCCGTGAGATCGATCTGCACATTGACCTGGGTTTCGCTCGCCTGCGTCACCTGGATAGCCAGCTGCACCTCCTGCTCAAATGCGCCAATGGCAAACGCCGCCTCCGCATCGAAAGCGACCGTCGCCTCGCCCGCATGCACTTCCACCGGTTTATATCCCGTTGTAAAGATGTCCGCCGGCAGGGTCGCGCTCGTTCCCTCCAGCACAACGGTCTTTGCGTCGGTGCTTTCGGTCACCTCCATCTGGTTCTGCTCCTCATAGCTGTACTTCCAGATGGCATCCTCGTTCCCTTCGCCGATCTCAAGTTTCGCCTTGTCCGCCAGCGTGCCCTCATAGCGCACCACCGTCTTATGATCGAACACCCAGCCGCCGACATAGGTAATGGAGGACGGCAGATACACCGTCATCTCTTCCGCGGTGCCGAAACCGAAGATGCTTTCGTCGATCCGGGTCACGCCGTCTTCAAAGACGACTTCCTCCAAGCCTGTGTATGTAAACGCGCTCTGCCCAATGGTTTCGATGCTTGCCGAAATGCACAGGCTGCGCAACCCATAGCAATGATCGAAGGCCATCTCGCCAATGGACGTGAGGCTATCCGGGATCGACTTCAGCCCCAGGTTGGTGCAGCAATGGAAGGCGTACGCGCCGATATGGGTCAACCCTGCCGGCAGCGAAACGCTCTGGATCTGATCCCTGATTTCGTACCAGGGCGCATATTCATCCTCATTCCCATTGAAGTCCCACATGGCCCCGCTGCCGGTGATGGTCAGGGCGCCGGTGGCCTCGTCGAAGGACCAGTAGAGATTGTCGCCGCACTGCTGATCGGGGGATAGCTTCTCGATGAGCTTCTGCTCACGGCTCAACTCCTCTCCGCAGGCAGCGCAGTATACTACCTCATCATAGCTTCCCCCCTCAGTGATTGTGGCTTCGACCAAATTCTCTTGAACCGGTTCGCTTGGAGTATGCCCCGACACAGGGATCTCCACGTAAGTCGTGTAATCGCAGCGAGAGCAGGTGTCGTAGGCCTCCCAGCCGATCTCGGTGCAGGTGGGCGCCTGAGCGTCATGGTGGACAAGATCGTGGCCGAGCGCGTCGATCGTCTTCGTCTCGCGACTCAGTTCCTCGCCGCAGACGGAGCAACAGATCACCTCGTCGCAGCTGCCCACCTCAGTGCAGGTGGCATCGACCACATTCTCCCGCACCGGCTCGCCGGGCACATGGTTCACGGTCACGTCATAGGTCAGGGTCTTTTCGCCAAAGGTCACGGTCAGGGTCTGCGTGCCGACGATGCTGCTATCAAGCCCGGTGACCATATCAAGGGTTAGGTCTTCAGTCTCCTCGATATCGTAATCATAGCTCGTCTTGATCTGACCGCCAGCCACGCTCAGAGCCTCACCCTCATCATAGGTCAGTTTATCGGGCTGCTGCATCCACTCGAGGCTGTTCACCGGCAGATAATGCCAGGTGGCGTCAAGCAAGGCATCGTTGTAATCATTGAACGCAATAACGCTCCGGGTTCGCGGTGTGCCGTGATAGTGCACATCTGTAAGCCCCGAACAACCATTAAACGCATTGCTTTCGATGCTGGTGACGCTGTCCGGAATCGTAATGGACGTCAGCCCCGTGCAGCCACGAAAAGCATAAGCACCAATATGTTGAATTCCTTCATCTAGGGTTATTGTAAGCGCATTTTCGCGACTAATATACCATGGCGCAAGTTGATAATGATTTACATGTTTGTTGCTTATAGAATAGTCTGGCATTGTACCCGTTCCAACAGTCAATCGGAAACTAGTCAAACTTGAGCAACCGCTAAAAAAATTTGGAGAATCATAATTCTCTGCTATAAGATTTATGCTACAAGGCATTGTGATTGTTGCTAACTTACTACATCCAACAAAAGCCGCTTGACCAATGCTTGTCACGCTATTTCCAATTATAATCGAAGTTAATTCGCTACAACCTTTGAACGTAAATTCATTAATGCTAGTGACGCCATCCGGTATAATGATGGATGTGAGCCCAGTGCAGTAGTGGAATGCACTGCCACCAATACTGATAACGCCGCTACCAAGTTCGACTGAAACTAATCCCGTGCAGTTGCTAAATGCACCCCACTCAATATTGTTGACACTGTCTGGTATGGAAATGGATGTAAGTGCTGTACAGCTTTGAAAAGCATGCTTTCCGATACTTGTGACACCGTTTCCAATAGCAACCGACACCAACCCAGTGCAATTTTCAAATGCAGCCTCACCAATACTTATAACACTATCTGGAATTGTTACCTTTGTAATATGTTCATTATAAGCAAATGATTGACCTGTTATTTGTTTTGTCCCCTCTTTTATCCGTACAATCTGGACGCCGGTTCCTTTAACACCAAGTAAAAAAGCGTCTATATATACTACACCATCGCTTTGTATATTCCACCATCCAGTATTATAGAAGGCTTTACACCCGATACTTTTAACACTTTCCGGTATTTCAATTTCTTTTAATCCACTGCATTCGTAAAAAGCATAATCGCTGATTACTTCAACACCATTATCTATGCTAACCGTCAATGTGTGATTGCGAGAAATATACCATGGTGTCCATTCATAATTTATTCCGGAAACATACGGATCCATTTTATATAATGGCATTATTCCTGTTCCTTTGGTCAAGTCAACACAAGTAATGGCTTTGCAGTTTTGAAAAGCATAGCGGCCAATGCTTGCGCTACATGGCATAGTAACTGACTTAAGCCCTGTGCATTCGTTAAACGCGAACATCCCAATGCTTGATACGCTATCCCCAATCATTACCGATTGTAGCTCGGTGCAACTACTAAAAGCATAATTGCCGATTCTTGTCACTTCATCTTGTATTTCCACATCAACTATATTTTGATATGCCCACGGCTGATTATAGGAAGATGAAAAATCAGGCATCTCGCCACAACCACCGATAGTCAACTTACCGTTGACTAGTGTCCACCACAGGTCGTTATATAGCGGCTGAGGTGTTGAAAGATCTATTTTAATATATATAGAAAGAGGATAACCCCCATTACCATAAAAGAAGGTGTTTCCATCAAAGCAAATGTCTCCGCCTGCGGTAGAGATTGTCGCCTCCTCGTTGGCGATGGAGATCGTCCATACGGATGCGTCATCAGCATCAGATACAATGGTCAGGGCGCTTCCGTTGGCGGAAAGGTATCCGGAACCGGTAGACAGCAACCAGCCGCCGTCGGCTTCGACCAGAGTCAGAGCCTCCGTCCCTGCCGGGGCTTCCAGAGAGTTGGCTCCAATCGTTGCCTGCACGCCACCAAAGCCGGAGCCCATGGTATAGAAGTATGCGCCATCATCGCTGACCAGGATGATTTCATCTCCGGCAGAAAGCTGAGAAGCGGAGGTGACCAAAGTATAGGTGCCGCTGGCCGCGCCCCGGGTGCGAATGGGTATCAAAGTCTTGGGCAAAGCCGGGAGCTCCGGCTGAATTTCCTCTTCCGACTCCTGGGTATCTTCCGGTTCCGCAGCAGGTTCTTCCGCAGGCGTCTCGTCCACGGTCTCTTCCTGAACCACGGGTTCTTCCGGCTCTTCTGTATCTTCTGGTTCCGCCTCGGTTTCCGGGGCAGTCTCCGGCTCCTCCGGATCCTCAGGGTTTTCTTCCGGTTCCGCCTCGGTTTCGGGGACAGGTTCTGCTTCTATTGTCGGTTTCTCGGAAGGCTCCTCCGCTGCGGTCTCAGGCTCCGCGGAGGGTTCTTCCGTTACGGTTTCAGGCTCCGGCTCCGGCGTTGCTTCCGGTTCAGCGGCAGGGTCTTCTGCGGGCGTTTCCTCCGCAGGCTCTGCCTGGGCTGCGGGTTCTTCCTCCGGTTCCGCTTCTGTTTCGGGGACAGGTTCTGCTTCTGTTGTCGGTTCCTCGGAAGGCTCCTCCGCTGCAGTTTCCGGCTCCGCGGAGGGTTCCTCCGTTACGGTTTCAGGCTCCGGCTCCTGCGTTGCTTCCGGTTCAACAGCAGGGTCTTCGGCGGGTGTTTCCTCCGCAGGCTCCTGCGCCTCGGGCACCTCTGTGGGTTCCGGTTCAGCCGCTTCCGGCTCCTCCGCCTGCTCCTCGGGGAGCAGTTTCACTTCCCGCGTGTATACAACAACGTCCCCTGCCGTGACCCGGCAGCGGAACAGCAAATCTTCATATGACGAATAGTCTTCGATTCCCTGGAACGTCAGCTTGTTCGTCCCGTTGCCCAGGTTCTCCCAGGCCTCCTCTCGGGCCGCGGCCCGCTCAGCCGCATCTTCGATCTGGGTGTAGGGGCCCTTGGTGTTCAGCTTCTGCCACTGGTAGCGGATCGCCACATCCGCCCGGTTGCAGGTGGCCGTCACCACGAACTCTGCCGCCCCGTTCACAAGGCGAACATTGCTCAGACTGTTGAGCGAAAGCGTGATCTCCGGCTCCGCAGGCTCCTCCGCCACAGGCGCCTCGGTTTCAGCAGGAACTTCCGTTTCAGCGGGCTTCTCTTCCACGACCGGTTCGGGCGTCTCAGCAGGAGCCTCCGTTGTCGCCGGGGTCTCTTCCGCCGCCGGTTCTTCCGCCACAAGCGCAGGTGTTTCGGCAGACAGTTCCGGCTCTTCGGACGGAGCTTCCGTCTCAACCGGCTCTTCCTCCGGTTCCTGCGTTTCTGCGGGCATCTCAGTCTCGGCCGTCTCTTCCGCCACAGGCTCAGCCGGCTCTGCGGGGGCTTCCGTCTCCGCGGGCGTCTCGGTTTCGGCCGGTGCCTCCGACTCTGTGGGCACCTCCTCTGCTGGCGTCTGGGCCTCCGGTGCCTGGGTCTCTTCCGGCTGTTCCGACTCTGCGGACGTATCCTCCGTATCTGTCTCCTCATCCTCCGGGGCCGTTTCCGCCTCTGATGCCGTTGAGGTGGGTTCCGTCACTTCAGGCTGCGCTTCGTCTTCCTCGGCCAGAGCGCTGATTGGCAACATGGATACCAACATGATCGCAGCGAGCAACAAAGAGAAGATACGTTTTTTCATGTTTCTATCCTTTCATCCTGTATATTGCAGGTGCTATACAAAAAAATGCGCAGCCTTAACGGCTGCGCGTGAAAAGCATATGCCCTTTGTCGCTACACAATCGCATCCTGCCTCAGCAAGGAGAACATGATGAAAGGCATACGTCTTTTCCAAAGAAAAAGCGCAGCCCTCCTTACTGACAGAATCCGGCAGTATTTGATTGTGTAGCATGTATATTATAGCAAGGATAATTCTTGATTACAAGATATGAAACGTCGAATTGTCTTTTCATAATTGAATATACTTCATCTAAGGAACCTTTCCTCTGCTCTCTCTTTCTCTATCTCATTTTCGCTGGCTCGTCTCCTCTTGACAACACGCCCCGCCTGCCCCATACTGCAAACAAAAGCAAAAAAAGGACGGTAAGATATGAAGCGTATCGCGGTGATCACCGGGGCGTCCAGCGGCATGGGCCGCCGGTTTGTGGAAACCTGTGGGGAGATGGGGCCCTTCGACGAGGTCTGGGCCATTGCCCGGAGCCGGGACAAGCTGGTGGAGCTGCAGGCGGTTTCGCCCTACCCGGTACGGGCGCTGCCTCTCGATTTGACGGACCGGAAAAGCTTCGATGTATACGCGAAGGCTCTTTCGGAGGCGCCGGTGGAGGTGGGGCTGCTGGTGAATGCCAGCGGCTTCGGAAAGTTTCAGGCCATTGAGGACACGCCCCTGGCGGAGAACCTCAACATGGTGGATCTGAACTGCCAGGCCCTGCAGGCCCTCTGCCAGCTGACCGTGCCCCGGATGGGCGCCGGCAGCCGCATCATCAACATCGCCTCCGTGGCAGCCTATCAGCCCATTCCCTACATCGGGGTTTACGGGGCCAGCAAGGCCTTTGTGCTCAGCTACAGCCGGGCGCTGAGCCGAGAGCTGAAGAAAAAAGGCATCACCGTCACCGCGGTGTGCCCCTTCTGGACAAAGACGGCTTTCTTCGACCGGGCCATCGCCCCCGATAGGGACGCAGTGGTCAAGCATTACGCCGCCATGTACGACCCCAAGGACATCGTTTCCCGGGCTTGGCGGGATGCCAAAGCCGGCAGGGATATGAGTAAATACGGCTTCGTGGCCCGGTTCCAGGGGGTCCTGGCCAAGCTCCTGCCCCACAGCTTCGTCATGACCTACTGGATGCGCCAGCAGAAGCTCACTTGACTGCTTTCGCTTCCAGCGGCAGCCTCGCTATCGGGGCTGCTTTTTCTTTACGATCTGCCGGAACAGCACATACCCGCACCCCAGGACCATGGACCCCATGCCGCCCAAAAACAGGAGCCCTGCAAAGGGGGCTATGTCCCTTTCCTGCCCTTCCTCCGGTGCCGGGGAGGACGCCTCCGTAGCGGCGGGCGACGCCGTGGGCTCGGGCGTGAAGCTCGCCAGCACCTGAACTTCAATCTGGGGCGCCTCCCTGACCGTGGGGGTGGGCTCAGGCTTTTCAGGGGTGCTCGCAGGTTGAGGCGAAGCGGTCTGCGGCATCAGGTCAATGGGCGTCGGCGCGGCAAACGATTCCTCTGTGGCCGTAGGCGGGGCGGTCTCTTTCTGCCGGGTCGGTTCCGCCGCCTTTGGGGTGGGCGAAACCGTGGGCGCAGCTGTCGGCGTCGACGTTTGGGTGGGTCTTTGGGTAGCCCTTTTCGTTGCCTTCGCCGTGGGCGCTGCCGTAACCGATGCGGTTGCTATCACCGTCGGCGCAGGCGTCGCTATCGCCGTGACCTCTGCCGTGGCCTGCGCCGTTGTTTTTGGCGTGCTCCCGGCCGTGGCCGCCGTTGTTGCTTTTGGCGTAATACTGGCCGTGGCCGCCGTAGCTTCCGGCGAAGGCTTGGCGGTAGCCTGCGCTGTGGCCTGTGCTGTGACAGGGGATGACGGGGCGGTGTCCGCTCCTCCAGCGGCTGTCTCATGGCCGGGTTCCTGGGCGGCTGTGCTCGTGCCATCTCCGGTGGAGCCGATACCGCCGCTGACCGCCGTGCCTGGTTCCTCCCCTTCTCCTGACCCTGTGCCGGAGCCATCGGCCCCCGGGCCGGTACCCTGGACCCCTGTGCCTTCTCCCTGCCCGGTTCCTGCCCCATATCCGGCGCCGGCGCCATCTCCCGCCCCGGCGGGCGCGGCTGTGGGCGCAGGGGTATTCGTCGGCGGCGCAGTGAGTGCCGGCGTGTCCGTGGGCGGTGCCGTAGGCTCAGGCGTGCCCGTGGGCGGCGCCGTAGGCTCAGGCGTGTCCGTAGGTACAGACGTTGGTTCGGGCGTGGGGGCCTCTGTGGGTGCGGGGGTAGCCTTGGGCTGGACGCCGGCTCCCAGCAGGATCATGCCGCTTGTGTTGGCGGACAGCACGCCCGTGGCCACCAGCACCTGGTCCTCCGAATACTCCGCCAGCTTGTCCGGGGAAATCTGCAGCTTGGCCGCCAGGTCCCCCTTGGTGCCCTCCACCCGGACCCGCACCGCCATCAGCTCGTTCCCCAGGGCCCCCAGGGAGGCGGAGACCGTGGCCGCTGAGGCGCCGCCGTCCGAAATGCTGACGATCATGGCATCGGTGATCTCGGGGATCACATATCCGCCCTGATTAAACGGGATCTGCGCGCCGGTGACGGTGACCACCTTGCCCCGCTTCACTCCGTCCATGAGCTCCGGGTCGTTGGAGCTGTCCAGGTGAGCCAAGATGCCCGTGGTGCCGCTCTGCAGATACGCGTTCTTGCCGCTTCTGTAGGTGACCACGCCGGTGAAGCTTGCCTGGGCGGATGCCGGACGCAAAGGCAGCGTCGCCATTACCAACAACGCCGCCAGGAACCATATTCGCTTCGCAAATGCTTTCATCGATATATGTTTCATTTGCTATCAGCATATCCTACCGCCAGCCCAAATTCAACCCAAAATAACAGATTTCGCAAAAAAGGAACGGCATGGCCGTTCCTTTTTGGTTTTGGGGGTTCAGTAGAGGGCCAGGGTGGAGGCCACGATGTCCCAGAAGCGGGCAAGGTCCACCCCGGTGCCCACCTGGGCGTTGGGGGCGTGGCCCAGGCGGCCCACAAAGTCGCAGACCGTGCGGCCGTAGCTGGGGCCCCGGGAGAGATCCACCTGCACATAGGCGGGGCGGGTGGTGAAGACCTCGGGAGCGAAGAGGTAGACCACGGCGGTCACATCGTGGACCGGGCCGGCGGCAAGGCCCACGGCGGCCTGGCTTTTGTGGGTGAAGCGCATGATGTCCCCGAAGAGCTTGCCCGCCGGATTGCCCAGCGCCTCCATGCGCTGGATGACGGAAAGGTCCGCCAGGGTCTGGTTGGTCAGGTCCAGCCCCATCATGACCAGGGGCACCCAGGAGGTGAAAACCACATGGGCGGCCTCCGGGTCCACGAACACGTTAAACTCCGCGGCGGGGGTGGTGTTGCCCAGGCCGTAGGCGCCGCCCATCATGACGATGCGGCGGATCTTGGGGATGATCCGGGGCTCCAGGCGCATGGCCATGGCGATGTTGGTCAGCGGCGCCACGGGGACCAAGGTGATATCCCCGTCGGAATCCATAAGGGTGCGGATGAGGTAGCTCACCGCGTGCTCCCGCTCCGCCTGCTTCCAGGTGAGGGGTTCGAAGACGGGGCCGTCCAGGCCGGATTTGCCGTGGATGTCCCCGGCGGTGATCTGATCCCGCACCATGGGCAGCGTCATGCCCCCGTAGACGGGAACGCGCAGCCCCAAATGCTGGCACACGTGAAGGGTGTTGGGCAGGGTCTTGTCCAGGGTCTGGTTGCCGGCCACGGCGGTGACCCCCAGCAGCTCCAAGGCCGGGTGCTTGGCGGCCACCATGAGGGCAACGGCGTCGTCATGGCCCACGTCGCAGTCCAGGATCATCTTTATCTTTTCCATGGGGGCTCCTCCTTCGGAAAGTTGCTTTCCAGCCAGGCCTGAGCCTGGCCGCGGGTTTCAAAGCGGATGAGGGTCTTTTGCGGGTATCGAGCCAGGATGGCCAGCAGCCGGGGCCGCTCCTCCTCAGGGTAGCGGCGGATCAGGTCGATCAGCTCCGGGTCCGGCCGTTCCTCCGTCCAGGGCATGTCCGGCCGGGGCCGGCCCACCCGTTGCGCCACGCCCGCCAGGCAAACCTCTGTGTCGTAATCCAGGAAGAAGACCGTATCGCAGGCGCTGATGCGGACTTCATAGGTCCGGCTATAGTTCCCGTCCAGGATCCACCGGTCCTCCCGGAGCAGGCGAAGGAGGGCCTCGTCGAAGGCGGGGCGGGAAAGATGGGTCCCGTCCGGGCGCCAGTAGACGTTGTCCAGGTGAACCAGGGGCAGGCCCGTGAGGGCCCCCAGCTGCCGGGCGAAGGTGCTCTTGCCGCTGCCGGGGCAGCCCAGGATCAAAACCCGGTTCATAGGCCTTCCCGGATGCGCGCTAAAATGGCGGCGTCCGCCGGGCAAAAGTCGTAAAGAGGGATGTCTGCCGGGGCGATGAAGCGGATGTCCGCGTGCTCCAGCTTTTGGGGACGGCCCGCCGCGATGGCGGCGCGAAAGAGGGTCAGGTGGATGGTGATGTCCGGATAGACATGGTCCACCTCCATGAACACCTCTCCTGGGGCCACGGTAACGCCCAGCTCCTCCCGGCACTCCCGCACCAGGGCCTGTTCCTTGGTTTCCCCCGGCTCCACCTTGCCGCCCACGAACTCCCAAAGGAGCCCCCGGGCCTTATGGGCCGGGCGCTGGCAGATCATGAATTTTCCGTTCTCCACCACCAGGGCGGCCACCACGTCGACAGCCATACCGCCGCCTCACAGGGCCGGGATCACCTGGCGAACCAGGTGAGCGATGGCGCTGTCGTTGTGGGAGGGGAGGATGTGGGCGCAGAGGGCCTTGACCTCCGGGATGGCGTTGCCCGGGGCGCAGGCCACGTCCGCCGCCTGCAGGAGCTCCACATCGTTCCAGTAATCGCCCACAGCAAAGAGGGTCCGCCCCCGGTAGACGGGGAGCCGGCGCAGGGCGTCCACGCCGGTGCCCTTGTTCACGTCCTTGGGCAGCAGCTCCTGATACTTGCCGATCTTCACCACGTCCGTGGTGCCCTCCACCAGGGCCAGGCGCTTGTCGTAGCCCTTTTCCTTCAGATACGCCCGCATGGGGACCAGGGCCTCCGCCGCCCGCTCCAGGAGAACGGTTTTGATCCAGGTCTTTGCCTCCAGCTCCTCCATGGGCAGCTGCCGGGTGGGCTGGTGGATGCGCAGAAAGTTCGGGTCCGCCGTCTCGATGGGCGAGGCGTAGTAGATGCCGTCGGTGGTGTAGACCTGCAGGTCCAGGGGCCAGTTCTCCGCCTGGCAGTGCAGCAGCACGTCCCGGGCGGCCTCCTTGTCCATGGGAATGGTGCTCAGGTACCTGCGGTGGACGAAATCGTAGACCGCGGCGCCGTTGAGGACGATGGAGGGGCCGTTGAGGGGCACGTCGGGCAGGTGGCGGCGGCCGTTGTGGGGCTCCCGCCCCGTGGCCACGGCAAAGAGCCCGCCCCTGGCGATGAAGGCGCGGATGGCGGCCCGGTCCTCCCCGGACACATTTCCCTGGCTGTTGAACAGGGTCCCGTCCAGATCGGTCAGAATGGCGGCATGGTCAAAGCGCATAGGGTGCACCTCGTTTCTTTTCTGTGGGCATCAGTATACCACAGGGGGCGGAGATTGTCACGGCATATGTGGCCGGACAGTCTTTTGTGATATACTCAAAACAGATGCGATAAACGGGCCCGCACATGCGTTAACCGGGTGAATGGAGACATGCATGCAGACATCGATTCAAAAACAGGATAGCTGGACACGCTGGAAGGGCGCTTCCTCTATGGCGGACTGCCTGGGGCGCATGGCCGCCGGTGAGGCGGAGGCCTTTGAGGAGATCTATCGAGGGACCCGGGGCGCGGTCTATGGGTTCGCGCTCTCGCTGCTGAAGAACGCCCACGACGCGGAGGATGTGGCGCAGGAGGTGTATCTGCGGCTCTGCGCCGACCCGAAGCGCTACCGGGAGGAGGGCAAACCCATGGCCTACCTGCTGCGTTTGACGCGGAACCTGTGCTACGACCGGCTTCGGGCGCGCCAGCTGCGGGGAACAGAACCCCTTTTGGAGCAGGCGGCGCCCTGGGCGGACCCCGCCCTTTCCCAGGAGGACCGGCTGGTGATCCGCAGCTGCCTGGAGGAGCTCCGGGAGGAGGAGCAGCGGGCGGTGCTGCTCCACGTGCTGGGCGGCTTCCGGTTCCGGGAGATAGCCGCCTTCGAGGGAGAGCCGTTGTCCACGGTGCTGTCCCGCTATCATCGGGCCATGAAGAAGCTCAGGAAAGTATTGTCATAAAGGAGGAGCATATGCGCAATCGAGATATACATAAAAAGCTGCGGCAGGCCTTTGACCATGCCGCGCCCCAGACCTCCGGAGTAACGCCTCCGGTCGCCCGGGCCGCTGTGGTCCGAGATGAGGCGCCCAAGGCCGCCAGGCCGACCTTGCCCCGCTGGGCATTGGTGTCCGCCGCCGCGGTGGTGGTGCTGTTCTGCGTGTTTGTGGGCGCACATTTAATGCGAGAGCCGGAGAATACGCCCCTTCAGGCCGCTGCCAAAGTCGGAGACAGCGAAACCGATCCAACGGCTGCTGTGGTCACCGCGACCGCTTCTCCCATCATAACACCGGAGCCGGCTATCGTCGTCGCTGTATCGTCTTCGGCCACACCAGAGCTGGCCTTTGTCGGGGAGGATCGGGCCCGAGCCGTGGCCCTGGAGCAAGCAGGCGCCGCAGCGGAGCAAGCAGAGCATCTTGCGGTCAGACTGGACAGGGAGGATGGCCGTTGGGTATATGAGGTGGAGTTCGTGGCCGAAGGGTACGAATATGACCTAGAGATCGATGCCGAGACCGGGAAGGTGCTAAAGGCAGAAAAGGAGAAGCAACGGGAGAAAAAGGCTTCCAGCACCGACAAAGCAACGCCGGGACAGACAGCGGCTTCTGACACCATCGGTGCCCAGGAGGCCAAACGCATCGCCCTGGAAAAAGCCGGCGTGGCCGCCGGGGATGCGGATGGGCTGAAGGCTGAACGGGAGAAAGAAAAGGGCCGCACGGTGTATGAGGTGGAGTTCAGGGAGAACGGGATCGAGTACGAATACAAAATCGACGCCGAGACCGGGGAGGTTCTGAGCGAGGAGAAGGAACGCGATCGAGACAACGACCGTTATGACCATGATGACGACGACGAGGATGATGATTGAACGTAGGGCAAGAGAAAGCCGAAGCAAAACGCTTCGGCTTTTTTTGTGTTTCGTGGATCACCCCAGAGTGAGGTGCGGCGTTCGAATACGCCCCTAAAGGATGGGGCTCTGTTCAAATCACTTGCTGGGGACTTTGCCTGTGACCTTGATAAGGTCGGAGCGGATGAAGCCCTTGTGTCTGCCGTCGGAGACATAGTACCAGGTCCTGCCGTCCTTGCCCTTGGTCTTGTAGTAGACGGTGAGCTTGGTGCCGTCGGACAGCTCCTTCACGCACCGGGAGTCGGTGTCCGCGCTCTGGCGCAGGGCGGCCACGGACTGGGTGTTCACCGTGCCGTCGTAGGTCTTGCCGTCGCCGTCCTTGTCCGGGGCCTCGGTGGCCTTGGGGGCTTTGCCCTGGGCGATGTAGTCCGCCTTGATGTAGCCGTACTTGGAGCCGCACTTCAGGAACCACCAGCCGTTTTGCAGCTCATAGAGGGTGACGGCGGTGTTCTTGTCGACCTTGTTGCCCACGGTCTTGTAGTTGGTGCCGGGGCCGGAGCGCATGTTCACCTTGTCGCCCTTCACGTAGCCGTTTTTGGCGTTCTTCTTCTGGGCGGAGGTGGGGGTGGTGTAGATGACGGTGGTGGGCGCGGGGGTGGCGGTTTCGGCGACCTCGGCATCGTCGGGGACGGTGGCGGGCTCGTCGTCGGAATCCGGGTCGGTGTAGCCCGCGGAGGCGGCGGCGAAGCGGTATGTGCCCTGCTGGTCAAAGAGGGGGGAGGCCTGGATGTCGCTGTTGGAGAGGGGTGTGCCCGTGGTCCGGAAGGAGACTTCGCTGGGGGCGGTGACGCCCCGGGCGGAGAGCTCCTCCTCCGGGATGAGGAGGGTGGCGTAGCGGCGCATGCCCGGGGCCACGGTGGTGTCGTCGGTGGTGGTGAGGGCGGTACCGTTCACGGACACGTCGGTCCAGGAGAAACTCAAAAAGCGGTCGGTCTTGTTTTCCAGATAGCAGTCCACCGAAAGGCCCTCGCTGTCCGCCTGGGCGCCCAGGACCACCAGGGAGCCGAAGCCCGTGTCAAAGAGGGTGGCCTCCTCGGAGGTGCGCTGGCGCACGGGGTAGACGATGCTCCCCGGGGTCTGACCGGAGGGGTAGAAGCTGAAGGCGCCGTCCACCACGTCGCCCGTGCCCATGGGGACGCTGTCGTCGTAGATGAGGGGGTAGAGGATCAGCTCGTCCACGGAGGAGACGCCGGCGCTGCGCAGGTCGTTGGCGCTGATGCGGATCTCGCCCGTGCCAGTCTGGCCCGCGGCCACGGGGGCGGAGAAGAGGGCGTCCTGCATGTAGCCGTTGACGGAGAGGTAGTCCAAGGACACCAGGAAATCCCGGTCAGGGGACTTGTTGGTGTAGCTCAGGCGCAGCAACAGGCCCTGAAGGGGGTCGAAGGTGGCCTCGTTCAGGATGAAGGAGAAGAGGGTGCTCTCCGGGATGGTCTCCTGGCCCACCCGGCAGGTCCGGTCCCCCAGGGGCGTCAGGGGGGCGGGGGTGGTCTGTGCGGCGGCGTCGGGGGCGGGGGTGCCGTCCGGGAGCTTGAGCACGGAGGGGTCGTTCTTCCCGCAGCCGATCAGGGCGGACAGCAGCAGCACCGCCGCCAGCAGCAGCGCGCTCAGCCGAAAGCTTTTTTTCTGCATATCATATTCCTCCAAAAGGCGGGGAGAGGATCCCCGGTTGTCTTCTTGTGCATATCTTTACGCTTACTGTATATCACATCTTCCCGCCGATGTCAAATGAGCGGCAGGATTTCCCAGAAAACGCGGGCTTTTCTGCGAGATACGTGGGTTCTTTTTCTTTGCACTTTTTTCTCTTTCGACAAAGAGAAAAAAGTGCCAAAAAAGAGAAACTTAACAAGGGATTAGGGCATGCCCCCAATCCCTTCTTATCTTCCTAAGCTTTTCTTTTTCGTGCCCCTTTTTCTTTTCACTGAAAAGAAAAAGGGGCGAAAGAAGAAGCCGCATCACTCGCGCCGCAGGGCGTCGATGGGGTTCAGGCGGGCGGCCTGCACCGCGGGCACCGCCCCGAAGAACAGCCCCACCACGAAGGAGAACACCACCGTGGCCGCCACGATGTACCAGCTGATGAAGATGGGCACCCCGGACACCCGGGACACCACATACGCCAGCCCCACCCCCACCAGCACGCCCAGGATGCCGCCGATGCAGGTGAGCACGCCGGCCTCCGTGAGGAACTGGGCGGAGATCTTCCGCTTCCGGGCCCCCAGGGCCTTCTTGAGGCCGATCTCCGGGGTCCGCTCCGTGACGGACACCAGCATGATGTTCATAACGCCGATGCCGCCCACCAGCAGGGAAATGCTGGCGATCCAGATGAGCTGCCGGTTGGTGGCGGAGCTGAGCTCCTGCAGCTTTTTGGCCTGCTCCAGCAGGTCCTTGCTCTTGTAGGTCACGTCCCCGCTGCCGGAGAGGGTCTTGTTCAGAATGGCGGCGGTCTGTTTGCCGGCCTCGGTCATCTCATCCGTGCTCCCGGCCCGAACCACCACGGAGGAGGGCTGATCGTAGCCGAAGAGGGTGGGCCAGGTGGTGGCGGGGATCAGCACCTTGCCGCCGGAATGGTCGGTGTAGGTGAAGTAGTCGTTGATGGAGGTGATGGTGGGGGTAAAGGCGCTGTTCTGGGTGAACTCGCCCACCACCACATAGGGCTCGGAAGCGATCTCGATGGTCTTGTTAATGGGGTTCGCTCCCATGAACAGGGTCTCGGACACGGTCCGGTCGATGAGCGCCACCTTCCTGAACCGGGCAAAATCCTCCGGCAGGAAGGCCCGCCCGCTGCGGATGACGAACCCATTCACGGACATAAAATGCTCATCCACCCCGTAGACGGACCCCTGGTTCAGCCCCTCCGTGCCGTACCAGATCATGCCGTAGGCGTCCCGGCGGTTGAAGAGGGAGGCGTCCTTCACCTCCTTGATCTTGTTGATCTCGGCGAGGATGCTCCCGTCCAGAGGCGTCACATACTCGGGCACCTGCTGATAGGTGGGGTCCAGCAGGTAATCCCCCTGATAGAGCCCCACCTCCACGGTGTTGTTGCCGGCGCCCACCAGATTCTGCTTGATCTGCTCGTTGGTGCCCATGATGGTGGAGGAGATGGCGATGATGGAGGCGATGCCGATAATGATGCCCAGCATGGTCAGGGCGCTGCGGAGCTTGTGGGACCAGATGCCGTCAAAGGCTTCCCGAAAGTTTTCCAACATAGCTTGCTCCCTCCCTCACCAGATGTCTTCCTTGACCTGGGTGGCGGCCCCGTCCCGCACGGTCTTTCCGTAGGGGAAGGCGATGTAATCCTCCCGGGTCAGGTTGCTGCCCACCAGCTCGATGTACTCCATGACCCGCCGGCCGGTGTGCACCTGCTCCTGGTGCAGCACCCCGCCCCGGTCTACAAAGATGTAGTCCTGGCCGTCGATCTCCCGAACGAAGGCCTCGTAGAGGTAGATGGTGCCGGTCTTGGACAGGGGCTGGAAGGAGGTGAACTCCACATAGCTGTACAGGGGCAGGTCGGGGTTGTCCAGCACCTCCAGGACCATCATATACCCGGAGGAGTTGGGGTTGCCGCCGTTGCTGTAGGAATCGGTGACGGGCATGGGGCTCACATAGGTGACCCGGGCCTGCACGTTGTCGCCGATCTCATAGCAGAAGCCGGTCATCTCCGTACCCACCGGATACTTTTCCAGGTCCGTCTCCCCCAGGGTGCAGGTGATGATCCGGGCGCTGCTGCCGCCCCGGATCTCCAGGAGGGTGTCCCCCTCCTTCGCCTCCGGGTCCACCCGGGTCACCACGCCGGCGATGGTGCTGTAGACCATGCCGCCCTCGTTGCTGCTCTGCAGGGTGACGATATCCAGGCACAGCTGGTGATACTTGAGCTCGTCGTCCCGGATCTTCTGGGCCAGCTCGATGACGTAGGCCTGCCGCTCGGCGATGGACATGCCGCCGCCGTAGTAGGGCACATAGGGCGTCTCCGTGGGCAGCGGCGTGCCGTCCGGGGTGGCGGTGGGCGTGGGGGTGGGCTTGGGGTTCCAGCGGGCGTAGAGGGTGTGGTCCTTGGTGACCACGGTCTTGGCCGTTACCTGCTCGCCGCCGGTGCGGGCGGTCCACCAGCCGTCGAAGATGTACTCCTCCCGGGTGGGGACGGGGAGCTTGCCGTAGGGGCTGCCGTAGACCACCGTGGCGGTGGTGGTGCCGGTGCCGCCGTTGGCGTCGAAGGTGACGGTGCAGGCGGGGGTCTGCTCCAGACGCACGAAGTAGGTGCCCATGCTGGTGAAGTCCAGGGACACCATGATATCCTTGGCGTTCTTGCCCACCAGCTGCACATAGGTGTAGCGGCCCGTGGAGGCGGCCTTGCGGCAGCAGTAGCTGATGAAGTCCCAGGGGACCTCCTGCCCCGCCTCATACTGATAGATGAAGGGGCTGGAGGAAGTGCCCTTGCCGGCGGGGGCCACCCCCTTGAGGGCGGCGGTGCCGGTGGCGCTCCGGGGCGCGGTCCACTTCTCCGCGAAGGCCGCGAAGCTGGTGCTGCCGTTGGGCGCGGTGCCGGAAGGGGGATCAAAGCGGATGTCCAAACTCCCGATGTCGGAGAAGAACGTAGCGTAGACCGTCTGCCGCTGCTGCTTGGCCTGAGCCGAAAGCTCCAGGAGCTTGGCCTCCGGGATGGGGTCGCTGCCGGAGAGCTTGAACTGGTAGGGGGCCTGGGCCGTGCCGTCCCCGGAGAGGGGATCAAGGCCCCGGGCGATCTGCACGGAAAGCCGCACGGCCCCCACACCGCCCGTCCTCCCGGCGCTCATGCCCTGGGCCTCCCGGGGCGTGGGAGAGGGGGAAGGGGTCGCCGTGGGCACGGTCCGCTCGTAGGGTTCCCGGGCGTATCGCTCATACTCCTTATACTGGACCTGCAGGGAATCGTAGAGCTTTTGCCGATCCAGAAGCTTTTGGGCCAGGTCCAATTCATCCTTGGTGGCGTCGAACTGAACCAGCGGGTCCCCGATCTGAACCTGCTGGCCCTCGCTGACGAAAACCTGGGTCAGCGTCTTATCCTTCTCTCCGTAGAGAACGAAGCTCTCGTTGGAGGTGACGGTGCCCCCCAGGTAGGTCTGGTTGGGGGAATATTCCAGCAGCCAGTTGGACACGGGCTGCACGTCCGCGGGCTGGCGCATGGAATAGCGGGTATAGCCGTAGAGCCCGCCGGCGGCCACGCCGCCGATGATGAGCAGGATGAGCAGGGTCTTCAGCAGCTTTTTCATAGCCGTTCCTCCTCCTTCAGCCATCCGTCGTAGATGTAGAGGATCTTCCTTGCCCGGGCGGCCACGGCGTGCTCGTGGGTGATCATGACGATGGTCATGCCCTGGGCGTGGAGCTCGTCGAAAATGTCCATGATCTGCTGGCCGGCCTTGGAGTCCAGGGCCCCCGTGGGCTCATCGGCCAGCAGGAGCTTGGGCCGGGTGCAGATGGCCCGGGCGATGGCCACCCGCTGGCATTGGCCGCCGGAGAGCTGATTGGGATAGAAGCTGATCCTGTCCTCCAGGCCCACCTGGCGCAGCGCTTCCTCCGCCCGGGCCCGGCGCTCGCTCCGGCGCACGTTGCCGTAGAGCAGGGGCAGAGCCACGTTTTCCCAGGCCCGGCGCCGCTGCATAAGGTGAAAGCTCTGGAACACGAAGCCGATCTTCTTGTTGCGGATGGCGGCCATGCGGGCGTCCCCCGCCCGGGCGTTGTCCTCGCCGTCGAAGCGGTAGGTGCCGGAGGTGGGGGTGTCCAGATAGCCCAAAATGTTCATCAGGGTGCTCTTGCCGGAGCCGGAGGGGCCCATGATGGCGATGTATTCCCCCTCCTTCACCTGCATGTTCACGTCATGGAGCACGGGGACCTGGCTGGCCCCGGAACCATATGTCTTTTCGATGTGTTCAAGCTCGATGATCATGCGCCGGCTCCTTCTGCGGGGGGCGTCTGCGGATCATCCTCCTCAGGAGAGGCTTCCTCCGGGAGCGGTTCCCCGTCGGCCGCGCCCTCCTCGGGGCTGACCGGCGCTCCGTCCATGCCCTCGGGGGCGTCCATGCCGTCCATGCCCTCTGGCGCATTCATATCCATGCCTTCATACGGCATGTCCTGGCCGTCCATGGGATCAGGCATATAGTCCATATCCATGCCGCCCATATCCATGCCGCCCATATCCTCCGGCACATAGGAGGTTTCGGACACGGTCATGCCCACCTGAACGGACTCGTCCGGGAAGGCGATCCGATCCAGGAAGCTGAGGCCGGACAGGATCTCTGCTACCCCGTTTTCCTCATTCACCTCGCCCAGGACCACGGTCCGCTTTTCGATGCGGCCCTCATTGTCCGCGGCGTAGACGAAGGGGTCGCCCTCCTCCCGGACCACGTAGTAGAGGGGCAGCATGAGGGCGTCGGCATTCTCCTCGTCCCCCGCGCCGGGCTCGATGTACACATGCTGGCCCATGAGCAGGCCCTCAATGGAGTCCAGCTCCACGAAGAACTCATACTTGCTGGCCTTCTCTCCGGCGCCTTCATCGTAATAATACATGCGGTTGGTCTGCTTCACCTCTTCGGTGTTGATCCGGTAGATGCGGCCGGGCCACACCCTATCGTCCACCCGGCTGGTGATGCGCACATCCATCCCCTCCTGGAGGGTGCGGATGGTCTGCTCGCTGACCGTGCCCTTCACGCAGTAGTCGTTGCCGGCCACGATGGTGATGTAGGCGTTGTCCTGGGCGCTGTCCCCGTAGCCGTAGTCAGGGGTGGAGCTGTCGGTGGACTTCACGGAGCGGACCGTGCCTTCCACGGAGGAATAGATGGTGCTGTTGTTCAGGGCTTTCTCCATGTCCGCGGCCTGCTTGCGCTTGCCGGCCAGCTCATATTCCTTCTTGCGGACCTCCAGCTCCTCGGTCTGGATGTTCATCTGGATGTCGTACTTCTTGTTTTCCCTGGCCCGCTGGAGCTGCAGATTCAGGCTCTCCACCTTCTCGTTGCCGGTGCGGATGCCGTTTTCCAGGCCCTGGATGTCCAGCAGAAGCTGCTCGTAGCTCAGCTGCATGCTCTCCACGTCGTAGCAGAACAGGGGGCTACCCACCTTCACCTTATCCCCGGCGGCCACGAAGCACTCCTTGATGGTCAGGTTCTTGTCCGGGTCCACCTTGATGACGTTCTTGGCTTCCACCACGCCGGAATACCGGTTGTTGAGCCCCGCGGGGCCTCTGCCCGTGATGGCGGCCACGGACTGGACGAAGGCCGTCCCCTCCGTGGGCACGTTCACAAAGAAGCGGTCGTAGGCGTAGTAGCCGCCGTAGCCGATGGCGCCCAGGATGATGAGCGTCAGCAAAATTTTCCAAAAGGTTCCTTTTTTCTTCTTTTCCATTCTCTCTCCCTCAGTCGATTCCCCTTAGCCCGCGTAGGGCAGTGTTTCGAAGCAGTCCGCCTCGGGGACGCCGTCGATGAGCCACATGCTCTCCTGGTCCGGCGTCAGCAGCAGCACGCCCTGGCGGCCTGACTCCGTTTCAAACCACATGCGGCTGAAGCCGTCGGAGGCCAGGGGATAGATCTTTTCTCCCGGGGACAGGGTGAAGGGCTCCCCGGGATCCTTGCGGACGCCGGCCCGATAGGCCGTCAGTTCCCGCTTCACGGTGAGGGCCCGGTCCAGCTCCGGATCGTCGTAGTCCTCGTAGATGAAGGCCCACACCGTGCTCACGGGGCCGATGACGCCCTCCTCGTCGATGGAGAAGTTGCGCACGCCCACGTGGGTCCCCAGCATGTCCACAATGCCGTCCACCACCAGATGGTCGTCCTCAAAGCCGGCGATGAAGCCGTCGTACACATAGGCCGATTCGCTGCCGCCCCAGCGCTCCGCCCGCTCGTCGGGGGCGAAGGGGATGGGGGTCAAGTCGCAGCGAAAGGCGTAGATGAGATAGTCGTAGGAGGCCATGTCCCCGTGGAAGAAGAGCTCGTTCTGCCCGTCTTCATCCAGGTCCCCCACCCACAGGCCATAGTCGGTGTCGTTGGGGATGTCCGTTTGAAAGAGGGTCTCCGCCCCGCCCTTCGTGAGCACGATGGCCCAACGGGGATACCCGTCCTCTCCGGGAACGGCCCTTAGGTCGACCACCTCCGCCGTGCCGTCCATGTCCAGATCCGCAGTGTAGGGCAGCGCTTCCACGATACTGCGGCAGGTGCCCTCCCATTCCGGTGCGGGGGCTTCCGTCTCCTCAGGCGCGGGGGCTGCCGTGGCAGCGGGCGCCTGCGTACTCGTCTGCTCTGGCAGAACGGGCGCGCTCGTCCCCTCGGACATGACCAGAGGCGCTTTCTCAAAAGAGGCTTCTACCGGCACCTTTTGCCCGCCGCACCCCAACAGGGCGGCCAGGAGAATCAGACCACCTGCGGCCAGGAGGTTTTTATGCATAGGAAATAAACTCCTTTCTTCCGCTTGGCTTCCTTTATTAAACACCATAGATGTGTCCAAAAGGTTGCAGAAGTGTTAAAGAAACCCGATTTTTCCTTAATTTTTACTTATTTTTACAAATATATACCGCTTTCGGAACAGAAAGCAGGCCAAGCCGCAGGTCCAAAGTTTCACGGCGACAGATCCCTCTTTTCTTCCAAACTGCCCCCTACTATACGTTCCCTTCCGCCGGGTGTCAACAGAGTAACCGGAAGGTTCAAAGACTCTTTACAACGAAACCTGGATTTGATAGAGTACAGCAAAAGGAGAGGGGAAGCCCTAAAAAGCCCCCCCGCGGGAGCTTTTTGGTTCTGCTTATTTTGCCTCTTTCACCAGCCAGCGGAAGAGAGGGGACATGTCGGTGAGGTGGGCCGGATCCAGGTAGGCCCGCTCCGGGTGCCATTGGACCGCCAGGGCCGGGCGATCCGCCGCCTCCATGGCCTCGATCACGGTCACGCCGCTGCCCGTCCAGACGGCGGTGGGGACGAAGTTCGGCGCCAGACCCTCCGCAATGATGCACTGATGGTGGTAGCTGTTCACGGAAAGCTCCCGCTGACCTGTGAGCCGGTGCAGCAGGCTCCCTTCCCGGACTGCCACCGGGTGGACCGTGCCGCTGTGGTTGGCGCCGCACCAGGCGGGGATATCCTGAATCAGGGTGCCTCCAAAGGCCACGTTCAGGATCTGGATGCCCCGGCAGATGGCCAGCACGGGCTTCCCCGTCTGCCAGTAGGCCCGGATGAGGGCCAGCTCCAGCTCGTCCCGGCGGGGGTCGCAGACCACGGTGTCGTTCAGCACCGCCTGGCCGAAGCGATCGGGCGCCACGTCCAGGCCCCCGGTGAGCAGGAGGCCGTCGGACAGAGCTACCAGCTCCTCCAGCCCGAAGGTCGAGGTGATCGGCAGGGGCACGCCGCCCGCCTGCACCAGAGCGTTCACGTACTCATGGTTCAGGCGGACCACGTCCATATTCTCCACGGTATTGTTGCTGGCCGTGGTCAGGATCAGCGGTTTCTTCACAGGCTTCCTCCTTGCCTTGGGATCATTCCACCACCCGGTGCTTTTCCCAATGGGCGAACCGGTAGTAGAGGTAGGTCACGGCGCTGCACATGAGCCAGCCCGCCGGATACCCCATGGCCACAGGGATGATGGTGTTGGAGATGTAACGGGTGACGATGAACAAATACACCTGGCGGAAGAGGACAAAGCTGAACAGCATGATGAGCATGGGCGCCCGGCTGTCCCCTGCCCCGCGAAGCGACCCGGACAAGACCTGGTTGATGCAGCAGAGCACATAGAAGGGGGTGATGAGCCGGAGGAACAGGGTGCCGTAGCGCACCACCTCCGGCGCGTCGTTGAAGAAGCGGACCAGATAGGGCGCAAACACCAGCACCGGCGCCATGATGCCCAGGGTGATCAGCATGGAGATGCGCAGGGCTGCGCCGATGCCCTGCCGGGCTCTTTCCACGTTCTGTATGCCCAGGTTCTGCCCCACGAAGGTGGTGGCGCCCAGGGACAGGCTCTGCATGGGCAGGAACAAAAAGGCGTCGATCTTGGTATAGGCGGTCCAACCGCCCATGCAGTCCGCCCCGAAGTAGTTGATGTAGGACTGAACGAACACGTTGGAGAAGGCGGTGATAGCCATCTGGATGGCGGCGGGGATCCCCACCCGGACGATCTTTTTGAGCACATCCCAGTGTATCCGCAGCTTTTTGACGGACACCCGGCACCAGTTGTCCGCCCGAAACAGCACCGCGAGCACCAACACCGCCGAGATCCCCTGGGAAAGAATGGTGGCGTAGGCCACCCCGGCCACACCCATGCGGAAGGCCAGCACAAACAGCAGATCCAGCACGATGTTCAGCGAGGCGGACAGCACCAGGAAGTAGAACGGCCGCTGGGAATCCCCCACGGCCCGGAGGATGCCTGCGCCCATGTTGTAGACCATGAGGCCGAAGATGCCGGAAAAGTAGATGGTCAGGTATGTCCGAGCCTCCAGCAGCACTTCCGCCGGGGTCTTCATGAAGGTGAGCATCAGCGGCGTCATGCCCACGCCCACGGCGGTGAATACCACGCCCAGCACCATGGTCATGACCAGGGCCGTGTGGACGGTTTGGCTGACCTTCTCGGCCTGTTTGGCGCCGTAGTATTGGGAGATGACCACCCCCGCGCCGGTGGACAGGCCCATAAAGAAGCCGATAAGCATGTTCAGGATGGGATTAACGGTGCCCACAGCGGAGAAGGCTTCCTTCCCCACATAGTTCCCCACCACCCAGGTGTCCACGGTGTTGTACAGCTGCTGGAACAGATTCCCCAAAAGCAGCGGTACCGCGAAGCGGATCAGCAGCCCATATACGTTGCCGCTGGTCATGTCCACGTCCCGCCGGGTGAGATACTTTTTGATGGTCGCCGTTCCGCCGCTCATGTAGATCCTGTCGCTTGCTGTTCTTTTCGGGGAGAGTTTCCCCTCCCCTGTTTACCTCTTACATCTGCAAAGTGGCCTTGTGGAAGACCTTCTTGCCCTTCTTGATCTTCACGCCGGCGCACAGCTGCTCCCGGCTCACCAGGGCCCCGAAGGAGGTCACCTTCTCGCCGTTCAGGCTGACGCCGCCCTGCTCGATGAGCCGGCGCCCCTCGCCCTTGCTCTTGACCAGGCCGCAGCACACCAGTAGGTCGATGATGTTCACGCCTTCATCCGGCACCTGCTCGCAGCAGAGGCAGGTGGTGGGCATGCTCGCCTCGTCCCCCTCCCCGGAGAACAGGGCCCGGGCGGCGGACTGGGCCTTTTCGGCCTCCTCCTTGCCGTGGACCAGGCTGGTGAGCTCGAAGGCCAGGATCTCCTTCTTCTCGTTGATCCGCTCGGCGGGCCAGGCGTCCATGTCCCGGATGGTCTCCAGGGACAGGAAGGTGAGCATGCGGATACACTTCATCACGTCCGCGTCGTCCACGTTCCGCCAGTACTGGTAGAAGTCGAAGGGGCTGGTCTTGTTGGGGTCCAGCCACACGGCGTTGCCCGCGGTCTTGCCCATCTTATGCCCCTGGGAGTCGGTGAGCAGCGTGATGGTCATGGCGTGGGCGTCCTTGCCCAGCTTCTTGCGGATGAGCTCGGTGCCGCCCAGCATGTTGCTCCACTGGTCGTCCCCGCCGAACTGCATGTTGCAGCCGTAGTGCTGGAACAGGTAGTAGAAGTCGTAGCTCTGCATGATCATGTAGTTGAACTCCAGGAAGGAGAGGCCCTTTTCCATGCGCTGCTTGTAGCACTCGGCCCGCAGCATGTTGTTCACGGAGAAGCAGGGGCCCACCTCCCGGAGAAGCTCGATGTAGTTCAGGTTCATGAGCCAGTCCGCGTTGTTCACCATCTGGGCCTTGCCCTCGCCGAACTCGATGAACCGCTCCATCTGCCGCTTGAAGCAGGCGGCGTTGTGGTCGATGTCCTCCCGGGTGAGCATCTTGCGCATGTCGGTGCGGCCGGAGGGGTCGCCGATCATGGTAGTGCCGCCGCCGATGAGGGCGATGGGCTTGTTGCCGGCCATCTGCAGCCGCTTCATGAGGGTGAGGGCCATGAAATGCCCCGCGGTCAGGCTGTCCGCCGTGCAGTCGAAGCCGATATAGAAGGTGGCCTTGCCGGCGTTCACCATGTCGCGGATCTCTTCCTCGTTGGTCACCTGGGCCAGCAGGCCCCTTTCTTTCAGTTCCTCGTAGATTCCCATGGATATCATCCTTTCCTGTTTGTGTAATAAAAAAGCCCTCCGCTCCCCTTCGGGAACAGAGGACGACGAAATTGCCGTGGTACCACCTCAATTCAGGCGCGCCCCGCGGGCGGACCGCCTCTCCTTGGACGCTGTAACGGGCGCTCCCGTCTCCCCCTACTCGGTTTCAGGGAAGCGGCTCCGGAATGTACTTCAGTGGCGTTTGCCGCATCCTTTCACCGGCCGGATGCTCTCTTGAGGCCTTGCGCCGCCTACTCTTTCCTTCATAGCCTTGCTGTCGATTGCCACCATTATATCAGCTGTGTTCGAAATTGCAAGCCCCAGTTTTCCCCTACATTCCGCCTTGGTCATGTCCCCGGGGCCACGGGGCCCACGGTGCAGGATGGCTGCCAATCTTCCCTATTCCTCCCTCAGGCTCCGTATTCCCCGTGGACGATGGACCCGTCCACGGCGTTGAGGATCAGGGCCTCCTGCACGAACTGGGGGTTATCGATGCGATCCGCCTGGGCGTCGTTCCAGGTGAAGAAGACCACCCAGCAGGGCATCTCATAGAAGTCGTCGCTGTCCTTCACCCGGACGGTGCAGGTGGTGAGCAGCAGCCTATAGACGTTGCAGGGGATGGGCTGGTCCAGCTTGGATGTGCCGATGCCAACCACCAGGGCGTTCTTGATCCGCATCTGGATCTGCTCGAAGGGCAGCAGCTCCACGTTTTCGCTCTCCAGGGACACCGCCTCCTTGGGATTCCGATACCGTATGGCCCGCAGGCCGCTCTCGTCGATGAAAAGCTCGATCATCTCATCGGGAACGGGCCGGTTGAAGACCAAGGCGTCCTCGTCTCCACAGAGCAGGGCGCGGGAGTCCATGAAGCTGACGCGGCTCAAGGGATATCCCCCGTTGCTCCGACGAAGCTGAAACCCCCAGCCCGCGGAAAGGGGGCGGGTTTCCTCACTCCTGCCCATGAGGCACAGGTTGGCCGGGGCGGCCTGGGCCACGGTGAAGTCGGTTAGCCCCAACCGTTCCAATTCCGCCTGCAGGGTCTGTTCCGCCTGCTCCTGTGAGAGCTTCACCGTCAAAAAGGGCTTCACTTCCCCCAGCTCCCTCTCCCGCTCGTAGGTATATTGGTAATAGATGTACCCGCTGCCGCTGCAGTCCTTGCACACGCTGATTTCGGTGACATCGGGGCTCACATAGGCATTCACGCTGGCCCTTGTCCCGTCGGACAGGGCGTAGATGCTGGTGCCCGCATTCAGCTCCAGGCCCGTGAAGTCCGAGACGGGGGTGCTCTCCAGCTCCTCCGGCGCCTCCCGGATCAGCTGCTGATATTCCCTGGAGAGGCGGTCGATGTCCTCCGCGCTCATGACGGCCTCGTCCCGGTCCACCCCGTCCTGGGGCTTGCCCGCGGCGATCCAGGCCTGCTGCTCCGCAAGGTCGTCCAGCCACTCCTGGTAGGCAAGGGTCCAATCCGCCTTGGTGTCCACCAGGGGCATCCGGGCCGTGGGCGGAGGCAAAAGCTGGTTCAGCAGGTCCACGACCTGCTCCTGTGTACAGGTCACGGATCGGGTGCGATAGACGGGATAGATTCCGTCCGGCTTTTGAATAACCTCCGCCTTCACGGTCAACGTCAGCCGGTCGTTCACCGCCGTCGGCCCCTCGTCCCACCGGTCCGGGAAGGTTTGGACGGCGGGCCGCTCCCCTGCCTCCTCCGGCTCCGCCAGCTTCTCCTCCACAGTATTGTCCCCTTTGTTCACCACAAACTCCACCTCCGGCGTGGGCTGGCAGCCGGCCGCCGCCAGCAGGATCGCGGCAAAAAACAAGCAAACGATTCTCTTCATGTTTCGCGCCCCCTTTCTTCCCCACCATCCTACCCCCCATATTCGTCCAAAACGTCACAGAGTTGTCATAGACTTGTAAAATGATTTGAAATCCGCAAAAACACAAAAAAGGAGAAGGCCGAAGCCTTCTCCCCAGAGAAAAACGAATGAGCGGCAAAGAAACTCTTTTCTATCGCTTCACGATCCGGTAGTACTCCCGGGCCGTGAGCCGGTAGATGAAGTAGTACACCAGGGCGAAGATGACCAGCGTGGCCGCGCTGCACAGGACGAAAAGCTCCGTGTTGGAAAGGCCGAAGAGCCGCAGAATCTTCTTGGTCATGGGGAAGGCCCCGGCGGTGTGGCAGGCCGCCACCAGAAGGGGCAGGAAGAATACGCTCATGATCTGGCTCTGTATGGTGGCCTTCACCTCGCTTTGGGCCATGCCCACCTGCTGCATGATCTGGAAGCTCCGGGCGTCCTCATAGCCCTCGGAGATCTGCTTATAGTAGACGATGAGCACGGCGGCCATGAGGAACAGGCTTCCCAGGAACAGGCCGATGAAGAAGAAGCCGCCCAGGCTGGACCAGTAATCGAATCGGTCGCCCCGGCCGTCGTCGGTGAAGGTTCGATCGTAGGCAAAGGTGGGGTCGGAGCACAGATCGTACACGGCGCTTTCCAGGGCCAGACGCAGCTCGTAGGTATTCACGTCCTTATCCACGTCGCAGCCCACATAGGTGAAGAAAACCTCGCCGGAGGGATCCCCCAGCACCTCCTCCGTCACGCCCCGGTCGAAATAGGGGGCGGCGACCGTGCGCCAGTTGTATTCCGGTTCATCTGCATAGGCGCAAAAGGCGGTCAGATTCCTGCCCTCCACGCCCCGTTCCCGAAGCACCCGCTCATAGACGGCCATCACCTTCTCCCGGTTCTCCGGGCCGCCGCCGAAGACATAGGTCTGCACCTCCCGGCCATATAGGCTCCCGATGAGCTGATCCGCCCCCGCATAGAGGCACAGGGTGGTGGACACGGTGACCAGCACCATGGTGGACAAAATGCAGATGGTGGCCAGGCCCGCCGCGTTCCGCTTCATGCGGTGGAGCATGCCGGAGACGGCGGTGAAATGGCGGGGCTGATAGTAGAACTTTTTGTTCCTCCGCAGGGCCTTCAGGACCCAGATGCTGCCGGCAGTGAAGAGGGCGTAGGTACCGATGATCACCAGCATCACCGCGATGAAAAAGATGCCCAGGGCCCGCAGGGGGTCCTGCACGGTGACGGACAGGTAGTAGCCCGCGGCCATGGACACGAACCCCACCAGGGCCAGCAGCCACTTGGTTTTGGGCTCCCGCTCTCCGGACTCGGTGCCCTTTAGGAGCTCGATGGGCTTCACTCGGCCCAGGCGGAACAGGTTCAGCAGAAAGGTGATCAGGTAGATGCTCCCAAAGCCCACGACCGTGTAGAGCACGGCCTCCCCTGGCACCTCGAAGCCGAAGGGCACCTCCAACCGTATGATGGCGCAGAGGAGGAGCAAAAAGAGCTTGGAGAGCAGGATGCCCAGCAGCAGCCCGCCGCCGATGCAGATAAGGGCCGTATACACCCCTTCCCACAGAAGGAGCCGGGCCATGTGCCGCTTCTCCATGCCAAGGATGTTGTAGAGCCCCAGCTCCTGCTGCCGCCGCTTCATGAGAAAGCCATTGGTATAGAGAATGAGGGCCAGGGAGAAAAGGGCCACCACCAGGGCCCCAAAGCCCAGCAGGGCCGACACGGAGCCGCGGGCTATGCCGGTGTTCATGCCGAGGAACAGGACGTCGTAGAGCATGGCCGCGCTGATTGTGCCGGAGAGGATGTACGGCAGATAAAACTTGCCGTTGAGCCGCAGAGACCGGGCGGCCAGCCTTGGATAGAAGCCCCGCTTATTCATGGTCCTGCTCCTTGCCGCCGGAGGTCATGACCGTGAGGGTATGGGAGATCTGGGCGAACATCTCCTCCCGGGTCCGCTGCCCTCGGTAAAGCTGGTGGTAGATCATGCCGTCCCGCAGGAAGAGGGTGCGCTTCGCGTGGCTGGCGGCGGTGACGCTGTGGGTCACCATGAGGATGGTCTGCCCCTGCTCGTTCAAGCTCTCGAATATCCGCAGGAGGCTGTCGGAAGCCTTGGAATCCAGGGCCCCCGTGGGCTCGTCCGCCAGCAGGATGGCCGGCCGGGTGATGAGGGCCCGCCCGACGGCGGTCCGCTGCTTTTGGCCCCCGGAGAGCTCGTAGGGAAACTTGTTCAGCAGCTCCCCGATGCCCAGGGCCTTCGTCAGGGGCAAAAGCCGCGCGTTCATCTCCTCATAGGTCTTCCCCGCCAGCACCAGGGGCAAAAAGATGTTGTCCCGGACGGTGAAGGCGTCCAGCAGGTTGAAATCCTGGAACACGAAGCCCAGGTTGTCCCGCCGAAAGGCGGTGAGGTCCCGCTCCCGGACCGCGGCCATGTCCTCTCCGTTCAGGCGCACCGTGCCGCCGGAGGGCCGGTCCAGGGCCGCCAGGATGTTCAGCAGGGTGGTCTTGCCGGAGCCGGATTCGCCCATGATGGCCACGAACTCCCCCGCCTCCACGGCAAAGCTCACGTTCTTCAGGGCCTCCACCCCGGTCCCGCCCAGGCGGGTGGTATAGACCTTTTTCAGGTTGTTCACTTCCAACAGCGACATACGCTTCTCCTCCCATGTCCTTGATGGGTAAAAGTATACCCCCGTTCCCGGGGGCGTGCCATGGTTTCAGCTTACAGGGGGCTTACAGTTTTGTAAGAAAGGTTATTCCCGGGGGCTTTCTCCCCGCCCCAGGTCCAGCAGCACCCGGGTCCCCCGGCCCACGGCGGACGACAGCCGGATCCCGTGGCCCAGCATGTCGCAGGTCCGCTTGCAGAGGTACAGCCCCAGGCCCGTGGTCCGCTCCGCCTCCCGGCCGTTCATGCCTGTGAAGCTCCGCTCGAACACCCGGGGCAGCTCGCTTTCGGGGATGCCCATGCCCGTGTCCTCCACGATCAGGGTCTCCCCCCGGGCATAGATGGACACCCCGCCCCGGTCCGTGTACTTCACGGCGTTGCTCAGCACCTGCCCCAGCACGAACCCCAGCCACTTCTCGTCCGTGAGCACGGTCAGCTCCGTGGGCGAGAAGGTGAGCGAAAGCTTTTTGGCGATGAACAGCCGGGCATACTCCTTCACCGCCCGGCGGATGATGGAGTCCAAAGCATACTCCCCCAGGACCAGATCCGTGCTCTCGCTCCCCAGCCGCTGGTAGGTCAGGGCCATATCCACATATTTTTCAATGGAAAACAGCTCTCCCCGCAAAAGCTCCCCATCCATCTCCCCGCTCTGCAGCAGCAGCTCCATGGCGGCGATGGGCGTCTTGATCTGGTGCACCCAGGTGGTGTAGTAGGTCTCGGCCTCCGCCCGCTCCCGGGCGGCGTCGGCAGCGGCCAGCCGGCTTTTTTGGGCCAGCTCCCGCAGCAGGACCTGATACCCTTCCTCCAGAGCGTCCTTGGGCTCGGGCAGTTCACCCAGGGATTCGGGCAGCGTCAGCAGCATCTTCTCCAGCCGGTGGCACCGGTTCCGATACTGCAAAAAACCCGCCGTCAGCAGGATCGCCCCCAGGGCAGCGCACAGCAGCAGCCCATAGCCCACCCCCTCCAGGGGCGCCCCATACAGGGCCAGCACCCCCAGCAGGATGGCGCCGCAGCCCGCCATCAGGATGAAAATCTTGTAGTGCCGCCGCACATAGGATGAAAACAGCTTCATGCCCTTTCGATGATGTACCCCTCTCCCTTGCGGGTGCGGATGGTGTCAGCGAGCCCCGCCTCCTCCAGCTTCTTGCGAAGCCGGTTCACGTTCACGCTCAGGGTGTTCTCGTCCACGAAGCTGTCCGTTGACCAGAGCCGCTCCATGAGCTCGTCCCGGCTGACGATGCGCCCCCGATTTTCGAGAAGCATCTCCAATATGCGAAACTCGTTTCTTGTCAGCGCCAGGCGCTGCTCCCCCCGAACAAAGGTGCCGTCCTGCAGGTTCAGGACCCCGTCCCACAGGGGCAGGACCGCCTGGTTCCGAGCGAATTCGTAGGTCCGCCGGAGCAGGGCCTGGACCTTGGCCGTGAGCACGTTCAAATCGAAGGGCTTGGGGATGAAGTCGTCCCCGCCCATGTGCATGGCCATGACGATGTTCATGTTGTCTGCGGCGGAGGAGAGGAAGATCACCGGCACCCGGGACTCTCGGCGGATCAGGTCGCACCAGTGGTAGCCGTTGTAGAAGGGCAGGGTGATGTCCAGCAGCACCAGCTGGGGGTCGAAGGCGCGAAAAGCCCCCATGACGTCGGAGAAGTCCTCCGCCGCCTGCACCTGCCAGCCCCACCCCTCCAGGTGTTTTTTCACCGTTCGGGCGATGATGGGATCATCCTCCACCAGGAAGATTCGATACATGATTTCCTCCGAAAACGCCGTCCCGAAGGACGGCGCAGCTGATTCTTATTGTTCCCTGGCCAGATTCATGAACCGGGTATACTCTCCCTGCCAGGCCAGCTCCACCGTGCCCGTGGGGCCGTGGCGGTGCTTGGCGATGATGACCTCGCTGGTGTTGTCCAGCGTCTCGTCGTACACCTGGGGCCGATACAGCAGGATGACCATATCCGCGTCCTGCTCGATGGAGCCGCTCTCCCGCAGATCCGCGATCATGGGCGTGTGGTCCTGCCGGGTCTCCGGACCCCGGTTCAGCTGGGCCAGCAGCAGGATAGGCACATCCAGCTCCCTGGCCAGCAGCTTCATGGCCCGGGTCATGTCGGAGATCTCCTGCTGACGGGAATCGTTCTTCCGGTTCCCCATGCCCGTACCGTTCATGAGCTGCATGTAGTCCACGATGACCAAATCCAGCCCCTCCCGGGCCTTGAGCCGACGGCACTTCGACCGGATGCTGGCCACGGTGGCGTTGCCGCCGTCGTCGATGTGGATCTTGCTCCGCTGCATGGGCTCCGCCGCGTCCATGAGCCGGCCCGTCTCCTCGTCGGTGAGCAGGCCCTCCTTGATCCGCTGGGAGTCCACGGAGGCCTCGGTGCACAGCATCCGCATGACCAACTGCTCCTTGCTCATCTCCAGGGAGAAGATGACCACGGACCGGTTGTCATGAAGGGCGGCGTACTGGGCGATGTTCAGGGCGAAGGCGGACTTGCCCATGGCGGGTCGGGCGGCGATGATGATCAAATCCGACTTCTGCAGGCCGTTGGTCATCCGATCCAGCTCCACGAACCCGGTGGCCACTCCGGTGAGCTTCCCCTGCCGGGCCATCAGATCCCCGATCTCCGTGATGGCGTCGGGCACGATCTGGGCGATGGGGGCCAGGGAGTCCTCGGTCTTGCGCATGGAGATGTCGTAGATCCGCTTCTCCGCCTGGTTCAGGCTTTCCTCCACGTCCTTGTCGTCGTTCATGCCGTCACGGATCATCTCGTTGCCCGCGTGGACCAGGCTCCGCTGCACGCTCCGCTCCTCCACGATCTTGGCGTAGTAGCTCACGTTGGCGGCGGTGGGCACGAAGGCCATGAGCTCGGTGAGATACACCGAGCCCCCCACCGTGTCCAGGAATCCCCGCCGCTCCAGCTCCTCGCTCAGCGTGACCAGGTCCACCGCCTGGCCGGCCTGGCGGATGTTGGCCATGGCCTCGAAGATCCGCTGATGGGCGGCGCTGTAGAAATCCTCGCTGTGCAGCTGCTCCAGAACCAGCTCCAGGGCGTCCTTCTCCAGCAGCATGCTCCCCAGCACGGATTTTTCCGCGTCCAGATTGTTGGGCAGAACCCGTTCCAGTCGCTCTTCCACGTTACTTCTGTTCCTCGACGATGACCTTCAGGTTGGCCTTGACCTCCTCAAAGAGGGAGAGCTTGGCCACATATTCCCCCGTGCTGCGAACGGGATCGATGCTGATCTTCTTCTTGTCGATGGTGAGGCCCAGCTGCTCCTCGATGGCGGCGGCGATCTCCTTGCCGGACACGGTGCCGAACAGCTTCCCGTTCTCACCCACCCGCACGGGCACCTTCACCACGGCGTTGTCCAGCTTCTTGGCCTGCTCCCGGGCCTGGACCCCGGCGGTGAATTTCCTGTGCTGGGCGGCGCTCTTCTGAATGTTCATGGCGTTCACCGCGGAGGCGTCCGCGGGAGAGGCCATCTTCCGGGGCAACAAAAAGTTGCGGGCGTATCCGTCGGACACGTTCACCACTTCGCCCTTCTTACCGGTGCCCTTCACATCCTGTTCCAATACAACCTTCATATCAATTACCTCCTTGAGGATCTGTTTCTGTTTTTTCGGGAAGCTCCCCGGGCTGGATGCAGCCCTTGAGCAGCTCCGTGGCCTCCTCCAGCGTCTTGCCGTAGAGCTGGGCCCCGGCCATGGTCAGATGTCCACCGCCGCCCAGCTGCTCCAGGATCAGCTGCACGTTGATGAGCCCGTAGCTCCGGCCGGAAATGTTGATGAACTCGCCCATGTTGGCCAGAGTGAAGGCCGCCTTCACGCCCTTCACCTTCAGCAGCTCGTCCGCCGCCCGGGCCGCGATGAGCTGCACGTTGTCGATGCCCTCCTCGCAGGCGGCGATGGCGATGCCGTCCTGGTTGATCTGGGCGCTCTGCACCGTTTGCGCTACGTGAACGAAGCTGTCAAAATCGTTCTGGAACATGGTCTTCACCAGGTTCAGATCCGCTCCGTTCCGCCTTAGGTACCCGGCCGCCTCAAAGGTTCGGCTGCCCACGTTGAACACGAACTGCTTGGTGTCCAGCTCGATGCCCGCCAGCAGGGAACTGCACACAAAGCTGTCCGGCCGCACGGATTCGTCGTAATACTGGATCACCTCCGTGACCATCTCCGAAGCGGAGGAGGCCCGGGATTCCAGATAGTGGAGGGTGGGGTTCTCGATATAGTCCGCGCTGCGGCGATGATGGTCGATGATCACCAGCTTCTCCACCCGGTCCAGCAGGGCCGGGCAGTCGGTCATCATGGGCCGCTGGGTGTCCACCACCACCACCACGGAGTTGGCCCGGACCATCTCCAGGGCTTGGGGCCCGGTGATGAGCATCCGCTCCGCCAGCCCCAGCCGGTCCATCTCCTCCAGGGCGTCCTTGGTGGCGTCGTTCCTGTCGCTGATCACGATATAGGGCCGCATCCGGGTGTGCTCCACACAGGTGGCGATACCCAATGCCGCGCCCAGGCAGTCCATATCCGGGTTCTTGTGCCCCATGATGAACACGTCCCCGCCGCCCTCGATGAGCTGCCGCAGGGCCTTGGAAAACAGGCGCATCTTCACCCTTGACTGCCGGGCGTCCTGCTGCTTCTTGCCGCCGTAGAACCGATAGTCGGCTCCGTCGCGGACCACCGCCTGGTCGCCGCCCCGGCCCAGCGCCAGCTCCATGGCGGTGCGGGCACCCTCCTCCGACTGGGCGATCCGGGGAGCCATGCCCACGGCCACGGACAGGGAGACCGTGGCCCCGGTCCCCGTCTCCAGGTGCCGGGCCTGCTCCAGCAGGGTGAACTTTTCCTTCTCCAGCCTGCTCACCTCAAGGGCTTCCAGCACGCAGAGAAAGCGCCCGTTCTCATAGCGGCGGTAGATGCCGCCGGTCCGGCGGCACAGCTCCGACACCAGCCGCTCCACTTCCGCCAGAACTGCCGTGCCGTGGAACTGCCTGTCTCCGGCCAGCTCCTCGTAGTTGTCCATGTACACCAGCATCACATAGGGCATCTGCTCCGTGTACAGGCGCTGGTAATGGGCCGCCTCGGTCCGATCCAGCCAGTATTGGAACAACAGCTTCTTTTTGGTGTTGGGCCGATGCACCGGCATGGTCATCACCTGGTAGTTGGTGCCCGCCAGCAGAATCTGCTGCACCGTGGGCTTGCTGGGCTTGAAGCTGGGCAAAACCTCCTCCACGTTCTTCCCCTCGAAGACCGCGGCCAGGGCGTCGTTCCGCCAGACGATCTTGCCGCTCATATCCAGCAGGAGCGACGGGATATCCACCTGCCGGATGAGCTCCGCCGCCGCTGTGCCGTTGTCCGCGAAGACCGTGTCCATGAGCTTCTGCTGCCGGCGGGACACCCCCAGCAGCAACAGCAGCACCACCAGCGTGACGAACCCCGCCGCGCCCAGGCACACATAGCCCATGTTCCTATCGTAATAGTACACCACCCCCGCCAGCGCCAGCAGCGCCAGGGGCAGGAAGATCATGACCCCGCGATAGCTTTTCATCGCCGATCCTTTCCGGCGCGCCGTCTCATAATGATTCCTACCAGCCCCAGCAGCAGCAGCGCCATTTGTGCAAACTGGGGACTAAACAGCAACACGCTGCCTATCAGCACCCAAAAGAGCCCCTTCATCCGCCGGACGGCCAGCCGCCGGCTCATGAGAACATAGAGGAAGTTGGCCCCGGTCAGCATGAGCGGCAAGGCCCACATCTCATACAGCAGCAGGCTCAGGGCCGGTACCAGGGGGGTGTCCGTGGCCATGGCCAGAAAGGTGGTCACCAGGCTGGCCGCCCCCAGGATCATGGAATACCGGTAGGGCACCGCCCAGGTCCCGAAGGGACCCATGGGGCACAGGGGCATATCCCCTTTCCGGTTGAAGGCGTGGAGCAGCAGCACGTTCACCAGGGCGTATCCCGCGGCGAAGGCGTAGAAGCAGGCCACGATCAGCTCGTCCACCCGGCTCACCAGATACTGGGCCGTCTGTTCCAGCCCCGTGCCGGCGAACATCTCCGGGATGAAGGAGAAGTAGGCCCGGATGGACACGTAGGGATCCCCGGAGGCCATCAGATCCGGCACGCAGAACATGAGGAACATGCCGAAGGTCAGCAGGATGCTCCCGTAGGCCACGCTCTGAAAGTTGCCCCGCCGCTCCTTTTGGCACAGGTACAGCATGGCCCCGGCCGGCGCCGCCATGCCCAGCACGCACAGGCTGCTGATTGACCCGTAGCCCATCAGGTATCCGAAGAGGAACACGCAGCCCCCCGCCGCCAGCAGCATGGCCGGGTGGGTCCGGAAGGCCATGGCCGCCCACAGCGCGGGCACCGCCAGCATGCTCAGCATGAACAGCGGATAGTAATACACGCTGATCCCGCCCAGCACGCCCAGGCCCAGCCACAGGCCCCATTGGGCGCCGTTCCGTTTTCCCCTGCTATTTTCCATAGTCTCATTTTACAATTATTGGCCGCAAGTGTCAATGAGAATAGGCCTGCCCTCTTGACACGGAAAATCTCCATGATATAATGTATCCAATTTCGGGAAAGACCCGGGAAGCAGTAGCCTCAGGGCTGTTCCTTCTTCAGAGAGCGCGTTCACCGGCTGCAAGGCGCGCGGAGGACAGGAGGCGAAGACCGCCCGGCGACCCGGAGGGGGTTCGGCCCCGTACCGCCGAAAACGAGTGATAAACTTGGGTGGAACCGCGCAAACCAAAGCGCCCCAATGCTGCAGGTCAGCATTGGGGCTTTTAGTTTATATGAAGAAAGAGAGGAATCTACTATGATCATCACCTTCCCCGACGGCTCGAAGCGGGAATATCCGAACGGCAGCACGGCCCTGGACATCGCCGCATCCATCTCCCCCCGGCTGACCAAGGCCACCCTGGGCTGCGCCATCGACGGCGTGCGCTCAGACGCCTTTCGGCCCATCGAAAAGGACTGCGAGTTGAAGCTCCTCACCTTTGAGGACGCGGACGGCCGCTGGACGCTTCGGCACACGGGCTCCCACATTTTGGCTCAGGCCGTCAAGCGTCTCTTCCCCGAGACCAAGCTGGCCATCGGCCCCGCCATTGACAACGGCTTCTACTACGATTTCGACCGGGAAGCCTCCTTCACCCCGGAGGACATCGAGAAGATCGAGAAGGAGATGAACAAGATCATCTCCGAGAACCTGAAGGAGGAGCGCTTTGAGCTGCCCCGGGCAGAAGCCATCGCCTATATGCAGGAGCGGGAGGAGCCCTATAAGGTGGAGCTCATCGAGGATCTGCCTGAGGACGCCGTCATCAGCTTCTACAAGCAGGGCGAATTCGTGGACCTGTGCGCCGGCCCTCACGTCGCGTCCACCGGCAAGGTGAAAAACGTGAAGATCATGAGCGTGGCGGGCGCCTACTGGCGGGGCTCGGAGAAGAACAAGATGCTCCAGCGCATCTACGCCACGGCCTTTGAGAAGAAGGCGGACCTGGAGGAGTACATCCAGCGCATCGAGGAAGCCAAGAAGCGGGACCACCGGAAGCTGGGCCGGGAGCTCGGCCTGTTCGCCTTCCGTGACGAGGCCCCCGGCATGCCCTTCTATCTGCCCAAGGGCATGGTGCTGAAGAACACCCTCCAGAGCTACTGGCGGGAGGTCCACAAGAAGTGGGAGTATCTGGAGATCTCCACGCCCCAGATCATGCGCCGGACCCTGTGGGAGACCTCCGGTCACTGGGACCACTACAAGCAGAACATGTACACCACCGTCATCGACGGGGAGGACTTCGCCGTGAAGCCCATGAACTGCCCCGGCAGCATCCTGGTCTACGGTCTGGAGCCCCACTCCTATCGGGAGCTGCCCCTTCGCTACGGCGAGATGGGTCTCGTCCATCGGCATGAGCTGTCCGGCGCGCTCCACGGCATGTTCCGGGTCCGCTGCTTCACTCAGGACGATGCCCATATCCTGCTGGCGCCCGAGCAGATCAAGGACGAGGTGGTCCGCATCGCCCAGCTCTTCGACGAGGTCTACAACCTCTTCGGCCTGCCCTACACCATCGAGCTGTCCACCATGCCCGAGGACCATATCGGTTCCGTGGAGGATTGGGACGTGGCCACCAAGGCCCTCTCCGACGCCATCGAGAGCATCGGCAAGACCTACGTCATCAACGAGGGCGACGGCGCCTTCTACGGCCCCAAGCTGGACTTCCACATCGAGGATTGCCTGGGCCGTACCTGGCAGTGCGGCACGATCCAGCTGGACTACCAGCTGCCCGGCCGGTTCAACCTGGAATACACCGGCGCCGACGGCGAGAAGCACACGCCCGTCATGATCCACCGGGTGGTGTTCGGGTCCATCGAGCGGTTCATCGGCGTCATCACGGAGCATTTCGCCGGCGCGTTCCCCACCTGGCTCGCCCCCGTGCAGGTGAAGGTGCTGCCCCTCACCGATCGGACGCTCCAGGCCTCCAAGGACATCGCCGCCCAGCTCTCCAAGGACGGCGTTCGGGTGGAGGTGGACGATCGGAACGAGAAGCTGGGCTACAAGATCCGGGAAGCCCAGCTTCAAAAGGTGCCCTACATGCTGGTCATCGGCGATCGGGACGTGGAGAACGGCGTTGTGTCCGTCCGTTCCCGCTCCAAGGGCGATCTGGGCGCCATGCCCCTCGATCAGTTCCAGGCCATGGTGAAGGAAGAGATCGACACGAAAGCCCTGTGATCCCTGAAAGCGCGCGGCTCCGTTCGCAAAAAAACGATCCCCCGGGAATCTCCCGGGGGATTTTGTTTATTCTGAAAGGATCATTCCAGCTTGCCGCTTTCCTGGCTGGTCACGTTGCCCGCCTCGTCGTAGGCGGTTTCGTACCACATGCCGTTTATGCTGTAGTCCTCCGTCCGTTCGGTGGCCTTCTGACCGTTCTCATAATAGGTATAGACGAACACGTTGATTTTGTTGCCCTCCAGGTCCGTCCGGACATGGCGCAGCTGTCGGCCGGCGTCGTCGTAGAAGCTCTCGGCGATGTAGTCCTTGCCCACCGTGCGTTCGTGGATCCGGGTGCCCGCTTCGTTGTATTCCGTCTCCTGATGGGTCTCCACCGCGCCGTTGACGCCCGCCTCCAGGAGGATCACGTGCTCCTGCTTGTCGTATTCCCGGTTCTCAAACCGGCCGTCGGGCATGGTATAGCTGTCCGTCTTCACTTCGCCGGTGTCGTAATAGGTCCAGGTGGTCACCTTGCCGTCCCAGCTGTTGCCGGGGGTGTTCCACACCTCCAGGATGCGCCGGTGGTTCTCGTCGTACTCATAGGTATAGTTGGACACCAGGCTGTCGTCCGCCGCGTTGAAGGTGCCGAATTCCACAGCGTCCCCGTTCACGTCGATGACCGTGCGCCGGTAGGTGCCGTTGTTCATATCCTGGATGCGGATCTCCGGCTCCGTGCGGATGCCCACCGTCAGCAGCACCGCCCCCGGCGTCATATCGTAGGCGGCCGCCAGCGGTTCGGCCATCTCCTGATGGTTGAGGATCATGGTTTTCATCCCCTGGAACTTGCCGGAAAACGGTTCCCGCTCCTCCACGGTCTGGCCGCCCTTGACCATCGTGTATACGCCGTCCTTGGTGGCGGCGGTGGCGCCATCCTTCAGGTGCAGGGTCATCTCGCCCAGATAGGAAACGATCTGGACGTATCCCGCGCCCCTTTCACGGCACATATAGCCGCACCGGCTGGTCATGTCGGCGGAGCAAAGATCGGTGACCCAGGTCAAAGAGCAGTCCAGCTTCTCCGGCGCGCCGAAATAGAAGGACATCCAGCCGTGGGATACGTTCACCTGCAGCTGGCTGCCGAACCGCAGCAAGGTGGCCTGGGTGTCCTGGAAGAGGAGGACGTAGTTGCCGTTCCCCAGATCCAGCTCCAGGAAGCCGTCGGAGGGGGAGGTGAGCTCCTCGCCGCTGGGGATGGCGCAGCCCGTCTGGTGGGACACGGTCCCTTTGGTGAGCCCCACCGTGGCCCCGGTGACGGGGTCGGGGGCGGGGGTGGGCTCCGGCGTGGGCGTGGGCATCTGAGACAGGAGATAGTCCCAATAATCGAAAATCTCTGCCAGCATATCCTCGTTAAACACACCCAGAGCTTCGATCTCCTCAAAAGTCACCTCGGGCATGCGGTCCATCACGAGGGACATCAACAGTTCCGGCTCAATGGGCAGGGCGGCGAGCTCCTCCAGGGACATGCTGTCGTAGTCCGGCTCCGGCGTAGCTGCCGGCTCATTCTCGTTGGCGGCCGGGGCTTCCGCCGTTTGCTCGCTTGCCGCTGCCGTCGCTTCCGCCGGTGCGCTGGCGGGCGCCTCCTGGCTCCCGCAGCCGCAGATCACCAGCGCCGCGCACAGCGCCAAGGCCAAAAGAACACGTGTTTTCATGGTTTTTCCTCCTTAATGGGCTCAACGTTCAAAAGTATACACCCCTCCATAAATCCCTGTCAAGGCGGCGTCGGACCCGCTTTTTTTCGTCCCGCCCGTCAAATTTTGCCTGTTTTTCCCCCATCTTGCCTGTTTCCCTGTTTTGCTGTATGATATAAAAGAAGGAAGGTGTACTCATGAACGAAATCCGCTTCGTCGTCTCCCCCCGGATCATGGGCGAGGAAAAGTTTTTCGGCCCCGGCATCGCTCAGCTCCTCCATCGGGTGGAGGAGTATCATTCCATCCGCCAGGCCACCCTGTCCATGGGCATGGCCTACAGCAAGGCCTGGGCCATCATCCGCCGGGCGGAGCGGGAGCTGGGCTTCCCGCTGCTCACCACCACCACCGGCGGCAAGGAGGGCGGCGGCGCCTCCCTCACGGACCAGGGGCGGCAGTTCCTGTCTCAATACGACCGCTTCTGCCAGCTGGTCACCGCCCACGCCCAGGAGGATTTTCAGGCCGTCTTCGGCCCCGCCTCCGGCGAATCCGACGCTTTGGGAAAGGAAAAATCCAAATGAAAAAGCTATTGTCACTCATTCTGTGCCTGTGCCTGCTCACAGGCTGCGTCTCCCTGCCCGCCCGGTTGACGGAGGAGGAAGCGCCCATCATCGCCATCCCCACCGCCGCGCCACGGGCTACCGCTGTGCCCAAGGCCACGGAGGCCCCCGCTGCGCCCGCCACAAACGCTCCGGCGGAGAGCGAAGCCAAGGTCCCCGCCGCCACCGCCGCCCCGGCCACGGCGCCTGCGGAGCAGGTGTATGCCGGCAGCTGCTTCCGCTTCCGGGTCCCCGGGGACTGGCTTCGGGCGGACCACGAGAACGGGGTGTTCTTCTATCCCGACGCCAACGACACCCAGCACACCCTGCTCTGCTACCAGGAGGTTCCCAACGAGATGGGGCTGACCGAGTCCACCATGGACCTGGCCCTTATGTTCTCCTCTAAGGATACCATCACCGCCATGGTGGAGGGCGCCCTGGCCAGCAGCGGGCTCACGGATTTCACCCTGAGCCCGGTCACCGTGAAAAAGACCAAGCTCAACGGTCTCACCTGCTATAAGGGCACCTCCGACATCACCATGAAGGGGGAAACCTACGATTTCACCGGGTATATCTTCCTGCGGGGGGACAAGCTCTGCCTGCTTCTGTGGGCGGGGGACGAGGACCAGCACGCCCAGGGGCTCAAGACGGCGTTCGACTCCCTGGAGTCCCTGTCCTGAAGGAGGCGCCATGATCCCGGAAGAGCTGCTGTATGACGATGACTTTGCCGAAAAGGTGAAGCGGGTGTTCTGGCGGGAGGGGCTCATCGTGGCCATGCCCGCCCAGCTGAAGAAGCGCAAGGTGCTGCTGGATCTGCTGGCGAAGGATTTTGAGCCCGGCCGCAGCTACACCGAGCAGGAGGTCAACTTCCTGATCCTGGACCACTACGACGACTACTGCACCCTTCGCCGGGAGATGGTGGAGCTGGGGCTCCTCAGGCGGGAGAAGGGGATGTATTACAAAGTGTGAGGCGTTGTTTTTTCGCCCCTTTTTCTCTTTGGAAAAAGAGAAAAAGGGGCGCGAAAAAGAGAAATCAACCAAACAAAGAGAGGGTTGTCTGTAAAAGACAGCCCTCTTCTTAAAATTCTTTTGGCAACACCTTTTCTTTTAAGAAAAGGTGTTTTGCTTATACTCCTTCCTTATGCTCCTTCCTTACTCTCCGTCCACCACGGCGTCGCACCGGGCGCGCACGCCGCAGGCGGCAAAGTAGCTCTCCTCCCGGGGGATCCACCGGGTCAGGAAGGGCACCATGCCCCTGGCTCCGTTTCTGAGCAGGAGCCGCCCCTGCTGTTCCTCCTGGGAAACCTGCAAAAACAGCGCCAGATCGTAATACTTGCCCCATTCCGGCAGCAGGGCGTAGGCCCCCTCCACCACAATCAGCGGCCCCTGAACCGCCACCGGCTCCTTGAGCAGCGCCTGCTCCCGGCAGGAGAAGGGGGTGTAGGCGAAGTCCGCCCCCGCCTGCAGCGGAAGCAGCACCTCGTGTTGGAACCGCTCCCGGTCGATATTTCCCCCGGGCAGGGCCTGCTTCTCCGGGGTGAACCGCTCCGCCGGCAAAAAGAAATCGTCCATATGCACCACGGACCCGGCAAACCGATCCGCCAGCGCCCGGGCAAAGGTGCTCTTCCCGGAGGCGGACATGCCGTCCAACGCCAGGACGAGCCGCCCCTTTTCCTCCAGCTTTCCCTCGATGAGGGCCAGGGCTTCCTGTTTCGTGATCATCATATCACCTGCATGAGATAGAATTTGAGATAATAGGTTTCCGGCACCGTGGGCAGGATCGGGTGATCCGGCCCCTGCTGCCGCTGCTCGATGAACCGCAAACTCACGTCTGCCTCCGCCGCCGCTTCCAGCAGCATCCGCCTGAACTGGTCCTCATACATGAAGTGGGAGCAGGAGCAGCTGGCCAGATACCCGCCTCTGGGCAGGAGCTTCATGGCCATGCGGTTGATCTGCTTATAGCCGTTGAAGGCGTTCCGGGCCGTGGCGTTGCTCTTGGTGAAGGCCGGCGGGTCCAGAATGATGTAGTCGTAGTCCCGGCACTTCTTCGCCGTCAGCTCCGTCAAAAGATCGAACACGTCCGCCTGCAGGCCCGTCACCGCCAGGTCGTTGAGCCGGGCGTTGCGGGCCACCTCCTGCAGGGCCAGCTCCGAAATGTCCACCGCCGTCACCGACGCCGCCCCGGCCTTGGCGCAGTTCAGGGCAAAGGCACCGGTGTGGGTGAAGCAGTCCAGCACCCGCCGCCCCGGCGCCAGCTTGGCCGCCGCCAGCCGGTTGTATTTCTGATCCAGGAAGAAGCCGGTCTTTTGTCCGTTGATGTAATCCACCTCGTACCGGATCCCGTTCTCCACGATCTCTACAAATCCGTCCCCCTCGGCCGAGAGCCCCGGCAACTGAACGAACCCCTTCCCCTGGGCCAGGCCCTCCTTCTCCCGCAGGGGGCTTTCGTTCCGCTCATAGATATGGTCGATCTGCACCCCGTCTCGCTGGAGCTCCTCCAGCAGCAGGCGGTAGAGCGTCTCCTTGCGCTGCTCGATGCCCAGGGACAGCACCTCCGACACCAGCACCCCTTCGAACCGGTCCACCGTCCACCCGGGCAGGCCGTCCGCCTCCCCGAAGATCAGCCGGCAGGCGGAGAAATCCGCCCCCATGACCGTGTGCCGGTAGTCCAGGGCGTACCGGATCCGCCGGCGGAAGAACCCCTCGTCGAAGGTGTCGTTGGCATTTTTGGAAAGGACCCGCACCAGGATCTTGCTGTTCCCGTTCACGAACCCGGAGCCCAGGTACACCCCTTTCTCGCTGAACACGTCCGCGATGGCCCCGTTCTCCACGGGCGCCCGGTCCGTCACTTCCTCCCCGTACACCCAGGGATGCCCGGCCCGCAGGCTCCGCTCGGCCTTTTGGTTCACCGTGAACCGGGGAAACGTCCGCTCTTTCTTCATTCGCTCACTTCTCCTTTGTGCCTTCGATTATACCCCATCCTCCCTTTGGGGCGCAAGCCATGGGGAGAAAAAGGGCCGCCTCTGTTTTTCAAAGCTGATTTTGAAAAAATGAATGGAAGGCAAAAACCCGGCCCATACTATCACCGAAATACAACACGAAACAAACCCTGCCCAGCGGTCCGGCCCCGCGCCGACCCCGGCGGACAAAGAAAGGAATCGATACCCATGGATGAACTCAACGAATTTGAAACCAAGCCCCGGGGCACCTTCTGGCGGGACTGGGGCGTGTACTGCGCTCTGGCCCTGTGCCTTGCCGTCATCGGCGCGGCGGTGGCCATCACCTCCCTGCCCCAGAAGGAGCAGGCCCAGGAGCCTGCCCAGAACATTGTCGTCCGCGACCCGGAGCCGGAGCCGGACCCCCTGCCCGTGAGCAACCCCCTCCACGCCCGGGAGACGGAGCTGCCGGTGATCCGCATCCTCCCCACGGCCACGGCGGAACCCGCCCCCAGCCAGGTGGCGGAAGCGTCCCCCGCCCCGGCAAAGACCGCCTCCGCCGAGAAGAAGGCCTCGGCCCCCGTGTCGGGAAAGGTGATCTGGGGCTTTGCGACGGATAAGCTCATCTACTCCAAGACATTGGACCAGTGGACCACCCACCCGGGCGTGGACATCGCCTGCCCCGAGGGCACGGCGGTCAAATGCGTCCTGGGCGGCACGGTGGAGCGGGTCTACACCGACGACCAGCTGGGCGTCACCGTGGTGGTGAAGCACGCCTCCGACCGAAAGACCCTCTACGCCAATCTGAACGAGACCGTCCCCGTGAAGGCGGGGGACAAGGTGAACGCCGGCACCGTGCTGGGCACGGTGGGCAAAAGCGCCCTCTGCGAATGCGCTTTGGAGAGCCATCTGCACTTTGCCTTCTATGTGAACGGCAAGGCCGTGGACCCGGCCTCGAAGGTGAAGCTGGGCTAAGAAAAAAGAGCAGCGCGCGGCTGCTCTTTCTTGTTTTTGTCGCTATTATTGCAGGAACCCGTTGATGATCTGCTCCTCGGCCTCGCTTTCCGTGAGCCCCAAGGTCATGAGCTTGATGAGCTGCTCCCCGGCGATCTTGCCAATGGCGGCCTCGTGGACCAGGGCCGCGTCCAGGTCGTTGGCTTCCAGGCCCGGCACCGCCAAAATGCGGCCGTTGTCCATGATGATGGAATCGCACTCCGTGTGGCCGGAGCAGGGGGCGTTGCCCACGATCTTGGCGTCGAACTTCTGATAGGAATTGTCCCTGGCCACGGACCGGGACACCACGTCCGCCGTGGCGCCGGCCCCGTTGAGGGAGACCACATAGGTGCTGATGGCCCGCTGCTCCCCGTGGGTCATGAGCCGCTCCCGGACCAGGAGCTTGGCCCCGGCCTTCAGCTCCGCCGTGGTGGTGCGGACGGTGTCGTCCACGCCCTTGATCTGCACCATCTCCATTTCAACGGTGCTGCCTTCCTCCTGGTACACCTCGGTGCCCGGGTTCAAAATCCGCTTGCCCTTGCCCTCGCCGGAGCCGTAGTGCTTCTCCACATACCGCACGCGGGCGTTCTTCCCCACATAGAACCGGTGGATGCCATCGTGCTCCGCGTCCTGGTTGCCGCAGTTGTCGATACCGCAGCCCGCCACGATGAGCACGTCTGCCCCCTCGCCCACGAAGAAGTCGTTGTACACCACTTCCTTCAGGCCCGTTTGGGTCAGGACCACGGGGATATGGACGCTTTCGTTCTTGGTAAAGGGCTTGATGTGGATGTCCATGCCGCTCACATCCGTTTTGGAGGTGATCTCAATGTTGGCCGTGGACTGGCGTCCGGCCATCTGGCTGTTGGAGCGGATGTTGTAGGCCCCCTCGGGCACGGAATGCAGGTCCGCGATCTCGCGGAGCAGCCTCTTTTGGATCTCGTCCAGCTTCATCAGGCCTCGCCTCCCTTCCCGGAAAACATGTGGCATTCGGACACGGCGGAGGGGGTGCCCATGAGCTGGGGCAAAATCTCCTCTCGGCTGCCCCGGTTCTCCACCCGGCCGTCCTTGATGACCACGATCTCGTCGGCGATGTTCAGTATGCGCTCCTGATGGGAGATGATGAGGATGGAGCCGTTCTGCACGGTCTTGCGCATCTGCTCGAACACCTCGATCAGATTCTGGAAGCTCCACAGGTCGATGCCCGCCTCGGGTTCGTCGAACACGGAAAGAGCCGCCTTCCGGGCCAGGACCGTGGCGATCTCGATGCGCTTCAATTCCCCGCCGGACAGGCTGGCGTTCACTTCCCGGTCGATATAATCCCGGGCGCACAGGCCCACGGCAGACAGATATTCGCAGGCGCCGGCGGCGGACAGCCGCTTGCCCGCGGCGATCCGCACCAGGTTCAGCACCTTGATGCCCTTGAAGCGCACCGGCTGCTGGAAGGCGTAGGCGATGCCCCGCTTTGCCCGCTCCGTGATGCCCAGATCGGTGATATCTTCGCCCTTAAAATAGATGCGCCCCTCCGTGGGCTTCTCGATGCCCGCGATGAGCCGGGCCAAGGTGCTCTTGCCTCCGCCGTTGGGCCCGGTGATGACAACCAGCTTGTTCTCCGGGACCACAAGGTCCACCCCGCGGATGATCTCCTTGTCCCCCTTGTCTTCCGCCACCTGGAAGGAAATGTTACGTAATTCCAGCATATCTCTCCCCGCCGTCGTTCGTATTCTGTATCGCAAGGGTATTATATCAGACTTGCCGCCAAAAGCCAGCCCCAAAGATGATTTTCTCTGTTTTTTCACAACTGCCCCCAAGAAAAAAGGCCCTCGCCGCAGCGAAGGCCCCTTTGACGGTTTTTCTTATTGGAAATAGCTGACAGCGGCTTTGAACAGGCCCGCGTCGTAGTTCCCGGGCACGTTTTTGTAGAGCCCGTCCCCGGTGCGCTCGCTGTGGCCCATCTTGCCGAAGACGCGGCCGTCGGGGGAGGTGATGCCCTCGATGGCGTATAGAGACCCATTGGGGTTGAAGCGGATGTCCATGGTGGGCTCGCCCGCCAAATCCACATACTGGGTGGCGATCTGCCCGTTCTCCGCCAGGCGCCGGATAAGCTCCTCCGAGGCCACGAACCGGCCCTCCCCGTGGGAGATGGGCACGTTCACCACCTGGCCCACCTGGGCGAACCGCAGCCAGGGGGACTTGTTGGAGGCGATCCGGGTCCGCACGATCCGGGACTGGTGGCGGTTGATCCGGTTGAAGGTCAGGGTGGGGCAGGTTTCATCCGTGTCCATGATCCGGCCGTAGGGCACCAGGCCCAGCTTGATGAGGGCCTGGAAACCGTTGCAGATGCCGCACATGAGGCCGTCCCGGTGGCTGAGCAGGTCCGTCACCCCGTCCTTGATGCGCTCGTTTCGGAAGAAGGCGGTGATGAACTTGCCGCTGCCGTCGGGCTCGTCGCCGCCGGAGAACCCGCCGGGGATGAACACCATCTGGGCCCCGGCCAGAGCCTGGGCGAACCGCTCCGTGGAAGCGGCGATGCCCGCGGGGGTCAGGTTGTTCAGCACCAGCACCACCGGCTCCGCCCCCGCATCCCGCAGGGCCTTGGCCGTGTCATACTCGCAGTTGGTCCCCGGGAACACGGGGATCAGCACCCGGGGCCGGGCCGTGTGGACCGCGGCATGGGAATGAGCCTCGGCTTCATAGGTGAAGGCGGGCACCTTCTCCCGGGGGAAGGGAATGTTGCAGGGGTAGACCCCCTCCAGCTTCTCCTCATAGATGCTCTGCAGGGCCTGGGCGTCCACCCTTTCCCCGCCGTACAGGAAGGCTTTTTCCGCCGTCACGGTGCCCAGGGACCGAGCCCCTTCCACCGGCGACGTGACCTCCAGGATGAACCGGCCGGGCCTGTCGAGGAACAGCTCCTCCAGGCGCACGTCCTCCCGGAACCGGAAGCCGAAGCCGTTGCCGAAGGCCATCTTCATCACCGCCGCCGCCGCGCCGCCCCGGGTGGGGGTGTAGGCGGCCACGGCCTTGCCGGCGCGCAGCAGACCGGTCACCCGTGAAAAGAGCTCCAGCAGGGATTTGGTTTCGGGAAGGCCGGATTCATCATACACGGGCTCCAGCAACACAGCCTCGTGGCCCGCCGCCTTGAACTCGTTGGGCACGATGTGGCCTACCTTGTCCGTGGTCACGGCGAAGGATACCAGGGTGGGCGGCACGTCCAGCTTCTCGAAGGAGCCGCTCATGGAATCCTTGCCGCCGATGGCGCCGATGCCCAGATCCATCTGGGCTTCAAAGGCCCCCAGCAGGGCCGCCAGGGGCTTGCCCCAGCGGCGGGGGTCCTTCCCGGGCTTTTCAAAATATTCCTGGAAGGTGAGATACACGTCCTCGAAGGACGCGCCGGTGGCGATGAGCTTGCTCACCGATTCCACCACGGCCCCGTAGGCCCCGTGATAGGGGCTCTGCTCCGTGAGAACGGGGTCGTAGCCCCAGGCCATGAGGGAGCAATCCTCCGTGTGCTTCTCCTCCAGGGAGATCTTCTGGACCATGGCCTGGATAGGGGTCTGCTGGTGCTTGCCGCCGAAGGGCATGAGCACGGTGCCCGCCCCGATGGTGGAATCGAACCGCTCCGAAAGCCCCCGCTTGGAGCAAACGTTCAGATCCCCGGCCATGCGCTCCATGTTCTCCCGGAAGCCGCCGGTCAGGGGCTGGGGCTTGAGGGCCGGCGCCGTGGGCACGATATGGATGTGCTTGGGGGCGCCGTTGGAATCCAGGAACGCCCGGCTCACGTCCACGATGGTCTTCCCGTTCCAGTGCATGATCAGCCGGGGCGTTTCGGTCACCTGGGCCACCGGGGTGGCCTGCAGATTCTCTTTCTGGGCCAGGGCCAAGAAAGCGTCCACGTTCTCCTTCTCCACCACCACCGCCATCCGCTCCTGGGATTCGCTGATGGCCAGCTCCGTGCCGTCCAGGCCCTCATATTTCTTGGGGACCGCGTCCAGGTCGATGCGCAGCCCCTCCGCCAGCTCGCCGATGGCCACGGACACGCCGCCCGCGCCGAAATCGTTGCACCGCTTGATCATCCGGCAGGCGGTGGGGTTGCGGAAGAGCCGCTGGAGCTTCCGTTCCTCGGGAGCGTTCCCCTTCTGGACCTCCGCCCCGCAGTTCTCCACGGAGTGAGCGTCGTGGGCCTTGCTGGCCCCCGTGGCGCCGCCGATGCCGTCCCGGCCCGTGGCGCCGCCCAGGAGGATGACCACATCCCCGGGCACCGGCCGCTCCCGGCGCACGTTCTCGGCCGGAGCCGCCGCGATGACCGCGCCGATCTCCATGCGCTTGGCGGCGTAGCCCGGATGATACACTTCATCCACGATCCCCGTGGCCAGGCCGATCTGGTTGCCGTAGGAGGCGTAGCCCGCCGCGGCGGTGGTCACGATCTTCCGCTGGGGGAGCTTGCCGGGGATGGTTTGCTCAATGGGCGCCGTGGGGTCCGCCGCCCCGGTGAGCCGCATGGCTCCGTAGACGTAGGACCGGCCGGAAAGGGGGTCCCGGATGGCGCCGCCGATGCAGGTGGCCGCCCCGCCGAAGGGCTCGATCTCCGTGGGGTGGTTGTGGGTCTCGTTTTTGAACAGCAGCAGCCAGGGCTCCTTCTGCCCGTCCGCCTCCACCTCCATCTTCACGGTGCAGGCGTTGATCTCCTCGCTCTCGTCCAGCTTGTCGAGCCTGCCCGCTGCTTTTAGGTGCTTCACCGCGATGGTGGCGATGTCCATGAGGCAGATGGGCTTGGTTCGATTCAGCGCCCGCCGCACGTCCAGATACCGGTCAAAGGCCTTCTTCAGCAGGGGGTCCTCAAAGTCCACCCGGTCGATCTCGGTCAGAAAGGTGGTGTGCCGGCAGTGATCGGACCAGTAGGTGTCGATCATGCGGATCTCGGTGATGGTGGGGTCCCGCCGCTCCTCTTTGAAATATTTCTGGCAGAAGGCGATGTCGTCCTCATCCATGGCCAGGCCATACTGGCGGATAAAGCGCCGGAGCCCCTCTGCGTCCAGCTCCAAAAAGCCCCGGAGGGTTTCCACCTCCGTGGGCACCGGGTAGTTCACCTTCAGGGTGTCCGGCTTCCAGAGGGATGCCTCCCGGGCCTCCACCGGGTTGATCACATACCGCTTGATCCGGCCGATCTCCTCCTCGGTCAAATCCCCTTCCAGCACATAGACCTTGGCCGAGCGGATCAGCGGCCGCTCCCCCTGGCTGATGAGCTGGATGCACTGGGCCGCGGAGTCCGCCCGCTGGTCAAACTGCCCGGGCAGATACTCCACAGCGAAGGCCTGGCCCGCGCCGAAGGTAAGGTCTTCGGTGGCTCTGTCCACCTGGGGCTCCGAAAACACGGTGTTCACCGCATGAGCAAAGAGCTCCGGGGAAATATCCTCCACATCATACCGGTTTATGAGCCGCACCCCGGTCAGAGAGGCGATGCCTAAAATATCCCTCAGCTCCAGGCGCAGGGATTCCGCTTCCTGATCGAATCCAGCCTTTTTTTCCACGAATACCCGATAGACCATCTTACGCCTCCAATGCCCGCTTGCCGATATCCCGGCGATAAAACTCGTTTTCGAAGGATACCTCCTTCACCCGATCATAGGCCAGCTCCAGGGCTGCCTGCAGGGTGGGGCCAACGCCCACCACCCCCAGCACCCGGCCGCCGCTGGTCACAAGCTTCCCGTCCTTTTCCTTCACCCCGGCAAAGAGCACATGCGCCCGCACCGCTTCGCTCATGGTGATCTCATATCCCTTTTCGTAGGACAGGGGATAGCCCTTGGACGCCAGGATCACGCAGGCCGCGTGCTCGTTTTTGAAGCTGACCTCAGCTTCGCTCAGGCGCTCCTCGGTGACGGCTTGCATGATGGTGAACAGGTCGCTTTGCAGCAGGGCCAGGACCACCTGGGTCTCCGGGTCGCCGAAGCGGCAGTTGTATTCGATGACCTTGGGGCCCTGTGCCGTGAGCATGAGGCCGAAATAGAGGCAGCCCTTGAAGGGCCGGCCCTCCGCCGCCATGCCCCGGATGGTGGGCAAGAAGATCTCCTCCATGCACCGCCGGGCCACCGCGTCCGTGTAGAAGGGGTTGGGGGCGATGGTGCCCATGCCGCCGGTGTTCAGGCCCGTGTCCCCGTCGCCGGCCCGCTTGTGGTCCATGGAGCTCACCATGGGAACGATGGTCTTCCCGTCGGTGAAGCTCAGAACGGACACCTCCGGCCCGGTCAAATATTCCTCGATGACCAGCGTTTTGCCGCTCTGGCCGAACTTTCCCTCGCACATGGCGGCCCGCACCGCCGATTCCGCTTCCTCCCGGGTCTGGGCGATGACCACGCCCTTGCCCAGGGCCAGGCCGTCCGCCTTGACCACCGTGGGCAGGGGGCAGGTTTGCACATAGGCCAGGGCCGCCGCCGGGTCGGTGAAGGTTTCGAAGGCCGCCGTGGGGATACCGTGCCGCTTCATGAATTCCTTGGCGAAGGCCTTGCTGCCCTCCAGGATGGCCGCCGCCTTGTTGGGCCCGAAGCAGGGGATGCCCTCCCCTTCCAGCAAATCCACGGCCCCCAGGACCAGGGGATCGTCCGGGGTGACGACGGCGTAGTCGATCCCCTTCTCCCGGGCGAAGGCGGCGATGGCAGGCAGATCCGTGGCGCCGATGTTCACCAGGGTCGCCTCCCGGGCCATGCCCCCGTTGCCGGGCAAAACGAAGAGCTCCGTGATCTGCTTGTTTTCCCGCAGCTTTTTGACGATGGCGTGCTCCCGCCCGCCGCCGCCGATGACCATCACTCTCATAGCTCTCTCCTCAATGGTGGAACAGGCGCATGCCCGTGAAGGCCATGACCATGTTGTGCTGGTTGCAGCAGTCGATGACCGCGTCGTCCCGGATGGAGCCGCCGGGCTCCGCCACGAAGCTGACGCCGGAGCGGAAGGCCCGCTCGATGTTGTCCGAGAAGGGGAAGAAGGCGTCGGAGCCCAGGGCCACGCCGGTGACGGTGTCCAGGTACTGCCGCTGCTCCTCCTTGGTGAAGGGGGCGGGCCGCTCGGTGAAGTACCGCTGCCAGACGCCGTCCGCCGTCACGTCCTCCTCGTTCTGGTTGATATAGCCGTCGATGACGTTGTCCCGCTCGGGCCGGGCAAGCTCCGGCTTGAAGGGGAGGGCAAGGACCTTGTCCGCCTGGCGCAGGAACCAGGTGTCCGCCTTGGAGCCCGCCAGCCGGGTGCAATGGATGCGGGACTGCTGGCCCGCGCCCACGCCGATGGCCTGGCCGTCCACCGCGTAGCAGACGGAGTTGGACTGGGTGTATTTGAGGGTGATGAGGGACACGATCAGATCCCGCACCGCGCTCTCGGGCAGGGTCTTGTTGGCGGTGACGATGTTGCTGAGCAGGGCGGCGTCGATCTTGAAGTTGTTGCGCCCCTGCTCGAAGGTGATGCCGAAGACCTGCTTACGCTCCTGGACCTCGGGCACATAGTCCGGGTCGATCTGCACCACGTTATACTTGCCGCCCCGCTTGGCGCGAAGGATCTCCAGCGCTTCCGGGGTGTAGCCGGGGGCGATGACCCCGTCGCTCACCTCCCGCTTCAGAAGCTTGGCGGTGGCCACGTCGCACACGTCCGACAGGGCCGCCCAGTCCCCAAAGGAGCTGAGCCGGTCCGTGCCCCGGGCCCGGGCGTAGGCGCAGGCCAGGGGGGAGTCGTCCAGCTCGGGCATGTCCTGCACGAAACAGGCCCGCTTGAGCTTTTCGGACAGGGGCAGGCCCACGGCGCCGCTGGTGGGGGACACATGCTTGAAGGAGGTGGCCGCGGGCATGTTCAGGGCGGCTTTGAGCTCCTTCACCAGCTGCCAGGAGTTGAGGGCATCCAGGAAGTTGATGTACCCGGGCCGGCCGGACAGGACCTCCAGGGGCAACTCGCCCCCCTCCCGCATATAGATCTTCGCCGGCTTCTGGTTGGGGTTGCAGCCGTATTTCAGTTCAAATTCCTTCATATCCTTGGCTCCTTACGCGTTTTTGTTGAGCAGGCTCTCGCTGACGGCGCCGGTGGCAAGGTCCGTATAACGCACATACAGGGAGATCCGGTTGTTTTCATCCAGGGCGTTCCACAGCGCCTCGGTGAACTCGTCGATGTCGTCCAGCATCTCCACCCGTTCCGGTTCCCCCTGGAAGGTGGGCAGGGGGCTGCCGTCTGTCACGTAGGTGTGGAGGAAGTGGCCCAGGCCGGCCTTCGAAGGGTAGCTGAAGGTGTAGCGGGCGCAGGCGCTGCCCTCGGGGTCGACGCTCTTGAGGATGCTCATCTCATAGGTGAAATCCCCTTCCGAGAAGGTGAGCATGCCGCTGATGCGGGGGGTGAAGTTGGGGCCGTCGGGCTCGAAGCAGCGGGAGGAAAGGCTCTCGGAAAAGCTCTTGCCCGCCTGCAGGCCCGCGTACACGGTGTCGGTCTGGTCCCCGTTGGTGACGATGAGCTTGTTTTCAAACTGCCGGAGGGCGGCGTAGATAATGAGGCTGGGGTCCTTCACCTTGCTGCTGTCGAAGGGCTCGGTGAAGATCTCCCCGTCCCGCTCCGCGAAGATCCGGTTGCGGGAGTTTTCGCTACGGCCCATGATGAAGTAGGCGGTGACGGCCTGCTTGCCGTCCGGGGTCTTGCCGATGAGGATGCCCCGGCCCACATAGGGGTTGCCGCAGATCAGCTCGGAAACGGTTTGGGTGCGATAGATGTCCATGGTGTTCCTCCCAAATAAAAATGTGTGTTCAGGTCCGGTGGGCCAGGATCTCCCGGCTCACCTGCTCCACGGCCCTGGGGAGCAGCTTCCATTCCGCCTGCTCCATGACCCGTCGCTGCAAAACTTCCGGCGTGTCCCCCTTGCGGACGGGGACCGCCTTTTGGTACAGGATCTCCCCGCCGTCGGGGATCTCGTTCACAAAATGCACCGTGGCCCCGGTGACCTTCACGCCCTTTTCAAGGGCCGCCTCATGGACCTTCAGCCCGTAGAAGCCCGCCCCGCAGAAGGACGGGATCAGGGACGGGTGCACGTTCAAAATGCGCCTGGGCCAGCGGCGGGTGAACCCCTCGCTCAAAATGGCCAGGAACCCGGCCAGCACAATGAGCTCCACGCCCCTTTCCGCTAGGGCCGCCGTCAGGGCCGCCTCAAAGCCTTCCTGGCCGCCGCAGGCCTTTTTCGTCAGGGTCAGGGCCTCCACCCCGGCCGCCTTCGCCCGCTCCAGGGCATAGGCCCCCGTCCGGTTGGAAACGACCAGGCCCACCTCCCCATGGGGGATCTTCCCGGCCGCCTGGGCGTCCAGGATGGCCTGCAGATTGGTGCCGCCGCCGGAGACCAGCACGGCCACCCGGGCTTTATCGCTCATGGGGCGCCTCCCTTTTCCACAGGCCGCTGAGGAGGGGCAGGGCCATGCCGCCCAGGGCGTTGCCCAGGATGACCAGCCAGATAAAACCAAAAGCCCCCCGACTCACGGAGCCGGAGGCAGCGAAATAGAAGATGTCGGCGATGGAATGCTCAAAGCCGCTGAGGATGAACACGGGGATGCAGAACAGCACGCCCAGAGGGGATTTGCTGTCCCGAAAGACGCTGACGGCCAGATACATGAGCACGCCGCAGAAAAAGCCCCTGACCAGGGTGGACCACCAGAGCTGCTGGAGCTTGGCGGCGCAGATGGTTTCCGCCGCAGCGCCCAGGTTGGGCAGGGCCGCCCGCATGAGCAGGCCGCAGACGACGGTGCCCAACGCGTTGCCCAAAAGGGCCAGCAGCAGTGTTTCCAGCGCCCCCTTGCTGTGATCCTCCGGCACATAGCCCACCCGGCCGGTGAACAGGGCGTAGCCCTTGAAGCAGATGCACAGCAGCGCCACGCAGAAAAGGACGGCGCCGGCCACCCGGTTTTCGCAGGCCAGGAACACACCTCCCCCCAGGGAGATGCACACGCCTGCCGCTATGCCGGAGTTGATCTTTTTCAGCATATGGCGATCTTCTCCTCGCTCTTCTCGATAACGCCCATGCAGTAGGCGTCCTCCCCGTTTTCCCGGAGGATCCTGAGGGCCCGCTCCGCGTCCGCGGCGGCCACCACCAGGCTCATGCCCACGCCCATGTTGAAGGTGTTGAACATGTCCCGTTCGGGGATGTTGCCCGCCTTGGCGATGAGGTCGAAGATGGGCAGCACCCGCACGGAGGCCCGGTCGATCTTGGCGCCCAGGCCGTCGGGGATGCTGCGGGGGATGTTTTCATAGAAGCCGCCGCCGGTGATGTGGGAGATGCCCTTCACCTGCACCTGCTCCAGCAGGGCAAGGACCGGCTTCACGTAGATCTTGGTGGGGGTGAGCAAGGTCTCTCCCAAAGAACGGCCGCCCAGCTCCGCCAAGGGGGCCTTCAGGTCCGCGTGCTCCACGTCGAACACCTTGCGGACCAGGGAGAAGCCGTTGGAATGGACGCCGCTGGAGGGGAGGGCGATGACCACATCCCCGGGGACCATGGCGCTATGGTCGATGATCCTGTCCCGGTCCACCACGCCGGTGCTGTAGCCCGCCAGGTCGTATTCGTCCGCGGGGTAGAAGCCCGGCATCTCCGCCGTCTCTCCGCCGATGAGGGCGGCCCCCGCCTGAACGCAGCCCTCGGCCACGCCGCTGACGATCTGGGCGATCCGCTCCGGCACGTTCTTGCCGCAGGCGATGTAATCCAGGAAGAAGAGGGGCTTGGCGCCGCAGCAGATGATGTCGTTGACGCACATGGCCACGCAGTCGATGCCCACGGTGTCGTGCTTGTCCAGCAAAAAGGCCAGCTTCAGCTTGGTGCCCACGCCGTCGGTGCCGGAGACCAGCACCGGCTTTTGGATGCCCGTCAAATCCAGGGCGAACAGGCCCCCGAAGCCGCCGATGTCGGAGCAGACGCCGGGGGTGAGGGTGCGGGCGATGTGAGCCTTCATCAGCTCAACCGCCTTGTAGCCGGCGGTGATATCCACGCCGGCGGCGGCGTAGGCCTGGGATCTCGAGGTAGAATCCATAGGTTACTCCTTTCCGTTCCAACAGTAGGTGCACAGCTCGCAGGGCGGCAGGCCGATGGCCTTCACGACCCCGTCCAGCGACTGGAAATCCAAAGTGGCGAAGTGGAATTTGTCCGCGATGGCCCGGCGCAGGTTCCTGCCCCGATCCGTGGTGCCGTCGCTGTATTCCTCCAGATGGGAGAAGCCCTCCTCCCCTTCCAGCTCCAGGATCACCCGCCGGGCGATGAGCTCCATGTCGGAGGTGGCCCGGGAGAAGTTGAGATACTTGCAGCCGAAGAGGATGGGCGGGCAGGCGGAACGCATGTGCACGGACTTGGCCCCGTTCTCATAGAGAAAGTCCACCGTCTCCTTGAGCTGGGTGCCCCGGACGATGGAGTCGTCCACAAAGAGCAGGTCCTTGCCCTGGATGAGCTCATGGACGGGGATCTGCTTCATCTTGGCGATCCGATCCCGATCCCGCTGGTCCTGGGGCATGAAGCTCCGGGACCAAGTGGGGGTATACTTGACGAAAGCCCGGGCAAAGGGCCGTCGGCTCTTGTTGGCATAGCCGATGGCATGGGGGGTGCCGGAATCGGGCACGCCGCCCACGTAGTCGATGTGGTCCGCAAAACCGTTTTTCTCGTCCTGCTCGGCCATGGATTCCCCGTTCCGATAGCGCATGGCCTCCACGTTCACCCCCTCGTAGGTGGAGGTGGGGTAGCCGTAGTAGCTCCAGAGGAAGGAGCAGATGCGTTTCTCTTTGCCGGGGGGAACCAGCTGGGTGATGCCCCCCGGGGTGATATGGACGATCTCCCCCGGGCCCAGCTCCCGCTCGTCCTCGAAGCCCAGCTTCTGATAGGCGAAGGACTCGAAGGACACGGCATACCCTTCCTCGCTCTTGCCGATGCGCACGGGGAGCCGGCCCACTTTGTCTCGGGCGGCAATGAGGCTCCCGTCGTCCTTCAGGATCAGAACGGAGGCGGTGCCCTCGATCCGCTCCTGGGCAAAGCGGATGCCGTCGGCGAAGTCGGTCCGCTGGCTCATGAGGGCGGAGAAAAGCTGGGTGCTGTTCACCCGGCCGCCGGTCATGGCGTCGAAATAGCCGCCCTCCCGGTCCAAACAGTCCGCAATGAGGGCGTCGGCGTTACGGATGACGCCGATGGTGCAGATGGCGTAGTTGCCCAGGCGGGAGCGCACCAGCAGGGGCTGGGGGTCCGTGTCGCTGATGCAGCCGATGGCGCTGCTCCCTTTCATCTCCCGGAACACGTTTTCGAACTTGGTCCGAAAGGGGGCGTTCTCGATGTTGTGGATCTTGCGCTGCAGGCCGATCCGCTCGTCGTAGGCGGCCATGCCCCCCCGGCGGGTGCCCAGGTGGGAATGGTAGTCCGTGCCGAAGAACACGTCCGCCAGACAGTCTTTTTGGGAAGCGATGCCGAAAAAGCCGCCCATGTCGCCTTATGCCTCGGCAAAGAAGAGCTTGGAGAGGGTCATGGGGTCGATGTATGCCCCGTCCTTATACACCCGCATGTTGCCGGAGGCGATCTCGTCGATGAGCATGACGGCGCCGTCGGCGTCGTAGCCGAACTCAAACTTGATGTCGTAGAGGACCAGGCCCTTCTCGGCCATGTCGTCGGCCACGATCTTTGTGATCTTCTGGGTCATCTCCTTGATGGCGTCATATTGCTCCGCCGTCATCACGCCCAGGACGATGAGGCCATCTTTCGTCACCAGGGGATCGCCCTTCTCGTCGTTCTTGAAGGTGGTCTCCACGTAGGCGGGCAGATCGGCGCCCAGCTCCACATAGTCGCTGTAACGGCGGTAGAAGCTGCCCACGGCCTTGTGGCGGCAGATGACCTCCAGCCCCTTGCCAAAGACCTTGGCGGGCAGGACCTCCATGGTGGTGTCGTTGAGGTTGGCGGAGACGAAATGGGTGCGGATGCCCGCCGCGTTGATCTTCTCAAAGTAGTAGATGGACATGCGCAGGTTCACGTCGCCCACCCCCTCGATGGTCAGCCCCACGCTGTTTTCGCCGGGATCGAAGACCCCGTCCTTGCCGGTGCAGTCATCCTTGAATTTCAAAAGATAGTGTCCGTTGTCGAGAGCGTAAACGTTCTTGGTCTTGCCGGTGTACACGAGTTTCTGTTCCATTTTGTTTTCCTCCCGCATGTTCGATATGGTGGTTTATAGTGCAGACGCGATGTTCGCATCCTTTTCCAGCACGGTCCGGGCGTCGGTTTGCCGCTTGGCTTCCAGCCTTTTGGCCAGGGTCCCGTCCTCCACGGCCAGGATCTGGGCGGCCAGCAGGGCGGCGTTCACCCCGCCGTTGAGGGCCACCGTGGCCACGGGGATCCCGCTGGGCATCTGCACGGTGGACAACAGGGCGTCGAGGCCGTCCATGGCCCCGCCCTTACAGGGGATGCCGATGACGGGCAGGGTGGTGTTGGCGGCCAGGGCGCCGGCCAGGTGGGCGGCCATGCCCGCCGCGGCGATGAGGGCACCGAAGCCCTCTTCCCGGGCGCTCCGGGCAAAGCGGCTGGCTTCCTCCGGGGTCCGGTGGGCCGAATAGATGTGCACCTCATAGGGGATATCCAGGGCCTTCAGGGTGTCCACGGCCTTCTGCACCACGGGCAGGTCGCTGTCGCTGCCCATGACGATCCCGATTTTTTTCATGGCGTTTTCCTCCCAAAAAAGATAAATGGGCATATTGAATCCAAACGGTTCAACAATGCCCAGACGGTCGGCAACCTATACGCTCCCTGTTCCTCTGCGGTACTCCGCATACTCCCGTCAGTCGCAAGGGGCGGCGTTGAAAAACACACGTATTTATACCATATTTTCCCGGTCCCTGTCAAGGAAGGAAGCATCAAAAAATGTCGATTTTTCGTGGCTTTCCTATTATAAGGGCGAAACGTCTTCGGCGAAACAACCGGAACGAGCATCCAGACGCGGACGGTTCCTTTGAAGCGGAGCCCAAGAAGGCGCGCAAGGGCTTTTTGCCCCTGTTCTTCATTCGGCTGGGGTTCGCCTCTTCTGCGCCGGCATGTCCGTGAGTGCCAAGCTGGGCAACGGGCCGGATCTGGGCGGCTTCGTGTGGACCTGGATGTTTTTTACAGGGTGAAATCGGCCCCGTTTTCCCGCTGATAGGCGCACCAGTTCCCGTTTTCCACCAGCTCCTCCCGGGCCAGGAGGCAGAGGAGCGCCTCGCTCTCGCCGAAGCGGTCCATGCGCGCAGCCACGGCTTCGTAGAACCGGGCCATCTTTTCATGATCCGCCCTCACGCGGGAGAGGGAGAGGCGGCCGTAATAATTTGAAATGAACAGGGTGGCCGCGGAGATGCCCCCCAGCAGGAGCTTGGATATGGTCCGATACCGCTCGGCGTCGGGGATCTGGCCCGAGAAGGGATTCAGATCCCCCCATACGAACTCGAACACCAGCACCGCCCCATACACAAGGATGCTCAGCCCCAGGGCCCAGCTCACCACCCGATCGCTCCCTTTTAGGGTGCGGGCGGACTTGGCCTTCGCCTCGAGGTGATACTGCCGCTGCTGCTCCACCCAACTATCCCGCACGCTGTGGGCGCCGTAGGGGGGCATGCCCAGGGCGCAGGCCTTCAGGGCTCCGGCCACCCAGCCGGTCTCCGTCTTTTGGGACCAGGGGAGGATGCGTTGGATCTTGGTTTGGCTCCCGGCGTACCGCAAAAAGGCCTGGACCCGCATCGCTTCCGCCAGGGTGCGGTATTCCAGATACCGCCGGTGGCTGGCCGTCCGGTCGCCCAGGCGCTGCACGGCCCAGGCCCCCAGCAGAAACAGCCCGCACAGGAGGATCATGCCGTGCCACTCCGCCTCGTCGTAGAGGAGGAAGGCGAAGGTGATGAGGGTGCTGAGGACGGCCAGACCCCCCAAGATCCGGCGATAGACCCCGGCATAGCGGAGGCTCAGGGCGTCGGCCTTCCGATACAGGGCCTCCATGCCGTCCAGCCAGGGGTCCTTTTCCCGGTCCCGGGGCAAAAGAGAGGGGCTTTCGGCCCGCACGCCGGCGGCCAGGGCATTGAATTCGTCCGTCCGGTCCAGGGCCTCCCAAAAGGCGGCCTCCTCCCCCAGGAAGCGGACTTGGCCCGCCGGCACCGGGTCGTTTTCCCGGGTGGGGGCATGGATATGGAGCACCGCCCCGAAGCCGGGCAGGGGGACGGCGTCCGCCGGATCGAAGTCCCCCCGGAGCATGAACCGAACCGTTTGCGCCGTGCCGCAGGGAGAGGGGGAAGCCTCGTCCCCATCCCAGAGGGCCAGGAGCACATGGGCGTGGGCCGCCACATAGATGCCCGCCTGGCGGTAGAAAAAGTCCCGATCGGGGGCCGGAGGCAGGGGCTCGGCAGGGGGCGTCACGAAGGTTTGCTCCGCCCCGGCGCAGAGGGCGCGAAAGCGCAGCAGGGCTTCCGGGGAGAAATCCCGCTCATAGGCTTCCTGTTCCATAGGCAAAGCGGCCATGAGGGGGATGCCCAGGTCCGCGGCGGCCTGGGCGCAGAGCAAATCCGCCCCCTCGGCCAGGCTGTTGAGCAGGATGAGCTGGGAATGGGGACACCTGCTTTGCAGCCGGGCGAGCTCTCCCGCCACAGCGGCGTACAGGGTGTCCCGATCCCGGGCGCGTATGTTTCTGTGTCCCGTGACCCCCACCACAAGGGGGATGGCGTCCCGTTCGATCATGGGTGTTCCTTCGCGCGAATGTGTTTGTGTCAGTTTATCATATAGATGCGCAGGCCGTCAAACTTGCGGATGAGCCTGAGCATGCTGTTGAAGGGCTTCCAGTCCTTGCCCTGATCCTCCTCCGACAGGCTCAGGTAATGCCGGGCGATCTCCAGCTCCCCGAAATCCCCGTTCAGGCAGAGCTTGTGCTGCCGCAGCTGCTCCCGCAGGGCCAGGCGGGCCTCCGCTGTGTCCGGCGTCAGGGGCGCCGTCTCATACAGGTCCCCGCCGGTCCAGCCCCGGGCCCGATGCTCCCGGACCCAGCGGGCGTGCTCCATGGGGGCGAACACGTCGATCTGCTCCTGGGAGAAGGCGCGGAGCATCTCATAGTCCACAGGCCGGTCCGTGTAGAAGCAGCCGATGGCGTTCAGATACCGGGCAAAGCTCTTGGCCTGGTTGATGTTGCTGAGCTTATACTCCAGGGACATGCGGTCGAACGCCTGCGTCAGCTCCTCCGCCGACGCCTGGTCCTCCCGACCGGCGTATCGATAGCGGCCGTTGAGGGCCACGGCAAAATCGTACATGTGCAGGAAGCTGCTGCCGGAAAGGTAGGTGTGCTTGGCCTTCCGGTCCGCAGCCCGCAGGAAGGTGGTGACGGACAGGGGATATTCCGACAGGTCCACGATCTTTTCGATGTCCGTGCAGAAGCGCTGCTCCTTCTCGGCCATGTCGCTGTAGGCCTTGAGCCGGGGCGGCTTGCCTGCCCGCCCGCCCTGCTCCCAGGCCCGGTAGGCGACCTCGTATGCACCGATCTTCTCCGATTCCTCCGCGTCGAAGCAGTACAGGGCGTGGATCATGCCCCGGTCGAAGTCGAACTCCGCCCCCATGGGGTGCAGCTCTCCCCGGGAGTTGCGCCCGTAGGCCGTCCGATCCCAGCACTGGAGCTCATCGCAGAGCATGAGCAGATAGGCCAGCGGATGCTGCTCCGCCTTAAGGGGCGGCTTGCGCTTCTGCTCGTCCTTATAGAAGGCGACGGCGAACTTGAAGAGGCTGTTGTGGAGCAGGATGGCCGTGAGGGCGTCCAGATGGGCGGCGGTGAGGGCGGCGGCGCCCCGCTCCTCCGCCAGCTCCTGGTAGAGCCGGGTGGCGGAGAAATAGGCGTGGTCCATGAAGTAGCCGTTTTTGTCCGGATCCGTGGGCTTTTTGCGGATGACCCTTTTTAGATACGCCTCCGTCACCCCGTAGGCCGCCCCCAGCCGCTTATGGATGCCGAAGGCCAAAAGGTCCTCCACGGAGGAAAACCGCTTGCCGAACAGCCGGGCGAAGTGGTCCGCGGCCCCTTCGTCCAGCCGGGAAAGGTATGTTAGGTTATGGTAGGCCAAATAGGGGCAGCCCTGGTCCCGGGCCATGCCGTCCACCTCAAAGTAGGCCAGCACCTGCTCGAAGGGGATCTCGAAGGGGTAGCCGATGTCGTGGAACAGGGCCGTGAGCCCCCAGTATTCCAGGAAGAAGGCCGCCGCCTCATGCTCCTGCTCCCCGGGCCGAAAACCGTAGAAACGTTGAAACGCTTCCCGAAAGCGGTCGCTGGTCTCATAGATGGCCAGGCCCAGGGCGAACACGTACACCGAATGGGAGTAGTGGTCCCGGTGCTTCATGAGCAGGGCGCTGGCGTTGGATTCAAACTCGGACAGCAGCTCGATCATCTTGTTGGACCGGCCGTAGGTGCCCATGAACATCTCCAGATAGCAGTAGTACACGGTGTAGGCGTCCTCGGCCACGCCGGAGTCGATGAAGGCCTCCAGCTCCCGCTCCAGGCACAGTCGATCCAGGTCCATCTGCATGTTGTAGGGGATCTGGTTGGGCAGAAAGCTGGTGCCCTGATAGGGGCCCTCGGCCTCCTGCTTTGCCCGTTCCGCCGAGAAGCGAAGGCCCTCGCACCGCTGGTGGAGGAAGCGCAGGGCCGCCGACTTCAGATCATTCCCCGACCGGTCCTCGCCCAAGAGGGCCGGCGGAAAGGGGCCCGCGTCCACGCCGAAGCGGGCGCGGTTCACCGTTCTCATCTGTTCCAACGCGGTGTAGGCCATAGGTCCTCCTTTTACTCTTGGCTGTTGGTGAAGCGCCGGGCCTGGGCCACCAGGGCCGTTTCATCCTGCCACAGGTCTCCCACCACCCAGGTGCCGGCGCTGGTCCGGCCCACGGCGTAGGCACCGTCCGCGGAGAAAGCAAAGTCCGTGAAGGTATCTGTGCCGGCGGAAAGGGAAAAGAGCAGGGCGTCGTCCTCCAGAGAGAAGACGTCGATCCGGCTGAGGCCGGCGCAGAGGGCCATCATCCGGGTGCCGCTCTCGTCGAAGGCGAAGCTTTCATAGAGGGTACCGTCGTTGAGGATGGCGTCCACGGTGTGGGTGACGTAGTTGTAGATCAGCAGCTGCCCGTCCGCGGAGGAGGCGACGAGCCGCTCCTCCGTCATGGCCAGGGCCTGTATGTAGGCGTACAGCTGGCCCACCATCTCCCGCACGGCGCCGTCCCCCTCCGTGTCGAAGAGCTCGATGACCCCGTCCGGGTAGGCCAGGGCCGCCGTCTTTTTATCCCGGGAGAAGAAGAGCCTGTTGGGGTAGTTCGCATAGTAGTTGGACACCTTGAACCCTTCGCTGAGCTGATGCTGACCCAGCAAAGGCACGCAGGCCGCGGCCTCCTGGGAAAGATAGGGCGGGCACAGGGGCCGGGAAAAATCGGTTTCGGTCCGCACCGAGGCCAGGTCGGGCATGCTGTAGAGGTAGGCGCTGCCGTCGATCTTGGTGATGAGGAACATGTCCTTCAGGGGGATCACGTTGTTGTAGTTGCGGCCGGCCTCCCCCTGCTCCATGAGCTCCAGCGCCCAGGTTTGGGCGTTGATGATGAACATGCTCTCGTTGGTCATGAGCAGATACCTTCCGTCGGAGGTGAAGGCCAGGGAGGGGGTGTACATGGTCTCGTCGATGGTGGCGGTGACCAGGGGGGAATTGGTCCGCGCCTCCGTCACATAGAGGGTGGGCCCGAAGGTGTAGGCCATGCGGGCGGAATCCGGGGAGAAGACAAGGCCGCTGCTGATGGACCCCAGGTTCCCTTCCAGGGCGTCGATGAGGATCATGGCGCCGGAATCCACGTCCCAGCCCGCGATGAACCCATACATGGACAGGCAGCAGAGGGTTTTTCCGTCGGGAGAGATGGCCCATTTTTCCGCAAAGGTGCCGGCCACCTTGCAGGCGGGGTCGTTGGGCAGGGCGGGCAGGAACAGGCGCCGGCCCTCCCCGTCCAGGACGATAACGGCGAACTCCCCGGCCTTGCCGGAGAGGACCACCCGGCTTCGATCCTCCGAGAGAAGGACCTGGATGCCGGCATAGCCCTCGGACACGTTGGAAAAGAGCTGGTCAAGGGTCCGGCCCGACAGCCGGGTGAGAAGGTTGTTGGCCGGGTCATAGTCGTCCATCTGCTGGCCGAAGGTGTAGAAGAGGGTCTTATCCCCGTTCACGGAGACCAGATACAGGCGGCTCCCGTCCTGGATAAGGAGGGTATCGCTATCCTTCCAGAAGAATTGGGCGCCGATCTCATAGCTGGCGTTGCTGTCGCTCACGTAGGTGAGGACCTCGGAGCCGTCCTGGGTATTCCACACCTTCACCAGGCGGCCGTTGTCGCAGTTGGCCATAAAGCGGCTGCCGTCCGGGGAGAAGACGGGGTCGATGAGCTGGGCGTTCTCCGCGGAGACCTGGTAGAGGATCTCGTTGGTGAACAGGTCGATCATGACGATGGAGTTGTTGTTCACCACGCCCATGGCCCGCCTGCCGTCCGGGGAGGGGGAGATGTCCAGGATGCGCATGTTCTGCCGGTTGAAGCCGGACACGATGGAGAAGGGCTCGATGTACATGCTCCGGCGCAGGAGGGCGACGACCTCCTCATGCCGGGCGCCCTCCTCCCCGTCGCTGAGGGCAAGGGCGTCCAGAAGGATGCGGGCGGCCTCCCGACGCTCCCGGCTCAAAAGGGCCTTCTCGGCCCGCTCCAGCCGCTCGCCGATGTCGTTCAAAACGGCGGTCCTGCGCTCCTGCTCGGCCCGCTGTTGCTCCTGCTCGGCCCGCTGCTGCTCCTGCTGGGCCCGCAGCTTTTCCTGATCCGCCCGGAGCTGCTCCTCCGCGGCGATGCGGCGCTGCTCCTCGGCCAGCTTTGCCTGCTCCTCGGCGATGCGCTGCTGGGCGGCGGCCTCCTGCTTGAGAGCCTCGCTGCGGGCGTGGTTCACCGCCAGAAAGATGCCCAGCCCCGTGAGGGCCGCCAAAGCGGCCGCCGAGACGGCCACGGCGTTCCGGATCCGGCGGCGGCGCTCCCGGCACCTGAGATCGTCGTAGGTGACGGACAGCATGGGGGCCAGCAGGCGCAGCTTCTCGTTTTTCAGCTTGCTCCGCCAGTTCGCGCCCCGAATGTCCGCCGCCAGGGGCTCCACCTCGGTGCGCTGGCCGGCGGCGTCCGTTTCGAAGCGGATGAGCTCGGGGAAGCTTTTGTCCGGCTCCCCCTCCACCAGGATGGCCAGCACATGGCTGCGGCCCTTCCGTTCGATGAAGTATTCCAGCTCCCTCATGCACCAGCGGCTTTCCAGATACCGGGGGGAGCAGATGGCAATGAACCACTCGCTGCCGTCCAGGGCAGCTTCGATATCCGCCCCCAAATCGGCGGACAGGGGCAGCTCTTCCTCGTCCCGAAACACCCGGCCCATGCGCTTTTTGCCGGTCTTGGCCCGTATGCCGGCGGGCACGCGGTAGGTCTCGATGGCGCTGTGCAGGGCCTTGGCCACCTGCATGTCCGGGCTCTGGTGCCGATAGCTGATGAAGGCGCAGTACCGTTGGGCTTCCATTATTATTTCCTTTCCTTTGGGCAAAAAAGAGGGGACAGGGGGGACACCGTATATTTATTGTATATTATACCAGAGCGGGCATTGAAATCAAGGTGTTGGGGCATTTTACGCAAAGGGAGATATTTTTTGCGAAACGGGTTGACAGACAGCTCTGTTTTGGATAATATATCATATATTTCAAGAGAGGAGCGCAGCCATGACGACGAGCAGAGCGAACCGGGTTTTCGGGTTTACCAGCGGCTGGTGGTTCAGCCGTCCCTTTGCTGTGCCCGAACTTGGATCGTGAGCCGCGTACCCAAACGCAAGCCTCGTCCAACCCGGGCGGGGCTTTTTTAGTGGCGTTTTATTGGAAGCTTCGCGGCTTTTCTTGAAAAAAAGCCGCCCAAAAGAACTTTAGAAAGGGATATTTCTTCCGAGCGAATCCCGTCCCCCTTCCTGCGCTTTTCTTTTTCGGTTCCTTTTCCTTTTCACCGAAAAGAAAAAGGAACAAAATCCAACCCAAAATCCCATGAAAGGAGTCACCACCATGAGCGCCATCCCCTACAAGATCTACCTGGAAGAATCGGAGATGCCGAAGTACTGGTACAACCTTAGGGCCGACATGCAGAAGAAGCCTGCGCCCCTGCTGAACCCCGGTACCCGCCTGCCCATGACCGCAGAAGAGCTTTCCGGCGTGTTCTGCCAGGAGCTGGTGAAGCAGGAGCTGGACAACGACACCCGGGAATACCCCATCCCCGAGGAGATACAGAGCTTCTATCGGATGTACCGCCCCTCGCCCCTGGTCAGGGCCTACTGCCTGGAGGAGAAGCTCAAAACCCCGGCCAAGATCTACTATAAGTTCGAGGGCAACAACACCTCCGGCAGCCACAAGCTGAACTCCGCCGTGGCCCAGGCCTACTACGCCAAGCGGCAGGGTCTCAAGGGCGTGACCACGGAGACCGGCGCGGGCCAGTGGGGCACGGCCCTTTCCATGGCCTGCAGCTACTTCGGCCTGGATTGCAAGGTCTTCATGGTGAAGGTGAGCTACGAGCAGAAGCCCTTTCGGCGGGAGGTCATGCGGGTCTACGGCGCCTCCGTGACCCCCTCTCCCTCGGACACCACCCAGGTGGGCCGAAAGATATTGGCCGAGCACCCGGGCACCACGGGGAGCCTTGGGTGCGCCATCAGCGAGGCCGTGGAGACCGCCGTCTCGAACCCCGGCTATAGGTACGTGCTGGGGAGCGTCTTAAATCAGGTGCTGCTCCACCAGAGCGTGATCGGCGTGGAGGCCAAGATCGCCATGGATAAGTATGGCATCTCCCCCGACATCATCATCGGCTGCGCCGGGGGCGGCTCCAATTTGGGCGGTCTCATCGCCCCCTTCATGGGCCAGAAGCTCCGGGGGGAGAAGGACTATCGGATCATCGCCGTGGAGCCCGCCTCCTGCCCCAGCCTGACGAGGGGCGTGTACGCCTACGACTTCGCCGACACGGGCATGGTGTGCCCGCTGGCCAAGATGTACACCCTGGGCAGCGACTTCATTCCTGCCCCCAACCACGCCGGCGGCCTTCGCTACCACGGCATGAGCCCCATCCTCTCCGAGCTCTACGACCAGGGCATGATGGAGGCGGTGAGCGTGCCGCAGACCAGCGTCTTTGAGGCGGCGGAGATCTTCGCCCGGGTGGAGGGCATCCTGCCGGCGCCGGAGAGCAGCCACGCCATCAAAGTGGCGTTGGACGAGGCCCTCCGCTGCCGGGAGACCGGGGAGGAGAAGACCATCCTCTTCGGCCTGACGGGCACGGGCTACTTCGATCTGGTGGCCTACGAAAAGTACCACAACGGCCTCATGGATGATTACGTGCCCACGGACGAGGAGCTGGCCCGGTATACAGCGAAATTGCCCAAGATGTAATGCGAGGTGAAACGAATGGAAAGATATTTTCAGCCCGAGATCGAATGCGCGTCCCGGGACCAACTCAAGCGATGGCAAAGCGAGCGCCTGGTAAAGCAGGTCCGCCGGGTGTGGGAAAACGTGCCCTACTACCGGAAAAAGATGGAGGCGCAGGGCGTGACCCCGGAGGACATCCAAAGCGTGGACGACCTAACTATGCTCCCCTTCCTCTCCAAGGCGGACCTCAGGGAGGCCTACCCCTACGGCCTGCTGGGCGCACCCAGGAAGGACTGCGTCCGCATCCACTCCACCTCCGGCACCACGGGCAAGCGGGTGGTGGCCTTCTATACCCGGCACGACATCGACCTTTGGGAGGACTGCTGCGCCCGGGCCCTCATGGCCGCCGGGGCCACCGACGAGGACGTGGTCCAGGTGTCCTACGGCTACGGACTGTTCACGGGCGGCGCGGGCCTGGACGGCGGCAGCCACAAGGTGGGGTGCCTCACCGTGCCCACCTCCTCGGGGAACACGGACCGGCAGATCATGTTCATCCGGGACCTCGGCGCCACCGTTCTCTGCTGCACCCCCAGCTACGCCGCCTATCTGGGCGAGCGCATGAAGGAGCTGGGCCTGGGCCCTGAGGACATCCCCCTGAAGGCGGGGATCTTCGGGGCGGAGGCCTGGAGCGAGGAGATGCGCCGGGACATCGAAAGGACCCTGGGCATCAAGGCCTTCGACATCTACGGGCTCACGGAGCTGTCCGGTCCCGGGGTCAGCTTTGAATGCTCGGAGCAGCGGGGCATGCACATCAACGAGGACCACTTCATCCCCGAGATCATCGACCCGGACACGGGGGAAGCGCTCCCCGAGGGGGCCGAAGGGGAGCTGGTCATCACCGCCGTGGACAAGGAAGCCTTCCCCATGATCCGCTACAGGACAAGGGACATCTGCTCCCTGACCTATGAAAAATGCCCCTGCGGCCGGACCCATGTGCGCATGACCAAGCCCAAGGGAAGGAGCGACGACATGCTCATCATCCGGGGCGTGAACGTGTTCCCCAGCCAGATCGAAACCGTGCTCCTGAACCAGGGCTTCGCCGCCAACTACCAGATTTTGGTGGACCGGGTCAACAACACGGACACCTTTGAGATATTGGTGGAGATGACGCCGGAGATGTTCACCGACTCCATCGGCAAGATCCAGGAGCTGCAAAAGAATCTGTCCGCCGGGCTCCAGTCCATGCTGGGCATCCGACCCAAGGTGACGCTGGTGGCCCCCAAGACCATCGCTCGGAGCGAGGGCAAGGCCGTCCGCGTGGTGGACAAGCGCAAAATCTGAAAGGAGAAAGGCATATGAGCATCAAGCAAGTATCGGTATTTCTGGAGAACCGGCCCGGGAAGCTCTTCGAGCTGACGAAGCTTCTGGCGGAGCACGGCATCGATATGCGGGCCCTGTCCATCGCCGAGGCCACGGACTTCGGCATCGCCCGGATCATCGTAAACGATGCGGATCGGTGCGCCCTGGCCCTTCGAGAGGGGCAGTTCATCGCCCAGTTTTCCGATGTGCTGGCCTTCGCCGTGCCGGACGAGCCCGGCGGCCTTCACAACCTGCTCTCCGAATTCAACGCCGCCCGGGTGAATATCGAGTATATGTACGCCTTTTTGAGCGGGGAGAAGGGCCGGGCCTACATGATCTTCCGGGTCACGGACACCGCGCAGGCGGAGAAGACCCTGGCGGAGCGCGGTCTGCAATCGCTGGACTTGGAGGAGATCGGAAGAATTTAGTTTCGATCCTTTTTCTGGAAAGAAAAAGGACCAAAAAGAACTTTTGGAACATAAAAAAGCTCAGGAAACAGGGCCATACCCTCTTCCTGAGCTTCTCTTTTTTCCGCCGCTTTTCTTCTCTTCACCGAAGAGAAAAAAGCGGCAAATGCGTTATTTCCCTAAATTATCCGTGATCCCCACGGTGCGGTTCTCGTCGTAGGCGGAGAACATGTCCTCCACATGGACGGGGCGTAGGCGCTGGGAGAACAGGTTCACCAGAGGCACCAGGATGAGCCCGCCTACCATGGCGATGACCCCGGAGTAGATGGAGTTGTTGAAGACGAAGGCCAGCACCGGGCTAAAGCTGACGGAGATGACCCCCAGGGAGACCAGCAGCTGCACGATCTCCAGCCCCACGCCCCAAACAAAGCACACCGCCACGGAGAGCTTGGTGGTCCGCTTGGAGTAGAGCCCGTAGAGAAACGGAGCCAGGAACGCCCCGGCCAGCGCGCCCCAGGAGACGCCCATCATCTGGGCGATGAACAGGCTCCGGCTCCTGGCCTGCCGAATGGCGATGAGGGCGGACACGGCGATGAACACCACGATGAACCCCCGCATAATGAGCAGCTGATCTTTCTCCTGCAAGGGCTTCTTTCGCTTGGGCGCGATCAAATCCAGGGTCATGGTGGAGGCGGAGGTGAGCACCAGGCTGGACAGGGTGGACATGGACGCGGACAGCACCAGCACGATGACCACCCCGATGATCACCGCCGGCAGAGAGGAGAGCATCTTCGGCACGATGGCGTCGAAGCCATCCGCCGCCACATCGATGTCGTAGAGCCGGCCGAAGCCCCCCAAAAAGTAGCAGCCCCCGGCCACCACGATGGCGAAGAGGGTGGAGATGACGGTGCCCTTCTGAATGGAGCCCTCGTTTTTGATGGCGTAGAACTTACCCACCATCTGGGGCAGGCCCCAGGTGCCCAGGGAGGTGAGGAGCACCACGAACAGCAGGAACAGGGGGTTGGCCCCCAGGAAGGAGGCATACTGCCAGCCGCCGGCGGGGCCGGTGGCCAGCTTCTCCATGGCCAGAAAGAGGCCCCCGTTGTCCCGCAGCACCGCCAGGATCACCGCCACGATGCCGAAGAGCATGATGATGCCCTGGATGAAATCGTTCCAGGCCGTGGCCATGTAACCTCCCATGATCACGTACACCCCGGTGAGGGCCGCCATGAGGATGACGCACAGAGCGTAGTCCACCCCGGGGAAGGCGATGGCGAAGAGCCGGGAAAGGCCGTTGTACAGGGACGCGGTGTAGGGGATGAGGAACACGAAGGTGATGAGGCTGGCCGCGGTGCGCAGCCGGTCGGATTCATAGCGGATGCCGAAGAAATCCGGCATGGTCTTGCTCACCAGGTGCTGGGTCATGATCCGGGTCCGCCGCCCCAGGATGAGCCAGGCCAGCAGGGAGCCGATGAAGGCGTTGCCCAGGCCGATCCAGGTGGAGGCCAGGCCGAAGTTCCAGCCAAACTGGCCGGCGTATCCCACGAAGATAACGGCGGAGAAGTAGCTGGTGCCGTAGGCGAAGGCCGAGAGCCAGGGCCCCACCTGACGGGAACCCAGCACGAAGCCGTTGATGTCCGCCGCGTGCTTGCGGGAACGAACGCCGATGATGAGCATGACGGCGAAGAAGCAGGCCATAAAGACCAGGGTGATGACGGAGGCAGATCCCATGTTTGTCGTTTCCTTTCCTGTTCCGAAACAAAAAAGAGCGTGGCGCCGGGGCGCCACACTCCTTTGCTGCCGGATTATAGAATCATTCCGAATCGCAAGCATGGCGGACCGGCCTTGCCGAGGCAAAGCGGTAATAATAGGAATACCGATTTTCCTGGGTCCGAACGCCGATCATGCCCATGCTCCTTTCAGAAATTATATATAATCTACCACATCCCCCGCCCCTTGTCAACAAACAATATATGATTTCCGGCAGAAAAGAAAAACGCCCCGGGAGCCGGGGCGCAGAGAGTAATGGTAGGTTACGGCTGCTTGCCGATGTAGGCCAGGATGCCGCCGTCCACATAGAGGATGTGGCCGTTGACGAAGTCGGAGGCGTCGGAGGCCAGGAACAGGGCCGGGCCCATGAGGTCCTCCGGGGTGCCCCAGCGGGCCGCGGGAGTCTTGGCCACGATGAACTGGTCGAAGGGGTGCCGGCTGCCGTCGGGCTGCCGCTCCCGGAGAGGCGCGGTCTGGGGCGTGGCGATGTAGCCGGGGCCGATGCCGTTGCACTGGATGTTGTATTCGCCGTACTCGGAGCAGATGTTCCGGGTGAGCATCTTCAGTCCTCCCTTGGCCGCCGCATAGGCGGACACGGTCTCCCGGCCCAGCTCGCTCATCATGGAACAGATGTTGATGATCTTGCCGTGACCCATCTTGATCATGCCGGGGATGACGGCCTTGGCACAGATGAAGGGGGCGTTCAAGTCCACGTCCACCACCTTGCGGAAGTCCTCGGCGGACATCTCCAGCATGGGGATGCGCTTGATGATGCCGGCGTTGTTCACCAGGATGTCGATGGTGCCCACCTCTTCCTCGATGCGCTTCACCAGGGCCTGGACGGCGGCTTCGTCCGTCACGTCGCACAGATACCCATGGGCGTCGATGCCCTTCTCTTTGTAAGCAGCCAAGCCGCTTTCCAGATGGGAGGGCGTCAGATCGTTGAAGACAATCTTCGCGCCGGCGGCCGCCAGGGCCGTGGCGATGGCGAAGCCGATGCCGTAGCTGGCGCCGGTGATCCAGGCCACCTTGCCCTCGAGGGAAAACTTGTTCATATCAAAGCTCATATTCTTTCCTCCCTAAAACTTATATAGAATATTCACTGTTTCGCAGGCAACATGGCTCGCCTGGCAGCACAAGCGCGTTGTAAACACGCGCACGCAACCGACGGGGGAAGAACGGGCGGCTTCCAATATGTCAAATCCAGCGACATGTGCGGTGGATTTGACACCATGTTCCCGCCGCGCGATCCCAGCGCGGTAAAGCCCCTGGCTTTGCCGTGCTGAAGCGTCAGCGCTGTACGCGGCCGGTGCCGTCGCCGCCCATGAGCTTCTCCACGTCGGAGATGGACACCCGGTTGAAATCGCCGATGATGCTGTGCTTCAGGCAGCTGGCCGCCACGGCGAACTCCAGGGCCTTCTGCCTGTCGTCGTAGGCGGTGAGGCCATAGATGAGGCCGCCGGCGAAGCTGTCGCCGCCGCCCACCCGGTCCACGATGTCGTTGATCTCGTAGCGCCGGGACTCATAGAAGGTCTTGCCGTCGTTGAGGCAGGCGGCCCAGCCGTTGGTGTCGGCGCTCTTGGACTCCCGAAGGGTGATGGCGATCATCTTCATGTTGGGGTAGGCCTTGAGGACCTTGTCGCCCAGGGCCCTGTACTTGGCCCGATCCAGGGAGCCGGACTCCACCACCACGTCCGTGGTGATGCCCAGGGACTTCTGCACGTCCTCCTCGTTGGCGATGGCCACGTCCACGAACTTGGCCAGCTCGCCCATGACCTCCGCGGCCTTCTTGCCGTACTTCCACAGGTTCTTGCGGAAGTTGAGGTCGCAGGACACGGTGATGCCCCGCTTCTTGGCTTCCTGCACGGATTCCAGCGACAGCTCCATGGCGCTCTGGGAGATGGCCGGGGTGATGCCGGTGATGTGGAACCAATCCACGCCTGCAAAGGCTTTGTCCCAGTCGATGTCGCCGGGCTTGGAGAGGGCGATGGCGGAGTATTCCCGGTCGTAAACCACCTTGGAGGGGAGCTGGTTGGCGCCGCCTTCCAGGTAGTAGATGCCGATGCGGCCGGAATCGGTGCGGACGATCCTGGTGGTGTCCACGCCGAACTTCCGCAGCTCCTTCACGCACTCGTCCGCGATGGCGTTCTTGGGGAGCACGGTGAGGAAGGACACGTCCTGATCATAGTTGGCCAGGGACACGGCCACGTTGGCTTCGCCGCCGCCGAAGGTGGCTTCCAGCATGGGACTCTGGAAGAAACGCTCCTGGCCGGGGGCCTTGAGCCGCAGCATGATCTCTCCGAAGGTCAAAAACTTCATGTCTGTCTCCTCCTTTTAGGCACGGGTGGCTTCGATGCCCTGCCGGGCCTCCCGGCACAGGGTCTCGATCTTCTCGAAGTTGTGGGCGGAGATATCGCCCTTGGGGCAGACCCAGCTGCCGCCCACGGCATGGACCATGGGGGCCGCGGCAAAGTCGCTGAGGTTGGCCGGGCCAACGCCGCCGGTGGGGATGAACTTCACCCCGCCGAAGGGGCCGGCCAGGGATTTGAGGGCGGGAAGACCGCCATACACGTTGGCAGGGAAAAACTTGAGGACCTTCAGGCCGTGCTTGAGGGCCATCATGATCTCCGTGGGGGTGACGCAGCCGGGGGTCACGGGGATGCCGTTTTCGCAGCACCAGGACACCACCTCTTCGTCGTAGCCGGGGGAGACGATGAACTTGGCTCCGCATTCCACCGCCTGCTTGCACTGATCCAACGTCACCACCGTGCCGGCGCCCACCAGCATATCAGGCACTTCCTGGGCCACCCGGCGGATGGACTCAGGGGCGGCCGCCGTGCGGAAGGTGATCTCCATCACGTCCACACCGCCGCGGAGCATGGCCTTGGCCGTGTCCACCGCGTCGTCCGCGTTCTCCAGGACCACCACGGGCACGATGCCGCAGCGCTTCATTCTTTCCAAAGCTTCCATGGCGTTTCTCCTTTAGCGCAGGTCGGTGGGTTTCAGGTTGTCCATATCGTCGAAGGCCTGGTTCTCGCCGCCCATGGCCCAGATGAAGGTGTAGTTGGAGGTGCCGCAGCCCGAATGGATGGACCAGGAGGGGGAGATGACGGCATCGAAGTTCTGCATGACGATGGCCTTCGTCTCCTTGGGGGTGCCCATGAAGTGCATGACCACGTTGTCCTCGGGGAGGTTGAAGTAGGTGTAGACCTCCATGCGGCGCTCATGGGTGTGGCAGGGCATGGTGTTCCATACGCTCCCCACGTCCAGCTGCGTGAGGCCCATGGACAGCTGGCAGGTGGGCAGCACGTCCGGATGGATAAACTGGTTGATGACCCGCTTGTTGGCGCCCTCCGCGCTGCCGCAGGGCCGCTTGTTGGCGTCGGCAAAGGAGAGGAAGGTGGTCTTGTAGGCCGTGTGGGCGGGGGCGGAGACCAGGTAGAACTTGGCGGGCTCGGCGGGGTCGTCGCTCTCAAAGGTGACGGTCTTGGTGCCCTTTGTGATGTAGAGGCAGTCCTCAAAGCCCAGAGAGAAGGTTTCCCCGTCGGCCGTGATCTTGCCCTTGCCGCCCAGGTTGAACACGCCCGCTTCCCGGCGCTCCAGGAAGTATTCCGTGCCGAAGTTGGCCCAGACGTCGATGCCCTTGTCGATGGGCAGGACCTCGTCCACGGGCATGATCCCCAGGACCACCATGCGGTCCACATGGGAGTAGGTGGCCTTGACGGTGTCCTTCACATACAGGTCGGTGATGAGAAACTCGTTGCGAAGCTCCTCGGTGGTGTACCGGGAAACATCCTTGGGGTTGGCAGAATAACGAATATCCATAGCTTTACCTTTCGTTCGTTTTTTTAAATGCGCTTCTCCGTTTCCCCGTCGAAGAGATACACATTCTCATAGGGGATGGAGAAGACGATGTCGCTGTCGATTTCGGGGGTGTCGTGGGGGTCCACCTTCAAAATGGCCTTCCTGTCCGCGATGTCCACATAGACGTTGGTGTTGTCCCCCAGCATCTCGGTGAGCTCCACGGTGCCGGGCACCCGGTAGGCTTCCGCCTGCTCGCCCAGAACGATGCCCTCGGGCCTGAAGCCGAAGACGACCTCCTTGCCCTCATACTTGGCCGTGTCCTGCCCCAGCTTCTTCGTCAGGTCGAAGCAGACCTGGCCGAAGGTGAGGGCGCCGTCCTTCACCGTGCCCCGAAGGAAGTTCATGGGCGGCTCGCCGATGAAGCCCGCCACAAACACGTTCACCGGGTCGAAGTACAGCTCCCGGGGGGTGCCGATCTGCTGGACATAGCCGTCCTTCATGACCACGATCCTGTCCGCCATGGTCATGGCCTCGGTCTGGTCGTGGGTCACGTAGATGGTGGTGGCGCCGGTCTCCCGGTGGATCTGGGTGATCTCGGAGCGCATGGTCACCCGCTGCTTGGCGTCCAGGTTGGAGAGCGGCTCGTCCATGAGGAAGATCTCCACCTTGCGGATGATGGCCCGGCCCACGGCCACTCGCTGGCGCTGGCCGCCGGAAAGGGCCCGGGGCATGCGATCCAGGTAGTCCGTGAGGCCCAGGATCTTGGCCGCCCGCTTCACCTTCTCGTCGATCACGTCCTCGTCCACGCCCTGGAGGGTCAGGCCGAAGGCCAGATTGTCGTACACGGACATCTGGGGATAGAGCGCATAGCTCTGGAACACCATGGCCACGCCCCGCTCCCGGGGGCCCATTTCGTTGGCCCGCTTGCCGTCGATGATGAAATCGCCCTTGGAGATGTTCTCCAGGCCCGCAATCATGCGCAGCGTGGTGGATTTGCCGCAGCCGGAGGGGCCAACGAACACGATGAACTCTCCGCGGTTGATCTCCAGATTGAAATCATGGACCGCATGGAAGCCGTTGGGATAAATTTTGTTGATGTTCTTAAGCGTTAAGTGTGCCATGATAGTCTCCCCTTTTTCCTGTACTTTTCAGATTATTTGGAATACCGGACCACCTATTTTAGTATAGAAAAATCCGGCAGAAAACGGAATCGCTAAAACAGTCCTCTTGATAGACGAAACGGATTACGCCCGTTTCGTCCATGGCAGCGGGCCGAAGAAGGGAATGAGGCACCCCTCCGTGGCGGCGGTCATCTCATGAAACAGCGCCCGGCCTTGTGCCAATGTGAGCCGGCTGCACAGGGGCTGGTTCATAAACACTTCGAATATGGCGCCCAGGTCCCTGGCGCGGATGGCCCCATACAGATCGCCTATGTTTCGGCTGTTCTGGGCCACCAGGGCCGCCGCACCGGCGGGCAGGGGCCGGGCCGGCAGGGGCGTGAGGCTGTTCTCTTCGAAGCGGCAGTTGGTTTCCACCACCGCGCCCAAGGGCAGCTCCCCCATCTGGCCCACGTTCAGCGTGTTGGCGTTGGACACCACGGGCCCAAGGCCTACCAGGGCCTTCATGAAGGCGATGAGCTCCTCGTCGCTCTTTCGTATGGTCACCGGCATGGTTCCGTCAGCCAGGGCCTCCGCCTCCTGCATCTTGCGCCGCTGGTCCGCCCGGCGGTAGTCCACGCTGGTCAGGTGGTAGAGCCATTCTTCCGGCGCGGCGGCATCGTTGAGATACCAGCTGCCGTTCATAAACTCCACCAGATGCCTGTCCCCCGCCGCCCCCAGGGCGCCGAAGCGGCGAAACAGGTCCATCTTCACCTTGTTCCCGTAGAGGAAGGGGTTCTCTCCCCGGAAGGCCTGGGGATCGTCCCCCTGCTCACAGTAGCCGGTTTCATAAAACTTTTCCATAAACCCGGGGAGGAGCGCCAGCACGTCCTGCCCCTGCCAGGAAGCCTGGATGATCCAGGTGAAATGGTTGATGCCGCTGGCCTCTGCGGTCAGCTCGTGGCGGTCCGGCCGGGGCACCCCCAGCTGTTCCTTGACAACGCAGCAGAGGAAATCCTCCGCATGGAAGACCTCGTGGCAGCAGCCGAAGGCCTTGATGCCGGGAAACACATCGAAAAGGGTCTTGCAAAGGATGGTCATGGGGTTGGTCAGGTTGATGACCCAGGCCTTGGGACAGCAATCCCGGATGGCCTGGGCGAACCCTTCGAAGAGAGGCACCGTCCGCATGGCCCGCAGCACGCCCCCGGGGCCCACCGTGTCCCCCACAGACTGATAGACGCCGTACCGCTCCGGCAGGTGCACGTCCGCCGCCATGTCGTCCAGGGTGCCGGGCAAGATGGAGATGGCCACAAAATCCGCCCCGATCAGGGCTTCCTCCAGGGTGTGGGCCACGGTGTAGCGCCAGGCGGCAACGGCGTCCGGGTGGGCGTTGATCCTTTCGCCGATCCGCCGGTTCCGCTCCGCCGCCGCCCGGTCGATGTCATAGAGGGAGATCTCCCCGCCCAGCTCCGGGCACAGGGCCAGATCGTTCATAAACACCCGGGCCCAGGCCTTGGAGCCGCCGCCGATATAGGCCAGTTTGATCCGCTTCATTTCCCCACCTCCCGAGCATACACAAAAGCGTATGTTATTTATAGACAAAACAGGCTTTTTGTGGTAGTATTCCTATATATGGCAAAGGAGCGCAGCCATGAACGAAATCGTCTACGTGGGCAAGCATTCCGTCACATATCGGGTACCCCTGCACCAGCACGACACCTGGGAGCTTGTGTACTGCACCAGCCAAAGCGGCGAATTCCGCTTTGAGGACTCCACCCTGCCCTATCGTGCCGGCACGGTGGTCATCATCCCACCCATGACGCCCCATTCCAACATCAGCGCCAGCGGCTTCACCAACATCCACATCAACCTGACCAACGCCACGCTGAACTTCCACCGGCCCATGCTGATCCAGGACGACGGCAACCGGTCGCTCCTGGCCGCCTTTTCCGGGGCCTACTTCCAGTTCTACGAGCATTCGGACAACCGGGAAGCCCTGCTCACCGCCTACGGCTATCTGATCGTGGCCCACCTGCTGTCCTACCAGAAGGGGTCCTCCCTGAGCCGGATCGTGCAGGAGATCGAAGGCCACATCATCCGCCACTACGCGGACAGCGGCTATGCCCTGGACGACTATCTGCACTCCCTGCCCTACAACTACGACTACCTGCGCAAGCTCTTCCAGAAGGAGCTGGGCATGACCCCCCACAAGTATCTCACGGACCGGCGGCTGCAGACCGCAGCCAACATGCTCCGCTCGGAATACAACGACGGAAACGTGACCGAGGTGGCCCACCAGTGCGGCTTCCGGGAGCCCCTGTACTTCTCCCGCATGTTCAAGAAGAAATACGGCATCTCCCCCAGCTACTACTACACCGCCCAGCACAGGGAAAGGTCCCTGCCGACGGATTCCAACAGCATGAAGATCATGCTGGAAGAGCGCGAATGACCTCCGTATAGCACATGATGAACGGCGCCACGCCCTTGGCGTCGTTTTTTACTACGGGCTCGGAGATATAGTAGGCATAGGAGCCGTCCCGCCGGGGGTTGTCCGCCGGGCCCAGGCCTGCCACCAGGCAGATGCCGCCCAGCTCCACCTGCTCCCCCTCCGCCTTCAGATACCGGCGGATGATCCCATCAAAGGTCTGTTTGCCCAGCCGGGCATAGTCCTTGGGCAGCACCCCCAGCCGAGCGCCCTTGAGCATGGCGTAGGCGATCATGGAGCTGCCGCTGGTTTCCAGATAGTTCCCCTCTCGGCCGCCCTGGTCCACCACCTGATAATACATGCCCGTGTCCCGGTCCGCGTACCGGGCGATGTTCGCCATGAGCTCCGTGAAGATGGGCGTGAGACGAGCCAGCGCCTCCGGCTCGTCCACGATCTCCAGCAGATCCGCCAGCGCCGTGGCGAACCAGCCCACCGCCCGCAGCCACACGTTTTTCGAGCAGCCGCTCACCGGGTCCGCCCAGAAGACGGACCGGCTGGCGTCGTAGCCGTGGTAGTAGAGGCCCTTTTGGGGATCGAACATCCGCGCCCGCACGGTTTCGATCTGGCGGACGATGTCCTCATAGTTCCTCTGGCCCAGCTCCCGCTCATAGAGGGCCCGGAAGGGCTGCGCCATGTAGATGCCGTCCAGCCAGACCTGGTTGGGGTAGATGAGCTTATGCCAATAGTTCCCCTCGGCGGTGCGGGGCTGGTCCTCCAGCTGCCGGGCCAGCTGCCGAGCGGCCCGGGCATATTTTTCCTGCCCCGTCCGGTGCCAAATGGGGAACAGGACCCGGCCCTCGTTGATGTCGTCCAGGTTGAATTTCGCGGGGTCGTAGGTGCGGATGGCGCCGTCCTCCTGAACGAAGGCGTCCACGAACCGCTCCACGAAGTTTGCGAACAGGGGGTCGCCGGTGATTTGGCTCAGGGACAGCAGGGCCCCCAGCATGCACCCGTCGATATAGTTCCAGTGGGCGGGCTTCCCGGCCCGGACCCGCTCCATGTTCCAGGCGGTCCGCTCCGGGGAGGATTCCTTCACCAGCCGGCGGACATATTCATCGATCAGCTCGTACATCTATTCCTCCTGCAAAAGTCCCTCTTTTTCCACGCTGCCGCAGGCCTCGGCGATGACGGCCTCCCCCGCCACGCCCTGCAGGCGCACGTTTTTGAGCCGTACCCGGCTCACGTTTTCAAAATACAGCCCCAGCCGGCACCGGGCCTGGGCAAAGTTCTGCATGGCGGGGATGTCCGGCTTGGCGTTAGGATCGAAGCTGACGCGCACGTTCTCGAAGGTGACGGCGTCGATGGGCCGCTCAGGCAGGCCGTCGATGTAGCAGGCGGCTACCTGGGCCCCGGTGCAGTCCATGTCCGCGAAGCGGAAGGCACCCAGATGGGGCGTGCGCTCGTCCACGGGAAGCTTCTTGCGGGACCAGACATATTCGCTCTCCCGATCCGGGTCGCAGCAGTTGTACCACATGTTCATGACCACGGGGGTCAGCACCCCGTCCATGCGGATGTTTTCAAAGGAGATATCGGTGATATCGCATTTCTGGCCCCGGCCCCGGCGGGTCTTGATGCGCAGGCCCCTGTCCGTCTGGCGGAAATAGCACTGGGACACGGTGATCTCCCGGACCCCCATGGCGGTCTCGCTGCCCAAGGTCACGGCCCCGTGGCCGAATTCCATTAAACAGTTGCGGATGATATGGTTCTGGGCCGGCCAGTCATGCTGCTTGGCCATCTCCCGCTTGCCGGACTTGATGGCGATGCAGTCGTCCCCCACGCTGAGCCGGCAGCCGATGATCCCCACGCCGTCGCAGCCCTCCGGGTCGATGGCGTCGGTGTTGGGGCTCACCTTGGGCGCCTCCACGGCCAGGTCGTAGAAGCCCACGTCTTGGCAATGGAAAGGGTGAAAATTCCAGGAGGGGGCGTTTCGGGCGGTGATGCCGTGGAAGGTGATCCCCTGGCAATGGAGCAGGGACACCAGCCTGGGCCGGGACACGGGGAAGGACCGATAGGCGGTCCAAAAGTCGCTGTTCTGGGCGTTGCCGTCCACGGTCCCCCGGCCCACCACCTGAATATCCCGGGCGTTCTGGGCGGAAAGCAGGGCCTGATACATGGGCTGAACGAGGCCCTCGAAGGTGCCGAAGATCCGGCTTTCACCGGTGACAGGGTCCGTCGCCTCTCCGGGAAGGATGGGGTAGAGCTCCCGCCGGGGGGACCCCAGCAGCGTGGCCCCCGCCTTCAGCTCCAGGAGCATGTGGCTCTTGAGCGTCAGGGGCAGGGAAAGATAGGTCCCCGCGGGGAAGATGAGCCGCCCGCCCTCGGGCAGCATATGGATGGCGGTTTGGATGGCACGGGTGTCGTCCGTGACGCCGTCGCCCACGGCGCCGAAATCCTTCACGTTCAGGGCGAAGGTCTCCCCCGGGGTCTGGAAGGAGAAGGGCTCCGGCTCATCGGAGAGGGTCAGGGTGTAGGTTCGGTTCGGTTGAAGGTCGAAGAGGGAGAAGACGTTGGTGTTCACCTGCGCCACCTCCGCTCCGTCCAGATAAACCGTGAAGGGAGAGGGGGCGTAGTAGGGCGAAAGATTGTCTCTTTCAAAGCAGGCCGAAACGGCGCTGCTGTACAGCAGTCGGATCATTTCTGTTTTCCTTTCCGGGGCGCGGCAGCCTGTTTCTTGGCGTCCGCTACGATCCTGCCCAGCAGGTGCTTGAGGGCGATGAGCCCTGTGTCGATGCCCATGTAGAAGAGGCCGAAGAGGATGGGGCCCACCCCCAGAGGGATGGTGTCGGTCTCATGGGTGACGGACAGGATCAGGAGGTTGATGACGTTGTAGACCAGGACCACCAGGGCCAAGGCCAAGAAGGCGTACAAAATGTTCAAAAAGAAACCGGCAACGCCCCGCCGGGGGATCATCATCCACCGGTCGTTGGCGCCGTCGGTCTCGGCATAATATCGAAAGAGCGTGTTGATCAGCAGGTCCGTCACCATGCCCAGGGCAATGGCGGTAACGAAGAACAGATCCAGCTGGTCGGCCAGGTATCCACCCAGGCCCCAGATGAAGAAGAAGCAGACCGAGCCGTAGAACCAGGCCTTGATGAGAGCCACCTTCAGCCACATGGGGAGCTTTTTGTGCCGGTGGGAGCGATATTTATCCAGCTCCTCCTGGGAGACCGCCGGCGAATTGCTCTCGTCGGCCGTCACCAAATCCTCCACCGCCTGCTTCTTCAGGCGGTAGTATTCCGCGGCGTCCCGCTCCGGCTCCCGGGCCGGCTCCTGTCCCTTTTTCTTCCATCCGGCGGGCATGGACGCTTTACTCCTCTCCGGAGATGTCGATGGCGCCCAGCTTGCCGTTGTCCTCCACCTGAACGGAGGTGTTGATCTTCTTCAGGAGCTTGCCGTACACCGGCAGCAGGGCTGTGAGGACCACGCCCACGATGAGCACGATGATATGATCGTTGAGCATGTTGTTGGCCTTGGCGATGTACAGGGTGTTCTTGGTGATCTGGATGGGGTTGTCCGCCCGGGTCAGGGCGCTGGCGATGGCGTTCAGATAGAAGGTATCGCAGAACAGGATCAGCCCCACCATGGCGAACATGAGCGCCAGCATGGGCACGTTCACCTTTTTGCGATGGGGGAAGGCGTTCAAAAAGCACAGCAGGGACAGCAGGGAAAAGAGCATGGTGGCAAAGCCGCACAGGCCCATGCCCTTGCCCTGGATCTTGGCGGTGGTGTCGGAGATGTTCATGAGGTTCAGGGAATAGATCAGGAACGCCAGCACGAACGCCAGCATGGGGATGATTTGGGGCCGCCGCTTCAGGGAGACCAGGAGCTTGCGGAAGAATTCCTTCACGCCTGCCGTAAACTTATTCATAGATCACGCCTCCCCTCGAATGGCCTTGGTGGTTTCTTTGTCGAAGAAGTGCTTGCGCACGAAGGTGACGGGCACCTGATCGCCGGTCTTGTAGTCGCACCAGCCCTTGAGCTTGCAGGTGATCTTGTGCTCGGGCTTGCTGCTGCCGATGTGGCCGTGGACCAGGGTGTTCATGCCCAGGTTCTCGTTGGAGAACACGTTCACCATGACCTCCCCGCCGGCCACGATATCCTCGGGCCGCACGCCCAGGACGATCTGCTTGCCGGCGTAAGCGCGGAGCAGATGCTGCTCTTCGACGCTGATGGGCACGGACAGCACGTCGTTCTTCAGCACGCCTTCGCCCACGGTGACATCGAAGAAGTTCATGGGCGGCAGGCCGATGAAGCTGGCCACGAAAAGGTTGGCCGGGCTGTCGTACAGCTCCAGGGGAGTGCCCACCTGCTGCACATAGCCCATGGACATGCACACGATCCGATCGGCCAGGGTCAGCGCCTCGGTCTGGTCGTGGGTCACGTAGAGCATGGTGGCGTTGAGCCGCTTGTGGAGCAGCAGGATCTCCCGGCGGGTGGCGCCGCGGAGCTTGGCATCCAGGTTGGAAAGGGGTTCGTCAAAGAGGAACACCTTGGGGTTGCGGACGATGGAGCGGCCCATGGCCACCCGCTGCCGCTGACCGCCGGAAAGCTGGGCCGGCTTCTTGTTCAGCTGCTCGGTGAGGCCCAGGATCTCCGCCGCCGCCAGGACCTTCTTGTGGATCACGTTGGGATTTTCCTTCCGGAGGGTCAGGGAGAAGGCCATGTTCTCATAGATGGTCATGTGGCCGTAGAGGGCGTAGTTCTGGAACACCATGGCCATATCCCTGTCCTTGGCGGGTGTCTGGGTGATGTCCTTCCCGTCCAGGAACAGATGCCCGGCGCTGATGTCCTCCAGGCCCGCGATCATGCGCAGGGTGGTGGATTTGCCGCAGCCTGAGGGGCCCACCAGTACGATCAGCTCCCCGTCCTTCACATCCAGATTGAAGTCAAAGACGGCCTGGACCTTGTTGTCGTAAATCTTGTCGATGTGTTGCAAGCTCAGCGTTGCCATACCGTTTCCCCCTTACGCGGCCTTTTGTTCCAGCTCAGCCATGTGGGCCGAGAGCGCCCGGCTCTTCTGCAGGCCCACCACGCCGGCCACCAGACAGCAGGCGGCCGAAGCGCACAGATACAGCACCACCCGCAAAAACTGGGCGGTCTGCATGACCACCGTCTCCTGCTGGTTGATGGTGACCGTGGCGCCGTGGGCGCGCATGGGCAGGATGAAGATGCGGACGATCTGCAGCACCCCCACCACCAGCAGCACGCAGGCATAGGCGCTGTTATAGCTCTTGACGCCCTCAGAGCAGAGGAACACCGCCAGCATGAAGATCAGGTTATAGAGAATGGAGGCTCCGATGAGGATGTTGTAGTAGTAGGAGCCCACGTCGGATTTATAGATGCTGACGAAATAGAAGACGTTGAGCAGGATCGCCAACAGGGCAAGGCCGGAGGACAGGGTGTTCTTGGTGAAGCGCATCCTGTCGCGTTTGATGAATTGTTCTTCGTTCTTGTTCATGCCACGGCTTCCTTTCCGGCTGCGATGAGCCGATTTTCTTCCTTCATCAGCTTGGCTTTCCAAATCAGGTTCGCAATAAGCAGCGCCACCACGATGAGCAGCAGGGCATACACCGGGTAGTGGAGGTCGAACCAGAAGGTGGAATCCACATAGGCGGTCTTCCACATATCGGCGTGCTTTTGCAGGGCCTCAAAATCGACCTGGGTGAGGAAGGCGTATTTATAGCCCTCGATCCAGCCGTGGGCCCACACCGCATAGGCGATAGAGGCGACGCTGAACAGGCCGACAGAAACATAGTTTCCGATATAGTATTTGCGACGCACATGAGTCTGCGTAAGGAACAGCAGGCAGGCCAGCAGAATCAGCCCAATGGCGTACCTGAGCAAAGCCTTGTTGAAGTCCTGCATCATGTAGTAGATGATCGATCCTGGCACGTCTGTCTCCGTCAGATCATAGGAATTCATCATGGTTGAATACAGCGCGTCATACAGATCGGTCATAAGGCCAAGCGAGTACACAAAGGCAATCGCGCAGACTATGATCGCCGCAATGCAGATGAGCTTTTGCAATTTCATTTGCTTTTTATACATATCGGCTCCCCCGTTTGATCAGGTGAAAGTTTCATTTGTTTTCGGAGGGGTCGGGGCGCGACCCCTCCGAATCAGACTATCTTTGTTTTGGTTGTCAGGGAATTATTTGGACAGCCCCTCGTAGTACTTGAGCAGGCGGCTGTACGCGGTCTGCTGGATCGCCAGATACTGGGCGCCGCTCATGGCGTTGGCCACATGGGACGCGCTGGTCTCGGCATCCGTCATACCCTCGACAGTGTAGCCCTTGACGATCTGATCCACCAGGATGTTCACGCCTTCGCCGCTGCCGGTGTAGTAGTTGTTCGTCAGATCAGAATAGCTGCTCTTAAGGGTGTTCTCCTCCTTGGTGGTGGGCAGAACGGTGGGCACGGAGGTGTACCAGGGATTCTCGGTGATGGCCAGCTCGGGGTGCTTGATGGTGCCCAGGCCGATGGCGTTGGAGATATAACCGGCGCCTTCCTTACCGACTTCGCAGGTGCACTGATACTCGAAGGCCTGGCTCTTCACGAAGGACAGGGTGGAGCCCAGGTACTGACGGCCGTAGTTGGTGTAGTTGCCGTTGGCCTTCTCCCACAGCTCATCCCAGGTGGCGTCCGCGATCACGGGCATTTCCGTGCCGTTGAAGTTGAAGGTCTCATAGGAACCGTCCGCCTTGGTCTTGATGAAGGCATCGGGGCCGTAGCTCATGAGGATCTGGCCTTCGGGGCTGAACGCGAAGTCAAACAGCTTCAGGGCCGCATTCAGCTTGTCGGTGTCGTTGCCGATACCCTTGACGGAGATGGCCCAGGCGTCGGTCTTGACGGACCGCCAGGACTCGGTGAAGCGCATGAACTGTTCGCCGGTGCCGTCGTTCCAGCGGGCCACGGGGATCATGACCGCCATGTACTTTTCGCCGGAGGCATTGTCCAGCTTCGTCACGTTGTAGAGGGTCTGGGTCTGGTTGTAGTCATAGTGCATGAAGCCAAGATCCTGCTCCAGGTAGTTCTGGGTCTTCACATCCTCGCCGTTCACGAAGGCTTCGGAGATCAGGCCTTCCTCCACCATGGCGTGCATCCGCTCCAGGGCCTTGTACAGGTCGGTCTCGGTGCGGGCGTCATGGAGCTTGCCGTCGTTGCCCACATACAGGAAGTCCTGACGGGACTCGGTGCCGCGGACGCCGAAGAGGACGCCGGCGAACCGATACATATCCGCCCGGCGGGAAGCGGTCGCTTCCTCACGGGAGAAGAGGCCCTGCACGGTGTCGGTGCCGTTGAGGGTCTGGGGGTTGGCCACCACGCAGCGCAGCAGGGCGACCAGCTCGTCCGCATCCCAGGCGGCGTTCTGGCCGCAGAACAGGTTGGAACGGGTGGTGCCATAGTAGCCGTTGTAGGCCTTGTCGATGTACTCACGGAGCATGTTGACGGCTTCCGCACCGGTCATGACGCCCTTGGCGTTCATGTTGGCGATGATGTTGCCGGCAGCGTCATAGTCCTTGGCAATGGTCTTCACGGTCTTGCCGTCGGGCTCGACCACGTCGATCTCAACCTTGCCGGAGGTGGGCATGTAGGGCTCGTAGACAGCGGCCTTCAGATCCTTGCTGGCTTCGGGGGCGAACTCACCCTCGCCGTCCAGAAGCTTGGCCACCCAGTCCACACGCATGAGGGGCATCTTCTCGATGTCGTTGACGCCGTCGAAGTAGGGCGCAAAGTAGATGGCGCCGGTGTTCGTGTCGCCGGTGATGGAGAGGCGAACGATGGGGTTGGCCTCCAGGTAGGCCTTGAAGTTGGGCATCTGATCCAGATACTCAGCCAGGTTCACGATGTTGCCGGCCACGCCGTTCTCAGACAGCTGGGAAGCGCCGCCGCAGACCAGATCCACTTCCTCCAGGCGCTCTTTCCAGTAGTCAAATTCCTTGGCAGCGCTGCCGGCGCCGGTGAACTTGTCTTCGATCTTAATGTTGAGAACGTTCTGCACTTCGACCCAGGTGGGCTTCAGATCCCCGGCGTTGTAGGTCTTGCCGTCGGCCAGGGTGATGCCTTCCTTCGCGATGTCGGGATCGAAGGTCAATGCATTTTTACGGTTGTTGTAGCCGCCCGCGATGCGCAGCACGGTGCCGTCCGCATAGGTAAGCCCGGCGGGTTCGGCAGCGGGCTGAGCCGCAGTCTCGGTCTGGGTCTCAGCGGGCTTGGTTTCCGTCTTGGTCTCCGTCTTGGCAGGAGCTTCCGTGGGAGAGGTGTACTCGGCCACGTCGATCTTCTTGGTGCAGCCCACGATGGAAACCACCATCAGCACGGCCAGAAGAAGAGCCAACAGAGTCTTGGTCTTGTTCATACGTTCCTCCTTAGTGATTTTGGTTTATCTGTATGTGTATGCTATCCGGAAAACCGGAGGATACCCAGGGGGATTACTCCTTCACGCCGCCCACATTGACGCCCTTGGCGAAGTATTTCTGGATGAAGGGGTAGATGATGAGGATGGGCACGATGGAGCAGACGATCAGAGCGTAGATGACGGAGTCGGACGCGTAGATCTCGTTCCAACCGGTCATGCGGTCCGGGTCCGTGAACTCTTCCAGCTTGAGTCGGATGAAGACCTGCAGCGGGTGCTCGTTGGGGTTGGAGATCATCTGGCGGGCCCAGAAGTAGCCGTTCCAGCGGGAGATGGCGAAGAACAGGGTGACCGTGGCGATGGTGGACTTGCACATGGGGATGAACACCTTGGTGAGGACCTGGAACTCCGTGGCTCCGTCCACGATGGCTGCCTCCTCGATCTCGGAGGGGACACCCTCAAAGGCGTTTCGAAGCAGGATGATGTTCATGGCCGCCATGCCCATGGCGATGACCACCAGCCACTTATCGTCCGCGATGCCCACGGAGTTGAACACGGCCTTGGTCTGCAAATAATTGAGGTACTGGGGCACGAGACCTGCGGAGAACCACATGGTGAACACCAGGAAGAAGTTGAAGAAGCGCCTGAACAGCAGCCGGCGCTTGGACAGCGCATAGGCGCCCAGGATGGCCACGAACAGGGACCAGACCGTGCCGTAGAAGGTGAGGAACAGGGTGTTGGAATAGGCGTTCCAGAACATGTTGTCGCTGAACATGCGCTGGAAGGCCTGGAACTGCACATCTTTGGGGAAGAGGATCACCTGGCCGTATTCCACCGCCGCCCGGCCGCTGACGGCCGCGGAGATGGCGTAGAGGAAGGGATACAGACACACAAGGGAGAACAACAGCAGCAGGGTGTAGCTGATGATCTTGAAGATGAGCTCGGAAGCTTCCAGTTTGCGTTTCATGCTCGTTCCCCCTTAATACAGCGATACGTTGGACGCCTTGCGGGCGATGGTGTTGGCCCCGATGACCAGCAGCATGCCGATGACGTTGTTCATCATCTCCGCCGCGGAAGCGATGCCCTTGGCGGCGCCCTGCAGGCCGTAGCGGTTGGCGAAGGTGGAAACCACGTCGGCAGTCACGTAGGTCTTGGGGTTGTAAAGCAGCAGGACCTTCTCGTAGCCGATGTTCAGCAGGGAGCCGATCCGGGTGATGAGCATGATGACGATGGTGGACAGGATGCTGGGCAGGACCACGTAGCGCATCTGGGCCATCTTGTTGGCGCCGTCGATCTGAGCGGCTTCATAGCTGGTGGGGGAGATGGCGATGATGGCGGCGAAGTAGACGATGCTGTCGTAGCCGGCGCCCTCCCAGATGCCGCTGATCTGGTAGATGGCGCGGAAGAAGTTGGGGTTGTTGAGAAGGCCCGCGTTGGCTACCTCCCGGGACACCAGGCCCAGCGAGGCCAGCGCCTGGGACACGATGCCCATGCCGGAGATGAGGGAGCCCTGCTTCACCAACATGGTGACCAGGGTGGTCATGACGACGGTGGACATAAACTTGGGCAGATAGGTGAGCACCTGGCAGGTGGAGCGCACCAGGTTGGACCTGATCTCATTGAAGAACAGGGCCAGAATGATGGGCATGGGGAAGCCGAAGCACAGCCCGTAGAAGCTGAGCAGGAAGGTGTTGCGGAAGGCCCGCCAGAACTCGGTGGACATGCCGTCGCCACCCACCAGCAGGCGCTTAAAGTAGGAGAAACCGGCGAAGAACTGCTCGGCCACGGGCTTCACTTCGTCCGAGACCTTGAAGCTTCCCAGCAGCTCGTACATGGGGAAATACCGCCAGAACAGGAAGACCAGGATCATGGGGATCAGCATGACATACAGCCGCCAATCCTTGAGAATGGTCAAGCCCACGTTCCGCCAGTAGTGCTTTTCCACATCGTCGCGCACGACCTGCTCGGGGTTTTCCCGATAGGTCTTGGTCACCTCGTCAAACACAAGAAAATCCGACGCTTTACGTTCCATCCGCTCGTCCCCTTATTCTTTTTGTTCTTTCTGTATGCGCAGTAAATAGTGTATCTGGTCCTCAAAGATGCCGTCCAGCCGCCGGGCGATCCAGATGACCACCACGGTGAACAGATCCGAGATCACATCCGTCGTGAAGAAGCCCAGGCAAACCCGCCAGTCGCTCCCCAAGGCCAAGGCCGCCAGGGCCCGCCCCAGCTGCATGAGCAGTGCCGTCACAAGGCCGAAGCCCATGCTCTGCAAGCCATCCTTCCGGGTCTCCTCCTTGCCCCACCGCTTCAGCAGCAGCAGCGCCGCCAGGGAAAGCAGGTTCCCCACGCCGTAGATCAGGTATTGTTCTGCCCCGGCCCCGGACACGAAGCAGGCCACGATCCCACCCAGGGCGGCGTGGATGCCGGCCCACAGGCCCCAGCGCATCATCACGATGGCGGTAAGGGCGGCCACCACGGACACCGAATAGGGCTCCGCCGGGAAAAGCTTGGTGGCGGCCAGGTGGAGCAGGGGCTCGAACACGATCAGCATGCCGGCGAAACACGATAGGTCGATGGCCCTATATTCCCCCACGCTCCGCTGTCTCGCCATCGGCAGGCTGCCTCCTTGCCCGGGCCCTTGGCGCGCCGCTCCGCCTTGCGGCCGGATGCAGACAGGACGCCTGTTTACCCTGATATACAATAATATTTTAGTTTCCAACCGCGGGCCTTGTACATATCTAAAACGACCTCCTTCCTGTACAAAACGGATGATTCCCATTTTTGACGTATCCTGCGGCAGAAGCCCTGTGGTATAACAAAGGCAACGTTTTGACACAGAAAAAGGAGCGGCTGCCATGGGCGTGTGGCAAATCAATCTACAGGAAAACCTCCAGGACGTAACGGACGCGGCTCCGCCGGGCACGGTCATTCTCCTGCCGGAGGGGACATATAGGCAGAAACTGATCCTCCGCACCCCCGGCCTGACCCTGGCGGGCGCGGGGCCGGACAGGACCCGGATCGTCTTCGGGGACGGGGCCCGGCACATGGACAAAGTGGGTCGGCCCCTGGGCACCTTCCGCTCCTTCACCCTGGCGGTGACGGCACCCGGGATCACCCTGCGGGACCTGACGGTAGCCAACGACTGCGGCGACCCGGCCCGAAACGGGCAGCAGGTGGCCCTTTCCGTCTGCGGGGACGGGTTCGCCATGGAAAACGGCTCCCTCCTCTCCACCCAGGACACCCTGTTTCTCGGTCCCCTGCCTCCGGACCTGCGGCAAAGATACCGGGACCTTCTGCCCGAAGCCCTGCGCCGGGGGGAGCCCCTCGCCGCCCGCTTTCGGGGCTGCCGGATCGCCGGCTCCGTGGACTTCATCTTCGGCGGCGGCGCGGCACGGTTTGAGGCATGCCAGATCCATTCCGTCTATGACGGCCGGAACGTTGGCTTTGTGGCCGCCCCCTCCCACGGGGCGGAGCAGGAAGAGGGGTTTTGCTTCCGCCGCTGCCGGTTCACCGGGGAGGCAGGCGTAGCTCCGGGCAGCGTGTACCTGGCCCGGCCCTGGCGGGATCACGGCCTGGCCGCCTTTGAAGACTGTACCTACGGCCCCCACATCCACCCCCTGGGCTTTGACAGGTGGGGCACCACCCGCCGGGACGAGACCGCCCGCTTCTTTGAGACGCCGCCGGTCCCCGGCCGGGCGGCCTGGATCAACCGCATATAAATAAGAAGAGCCCCGGCGCCGCGCCGAGGCCTTTCTTCACTTTTGCTGCCCCTCCGCCCGCTGCCGGGCAATTTCCATGAGCTCCCGCTCGCTCTCCACGTCCACGGGGTAGGGGTAGGTTTTGGCCACCTTCTCAAACAGATCCAGCCATTTTTTCGCCTCCGCGGCGTTCTTTTCCGCCAACAGGGCATAGGCATACTGGGTGCGGAGGACGGAGGGCGACGTCTTCATGGCCTTCATCATCTTCCGCTGCTCCTTGTCCAGCAGGGCCGCCAGCGCCTCCGGCCGGTTCTCGCCGATGAGCTCCACGTAGATCCGGTCGGAAAGCAGCATGGCCCGATGCAGACCGCTGAGACCGCCGGGCCGGGAGAGAATTCTCTCCATACGCCCATCCGCCTCGGAAAACCGGTGCTCGTCCATGAGCCGGTTGCAGGCCAGGACCCACGCCCCGGCAGAGATGCTGTCCTGCCTCCCCTCTTCCTCCGGCAGGGCGAACCATTCCTCCGGCATATCCTTTGCCCGCACGCCCCGGCTGGTCGCCTCCACCGCCTTCATCTGCGCCCAGAAGGCCCGGATGGCTCCGGGGTTCCTCATGAGGGACAGGGCGTTGCGGCCGTCGTTGTCCACCATGCCCACCCGCATGGGCAGGCCGTTCATAAGGGCCATGGCCAGGCCCGTCAGGGTGAACATGCCCAGCAAAGCCGAGGGGAGAGGCGATTCCCGCAGCAGCAGCCACAGGCCGCCGGAGAGAAGGGCCGAGGCCACGTTCATAACGGCCCCGCCCAAATTGTAGAGGAGCACGGGCATCCGCCCCTCCACCAGATCCGGTGGACTCATGAGGCATTGGCCTCCGGTGCCGGCCAGGCTGTAGCGGCGGAAGCGGACCCGGTCGCCCTCCTTCACCCACATGCAGCTCCCCACCCGATAGGAGTTGAACCCATAGCCGGACAATCGCCCGAAGAGCAGGTGACCCGCCTCATGGATGGCGTACTGCAGGAGGATGACAAGATACAGAACCCCCAGCAGCCCCAGGAACACCAGCAGCCGAAGAGGCGCCGAGGCCTCCGCCGGCAGCAGATCATCCTGGATCTGCAGGATGAACAGGCCGCTCAAAGCCCCGATCAGCATATAGCAGACCACGGCCACCGCCGTGCCCAGGGCGCCCCGGTTCCGCTTGGTTCGTTTCTGCTCCATGATCCCCCTCCTCATGCCCGGGCGTAGAGGGCTTCGATGTGCTCCCGGGCCCAAACGGCGTTGGTGTCGTCCGTGTTCTCCAGGGTGGCCATCACATAGGGCTTGCGGGCCTTCAGGAAGGAGAGGATATCCGAATAGTCCATCTCTCCCGTGCCGGCGGCCACGCTTTTGAGCTTTCCGTTTTCCCGGGCATAATCCTTCAGGTGAACCATGGCGATCCGGTCGCAGAGCTTGTCCATGGCCTCGCCGATGACCCGCTCCCTATCCTCCACATTCTCCACGGAGAGCAGGTTCACCGGGTCGAAGATGATCCGAAGGTTTCGGCTGCCGATGGCCCGGATGACCTCAAGGGCCCGATCCGGATTCCACACGATGTGGTTCCACACGGGCTCGATGGCCAAGGTCACGCCCCGCTTCTCCGCCTCCTCCGCCACGGGGGCCAGGTTGCGGATGAAGGTGTCCAGAGCTTCCGCGCCATGGCAGGCGGGCTCGTATTTATAGGCTTCGTTGGGGGCCCCGGTCTCCGTGCCCACCATGCAGGCGCCGGCAAGGGCCGCCACCCGGATGTTGGCATAGTAGCGGGACTGGATGTCCTTTCGCTTCGCCGGGTCCGGGTGAGCCAGGTTGAGATAGCAGCCCAGCACCGCCACATCCAGCCCGCTCTGCCCGAACACCCGCTTCACCCGCATGGCCAGGCCTTCGGTCATGGCCGCCTCGTCGAAGACGACCCCGGGGATCACCTTGCCAAGGGCCAGATGGACGCAGGAAAAGCCCTCCGCCCGGGCCGTCTTCGCCCGCTCCTCCAGGGTTTGAAACTGTTTCTCCTTGGTGGTGTTCACATCGTGAAGCCGAATGCCGATCTGGATCATACGCTTTCTCCTTTTTGCCTTTCCTAAGCACATTGTACCACGGAACAAAGAATCCCGCCACACTAAGCGCAGGCGTTTCCTTCATTAACATAAAAGGAGCCGCAAAATGATGCGGCTCCGGTTTTTGCGTTGTCAGTCGAAGTGCTTGGCGTGATACACCACGCCCGGCTCCAGGGGCTGACCCCGGCTGGTCAGCAGCTCGCTGACGGTGACGATCTCATACCCCTGCTCCTTCAGCCAGGGCAGCAGCCGCCTGACGGCCATGCCGGAGGCCCGCAGCTTGTCGTGGAAGAGCACGATGGACCCGTTTTTGATCTTGCTGCGGCAGATGCGCAGCATGGCCTCCGGGTCCCCGGACTGCCAGTCCGCCGTGTCCACGGACCAGAGGATCACCGCCAGCCCCGCTTCCCTGGCCGCCTTCTCCACCACCTTGTCCCTGGCGCCGCCGGGGGGCCGCATGATGTGCAGCTCGTACCCTCCTTTGATCCGCTCGGAGATGATGGTTTTCATCTCGTTGAGCCGGTGGACCTGGTTCTCATAGCCAAGGCGGGTCATGGTGCTGTGGTCCAGGCCGTGGATGCCGATCTCGCAGCCCAAGTCCACCATCCGCTGCAGCAGGGGCGCCGTATCATCGTTGATGGAGGTGCCCAGCACGAAGAAGGTGGCCCGGGCGCCGTTTTCTTCCAGCATGTCCAGGATATCGGCGGTGCCCATCTCCCGGGGGCCGTCGTCAAAGGTCAGGGCCACCATGGGCCGATCCGGGTCCGGGGTGGGGGTGGGTTCCGGCGTTGGTTCCGGGGTGGCGGTGGGTTCCGGTGTGTCCGTGGGTGCAGGGGTGGGGGTGGGCTCCGGCGTGGCCGGGGGTTCCGGCGTATCCGTTGGCTCCGGCGGGGTGTCCACCTCGATCTGCACCTGCCGGGGCGTGCCCGTGGCCTGGGGTGCAGGGGTAGCCTCCGGCGCGGCCGTTTCCACGGGCGCCTCCGTCGGCACCGGTGCCTCAGCCATCTGCCGGCAGCCGAAGCTCATCAGCAGCAGCGCAGCCAACACCGCGGCGATCCATTTCCTCCGTCCCATGTCCTCTCCTTGTTCCCGTCCTTTACTGTTCCTTGGCCCACTGGTCCAGCCGGTCCGCCAGGAGGTTGAAATAGCTGGGACCGTAGCTCAGGTACTGGGCGTCGAAGGCCTTCTGGTCGTACTTGCTGCCCAGGGTGCTCTGGGCGATGTCATGCAGGTCGATGAGCCGGGCATAGCCGTAGGCGTAGGGCATGCCGTAGAAGGGATGGCCGATGATGTAGGGCTCGTAGATGGTCCGGCGGAATTCGTTCTGGTTCTTGGTGTTGAAGTTCCGGCTGTAGGTCCGGTACACGTCGATGAACTTGTCGCCGAAGTAGTTGACCCGGATGCTGAAATAGAAGATCAGGGCGTACCAGGCGATGTTGCTGAAATGCTCCACCCTGAGATCATAGGTGTTGAAGTTGGGGCCGCAGTTGTAGGCGAAGAGCCGCTCGGAATACTGGCTCCAGGCTTCGGCGTAGGCGGTGCCCTCCAGCACCTGCTGGGTCAGGCTCAGGCCCGGCATGGACCGATGGTACACATACTGATACAAATGGCCGTTGAAGCCCTCGTGGGCCAGGGTGGAGATCAGGTTGGGGGCTTTTTCCGGCTGGTTGAGGCCGATGATGTTGTTCTGCCAGTCGTCGAAGGAGGCGATCAGGTAGAAGGCGGGGGACACCACGTCCTGCAGCTCCTCGGAGACCTCCTCGTAGGTCACGTTCACCTCGGGCAGGGGAGGCAGCAGGGGGTCCAGCTGCTCCTTCAGGTAGGCGATGTTCTCCTCCACGGTGCCCACGGAGCCCTCCTCCACGGCGTCGCCGTCATGGCGATAGGCATCCATGATCACGTCCACGCTCTTGCTGAAGCTGTCGAAGAGCAGGGTGCAGACCTCCTTGGGGTCCAAATTCTCATCGGTGCTCTGCTTGAGCTGATAGGCGAACCACCTGAGGTACTTCTCATCCCCCGTGGCCTTCACGCCCAGGGCCTCCCGGCAGTAGGGGCGCAGGGCGTCCAGCCCCGCCCGCAGATCGGCATAGGCCTGATAATACTCGTTGTTGAGCAGGGCGTCGTTCCGCTCCTCGTAGGCCTTGATCTCCTCCTCGGTGAGCCCATCCACCTTGGCCAGGGCCTCCCGGAAGGTGGTGTACAGGAAGTTGGTCTCCCGGGCCTCCAGGATGCCGTCGATATCCTCCAGCACCTTGTTCAGGTTGGTCTCGATCATGAAGATGTTCAGTTTTTCCGCCCGATACTGCTCATACTCCAGCAGCTCGCCGAAGTAGCGGGGCAGGTCCGCCAGCAGGGTCAGATAGTCCTCCACGTCCTGCTTGTTGTTCAGCTCATAGAACCAGAACACCAGAGGGATATCGCCCTGCACGCCGGTGGTGGGCACCAGGGGTTCGTAGTAGCCGTAGAACTCCTCGCCCTCCAGCTCCAGCTCGCAGAACTGGCGCAGGGTGTCATAGGCCAGCTTCTCCTGGTCCGTGAGCTTGTCCAGCTCCACCCGGTCCATGCGGGACACGAGATCCTCCACGAAGAGATACCATTCCCGGTCCGGGTCCTCCTTATAGGTGCCCAGTGAGCGCTCCACCTCGTCATAGTCGATGCCGTAAACGGAAGGATCCTTCACCATCTGATGGAGGGTGGTGAGGTCGCTGCTCATATACTCCTTGAAGAAATCCCTGTCGATATCCGCCCAGTTTTCCGGGGGCAGGGGCTCCGGCGTGACCGTGGGCTCCGGGGTAGGCTCCTCGGTCGGCTCGGCGGTGGGTTCCGCCGTGGGTTCCGGAGTAGGCTCCGCCGTGGGGGCCGCCGTCGCTTCCGCCACGGGCTCCGCCGTGATCGCGGGCGTCTCGTCCTTCTTGCCGGGCACCCGGATGCAGGCTGCCAGGTTGAAGACCATGACCAGGGCCAACAGCAGAGAGATCGTTCGTTTCATACTCTTGTCTCCTTTTCTTTCCGTCATTTATGGTAGGTCTCGCCATGTAAGATCTTAAAGCTCCGATAGAGCTGCTCCAGCAGCACCAGCCGGGCCAGCCGATGGGGCAGGGTAAGCTGGGAGAGGCTCAGCTCCTCGTCCGCCCGCCGCACCGCCTCCGGGGAAAGGCCCAGGGAGCCGCCGATGAGGAAGGATACATCCTTCCCCCGGTCCCTCAGCGCGCCGATCCGCTCCGCCAGGGCTTCGGAGGTGTAGGCTTTGCCGGTAACGGTCAGGGCGATCACATGCTCCTTCGGGTCCACGAGGGACAGCAGCCGCTTTCCCTCCCGCTCCTTCACCTGCTCCTCCTCCGCGGGGGAAAGCCGCTCGGGGGCCTTCTCATCCGGCACCTCCCGAACGGTCAGGGCGCAGTAGCGGGAGAGCCGCTTTTCATATTCCCGGCAGCCCTCCTCGAAGAATTTCTCCTTCAGCTTGCCCACGGCCAGAATGCGGATGTTCATGCCACCTCGAAGATGCCCGTAGGCTCGCTCCGGTTCGCCAGGGCGATGCTGATCTCATCGTCCAGGATGCCGTTGTCCCGGAGCACTCCCCGGACCGTGGCCACCGCCAGGGGCGGGAAGTTGTTCTCCGCCGACAGATGCCCCAGTATCACATGCTTCACCCCCCGGCCGTAGAGCTGAACCAGGGCCTTGCCGCAGTCCTCATTGCACAGGTGCCCTTTGCCGGAGAGGATCCGCTGCTTCAGGGAATAGGGGTAGGGACCGGCCATGAGCATGTCCACATCGTGGTTCGCCTCAAGGAGCAGCACCGAGCACCCGGACAAAACCTCGATGATCCGCTTGTCCACATGGCCCAAGTCCGTGCACACGCCGCACTTGTTCTCCCCGTCGAAGAGGGTGAAGCCCACGGAGTGGGCCGCGTCGTGGGGGGTGGTGAAGGGGAAGATGCGGAGCTTGCCCAGGTACATGTCCTTGTCCGACTCGAACACGCACCGCTCCGAGGGGTACACCCCGGCCAAAGCGCTCTCCATGGCCCCCCAGGTGTCCGCGTTGGCGTACACGGGAATGCGGTATTTCCTCGACAGCACGCTGATGCCCCGGATATGGTCGATGTGCTCATGGGTCACCAATATGGCGTTCAGCGTCCGAGGGTCCGCCCCCACCTGGCCGAGAAGCTCGCATATCCGGCGGCAGGACAGGCCCGCGTCGATGAGCAGCCGGGCGTTGCCCGCTTCGATATAGGTGGCGTTTCCCGAGGAACCGCTGCACAGGGGCACAAAACGCATACATACCTCCAATATAGTAAGTTAGTATACCACAACTTTTCCCGGGGCGCTACCCAAAATAGAAAACTTGTGCTACACTCTTTTCCATGGAACGGGTGGAAGAAAAGGCCTACGCCAAACTGAACCTCACATTGGGCGTCCTCTACAAGCGCATGGACGGCTATCACGCCCTGGATACCCTCATGCAGACCGTGAGCCTGCACGACCGGATCACCGTGTCCCCGGCGAAGACCGTAGAGGTCCGCGTCACGGGGGCGGCGCTGCCCTTTGAGAACACCATGTACAAGGCCGCCCGGCTCTACCAGGCCGCCTGCGGCAAAGGCTGCCTCGTCACCTGCGAAAAGCGCCTCCCCGACCAGGCGGGCATGGGCGGCGGCTCCGCGGACGCGGCGGCGGTGCTCCGCGGCCTGCAGCGACTCCACCGGATGCTCACCGACCGGGAGCTGAAAGAGATCGCCCTCCAGGTGGGGGCGGACGTGCCCTTTTGCCTTCAGGGGGGATTGTGCCGGTGCGAGGGCGTGGGGGAGATTTTGACCCCCATCGTGGGGCCCAGCCTCCATTTTGCCGTGGTCAAGCCCCCCATGGGCGTGTCCACCAAGGCCCTGTTCCAAAGCCTGTCTCTGCCCCGCAAGCGGGTGCAGACCGTTCGCTGCATGGCCCGGCTGGGCCAGGGGGATATTCCCGGCGCCGCCGTCTATATGGAAAACGCCCTGGAAGGCCCGGCCACAGAGCTGGTGCCCGAAATCGCCCGGATCAAATCCGCCCTGCTTCAGCAAGGCGCCCTGGCCGCCGCCATGACCGGCAGCGGGTCCGCCGTGTTCGGCCTCTTTGACACGGAAGAAAAAGCAAAGGCTGCCCTGACCGGTTTCCCCAACGAGTACTATTCGGCATACTGCCACAGCGTATAAAGGAAAAACCATGGAAAACAAAATGGATAAACACACAAAGCGCCTCGCCCTGGCGGGTCAGCTGGCAGGCGTTACTCTCCTGCTTACCCTCATCTCCCTGCCCCTGCCCAGCGGCTACGGCTACGTGAACCTGGGGGACGCCGGGGTGTATCTGTGCGCCTTTCTGCTGCCCGGCGGGTTCGGCGCTTTGGCCGCGGGCCTGGGGGCCGCCCTGGCCGACCTCATCCTGGGCTGGGCGACCTATGCCCCCGCCACCTTCCTCATCAAGGGGCTCACGGCCCTGCTGGCCGGCCTCCTTCTGCGCCGGGGGAAAAGGGGCGGCCTACCCCTGTCGCTTCTGTGCTGCCTGCTGGTGCCCCTGGGCTACTTCCTGCTGGAATACGCCCTGTTCCTGGGCGAGGGGGCCTGGGTGAACCTGCTTCCCAACCTGCTCCAGGCCGCCCTCGGCGCCGCGCTGGGCACGGTGGCGGGCCGGCATTTGAAAAAACTCCTGACAAAATAAAAAAAGGTCTTGACCTTACACCGCGCTCTAATGGTTTACTGGCCTTGAAAGGAGGCAAGCGATATGACCATTCAAGCCTTTGCCAAGCTTTGCGGCAGCAACCCGCAAACCCTGCGGAAATAATGACCAGTGCTCAAAAGCTTAGGAAGCGGGAAAAACGCCCCTTCCTAAGCTTCTTTTTTTGCGCCGCTTTCTCTTAAAATGATGCTACTTGTTCCGGATCCGGATGCGCACGTCCAGGCCGTCGGGCCGCTTCTCCGTCTCCAGCTCAGCGCCCATGCCCGCCTGACGCAGCTGATCTAACAGGCTGTTGAGCCCGTTCAAAAACAGGCGGCAGTCCCGGGTCAGCCGCAGCACCCTAAGGGGCTTTGGCCGCGGGGCGGACTTCTCCACGAAGGCCTCCGTCTGCCGAACGCTCCAGCCCTCCGCCTCGATCCGCTGGATGAGGGCCAGCTGCTCCGCCTCCCCCGCCAGGGCCAGCAAGCACCGGGCGTGCCGCTCCGTGAGCTCCGCTCTCTGGGCCGCGGCGCGCACATCCGAGGAGAGCTTCAGCAGCCGGAGCTTGTTGGACAAAAACGCCGGGCTCTTGCCGATCCGCCGGCACAGCTCCTCCCGGGAAAGCCCGTGCACCGTCAGCAGCCGGCGATACCCCTCCGCCTCCTCCCAGAAGCTCAGATCCGCCCGCTGCACGTTCTCAATGAGGGCCATAAGGGCGCTTTGCTCCGCGCTCACCGCCTCCACGATGCAGGGCGCCTCCCGTAGCCCCAGCAACTGACAGGCCCTAAGCCGCCGCTCCCCGGCCACCAGCTCATAGCCCCCCTGTACGGGCCGTACCAGCAGGGGCTGAATGAGCCCCACCTGGGCGATGCTGAGGGTCAGCTCCTGGAGCTCCTCCCGGGAAAAGGTCTGCCGGGGCTGGTCCGGGTTGGGCCGGATGCTCTCCACCGGCAGCAAAAACAAGCCCCGCCCCAAGTCCCGCTTGGGCGGCGTGGCCGGATACCCTCCGGGCATGGGCTGCAGATTCATCCGCCTCACCTTCCTTTCGCTCCATCCTACCGCCCTTCGCCTGTCGAAAAAAAGGCCTTCGGGAAAGAAAGCCCGCCTTTCCCCTTTTTCGACTTATTTACAGTTTCTCCCGAATCTGCCCATTGCATTTTGAAACACGTATGGTATAATGAGTTCAAATCTGTAAGGAGGTAATCATATATGGCATACAAGATCACCGATGAGTGCATCGCCTGCGGCACCTGCGCCAGTGAGTGCCCCGTGGAAGCCATCTCTGAGGGCGACGGCATCTTCGTCATCGACGCCGACGCCTGCATCGAGTGCGGCAACTGCGCCAATGTCTGCCCCGTGGGTGCCCCCAAGGCAGAGTAACAAAACTTTTGAAAAAAAACGCTTGCTTTTACGGCAGGCGTTTTTTATTCTATACACATGGGCAAAACCATCCTCCGCAACCTCATATTCTGGACGCTGCTCCTGCTTCTGTGCCTGTGGCTGGGCTGCCAGCCCCAAGGGACGGGAGAAACCCCCGCGCCTCTCCCGGCGATCACGGCAACGCCGACCGCCACGGCAACGCCGGTGCCTACGCCGGTGCCTACCCCTTCGCCCACGCCTCTGCCGATCCACCCGGATCCGGCCATCCCCTCCCCCGAAACGAGCCTTGCGCCCCTGGTCACCCAGGCCCCGTCATTCCGGGCGGAGGAGGTGCCCGAATCGCTGCGGCTGCGGCAAGCCCTGATCCCGGAGGCGGCCCTGGGCCAGTTTCGCCACAAACGAACCGGGGAGCGCCTTTGCTACGGCAGCTTTGACGGTCAGTCCGCTGCCTTCTACCCCGCCACCCGCAACGGCAAGGTCCTGCCCGAGAGCACGCCTTTGCCGGAGGCGGCGGTCCTCGTTTCCCCCTACGCCCCCGAGAAGGCCCCCAAGAAGGACGGGGATCGGTGGCTTACGGTGTATCTGGGCAGCCAGAGCGTGGTCTGCTTCGTGGCCGAGGACGGGGATTGGACGGTGGAGCGGGTCATGATCTGCTCCTGCGCGGACGCCAAACACACCACCCCCCTGGGGAGCCACTACATCTACAGCAAATATAAATACAAGGCCATGACCAAGATGAACGGCATCATGGTCTACGCCCAGTACGCGAGCCGCTTCCGGGGCCACTACCTGTTCCACACCGTGCCCATCGGCGGCGAATATAGAAGGTTCCACAAATACGGCAAGAAGCAGATGCTCATCGAGGAGTACGAAAAGCTGGGCAGCCCCGCCTCCCACGGCTGCGTGCGCCTGCTGGTGGGGGACGCCTACTGGGTCTACAACAACTGCAAGCGGGGCACCACGGTTTTCGTCACCACGGACGCCGGCCCGGAGCCCCCGGCCGCCCCGGCCCTCATCTATGAGGAGCCCTACATGAACAAGGATCACACCCTGGGCTGGGATCCCACGGACCCGGACAAGGAGAACCCGTATCGGGAGATTTATCCGGAATGGTTTGAATAGAGGAACCATTGAAAGCTTCGCACCTTTTCTTAGACAAGAAAAGGTGCCCAAAAGAACGTAAGAAGAGTATGGTTTTTCAAGTGAGAACCATACTCTTTTCTTAAGCTTTTCTTTTTGCGCCGCTTTTTCTTTTCACCGAAAAGAAAAAGCGGCAAATCATACATTTACGGCATTGGCAACTGGAACACGCCTATCTCCTGCCCCTCCACGGTGAAGTCCAGGGACATGGCGCCCGCGCCCAATACCATCTTCCAGTCCTCGCCGATAGGCTCACCGTTGAGGGCGGTGCCGTAGTATTCCGCCAGCCGGAGGTAGACGCCTTCCTGCTTCGCCTTCTCGTACTCCGAGGGGAAGATGGGCAGGATGACCACATTTTCGCCGAAATTCCCGTGGTTCTCATGGCCGCAGGGGAGCCATTCCCCCTCCTGGCCGATGCGATACTGGATATACAGGCCATGCCAGGTTCCCTCCCGGTTGGGATAGAGCAGGGAGCTCTTCATGGTCTCGGTCCAGTCGGCGGGGGCCTTCTGCACGGTGTAGGTCACATAGATGCCGGTCTGCCGGTAGCGGATCTCCTCTTTGAGCGCCACCTCATCCAGGCTCACCCGCTGGTTGTACATGCGAGGCTTGTCGGGGTCGGACCAGTCGTCTACGGTCAGCACAGCGCTGCCGGAGAGCTTCCGCTCCGCAATCTGAGCCGGGGCCACGTCGGAACCCGCCGCCACGTCGAAGCTGAAGGTATAAAACAGCTTGCCCACGATGCCGATGGAGGCCATGTCGTCCACTCGGGCATCCCGAAGGCCGATCTCCACGGTCAGCTCCACCCGGCCTTCGGTGGGGAAGGCCACCTCCTGCTGGTCCAGGATCACGTCGCCGTTCAGCGTCGCCCCGGTCGCGGTCACCATGTTGGGGTTAATGCCGCTGCCGCTGATGAAGAGGGGCGCGCTCATGCTGTCCCCTTCCTTTCGGAAGCTGAGGTTATCCACCAGGGCGTCCACCCGCTGACCTTCTCCATCCAGCCATTGGAAGGCCTGGGCGTGGTCCGTGTTCAGGCGGATGTTGAAGTTCAGCGTCCTTCCGTCGATCAGCACCTCCGCTATCTCGGGATGGATATCCCTGACCCAGCCCCAGTCCTCCTCGCTGTACTTGGGCTGGCCCATGCTCACCCGCCACTGGTCCTGCTCCTCGGCATTTTCAAACTCCGGCAGCATGATGATCCGATACGCCCCGGTCTTAGGCCCGGCGGATTCGATGGCCTTCTCCACGTCGGGGATGGTCTTCTCCTTCTGCTCCCGCTCCTCCTTGGTCTCCTGCATATAGCTGCTGGGGGAATAGTTGTCCCTGAGCCACAGCCCCGTCGCCAGGGCCGTGCCGCTGACGAGGAGCACCGCCGCCGCCACCAGGGGCAGCAGCCACTTTTTCTTCAGGCGGGGGCCGGAAAAGCTCCGCCGCGCCTGCTTCTTCTGCCCGCAGACCGCCTGCAGGCTATCCTCCACCGTCTCATAAAACCCGTTCGGGGTATCGGGAATGGCGTCCCGCACGTTGTAGATTTTCTTTTCCATTTTATGCCTCCTCCAAAAGGGTCCTCAATGTCCGCTTCGCTCGGGAGATGCGGGACTTCACCGTCCCCACGGGCACGCCCAGAGCCTGGCCGATCTCCGCGAGCTCATATCCCTCCTGCTGCAGCAGCAGGCTTGTGCGCTGTTCCTCGGTGAGCTGCCTCAGCGCCACCTGCAGGTCCAGCCGCCCGGCGCTGTCGGGTTCCGGGGCTTGGTCCTCCGGCAGCTCCTCCATGGGCTGCACCCGCTTTCGCTTGCGCATCAGGTTGTAGGCTTCGTTTCGCAGTATCTGCAAAAACCAGGCCCGGAAGCTGTCCCGCTTCTTCAGCTTTCCCCGGTTTTCATAGGCCCGGAGGATGGCTTCGCTCATGGCGTCCTCGCAGTCGGCGCTGTTCCCCAATATGAGGTACGCCACCGCAAAGGCCGTGTCCGTGAGGCTGCGCACCTCATTTGAAAACGCTCTGTCTGAGATCATGGTCCTTCCTCTCTCTTTTCTTCCTCGAATGATCATTCCGACCGTAAGACGTTTCGGCTCTCGGAAAGGTTCCCTATGCGGCGGAAAAATGTTGTAAGACGCCACGTTCGGTGGTATTCTATTCCCATGGCTAAAATTCGACTGCTTGCGCTTATATTGGCCCTGGCTCTGCTGGGGAGCTGCGCCCCTGTCGGCGCGGCGACGGAGCGCCCTTTGGACACGGTCCCACCTCGTTCTTCCGCCCCCACGGCGGCCCGGGTGGACCTGTGGCTGGACGCGGCCACTCCCGGCCCCACGCTTTCGCCCCGGCCCTCCCCCAGCCCCACGCCGGAGCCGACCCCCTCGCCTACCCCGGAGCCGACCCCGAGCCCCACGCCCACACCGGCGCCCACCAAGGACCCGAACCGGCCTATGATCGCCCTGACCTTTGACGACGGGCCCAATTTGGAGTACACGCCCCAGGTGCTGGACCTGCTGGAAGAATACGGCATAAAGGGGACCTTCTTCGTCATCGGGTCCAATTTGAGCGAACGGACCCGGCCTATCCTCCAGCGGATGGCGGACATGGGCTGCGACATCGGCATGCACGGCCTGACCCACACGGACATGACCAGGTTTTCCGCCGCCACCAACGCCAGCCGGTTTGAAAAGATGCGCAAGCTGATCTCCGATCAGATTGAAGGCGGCTACGACACCCACCTGCTCCGCCCGCCCTTCGGTTCGCTGAACAAGGTGGTGCGCCGGGCCTGCAAAGCCGCCCAGGTGGCCAGCATCCGCTGGTCCGTGGACACCCTGGACTGGAGCAACAAGAACCCCGCCACCATTATGAAATACGTGCAGAAGGGCGCTAAGAACGGCCGGATCATCCTCTTCCACGACCGGCTGAGCACCACGGTGACCGCCCTGGAGCAGGTGATCCCCTGGCTGCTGGAGGAGGGCTACGACCTGGTCACCGTGACGGAGCTGATCGAAAGCAGCGGCAAGCCCCTGGCGTACGGGGAGGACTACCAGCGAAAGCCCGGCACGTGACCCATTTCCATAGAAAAAGAGGGGCCGCCCTGAGGACGGTCCCTCCTGTTTTTGTTCACTTCACCAGCAGCTTTCCCTGCTCGTCCGCGTCCACGGTGAGGGTGGTTCCCTCCTTGGGAGACTGGGCGATGATGTGCCGGGCCAGCAGGCTTTCCACCTTGCTCTGGATGTATCGCTTGAGCGGCCTTGCGCCGAAGAGAGGGTCGCTCCCTTCCTCGATGATCCGATCCCGGGCGGCGTCGGTGAGCGCCAGCTTCAGCCCCCTCTGCTCCATGCGGCCCGCCAGGTCCTTAATTAGCAGGCTCACGATGGCCTTCATGTTCTCCCCGGTGAGGGGTTTGAAGAACACGATTTCGTCCAGCCGGTTCAAAAACTCCGGCCGGAAGGAGGTTTTGAGCAGCCGGTTCAGGGCTTCCTCCGTCTCCGGGCGGATGGCGCCGTCCGCCCCCATGCCGGAGAGCAGCAGGTCGCTGCCCAGGTTGGAGGTCAGGATGATGATGGTGTTCTTAAAATCCACCGTCCGCCCCTGGCCGTCGGTGATCCGGCCGTCGTCCAGCACCTGTAAGAGCACGTTCAGCACCTGGGGATGGGCTTTCTCCACCTCGTCGAAGAGGACCACCGCGTAGGGCTTGCGGCGGACCGCCTCGGTGAGCTGGCCCTCGATGCGGACCATGCTGCGCTCGTCGTCGAAGAGGGCCTGGGCCAGCGCCTTGCTCAGCTCCGTCTTGCCCACGCCCGTGGGCCCCAGGAACAGGAAGGAGCCGATGGGCCGATCCGGGTTCTGGATGCCCGCCCGAGAACGGAGGATGGCGTCCGCCACCCGCTGGACCGCGTCGTCCTGGCCCACCACCCGCTCGTGGAGCACATCGTCCAGATGGAGCAGCTTTTTGCGCTCGCTCTCCAACAGCTTGCTCACCGGGATGCCCGTCCACCGGGCCACCACCTGGGCGATCTCGTCCTCGCCCACATGGTCCCGAAGGAGGCTGTTCTCCTTTTCGGAGGCCTTGCCCTCCTCCGCTTCCAGCTCCTTCTGGAGCTTGGGCAGCTCCGCCTTCTCGATCTTCTGTTGGACGGCCTCGATCTTCTCCCGAAGCTGCTGGACCTTATTGATGCCCTGCTTCTCGTTCTCCCAGTTGGCCTTCATGGTGTGGAAGGTGTCTCGGAGGGTGGCCAGCTGCTTGCGGATCTCCATCAAATGCGCCAAAGCCGCCTTGTCGGTCTCCTCGGAGAGGGCCGCCTCCTCGATCTCCAGCTGCATGATCTTCCGGGAGATCTCGTCCATCTCCGTGGGCATGGAGTTCATCTCCGCCTTGATCATGGCGCAGGCCTCGTCCACCAGGTCGATGGCCTTGTCCGGCAGGAACCGGTCGGAGATATAGCGGTTGGAGAGGACAGCGGCGGCGATCAGCGCCTCGTCCCTTATCTTCACGCCGTGGAACACCTCGTAGCGGGACTTGAGGCCCCGCAGGATGCTGATGGTGTCCTCCACGGAGGGCTCCGCCACGGTCACCGGCTGGAACCGGCGCTCGAGCGCCGCGTCCTTCTCGATGTACTTGCGGTATTCGTCCAACGTGGTGGCGCCGATGCAGTGGAGTTCGCCCCGGGCCAGCATGGGTTTGAGGATGTTCCCCGCGTCCATGGCGCCCTCGGTCTTGCCCGCGCCCACGATGGTGTGCAGCTCGTCGATGAACAGGATGATCTTCCCTTCGCTCTGCTTCACCTCCGCAAGGACCGCCTTCAAGCGCTCCTCGAACTCGCCCCGATACTTGGCCCCGGCCACCAGCGCGCCCATGTCCAGGGCGAACAGCTGCCGATCCTTCAGGTTTTCGGGCACGTCGCCCCGACTGATCCGCTGGGCCAAGCCCTCGGCGATGGCGGTTTTGCCCACGCCGGGCTCGCCGATGAGGCAGGGGTTGTTCTTGGTCTTGCGGGAGAGGATGCGGATGACGCTGCGGATCTCGCCATCCCGGCCGATGACCGGGTCCAGCTTCTGCTCCCGGGCCAGGGCGGTCAGATCCTGGCCGTACTTCTTCAGCACGTCGTAGGTGTCCTCCGGGTTGTCGGAGTTCACCTGGCGGGTGCCCCGCACCTTCTGCAGGGCACTGAGATACCCTTCCATGGTCACATTGTACCGGCGGAACAGGCTGCCAAGGTCCTTGTCGGGCTCCGCGATCAGGCCCATCATCAGGTGCTCCACGGAGATATAGCTGTCGCCCATCTTCTGCATGCGGCTCTCGGCTTCGTTCAGGGCCCTGTCCAGGGCCTGGGAAGCGTAGAGCTGGCCGCTGCCGCCGCCACTATAGCTGGCCTGGCCGTTCAATAGGTTCAGCAGGTCTCCCTTAAGGCCGGTCACGTTCACCTGCATGGCGGTGAGGAGCTGGGCGTTCAGGTCCTCCGTGTCATCGATCAAGGCGTACAGCAAATGGGCCTGCTGTATCTGCGTATGGTTTCGCTCCTGGGCCATCCGCTGGGCGGCCTGGATGGCTTCGATGCTCTTTTGGGTCAGTTGGTTAGGGTTCATAGGATTTACCCCCTTTCGGGTTTATTTTTGCCGCTTTTTACCATGGGCAAAACATAGTCGAAACCTGCACGTCGTTTGGTTTCTCGTTGTTTTGCCCGTGCTCCGCCTCGCTTGCTCTGCCACTGGCAGCGCTCGGCTCCGCACCCTTTCAGAGAAAAGAAAAAGCGGCGGAAAAAGAAAAGCCAAGAAATATAAATAAGGGTAGGTATGAAAGAATCTTTCCTTCTTAAAGTTCTTTTTGGTCCTTTTTCTTTCAAGAAAAAGGATCGGGCTTCTAATCAAATCCTTACATCAGCTTGCAAACAAGCTCCGAGAACGCCGCCGGGTCCTCGAGAGGCAGCCCTGCCATGAGCCGCGCCTGCTGATAAAGAAGCTCCGCATACTCTTTCCGATCCGTGTCGGAAAGCGTCGCCAGCTTGGCGAACACCGGGTGGTTCGGATTCAGCTCCAGCACGAACTCCATGGGGATCTCCCCGGCGTTGGGCATGGCGGAAAGGGTCTTGTACATCTCGATGGACACGCCGCCCTCGCCGTTGAGGCAGGCCACGCTCTTGGTGAGCCGGTCGGACAGCTTCACTTCCTTCACCTTCCCGGAAAGGTCCTCCTTGAGCTTCTCCAGCAGGTCCTTGCTCTCGGCCGCCTTCTCCTCCATGGCCTTCTTCTCCTCCTCGGAGGCAAGGCCCAAATCGTCGTCCGTGGCCGCCTTGAAGGGCTTCTCCTCGTAGCTCATGAGCACCCGCAGGGCAAACTCGTCCACGCTGTCGGTGAGGCACAAGAGATCATACCCCTTCTCCCGGATCAGCTCCGCCTGGGGCAGCCCCAGGCAGTGGCCCAGGCTCTCGCCCGCGGCGTAATAGATGGCCTTCTGGTCCTCCTTCATGGCCGCCACGTACTCGTGGAGGGTCAGGTTCTTCTCCTCGTTGGCGGAGTAGAACATCAGCAGGTCCTTCAGGAAGTCCGCGTTCATGCCGTACTGGTCGTAGACGCCGAACTTGATGCTCTGGGCGAAGGCCTTGTAGAAGGTCTCATACTTCTCCCGGTCGTTGTCCAGCATCTTCTTGAGCTCGGACTGGATCTTCTTCTTCAGGTTGTTGGCGATGGCCTTGAGCTGCCGGTCATGCTGCAGCATCTCCCGGGAGATGTTCAGCGAAAGATCCGGCGAATCCACCAGGCCCTTCACGAACCCGAAGTAGTCGGGCAAGAGGTCCTCGCAGGCGTCCATGATCATGACGCCGCTGCTGTAGAGCTTCAGGCCCCGCTTATAGTTCTTGGTGTAGAAATCCCAGGGCGCCTTCTTGGGGATGAAGAGCAGGGCCGTGTAGGACACCGCCCCCTCCACGGACACCCGGATGGTGGCCAGGGGGTCGTCCACGTCGAAGAAGTTGTCCCGATAGAACCGGTTGTACTCCTCCTCCGTGACCTCGCTCTTAGCGCGCTTCCACAGGGGCACCATGGAGTTCAAAACCACGTCCTCCATAACGGTTTCGTACTCCTGGGGCTTGCCCTCCTCCGGTTCGCCCTTGGGCACCCGCTTCTCCTCCATCATGCGGATGGGGTAGCGGACGTAGTCGCTGTACTTCTTCACCAGGGAGGTGAGGGTATACTCCCTCAAATACTGGCTGTAGTCTTCGCCCTCCTCGTCATCCTTCAGCGTCAGCACGATCTGGGTGCCCACGGTGGGGTAGTCAAATGGCTTCACGGTGTAGCCGTCCTGGCCGTCGCTCTCCCACACGTGGCCCTCCCCATCCTCGGTCTTCGAATAGACCTTGATGTTCTTGGCCACCATGAAGGCAGAGTAGAACCCCACGCCGAACTGGCCGATCACGTCCACATCCGGGGCCGCCTTGCCCTCCTCGCCTGCCTCAGGCTTATTCATGGCCTGCTTGAAGGCGAAGGTGCCGCTCTTGGCGATGGTGCCCAGATCCTCCTCCAGCTCCTTCTCGGTCATGCCGCAGCCGTTGTCGGTGATGGTCAGGGTCCGGGTGGTCTCGCTGGGGGTCAGGCGGATGAAGTAATCGCTTCGATCCATGCCCTCGCCGCCCTTCTGCATGGCGGCGTAATAGCGCTTATCGATGGCGTCGCTGGCGTTGCTGATGAGCTCCCGCAAAAAGATCTCCTTATGGGTATAGATGGAATGGATCATCATGTCCAGCAGCCGCTTGGATTCCGCTTTGAACTGTTTCTTAGCCATATCAATTCACCTCAAATTTTATCGATTTAGCACTCAACCAGTTAGAGTGCTAACCACTGTCCCTACTATACCCCTGTCCCGGCCGAAAATCAACCACTCCCCCGGCGTTTTTGCAATAGTGTCACAATTTCGTTCCCTTCCCTTTCACATGTTTTAGGGCGCCTTCTCCTGCTCACCGAAGGGATACTGGTGCCGAATATCCGATCGCCTTCATCCGTCCCATATGGGGGACTGAATAACACTTTGTTCATTTGCCTGCCGGGGCGGGAGTTTTTACACTATAGGTATGGAGAACTCGCCCTGCCAACGCCGGATCGTCCCGGGCCAAACCGTCTATCTGGTGGTCTCCCGCCTCTATGTGCGGGAGGCCGTGGTGCGCCGCCGGGAGGGAAGCTGGTGCCTCATTCAGTTTGCCAACGCCCAGGGCGGCATCCGCGTCCGGGCCGACCGCCTCTATCCTACCCGGGCGGCCGCCGAGCAGTACCTGCGCAAAAACCAGCTTTCCCAGGGGGAGGTCTTCTACGGCTGGCACAATGTCCCCTTCTATATGACCTGACGCCCCCTTAGCCAAACAAAAAAGGACTGCCGAAGCAGTCCTTTTATTGTTTGTTTGCTTACTCGATGACCTTGGACACGACGCCGGAAGCCACCGTGCGGCCGCCCTCGCGGATAGCGAACCGGAGGCCTTCCTCCATGGCGATGGGGGTGATCA
>CACWYB010000001.1 GCA_902765005.1 uncultured Eubacteriales bacterium | reverse complement strand
TTCATACTGCTCGGTCAATTCATGTCAAAGAAGCTTATGGACAAGGCGGGAGGCGGCGCCGGATCCATGATGTTCAACCTTGGCAAATCGAACGCTAAGGTCTATGTCAAGTCTTCTGACGGCATTCGCTTCAGCGATGTGGAGGGTGTTGACGAGGCGGAAGAAAGCCTGCAGGAGATCGTGGATTATCTGGAAAATCCCGCAAAATATCGTGAGATCGGCGCCTCCATGCCTAAGGGTGTCCTGCTTGTGGGCCCGCCGGGAACAGGCAAGACCATGCTGGCAAAGGCCGTGGCCGGTGAGGCCAACGTCCCCTTCTTTTCCATGTCCGGCTCGGAATTTGTGGAGATGTTTGTGGGTATGGGTGCCTCCAAGGTACGGGATCTGTTTCGCCAGGCCAAGGAGAAAGCACCGTGTATCGTTTTTATTGACGAGATCGACGCCATCGGCCAGAAGCGAAGCGCCGGACAGTACGGCGGAAATGATGAACGCGAGCAGACCCTTAATCAGCTGCTCACGGAGATGGACGGCTTTGACGGAAGCAATGGCGTGATCATCCTCGCCGCAACCAACCGCCCCGAGTCGCTTGATCCCGCTCTAACACGCCCCGGACGATTTGATCGGCGTGTGCCTGTTGATTTGCCCGACCTCAAAGGGCGAGAGGCCATTTTGAAGGTGCATGCGAAAAAGATCAAGGTTGCCGACGACGTGGACTTCCTGCAGGTGGCGCGCATGGCTTCCGGCGCCTCCGGAGCTGAGCTTGCTAACATTGTCAATGAGGCCGCACTACGCGCGGTGCGTGACGGCCGAGACTTTGCCACCCAGGCCGATTTGGAGGAGAGCATCGAAGTGGTCATTGCCGGCTATCAGAAGAAGAACGCGATTCTCACGGATCAGGAGAAAAAGATCGTCGCTTACCATGAGATCGGTCACGCCCTCGTGGCCGCAAAGCAGACGAACTCCGCTCCGGTGCAGAAAATCACCATCATCCCCCGTACCTCCGGAGCCTTGGGCTATACGCTGCAGGTGGAGAATGACGATCACTATCTGATGAACAAGCAGGAGCTGGAAAACAAGATCGCAACCTTCACCGGTGGCCGGGCCGCAGAAGAACTGGTATTCGGTTCCATCACCACCGGAGCCGCCAACGACATTGAGCAGGCTACAAAACTTGCCCGCGCCATGATTACCCGCTACGGAATGAGCGAGGATTTTGACATGGTCGCCATGGAGACAGTCACGAATCAGTATCTTGGCGGCGATACATCCCTGGCCTGCTCTGCTGAAACACAAAGCAGGATCGACGAGCAGGTCGTGGAGCTTGTTCGAAAACAACATGAAAAAGCGCTGAACATTCTGAAAGACAATCGTGGTAAGTTGGACGAGCTGGCGTCCTATCTGTACGAGCACGAAACCATCACAGGAGAAGAGTTCATGCAGATCCTGAACGCAGCAAATAATCCGTGAAAAAGATGCCCGCAGGGCGAACTGCACCCCATTTTCTAGACATATGATATGATGCTAACGAATGGGGTGATTGTATTGCCAAAAGGAATACCAAACAATGAAGCGGTGATATCATGACCTTGACTTTCAGGGGTTAGACAAGCTATAGTCTGTTCAAGTATGATGAATCATAGTATGGGAACTTTTCATTAATAGATAGAATAGAGAGGAAGCGAACGCTGTTCCATGTTTAATCATCACGATATCACCCGGGACGCTTGCATGCTGCACGGCCCTCTGACTCATCATGGCTACGATTGGTGGTGGCATTCCTTCACTGCCCAGGATGCTGAGACCGGAGAGGACAAGCCGTTTTTTATTGAGTTTTTTGTTTGCAACCCTGCACTGGCAGAAGAGAAGCCTGTTTTGGGACAACTACCGGAGAACCGGGGTGCAGGAAAGAAACCTTCCTACCTCATGGTGAAGGTTGGCACATGGGGTGAGGATGCCTGTCAACTGCACCGATTTTTTGCCTGGAAAGATGTCTGTTTGCATGCGGACGCCCCGTATCGGATCGAGGCGGCGGACTGTCTGGCCTGCGAGACAGCTCTGAAAGGCAGTGTAAACATTGCGGCGGAGGATGCAGCAACTCATCCTGAGTGGATGTGTGATGCAGGAACAATGATCTGGGATCTGACAGTAGATAAGCAGATTGCTTTTAACGTTGGATACGGGGCCAGCAAGCCCATGCGAGATGCGGAAGCCTTCGCCATGTACTGGCACGCTGAGGGCATGAAGAGTGCTTATAGTGGAACCATTATTTACAACGGAAGACAGTACACAGTTACGCCGGAGCGTTGCTATGGCTACGCCGATAAAAACTGGGGACGGGATTTCACCACACCCTGGGTCTGGCTGTCTTCCAACTGCCTGACCAGTAAAAAGACAGGGCAGCAGCTACATAACAGTGTCTTTGACATTGGTGGTGGCAGGCCTAAAATCTACTTTGTGCCGCTGGACCGCAGGCTGCTCGGCGTATTTTATTATGAGGGCAAGGAGTATGACTTCAACTTTTCCAAGCTTCACCTGATGGTGAAAACCTCATTCTCTTTTGAGGAACACGAAGAGGAGGTCATCTGGCACGTGCGCCAGGAGAACATCCACGCTGCTATGGAGACGGAGGTGCACTGCCTGAAAAAGGACATGCTGCTGATCAATTATGAAGCACCGGATGGCAGCAGGCATCACAACCGCCTTTGGAATGGCGGTAACGGCTGGGGCACTGTGAAGCTGTATGACCGGGAGGATGGGCAACTCGTTCTGACAGATGAAATAGAGGCCTCCCACATTGGCTGCGAGTATGGGGAATATGATCACGGCGAATCATACTAAGACATACAGGCTGCAGCCTATTTTGGAATACGGAGGAGTTTGGGAGAATGGCGACTGAACGCCTGATAAACTTGATATTGCTGTTTTTTACCTATGCTTTTCTCGGCTGGTGTATCGAGGTAACACTGAAGCTTTTTCAGTTTCACCGTTTCATCAACCGTGGTTTTCTGACCGGCCCATGGCTCCCAATCTACGGCTCCGGTGCGGCGCTGATCACCGTCGTGATTATGTGGCGTTCTGGAATACATGACGAGTTATGTTCTGGAGAAACGCTTCCATGCTCGTTGGTGGGATTATAGCCAGAAGCCCATGAATCTACATGGCAGAGTCTGGATCGGAAACCTGATTCTGTTCGGGCTTGGCGGCGTGGTGATCGTGGAGCTGATCAATCCGTTGTTGCTCCGTCTTTCCGAACATGTTAGCCTTACTTTGCGAGAGATTATGGCGCTCTCCCTGACCACGATCTTTATCGCAGACAATGTGATGTCTCACTTTGTGCTGAAACTGGTCAAAACGGGCGTTGAAAGCAGTCAGGCAGACGAAACAGAAGCCATAAGCAAAGAGGTTCGGCTGCTGCTCAGCAACCGCTCCGTTTTCTACCGCCGCTTTGCGGAAGCGTATCCCGAGGTCATTTTTAAGACGGAACGCATCACCAAACGCATGGAGGAAATCCGGATAGAGACGGAAAGATTGCGTCAGGAGGCAGAAGAGCGTGTTGTTCAGATGCGGCTGGAGGTCGCGGAGAACCTGGAGCCCACAAGAAACGTAAAAAACGAGATCATCGAAAAACAAGACGCCTTGATCGGTCTGCTTTACCGGGAAGAAGACGCTAGTCCGGAGATCCGGAAAAGCGGGAAGTCGAAACGAAAAAGGCTGTGCTGCAGAAGCGGCGTGCGCGGTTTCCAAAGTTGTAAACGGCATGGCTGACGGACACCTGCCTGGACGGAAAGGATTCTTTTGTCCGGCTTTTCGATATGCTGGGGATCCCGCATCCCTGATGACCGAGGTTCCAATTATGATACCCAAGGATGCAGCCGAACTGTTGTTTCAGGTGATTTCGGAGTGTTACGAACCGCTTGCATTTTTCCTGTTCGGGACTATACTATGCCTTGCATCAAACCAATGGAGGGCAACCATGAAAAAAACGGTACTCATTTTGATTATTATCGCAGCGCTTGTGCTTTCGCTGGCTGCCTGCAAAAGCTCTTCGGCAGCTCAGCCCAAGGAAAATGCAGGGACCGATGCGCCGCTCGTGACGGGCGCGCCGCAGCAGAGTCTTGAAACGGATGCCGAACAGTCCGCCGCCGAGGCGATCGAAACCGCCGCTCCTCCCGAAACGGAAGAAGATGTCTACACCATGACCGCCTACCGAGCGGGCGGTGAGCCCGTGATTCTGAAAGGCGAGGACGGGGTCTTTACGACCGAGGACGGAACGGTTTATGATCTGGGCAATGACGGTATGCTCCGCGCCGAGGGTTTTGAAGATCTTTACATCAACGACCTTGCGGCCAAGGCGGCAGCCCCCGAAGACGCAGTTGGTACCGCACCGGTGATCGCGAGGCAGGACGGCGAGCGCTTTGAAGCGGTCATCGTCATGGAGGGCATGGAGGAGACCGTCAACTACGAGCACATTCGGAACGAAGCGCTCGGCTTTGAAATGGACTACGACTACGAATCCTTCTCTCGCAGCAATGAAGCGGATCGCGAACGCTTCGTGTTGGTCTGGGACGATCCCGCGAAACCTGAATACTATCTTGAGCTGAGCTATAAGCCGGAGAGCGCCGAATGATTCCTACATGCTTGAGCATGCGGGCCGCTGCATCTACATCAGCACCGCCTCGGTCAAGGGCGGCGACTACTTGCCCGAGCATCTGCAGACGGTGTACGTCATCCCCGCGGGCGACGGCTGCATCGTTGCCACGGAGCACTGCGCAATCGAGAGCGCCGAAGGCATCGGGAGACGTTTCACCTATATGATGCACACCCTCTCGCTCATCGAAAAATAATGGACGCGCACCGAGCATCAGGCCTTTGAACGCCTTACGCGGGATAAGCCCGGCAGCGATCATTACAACAGCGGCAAAAAGGGCCGTTTCCACGTTCAAAAAGATCGTGAAAACAGCCTTTTTTTCACTATACAGATCGGCGGCCGAATTGACTGCCTTCAACTCTGATTCGTGTATTCCAGGATTCCGGAATAACCCTATTTAGCATTTTGTAAATGCCATATCCAAGTAAGCCCCTATTGTGTTTGTTATCAAGTCATTTATATCTTTTGCTCCAAAGCCGATCAACTGGATTATCGCAACAGGCAGCGATAGTATATCTATTCATTTCAGCGTTGTCACGATCGGTTCCGTGCCGTACGTGTAGTCAGCAAAGGGATTTACCACGGGGACGATCTCCCCTTTGGAATTCATGTAGACGCAGGACTGGCTGCCGCTGGAAAGATCTACGTTCACCAGCATCCCCACGTAATCGGTAGTATTCCCGGCGGGCGCCTCGTCGTGCTGGGTCAGCCCCCGCTTACCGCAGATGAAGGCGTTGAAACGATAGTCCGTCATGTATCCATTGTAGGTCTTGCCCTCCGTGCCGGAGAAATCCTTGTTGTACACCAGCTTCGTGTTGGGCGGGATGGTCCCCTCCAGGAACGGATACAGATCATGCTGATGGCCGGTGATGAGAATATCCACGCCGATTTCGTTCAGCCGCTTCGTCCAGGCGGCCTTGACGGCTTCGTGATTGTGACGCGCGTTCACAAAGGGGATGGGAATGTGGCAGACGGCCATGGTGTAGGCGGCGTTCGTATATTCCCCTGCGGCAATGATATCGTCCAGCATGCGGGTCTGCTCCTCCCGGTACAGGTCAAACTGGGCCGTTTCATAATACTCCCACCAGTCGTCGTCGTGATCCTCGCCCAAATCGAGCATGATGCCGTATATGTCCGAAAGCCGGAAGGTGTAATAGAAGTTGCCGTTCTTGCTGCCGGTATATTTGTACAGTTCCTCAGCATACTCGCCCTTGATCTCATGGTTGCCCCGGGTATAAATGACCGGGATCATGCCGCCGGTGATCTTGAAGGCGATTTCATTGGCGATTTGGGCGTCCTCATACCGATCGACCATGCTGACCTGATCCCCCAGGAGCACGATGAAGTCAAGGGCGTTTTCCAGCCACGCATGGCCGGCCAGGCTCACCGCGCCCTCCACGGCGCTATGGATGTCCGGGAGGGCCAGATAGCAGATCCCGTCCCCGGTGTTCACCGGGATGAATGGGTATTGCTCGGAAAAGGTTTCGCCCGTATAGCCGCCGAAGGGCCCCCGGTAGATCATCTGCTTGGCGCAGATCTTGTAGCTCTTTGCCTCGTCCAGCACACGCTGCGGCACGGTGACCTTATGCACTAGGTCCCGGGAACGCATACTGCCCGCGTAGAGATCGTAGTATTTCTCCGGGCCGACCTCCACCCAGACGATGGCGGTGTCGCTGGTGGAAAACACGATCTGGTAGTCGTCCTCCACCGCGTAGACCACCGGCCGGTACGTGAAGCGGCATGGCCGAAGGCCGTAGCCCACGACGGCGCAGGCGGCGATCAGCGCCACCAGGAACAGGACCTTCGCCGCAAGATGCCATCCCCTGTTCGGCGCGGGGAAAAACAGCAGGCAGAAAACAAGGATCAGCCCGGCGGCTACCCCCACGGATCGGAGGAATTTCGGCAGGATGAACTGGATATAATCGTTGGAGCCGTTGGCGATCACGATGCCGATGGCGATGGCGAAAACGGCGGAGAACACCAGCGACGCGATATACGGCCATCTCTTTTTATCGCGGATAAAGAGGAAGGACAGGATCGTAAGCAGCAGGATCACGCCCATGAGCACGCAGATCATGAGCGGCAGATTCATCACAAGAAAGCTGGGGTTGTGATCCGCTCCCAGGAATTTGGAAATGCCGGCCCAGTTGACGCGCAGCGCGATCCAGAACAGGAAAACCGCCGTGCTGCAGAGCGCAGCCGCCGCCGGCAGCCAGTATTTCTTTATGAAAGCGCGAAAGTTCATTTCCATACGTTCCTCCTTATTTCTCCGAACCATAAAAGCGCCGCTCAGATCAATTTGCCCGGTGATATGAACACAATACCATACTCAGGACAATAATCCAACCGGCTCTTTGTCTGAAAGCTCCCAGATTTTCGCTATGACTCAATATTCCTTATGGTTCCGCAGCTATTCTTCCACGCCGGCATAATCATGGGCAGGACGAAGAACGATTTTTAGAAAGTTTTTTTGAAGGATATAACTTTGCTTTTACAAGTGATCTCCGAAAGCGCGAAGCCTCACATCCACTTCTTTTTCTTAAAGTACCGGATACAGGCGATCACGATGCCGACCGACACAAGAATGACGGCGGGATAGCTGTATTTCCAGTTCAGTTCCGGCATATATTTGAAGTTCATGCCGTACCAACCGGCGATCAGCGTCAGCGGCAGGAAGATCGATGTGATGACCGTGAGCAGCGTCATAATGCGGTTCTGCTTCACATCCATCTGGACCTGTATCAGATCACGAAGCTGCACCACGTATTCCCGCTGTCCCGATACCATGTCCTGCAGCCGCACGACGCGCTCGGTGAACATGTGGAAGTAGCGCAGGTTTTCCTCGTGAAAGAAGCCGTTTTCATTTTCCTCCAACTCCTGCCCAAGGTCGATCAGCTGTTCATAATGAACGCGCAGATCCAACAAGTCGCCCCGAATATCGTTCAGTGCCTGCGGATAGGCCTCCACCTCGCCGCGCAGGATGGCCTCTTCGATCGTATTCATCCGCTTTTCCATTGTTTCGAGCAGCGGCAGGTCCTGCGCGATGATCGTTTCCAGCAGGTCATACAGAAACCGTTCCAGCCCCGGCAAACGCCATTTTTTCGTCCGGCTGATCTGTGCCATCTTTTGGGCAATAAAATCCCCTTCCTCAACCAGCACCACGCCGCGCTCGTTCAGCGCAAAGGAGAAGGTATGCCTTGCCCCGCTGATCTGCTGCCGGTCCGGGATCGAAAACGAACCGGTCAGCGAATCCCGGTTCACCACCGCCTTCGTCTCCCGCGGCGCATCGAGATCCATCTCCATGTCTATCTCGATGCCAAGCTCTTCGCCGATCTCCCTCCATTCCCTGCTATTGAGAACGGCAACGAAAGGCACTTCCGCAGGCAGTGACTTAATCTCTGCCAGGGAATAGGGCGTCAGCGATTCATGGACGGCATAAAACATAGCATACCTCGCAATGCAGTTATGGAAGGGATTTGAACCGGGGGCCTCAGAGCGGCCACCTGAGTGAGCCCGCAGGCCTCGCTATCTGTATTCGTGCAGGAGCCATGCAAAGTCCCCGGCGTTCAGGGTCACCGCCCCGGCGTCCCGGGGTTCGCCGGTGATGAGGTCGGTGTACGCCTCCGTCTCCTTGAGCCAGGCGATCTGCTTCTGCCGGGAGAAGTTGAACACGGCCAGGAGCTTCTGGCCCCGATAGTATCGGCCGATGCCCAGCACGGCGTCGCTGCCCGTGTCCAGAAGCCAGGTGTCCGCCCCGTCGTCAAAGACCGGGTGAAGGGCGCGCAGCGCTTCCATCCGCTGGATGGCCGAGAACAGCTGCCCGGCCACGGTGGCCTTGTCCTTGCGCTGCTCGGCCAGGGCCCAGTCCATGTCCCCCCGGTGCAGATACCGGCTGTCCTCCCGCTTGAGCGGGTCGCGGTGGTAGGAATAGTCGTTCTCCTGCCCCACCTCGTCCCCGCTGTAGAGGACCGGGATGCCGCTAAGGGTGAACATGAAGGCGTGGAGCATGGCATCCAGGGTGACCGCGCCGGCAAGAGCCTTCTCGTCCCCCGCCTTTCTGGCGGCCTCGATGCCCGAGAGGCTGGCGGTGGTGCCGCAGAGCCGGGCGTCCATGAGCCGGGGATCATCGTTATAGAGCTCGCCCCGAGCCAGGCTCCCGGGGAAAAAGCCCGTGAGATAGTCGTTCAAAAACCGCTTATGGGGCACCTCCTCCTGGCCGAGCTGATGCAGAAAGCCGTAGTCCAGGCCCCAGCCGATGTCGTCGTGGCAGCGGAGGTAGTTGAGAAAGCTGTACTCACGGGGCAGGGAAAAGACCTGCTCCATCTGGTGCCTGAGCAGCCGCACGTCCCCCGTGGCCACGGTGTGCCAGAGGGTGGCCATGGTGGTCACGTTGTAGAGCAAATGGCACTCCGGCTGCTCCAGGCTCCCGAAGTAGGGGGCCACCTTGCTGGGCTCCATGACCACCTCCCCCAGCAGCAGCGTGCCCGGGCAGACGATCTGGCACACCATGCGCATCATGCGCACCAGGGTATGCACCTGCGGGAGGTTCCGGCAGCTGGTGCCCAGGGCCTTCCAGATGTAGGGCACCGCGTCCAGGCGCACCACGTCCACCCCGTGGTTGCAGAGGTAGAGCAGGTTGTCCGTCATGTCCCGGAACACGGCGGGGTTGGCATAGTTCAGGTCCCACTGGTAGGGGTAGAAGGTGGTCATGACCACCTTTTGCGCCTCCGGGCACCAGGTGAAGTTGCCCGGCGCCGTGGTGGGGAACACCTGGGGCACGGTCTGCTCATAGGCGTTGGGGATGTCCCAGCCCTCGTAGAAGAAGTATCGGTCCTGATAGGCCTTTTCCCCGGCCCGGGCGCGCTTGGCCCATTCGTGGTCCTCGCTGGTGTGGTTCATGACGAAGTCCAGGCACAGGTGGATGCCCCGGCTGTGGCAGGCCTGAGAGAGGGCGTACAGGTCGTCCATGGTGCCCAGCTCAGGCTGGACCTTCCGAAAATCGCTGACGGCGTAGCCCCCGTCGCTGCGGCCCTCCGGGCTCTCCAGCAGGGGCATGAGGTGCAGGTAGTTCACCCCGCAGTCCTGAATATAGTCCAGCTTCTCCCGCACACCCTGCAGGGTGCCGGCAAAGGCCTTCACATACAGGAGCATGCCCACCAGGCCGTGGCCCCTGTACCAGTCGGGGTCGGCTTGCCGCGTCCGGTCCAGGCCCTTCAAGGCCTCCGGGCGGGCGGCGTAGGCGGCATAGAGCATGTCCGTGAACCGCGCAAAGGCGGCCGTGTCGTTGTGATACAGCTCCCGGTAGAGCCGGGTGAGCTCCGCCTCGCAGCGGGAAAAGCGATCGTGGAACTCGGGCGTCCATTGGGTCATGTCCATGGGGAGCGGTCCTCCGTTTTTAAAGTATGGTGTCGAGGGGGGAAGGGGGATAGACGTGTGTTCCCTATTATTATATCTGCCTTCCGCGAAAAAGGCAAATACAATCAGGCGCCCCGGCCCCCGCACGCAAAAGGGAGAAACAATCCCGGGATCGTATTGTAAACCGAAGCAAAACCCGGTATACTTTTGTTATGATACCACATGGCGCAGAGGAGGAATGGACATGGAGTATTTGAGCTTGCAGAACGGCAGCGACATCCGGGGCGTTGCCATGGAAGGGATACCGGGCCAGAGCGTGAATCTGACGGAGCAGGCCTGCCGGGACATCGGCCGGGGCTTTGCCCTGTGGCTCAGAGACCGGCTGAAGAAAGACGGGCTGCGGGTGGCCGTGGGGCGGGATTCCCGGCTGTCTGGGCCGTCCCTTTCCCAATGGCTCTGCGGGGCCCTGGCGGCGGAGGGCGTGGCCGTGACGGATATGGGGATGGCTTCCACCCCCGCCATGTTCATGACCACGGTCACGGAGGGATATCGATTCGACGGGTCCGTTATGATCACGGCCAGCCATCTGCCCTTCAACCGGAACGGCTTCAAGTTTTTCACCCAGGACGGGGGCCTGGAGAAGCAGGACATCCAGGCGATTTTGACCCTGGCCGCGTCCGATGGCCGCACGGGGCTGCCCGCCGCCCGTGTGGAGCAGGGCAGCTTTATGCCGGAATACGCCAAAATGCTGTGCCGCAAGGTCCGGGAGGCCACGGGCCTGGAGCGGCCGCTGGAGGGGCTTCGGATCGTGGTGGACGCGGGCAACGGCGCCGGCGGGTTTTACGCGGCGGACGTGCTGCAGCCCCTGGGGGCGGATACGGCGGGCTCCCGGTTCCTGGAGCCGGACGGCCGCTTCCCCAATCACATCCCCAACCCGGAGAACGAGGCGGCCATGGCGTCCATCATGGAGGCCGTGGCCCAGAGCAAAGCGGATCTGGGCATCATCTTCGACACCGACGTGGACCGGGCGGGGGCGGTGCTCTCCGACGGGAGCGAGCTGAACCGGAATAGGCTCATCGCCATGATGGCGGCCATCCTGCTGCGGGAGCATCCCGGTACAACCATCGTCACCGATTCCATCACCTCCACGGGGCTGGCGGCGTTCATCGCGGCCCACGGCGGGGTCCATCATCGGTTCAAGCGGGGGTATCGCAACGTGATCAACGAGTCCATCCGCCTCAACCAGGCGGGCCAGGACAGCCAGCTGGCCATGGAGACCTCCGGCCACGGGGCCCTGAAGGAGAACTATTTCCTGGACGACGGGGCGTATCTGGTGACCCGGCTGCTGATCGAGCTGTCCAAGGGCCGCCGGGAGGGGTATACCCTTCCCTCCCTGATCGCCGATCTGCAGGAGCCGGCGCAGAGCAAGGAGTTTCGCATGGACCTGCTGCTGCCGGATTTCAAAGCCTACGGCAGCGCCCTCATCGAGGCGCTGAAGGCCTACGCCGCCGCCCAGCCGGGCTGGACCCTGGCGCCCAACAACTTTGAGGGCGTCCGCGTCAACCTGGACAAGGATCACGGGGACGGCTGGTTCCTGCTGCGCTTGAGCCTCCACGACCCCCTGCTGCCCCTGAACATTGAATCCGACAGCGAAGGGGGCGTCAGGACCATCGCCCGGGAGCTGCTCCCCTTCCTTGCCCGGTTCGACAAGCTGGACATAGCGCCCCTTAGGGCCTTCCTGGGCTGAAAGGGGCGAAGCTGTGGCGGCGGGACAGGGAGAAAAGGGAAAGCTGGCCTGGAGCATGGCCAGGGCGGACCTAAGACGGGAGGTCCTGGGGCTGGGGTTCCCGGCTGAGTTTGGGGACCTGCTGGCCAACGAGCTGGGCAGCCCCCGGGCCATGGAGCGGATGGGGGCGTATCTAAGGCGTGCCCGGCCCCGCAGCGTGGAGATGATCGTGGACGAGATGCTGGCCATCGCCAGCGAGGCGCAGAGCTGGCGGGAACGGAAGCGGAGCCAGGAGGCCCAGGCCGGATACAACGTTTGGCTCAACGAGCGGCAAAAACAGGCAGAGGAGGACGGGTGATTCGGACATGGAGCCGGACGATCTGGAGCTTACGGACACGGTCACCCTGGTCTATGGGATCGAATAGAGGACGGACACAGAAAAACCAATTTGCGGAGGTTAAATATGCGGTACAGAACCCTGGGAAAGACGGGCCTGAAGGTCAGCGAAATCGGCTTCGGCGGCGAGTGGCTGGAGCGCCATGAGGAGGCGGAATCCGTGGCGCTGCTCCGATACGCCCATGAGCGGGGGATCAACATCGTGGATTGCTGGATGCCCGACCCCAAGTCGAGGGATATCATCGGGAAAGCCATGGCCGGCTGTCGGGACAGCTGGTTCGTGCAGGGGCACATCGGCTCCACCTATCAGGCGGGGCAGTACGTCCGCTCCCGGGAGCTGGCCCTTGTGAAGCCGGCCTTTGAGGATCTGCTTCGCCGGCTCCAAACGGACTATGTGGACCTGGGCATGATCCACTACATCGATTCCCTGGAGGAATGGAACCGGGTCATGGACAGCCGGTATCTTGACTATGTCCGCGCGCTCCACCGCGACGGGGTGATCCGCCACATCGGCCTCTCCACCCATAACCCCGTCATCGGCAAGCTGGCGGTGGAGACCGGCTTCATCGAGATGATCCTGTTCAGCATCAATCCGGCCTTCGACATGCGGCCCGCCACGGAGGATCTGGACAGCATGTTCGGCGGATATGAGAACGCCGCCTACGCGGGCATCGACCCGGTCCGGGCGGCGTTTTACCGGCTGTGCGAGGAGAAGAACGTGGGCCTGACGGTCATGAAGGGCTTCTTCGGCGGGCGCTTGTTCGATGCGGAGCAGTCCCCCTTCGGCGTGGCCTTCACCCCCGTTCAGCTCATCCACTACGCCCTGACCCGGCCCGGGGTCACCTCCATCCTCTGCGGGTACGACACGAAGGCGCAGGTGGACGCGGCGGTGGCCTATGAGACCGCCACGGCGGACGAGAAGGACTACGCTTCCCTCCTCGCCGCCGCCCCGCTCCACGCCTATTCCGGCCAGTGCACCTACTGCGGCCACTGCAAGCCCTGCCCCGTGGACATCGATATCGCCATGGTGAACAAGCTCTACGACCTGGCGGCGGCCCAGCCCGCCGTTCCCCAAAGCGTCCGGGAGCACTACAGGGCCCTGGAGGTGACCGCCTCCGCCTGCCTGGGGTGCCGGGGCTGCGAGGCGCGATGCCCCTTCGGCGTGCCGGTGGCGGACCGGATGGCCAAAGCGGCGGCGCTGTTCGGCTGCTGATCAGCCCAGCTTCCGGTAGTCCCGGGGGGAGACGCCGATGGCCTTGCGGAAGGCGTCGCCGAAGTAGTTGCTGTCGTTGAAGCCGCATTTGTCCGCGATGTCCGTGATGGACAGGGTGGTGGACAACAGCAGCTCGCAGGCCCGCTGGATGCGCAGGTTCACCAGATATTCCCTCAGGCCGAAGCCCGTGACCTGCTTGAAGGTGCGGGACAGGTGGGAGGGGCTCACCGCGAAGTGGGCGGCCAGGTGCGGGAGCGTAATCTCCTCCCCCAGATGCTCATACAGATACCCGGTGACCCGGTGGATCCGCTCCATGCCCTCGTCCGGGGTGCCGTCGTGCTCCGCCTCCTGGGCGCGGTAGCGCAGCAGGGAGGTGAGCAGCTCGCACAGGCAGGCCTTGGCCACGCTGTGGGCGTGGGGCGGCTGATTCTCCTGTTCATAGAGCATCCGCCCCAGCAGCAGGTAGATGGCCTCCCGCCGCTGAGTGGGGATGGTGACGGAGCCGGCCTGCAGGCACATGGGGGTGAGCTGCTCCCCCAGAAAGCCGTCGATCTCCGCGGCGGTCTCCTTGGTCAGGGAGACGACGAACTTGGTGTGGGGGCCGTCGCTCAGATAATCCGTCTTGTGGAGGGTGCGGGCGGGGATGACGGCCATGTCCCCGGCCTGGAGCCGATAGATGCGCCGGCCGATGAGCACGGAGCATCGGCCCTCCGTGATGCAGAAGATCTCATGAAAGCGGTGGAACCGCTTCTTGTCCTCCTCCAGCACGCCGGTGTGGGTCTTTTTCAGGATCCGAAAATCCGAAAACCGTTCGCTCTGCTCCATATTTTCCTCCCCGCCGCCTGAGAAGGGCGGCTGTTTTTCTACCCTGAGGATAGCACAGACCCGTGCTCTTTTCAACAAAAAATCTGTAGTTTTAGGAAAAGATGCGGAATAATTCGTAGATATTACTTTAGATTTGTTTTATGATACAGGCGTGCTTGAGAGAGAGCAACAATACAGAAAAGAGGAAACACGAAATGCTGTATCTATATAACAAACTCATGGGAAGCCGCAAGGCGGATGAGAGCCGAAACGAAGGAGAACGGGCCAGCGCCCTGGATTTCTACACCCATGACGCCCTTCCCTCCATCAGCTACATGCAGGACGCCTTCAAAGCCGAGCAGCGGTAAGGGGCAGATCCCCTTTGGCAGGCCTTCGCCCTTTGGCGGGCCTGCTTTTTATTTTGGGCCCCCGTCGGTTGAAATGCATCCCCATGTGCTCTTTTCCGACGGAATGCTTGCGCTTTTTGCCGAAAGGGGGTATTCTATAAATATTCCGGGCCGGTTCGCCGGCTCGGGCACGCAAATCAGGCAAGGAGGCAACAACATGGGGATCTTTTCCAAGCATCATCGTTTTCGTGAGGCGGGGGAGCAAGCCAATGTGAACAACGTGGCCCAGTTTGGCGAGCCGGTCCGCTCTCTGTTCACCTCCACGAAGGTATTCACCCTGCACCACCGCATCAGTATCGTGGATGAAAACGAACAGGTTGTCTATCAGGCAAGCACCAAGTTCCCTTCCCTCCACGACAAGACCGACATCACCGACGCCGCCGGGAATCAGGTGGCTCACATCGAGCGCAAGTTCTTCTCCCTCCATGAGCGGCATTTCGTCACCATGGCGGACGGGACCAGCTTCCAGATTTCCAACGAGTTTTTCCACATCATCAAGGATATCACCAACATCGAGGAACTGGGCTGGCAGCTCAGGGGAAACATCCTGGGGCTGAACTTCCAGCTCTACGACGCGGACGGCAGCATCATCGCCGTCATCGGTCAGAAGCTTTTGTCCATCCACGACAAGTACTGCGTGGATATCTATCAGCCTGAGGCGGAGCAGATCGTGGTGGCCATATTGGTCACGCTCCAGCACATGATCAAGGATCGGGAGGCCAGTTCTTCGTCCTCCTCCTCTTCCTCCTCCTCTTCCTCCGGCAATTAAAACGCCCATATCAAAAGCCCCCACTGCTTTAAGCGGCGGGGGCTTTTTTGTTGGGCGTCAGGGAAGCTTGGTTCTGGCCCAGGCCGTCAGATCCGCCAGGGAATGAAGGGGATAGCGGTAGATCGAATCGCCCCGATGGGTGTAGAGGGAGTTGTTGGCGGGGAGCCAGCGATACACATCGGAGGCGTTGGCCGCCACGGTCCATGCTTCGGTGTCGAGGGAGTAAAAGATGCCGTAATCATAGGTGCCGGAGACGATGAGCTGGAGCCGGTGCCGCTCCGGGTCATCATACGCCGCGATCCGCGTCATGTAGGTCATGTTCTGGATGAGCTGCTGGGAATAGACGAGCGTACCGGTGTTCGTTTCATAGCAGTCGATCCGACCGGCGGCGGTGAGCACGGTCAAGAACCTGTCCCCCGTGGCGAAGCAGAAGGCCTTCACCTCCTGGGGGGCGTACTGGGCCAGGAGCCTCGAGGTCCCGGCGCGAAGGTCGTAGAGGGCCAGGCGGCCCCCGTCGTCCAGGCACAGGAAAAGGGGCTCCCGGGTGCCCATGGCCACGGTCCGCTCATCCGCCTCCGGGAACAGATCCTCCAGGATCACCCGCTCCCCCGTCAGGGCGTCAAAGCCCACGAAGGCCGGCTCCTCCGCCTTAAAGAGGGTGTCGTCCTCGGTCATGTAAGCGTATTTCCCATAACCCAGCACATAGCCGTTTTGGCCGACGGTCAAAAGGTCCCGCTCCGCGAAGGCAAGGCCCTTGCAGATGTCGTTGCTCTCCGCCACCAGGCTGTTGTCCAGCCAGATGGGGAACAGAGTCAGGTTCGCGCCGGAGGGATACACCGTCACGACCTGGCCGGTATACACCTGGGCCCGGATAAAGCTGCTGCCGAAGAAGGAGGACTGGTTGGCTTCGGTGATCCGGTCGATATAGGCCTCCGTCCCGTCCATATAGTAGATCTTGTTTCCGCTAAAGAAGCTGTCTTTGTTGAGTACGGTCACATCGTAGTAGGACAGGTCCGTGAAGACATGCCGGTTCACGACCTGGTCGGTCTCGGCGTCATAGACCAGCACAGTGGCTTCTCCGGATTTCTTACAGAAGACCATGAGGGCGTCCCCCTGCGGGGTGACATGGACCTCCTTCGTGTAGCCCCTGGTGAGCTGCCCCGGCAGCGCCTTTCCGGAGGGGTCCGTCATGGCGCGGATGGAGAGCACCTGGGTGGGCTTCGCTTTTCGCACGGTGAGATACATGCCGGTCTCTCGGTTTGCCACCAGCCCTTTTCGCACGGGAAGGGCCATGGAGAGCCCCGTTTGATCCCAAGGGAGGGTGCTGCTCTCCCCGATGGCGGTGGAGCCTCGGCCCAGGTGGTAATAGACAGAGGAGCCGTTGTCCAGGAGCATAGCCACCTCGTCGTTGTCCCGATCCAGCCAGTAGGCGTGGAGAATGGTGCCGTTCAGACCGAAGGACTTGCGCAGCTCCCCGTCCTTCATGTTGAAGAGGAACAGGTTATCCTGAACGAACACCAGCGCCAGCTCGTCGTTGGCCAGCAGGGGTATGCGCTCATCCTCGTTGGAAAGGAGAAAGACCATGCCGGAGTCGGTGCGGTAGGTGTAGTTGGTGAAGACCTGCTGGAAGGAATCCTCCGCCCAGCTCAAACGGAAGGTGACCAGGCCCCCGAACCGATAGTGATACTGGGCGCAGAAGATGTCGCCGGTGTCGTTGGCCACATGCATGCCGTAGACCATGTAGCTGGGGGAGCTGTCCAGATCCCACTTGGCACCGTGCTTTTTCTCAAAGGTGGCGGCGTCGATGAGGTAGAACTGGAACCGGTCCGCCTGCTCGCTTTCCGGCGCTTTGGCCATGGCGCAGAAGCCAAAGAGCTTCCCGTCGTCGGAGAAGGCGGAGCCGTAGCAATAGGCCCCGTCATAGGAGGGGGGCTTCACTGTGTATCCTTCTTCCTCCAGGTCCGTGCTGCCCAGGACCTGGCCCGTGGCCGCATCGCAGAACACCAGCTGGCTGGTGCCGTATTCCTGGGTGAGATTGTCCAGGACCACAAAGGTGTTCCCGTCCGGGGACAGGGTGAAGAAGGCGTTTTCCAGCAGGTTGTTTCGGCGGTAGGTCCACAGGGGCGCGCCGTCCTCCAAGGAGAAGGCGTAGACCCCGGAGATAGCCTGGCAGAGAACCGCCCTTTGGGATTCGGAAATATAGATGCGGCTGGGCGGGTCCACGCTGGACACGGCGGCGCCGAAGGACCGGGCTTCCCACAGCAGAGCCCCGGCGTTGGTGTCGATGCAGGAAAGGTTTCCCACATCATCCAGGAGCACTAGCTTCTCCCCGCTCTCATCCACGGCCATGTGGCTGATGTTGGTGGACTGCTCATAGAGCAGGGCGCTCTTTTCCGAACCGTTCAGATAGGCCCCCAGGGCGTTGTCCAGGAGTTTCTCCACCCGGCGGTCGAAAAGGTCCTCGTCCCCCGGCTCCAGCAGGGCATCCAGGCCGTTTTGCAGGGCGCCCTTGCGGTCGAACCCCTCCAGGAGGGTGTAGCCCTTGTCCACCAGGATGGAGGAGAGCTGGGCCTTCAGCTCCCGGTTCCGCTCGGATATCTGTTCGTTTTGGGCGTTGATCTGCTCGTTCTGTTCGGAAATCTGTTCGTTCTGCTGGGAAATCTGGTTGAACTGCTCGGTGATCTGCTCGTTTTTGCGGGTGATCTGCGCGTTCTTGTTCATGACCACGCCGAAAAAGCCGGCCATCACCGCCATGCCCACCCCCAGCAGGGCCGTGAGCCGGTTGGCCCGGGCCCGGCGCTCCCGCTGCCAGAGGGTGTCGAAGGGGCAGCCCAGCAGGGCGGCGTAGACCCGGACGATCTCCTTGTTGAAAGCCTTGCGGTCGATGGTGTGGCCCTTGCCGGCAATGTTGGCGGCCAGGGGCTCCGTGTCCCCGGTGATGTTTCCGTTCTCGTCGAAGGTGTGCAGCAGGTAGGGGGAGAAGGAGACCTCCGGCTCCCCGTCCACCAACACGGCCAGCACATGGTCCCGGTCGTGGGTGGCCAAAAAGTAGCGGATCTCCTGCTCGCACCAGCGGGACTGGGGCAGATCCGGGGTGCAGATCACCAGCAGATACTGGCTGTGGTCCAGGGCGTAGGTGATGCTGTTGGAAAGGCTGGCGGAGGCGGGGAGCTCATCCTCGTCCCGAAACACCTTGCCCAGGCGCTTTTCCTCCGGCGTCCGCCGCAGCTCCTTGGGGATGGTGTAGCGTTCGATGGCCCGCTGGATCTTCTCGGCGGCCTGCTTGTCCAGGGGCTTATGCCGGTAGCTGATGAAGGCGATGTAGGACCGTTCCTGAGTGGGGGAAGGTTGTTCCGTCATAGAACCTCCTTGGGGGCGGCCGGGTCGGTGAGCCCCAGGAGCTCCCAGGCGTAGTCGTCCTTGATTTGGTCCGCCTCATCCAAGGCGTCGAAGGGTACCAGCAGGGGGTGCAGCCGCCGGGCGTTGTCCCGGACGGGCGCATACTGCCAGTTGTTCAGCATGTGGAACCGCATCCAGCGCATGTGCTCGATGCGGCGGTAGCGGGCCCGCCGTTCCCCGGCGGAGGCGGCGAAAACGGCGTAGGGGTCCCGTTCGGGCGGGGTCAGCTTTTCACCGTCCGCGGCCAGGATGCGCCGCTTCACGGAGAGGTGATCCGCGGAGGATAGGTTGGACCGGCGCAGAAAATCGGACAGCTCCTCCCAGGCGGGGGCGGCGGGGTTGCTCTCCCGATAGCGGGCGTGAAGGCGCTGGGCGGTCCTGTCAAGGGCCTCCCCCAGGATAAGGGCGGGGGTGAACAGCTCCTGGAGGGAGCCGAAGGCGGCCACCCGGTCCATGGGGCTGGAAAGCCGGGCATGGACGGCGGCCGAGACGGGGAAGAAGCGCAGGAGGGCCGAGGCGATCTGCCGGGTCCGCTCCTCGCGTTGGCAGCAGAGGATGATCCTGTCCGCCGCCAAAAGCTCGTCGGCGTTCCCGTTCCAGGGCTCTTCCGGGAAGCGGAGACAGTCCTGATCCTCTTCGGGCGCTTCGGCAAAGAGGCGGGAGAGGAAGGGGTGATTGCGGCGGAACCCCTCAAAGGGGCCGAACACGGTGTAGCACACGGCCTGCCGGTCGTCCACCACGTTTTGCTGGAGCCCCTGCTCCAGGAGGGCTTCGGCGTAGGGGCCGTCGCCGATGAGCACGATCCGCTCCTTCGGGGAGGTCAGAGGATGCTGCTCCCAATACAGCCGGGCGCAGCAAGCCGGCAGGCTCACCCGCACCTGCTCCGGGGGGAGCTGGGTCACGGGGGCGTCGGTGCGGCAATAGGTCCGGGTGAAGCGGGGGCCGAAGACCTCGGCCAGGGTTTCGTTCTGGGCCTCGTCGTCGGTGAGGCAGAAGAGATATCCCTCCGTTTGGGGGTCCTTGCGCCGGCAGATCTCCTCCACGGTGAGCCGCAGCCCCAGGCCCACCTCCGGCGGCTGGTCGCCCTCCGACAGGGGGAAGAGGATGATCCGGCTCCCGTCCTCTTCCAGCAGCCCCCGGGCCAGGGCCAAAGCCCCCTCGGAGGTAGCGGAAAACACATACCAAGGCTTGCCCCTTCGCCGCCGAAGCTGCAGCAGGGGCAGGGCCCGGCCGTTGAGGAAGGAGAAGAGGGTGCCGAACAGGGCGCCCAACACCCCCAGGCTCATGAGCTGGAAGACGACGCCGATGGCCCGGCCCGCCGCCGTGACGGGAAAGAGATCCCCGTAGCCCACGGTGGTCAGCGTGGTCAGGGCGTACCAAACCGCCCGGGGGAAGGAGACGATGGTGGCCTCCGGGGCGGTGGACTCCACCGCCACCAGCAGCAACAGCAGCAGAACCAGGGCGCAGATCGCGCCGCAGAAAAACCAAAGCCGTTTGCGTTTCATGTCAGGCTCCCTTCTCGATGGCGCGGAGCATGGCCGGGATCATGGCCACGTTGTCCAGGTCCATCTGCCGATAGTCCACCGGCTTGCCCGTGACGGCAGCTTCCCGGGCGGACAGCTCATCCAGCTCCTCCCAGGGGATGAGGCAGGCGTGGAGCCGCTGCAGGGTGTCCTTGCCGATGCGCAAGGTCCCCTTGCCCCCTTGGGCCGCCTCCGCCCGATAGCGGGCCGCCCGCTCGCGCCAGACCTCCTCCGGCATGGGCCGGTAGCCCGAAACATAGTGGAAGGCGCACCAGCGCAGATGCTCCGCCTCCCCCAGGGTCCGGGCTTGGATTTCGGTGAGGGAGAGGCCCTTTTCCCGGGCGTCCGCCTCGCTGACTCCGGCGGCAGCCAGCAGGGCCGGCACATAGTCCGCCGCGGCCCGGCAGCTCATGCGGCTGAAGTAGTCGCAGGCCTTCCAGTCCTCCTCCGGGGTGTGGCCGTCCAAAAGGTGATATTGGTGGTTGAGGATCTTGGCCATGGCGTCCAGCTGGTCGGAGCAGAGGATCTCCGGGGCGTACAGGCTCATAAAGGCGGCGGGGCCGAAAGCATCCTGGGCCTTGCGCACGCCCTCGGCGGTGCATTGAAGCAGAGCCGGCTGAAGGCCGCGCTGCTGGAACAGGTCCGTAAGGGCCCGGGCGATCTCCTCGTTCTCCTTGTCGCTGCCCGTGCAGAGGACCGCGTATTTCAGGGAATCTCCCCGCTCCATGAGCCGCCGGTACAGGTCGATGCTCCGGGCGTCCGCGTCCAGAAATTCGATGTCATAGGCGTCCTGGAGCCCGGGGGACCGGGCGAAAAAGCTGCCCGCCTGCTGCCAGGGGTCCCGGGCCACCACGGTGGCGTGGAAGCGGCTGCCGGCGAACTGGCCGTTCAAGATGAGCTGGCGGAGCACCGCCTGGCCCGTGCGCCCGAAGCCCACCACCAGGGCGTCAAAATCCGTTTTGGCCCGGCCCGCTTCGTCGAAGGTCATGGTCCTGTAGGGGGGCAGGGCCTTCACGGTGAGCCGCCCCACCAGGTCCGCCGGCTCGATGGCGTTCACGGAGCCGAAGCCGTAGCGACCCTCCTGCGCCTGGAGCGCCGGGCTTTGGGAAGCCTGGGAGAGCAGGGCCGTAAGGGCCGTTTGGGCGGGGTGGATGCCCCCTTCCAAGAGGGTGGTCTGCAGGGCCCGGGCGAAGCGCAGATTCTTTTCCGGGTCCCGGCTCAGGCAGTAGAGGGTGAGCTTCCGGTTCCCGGGCTTCATGCCCAGCCTGCGCAGCAGGGCGGAGCCGCCGCTTTTGGCGTCTTCATCGGCGAGGAGCAGGCTCCCCATGCGCAGTATGCGCCCGTCCAGACCGCTGCCGCCCCCGTCGTCGATGAGGATGACGGTGCCCGCCTTTTGGCGCAGGAGCTTCTCCGCGAAGGAGACGGAATCCTCGTTGGCGCCGTAGATCACGTGGAGGCGGCCCCGGCGGACCAGGAGCAAATGGAGGGTGCGGATGAGCCGGGTGCCGATGGTCTGGACCACGGCGCTGGCGGTGCAGTAGAGGGCCAGCAGGTGGGTGAAATAGAGCAAAATCTGCATGGCCGGGGCCTGCAGAAGAGGGGTGGAGGCGATGGCACTGATCTCGTTTCGGCCCAGGAACATGCAGAAAACGGAGAACAGGGTCCGCATGGCCGCCTGGGACACGCTCTCATAGAGGGTATGGTAGCCGTAGCCGTAGAAAAGGGTGCCCAGCACGCCGGTGATAAACAGCAGGGCCCCGGAGCTGCGGGCGATGAATTTGGGCTGAAACCCCAAGGAGATCAGGATCAGTATGAACAATACCACTGCGATCAGATAGACAGCGATAAGCGACATTCCGCGTTCCTCCCACCAGGCGACTTTTGAAAAATCGGCATATTATCCAATATATAATACAGTATAGCATACACCTTGGACGCCAACAAGCGGGAAAAGGCGAAAGTTTTGCCCACCCGCTCCGGCCCGGAACGCTTGTTTTCCCGAGGGAAAGCGAATACAATAGGAGGAGAAACAGCAAGCCACAGGAGGCATAGCCCATGCTCTTTACCAACGCCTGCATCTTTTTGCCCGAGGGGCGGTTTCAACGGGGGTGTTTTCGGGTGGAGAACGGCCGGTTCACCCAGGTGGGGGAGGAGGTTTCTGCGGAGGGGATCGACCTTCAGGGGGCGCTGGTCCTGCCCGGCCTGGTGGACATCCACACCCACGGCTGCGCCGGCGCGGATTTTTCCGACGGGGACCTGCCGGGCCTCAAGCGTATGGGGCGGTTTTACGCCGCCCACGGGGTCACCGCCTTCTGCCCCACGTCCATGTCCCTGCCCTACGAGCGGCTGCGGGAAGCCTTCCTGACGGCGGCGGCCTATGCCGACGACCCGCCGGAGGGCGGGGCCAGGATGGCGGGCATCCATATGGAGGGGCCCTTCCTTTCCCCGGCGAAACGGGGCGCCCAGAATGAAGCCTATCTGCGGCTGCCGGACGGGGAAGCCTTCCGGGCGCTGAACGGGGCCTGCGGCGGGTGCGTCGCCCTGGTGGACGTGGCCCCGGAGCTTGCGAGGGCGGAGGCGTTCATCCGGCAGGCGGCGAAGGCCTGCACCGTGTCCCTCGCTCACACGGAGGCGGACTATGACCGGGCCGCCGCGGCCTTTTCGGCCGGGGCCAGCCATGTGACCCACCTGTTTAACGCCATGCCGCCCCTTCACCACCGCGCCCCGGGGCTGATCGGGGCGGCCAGCGAGCGGGAGAACGTGACGGCGGAGCTCATCGCCGACGGACTCCATGTCCACCCCAGCATGGTCCGGGCGGCCTTTAGGCTGTTTTCGGGCCGCATCGCCCTCATCTCCGACTCCATCCGCTGCTGCGGCCTGCCGGAGGGAGCCTATGAGCTGGGGGGCCTGCCCGTCACCCTGAAGGGACGGGCCGTTCGCCTGGCGGACGGGACCTTGGCCGGCTCGGCCACGGATCTGTTCACCTGCCTCAAAAACGCCGTGGCCTGGGGGATCCCCCGGGAGGAGGCCCTCCTGGCGGCCACGCTGATTCCGGCAAAGCGCATCGGAAAGGAAAGGCAGATCGGCGCCATCCGGCCCGGGGCCTTCGGGGACTTCCTCCTGTGCGACGAAAAGCTGAACCTGAAGCGGGTCTATCTGGGCGGGCGTCCGCTGGAATGAGGGCTTTTCTTTTGGAGAAAACGTGGTAGAATGATACAAAATGAGAAAGAGGGACAGATATGAAGACGTTCGATTTCCTGGGGTCCTATGTGCTGGATCAACTGGCAAAGACCTACGCGGTGAAGGAGCTGGATCTGGGCGGCGACGCCGCGCTCTCCAAGAAGGGCATGCACTTTTTCACCAAGTGCTATGACGTGGAGGGCCTGGGGCACCTGTGCGTCATGACCATGAACGCCATGCTAGGCATGATGAAAATGGAAACGGTGGTGCTTAGCGTCACCGGGAAGGACGCGCCCCTCATCAACCTGGACATGGTCCAGGCCATGGGCAAGGAGACCTTCATGGCGGAGTTTTACGACGATCAGCTTTTGCCCCTGCCCCAAGAGCAGGCGGCGGCCTACGAAGCCCTTTGGCAGCGGGATGAGGACATTCCCGACTATGTGAGCGGCCCCCACTGGTATGATGATATCCGCTACCCCTTCTCCTACGCCAAGACCGGCAAGGGCTTCACGGAGCGATTCCAGGCGGCGGGAAAGGCCTACTTCGAGGAGTATCTGCGGCAGCTGGCGCTGCTGCCCGCCTGCGACCGGGAGGAGAAGGGCGCCAAGGTCAGCGCCTTTGCCCAGACCCTCTACAGCCAGGGCGGCCCCGCGGTGGACCAGGTGAAGAACCTCTTCGGCGACGAGATCGCCGGCCGCCTGGTGAAGACCCATATGTACGGGTGCTGACGTGAGAACGAAAAAGCCCTCCCGCCGGGGAGGGCTTTTTGTGTGGTTGGGTCAAAGGGCTTGGATCTGGGCCACCATGAGCATGGCGTCCCCCGCCGCGGTGAGGGCGCAGGGAGAAACCTCCTCCAAAAGCAGGCTTTCACCGGCGCAGAGGGACCAGCGCTCCTTCCCCAGGGTCAGGGCGCAGCCGCCCCGGGCGCAGTAGATGAGGGCCGTGGGGCCCTCCAGAGAAAGGGCCTGGGGGTCCTTCGTCACCGCCAGGGGCGCAAGGCTTCCGGCGGCCTTGCCCTTGCGGAGCATAAGGTTGAAGTCCCGGCATTGGCCGAAGGACACCGTGTCGCTGCCCCCGTCAAAGGCGTGGACCCGGTAGGGGACCAGGTGCAGCTTTTGGCCGCCGTCGTGGACAAGGTCGATCTCCCCCTCCAACGTGGCGATGAGCCGGTCGTAATCGGGCAGGGGCGTGAAGCTGGATTTTTCCAGCTCCACCGTGGCGGAGCTGAGCCGCCAGAGGAAGGCTCTATCGGCGTAGAGGGCGCCCCGGGGCCGGATGGCCAGCTGGGTGGTCTCGCCGCCGGACCAGCGACTGGTGGTGTAGTCCGCCGGGGTCAGGCGGGCGGCGATCATTTCACCATCCCCAGGATCTTCTCATAGCCTGCGTCACAGAGGGGCAGGGTCTTTTCCAGCAGGGCTTCTCCCTTCGCCCGGTATTCGTCGGCGAAGGCCTGGTCCTTGAGAGAGGAGATGTTGATGAGCACGTTGAGCCAGGCCCCCCGGATGGCGGCGGACAGGCTCAAAAAGGCCACGCCCAGGTCGCTGGCGGAGGAGTCGTTGAAGCCGTGCTCACAGAAGTCGGCGGCGAGGCGCACCGTCTCGGCGCACAGCTCCATCATCTCCATGGGGGTCTTGGTGCAGGCCTTGAGCCCGGCCTGGATGGCGGCGGAGCGGGCGGCCTTCTCTTCATCGGTGGTCTTGGGCAGGGAGAAGGCGTCGCTGACCAGCATGAACGCATCCGTGTCCCGGTCCATCACGTCCAGGAGCCGGGCCTTGAGCTCGTTCCCCTTCTCCTCCACCTGGGCGGCGAATTCGGCGTATTCGGCGTATTTCTTCCGGCCCTGGGTCAGATTCCCCACCATGGCGGTGAGGGCCGCGCCGATGGAACCGGCCAATGCGGCCACGGAGCCGCCGCCGGGGGCGGGGGCGTCGGAGGCCACGGTGTTGACGAAATCCGTCACGGTCATATCGCAGAGCTTCATGGTTCGGTCTCCTTGCTCAGTGGTTCATGTCGATCAGGTGATACTCCATCACCTGGTTCTTGCAGTCGAAATCCTTGGCTTTGAGATAGAACTCCGCGCAGTCGATGAGGGCCTTGGCGGGGGTCAGGCCCACGATCTCGCTCTCGATGACCCGGGTGCCGTAGCGCTCGGCCAGGGACTTGATCATTTCATAGGCCAGATACAGGGGGGTGTCCTCGTAGTTCACCATGTTCATGGACACCTGGGCGATGCCCCGATCCTCCAGCATGAAGCCCATGGCCTTGCAGCTCCTAAAGCCGCCGGAGGAGCCTCGGATGGCCTTGGCGATCTTCTTGGCAATCTCCACGTCGTCGGTGGCCAGGTTGCAGTTAAAGGCAATGAGGGGCATCCGGGCGCCGATGGCGGTGATGCCGGCGGTGGGGTGGATCTTCCGCTCGCCGAAGTCCGGGGCCCATTCGGGCTGCAGAAGCTTCTCGGGCATGCCCTCGAACTCGCCCTTGCGGCAGGTGGCCAAATTCCGGCGCTCGGGCCGGGTGGCGCTGTCCTCATAGAGGAAGGAGGGGATCTTCAGCTCGTCCCAGATCCGCTGGCCCAGGCGGCGGCTCATGTCGATGCACTCCTGCACCGTCACATTCATCTGGGGCACGAAGGGGATCACGTCGGTGGCGCCCATGCGCTTGTGCTCGCCGTGGTGTTTGGTCATGTCGATGACCTCGGACGCGGTCTTGGTCAGCTGGAAGGCCACCTCCTCGATGGCCTCCGGGGAGCCGATGAGGGTGAACACGCAGCGGTTGTGGTTGCCGTCGGTCTGGGCGTCAAAGAGGGTGCAGCCGGGCACGCTGTTGGCGGTCTTCACCAGGGCGTTGTAGGCGGCCTCGTCCTTTTCCTTGCTGCAGCTGAAATTGGGGATGGTTTCTACGAGTTTTGCCATAACGAAAGATTCCTCCTGAATGCTTATATTGTTTCCGCCGCGGCGGATAAATCTGTTTTCAATAGAATGATACCACAGGCGAAGAAGGCCTGTAAACGAAAGCCGTTCGCTTCTTGCCTGTCGGGGCCTTATTTTTTTCGGTTTTCGGGCGGGAGTTCCTTCGCTTCAAAGCGCAAAAACCGCTCCACGCTGCCGGAATGATAGGCCTTGTCGTCGTAGGCCAGGATGACGTAGAAGGATTCGGAAAGCCCCCGGATGCCCTTGGCGTAGATGCCGGAGCGGGGCATGGTCTTCACGATGCTCTCCGGCAGAAAGCTGACCCCGAAGCCGGACTGGACCAGCTGCATGGCCATGGGCGTGTCGTAGCACTGGCAGACGATGTTGGGCGCGAAGTCCCGCCGCTGACATTCCTTCACCAGGGCGTCGTTGTAGCCCCACAAATCGTCGCTCCTGAGCAGGCACATGGGCACGCCCCGCAGCCGGTCGATGGGGATCTGCTCCAGCTCCGGGGCCGGGTCCGTCTGGGCGGTGACGATGAGCTTGAGCTCGTCCTTGCCCAGGATACGCCCCTCCAGGCCCAGGGTCTCCCGGACCCCTGCCCGGAGGAACAGGGCGTTCAGATTCCCCCGGTTCAAATCCGCGATCAGATCCTGGGGAGCGCCCAGGTGGATATACAGCTCCACCTGGGGATAGGCCGCCCGGTAGGCCCGCAGATAGGGCAGGGCATAGGGCACCGTGGAGTAGAGGAGCCCCACCCGGACCATGCCCTTCACCCCGGTGCCCAGGGAGCGGACCTGTTCGGCCAGCTGCCCCATGTCCGCGATGTACTGGCGGCCCTGCTGGTAGAGCCGTTCCCCGGCCTCCGTGAGCTGCATGCCCTTGTTGCCCCGCTGAAAGAGGGTGGCCCCCAGCTCCTGCTCCATGAGGGCGATCTGCCGGGAGATAGGGGGCTGGGCCACGTGGAGCCGGCGGGCGGCGGCGGAAACGCTGCCCTCCTCCGCCACGGCGCAGAAGTATTCCAGCTGTCGAATGGTCATAGGCAGCCTCCATACCTGAAAAGTATTGCAAAAATATCAACTAAATATTTTTGATTATATCACATCCGCTGTATAATACAAGTAGGAAAGAAGAGACGGGACCAAACGCCGCCGCCTCGGCAAAAATACAGAAAGAGAGGACATATCCATGATCGATTTTTCCGATGCCGCTATGACCATCAAGCTGGATTATGAGCTTCCTGACTATCCCCCCCTGGAGCCGGGCTATCGCCGGGCGCCCCGCCGGGAATCCCACCTGACCGAGGCGGACAAGGCCCTGGCCATCAAGAACGCCCTGAGGTACATCCATCCGGACCACCATGCCAAGATGGCCAAGGAGTTTGCCCAGGAGCTGGAGGAGCACGGCCGTATCTACGGCTATCGGTTCCGTCCCGCCGGCAAGCTCTACGGCAAGCCCATCGACGAGTACAAGGGCAAGTGCATCGAGGGCCGGGCCATCCAGGTCATGATCGACAACAACCTGGACTTCGATGTGGCCCTCTACCCCTATGAGCTCACCACCTATGGCGAGACCGGCCAGGTCTGCCAGAACTGGATGCAGTATCGGCTCATCAAGAAGTATCTGGAGCAGCTCACGGACGAGCAGACCCTGGTGGTCATGTCCGGCCATCCCCTGGGCCTGTTCCACTCCCATAAGCTGGCCCCCCGGGTCATCATCACCAACGGCCTCATGGTGGGCACCTTCGACGACCAGGAGAACTTCAACCGGGCCGCGGCCCTGGGCGTGGCCAACTACGGCCAAATGACCGCCGGCGGCTGGATGTACATCGGGCCCCAGGGCATCGTCCACGGCACCTTCAACACCCTCTTGAACGCGGGCCGTCTGAAGCTGGGCATCCCCAACGATGAGAACCTGGCCGGCAAGCTCTTCGTCTCCGCGGGCCTGGGCGGCATGAGCGGCGCCCAGGGCAAGGCGGCCATGATCGCCGGCGCCGCCTCCATCATCGCCGAGGTGGACGATTCCCGCATCGACACCCGCTACACCCAGGGCTGGGTGAGCCACCGGACGGCGGATCTGGCCGAGGCCCTGAAGATCGCCCTCGATCACCAGAAGGCCGGCCAGCCCTGCGCCGTGGCCTACAACGGCAACATCGTGGACCTTTTGGAGTACCTCTACGAGAAGAACGTCCATGTGGATCTGATGAGCGACCAGACCTCCTGCCACGTGCCCTACGACGGCGGCTACTGCCCCCAGGGCCTTACCTTCGCGGAGCGGACCGAGATGCTGGATAAGGATCCCGAGGGCTTCCGCAAGCTGGTGGACAAGACCCTCCATCATCACTATGAGATGATCTGCAAGTTCCACGAGAAGGGCACCTACTTCTTCGACTACGGCAACAGCTTTTTGAAGGCTGTCTACGATTCCGGCGTGAAGAGCGTGTGCAAGAACGGCGAAAACGACCTGGACGGCTTCGTGTTCCCCTCCTATGTGGAGGACATCCTGGGGCCCCAGCTCTTTGACTTCGGCTACGGTCCCTTCCGCTGGTGCTGCCTCTCCCGGAACCCGGAGGATCTGGACAAGACCGACGCGGCCGCCGCGGAGTACATCAAGAACCACAACCGCCGCTACCAGGACTACGACAACTACGTTTGGGTCCGGGACGCCAAGAAGAACAAGCTGGTGGTGGGCACCCAGTGCCGCATCCTCTATCAGGACGCCATGGGCCGGATGAACATCGCCCTCAAGTTCAATGAAATGGTGCGCAACGGGGAGATCGGCCCCGTGATCCTGGGCCGTGACCACCACGACACCGGCGGCACCGACGCTCCTTTCCGGGAGACCTCCAACATCAAGGACGGTTCCAACATCATGGCCGACATGGCCACCCAGTGCTACGCGGGCAACGCGGCCCGGGGGATGAGCTATATCGCCCTGCACAACGGCGGCGGCACGGGCATCGGCCGGGCCATCAACGGCGGCTTCGGCATGGTGCTGGACGGCTCCGAGCGGGTGGACACCATCCTCCGGATGGCCATGCCCTGGGACACCATGGTGGGCGTGGCCCGCAGAAGCTGGGCTCGCAACGAGAACGCCATGACCACGGCGGCGGAGTACAACAAGCTCTACGCCGGCAAGGACCACATCACCCTGCCCTATGTGGCGGATGATGCCATCGTGGCCGAAGCCCTGAAGGGCGTCAAGGCCTGACGATCGACCCGGGAGAGGACCGAAACGGCCCTCTCCCCTCCTGTTTATTTTGGAAAGGATCGCGCTATGAAACAGCTTTTGGTCAAGAACATCGGCATGCTGGCCACCCCCGAGGGTAAGGACGCCCGCCGGGGCGCCGACCAGGGCCAAATTCGCCTGCTGCAGGACGCCTACGTGCTCATGACGGACGGCCGCATCACCGAGGTCGGCACCGGGGACAAAACCGTGCCCGGGGCAGAGGTCCTGGACGCGGGCGGGGCGCTGGTCACCCCGGGCCTGGTGGACGCCCACACCCATCTCATCTTTGGCGGTTGGCGGCAAAACGAGCTGGGGCTCAAGCTCCACGGCGCCTCCTATCTGGACATCCTCTCCATGGGCGGGGGCATCCTCTCCACGGTGAACGCCACCCGCGCAGCCACCGAAAACGAGCTGTATGATAAGGCAAAAGAGGCCCTGGACGAGATGCTGTCATTGGGTATCACCACCGTGGAGGCCAAGAGCGGCTACGGCCTGGACATGGACACGGAGCTCAAGCAGCTGCGGGTGATCCGCCGGCTGAACGAGGAGCACCCCATGGACCTGGTCCCCACCTTCCTGGGGGCCCACGCCGTGCCCAAGGAATATAAGGAGGACCGGGCAGGCTATATCCGCCTGCTGTGCGAGGAGGTCATCCCCGCCGTGGCCAGGGAGGGGCTGGCCGAGTTCTGCGACGTGTTCTGCGAGACCGGGGTCTTCTCCGCCGAGGAATCCAAAGCGATCCTGGAGGCGGGGAAGAAGTGGGGCCTGATCCCCAAGATCCATGCCGATGAGATCGACCCCATCGGCGGTTCCCAGCTCACGGCCCAGGTGGGCGCCATCTCAGCGGAGCACCTGATCGTCTGCCCCCCGGAGGGCATCGCCGCCATGGCCAAGGCCGGCACCGTGGCCTGCTGCCTGCCGGCCACCAGCTTCTATCTGGGGTCCACCTTCGCCCCCGTTCGGGACATGGTCAACGCCGGCGTGCCGGTGGCCATGGCCACGGACTTCAACCCCGGCTCCTGCCCCAGCCTGAACATGCAGTTCGTCATCAACCTGGGGTGCCTGAAATACAGGCTCACCCCGGAGGAGGTGCTCACCGCCGTGACCCTCAACGCTGCCGCCGCCATCAACCGGGCGGATTCCATCGGCTCCCTGGAGCCGGGCAAGCTGGGGGATCTGGTCATCTGGAACGCCCCGGACCTCAATTATATCTGCTACCGCATGGGCAGCAACCTGGTGAAGACCGTCATCAAAAAAGGACACATCCTGTAACGAAAGGAGCACACCCCATGGATGCCACCGATTACAAGATCCTCAACCTGCTCCAGGCGGACTGCCGCATCACCCTGCGGGCCATCGGCGACCAGGTGGGGCTAACCCCGCCCTCCGTGTCCGAGCGCATCCGCAAGATGGAGGACGAGGGCGTGATCCGGAGCTACGGCGTGGAGATCGACCGAACAAGGCTGGGGTACGCCGTGACCGGCTATATCATGGCCGCGCCAGAGCCGGAAAAGTACGGCGCCTTCTGCGCCTTCTGCGAGGGGCACCCCGCCGTCGTGGAGCACCATCACCTGATCGGCAGCTACAACGCTCTGCTGCGCTTTGCCGTGAAAGACACCGACGAGCTGGAGGAGCTGCTCAGCCGCATCAAGACCTTCGGGGACTCCCGCACAGAGCTGGAACTCAAGCCCCTTTTCCGCACCAAGGCGCTGCCGCTGCCCCCGGAGCGGGGCTGAACGGGCGCCCGATTCCTGCGGCAAAAGGGGCCGTTCGCCTTTTGAAAAAAGGGAAATTGCCCAAGAAAAGAAAGAAATCTATTTACGAGAGCTGCCCCTTTGTCGTATAATCGGCAAAGGGGCGGCCATTTTGCCCCCCATGGGAAAAACCAACGAGATCGGAGGAAAAAACATGGCAGTCAAGACCGACATCGAGATCGCACAGGCCTGTGAAAAACAGCGCATCACGGCCATCGCCGCCAAGGCGGGGATCGACGAGAAATATCTGGAGCAGTACGGCAACTACAAGGCCAAGGTGGACTACGCCATTTTGAAGGATCTGCAGGACAGGCCCGACGGCAAGCTCATCCTGGTCACGGCCATCACCCCCACCCCCGCCGGCGAGGGGAAGACCACCACCAGCGTGGGCCTTACCGACGGCCTGCGGAAGATCGGCAAGAACGCCATGGTGGCCTTACGGGAGCCCTCCTTGGGGCCCGTGTTCGGGGTCAAGGGCGGGGCGGCCGGCGGCGGCTATGCCCAGGTGGTGCCCATGGAGGATATCAACCTCCACTTCACCGGGGACTTCCACGCCATCGGCGCGGCCAACAACCTTCTGGCGGCCATGCTGGACAACCACATCCAGCAGGGCAACAGCCTGGGCATCGACCCCAAGCAGATCACCTGGAAGCGGGCCGTGGACATGAACGACCGGCAGCTTCGGCACATCGTGGACGGCCTGGGCGGCAAGGTCCAGGGCGTGCCCCGGGAGGACGGCTTTGAGATCACCGTGGCCAGCGAGGTCATGGCGGTGCTGTGTCTGTCCTCCAGCATCACCGATCTGAAGGCCCGCCTGGGCCGGATCATCGTGGGCTACACCTACGCCGGCAAGCCCGTCACCGCCCACGACCTGAAGGCCGAAGGCGCCATGGCGGCCCTTTTGAAGGACGCCATCAAGCCCAACCTGGTCCAGACCCTGGAGGGGACCCCCGCCTTCATCCACGGCGGCCCCTTCGCCAACATCGCCCACGGCTGCAACAGCATCATGGCCACCCGCCTGGCCCTGAAGCTGGCGGACTACACCGTCACCGAGGCGGGCTTCGCCGCGGACCTGGGGGCGGAGAAGTTTGTGGACATCAAGTGCCGCATGGCCGGGCTCCATCCCTCCGCCATCGTGGTGGTGGCCACGGTCCGGGCCCTCAAGTATCATGGCGGCGTGCCCAAAGCGGAGCTGAACGAGGAGAACCTTCCGGCTTTGGAGAAGGGCCTGCCCAACCTGCTGCAGCACGTGAGCAACGTGCGCAGCGTCTTCGGCGTGCCCTGCGTGGTGGCCGTCAACGCCTTCCCCACGGACACCAAGGCGGAGCTGGCCCTGGTGGAGGAGAAGTGCCGGGAGCTGGGCGTGAATGTGGCCCTGTCCGAGGTGTGGGCTAAGGGCGGCGAGGGCGGCAAGGCCCTGGCCGAAGAGGTGGTGCGTCTGTGCGAGGAGCCCAACCACTTCGATTTCGTCTATCCCTTGGATCTGCCCATCGAGGAGAAGATCCGCGCCATCGCCAAGCGCATCTACCACGCCAAGCATACATTGCTGCTGCCCGCGGCCAAGAAGAAGGCCCAGCAGCTCACCGAGCTGGGCTTTGACAAGCTCCCCATCTGCATGGCCAAGACCCAGTACTCCTTCTCCGACGATCCCAAGCTCCTGGGTGCGCCCCAGGACTTCACCCTGAACGTGACGGACCTGAAGGTCTGCGCGGGGGCGGGCTTCATCGTGGCCTACACCGGCGACATCATGACCATGCCCGGGCTCCCCAAGGTGCCCGCCGCGGAGAAGATCGACGTGGATGAAAACGGCGTGATCTCCGGCCTGTTCTGAGGGGAACCGCCATGGAACTGATCGACGGCAGCGTCGCCTCCTTTACGGAGAAACTGGCTTCCCCGGCGCCCGTGCCCGGCGGCGGCGGCGCCAGCGCCCTGGTGGGGGCGGTGGGCATCGCCCTGGGTGACATGGTGGGGGAGCTCACCGTGGGCAAGAAGAAGTATGCCGACGTGGAGGCGGACATCCGCGCCCTCATGGGCCGGGCCCAGGATCTGCGGGAGCGGCTCCTTGCCTGCGTGGAGAAGGACGCCCGGGCCTTCGAGCCCCTTTCCCGGGCCTACGCCATCCCCAAGGAGGACCCCGCCCGGGATCAAATCATGGAAACGTGCCTGCGTGACGCGGCGGCGGCGCCCCTGGAGATCTTCGACCTGGTGTGCCAGGCCATTGAGATCCAGCGGGACTTTGCCCAGAAGGGCAGCCGCCTGGTCATCTCCGATGCGGCCACCGGCGTGAGCTTCTGCCGGGCCGCCCTGGAAGGGGCCGCCGTCAACGTGAAGGTGAACACCCGGCTCATGCAGGACAGGGCCTACGCCGACGCCGTCAACGAGCACATCGACAGGGGGCTGGCCACCTACCGGGCCCTGGCCGATGAAGTGTTCGCTTCCGTGTATCAGCGCTTTTGCTGACCGGGCGCCAAAGGGCAGACCCAGGCCTACATCAAGAACTACCGCACCGAGTACGGCATCGAGCCCGACATGGTGGGCGCTTCCGTGTATGATGCCTTCCAGGTCCTCTTCGAGGCCATGAAGAACGTGGGCACCGACACCCAGAAGATGAAGGAATACATCGCCGGCATGAAGAACTTCGACACCGTTACCGGCACCCTGCTCTACTACAACGCCGAGGGTTCCGCTGTGAAGCCCATCCAGGTCCAGCTGGTGACCAAGGGCGAGTATCATTACTACGGCATCGTGGACGATGCCCAGATCATCGATCCGGCCAACTATTGATGGCGCCGCGTAAGAACACGATCTTGTCCTTTCCGGCAGTTCCATCCGTGTGATCATCGGTGCAGCGGGGGTGCCAAGAAGGCATCTCCGCTGCTTTTTGATTGAGTAATCGGGAGAATTAACCATGTTTCTTCAACAGCTGATCAACGCACTGACCATCGGCAGCCTCTACGCGCTGACCGCCATGGGCGCCACGCTGATCTACGGTATCCTGGGGATCCTGGATATCGCCAACGCCGGCGCGTATCTGGTGGGAGCCTATGTGGGCTGGTATGTCTATTACGCCACCGGCAACATCGTGCTGGCGTTCCTGGTGTCCATGCTGGTGGTTGGCCTGCTGGGCATCTTTTTGCAGCGGGCCATCTATTCCCCCATCCTGGCCAAGCCCCGCACCCTGTCCATCATCCCCCTGGTGGCGGCGGTGGGCCTGTTCACCGTTTCCTCGGACGCGGTGCGCCTCATCTGCGGGCCCAACTCCAAGGCCTATAACCTGAAGTTTCCCATGGAGACCATCCGCCTGGGCAAGGTGGTCATCCAGCCGGCCTGGCTGCTGATCTTCGTGCTCACGGCCGTTCTGCTCCTCATCCTCTGGTTCATCCTGAACAAGACCAAGCTGGGCCTTGCCTGGCGGGCCACTGCGGGGGACCAGGAGATCGCCCGGGTCTGCGGTGTGAACACCAACAGCGCCATGGCCCTCTCCTACATCCTGGGCTACGGCTTTGCGGCCGCCGCCGGCATCATGACCGGCATCCTCTACAACAACATCACCCCCGCCCTGGGGGAGGTGCCCTCCTATAAGATGCTGGCCATCATCGTGCTGGGGGGCCTCGGCAACCCCCTGGGCACGGTCATCGCGGGCCTGATCATCGGCATCGCGGAGGTGTTCCTCTCCGTCTATACCAAGATCCCCATCCCCAAGGACGCCATCGCCTTCGTGGTCCTCATCATCATGCTGCTGGTGAAGCCTGAGGGCATCCTGGGCCGGAAGAACAAGGTGTAAGGAGGCGGACATATGAATACCTATTATCTGTTTTCCATCCTGGCCACCGCCGCCATCTTCACCCTGCTGGCCCTGTCCCTGAACATCATCACCGGCTACGCCGGCCAGGCCATGATGGGCATCGCCGCCTTCTTCGGCATCGGCGCCTACACCGCCGCCATCATCACCACCCACGGAGGCAACTTCTTCCTGGCGCTGCTGGCGGGCATGGTCCTCTCCGGAGCCTTCGGTGCCGTCCTGGGGGTCATCTCCCTGCGGCTGCAGGCTGACTTCCTGGCCATCACCACCATCGGCATCAACTTCGTCATGGAGGCCGTGTTCAACCGCCTGAAGATCACCGGCGGCACCCTGGGCCTGACCATCGCCAAGCCCGTTGTCTTCGGCGTGAAGATGGGCAACAAGGAGTTCTTCTTCCTGGCGGTGATCCTCATCGTCATCATGTGCCTGCTCCTGGTGAAGATGCGCAGGAGCTGGTTCGGCATGGCCCTGGCTTCCATCAACAACGACGCCGGCGCGGCCCGCTCCTTCGGCATCAACGTGAGCAAGTATCAGATCCTGGCCTTCACCATCGGCACGGCCCTTGCCGGCCTGGCGGGCGGCATCTATGCCCACCGCATGGGCTTCATCTCCGCCTCCGACTTCGCCTTCGTGGTCTCCATCCAGGTGGTGTCCATGGTGGTCATCGGAGGTTTGGGCACCATCCGGGGCCCCATCTTCGGCGCCCTGCTCATCACCTCCCTGCCGGAGATCCTGCGCTTTGCCAAGGATTATCGGGAGCTGGTCTACGGGCTCTTGCTGGTGCTCATGGTCCGGTTCATGCCCCAGGGCCTCATCGGCGAGGATTCGCCCCTGTGGAACGCCCTCACCAAGCTCTGGCGCCGGATCGTGCCCAAGAAGAAGACCCGGGCCGATCTCATCGCCGAATCCGCGAAAGGAGGGCGCTGACCATGAAGGAACTCATGCGAATCGAAGGCCTGAAGATGTATTTCGGGGGCCTGAAGGCCATCGACGGCTTCGACCTGATCATCAACGAGGGGGAGACCCTGGGCATCATCGACCACCCTCTTCAACGCCATCTGCGGCGTGTACACCCCCACCGCCGGCAAGGTCATCTTTGAGGGCAAGGAGGTCCAGGGGACCCCGGCCCATGAGATGGCCAAGAAGGGCATCGCCCGGACCTTCCAGATCTCCAAGCCCCTGGCGGGCCTGACCATCTTCGACAACGTGGTGGCGGCCGCCGGAGTCCACGAATACACCGGCATCTCCTCCTACTTCCGCAAGGCTCACACCAAGGCGGTGGAGGACAAGGCGGAGGCGGTGATCCGCCGGGTGGGCCTGGAGAGCGTGGCCAACAAGAAGGCGTCCGACGTTTCCCTGGGGTATCTGAGGCGGCTGGAGATCGCCCGGGCCCTGGTGACGGAGCCCAAGCTCATCATGCTGGATGAGCCCTGCGCGGGCCTCTCCAACTTCGCCATCAACGAGATCACCGACCTGGTCATGCAGCTCAAGGGCGAGGGCCAGTCCATCGTGCTCATCGAGCACAACCTGCCCATCACCATGAAGGTCTGCGACAGGATCACCGTGCTGAGCTACGGCAAGAAGATCGCCGAGGGCACCCCCGATGAGGTCAAGAACGACAAGCAGGTCATCGAGGCCTATTTGGGCGAGGAGGACAAATAAATGCTGGAAATCAAAGATCTTTTCGTATCCTACGGCATGATGGAGGTCCTCCACGGCATCTCTTTGAAGGTGGACGATCGGGAGCTGGTGTCCGTCATCGGCCCCAACGGGGCGGGCAAATCCACCCTCATCAAAACGGTCATGGGCCTGGTGAAGCCCACCGGCGGCCAGATCCTCTACAACGGCCAGGACATCACCCGCCTGCCCGCCCACAAGCGGGCGGCCCTGGGCATCGGCTATGTGCCCGAGGGGCGGCGGGTGTTCGCCAAGCTCACCGTGGAGGAGAATCTGCGCATGGGCGCCTATGAGTTGAAGGACAAGAAACTCATCGCCCAGAACATGGCTAAGGTCTACGACATCTTCCCCCGCCTGGGCGAGCGGAAGGGGCAGCTGGCCTCCACCATGTCCGGCGGCGAGCAGCAGATGCTGGCCATCAGCCGGGCCCTCATGCTCTCCCCCAAGATGCTCCTCATCGACGAGGTGTCCATGGGCCTCATGCCCATCATGGTCAACACCTGCTTCGACGTGATCAAGCGGCTCAACGAGCAGGGTATCACCATCCTGGTGGTGGAGCAGAACGCCAACAAGGCCCTGAAGGTGGCCGACCGGGGCTACGTGCTGGAGACGGGCAACATCGTCCTGTCCGACACTGCCGAGAACCTGCGCCGGGACGACACGGTTCAAAAGGCCTACCTGGGCGGCTGAACCTCCATAGCGCAACGAAAAAGCAGACGCGAAAGGGCGCCTGCTTTTTGTTTGCCGCCGGGCGGGAAAGAGGCTTTTTCTTTCCGCTTCGACATGATATAGTATATAGCACATAACACAAGGAGGTTTTCTTCCATGCAGCCATACGAACAGGAACACATCCGGATCCTGCGCCGGTATCTGGCGGACTGCGCCGTGCTCCTCAAGAGCGACGGCTCCTTCCCCCTGGCCTCTCCGGGCAAGCTGGCGGCCTACGGCAGCGGCGTGCGGCGGACCGTCAAGGGCGGCACCGGCTCCGGCGAGGTGAACTCCCGGTTCAGCATCACCGTGGAGCAGGGGCTCAGGGACGCGGGCTTCACCCTGACCACCGAAGCCTGGCTGGATGGGTACGAGCAGGCCCTGCTTCAGGGGAAAAAGGATTTTATGAAGCGCCTCAGGGCGGAGGCCAAGGCCAGCCATACAAACTTTTTCCTCTACGGCATGGGCAAGGTCATGCCTGAGCCGGAGTACAGCCTGCCCCTGGACGGGGAGGGGGAGGCGGCGGTCTATGTCCTCTCCCGGATCTCCGGCGAGGGGAATGACCGGGAGCCGGTCCCCGGGGACATCCTGCTGACGGAAACGGAAACCCGGGACATCCTGGCCCTGAACGCCCGGTTTTCCCGGTTCATGCTGGTGCTGAACGTGGGCGGGCCGGTGGATTTGGGGCCGGTGATGGCGGTGAAGAACATCCTGCTCCTCAGCCAGCTGGGGGTGGAGACGGGGGCCGCCCTGGCGGACATTCTGCTGGGCAAGGCCAACCCCGCCGGCAAGCTCACCACCACATGGGCCCGCTGGGCGGACTACCCCGCCGTGGGCACCTTCGGGGACCATGACGACACGGACTACACCGAGGGGATCTACGTGGGCTACCGCTATTTCGACGCCGCGGGCCAGGCGCCCCTGTTCCCCTTCGGTTTCGGCCTGTCCTACACCGCCTTCTCTCAGAAGGTGCTGGAGGTGGCGGGGGACGGGCATCGGGTCACCTGCCGGGTGCAGGTGACCAACATAGGCGCAAGGGCGGGCCGGCAGGTGGTCCAGGCCTACCTCAGCGCCCCGGAGGGCCCCTTGGATCGGCCCTATCAGGAACTGGTCGCCTTTGAAAAGACAAGGCTCCTGGCCCCCGCGGAGGCGCAGACCCTTTCCCTGACCTTCGATTTAGCCGACTGCGCCGCCTACGACCAGGCCCGGTCCGCCTATGTGCTTTCCCCCGGGGACTATGTGCTGCGGGTGGGAGACTCCAGCGCCTACACAGAGCCGGCGGCGGTGCTCCGGCTCCCGACGGAGGTCGTCACCCTCCAGGCCCGCCCCTGCTGCGGCGATCCGGGCTTTGCGGACTGGCGGCCCCAGCCCCGGCCCCGGGCGGACCTGCCCGAGGGGCTGCCCCGCTTGACGGTGGCGGCGGAGGCCTTTGAAACGAAGATCGTGCCTGCCGGCCGGACCTACGCGATCGAGGAATCCTTGCTGGCCCTCTCCGACGAGGACCTTGTCTACGCCAACGTGGGCGCCTTCGCGCCGGGTCTCGGGGCGCTGAGCGTCATCGGCGAGGCCAGCACCCAGGTGGCGGGGGCCGCGGGGGAGACCACCTCCCGGCTGAAGCAGGCGGGCATAGAGCCCCTGGTCATGGCCGACGGCCCGGCGGGGCTGCGGCTGGCCCGGCGGTTCTACCGGGACAGGAAGGGCGCCCATGCCGCGGGCGGGGTCGGCCTGCCGGAGAGCATGCTGGAATCCATGGCCCCGGCCCTGCGGTGGCTGGCCAGCCGTCTTTTGGGCGGGAAGAAGCCCCCCAAGGGCGCCGCCATCGAAGAGCAGTACTGCACCGCCATCCCCATCGGCACCGCCATCGCCCAGAGCTGGGATCGGGAATTTGCCCGGATCTGCGGGGATTTGGTGGGGGCGGAGATGGAGCGCTTCGGGGTGCACCTGTGGCTGGCCCCGGCTCTCAACATCCACCGGTCCATTCGCTGCGGGCGGAACTTTGAGTATTTCTCCGAGGATCCCCTCCTCAGCGGCCGGATGGCGGCGGCCCTGACCAAGGGCGTTCAGGCCCATCCCGGCCGGGGCGCCACCGTCAAGCACTTCGCCGCCAACAACCAGGAATTCAATCGCTACGGCAACAACAGCCGCGTGTCGGAGCGGGCCTTGCGGGAGATCTACCTCAAGGGGTTCGGCATCGCCGTGCGGGAGAGCCAGCCCAAGGCCCTCATGACCTCCTACAACCTGCTCAACGGGGTCCATACCGCCCAGCGCCGGGATCTCATCGAGGACATCCTGCGGTGCGAGTTCGGCTTCGAGGGCATCGTCATGACGGACTGGGTCATCGCCCTCATGAGCAGCAAGGCGGACAAGCATCCCAAGGTCCAGCCCCACATGGTGGCGGCGGCCGGCGGCGATCTGTTCATGCCCGGGAGCAAGGGGGACTATGGGGATATCCTCCGGGCCCTTCAGGAGGACCGCCTGGATCGGGAGCAGCTGCTCATCAACGCCTCCCGCCTCTACCGCCTGTCCCGGGAGATGACGAAAACCAAATAAGGACGCAACAAAAAAAAGGCTGCCGTGAGGCAGTCCTTTTCTGTTTCTACATTCAGTGGGCGCTGCTGGCGGCGGAGGAGGCGGCAGAGCTGGCCACCAGGGCGCACATGAGGGCCTGCTGGGCGATGATCATGGCCAATGTGGCCTGCTGGGCGGCGGCCAGGGAGAGGGCGCTCTGCCCGGCGGCGGCCTGGGCGGTGCCGCCTTTCCCGGCTTCCGGCAGGCACAGGAGCATGGCGGCGTGCATGGTCCGGGTCCGGCGATCCAAGCCGAAGATGCCCTTGTAGCCCTTCTGAACGGACAGGCGTTCATCCACCTCCAGCAGGTTTTGGACCAGCTCCTCTTCCCGCGCTTCTTTCAGGGACAGGGCCGCCAGCAAAGGCAGCTGGCGATCCTTGCCGTATTTACCGCCGGCGGCCTCAATGGCGTCAAAGAGGGCGATGACCCGGCCGGCCTTCTCCTCCGGCGTGCCGGGGCAGAGGGACAGCACGTGGGAGGCGGACTGGAGCCCGTCCCCCTTGGGGAAGCGCTCGTCCAGCAGGGCATAGCAGGCCTCCATGTCCTCTATGAGCTCCTCGTCGGTCCGGGGGCTCTGGGCCAGGAGCAGGGCAAAGACGCTGTCCTCCTGGCCGGTCAAAAAGGGATGCTCCTTCTTCATGCGCTGGTAGAGCTCTCTGCCCCGGGCGGCCAGGGCGGGCAGGTCCTCCTCCCGGACCGCGTCAGACAGGAGCAGGGCGGCCAGGGCCAAATACTCCGAACCGAAGAACCGCTCCTTCAAAAGGGCGTAGGCCCGCTGGGTCTTTTCCCATCTGTCCTCCGGGTCGTCCCCTGCGGCCAGCATGCAGATGAGGGGGAGCTTGATGTTCCCCCGGAAGTTGGAGAAGATGCCCACGCTCTCCTTCACCAGCCTTTTGCACCGGTCCAGCTCCTCCGGCTCCACCGGGCGATCCGCGGCCAGGAAGACGCTGGCGCAGACCGGGTACATGTAGTCGCTCTCCATCCGAAATGCGGCGCGGATGGCGTCCCGGGCCTGGACGAACCGGTCCACCAGGGCTTGGGCTTGTTCTTTCATTGGCGTTCCCTCCCGAAAATCGATCTCGTACCCCTTAGTATACCATGGCTAGGCGAAAGGGGAAAGGGGCATCCAAGCCATTCTTCGCGAAAAAACGAACGTAAAACGGAGAAAAAAGTGACGGAATCGGTTTACAAATTCCCCCCTTTTTGGTATTCTTAGAAAAGAGTATATGCTTGGGTTGTCTGTATCCAGGCTCCCCTGGGGCGTATATCATTTGTTGAAGGAGGGATCGAATGTGAGGGACACGTTTCGCGGCGGTGTGCACCCCAGGGAACGCAAGGAACTGAGCAAGGAAGCATCGCTGCGCATATTCGACGCCAAAGGGGAGATGGTTTTCCCTCTGGCGCAGCACATCGGCAAGCCGGCCAAGGCCATCGTCAAAAAGGGCGATCCGGTGCTGGTGGGCCAGTGCATCGCGGAGGCGGACGGCTTCGTTTCCGCCAACGTCATCTCGTCCTGTTCCGGCACGGTGAAGGCCGTGGAGAAACGGCGCACCATCGCCGGCGTGCTCCAGGAGTGCGTGGTCATCGACAACGACGGCCAGTACACCGAGACCGGCACCTTCGGCCAGCGGCAGGACATCACCGACATCACCAACCAGGAGATCCTTCGCCGGGTGCAGGCGGCGGGCATCACGGGCTTGGGCGGCGCAGGCTTCCCCACCCATGTGAAGCTGGCCCCCAAGGCGCCGCTGGCCATCAAGTACCTCATCGCCAACGGGGCGGAGTGCGAGCCCTACATCACCTGCAATGACCAGCTCATGCGGGGCTACGGCAAGCAGATCGTGGAGGGCATGGAGATCATCCTGAGGCTCTTCCCCAACGCGGAGGGCGTCATCGCCATCGAGGGCAACAAGCCCGAAGCCATCGCGGCCATGGAGATGGCGGTGAAGGGCCATCCCCGCCTGCGGGTCCAGAAGCTGCGCACCAAGTATCCTCAGGGCGGCGAGCGGAGCCTGATCAGCGTCATCGCCGGGGTGGACTATCCCACCTCCAAACTCCCGGCGGACGTGGGCTGCATCGTGGACAACGTGGGCACCATCTTCGCCATAGGCCGGGCCGTGCTCTACAACGAGCCCCTGTTCCGCCATGTGATCACCGTCACCGGCGAGGGGGTGAAGAACCCCTCCAACTTCATCGCCCGGGACGGCACCAGCTTTGCCGAGATGATCGAGGCGGCGGGCGGCCTGAAGGAGGGCGCGGAGCCCAAGAAGGTGATCTCCGGCGGCCCCATGATGGGCCTGTCCGTGAGCACGCTGGACGTGCCCATCACCAAGACCACCAACGCCGTCACCGTGCTGCTTTCGGACGACGTGGCGGAGGCGGAGCTGAAGATGACCACCTGTCTGCACTGCGGCCGGTGCACCACCGTCTGCCCCAACGGCCTCATGCCCCAAATGATGGCCGACGCCATCATCGCCGGGGATATGGAGCGGTACGAAAAGAAGCTCTACGGCCTGGACTGCATCTTCTGCGGCTCCTGCACCTATATCTGCCCCGCCAAGCGACCCCTGACCCAAACCTTCAAGCAGACCAAGGCGGAGATCCTGGCGAAAAAACGGGCGGCTCAGGCGGCCCAGGGGGGAGGGAAATAAGCTATGAAACTGAATCTTTCGGCCAGCCCCCACGTACGGGATCGGTGGACCACTTCCTTCATTATGCACACGGTGCTGCTGAGCCTGGTGCCGGCCGCCGTCATCGGCGTGATCGTCTACGGGTGGCACGCCCTGTTCGTGATCCTCGCCTCCATCTTGGCGGCGGTGGGCTCCGAGGCCCTGTTCTGCCTCATCACCAAGCGGCCCCTGTCCATCGGCGACGGCAGCGCCGCGGTGACAGGCATGCTGCTGGCTCTGTCCCTGTCGCCCAGCACCCCGGTGATCTATCCCATCCTGGGCTCCGCCTTCGCCATCCTGGTGGTGAAGTGCTGCTTCGGCGGCCTGGGTAAGAACTTCATCAACCCGGCCCTTGCCGGCCGCTGCTTCCTGCTCATCTCCTTCGGCACGGCCATGTCCAAGTTCCCGGCGCTGGACGGCGTCACGTCCGCCACGCCCCTCAAGGTCATGACCGACGCCATGGCGGAGGGCCTGCGGCTGGATCTGGATGTGACGAGCATGTTCCTGGGCACCGCAAACGGCGTCATCGGCAGCTCCATCGTGGCCCTGCTCATCGGCGGCCTGGTCCTCTGGGGCCTGGACATCATCCACGGCGAGATCTGCTTCTCCGTGCTGGGCGCGTTCACCCTGGTCATGGGGCTTTTCGGCGGCCGGGGCTTTGAGCCCGCGTATCTGGCGGCCCAGCTCTGCGGCGGCGGCGTGGTCATGGGCGCCTTCTTTATGGCCACGGACTACACCACCTCCCCGGTGAGCCGCCTGGGCCAGGCGGTCTACGGCTGTCTCATCGGCGTGCTGGGGGCTCTGTTCCGGATCCTGGGCAAGGTGGACTACTTCAGCTACTCCGTGATCATCGCCAACCTGTTCACGCCCCTCATCGACATGTACATCATCCCCAAGCCCTACGCCTACCGCAAGTCGGCTATCCGGGCGGCCAGCGGGGAGAAGCTCCCGCCCCTCAGGCAGCGGATCCCCAAGCCGGTCATCGCCCTCACCCTCATCGCCCTGATCTCCGGCGTGGCCCTGTCCGGCGTCTACTCCATGACCCGCAAGACCATAGAGCAGCATGAAGAGGCAGCCAAGGCGGCCGCCTATGTGGCGGTGGTGCCCGGCGCGGCCAGCTTTGAAAACGTGGAGGCGGCCGACGCGGCCATCCAGGCCCTGGACGGCGGCGTGTACGGCACGGAATTCGGCAAGGCCTACATCAACGAGGCCTTCGCGGCCAAGGACGCCGACGGCAACACCGTGGGCTACGCCCTGAGTGTCACCAGCGGCGACGGCTACGACGGGAATATCACCCTTTCCCTGGGGCTGGATCCTCAGGGCAAGGTGCTGGGCATCGCCTTCACCGAGCTCAACGAGACCCCGGGCATGGGCATGCTGGCCAAGGAACCCGCCTTCGTGAACCAGTTCCTGGACAAGGCGGTGAGCCAGTTCGTCCACAACAAGGGCGGCGTTTCCGGCGATAACGCCATCGACGCCATCTCCGGCGCCTCCACCACCTCCGGGGCGGTGGTCAACGCGGTGAACGCCGGCCTTGACTTCTTCCACAGCGTCATGCAGGGAGGAAACTGATATGAACAAATACACAGAACGGCTGTACAACGGCCTGATCAAGGAGAATCCCACCCTGGTGCTCATGCTGGGCATGTGCCCCACCCTGGCGGTGTCCAAGTTCGCCATGAACGGCATCTACATGGGGCTGTCCACCACGGCGGTGCTGGTGTTCTCCAACCTCATCATCTCCCTGCTTCGGCGGGTGATCCCCAACGAGGTGCGGCTGCCGGCCTATATCGTCATCGTGGCTTCCCTGGTGACGGTGACGGAGCTGCTCATCAAGGCCTATCTGCCGGCGGCGGACGAGGCTTTGGGCCTGTATATCCCCCTGATCGTGGTGAACTGCATCATCCTGGGCCGGGCGGAAGCCTACGCCAACAAGAATGAGCCGGGCCTGGCGATCATGGACGGCATCGGCATGGGCCTGGGCTTCACCGTGGCGCTGACGTTGGCGGGCATCCTGCGGGAGCTGCTGGGGCAGGGGACCATCTTCTCCCTCCAGGTGCTGCCTGAGAGCGTGCCGCCCATCGCCATCTTCGGCCAGGCGCCCGGCGCGTTCCTGGTCATCGCCCTGTTCATCGCCATCATGAACGCCATCGGCATCAAGACCCGTCAGAAACAGCTGGTGGAGAACGACGGCTGCAGCGGAAACTGCGCCGCCTGCGCCATGCGCTGTGACGAGCGGAAGGAGGAAGCCAAATGAAGTCTCTGCTTCTCATCATGATCAGCGGCGCGCTGATCAACAACGTGGTGCTGAATCAGTTCCTGGGCATCTGCTCCTTCCTGGGCGTGTCCAAGCAGATGAAGGCTTCGGCCAGTCTGGGCGTGGCGGTCATCTTCGTCATCACCATCGCCTCCGCCGTGGCGAGCCTGCTGTATACCTACGTGCTGCAGCCCTTCGGGCTGGATTTCATGAAGACCATCGTCTTCATCCTTGTCATCGCGGCCCTGGTGCAGATCGTGGAGATGTTCCTCAAGAAGACCTCCCCGGCCATCTATAAGGCCCTGGGCATCTTCCTGCCCCTGATCACCACCAACTGCGCCGTGCTGGGCGTGGCCATCGACAACGTGAAGGCCCAGTACACCTTCGTGGAGAGCGTGGTCTCCGGCTTCGGCGTGGCGGTGGGCTACACCCTGGCCATCGTCCTGCTGGCCGGCATCCGCTCCCGTATCCGGGAGGAGGACCTGCCCGCGCCGCTGCGGGGCGCGCCCATCGTGCTCATCTCGGCGGCCCTCATGTCCATCGCGTTCATGGGCTTCTCCAAGCTGTCGTTCTGAGGGAGGTAACAGAGTATGGTCATTCTCATAACGACGATCGTGATCGTGATCATCGGCATCATCGTGGGCACCGGGCTGGTCTACGCGGGCAAGAAGTTCTATGTGCCTGTGGACGAGCGGGAGGCCGCGGTCCGGGAGTGCCTGCCCGGGAACAACTGCGGCGCCTGCGGGTTTGCGGGCTGTGACGCCATGGCCGCGGCCATCGTCTCCGGGGAAGCGCCGGTGAACGGCTGCCCGGTGGGCGGCGCGCCGGTGGCGGAGAAGATCGGCGGCATCATGGGCCAGGACGCCCAGATCCTGGAGCGGCAGGTGGCCTTCGTCCGCTGCAAGGGCACCTGTGAGGCTACGAACAAGCAGGGCAACTACGTGGGCGTAACCGATTGCCGGTCGGCGGCCCTGGCGGGCATCAACGTGGGCGAGTGCGACTACGGCTGTATGGGCCTGGGTTCCTGCGTGAACGTGTGCCCCCAGCACGCCATCTCCCTGGTGGACGGCGTGGCCCAGGTGGACCCGAAAAAGTGCGTGGCCTGCGGTCTCTGCGTGAAGGCCTGCCCCAAGGGGCTCATCGAGCTCATTCCCGAATCGAAGCATGTGGTGGTCCAGTGCCGCAACAAGGATAAGGGACCGCTGGTGAAGAAGGTCTGCTCCGCCGGCTGCATCGGCTGCACCCTCTGCGTGAAGCAGTGCGCTTTCGACGCCATCCATATGGAAGGGAACGTGGCCAAGATCAATTACGAAAACTGCACCCAGTGCGGCATGTGCGCCGAGAAGTGCCCCAGCAAGGTCATCACCCGGACCACCGCACCCGCTCAGGCGGAGTAAGGAGAGCAAAAGATGGAAAAGAGAAATCAGGCGGCAAAGCTGCTCATCGGCCTGGCTGTCGTCATTCTGGCGGTGCTGCTGCTGGGCGGCATCGTGGGCGGCGAAAAACTGTTGTTCCATGTGGAGCGGACCACCCCCCTGACCCGTAGCGATATCACCTATAAGACGGTGGACGCGCCGGCCGCCTCCAGCAAGGACGGCACCATCAACGCCGCCGACTGGGCTGCCGCCTACCCCGACATCGTGGCCACCATGGGCGACAACAAAAAGAACACTTACGTGGTGGACTATCTGGAGCAGGATCCCTACCTGGTCAACATCTACGAGGGCTACGGCTTCGCCAAGGACTACGGCTCCGCCCGGGGGCATGAGTACACCCTGGAAGACGTGGGCAAGACGGCGCGGCCCCATCCCATGGCCAACTGCCTGACCTGCAAAACGCCCAACTTCGCCAAGCTGGTGAACGACCAGGGCGTGGGCGTGTACACCATGCCCTTTGAGGAGGTCATGGCGCTTATGGAGGAGAACGTCAGCTGCTACACCTGCCACGGGAACGAGGCCGGGGACGCGGGCAAGCTGGTGGTCACCCACAGCTATGTGACCAAGGCCCTGGGGCAGAACACCGAGGCCATTGACCCGGCCACCCTGTCCTGCGGCCAGTGCCACATCGAGTATTACTTCACCCCCGCGGACAAGGAGACCATGATGCCCTACAGCAGCGTGGAGACCATGACCCCGGAGGCGATCCTGGCCTACTACGACAGCATGGTCCTGCCTGACGGCACCGTGGGCTTCTATGACTGGGTCCAGCCCAGCACCGGCGCTAAGCTCCTCAAGGCCCAGCACCCGGAGATGGAGACCTACCTTGCCGGCAAGCACGCGGCGCTCTTGAACTGCGCCGACTGCCATATGCCCCTGGAGGAGGCGGAGGACGGCACCGTTTACCACAGCCACCTGCTGGTGAGCCCCCTGGAGAATGAAACCCTGCTCGCCAACTGCGCCACCTGCCATAAGGATACGGATATGGTGAACATGGTCCACCGGCTCCAGGAGCGGGTCACCGCCCGGGAGACCGAGGTGGGCAACGCCCTGGCCGCGTTCAACGACGCCCTGGCGGCGGCCGTGGAAGAGGGAGAGATGAGCGAGGAGGAGCTGGACGCGGTGCGCAAGGTGTACCGGGAGGCCCAGTGGTTCTTCGACTTCTGCTATGTGGAGAACGCCGAGGGCGCCCACAACTCCGACCTGGCCTTCCACTGCCTGGATGTGGCCGAGCAGAAGATCCAGGAGGGCATGGCGCTCTTGGGGAAATAATTCTTTTCTATGCCGCTTTTTCTTTTCGGTGAAAAGTAAAAGCGGCGCAAAAAGAAAAGCTTAAGAAGAAAAGTGAAAACTGCTGCGAAAGCAAGGATTCTTCTTGAAGTTCTTTGGGATGCACCCTTTCTTTCAGGATGCGGAGCTGAGCGCTGCCTGTGGCAGATACAGCGAGGCGAAGCATGGGCAAAACAACGAGAAACCAAACGAAGTGAAGGTTTTGACTGTGTTTTGCACCTGGTGAAGGGTGCATATTTTAATGGGTTTCTATGAAAAAACTCCTGAAATTTCTATCCTCCATGCGGTTCGCGATCCTGCTGCTGGTGATCCTGGCGGCGGCCTGCGTGGTGGCCAGCTTCATCACCCAGGGCCAAAGCTACGCTTGGTACGCTTCCGCTTATTCGGAGCGGAAGGCGGCGCTCATCGTGGCCCTGGGGTTGGACGACGCCTTCCACAGCTGGTGGTTCATCGCCCTCACCGCCTTCCTCTGCGGGAACCTGATCTTCTGCAATCTGATCCGCCTCAAGCCCCTGCTGGAGCGGACCCGGGCGGAGGGGGATATTGGCGCGGCCCTGGCCGGCCCGGCGGACGTGACGGCGGAGGCCGTGGCCGATCCGCTGCCCGTCTTTAATCGGCTCAGACTCCCCCAGCTTCAGGAGCGGGAGATCGAGAGCAAAAAAGTGTTGTTCGCCGGCAAAAACCGCCTGGGCCTGTGGGGACCCTGGGTGTGCCATCTGGGCATCCTGCTGTTGATACTGGGCTTCGCTCTGGGGCAGATGACCCACCGGGAGTGGACGGTCTACGGCGTGAAGGGGGACACCAAGGCCGTGGGCGACTCCGGGTTCTTTTTGACCATCGACGACTTTCAGGTGAAGCTCCGCCCGGACGACACGGTGGAGCAGTATGTGGCGGACGTGTCCCTGTTCCGGGCGCCCCAGGGGTCCACCGCCGTCCCCGACAGCCAGAGCGCCACCGTGTCCGTGAACCATCCCGCCCGGCTCTACGGCATGAAGGTGTACCAGAACTCCACGGGCTACGCCGCCCGCATCAGCGTGGAGGAGGCGGGAACGCCGCTGCAGACCGCCGTGGTCTGCGCCGGGGAGGGCATCGAGATCGCGGACGCCCCCGGGCTCGTGGTCTATCTCAACGCCTTTTATCCCGATTTCTATCTGCAGCCCGGCGTGGGGCCCGCCACCCTGTCCGGGGTCATGCGCAACCCGGCCTACCTCTATTCCATCTACTATCAGGAGCGGATGGTGGGCATGAACTACTGGCAGCCGGCGGAGGGGCCCATCACCGTCAACGACTACGCCATCTCCTTCTCCGAGCCCCAAAGCTATACGCTCCTGCAGGTGAAGCAGGATCGGTTTGAGGAGCTGGCCCTGGCGGGCGGGCTCATCGTCATGCTGGGGCTGCTGCTGGCCTTTTACCTGCAGCCGGTGAAGGTCTGGGCCGTGGCCGATGAGGCGGGCGGTTGGACGCTGTACGGCCGGAGCCGAAAGGGCGGCGCCCTGTTCAAAGAGGCCTTTTCTCAGGCCGTGGACCGCGACAGCAAAGGAGAAGCAAAATGATTCAAGTGGAAAACGTGCTGTTCTATGGGGTGCTGCTGCTCTACTTCGGGGCCATGATCCTGTATTTCGTGTTCGTGGCGGCCAAGAAGGAGGGCGTCGGGAAGCTGGCCCAGGGGGTGCAGCTTTTGGGGCTGGTGCTCCACACGGGGGCCATCGTCCTGCGGGGCATCGCCTCGGGGCGGCTGCCCATGACCAACCAGTATGAGTTCGCCACGGCCTTCGCCTGGGGGCTGTGCCTGGTGAGCCTCATCTTCATCCGCCGGTTCAGGTTCCCGCTGCTGGGGGCCTTCGCCGCGCCGGTGATCTTTCTCATCATCGGGTACGCCGCCATGCAGTCCAAGGAGATCCATGAGCTCATGCCCGCCCTGCAGAGCAACTGGCTGGGGTTCCATGTGTCCACGGCCATCATCGCCTACGGGGCCTTCGGCGTGTCCTTCGTGCTGGGGATCATCTTCCTCATGCGGGACAGGATGAAGGAGAGCGGATTCCTGGACCAGCATATCCCCAGCCGGGAGAAGCTGGATATGCTCAGCTACCGGAGCGTGTCGCTGGGGCTGCTCTTCCTCACGCTGACCATCCTCACCGGAGCCATCTGGGCCGAGCGGGCATGGGGGAGCTATTGGTCCTGGGACCCGAAGGAGACCTGGTCGCTGGTGACCTGGCTGGTGTACGCCATCTACCTGCACCTGCGCATCCGCAAGGGCTGGCAGGGGAAGGCCGCCGCCGTGTTCGCCGTGGCGGGGTTCGTGTGCGTGATCTTCACGTATATCGGCGTGAACACCCTGCTGCCCGGGGTGCACAGCTATAAGTGACGGGTTTGACGGTTTTATTTTGCCGCTTTTTTCTCTTCGGAGAGTTGTGCTGTAGAGGGTGGTTTCAAACCACTTTCTGCTGAAATGGACAAGCCTTATCGCCACGGGTATCGCGTCTGTTGTGCTTCGGGTGGTCGGGATGCTGTTGCTCCTGATCAGCGCTGCCTACCTGGTGTTGGGGTTTGAGCCCTTTCTGACGATCCGAGTGTTCGCGGTGGGAATCGGAGCGTGTATAGCTCCTTATATCGCAACTGTCGTGACGGGCGTACTGGAAGCAGGTCAGACGCTGATTGGGGAGTTTATTTCGGAGTGAAGACAGAAAACGAGGATCGGAGCGCGTACCTGGTCGGTGCGCGCTCCGCTTATCTTTACTCCTCGCCCTTGTGCCGGAGCCGGTAATGCCGTCTGCATCGGTCACTGCAAAACTGCGTATCGGAGCGGGAGGAATATACTGACATTATTCCAATTTTGCACAAAGGTGCCCGCCTGATGTGCTACTCTTGTGTTATCGGCGGATTGCGCTTTCACTATAGCATATCAGGTGCTTTTGCTATCTCACCGGTTACCCTCCACGCACTCCACCGCTATGGCAGGGTTTGGGATGCAAAACTGCGGTGCAGTATGAGCCGCACCGCGTAGGGAATCCCAACTATTGATATTGAGCCTTACTATATTATTAGTGAGTATATTTTTTTATTGATGACGATCAAAGCATTTCCATGACAGCCTTACTCAATTGCTCCAAAAGCTGCGACCGCTTCGTCAACACTCATGAGCCCATTGCTGACCTGCCACCCGGCGTGGGATACCTGGGACGCAGCAGCATCAGAGAGCCCAAGCTCTGATAGATTGATCATGCGACTGCTGTCAAGCTTTTCAAACGGCGCATAAACTCTGTCGAGCGACATGTCCGCACAGGGCGTGACCATGCGCTTCGCCTTTGCCATAAGGTTCAGCTCATTTGTGCTGACCAAAAAACGCATGAACTCATTGGCGAGGTCGAGATTCGCGCTGTTTCGATTGACCGCAAAGCCAATTGAAACGGTGTTGACAAAATAGCCGCCCTGCTCAGTGGAAGGAACCGGATGGAAGCTGTAACGGAACGGATGTTGCGTGAACGCTTCGGATTTCGCTTCCCGCTTCTCCGTGCCCGAAACCGTATTGCCCGTTGCGAGCATCATCGGTACATCGCCTTCAAAAAACCGCATGATCACTGCGTCATAGTTGTTCTCGAGCGCACTGCAAGCCGCAAGGTCCAGGTAGCCATGGCTCATAAAGTCAGCCGTCAAATCGAGCATCTCCCGAATATATTTTCCCGCTTCGGGTTTTAATGCATTCAGCTCGGAAATCGCCGCTTCGTTGCCCTGAATCTGTCCACAAAAATACGGATAGTAGAGCGGATAGAGGAATTCACCGCTGCTATTGTATGCGAGGATGGGGGCAGCATAGCCCGCCTTTTGGAACGCATCGCAGGCTGAGAGCAGTTCTGAATAAGTCGAAGGCACTGGGATGTTTTCTTTTTGGAACAGATCCTCGTTGACAAGCATCCCGTAGGTCGTGGTATAGATCGGAACGCTCAACACCTGCCCCTTGTCATCCTTTTTCAACAGGTTTTCGCGCACACAACTAAGATCGATCCCAAGTGCCGGATCGGCAAGGTTTTCCGATGCTGCAAAGATCTGTTCGCCGTCCGTCCAGCTGCCCATCCACGGATAGGTAAAGAAAATGTCAGGTGCTTCAGCACTCGTAAGCGCGGTAGACAGGATTTTGCTGAATCCGTCGAGATATGTATAGGTCAGCTTTACGTTCGGATAATACGTCGCAAAGCGCGCGAACTCCGCTTCGAGCGCTTCGAAATTGTTGTAATGCCCCACAACGGTGATCGAGCCCTCCGTCTGAGAGTCGAGCTTCGGTGTAAACCCTTCGCTTTCCGGCTGCGTCGTCTTGCCTGTGCCGCACGCCGTCAAGAGAAAGAGGAGCGCAAAGATGGCGCAAAGCGCCGGAAGCCTCGTCATTGCTTTCATGCTTTCGATTCCTCCTTGATCTGTTTAATTTCCTTCATGACCAGCTTCATATCGATCGGCTTAGCGATGTGTCCATTCATGCCTGCCGCAAGGCACTCTGCGACGTTCTCGCTGAATGCGTCCGCTGTCATCGCAATGATCGGGATCGATGCAGCCCATGGATTATCGAGTCTGCGAATCGCCTTGGTCGCCTCGATGCCGTTCATCACGGGCATCTGCACATCCATGAATATGAGCGCGTACGCGCCGTCAGGAGCACTCTGCATCCGCTCCACCGCCACCTTACCGTTTTCTGCGCGCTCAGTTTCAATTCCCTGCATTCCGAGCAACATGGAAATGATCTCCCAGTTGACGTCGTTATCTTCCGCTATGAGGATCCGCATCCCCGCAAGGTCAGTCGTGTCGTCCTCAGTATCACGCTTCTCTTCACTGCCAAGCAGCTCATTGAGCTTGTCATAGAGCGTCGTGCGGAACAGAGGCTTGCTGATAAACCCATTCACACCGGCAGCCTTTGCAACATCCTCTATATCCGACCAGTCGTAAGCCGATATGAGCAGAATCGGCACATCGTTTCCCACAGCGGCGCGAATCCTCTTTGCGGCTTCGATGCCATCCATGTCCGGCATCTTCCAGTCGAGGATCACAACCCGATACGGACCGTTCGCCTGCACCGCACGCACTGCGTCCTCCCCGCTTTGTACCGTATCCGCCTGAACACCGATCGATTTAAGCGTATCCTTTGCGGTTTCAAGCAAAACTTCGTCATCATCCACGAGCAACACGCGAATCTGCGGCAACATTAGATCGTCAGTTAGCTTGTCCGCCAGCGGGATATCAAGCGTCACAGTGAACGTCGTGCCTTTGCCGACCTCACTCTTGCAGTCTATCGTCCCGCCCATCAGGTCGATCATCTGCTTTGTGATTGCAAGTCCAAGCCCGGTGCCTTGAATTTTGTTTACCCGGCTATCTGTCTGCCGCGAGAACGGTTGATACATTCGTGCCATGAACTCCGGTGTCATGCCCATGCCGGTGTCCGCTACAATGTAGGTGATCTTCGCACTCTTCCCATTCTCGCTCTCCGTCTCATGCAGTTCGACACAGACGCGTCCGCCCGGCTCGGTATACTTGATCGCGTTGGACAAAAGATTAATGTAAATCTGGTTGATGCGGAGCTGATCCGCGAACAGATATTCGTGCTCAAAACGGCTCACACGAAAATTGAAATCAATGTCCTTTGCCTTGACCATCGGTTGCGAGATGTTCACGAGGTTTTCCGCACACTCGACAATTGAGAACGTAACGGGGCTCAGCGTAAGCTTGCCGCTTTCGACCTTTGAGATATCGAGAATGTCGTTGATCAGTGTCAGTAGATGGTTACTTGCAAGGCTGATCTTGCGCAGGTTTTCGCGCACCGCGGCGGTGTCCTCCACGTTTTTGGCAGCGATCGTGGTCAATCCGATGATCGCATTCATTGGCGTTCGGATATCGTGCGACATCGTGGAGAGGAAGTCTGTCTTTGCCTGGTTGGCACGATCAGCCGCTACTGCTGCAGCACGAAGCTCTCGGTTAAATTGCTGCATGCTGAAAAGATTGAATATGAGAAGGAGCAAAAGCCCCAGCGCGATAATCCCCGCAAGTGTCCAGCTGACCTCCCTATACCCGAGCGCTTCCATACCAATCATCGTAACCAGAACCCAGTCGTCTGTCGAGTTGATTCGCGTATGTGCAACCAGGCTCTCTGTGCCGGAGGAGTTCCGCATTGTCAGCACACCCGAGTCGCCATCTATACTTGCAGTCACACGGTCGAGCTCACTACTTGTCGGGCTGTTGTAAGACCGATAAAATTCGAAAAAATTGGAATTTTTGAACGAGTGTCCACGTAGGATATAATTGCCCGCTGTATCGATCAGTGAGAGCTCCGCACTCTGATAGTCCTCGGTCGGGAACGTCCATTTTTTCTCTAGCGACGAGACCGGAACGATCCTAAGCAACACCGCCCGCTCTGGAGAAGCGTCTGCGCTCCGGCGCACGGTAATCTCATTACAGAACGCGATGGACTGAATGGCGTTCGTCGGGTTCGTGTACGCGCGCGTCACGCGGACTGTGCCGTTCCGCTCGAGCAGTTTCTCAAGGTCGTTCCCGAAGGCAGCGATATTCTTATACGACACGTCAAAACTCGTGGTTCCTGCCCTCGCCGTCGTGGATATGCCCGCAAAGCCGTCTGACTCGGAAAACAGGATGTGCGCCATGATTTCAGGCGAGATTATCGAATCACGCACGAATGCAATCGCGTCCTCTACGATCAGATCATTTGCATTCAGGTAATTTGCCCAGCTGTTGCAAACCTGCTGCTCTCCGATGAGGTAATTCGTCGTGACACTTTCCATTGCCACAGTCATATTCCCGAACGCCTCTGTTTCGGACACAAGCATCTTCTCCTGTTCGCTCCGCACGTAGAACAGGATCAGTGCCAGTATTGCCAGCACGATTGCTATGTTTCCGATGAGCATCCAGTTCTTTTTCATATTGCTGCCTGCAACTTTACTCCCCTATACTTTATCATTCAGTATAGCATATCTTCTGCAAAAGAAAAACGCTTTTTCTTATTATTCGATTTGAGCGCGGATTGCAGTATGGAACTGTTCCAGAAGCTGTTCGGCGTATAGTCTTCATGAAAAATGGCCTCCGTGCGGTTTAATCGATCATTCCAAATCAGTTGCGAATCCGATTCCTGCATAGCTGATAGACTTAACAATCAACGGTTGAATTGCTTCACGATCAATAAAATCGTCTGTATAATCTAGTTTCACGCCGTTGCTTTCAAACGATACGTTGTAGGAGAACATTCCTTTATCCATGTTAAACACCATATCCTCAAGGTCATAGCACCCGCTTGTCCTCCAACCTTCATCGAGTAATTCTTTCCCCGTTTTTCCGATAAGTTTGTCGAGTTCTGTCTGCGGGGGAATTTGCTCCGATAGATTTTCAATTCTGTTTATAACAATTGGTCCCAATAGTTCCCGTTCCTGCTTTTCGCAATCAGGCGCATCCCATTCAAGTTCAAACAGAGCATCCATCGTCTTTTCACTTACAGACAAGGCGATTGCACGATAATAAATGCCGTTTTTCTCATAAACGCAAACATAATGGCCCTTTCCGTCATAAGCAGACTGTTCCCTGGTGACCGCAGGATCATCCAGCAGGTCGTTGAAGGTCGCATACTCCGGCGTTTCTTCCGTCGGCAAAACAGTTGCTTCTGCGCTTGCCGGAATATCGCCTCCCACAGTTGTTTGTGCAGTCGCGTTTTTACACCCAAAGCAAGTGAGGAGAGACAGCAGAATCAATAAGAACGAAAGAATTCGTTTGTTTTTCATGTGTAAAAGCTCCTTTTCATTACAATAACAGTTGTTAAACAGCATGGATCAGTTTCGGATCAGTGTTTCCAGCGTTTTAAACAGCAACTCAGGGTCAATTGGCTTGCTGAGATGAGCATTGAGCCCTGCCTGCATACTGCGCTGCACATCCTCGTCAAAAGCGTTGGCCGTGAGTGCAATGATCGGAATCGTCTTTGCGTCCGCACGCTCCATTGCGCGAATGACGCGCGTGGCATCCAGACCGTCCATCTCCGGCATCCGCATATCCATGAGAATGGCGTCATAATAGCCAGGCGCATGGGAAGCGAACAGATCCACGGCGACTCTGCCGTTTTCCGCATGTTCCACCTCGATCTCCCGCATGGAAAGCGCCATCATCATGATCTCAGCGTTCACAGCCACATCCTCTGCCATAAGCACACGCCGACCGGTCAGATCAGCGGTTTCCGCTGCGAGCTTTGCATTTTTTTTGCAGAACGCTTCGCGGAACTCATCCATCACCGTGCCTGCAAACAGAGGTTTGGCAACGAAGGAATCTACACCCGCCTCCCGGGCTTCCTGTTCGATTTCATCCCAGTTATAAGATGTCAGAATGATAATCGGCGTATGATTTCCAACGACAGAGCGAATTTGTCTTGTCACTTCCAGGCCATCCATCTCGGGCATCTTCCAGTCCACAAGGATCAGATTGTAATTTCCCTGCGAGCATGCCGCATTTTGACCATCTCGACAGCGTCCTTGCCGTTCGTTACCGTTTCGCAGTTGACGCCGATCTGCTCCAGAATAAGCTGTGCGTGTTCACAGGCGATGCGATCATCGTCAACAACCAGCACAACCATCTCGTCGGGCATCAGATCGGTGCTTTCCGTGGCACCGGAGGGGAGCGTCACTTGGCCCAGCGTTACAGTCACGGTAAAGGTCGTACCATGGTCTTTTTCACTTTCTACCTCGATATGCCCATTCATAAGCTCCACAATGCTCTTGGTTATGGGCATGCCGAGACCGGTGCTGCCGTATTTGCTTGTGGATGAGCTGTCTTCCTGAGAAAATGCGTCAAACAGCTTGGGCAAGTATTCTTTGCTCATCCCGATTCCTGTGTCACGCACAGTTAATCGCAGCGTGGCCTTGCTATCCATCCTTGCCGCATCCTCGATGGAAAAGAATACCGCGCCACCCTCCGGAGTGAATTTCACGGCATTTCCCAGAATGTTAATCAGCACCTGGCGCAGTTTCATATCGTCGCCGATGTAGTATTCATCTACTTTGCCGTAGATATGGCACTCATAGTGAAGGCCTTTTTCCCTGCACTGGCCGCTGATGATCGTGTTTACCTGCTCCAGCATCTTGGAGAAGGAAAACTCCTTCTGCTTGATCGTCATACGGCCCGATTCAATCCGCGACATATCCAGTATATCGTTGATGATCCCAAGCAAATGATGTGCAGACGATCCGATCTTCTCCAAATAATCTCTTGTCTGATCGGAAATCGCCGGATCGTTCAGTGCGATATTGTCCAAACCGATAATGGCGTTCATCGGGGTGCGAATCTCATGACTCATGTTAGAAAGAAACGCCGTCTTTGCTTTATTCGCTGCCTCCGCCACAGTCAATGCATCCTGTAATGCCTGATTTTGCGCTATTGTTTTGCGGGTCTCCTGGTCTACATCTACAAAGCAAGCGCCAACTAAGTGTACAAGACGGTCCTCCTTCTCGTTTGATTGAAGGACACTCGCAAAACGCACTTCTTCCCAGGTGTCTCCTCCGTGACGATGTACGAGATAACGATATGCAATGACTCGCTGCTCTTGTAACCGAGCCTTCACATTCTCCGGTTGAATAAAGTCGAGAAATGCCTCACGGTACTGCTCTTTTACATTTTCATTCGCATATGCGGTCACAGCTGAAATGTAACGGAAGTGATCGCCGACCCGGAAGCCATTATCGAGATCGCTGTGGGACTGATAGCAAACGCCCTCGTCTCGATCCAAATCAAGATAATAAACACTCCAATAATCGGAAGCAAGCGCAGTTATCATACGCGTCTGCTCTTCTTGTTGCTCTTTTTGCGCCAGCAATTCGTCCTGCAGCCGAAGGCGGTGCTCCAACTCTTCCTGCTTCACCTTGTTCTTGGCATCCGCTGTTTCCTTGTCCAGTATCAACTTTGCGTTCTTCCGGGTTTGATGAATAATGAACGAGAATAGAAGCAGCAGGATAGCTACCGTTAAAAGAGACTGAATAATGCTTCTGAGAATAATGCCGTTCGAAATGGTACTGATGCTATCACTGATCACGTTTTCGCGGATAAGATAGGTCAACAGCCAATCCGTACCGTCTACGGGAACGTAGCTTAAGGTCTCCTGGATCCCGTTGTATGTGAAGCAGACCTCTCCGCCGTTTCCTTCCGAAAAATCCTTTACAAGTTGATCATAGGAATAACCGGCGTCATATTTTGCCTGCCGCATGGCGTCTAAAAGGTTATCCTCCACAGCAAGGCCGCCAAGAACCGTGTTGCTGAGCGCTATACCGTCGCGCGTATACATGTTGCAGAAGGTTGCGCTGCCATTCTGCGCATCCATGGAGACACCAGAAAGCATTTCCTTCATATCGATCTGCATGAAGCAGGCGATCAATTGCGTGTCCGTAAAAGAGATCTGCGTGGGGATGGCGATAATGACTTTTTTATCCGTGCTCAGCAGATTTTCCACAAGAATCTCAGGGTGCGTTATACCATGAAAATCGATGTGGTACTGATCAATCTCCGTCCGCGGACCTGTGGAAGTATAAATCAGGTCATTGGAGCCGACAAAGGCAAACCGGTCCAAATGAAACAACTTTTTGATTCTTGCCTGATATGCCTGTAAATGAGCAGCATCACTCAAATCGTCTTCCGTCAGCAGATCCAGGGCGGTGTTGATCACATTCACCTTTTCACGAATATTGTCCGCTACAACTTTCTCTCTTCTGCCCGCCAACTCATCCAAATACAGCAGGCTCACAGAATGAACGGCCATATTTGTGTCTCTTGTTGCATTGCGCCCCATCCATACTGTTCCGAAGACGAGTATACAAATAAGTATAACTCCTCCAATTATAGATGCCAGTGTAATTCCTCTTTTATTGCCATCCATTGCTTTCTATGCCACCTTTGTTCAAAGAGAATGCTGTTATGATCTACAATTCGTTTTTCAGCCTTTTATTGTGTAGTATTTTATCATGAATGGAAATGGGGGGAAAAGGCCATTTTTCGTTTATTGTCTTTCAAAGAGTTCAAGGACCAGATACTTTGTTACGTCTGTTCATTTACCCTTGACGGTATTAAACAGCATGCGACGACTTCCCCCGCGCTCATCGGTTGCCCCGCTGCGAGCGATGGCCACCAGAATCATAAACAGCAGGTCAAGATTTCTTTCATTGGTAAAGACCCGGAAGAACATGGGATTCGGGATCTTGCTCGCAATCTTATGCTGCTCAGCATCCTCCTCGTGGACAAAGTGGCTGGTATTCTCCGCGTATGCCAGAGGTTCACCGTCTTTCTTGATATCATAACTGGGCATGATCCCTTCCGCTTTGCCAAAGCGCGCATCAATGGTAACGCCGATAGATCTCAGGTGTTTCCACACATCCATTCCGTCCAGTGTAAACGTGTTATGATTGTCGATCAGGATAGAGTTCCAGTCCATCTCCTCTGTGTGACCGATCAAGTGACGGGTCGTTTGGTTTTTCTCATGGTCAATAAAGTCAAACTCGTATGCGGAAAATAAGGTAAACTTCGTCATCTTGGCTTCATACAGCACTCTGCGGTCTTTGTCCTCTATGCGATGACCGAATTTCGCTGTTCCAAGATCGGTGATAAAGTACAGTTCCCGTTCTTCACCCTTCTCGGAGGGAAGATAATGAATTTCTCCTTGGCTTTCTTTCAGCTTATTGATGGACTTCTTCTGCTTGATCGTTAAGAATACAATCATTAAGAGGATTACGGCGCCGACCACCATAGCATAAATGCCAATGCCGTATCCGGATGTGATTCTGGTCGGATCATTAGGGTCATAAAGAACTTCAACTGTGCCGCCTTCCTTATAGGAGGGGCTATAGGAATTCAACACATTCGTATATTCTTTGCCATCTACAGCGTATCTGGCTGTAACGATATAGGAATCATCATCAGATGGGGATTCCTGATCCTTTTCTATGGAGATGATCGTCGCCGTCGTCTTCTCATATCCTGCCGACTGTATAAAAGTCGAATAGATTCCAAATGCCAGCGCAATCACGGCAATCACTGCAGCAAAGATTTTAAATCCGGGTCCTTTTAATGAAATCATGTTTTTTCTCCTTTGTCTGTTATAATCGCTCCATTCTCCAAATATTTTACCTTTTTGTGTTTCCACAATCAAGTGTAATAATGCTTGCTTGTACATGGCCGGGTTTCGTTTTTTATAAAAAGCAATGTTTCCGGCTCGAACACGCTGGTAGAGTGACGGGAACGATTTGAACTTTGACCAGGCTCGTGCCTGTTTAAGAGCAGTTAAGATGTTCGGTACTGCCCTTTTCTAAACTCAATCTAAACATCGCAAAAAAGCCTGCCAGAATCTGTTCCGACAGGCCTTTTCTTTGCATATGAAATACGGATTGCTTCAGCTTGCCTGACCTTCACCGGCCGTTTCCTGGGCGGCTTTGATCTTTTGGAGCTCCTCTTCCTCCAGCACCCGGTAGGCAACCTTCCCCACCAGGGTCTTGGGCATGTCGTCCTTGAACTCGATGTCGTAGGGCATGGCGTACTTGGCGATGTGCTTGCGACAGTAGTCCAGCAGCTCCTGCTTCGTCTCCTCCGTGGCGGGCACGTCCGCCGCCAGCTTCACGAAGGCCTTCACCTTCTGCATCCGGTAGGGATCGGGTACGCCGATGACGCAGCTCATCTGCACCTTTTCATGGGCGTCCAAAATGTTTTCCAGCTGGCCGGGATAGACGTTGTAGCCGGAGGAGATGATCATGCGCTTGGCACGGCCGCGGAAGTAGATGAAGCCCTCGTCGTCCATGGTGCCCAAGTCCCCGGTATAGACCCAGGTGAGGCCGTCGGCGTGGCGGCGAAGGGTCTGGGCCGTCTCCTCGGGATGCTTCATGTACTCCTTCATGACGGTGGGGCCAGCCAGCAGGATCTCCCCCTCCTGACCATAGGGCAGCTCCTCCTCGGTGCCGGGGGCCACGATCTTGATGTAGGTGTCCGGGAAGGGGATGCCGATGCTTCCCTCCTTGAACATGGTGGGCGGCGTCAGACAGCAGGCGGTGACGGTCTCGGTGGTGCCGTAGCCCTCCCGGACCTGGATGGTGGCGTGGTGGTCGTAAAGGAACTTGTCCAGTTTCTTCTTGAGCTCGATGGAAAGGGAATCGCCCCCGGAGAACACGCCCTTGAGACAGCTTAAGTCTGCCCCGTCCATGGAAGGGAGCCGCAGCAACGCCTCATAGAGGGTGGGTACGCCGGCGATGAAGTTGCAGCGATATTTCGTAATGAGCTTGGCGTAGCTCTGGGCCGTGAACCGGGGCACCAGGATGCACCGGCCTCCCTGAGCCAGCATGGAGTGGATGCACACGCCCAGGCCGAATCCGTGGAACAGAGGCATGGCGGAGAGCATCTTGTCCCCTGGCCGGAACATGGGGTTGGTGGCCACGATCTGCTGGGACAGGGCGTTGAAGTTTTTGTTGGTGAGCACGATGCCCTTGGTGGTGCCGGTGGTGCCGCCGGAGTAGAGGATGACGGCGGGATCGTCGGATTGGCGCTCCACCTTGTAGCGATAGAAGCAGGCCCGGCTCAGCCGCAAAAAATCGTGCCAGCGGATGACGGGGGCCTCCTTGGGGATCCTCTTGATCTTCCGGCCCTCGGTGAGCATATAGCCCGCCTTGATGGGCTGGGACAGGGCGTCCTTCACAGAGGCGATGATGATGTTCACCACCTTGGTGTTCTCCCGGACGGCCTCGAACTTGTGATAGAATTGGTCCAGGGTGATGGCGGTGACGGACTCGGATTCGTTCAGATAGAACTCGATCTCCTTCTCCGCCGACAGGGGGTGGATCATGTTGGCCACGGCCCCCACCAGATTCACCGCATAGAACATATAGATGGCCTGGGGGCAGTTGGGCATGGCGATGGTGACCCGATCGTTCTCCCGAACGCCGATGGTCTTGAGGGCCTTGGCACAGCGCTCGATCTCGTCGATGAGCTCCTTGTAGGTGGTGGACCTGCCCATAAAATCGAAGGCCACGTAGTTGGGGTACCGGGCGGCGATGTCCGCCACCTTGTCGAACATAGACCCCTCAAAGTAGTCAAGATGCAGGGGGATATCCCGCATGAAGGGCGCCCAGGGCGTCTTGGCCGTGATGGTGTTTGTTGTTTCCATAGCTTTCTTTCCTTACATTCGATCTACGGATCCATGAAGCTTCAAAAATTCGCAGTTTTTACTATATTACCCCGTCCGCTTTCTTTCGTCAATGGGCAAAAACGCATGCGTTGCCCATTGTCCCTTCGACATTTTTCTGCTATACTGCAATAGAACTCAATTTCGGAAAAAGGACAACGCACATGAGTAAGAAAAGAGATCGTTGGGGGGATCGGCCGGATGGCGTGCTGTTGCGGGATCTGGATTCACTCCACTTTATCACCGGCATCATCTATCCCAACCGCTGCGACAACGAGGCCTTCATCAGCGAACGAATCGACCTCACCAACATCAACGCCTATCTGGAAAAAAAGAACGCCCAGGGGCCGACCTATAAGTATAATCTGTTCCAGCTGATCGTGACGGCCTTACTGAAGGCCATCACTCTTCGGCCCAAGATGAACCGCTTCATCGTCAACAGCAACTTCTATCAGCGCAAGGAGGTGTCCGCCGCCTTCGTGGTGAAGAAACTGTTCGCGGACAACGGGGCGGAGGCCCTGGCCTTCATTCACTCCAAGCCCGAGGATACTCTGGATACCATCCACGATGCCATCTATGCCCAGGTGAGCGAGTGCCGTTCTGAAAAGGTGGACAGTTCCACCGGTGCCATGGACATTCTCAACAAGCTCCCCCGGTTCATCTCCAAGACCGCCGTCCGATTCATCATGTGGCTGGACAAGCACGGCTGGGTGCCAGAGGACATGATCGCCACGGACCCCTACTATTCCTCCGCAGTCATCTCCAACCTGGGCTCCCTCAAGATGAAGAGCGGCTATCACCATTTGACCAACTGGGGCACCTGCTCCCTCATCTGCCTCATCGGCGAGATCAAAAACCGCCCATTCTTCTCTGACGACGGCCGCTATGACATGCGGCCCTCCGTGGACATCGGCCTCACCATCGACGAGCGCCTGGCGGACGGCTACTACTACGCCAAGACCATCCGTCTGCTCAAAAAGCTCCTCGAAAACCCGGAGCTGCTGGAGCTGCCCCTCAGCCAGGAAGTGGAGTATTGACCATACATCCCCCTTACAGCAAAGAAATATTTGAATTCCCCCTTGACAAATCTTCTCTGAAAAAGAGAAAAAGCGGCGCAAAAAGAGAAGCTCAGGAAGTCTAATCTATTAGCATTCCTGAGCTTTTTAGTATAGGTAAAATTCTTTTCGGTTCCTTTTCTTTTAAGAAAAGGAACGTAGGCTATCAATCATTCCTTTGCAATCTCAAACGCCCGCTCCAGCATGAGGATCATCACCAGGCCGAAGGCCGCCACGTAAACGGGCAAAAGCCACAGCCCCACCTTCCCGGACAGGAACCCGAACAGCGGCGGCGCCAGGGTGGACCCCACATAGGCGCTGGCCATCTGGATGCCGATGATGGCCTGAGAGTTCTCCGGCCCGAAGTTGGCCGGCGTGGCATGGATGATGCTGGGGTAGATGGGCGCGCACCCCAGGCCGATGACCACGCAGCCCGCCAAAGCCGCCTCCTCCGGCAGCCCTTTCAGCAGCAGCAGCCCCACGCCCAGGTAGAGGATCCCCGTGCCCAGGCGGATCATGAACCGGTCTCCCAGCCGGTTGGAGATGATCCCGGACAGGAACCGGCCCACGGTGATGCCGATGAAGAACAGGGACGCGAAGGCCGCCGCCCGCTCCGGGCTCACCCCCCGGGTGGCGATGAGGAAGGAGGCGCTCCACAGCATGCAGGTGCTCTCCAAAGAGCAGTAGCAGCAAAACCCCAGCAGCAGGGGCAGCACGCCCCGGATCTTCAGTGACCCGACGATCCCCACAGACGCCTTTTTGGAGAGGGCCGCGTCCTGCTTGGCGTGCACGTTCCAAAGCGGCAGGGTGCACAGGATCACCGCGGCGATGGAGAACTGGAGCAGGGCCACGGACCGATACCCCGCCTGCCAGGAAGCCCGGCTCAGGGCAAAGCTCATAATATAGGGGCTGACGATGGTCCCCACGCCCCAAAAGCAGTGGAGCCAGCTCATGTGCCGGGCGGTGTAGTGGAGGGCCACATAGTTGTTCAGCGCCGCGTCGATGGACCCGGCCCCCAGCCCGAAGGGCACCGCCCACAGGCACAGCATCCAGAACCGGGTGGCGAGGGAGAAGCCGAAGATGGCCATGGCCGTGAGCAGCACGGACCCCAGCGTCACGTACCGGGGGCCGAAGCGGTGGGTCAGCCGGTCGGAGAGGAGGCTGGACACGATGGTGCCGCCGGAGATGATCATGGACACGATCCCGGCCCAGGACAGGGGCACCCCGAGATACTGGTGCATCACGGGCCAGCCCGCCCCCAGCAGGGAGTCCGGCAGGCCCAGGCTGATGAACGCCAGATAGATGATGACAAGCAGCAGGGCAGCCACAGGCGACCCTCCTTTTTTCCAAAGTGAGCAGAGCATACCACCGGCGGCGATGTTTGTCAAGAAAGCCGCAGTCGTCTTGACAAATCCCTTCCGCCGGGTTATTATGAATGTGTTCATAAAAGAGGTTTGCCTATGCCTAAAATAATAGAAGATTTGGAGAACAGGATCCTTCTTTCGGCCCGGAAGCGGCTGCTGGGGGGAGACCTGTCCTCTTTTTCTGCCCGGGGCATAGCCGAGGACTGCGGCATCGCCGTGGGCACCATCTACAACTACTACCGGGACAAGGAGAGCCTGATGGGCGCGGTCATGGCCCAGGACTGGCTCCAGGCGCTCTCCCGCGCCCGGCAGACCATGCAAACCGTCCGGAGCCCGGAGGCAGGGATCCTGTGCCTGTATGAAGCCATCCGCTCCTTCCGCGCGGTCTACGAGGGCGTGTGGCGGACCTACCCCACGGGGGAGGGCTTCGGTGCCCTGTTCCGCGCCCGGCATAAGATGCTCCTGGAGCAGATCCAAGGGGAGCTGGCGGATCTCTTTGCCCGCTTCTCCCAGACTCTGACGGTGGGGCAGGCGGTGCTTTTGAGCGAGCTTATCATCGCCGCCAGCCAGCACCCGGAGGTGGGGGAGGAGGAGCTGCTTTCGCTTATCCGCGGGGGGATCGAACCCCGCCGAGTATAATCCCAAACAAGGAGGAATTCCAAAGAATGTCCACATTCCAAGAGCTGCGCATCGTTGACAACTTCTATCAAACGTCCCTGTTCTATCCCATGCCGGCGGTGCTGGTCAGCACCCTCACCGACGACGGGAAGACCACCTGCGGGCCATACTCCCTGCTTTCGCCCTTCTATGTGGCGGGCAAGCCCTTCTATGCCTTTATGCTGGAGTGCCGCAACTCCTCCAACACCGCCCAGAACCTGATCAAGCACAAGAAGTGCGTCATCAACTTCCTGCCCGACGACCGCAAGACCTTCAAGGAGATGGTCCGCCTGGGCTGGCCGGGGGACACGCCGGAGGAGAAGATGAAGGACTTCCGCTTCCATTTGGAGGACGGCCTGAGAAAGGCCGAGGACCCCAAGGGCACCTATCCCCAGGTGATCACGGAGGCGGTCCAGGCGGTGGAGTGCACCTGGGTGGACACCCTGGACAACGCCCAGGACGACGGCCCCATCCCCGAGGGCATGGACCACTACGAGCTCCCCAAATATCATGACTTCAACGGCATCACCACTCCCTACGGCGCCCACTTCGTGCTGAAGATCGACAAGATCCTCATGAAGGAGCAGTACCGCAACGCCATCATCAACGGCGTCAAGTCCTGGGACTTCCCCCATCTGCCCGTGGACTACGGCTATCGGGATTCCAAGAACTTCTGGTACCACAAGCACCGCCGGCTCCTGCCGGAGCTGCTGCCCCAGCGGCAGACCACCGTGGCCAGCGTGCGCTACGCCGCGGATCGGCTCCAGACCGAGGTGAAGTTCACCGACGCGGCCCTGGAGCGGCTGGTGAAGGTGCCCCGGGTCTTCCTGCCCACGGCCCTCAAGGGCTGCGTCAAGTGGGCGGAGGAGAACGGCGTGAAGCTCATCGACGTGAAGGAGATGGACATCATCAACGACAAGCGCAGCAAGGAGAAAGGAAAGTAAGGCCATGAGCGAATTCATCCCGGATTATCATCATTTCCAAAACTTTTGGATCGAGCAGCAGAAGACCGCCAAGCACATGGACAGGGACGCGGCCTGGAAGCACATCGAGGGCTTCATCAAGGCCCACAACACCTGCGGCTTCGCCACGGGCTACGGCGACTACATCCGCTGCACCCCCATCGAGTACACCTACATGGACGGGTGTTTCTGGTTCGTCAGCGAGGGCGGCAGCAAGTTCATCGGCCTGGAGAAGAACCGGAACGTGAGCATGGCCATCTTCGAGTACTACGGCAACCCCAAGGACTCCCACGGCCTGCAGGTCATGGGCAAGGCGGAGTTTTACAGCAACGACTCCGAGGAGTTCAAAAAGCTCCTGGCCTTCAAGGGCATCCCCTACGATGTGCTGAAGGCGGCGGCCGTGGAGGTGGCGGTGGTCCGGGTGGTGCCCACCAAGTTCGAGATGTACGACACGGATTTCGTCAAGCAAGGCTTCGACGTGCGGCAGATCGTCACGCCGGCGTAAGGTTTAGAATACAAAAGGAGGAAACACTATGAAGATCGTATTGGCAGGCGCTTTCGGCAACCTGGGCTTTGAGATTCTGAAGGTTCTGACGGACAAGGGCTGCGACGTGGTGGCGGCCGATCTGAAGGAACGGGAGAACAACGGCCTGGAGGGCAAGTACACCTTCCGGTCCATCGACGCCACCAACCCCGAGACCCTCAAGGGCCTGTGCGACGGGGCGGAGGTGGTCATCACCACCATGGGCCTCACCGGCGCTTCCACCCGGTTCACCGCCTATGACATCGACTACCAGGGCAATTTGAACCTGTACAACGAGGCCAAGGCTGCCGGCGTGAAGAAGTTCAACTATATCTCCGTCATCGCCTGCAACGAGCCCGGGGCCGAGAAGGTGCCCATGCTCCACGCCAAGTTCATGCTGGAGAACGAGCTCAAGAAGGGCACCATGGACTATGTGATCTACCGGCCCACGGGCTACTTCTACGATATCGCCAAGGTGTTCAAGCCCTATGTGGACAAGGGCGAGATGCAGCTTTTGAAGGGCTATCACAACGTGAAGGCCAACGTGGTGGACTGCCCCGACTTCGCCAAGTTCATCGTGGACCACATGATGGACACCAACCGGCTCTATGAGGTGGGCGGCAAGGAGACCTACACCTATGAGGAGATGGCCAAGATGTGCTTTAAGGCCGCCGGCAAGCCCGTGGTCATCAAGGACAGCCCCATCTGGATGTTTGGGCTCCTGGCCAACATGCCCGCCATCAAGAAGGCCGGCAAGCATGATATCATCCTCTTCTCCAAGTGGACCCTGTCCCATGATCTGGTGGGCAAGGACGTGACCGGCGAGGGCTCCTTCGCTCAGTACATCAAAGAATACTTTGGGAGGAAAGCGTAATGTTCCATCTGGATCCATCCTATATCGGTCAGGTTTGGCCCCTGTTCATGTGGAGCGTGATCATCGTGGCGGCCATCGGCTGCTGCATGGGCTTCAAGGAGTTCGTGTGGTTCATGTCCGTGGGCTACGGCTTCGCGGTCATGTGCATCGGCGCGTATCTGCTGATCTTCGGCCTTGTCACCAAGACCATCTCCCTGGCCACGGCCATCATGGCAGCCCTGTTCATCCTCTACGGCTACCGCCTGGGGGGCTATATCCTCAAGCGGGAGCTGACCAACGCCGCCTATAAGAAGACGTTGGAAAAGACCGGCTCCACCAAGGCCATGCCCATCCCCGTATCCGCCTTCATGTGGGTCTATTCCATGTTCATGTACACGGCCCAGACCTCCGCGGTGACCTACCGGCTGGTCAACCGGGCTTCCGACAACGTCTTTGCATGGCTGGGCGTGGTCATCATGGCCCTGGCTATCGTCGGCGAAGCCACCGCCGACAGGCAGAAGTCCGCCGCCAAGAAGGTGAACCCCAAGCGGTTCTGCGACACGGGCCTCTATAAGATCGTCCGCTGCCCCAACTACTTCTCCGAGGTCCTCTTCTGGGTGGGCGTCACCGTGTCCGGCATCGGCGCCGTCCAGGGCAAGCAGTGGATCATCGTCATCATCGCCCTGATCCTCATCACCTTCGTCATGTACAACTCCGCCCAGCGGCTGGAGCTGCGCCACGAGAAGACCTACGGTCTGGACCCGGAATACCAGAAGTATTCCGACACGGTCCCCCTGCTCTTCCCCTTCACAAAGCAGTTCCACTCCATGAAGGTCTACCGGGACTGACGTACAGCCTATAACAATAACGCCGCCTGAAGCAGGGCGGCGTTTTCGATTTTTGTACAATGGCCGCCCGCGGGGGATAGCCATTTTTGCACGGGAATTAAAAGAAGGGCCAGCGGCTCAGCAGGTAGCCCGGGATCACCACCAGCAGGAAGAAGGCCCAGCTGACCAGGGTGAAGACTTTGATGAACTTGCCCCCGTTCTGCGGGTATTCCCGCACGTAGATGCGGTAGTTGATGACGGAAGCCAGCGACCCGATCAGGGAGCAGAGGCCCGCCGTGTCCAGGCCGTAGATGAGGCCGGCAAAGTTCTCCGTAAAGGGGTACAGCACGATGGAGGCGGGCACGTTGGAGATCAGCTGGCTCAGGCCGATGGCCCACCAGTATTCCTGCCCCGCCACCGCCCGCTGCAGAAAGCCGGCGATGCGCCCGTTTCGGGCGATGGAGGAGGAGAACACGAAGAAGCATAAAAAGGTGAAGATCAGCACGTAATCCACCTGCAGCAGGAGCCTTCTGTCCACCGCCAGGATGCCCAGCAGCACCAGGATTACCGCAAGGGGCCAGAGCCGGGTCCGGGTGACGATGACCAGCAGGATCAGCAGGAAAAGAATAAGGTACACCACCCGGCGCCTCTTCCCCTCCGGCTGCCAGGGGGCCACGGCGGCCTGGGCCCGGATCCCTTCCCGGGGGTCCTTTCGGTACAGGAAGAGGACGAAAAGGACCAGCAGCCCCGCGGACAGGGCGCACAGGGGCAGCATATGGAGCAAGAAGTGTCCGGCGCTGACCCCGGATTGGCCGTAGAGAAACAGGTTCTGGGGGCTGCCGAAGGGGGTGAGGAGGGAGCCCCGGATGGCGGCGATGTTCTCCATGGAGATGACGGGCAGGATGTACTTCTCCTTGCCCCCCTCCCGAAAGAGCAGGATGGTCACCGGCACGAAGATGATGAGCGATACATCGTTGGTGACGAACATGGAGCTGAAGAACACCCCGAAGATGAGGAACAGGCTGAGCAGGCTCATCCGCTCCAGCCGGGAGGCCAGGGCCACCAGGGGCCGAAGCACGTTCTCCCGCTTGAAGCCCTCCAGCACGCACAGCATCATGAGCAGGGTGCCCAATGTGCGCCAGTCGATGTCCTTCAGCAGGGCGGCCGTGGGCGGCGTGATGAACAGGGCCACCGCCGCCGCCAGCAGCGACACGGTGAGCATGGGCTCTTTCTTCAAAAACAGCAGGACCTTCTTCATGGGCGCATCCTTTCCCTCCGGTTTCGTCAGCGGTCCTAAGTATACCGTGCTTTGCGGGATTTGAAAAGGGAAAAATCGGAAAAAAAGCCCCGCTTTCAGGCGGGGCGGTCGGAGCATTTTTAAGCGGGGCGGCCGCGGAGAGGGGCGAGCGCCGCCCTTACAGGGCGCCCTTGGGGCAGTTCTTCACGCACTCCATGCACAGGATGCACTCCGTGCCGTGCTTTCGGCTCCGGCTGTTGTCGGTCACGTCCACGTCCATGGGGCACACCCGCTTGCACTTGCCGCAGGAGACGCATTTTTCCTTGTTGCACTTCACCCGCAGGAGGGAGAAATAGCTCATGGGTTTCAAAAACACCGTGATCGGGCAGATATACTTGCAGAAGGCCCGGTTATCCTTGAACGCGTAGGCAAGCGCGATCCCCGCAGCGTAGTAGAGCCCGTTGCCGATGAGGAAGGCCCAGAACATGATTCTTTCCAGGTTTCCCACATGGGCCAGGAACAGGCCGGCCACGAACAGGAGCGACAGGATAAAGGTGACGTACCGGATCCAGCCCAGCCTTTTGCGAGGGCCGGCGGGCGTTTTATAGGGCAGAAAGTCCAGCACCATGGCCGTCCAGCAGGCGTAGCCGCACCAGCCCCGGCCGAAGAGCAGGGGGCCGAAGATCTTCGCCACGGCATAGTGGATGGTGGCCGCCTCAAAGACCCCGGTGAACAGGTAGTACCAGAAGCCTTCGATCTGCATATTCTCCCCGCAGATCAGGCCCAAATAGACCAGCATATACAGCCCCACCAGCAGCTGGACCACTCGCCGGGCGTGGGTATACTTGCGGATGAAGAGAAAGACCCCCAGGGCGATGGAGCAGCCGATGTAGCTGAAGTTGAAAAGATAGAAGAGGTTGCCCTTGGCAAGCCACAGGGAAACCGCCACGGCCTCGAAGACCGCCAGCAGTAAAAGGGGCGCCGCGTACTTCTTCATGGCTTATGCCTCCCCATACTTTTTCTTTGCCAGCCAGCCCCGGAACAGCCCGCCCTCAAAGAGGGACGCAATGAGGAAGAAGGCGTCCGCGAACAGGATAAAGAGGAAGGAGGGCACCAGGATGCGGGTGTACCGCTTGCCGCTGAAGGTCCCTTTGCGGATATGGTGGCCCATGCGGATGAGATAGAACAGCACCCCCAGGTTGAGGAACAGGATGACGGCGGTGTTTTCCCCGAAGCTCTGCAGGGCGCCCCGGGTGAAGAAGCTGCCGGTGTTGATGGCGTTCAGGACCGCGCCCGCCAGCAACAGGGCGATCTGCACCAGGTACACGATCCGATACACGTTCAGCATGACGCCGCCGCCGATGCCCACGCCCCCGCCCCAAACGAGGCCGGCCCGGGCGCAGAAGTGCTCGAAGGTCTGCATCAGGGGCTCGTTTTGCCTGCCCTCGATGAAGCCGTTGTTGGCGATGCAGTACACGCTGAAGCGCAGGCCCTTCTCCTGACAGAAGGCCTCCATCCGTTCCATGAACCGAAGCACGTGGGAGGGGACCCCGTCCACGTACAGAGGCAGGGAGAATACCACCGCCTGGGCGTCGGGAAGCTCCTGCAATATCCCATCATAGTCCGCCGGCGTCCGCAGCTTCCGGGTGACCTTCCTGCCGCCGGTGAACAGCCGCTGCCAAAAGAGAAAGTAGGCCGAGGCGCAGAAGCGCTTCTTGGGACTGCCGTTGATAAACACCGTTTTCATAGGGCTGCCTCCAGCTGAGAAAGGTCGTCGAGGAAGAGAACTTGGGAGGAAGCGAAGCCGTCGTTGAGGGCGTTTCGCTCCGCCAGATATCGAAAGGACGCCTTCTCAGCTTCCGTGATCGCTCCATAGACGACCACCTTCCACAGGCCGTGCTTCCCATAGCGCAGGGTGTGGTGCATCTGGCGGCCCCGGTAGGTGGAGAAGGGCGTGGAGGTGCCGATGGACCGATCCAGCACGTTCTTCACCGGGGCGCTGTAGCCGCCGTACAGGTTCTTCGTGACGATGATCAGCTCGTCCGCCTGGCCCACAAGACGGCAGGCTTGCTGCAGGGCGTCCTTCATGAAGCAGGCCGCCGGGTGTTTGGTCCAGCAGCCGAAACAGCCCTGGCAGGGGGCGTACTTCCCGTCCGCCGCCAGGGTTTGGTCGGCCTTTTTCCGGAGCAGGGCGTCAAAATCGCCGCCAAGGTCATGAATGATCAGCTTCATGGTTCCCTCTCCTTTTTCTCCTTGTCCTGTTTATGCTGAAGATCTTCCAGGGTGCGGATGCAGTAGTCGCACCATTTCCGCTGCATCTTCTCATACATCCGCCCAAACTCGATGGTGAGCATCCAGTAGACGGCCTTCTCCGGGTGGTCTATGGCCTGCCGGTAGAAGTCGGCGCTGGCGGCGGCCTGCTTTCCCTCGTCGGGGAACACGGACTCGTCCCGCATGGCCCGGAAGAAGGCCAGGTTCTCCTCCACAGGCAGCTCCCCCAAGAAGAAGGTCTTCATCAACAGCGGGCTCCGGATGCCCTCCGGCAGGTTATTGTCCCGCAGCCAGCGCACCAGCTCCTCCTGCCCCGCCGGGGTGATGGCGTACAGGTTTTTATCCGGTTTGCCGGTCTGGGGGATGTGGGTCTCCCTGATCCACCCGGCCTGCTCCATGGCCTGCAGCTCCCGGTAGATCTGGCTGGTCTGGGCGGTCCAGAAATGGTTCAGGGAATCCCGGAATACGGTCATGATCTCATAGCCGGTCTTGTCGTCGTAGTTCAGCAGCCCTAAGATGCCGTGCTTGAGCATGGATGGCCTCCTTTATATTCTACTTGTGGAATAGTATAGCGGCTGTTGTCCGGCCTGTCAATATGCGCCGAAAAACGAAAAAGGGAGCAGCCTGTAGGACTGCTCCGTGTCTGTGGATATCGGTTTTATGCTTCCGACTGCTCCGCTGTTTGGGCCGCGGGGACGGGGTCCGCCGCCGGCTTTTTGTCCCGGCGCAGCAGGTCGTATAGCACGGGCACGATGAAGATGGTCATGAGCGTGGCGTAGGTCAGGCCCCCGATGCACACGATGGCCACGGGCTGGATGATCTCCGCCCCGGTGCCCATGCCGATGCCCAGGGGCAGCAGGCCCAATATGGTGGTGAGGGCGGTCATGAGTACGGGCCGGATGCGCATGGTGGTGGCTTTGACGATGGCCTCCCGCTTCGAGAGCCCCTCCTCCCGGAGCCGGTTGGCGCAGTCCACCAGCACGATGCCGTTGTTCACCACGATGCCCACCAGCATGATCATGCCCACCATGGCCACGATGCTCATGTTGAAACGGGTGATGAGCAGCCCCAGGAAGCCTCCCGCGAAGGACAGGGGCACCGTGAGGATCACGATGAAGGGGGAGAGCAGGGACTGGAACTGGGCCACCATGATGAGATAGATGATGAGAATGCCCAGCAGCATCATGAAGAACAGGTCCTCCATGGCGTCCATGATGGTCTCGTTCTCGCCGGCGTACTCCACCTGGCAGCCCTCGGGGAGCGCCACATCGGCCAGGGCCCGCCGCGCCTGGGTGGACACCAGGGTCACGTTGTAGCCGTCCGCCACGGTGGCGGTGACGGAGATGTAGCGCCGCTGCTCCAGCCGGTGGATGGAGGCCAGGGTCTCGGTTTCCGTGATGGTGACCATGCCCTTCAGGGGCACCTCCTCGGTGGTGCCGTCCCGCAGGGTGGCGGTGACGGTCATCCGTTCCAGCCGGTTCCTGTCCGTGGCCCCGTCGGCGGAGTGGATGGTGGCGGAGAGGGAGGTGGTGCTGGTGGAGACCTCCGTGGCGGTGACGCTGTCCGTCAGCTCCTGAACGATGGCCAAATACACTTGGGCGGTGGTCAGGTTGTGCTCGATGGCCTTCTCCTTGTCCACCGTGATGTGCAGGGCCGGGGTGGTCTCGTCGGAGCCGCCGCTGATCTCCCGCAGGCCTTCCACGGTGGCCAGCTTCGCCGCCACCGCCTGGCCGGCGGCGCGCAGGTCCTCCAGGTCGTTGGAGTAGATGTTCATGGTGAACCCACCGCTTTGAAGCATGGAGCCCATGCTCATGGTGGACATGCCCGCCACCTCAAAATCTGCGTACCGGCGGTAGGGCTGCAGGACCTCCTTGATGTCCCGGGACACGTCGATGCTGCTGCGGCCGCTGTCCTCGTCCACCAGTACATAGATGGTGATCTCATTGGAGTCGCCCCCGGAGGTGAGGCCGATGACGCTGGCGATGCCGCCGCCGATCATGCCGCCCACATCCGTGATGTCCGGCACGGTCTCGATGGAGGCGAGCATCTCGTCCGCCAGGAAGCAGCTGTCCTCAAAGGTGAAGTCCTCCGGCACGCTCACGGTCACGGAGATCTGGGTGCCGCCGCTCTCGGGGAAGTATTCAAAGCCCTGCCGCAGGGAGAGATAGGCGGAGCCCACCAGCAGAGCAAGGGCAAGGAGCAGCGCCAAAGCCCGGTGGCCCACGGCGAAGCGGACCGCCTTCTCAAAGCCCCCCAGGAGCTTTCGGGTGAATTTGCTCATGGGCTTCACCTGCCGCCGGAGGAGCCCCTGGGCCATGGCGGGGATCACCGTCAGGGCCACGATCAGGCTGGCCAGCAGGGAGTAGGCGATGGTCAGGATCATGTCCATGAAGATCTGCCGGGTGAGACCGTGGACAAAGAGGATGGGTAAAAAGACGCAGATGGTGGTCAAAGTGGAGGCGGTGATGGCCCCCATGACCTCGGAAGCGCCCTGGATGGCGGCCTCCTTGGGGGGCACGCCCTCCGCCCGGAGCCGGTAGATGTTCTCAATGACCACGATGGAGTTATCCACCAGCATGCCTATGCCGATGGCCAGACCCGCCATGGAGATCACGTTCATGGTGACCCCGGAAAAATACATGAGCACCAGGGCGAAGAGGACAGACACGGGGATGGAGATACCCACGGCCAAGGTGGGGCGGATATCCCGCAAAAAGAGGAACAGGATCAAAATGGCCAGGGCACCGCCCAGCAGCAGGCTCTGGACCACGGCGGACATGGCCATGTGGATGTAGTCCCCCTGGTCCATAAGGGCCACGAAGCGCAGGCCGGGGTAGATCTGCTCCAGCTCCCGGAAGCGGTCGGAAATGGTGTCCGCCACGGTGGCGGTGGGGTAGGAGGACTGGCGGGTGAAGGTGAGCAGCACCCCGTTTTCCCCGTTGATCCGGGCGTAGGTGGTGTCGCTGTTGTCCACAAGGCGCACGTCCGCCACGTCCCCCAGGCGGATCACGTCCAGATCGTCCAGGTTCAGGGCGATGATGGCCACGTCCTCCAGGGCATCCACGCCCTTCACCTTGTCGCCCACGTTCACGATCCAGCTGGTGTCTCCGTCGGCCACGTAGCCGGCGGGCATTTCAAAGTTTTGCGCCTGAACCAGCTGGGCCACCAGCTCCTTGGTCAGGATAGTGTGCAGATCGGCGGCCTCCTTGGCGGCGGCCAGCTGATCCCGGGCCTCCTGCAGGGCGGCTTCCAGCTGCTGCTGGCCGTTGTCCAGCTCGATGGCGCCGCTTTCGATCTGCTGGCGGCCCTCATCGATCTGCTTCTGGGCGCTGTAGATCTGGCCGTAGGCGGCGTCCCGCTGCTTGGCCAGCTCATCGTATCCTCCCTCCACCTGGGTTAGGCCCTCCTTGGCGGCGGCCAGGTTTTCGTCCAGCAGGGCGATCCCCTCGTCCAGCTGGTTGAACTGGTCGAGGAGTTCAGGCAGCTGCGCCCGGGTGATGCCGTATTGGGAGAGCTGATCGTCGATGGCCTTGAGCCCCTGCTCCACCCCCAGCAGCTCCGCCTGGGGCAGGGTAAGGGCGGCGGCCCGCTCCTCCTCGGTCAGGGATTCGTTGCCCTGGATCTCGGCGATGGTCCCCTCCAAAACGGCTTGGCTCCGCTCCAAAAGGGCGATGGACTGCTGCAGGGCCGTGAGCATCTGCCGCTGGGAGGCGGCCGCCTCCTGCTGGGCCACCAGCTCCGCCCGCTGCTCCTCCATCGTGGCGATGGCGGCGGTCAGCTCCTCCTTGGTTTGATCCAGCTCTGTCTTGGCGTCGCCGAAGGCCACGCTGGCCTGATATTTGCCGTTGTTGAGGGCCTTCTCCCCCTTCTCCAGCTCCGAACGGGCCGTCTCCAGCTCCGCCCGGCCTTCGTCGATCTTCTGCTGGCCCTCGTCGATCTTGTCGAAAGCCTCCTGAGCCGCGTCGTCGATGGACCCGAAGAGCACGGTGTTCAGCTTGTCGATCTTGTCCTTGTTGAGCTCGATCTCGATCTGCTCCACCACCAGCCCCGAGGCGTTCACGGAGGCCACGCCGTTGGTCCCTTCCAGGGCGGGGACAAGGGTGTCGTTCACGAAGCCGGAGAGCTGGATGGGGTCCATGTCCTTATAGTGGACCGCCGCCACCACCGTGGGGATCAGATCCGTGCTCAGCTCCAAAATGGTGGGCGCGCCCACGGACTCGGGCCAGTCCCCCTTGAGCCGGGTCACCACCTGCTGGATGTCCAGCATGGCCCTATCCACGTTCACCGAATCCTCGAAGGTGAGGTAGACCACGGACACGTTTTCCGAGGAGACGGAGGAGACCTCCTTCAAATCGTCCAGGGCCGCCAGGGACTGCTCCAGAGGCTTGGTGACGGTGGTCTCCACCTCCTCCGGGGCGGCGCCCACGTAGGTGGTGAACAGAACGATGTAGGGGAAACTCATCTCCGGCAGCAGATCGGGGGTCATCCGGGTCACGGAAACCGTGCCCAGGACCAGGACCAAAATGACGGCAACCAACACCGTAAAGGGTTTTCTAACACTGTACTTGGAGATCATACCCCGCTCCGTTATAAATATGATACTGTATTGTAGCAGAATTCCGCCGGCACATTGTGACGGGGATGTGAAAAATGCAGGCGTCGCAAAGATTTTTTGCCCCGAATCCCGGCAGGAAGGGCCTCGGGCCGGCGCTTGTCAAGCCCGGGGGACGATGGTATACTGTCTGTAGCGTTTCGGCGCCGCCAAACAGCGGACGCCGGCCCCTTTGAAAGGATGACAAGATGAAGCGTATAGTGACCCTGCTGCTCGCTGCCCTGCTGCTGCTGACCCCCGCGGCGGCCTTTGCGGACTACCATATCAACGGCCAATGCACCATCGAGGTCCACGCCCAGGACGTGCACATGAAGTTCCTGTCCGACAACACCTACTCCACCACCGTGACCTTCGAGGCGGAGGACTGGTTCAGCGTGAAGTGGGACGACAAGACGGAGGTGGCTGCCATCTACTGGGAGTGGCTCACCATCCCCACCCGGGCCCTGGTGGAGTGCCTGAACGAGGAGGGGGAGGTGGTCTACCGGCGGGAATACGGCAGCGTGATCCGGTTCATCACCGTGTTCATCCCGGAAGGGGTCCGGGAGCTGCGCATGACCGTGCAGGAGGGCCAGGGAAAGCTCACGGAGCTGTTTGTTTACAATGAGAAACAGATGAACATGCAGCAGAAGGCCGTGGACTGGCAGGAGCCCCTGGAGAAGGCGGACATCATGCTGGTGGAGACCCACGGCTATGACGACGTGCTGATCTTCGGCGCGGTGATCCCCACCTACACGGACCGGGGCTATGCCGTTACCGTGGCGGACATGGGCTGCGACACCATCGGCCGCCAGCGGGAAAGCTCCGGCGGCTCCTATCTGAGCGGCCTGAGAAACTTCAAAACCTTCTTCGAATTCGTGGACCATCTCAAGGGAACCTATTCCCTGTACACCAAGTCCTGGCTGGAGGAGGATCCCCGGGACCCGGAGGAGCTGCTGGTGGCGGAGATCCGGCGGGTGAAGCCGGAGGTGGTCATCACCCATGATCTGGTCAACGGGGATTTCGGCCACGGGGCCCACAAGCTGACGGCTGAGATCACGGTCAAGGCCGTGGCGGACGCCGCAGACCCAACCCTGTTCCCGGAATCCGCCCAGCAATACGGGGCCTGGCAGGTGAAGAAGCTGTACATCCACATGCATGAGGAGAACAAGATCTTCATCGACGTGGATACGCCCCTTGCCTCCTTCAACGGCATGACCGCCCGGGAGGTGGCCATAGAGGGCATGCGCAAGTGGAAGAACGGGTCCGAAAAAACAAAGATGTACAATATCCGCATCGGCAAATACTATCCTTCGGACTACGGCCTCTACTTCAGCACCGTGGGGGAGGACGTGGAGAAGAACGACTTCCTGGAGAACATTCCCGCCGAGTGCCTGAGCAACTACGTGCCGCCCACCCCCTCGCCCACGCCGGAGCCCACCCCCACGCCGACTCCCACCCCTACGCCGGAACCCACCCCCACGCCCACGCCGGAACCCACCCCCACGCCCACGCCGGAGCCCACGGCTGCCCCCACCTTCCCCCCCGCGCCCACGGAGGCGCCGGCGGCCACGGCCGCCCCCGATCCCGGGCCCAAAACGGCGGAACAGCGAGTGAATTTCCTCTTTGCCGCCCTGGGCGCGGGCCTGGCGGTGATCGGCCTGGCGGCGGGTCTGGCCATCCGCCGACGGCGCCGCTGAAAACTTTTTTTGCTCTTTTGCCTTTTGCCCATAATCAGCCAGATTCCGGTTGACAGAACGGGGCGGAGGAACTATACTTAAAAAAGTAGAAGTTCACGCTGAGGACACATTTCACCGGGAGAGAGCGGCGTGTTTCTTCCTTGCCCGCGGAGGATCACATGGCTCCGGTTTCGGGGCTTTGCGATAGAAAAACACAAAGGAAAATGGAGGGGTAATTATGATTACCAACGGTTTCACCTACTTTGCGACCTTGGTTTTGATCGCAGGATTGCTGGTCGGCGCCCAGCGGCTGACCAAGTGGAAATTCTTTGAATATGTGCCCCCTGTGGTGCTGCTGTACCTCATCGGTATGTTGGGCTGCACCTTCAAGCTCTGGGACACCGCGGCCACCAAGGACGCCTACAATGCCCTGCGCAACCCGATCCTCTATGCCATGATCTTCGTCATGTTGCTCCGCTGCGACATCCGGCAGATCCTGAAGCTGGGGCCCAAGATGCTCCTTGGCTTCTTCACCGCCACCATCACCATCGCCCTTGGCTTCTTCATCACCTACGCTGCCATGCATCCCCTGCTGGGCGAAGGTGCCTGGCGTGGCCTGGGCGCCCTGTGCGGCAGCTGGATGGGCGGCTCCGGCAACCTGGTTGCCGTGGCTGACGCCCTGCAGGCCACCGAAGCGCAGCTGGCCGGCGCGTCCATCGTGGACTCCATCGACTACTCCATCTGGGTCATGTTCCTGCTGTGGGCCATCAACCTGGCGCCCAAGTTCAACAAGTGGGTGAAGGCCGACACCCGGACGCTGGACGAAGTTTCCACCCGTCTGGACAAGGAATTCGCTCAGGCTCAGACCAAGAAGATCGACTTCCCGTCCCTCATCTTCCTCCTTGGCCTGGCTCTCTTCGCCTCCGCCATCTGCACCAACCTGGGCACCGCCCTGCGGAACATCGCGCCCAAGTGGCTCCAGATCTTTGACGTGGCCACCTACCGTATCGTGCTGATCTCCATCCTGGGCCTGGTCCTGGCCATGACGCCCATTGGCAAGATCGCCGGCTCCACCGAGCTCTCCAACATCATGCTGTACATGGTCATCGGCCTCATCGCCTCCCGTGCCTCCTTCATCGAGCTCTTCGAGGCGGGCATGGCCTGGTGGATCGTGGCGGGCTTCGCCATCCTCATCATCCACGGCGTGCTGATGATCCTGGCTGCCAAGCTCTTCAAGCTGGATATGTTCACCAGCGGCGTTGCGTCCCTGGCCAACATCGGCGGCACCGCGTCCGCCCCCATCCTGGCGGCTTCCTACTCCGGCTCCCTGGTTTCCGTGGGCGTGCTCATGGCCCTCATGGGCTATGTGGTCGGCACCTTCGGCGGCATCGGCGTGGGCTACTTGATGAGCATCTTCGGCTAAACCTGACGTGGAACCCGTTCGCGCCGGGGTGTATCTAAACAAATGAACAAACGACGCGATGCAAGTGGCCTTCACTTGCATCGCGCGCTATACGGGGTTTTCCCCCACGATTGCAACGCAAAGGAGAATAGCAAACAATGGGTGTTTTATCCGAGTTGGAACCGAAAGCCGTCTTCCGCTTTTTTGAGGAGCTGTGCGCCATTCCCCACGGGTCCCACCACACCAAGGCCATCAGCGATCATCTGGTCGCCTTCGCCCGGGAACGGGGGCTCAAGTACCGCCAGGATGAGACCAACAACGTGATCATCTGGAAGGCGGGCACCCCGGGGTATGAGAACGCCCCCGTGGTCATGCTCCAGGGGCATATGGACATGGTGGCCGAAAAGGAGAGCGATTGCCCCAAGGATATGGAGAAGGAGGGGCTGGACATCTTCGTGGACGGGGACGTTGTGGGCGCTCACGGCACCACCTTGGGCGGCGACGACGGCATCGCCGTGGCCATGGCCATGGCTATCCTGGACGCGGACGATATCCCCCACGGGCCCTTGGAGTGCCTGTTCACCGTGGATGAAGAGGTGGGCATGATCGGCGCCCGGGCGCTGGATGCCTCCGACCTGAAGGCCAAGTATCTGATGAACATCGACTCCGAGGTGGAGAAGGTGCTCACCGTCAGCTGCGCCGGTTCCACCCGGGCCGTCTGCACCCTGCCCGTGAAGCGGGCGCCCTTTGACGGGACGGTCTGCGCCCTGGGCGTAGACGGGCTCATGGGCGGCCACTCCGGGGAGGAGATCCACAAGGGCCTGGCCAACGCCAACATCCTCATGGGCCGGGCGCTCACCGCCATTTTGAACAAGACCGAGCTGCGGCTGCTCACCGTCAGCGGCGGCGCCAAGGACAACGCCATCCCCCGGGACGCGGCGGCCATCATCGCCGTGAGGGATCTTGCGGCGGCGGAGGAAGCGGCCAAAGAGCTGGGCGAGGAGCTGAAGAACGAGTACAGGACCGCGGATCCCAAGGTCCGCATCCGGCTCTTCCCCACCAAGAGCGAGTTCGTGCCCATGGATGAGGACAGCACCCGCCGGGTGGCCACCTTCCTCTTCTGCGCGCCCAACGGGGTGCAGATGATGAGCGCTGAGGTGCCGGGCCTGGTGCAGACCTCATTGAACCTGGGCCAGGTCTTCACGGACGGGGACACGGTGGTGTCCCGGTTCATGATCCGCTCCAGCGTCAATTCCCAGGCCGCGGAAACCACCGGCAAGGTCATTGCCCTGACCCGGGCCTTGGGCGGGCAGGTGGAGATCCCCGCCGCCTATTCCGCCTGGCAATATCGGCCCGATTCCCACCTGCGGGATGTGATGGTGGAGGCCTTCCGGGCGGTGTACGGGGAGGAGCCCAAGATCGAGGCCCTTCACGCGGGGCTGGAGTGCGGCATCCTGTCCGGAAAGATGCCGGAGCTGGACTGCATCTCCTTCGGGCCGGACCTGACCAACATCCACACGCCCCGGGAGCGGCTGCACATCGCCTCCACCCAGCGGACCTGGCTGCTGGCTTTGGAGACCCTCAAGCGCCTGAAATAAGGAGAAACGGATATGAGCAAGGAAAAAACTTCCATCATCTTCACCGGGGACATCGGGTTTGACAGGTATATGGACCATCGCTGGGAGGATGAGAACCTCCTCTCCAAGCCCATACTGGACTTCTTCCACAGCGCGGACCATGTGGCCGCCAACGTGGAGGGGGCCCTCATCGACGCCGTGGACGACGGCAGCCGGGGCGTGTTCTTCCATGCCATGAATCCCGCCGCCACCAAGGTGCTCAAGGATATGCACGCGGACATCTGGTGCGTGGGGAACAACCACACCATGGACGCCGGCCGGGAAGGCGTCATCAGCACCCGGAAGATCGCCGAGGAGATGGGCTGCCTGACCATCGGCGCCGGTCTCAACGAAACCGAGGCCTCCGAGCCCATTTATCTGGACGAAGCCGGCGGCATCGGCATGTTCGGCGTGGCGTATATGGCCGAGTGCATCCCCGCCACGGACACGGAGCCGGGGATCTTCCGCTGGGACAACATGGACGCCATCAAGCGCCGCATCGACGAGGTGAAATCCAAGTGCCGCTGGTGCGTCATCGTGAGCCACGGCGGGGAAGAATTCACCAGCATGCCCAGCCCCTACACCCGGGATCGGTATCTCAGGTTCCTGGAGCTGGGAGCGGACGTGGTGGTGGCCCATCATCCCCATGTGCCGGAGAACTATGAGCTCTTCGACAACGGCAAGGCCATCTTCTACTCCCTGGGCAACTTCATCTTCGACACCAACTATCAGCGGGCCCACCTGTACACCGACGTGGGCGTGCTTTTGAAGCTGATCTTCACCGAGGAGAAGCTGGACTTTGAAGCCATGGGCATCCAAATCGTCCGGGGGCCGGAGAACATCGTGGAGGCGCCGCTGCCCGATATCTTCACCAACATCCCCGCCGGGGAGTACGCCCTGCTTTCGCCGCTGGCCGCCAAGGCCTTCGTGGCGGAGGACATGCGCAAGATGGTGTATCTGGAGCCGGAGCGGTTCACCAACGCGCCCAAGGAGGTCTGGGACGGATACTTCTTCAGCACCGAGCCCGACGGCTATTTCGAGGGGGCCCACATGGACTTCAACGTGATCGTGCCCTTCTCCAAGACCGCCGAGGAAGGGGCCTGGAAGTATTCCAAGCTGGATAAGGTGAAGAAATACATATTGAAGCAGTTGTAAGAGACCTATTTGCCGCTTTTTTCTCTTCGGTGAAGAGAAAAAAGCGGCGCAAAAAAGAGAAGCTCAGGAAGTCTAAAATGTTAGAATTCCTGAGCTTTTTAGCATTCCTAAAGTTCTTTTGGGCACCTTTTCTTGCAAGAAAAGGTGCGAAATAGAATCATTCCTATTGAAACAGAAACTTGTACAACCCGCCCACGCTATCGAAATACAGCGGGCTGTTCTGCCGCATGAAGCCGCGGATCTCGGGCACGTCGTAGGCCCAGCCGGCGGCGGCAAAGGGCACGCCCCGCTGCCTGGCCATGTCGTAGCCGGGCTTGAGGTCGTCCACCACCAGCAGCTCCTCCGGCCCCAGGTCCATGGCCGCCATGATCCTGTCGAGAGCGAAGGGGCTGGGCTTGCGCTGCGCCCGGGGCAGATCCCAGCCAAAGACCATGGCCGGCTCCGGCAGCCCGTTTTCCCGGTAGTCCCGCAGGATGTTCTCCCGCAGGGAATGGGACACCACGGCGATTTGCCCGCCCCGGCGCAGCTGCTCGGCCATGAGCGCCCCGATCCCGGGGAAGGCCTTGGGCACGTGGCTGGCCACATATCCCTTCCACACCTGCAGCTCCCGATCCAGCTCCGCGGGGGTCAGGCCCAAATCATGCTCACAGTATTCCAGGAACCCGGGATGGAAGTTCACCCGAAAGTAGTCTGCCAGGCTGATGCTGGTCCCGGGCCGGGTCTCGCGAAGGAACGCCAAAAAGGCGGGGTGGTGGATGAGCCGGGTGCTGTCCATGACCGTGTCGTCGTGGTCCAGCACCAGGCAGCGGTATTTGAGCTTGGGTTCCCTCATGAGGCCAGCGCCCGGTCGAAGGCCGCCCGCAGGCTCTCCCGGATGGATTCATACCCCTGCAGAGGGGAGGCCTCATAGAGCTTGTCCCCTTGATAGAACACCGAGGGCACCCGGAAGTAGTCCCGGCTGTCGGCCAGGGCGGGCTCCTCCGTCTCCTCGATCCACTTCAGGTTCAGCGCCCCGTAGGCCGGGTTTTCCGAAACCAGCTCCGCCGCGGCCCGCCGGGCGTTCTGGCAGTAGAGGCAGCCGGTCAAATAAAAGATTTCGATCTCGCGCATAATGGGTTCCTTTCCGGGTTACTCGCGGCTCAACACTTCGCCCATGATGATGTAGTGGGGTTCCACCCCGTTCTGATAGATCCGCTGGGCCTCGGGGGGCACGTCCTCGTAGGCCATCTGGGCCATATAGATCTTTTTGCAGACAAAGGTCTCACTGGCCTGCTCGTAGCTGATGCCCCGGGGCAGGAACCGGGGCGTGAGCCCGGCGGCCGCGGCCTTGTCCCCGTCCCGGCCCGAGGCGGTGCCCATGTGCATAAGGGCCTGCCGGCACGCTTCCGGGTAGAAGGACACGGTGAAGGTGTCGCTGTCGTTCATGAACTGCCAGGTGTACCGATCCGGCCGGACGAACACGATGATCACGTCCTTGTTCCACACGGTGCCCATGGCGCCCCAGCTGATGGTCATGCTGTTGAAGCGCTCCGGGGTGCCGGCGGTGAGCAGCCCCCAGTCCTGATCGAATTTGGTGAAGGGATCCATGTTCATCTCTTGCTCCGTTTCCGGCGCCTCGCGCCTGCCGTTTTGCCCATTATAGCCTCTTTTGGCCGGGATTTCCACCCTTGTTTGGGGCGGATTTCCAAAATGCGCCCCTGCCTTTTGACAGTCCACCCCTTGCCAGGGAGAAAAAAGTACGGTAATATGAGGGCATCGCAAGCAAACGAGGTTCGCTATGAAGACATATGTGCAGCAGATCATGCTGGGGACTGTGACCGGCAGCGAAGAAGCCGCCCGGTCCACCCTGCAGCGGATCAAAGCCGCCGGGTACGACGGCCTTGAATTGAATCGGTTTATGATCCATCCCACCTCCCTCCTGGTCCGGCTCATGACCCGGGCCGCCGGCATGCCCACGGGCAAGGGCGGGCACCTGGATTGGCAGGCCCTGCTCCGGGAGGCGGGCTTGGGCGTGGCCAGCCTCCACACGGACCTGGGGAGCCTGGAGCGGGAGCCGGAAGCGGTGGCCCGGGAGGCGCAGGCCTTCGGCACGGACAAGCTGGTCATCACCGGCATGTACCGCTTCGACTACGGCAGCGAGGACGCCGTGAAGGGCCTATCTGACAGGCTCAACGCCGCCGGCGCAAAGGCGAAGGCAGCGGGGCTCTCCCTCCTCTATCACAACCACAACGTGGAGCTGCTGCCCGTCGCTCCCGGCCGCCGGGCCTACGACGTGCTTCTGGAGGAGACGGACCCGGCGCTGATCGGCTTTGAGTTCGACAGCTTCTGGTTCACCGACGGGGGCGCGGACCCCAAGGCCTGGATGGAGCGGCTGGGACGCAGGATGAAGCTCTGGCACGTGACCGACCGGGGCAGCCGGCCGGCCGGCCCCGCCATGACCCCCATCGTCAAGTGCGACAGCCTGGAGTTGGGCACGGGGAACATGGACCTGGATGGCCTAAGGGCGGCGGCGGAGAAAAACGGCGTGGAGGGCATCATACTGGAAAGCCACAGGAACTGGATCGACAAGGACCCCATCCGGAGCCTGGAAATGAGCGCACAATGGCTGAAGGAGAGATATATTAGATGAAGCAAACCACAGCTCTGCCCGCCTGGCGGGCCAAATGGATCGACCCGGAGCCCCCTCACGACGGGAAGGAGCGGCAGCCCGCCGCCTATCTGCGCCGCCGGTTTTCCCTGGAAAGGGCGGAGGACGCCACCCTGTTCATCACCTGCCACGGCCTGTACGAGGCTCACCTAAACGGCCGGCGGGTGGGGGATTTCGTGCTGGCGCCCGGGGTGGACGATTACAACAAGCGCCTGCAGGTCCAGGCCTACGACGTGACCAGCCTGCTGCGGCCCGGGGAAAACGAGCTGCTCGTGACCCTGGGGGACGGCTGGTACCGGGGCAACAACGGCATCGACGGCGTGCACAACCTCTTCGGCAAGGACCTGGCCCTGCTGTGCCAGTTGGAGGCGGGGGGCGCGCCGGTCCTGGTGAGCGACGAAGCCTGGGAGGCCAGCCAGGAGGGCCCCATCCGCCAAAACGACATGGAGCTGGGCGAAACCTATGACGCCCGGCGGGAAGAGATCGGCGGCTGGCACCCGGTGGCGGTTAAGGACTTTGGCTATGCGAACCTGGTTGCCACCGAGACCGTGCCCATCCGAGAGCAGGAGACCTTCCCCGGGCGGCTGTTCACCGCGCCCAACGGGGAGAAGGTCATCGACTTCGGCCAGAACCTGGGGGGCTATGTGCGCCTGCAGATCCGGGCGAAGGAAGGGCAAAGGCTCACCCTCTGGCATGGGGAGACCCTGGACGAGAACGGCAACTTCACCCAAAAGAATTTCGATCCCGGCCCCCGGAATAAGTTCGGCGGCATCCCCCAGCGGATCGACTATATCTGCCGGGAGGGGGAGAACGACTACACCCCCCGCTTCTGCCGCTTCGGCTTCCGCTACGCCAAGGTGGAGACGGACGCTGATTTGACCGACGCTCGCTTCACCGCCGTGGCCGTCTATTCCGCCATGGAGCAGACCGGCTTCTTCTCCTGCGGAAACGAGGACGTGAACCGGCTCTTTCTCAACAGCCTTTGGAGCATGCGATCCAACTTTTGCGACATCCCCACGGACTGCCCCACCCGGGAGCGGGCGGGCTGGACCGGGGACGCGGCCCTCTTCGCACCCACGGCGGTGTACCTGATGGACTGCTACCCGGTGCTGCGCAAGTGGCTGGCGGAATGCCGCCTGGCCCAGGGCAAGGACGGCCTGGTGCAGAACATCGCCCCGCCCATCGGCGTCCCCAGCGTCATCAGCAACATCATTCAGGGCTCCGCCGGCTGGGGCGACGCCTGCGTGCTGGTGCCCTGGGCGCTGTATGAGGCCTACGGGCGGGAGGAGATCCTGGCGGAGAACTATGACATGATGACCCGCTGGCTGGGCTTTGTGGAGAAACGGGCGAAAAAATCCCGCCTGAGCAACCGGAAGAACCCCTATCGCCGGTACCTGGTGGACAAGGGCTTCCACTTTGGGGAGTGGTGCCAGCCGGACGTGGACAACGCCCTGGCTATGCGGACGGGCATGAGCCAGGGAGCGCCGGAGGTGGCCACCGCCTACTTCTACCGGTCCGCCTCCCTCATGTCCCGGATCGCGCAGATCCTGAACAGGCCCCAGGACGCCGCGCGCTACAGGGCGCTTGCCGAGAACATAAAAAAGGCGTACCGCTTCGCCTGCATGCCTGAGGGGCGCATCACCTCGGACCGCCAGTGCGCGTTTGTCCGGCCGCTGGCCTTCGGCCTGTTGGAGGGGGACGAGATCAGGGCCGCGGCGGACGCGCTCAACGCCCTGGTGGAAAAGAACGGCTATCACCTGAACACCGGCTTTCTCTCCACCCCGGATCTTTGCCGGGTCCTGGCGGAAAACGGCCACGTGGACACGGCCTACCGGCTCCTGCTCCAGGAGGAAGCGCCCTCCTGGCTCTACGCCGTGAAGAAAGGGGCCACCACCATCTGGGAGACCTGGGACGGGGTCCGCTCCGACGGCACGGTCCACGACTCCCTGAACCACTATTCCTACGGCGCCATCACCGGCTGGCTCTTCGGCGGCGTGTGCGGCATCCGGCTGCAGGCCGGCCGGCTCACCATCCGCCCCTGTCCCCATCCGTCCCTGGGCCGCGCCGAAGCAAAATGGCGCTCCCCCGTGGGCGTGATCCGGAGCGCCTGGGCCTATGAGGGGAACAAGCTGACCTTCGATTTTCGTTTGCCTATACCGGCTTTCATCGAGCTGCCGAACGGGAAACACTATGAGGCGAGGGCAGGGGAGGTCCAGGATGAAATATTGCTGTAACCCCATCAACGTCACCTATCGCTACCAGTTCAACGCCGATCCCCGCCAGGGGGGAAGGCTGCAGATCTGCCGGGAGGCGGCGGACCCCTCCCTGATCCGGTTCAAAGGCCGCTACTACATCTTTGCCTCCATGACCCTGGGAGTCTGGGTGTCCGAGGATCTGGTCACCTGGGAGAACCATCGCCTGCCCGAAGGCCTGCCCTTCTACGACTACGCCCCGGACGTGCGGGTGGTGGGGGAGTATGTGTATTTCTGCGCCTCCAGCCGGGAGAAGAACTGCGACCGCTGGCGCACGAAGGACATCCTGAACGGCCCCTATGAGCGGATGGAGGGCTCCTTCCCCTTCTGGGACCCCAACCTGTTTCAGGACGACGACGGCCGGCTCTATTTCTACTGGGGCTGCTCCAACGCCGCGCCCATTTACGGCGTGGAGCTGGATCCAAAGACCATGAACCCCAAGACCGAGCCAAAGGCCCTGGTGGCGGGCCGCCCGCTGGAGATCGGCTTTGAGCGGGTGGGGGAGGACAACAGCATCCTGCCCGCCAGCCCGGAGGAGGTGGAGGCCAAATACCGGGCCTTCGTGGAGAAGGGCCCCGTGCCGGAGAGCCTGCTCCCCGACAGCGTAAAGCCTCTGATCCGGGGCATGTTCACCAACATGCCCTATATCGAAGGGGCCTGGATGGACAAGCACAACGGCAGATACTACCTGCAGTACGCTTGCCCCGGCACCCAGTACAACACCTATTGCGACGGGGTCTATGTGGGGGATGGACCTTTGGGCCCCTTCACCCTGGCGGACAACAACCCCTATTCCTACAAGCCCGGCGGCTTTCTGCCCGGGGCCGGCCACGGCTCCACCCTAACGGACGGCCGGGGGAACCTGTGGCACGCCGCCACCATGCGCATCAGCGTGAACCACGACTTTGAGCGCCGGGTGGGTCTGTGGCCCGCCGGCTTCGATGCGGACGGGGAACTCTTCTGCAACCAGCGATACGGGGACTGGCCCCTGGCCCTGTCCGAGGGGCAGGACGATCCCTGGCGGGGCCCGGCCTGGATGCTGTTGAGCGCGGGCAAGCCCGCCGCCGCTTCCTCCCACACAGAGGGCCACGAGCCGAAGCTGGCCACGGAGGAGAACGTGCGCACCTGGTGGCAGGCCGCCTCCAACAGCCGGGGGGAGTGGCTGCAGGTGGATCTGGGCAAAGCCATGGAGGTCCACGCCGTCCAGGTGAACTTCGCCGACGATGGGATCGACGTGCCCTGCCCCGGGGAAATCCGCCCCGGCTCCCAGGCAAGGTATATCGACGAGGGAGAGCGGGCCACCCAGTGGACGCTGGAGGGGAGTTTAGACGGGGCGGCCTGGTTCCTCATAGAGGATAAATCCCAGGCGAAAACGGACCTTTCCCACGACTTCGTGTTGCGGGAGGCGGGCATTGAGGCTCGGTTCCTGCGGCTGTCCAACATGGCGGTGCCCTTTGGGCAGGCACCCTGCGTGTCCGGGCTGCGCATCTTCGGCTGGGGCAGGGGGAAAAGCCCCGCCATCCCCGCCTTCACCGCCCGGCGGACGGGGGAGCTGGATATGGTCGTTGCCATCCGGCCCCAACCGGATACCCTGGGCTACAACATCCTCTTCGGCAGCGCCCCGGACAAGCTCTATCACAGCTATATGACCTTCACGCCCGGGGAGCAAAGGGTGGGAGCCCTGATCCGGGGCCGGGATTACTTCGTTCGGGTGGACGCCTTCAATGAGAGCGGCATCACGGAAGGGCCCTGCGTCCGGCTGTGAGGCCAAAAGAAAAACGAACCCTGATCCCTTGGGATCAGGGTTTTTCCGATTCTATGGAGCTTACAGGCACATGCGGTAGATGGCGGCCAGGTCCTCTTTCGTAAGAGGCACGAAGGCCCTGTCCAGCCGCCCCACCTGGATGGCGTGGGCGGCCATATCCTCGATGTGCTCCGGCCCGATGCCCACTTCCTGCAGGGTCATGGGGATGCCGGTGGATTTGAAATAGGCTTCCAGCTTGTCGATGGCCTCCCGGGCCAGGGCCCCTTCATCCGCCCCCGTCAGGCTGAACACGTTCTTTGCGAACCGGACGAACCGTGGCAGGGCCGTGGGGTCCTTCTTGAGGATGTAGCGCATCCACCGGGGCGTCAGGATGGCCAGGCCCACCCCGTGGGTGATGTCGTAATAGGCGGAGAGCTCATGCTCCATGGCGTGGCAGGGCCAGCCGGTATCCTCTTTGCCGTATTCCGGGATGCCGGAGCAGGCCACGGAGGAGCAGGACATAAGGTTGGCCCGGGCGCTGTAGTTTTCGGGGTCCTGCAGGGCGATGGGCGTGCACTTCATCACCGTCTTGAGGATGGTCTCCGCGATGCCGTCGGACAGCTCGCAGTCGTCCTCCCGGGAAAAATACCCCTCGAAGATATGGCTCATGATGTCCGCGGACCCGGCCGCCGTCTGGTAGGGGGACACGGTGAAGGTGTAGGTGGGGTCGCAGATGGACACCGCCGGGTACGTGAGTCCCGCGCCCAGCTTTTCGTTCAGCGTCATGTTGCTGATGACGCCGCCGCCGTCGAACTCCGAGCCCGTGGCGCTGAGGGTCAGCACGTCCACCAAAGGCAGGGCCTTGGAAAAGCCGCCGGAGGTGACGATCATCTGCCAGAGGTCGTCCCCCTCATAGAACACGCCGCAGGCGATGGCCTTGGAGCAGTCGATGGTACTGCCGCCGCCCACCGCCAGGATCACGTCGATATTGTTTTCTTTACACAGGCGAACGCCCTCCGCCACCGATTCGATCCGGGGGTTGGGCTCGATGCCGGAAAGCTCCGTCACGGTGAAGCCGCCCGCATGCAGCAGGGCCATGATCTTGTCGTAGAGGCCGATGCGCTTGATGGAGCCGCCGCCGTAGGCAAGCAGGACCCGCTTCCCAAAGGCTGCGAGGGCTTCCGGCAAGCGCTCGATCTGCCCCTTGCCGAAGTAGACCTTGGTGGGGATGGCGTGAACATAGTTTTGCATAGGGTGCCTCCTGGGGTAAGATTTCCCTTCCTGCAGGGAAAGGGAGGATAAAAAAAGTATACCAGCCCGGCGGCCGGTTTTCAAGCCGCTTTCGCCCGGGGGAAGGCCGGGTTGACACCGGCCCGAGATCGGAATACAATATATTTTCAATCACACGAAACCCGATCGGAGGCACCCATGGAAAAACCGCAGGAAATGAAACACTTTGAGGGCAAGGACCCCTCCCGGGAAAGAACCATCGTCAAAACCAGCGTCATCGGCATCGTCGCCAACGTGTTTCTGGCGGCCTTCAAGGCCATCATCGGCATGCTGACCCACTCCATCGCCATCGTGCTGGACGCGGTGAACAACATTTCCGACGCCGGCAGCTCCCTCATCACCATCGTGGGCACCAAGCTGGCGGGCCGGGAGCCGGACAAGAAGCACCCCTTCGGCTATGGGCGCATCGAATATCTGAGCGCCATGATCATCTCCGTCATCGTGCTCTACGCGGGCATCACCTCCCTGGTGGAGTCCGTCAAGCAGATCATCCACCCCGAGACCCCGGCGTACACCACGGTGTCCCTCATCATCGTGGCCGTGGCGGTGGTGGTGAAGATCCTCCTGGGCCGGTATGTGAAGGCTGTGGGCGTGCGGGTGAAGTCCGATTCCCTGGTCAATTCCGGGGAGGACGCCACGCTGGATTCCATCATCTCCGCCTCCACCTTGGTGGCCGCGGTGATCTATCTGGTGTTCCATGTGTCCCTGGAAGCCTGGCTGGGCGCCATCATCTCCCTGGTGATCATCAAGTCCGGCATCGAGATGCTCCGGGACACCATCTCCCAGATCCTGGGGGAGCGGAACGACGTGGAGCTGGCCAAGGCCATCAAGCGGACCGTGGTCGGCTTCCCCGACGTGCAGGGGGCCTATGACCTGGTGCTGAACAACTACGGTCCAGACGACTGGAACGGCTCCATCCACATCGAGGTGCCGGATACCTACTCCGCCAACGACCTGGACCTGCTGCTGCGGCGCATCCAGGTGGCGGTGTACGCGGAGCACCACGTGATCCTGACGGCCATCGGCGTCTACTCCGTGAACACCAAGGATCGGGAGGTCATGGAGATGCAGCAGCAGGTGCGGGACATCGTATTCGCCCATGAGCATGTAACCCAGCTTCACGGCTTCTACCTCATGAAGGAGGAGAAGACCATGCGCTTTGATATTGTGGTCAGCTTCGACGCCAAGGATCGGCGGGCGGTGTACAACCAGGTCATGGCCGACGTGCAGAAGGCCTTCCCGGCGTATTCGTTCCAGGTGGCCCTGGACACGGATTTCTCCGAGGAATAAGTCCTTTTCCATCAAAAAAGCCCCTGCGCCAAGAGCTTTGGCGGCAGGGGCTTTTCTGGTTGCTGCCTTAGAACTCGATGACTTCCTGGGGCTCCGTGAAGGAGCTAAAGGTGGCCACGGCGTTCTTGAAATACAGCACCTGGGTGTTGTCGTCGTCGGCGCTGTACATGGCCTTCAGGCTGGGCATCTTCTCCAGCATGGCCACCTTCGCTGCCCGGCTGTCGTCGTTCACCAGCTCCCCGGCCACCCGCAGCCACCTGCCGCCCGTGAAGGCGCAGATCTCCGCCTTGGGGTTGGCGGCCAGCTGCCGGGACACGCTTTTGGCCTTTCCGGTCTGGATATACAGCTTTCCCTCATAGAGCAGGCAGGTGCCAAAGGGCCTTACCCGGGGCTGATCCCCCTCCACCGTGGCCAGATAGTAGGTCTTGGCCTCGTCCAAAAACGCGCAGACTTTTTCGATTCCTTCCATGATCCATGCTCCTTTCCTGTTCCTGCGATGATACCGTTTACGTATAGTATACTCAAAATCCCCGCTCCTTTCAACGATTTATATATAAAATGCCTCAAAACGGCGCTGATGCCGCGCCCTGCACCTTGCGTTTTTCTCCCGAAGATGGTACAGTTTATCTATTCTCATATATAGGAGCTATTCCCAGCATGGACGAAACCAAGCGCAACAAACGAAACCTCATCCTGTTTCCTCTGGGCACCGTGGGACGGGACATGGTCTACTCCCTGGTCACCAACTTCCTGCTGACCTTCGTGCTCTTCACCCGGGAGCTCACCGCCGGCCAGCTTTCCGCCATCACCGCCATCATGGTGGGGGCCCGGCTCTTTGACGCCCTCAACGACCCCATCATGGGCAACATCATCGAGCGCACCCGCACCAAGTACGGCAAGTTCAAGCCCTGGATCCTGGCGGGCATGCTTTCCACCTCCCTGGTCATCTACGCCGCCTTCAACGTGAAGCTCCAGGGCTGGAAGTTCGTGTGGTTCTTCGGCCTCATCTACTTCCTCTTCAGCATCACCTACACCATGGGCGACATCTCCTACTGGGGCATGATCCCCTCCCTCAGCTCCGACGGGGACACCCGCAACACCTTCACCGCCCGGACCACCCTCTTTGCGGGCATCGGCGGCACGGCGGCCAGCATCCTCATCCCCCTCTTGACCACGGGGGCCGGCGCCATCGGCGGCAGCACCACCATCGCCTTCGGCCGCATCGCCCTGGCCATCGCCATCCTCTGCCCCCTGTTTTTGCTCTTCGTCCTCTTTGGGGTGAAGGAGGATCGGTCCTACAACGCGGAGCCCGTGCCCCCGGTGAGCTTCAAAAAGATCTGGGGCACCATCACCGGCAACGACCAGCTCCTGTGGATCGCCCTCATCTTCCTCATCCATGAGATCAGCAACGCCATCGTCATCTCCGGCGTGGGCTCCACCTACATCTACTTTGAGTTCGGCTACGAGGGCGGGCTCTACAGCCTGTTCACCACCATCGGCATGTCCGTCACGGCCCTGCTGATGATCTTCTATCCCGCCATCTCCCGGAAGGTGCCTCGGAAGAAATTCATGGGGATCCTGCTGCGGGTGTCCCTGGTGGGCTACGCCATCATGCTGATTCCCGGCATCCTCATGCGATCCGGCGCCGTCATGTTGGGGGGGATGGATCTGAAATTCCTGCTCATCACCGTGGGCTACATGCTGGCCAACTTCGGCCAGTACGGCTTCTATCTCATCCTCATGATCTCCGTCATCAACACCGTGGAGTATAACGAGTATCTCCACGGCACCCGGGACGAGGGCATCATCACCTCCATGCGGCCCTTCCTCACGAAGCTGGCTTCCGCTCTCACCGTACTCATCGCCTCCGCTACCTATCTGCTCACCGGCGTGACCCGGTACACCAACCAGATCTCCTCCCTGGAGAACGCCGCCGCCGCGGGACACATCACCGAGGCGGAGAAGCTTTCCCAGATCCGCACCCTTCTGCAGGACGTGACCCACGGCCAGTCCACGGGGCTGCTGCTGGTGATGATCGTGGTGCCCCTGGTGCTCATGGTGGTGAGCTACGTGCTCTATGTGAAGCACTACAAGCTGGACGAGCCGGAGTACGACCGCATCTGCGCCCAGCTCAAGGCCCGCCGGGCCGAGAAACAGGCATGAGCCTGGTCAGCCTTGTTCTTCGCCTGGCCGCGCCGGCGCCTCAGGTGGAAGCGTTCGACCGGTATCTGTTCCTGGGCCCCCATCCGGACGACATCGAGATCGGCGCCGGGGCCACGGCGGCGAAGCTCATCGCCGCCGGCAAGCAGGTGTGCTTCCTCATCTGCACCGACGGCCGCTTTGGCCTGGAGCACGCCCCCGCCGGCACCGCGCCCGAGGATCTTATTGCGCTGCGGCAGGCGGAAGCTTTGTCCTCCGCCAAGGCCCTGGGGGTGGAGGACGTGCGGTTTTTGCCCTTCAGCGACGGCGGCTTCTATGACCGGGGGAACCTGCTGGCCGCTGTGGCCCGGGTCATGGGGGATTTCCAGCCCCAGGTCATCTTCGCCCCGGACCCGGATGTGAGAAGCGAATGCCACCCGGACCACCGAAACGTGGGGGAGATGGCCAAGGCCCTTGCCTTCTTCGCCCCCTTCCCCCGGATCATGGAAAAGCACGGCGCTGCCCCCGCAAACGTGCAGGCCGTTGCCTTCTATATGACCGCCCGACCCAACCGCTTTGTGGCCACCCGGGGCCTCCTTTCCCGGCAGCTGGACGCCATTCTTTGCCACAGGACCCAGTTCCTGCCGGACGCGGAGGACTATGGAAGCATCGCCCTGTATCTCAAGCTCCGCTCCCTCAGCTTCGGCCTGCGCACCCTGAAGGGCAGGGCCGAGGGCTTCCGGGTCCTGGGCCGCACCCAGATGCACTGCCTCCCCGAGGCCGGACTCTGACAAAAAAGGCAGCGATCACGCGCTGCCTTGCTTTTTATTATGGCTTTCGCCTTGTCTAATACCGTTTACCGTTTCTCCCCCGTTGCCGTGGTACATCCCTCCTTTGCGGATATGCCCATAGCATACGCCGCCTGGCATACGATGCTCCTAAAAGGGACGCTTCGCCGAGAAGCGCAGAAAAGATATCCCCGCCCTCTCAGCAGGGGGCCTTGTCGCGTCTGTACTCGCTGGGGGTCACGCCATACTGGCGGCGGAACACCTTCACAAAGTAGTTGTTGTCCTCATACCCCACATAGCCGCTGATGTCCTGGATGGAGGCACGGCTGTCCCGGAGCATCCGGGCCGCCTGCCGGCAGCGCAGCTGGGCGATGTACTGGAACAGGGTCATGCCCGTCTCCTTCTTGAAGGCCTTGGTGAGGTAGGAGGGGGAGAGGTTGGCCACCCGGGAGAGCGCCTCCAATGTCAGGGCCTGGCTGTAGTTCAGCTGGATATGCTCCATCACCTTGCGGATCGGCTCCGAATAGCGCCCCAGGGTTAGGCGGCTCCGGCGCACGGCCTCCGTGAGCTCCAGGATCATGGCGTCGGAGTAGCGCATCTGCTCCGCCAGGCTTCCCGCCGCGGCGATCTGCTGCACGGCCCGCTGGGTGATCTCGTGGATCTCCACCAGGGAGGCCCCCCCTCGCTCGGCGGCCTTGCGGACCATGGCCCGGAGCATGGATAAGCCCACCCCCGGGTCGGTGTAGATGGCGTTCACGTATCGGTTTTGCCGCAGGTCCGCCATGTTCATGCGGCGATGGGCGGTCAGCACGTTTTCCGTGTCCCCCGCTTCCACCAGGCGCAAAAAGGCGTTCTCCACGTCGTATCGGTTGTAGATGGCGCTGTAGTCCAGGGATTCCTCCCGGGGGGAGCGGACCGGGAGCCTGTCCTCCGTCGCCCCTTTCAAGCGGCAGTAGCCGTAGTCCTCGATCCCCTGGGAGAAGGAGCGGATGCAGGAAAGGGCCGTGGAGCGGACGTGGGCGGAGCTGAGGATGGGGAAGGCGCTGCAGTAGAGGCGGATGGAGGAGGCGTAGGACACGGGCAGCCGGCAGGCCAGCAGCACGCGCTGCACCTTCTCCTGGTCGAAGGCGGTGCGCACGAAGGGCCCCAGCAAAAACACCCGCTCCTCGAACCGGAAGAAGATGAGACACACCCCCAGATCGTCCTGCAGGCCGTAGAAGGTCCGCTCCCGGGCCTGATCCGCAAACTGAACAAGGGCGGCGGCGGTGAAGGCGGGCTGCAGGGCCGGGCGGTAGCAGAACCTGTCCTGAAACCGGCGGAACACCTCGTTTTCTCCCTTTTGGGCGGACATCACATTGATCTGCAGCAGGTTTCTGAGCAGGGAAGAGAACAGCGCCACGTCCATCGTCGGCCCTCCGAATCCTTCTATTGATGATGATTTAATTCTATCATTTCTTCCCATTTCCCGCAATACCTACGCCGGCTTGCCCGAAAAACGGAGCAGATCGACAAAGTGGATCATATTCTTCTATTTTTTACTATTTCGTTCTAACTATGATCGAAGATGGCTGATACAATGCCAGTGTAAACACAAAGCAAGGAGAGGCATCATCATGGCTAAGCATCAAGACCTGACCCAGTCCCAGATCGACGGCGTTCAGTATCGCCGGGCCAAGCTCTGGCAGATCATTCTCATCGCCTTCAACGCCCTCAACGGCATGGCGGTCTACATCCTGTTCAACAACTACGTGGGCTACGCGGCCAATCTGGGCTTCGGCATCGCCACGCTGGCGGTGGGCGGCCTGCTGGCCTTCGGCCGCATCTTCGACGCGGTCACCGACCCCCTGCTTGCCTTCCTCTACGATCGGGTAAACACCCCCTTCGGCAAGATCCGGCCCCTGCTGGCCATGGGCTGGCTGATCCAGTCCGCCGGCTTGCTGCTGGTCTTCTGGCTGGGCGCCGGCAAGGGCATGGGCGTGGTCGGCTTCATACTCTTCTACTTCCTGTATTTCATCGGCTATACCATCATCAACATGACCGCCCAGACCCTGCCCGCCCTGCTCACCAACGATCCCAAGCAGCGGCCCACCGTGGGCGTGTGGCAGACGGCGCTGAACTACGTGGTCCCCATGATCCTGACCATCGTTCTCAACAACGTGATCCTGCCCCGGTACGGGAATGAGTACACCCTGGGCTTTTTGAAGACCTCCGCCCTGGTGGTGGTGGCCATCTCCTTTGCGGGCATGGTCCTGGTGGCCATCGGCATCTCCGCTTTCGACAAGCCCGAGAACTTTAAGGGCATCGGCAAGAAGGCCGACGAGCGGCTGAAGCTGAAGGACATGATCGACGTCCTCGCCCACAACAAGCCCCTCCAGTGCTACATCGTGTCCGCCGCCTCCGATAAGATCGCCCAGCAGGCCGCGGCCACCGGCATCGTGGCCACCATGCTCTCCGGCATCCTCATCGGCAACATGCAGCTGGCCACCATCCTGTCCGTTATCGGCATGTTCCCCTCCATCATCTTTGCCGTCATCGGCGCCAAGTACGCCGGCCGCCACGGCAACAAGGAAGCCATCGTCCGCTGGACGTTGTACTGCATCGGCGCGGGGCTTGTGTCCATCCTGTTCTTCGTGGTCATCGACCCCAAGACCATCGCCCACATGGGCGTGACCATGATCCTCTACATTCTGCTGACCCTGCTCCTCAACGGCTGCATGATGTGCGTGACCACGGCCAACACCGGCTTCATGGCGGACATCATCGATTTTGAGCTGGACCGCAGCGGCAAGTATATCCCCGCCGTCATCACCGGCACCTACTCCCTGGTGGACAAGATCGTGTCCTCCGTGTCCTCCGTCATCGCCACGGGCGCCGTGGCCCTCATCGGCTACACCGCCTCCCTGCCCCAGCCCAACGACCCCGCCACCACGGGCGTGTTCTGGGTGACCATGTTTTTGAAGTACGGCCTGGCCATCCTGGGCTGGCTCTGCACCCTGCTGGCCATGCGCTTCTGCAAGCTGGACAAAGCCCAGATGGTGGACGTGCAGAAGCGGATCGCGGAGAAGAAGGCCGAAACCGCAGCCCAAGAGAACTGAACCCCGCCTGCATCCCTGGGCCCGTGACTGCCGCACGGGCCCGTTTTTGAAAAGGAGACAAGAATGAGAAAGACCATGCTGATCAACGACGGCTGGCGGTTCACCAAGGAAGGCCAAACCCAAGCCGTCACCCTGCCCCACACCTGGAACGCCCTGGACGGCCAGGACGGCGGCAACGACTACTACCGGGGCGTCTGCCGCTACGAGCGGGAGATCCGGCCGGAGGAGCTGTCCGGTGAGGTGAACGTTTTGGAGATCGACGGAGCCAACCACACCGCCCGGGTCTACCTGGACGACGCGCTGCTGACGACCCACGAGGGGGGCTATTCCGCCTTTCGGGTGGAGATCCCCCGCCCCGGCACCCTGGCCGTCGAGGTGGATAACCGCGACAGCGACCGGGTCTACCCCCAGAAGGCGGACTTCACCTTCTACGGCGGCCTGTACCGGGACGTGAAGCTGATCTCGGTCCCCCGGGAGCACTTCGAGCTTCTGAAGGACGGCACCCCCGGCATCCAGGTGACGCCGCTCGTGGACCTGGAGAAGAAGCAGGCCACCGTCACCGTCAGGACCTGGCACAACGGCGAGACGGTGGACATCACCGTCCATGGGGAGACCAAAACCGTTCAAAGAGAAGCTGTCTTTACTATCGAAAACGTCCATCTTTGGGACGGGACAAACGATCCGTATCTGTATACCGCCACGGCCCAGCTCCCCTCCGGCGATGCGGTGAGCGTCCGCTTCGGCTGCCGGGTGTTCGAGTTTGACCCCCAGAAGGGGTTCCGGCTCAACGGCCGCAGCTACCCCCTCCGGGGCGTGAGCCGCCATCAGGATAAAAAGGGCAAGGGCAACGCCCTCTTGTACGCCGACCACGCCGCCGACATGGACATCATCCGGGAGATCGGCGCCAACACGGTGCGCCTGGCTCACTACCAGCACGCCCAGGCTTTCTATGATCTCTGCGATGAAAACGGCATCGTGGTCTGGGCCGAGATCCCTTACATCACCCTGCACATGCCCAACGGCCGCGGGAACACCCTTTCCCAGATGCAGGAGCTCATCACCCAGTGCTACAACCACCCCTCCATCGCCGTGTGGGGCCTTTCCAACGAGATCACCGCCGCCAGTGCCGTCAATGAAGCGCTGCTGGAGAACCATCGGGCCCTCAACGACCTGTGCCACCGGCTGGACCCCACCCGCAAAACCACCATGGCAAACGTGTTCATGCTGGAGATCGACAGCCCCATCCTGCAGATCCCGGACGTGAACAGCTACAACCTGTACTACGGCTGGTATCTGGGGGAGCTGGAGCAGACGGACGAGTTCTTCGACGAGTACCACGCCAAGTACCCTGACAGGGTCATCGGCTTTAGTGAATACGGCGCGGACGCCAACCCCGCCTTCCATTCCGCCCATCCGGAGAAGGGGGAGTATTCCGAGGAATACCAGTGCCTCTATCACGAACATATGCTCCGCATGATCGAGGCGCGGCCCTATCTCTGGGCCACCCACGTGTGGAACCTGTTCGACTTCGCCGCCGACGGCCGGGACGAGGGGGGCAAGCACGGGGAGAACCAGAAGGGCCTGGTCACCTTCGACCGGCAGACCCGGAAGGACGCCTTCTATCTCTATAAGGCCGCCTGGAACAGGACCGAGCCCTTCGTCCACCTGTGCGGCAGCCGCTATGTGAACCGATGCGAGGAGGAGACCGAGATCAAGGTCTATTCCAACCGGAGCGAGGTGAGCCTCTATGCGGACGGCGTCCTTATCGGCACCCAGTCCGGCACGGCCGTCTTTCGCTTCCGCCTCCCGTTGACGGGGGAGCATCAAATCGAGGCGCGGGCCGGCGCCTGCCGGGACACCATGGTGATCCGCAGGGTTGCCGCCCCTGACGAAAGCTACATCTTTAACAAGGCCGCCGCTTCCGTGACCAACTGGTTCGACGCGGAGGAGATCGACCCCGCCTGCTTCTCCATCCTGGACACCCTGGGCGAGATCCGCCAACACCCCCAGGCCGGCCCCATCGTGGAAGCCATGATGGCCAAGGGCGCTTCGGAGCGGGGGGACGTGGCCGACGCCGTGAAGGACAACCCGGTCCTCCAGCGGATGATGGGCCGCATGACCATGGTGAGCCTCTTGAAGCAGAGCGGCGCGGACGAGCAGAGCATCCAACGGCTCAACCGCATCCTGCAGGGAATCAGAAAATAACCGCACCCGGAACGAAAAGAAAGGGAGGATACAATGCGCTTTCCCAAAGGTTTTCTCATCGGCGCGGCCACGGCGGCCCACCAGGTGGAGGGCAACAACATTCACAGCGACTACTGGGCCCAGGAGCACATGCAGTTCACCAGCTTCAACGAGCCCTCCGGCGACGCCTGCGACCACTACCATCGCTTTGAGGAGGATATCCGGCTGCTGGCGGAGGCGGGCCTCAACGCATACCGCTTCTCCATCGAGTGGGCGCGGATCGAGCCCCAGCCCGGCGTCTTCGATGAAAACGAGATCGGGCACTACCGCAAGGTCCTGCTCTGCTGCCGGGAACACGGGGTGGAGCCCATCGTCACCATGCATCACTTCACCAGCCCCAAGTGGCTCATCGAGCAGGGCGGCTGGGAAGCGGAGGGGACCGTGGAGAAGTTCGCCCGCTATTGCCGCTACGTGGTGGAAAAGCTGGGGGACCTCATGCACTACGTCTGCACCATCAACGAGGCCAACATGGGCATCCAGGTGGCGGCCATCGCCCGGCGCTACACCCTGCTCATGCAGCGCAAAATGAAGGCGGAGGGCCAGATCCAGGTGGGCATCAACCTGGAGAACCCCATGATGGCGCGGATGAAGCAGCAGGCCAGGGAGCACATGCAGCTTTTCGGCACGCCCCAGCCCCAGGTTTTCGTGGCGCCCCGGACCCCGGAAGGGGACCTGTTGGTCATGAAGGCCCATCAGGCGGCCAAGGCGGCCATGAAGGCGGTCAAGCCCGACCTGAAGATCGGCATCACCCTGTCCCTCCACGACATCCAGCCCCAGCCCGGCGGGGAAGCCATGGCCCAAAAGGAGTGGGACGAGGAGTTTTTGCACTATCTGCCCTACATCCGGGAGGACGATTTCTTCGGCCTGCAGAACTATACCCGGACCCTCATGGGGCCGGAGGGGAGCCTGCCCGTGCCCGAGGGAGCCGAATCCACCCAGATGGAGTATGAATTCTATCCCCAGGCCCTGGGCCATGTGATCCGCACCGTGCACAGGAGCCTGCCAATTCCCATCATGGTCACGGAAAACGGCGTGGCCGTGGCGGACGATGAGCGCCGGGTGGCCTTCATCGAGGAGGCGCTCAAGGGCGTGCAGGGCTGCGTCGAAGACGGCATCCCGGTGCTGGGGTATATGTACTGGAGCCTTCTGGACAACTTCGAGTGGCAGAAGGGCTTCTCCATGACCTTCGGCCTCGTCGCCGTGGACCGGGCCACCCAGCAGCGGACCCCCAAAGGGAGCCTCGCTTTCCTGGGCAGCTTTACCAGGTGAGGCTCCGCTGCGGCCGGATGGGCTCTTTGCCGGCGGAAAGCCTGCTCAAAAGGCTGTTGAAAAAAAGATTGATATCATAAAAGCCCCTGCATTGGGGCTTTTTGTGCAAAAAATGATGCCGCGCCTTGCTGTCAAAAAGCAAAGCGCGGCATCCGTCCGTTGATCGCCAATCGTTATTCGAACACCTCGATCTCTGCCGCCTGGGCGCCGCCGGTGCGGGAGGAGGAGTTCATGGTGAACACCACCTGCACATAGGCCGCCTCCACGGCGTCAAAGTCGATCCGGATCCGGTTCCCCGTGGCGGGATCAAAGTCGTAGACGGCGGCGGGGGCCGCTTCCGTGTAGGCCTGGCCGTCCTGGCTCACCAGCACGGCGATCTCCTGCTTCCGCGGCTCCCAAATGGCGGAGGGGTTCAGCCGCACGGCCACGGTGGAGATCTTCTTGGCCGCCCCCAGCTCAATGGTCATCTGGGCGGGGAAGCCCTTGCTCTCCCAGTAGGTGTCGGTCTTGCCGTCGTTCACATTGGCAGCCACATACACGTCCGTGTGCTCCCCGGATTGAATGGGCTTGTTGAGGGCCAGGTTCTCCGTCTCGGGCAGGGGGATGTAGTTGTCCTCCTGGTCGGGGAAGCAGGGAGGGCGCTGGGCCTTGGCCTGCTCCGGGGCGGGCACGACGGTGAGCCCCGGGTCCGTCTGCTCAGCAGGCGCCTGCAGATAGGCCCACAGGATGGCCCCCAGGGACAAGAGGATGATGACGATAAAAAGGATGGTCAGCTTCTTTTGCATGGTACTTTCCTCCCTCATTCCACCGTGATGTTCTCGCAGAATTCGTTGACGGAGGCGTTGAGCCCCTTGAGATCCTGCACCTTCTGCCCCAGGATGCTCACGTTCCGGAAGGTCACGTTGGTGATCCGGTTGTCCTCGCTTTGCCCGCTGATCCGGGAGGCGGGCACCCGGCCGTCCTTGGTGTGCAGCACGGTGAGCCCGTCGATGAGCACGTCGTCCACGGAGCCGAACTCGTCCTTCACCGTGGACCAGCCGGATTTATTCAGGTTCATCTCGATGAGCTCGTTGTTCCGGCCGTTGTCCCCCTCCATGAAGGCGTTCTCCACCAGGATGTTCCGGTATTCGATGTGGTGGACGAAGGCGTCGTCGCTGTTGTGGATGGAGATAACGGGCTTGTGGAAGTTGTAGAGAACGGTGATGTTCTCAAAGAGAACGTCCTGGATCTCCGGGTCCAGGGTCAGGCCCTTGTCCGTCTCGTAGCCGATCTCCATGGATTGGGCCAGATCCGTCCACACCTGCATGTTCCTAAAGGTGATGCCCTTGGTGGAGCCGGAGTAGTTCTTGATGACCAGGCTGTCGTCCCAGGTCCGGGCGAAGCTGTCGGTGACCACGTGATCCGTGCAGGACTGGAAGGTGAAGCCGTCCCCGTTCTGACGGCCGGAGATGATCTTCACGTTGTCCACCCGCACATGGCTGCAGGAGTAGGAGTTGAAGTTCCAACAGTTGGAGTTCGCCAGGATGATCCCCTCCACGGTTACGTCCTTGGCGTGGTTCAGGTCGATGGGCACTCGGGCGTAGGAGCCGGCCTGGTTCCAGGCGGGATAGTCGCTGCCGTCGATCATGCCCCGGCCCAGGATGCGCACGTTCTTGGCCCCGCTGACGGACACGATGCTGTGGAGCACCGCCCCGCCGGACAGGTACAGGGTCTGATCGTCCCCCAGGGCGATGGCGTCCATGGTCCATTCCCCGGGGCCGATGAAGAACACGTTGGGGTCGTCGGCGTCGGGCACCTCCGTCTCCGGCGGGTTGGCGAAGATGTGGGTGGCCTTGTTGACGCTTCCGTTATAGATAACGGTGTACTGGCCGGGCTCCGTGATGGCAAAGCGCACGTGGCCGTCGGCCACCTCCGGCTCGATGCCCCAGGCGGAGGGCAGCACCTGGGCGCTCTCCACGGGCGTAGGGAGCCCCGGCATCTGGATGTCGATCTCCACCTTGCCGGAGAAATCGAAGTAGGTCATGGGGGTGTCGCTGGGCTGGGTGTTGGCGTTCCAGATGTGCTCATGGTTCACCATCACATCGTAGACGAACAGCTCATGGCCGTTGGCCGTGATGCGGGCGTTCGGGGAGCTGGTCATGGTCTTGGGGCCCTCGTAGAGGGTGAGCAGGGTCGCCTGCCCTTCGGGGGCCCTGTTCGCCTGCCCCTTTCTCGGCGCTTTGGGCGAAAGGATCATGAAGATGGCCAATGCCAGCAGCAGAAGGGCCGCGGCTCCCAGCAGGATCAGCCGGGGAGCGGCTTTGGACTCGGTGCGCATGTGTGTGCTCCTCCCTTGCAAGTGCGGATAGTTTAACGCTAAACCTCTCCTGACATGATTATACAATAGGAACCCGAAATGGGCAAGGGCAAAAACGGTTTCCCGGGCCGTTTTTTCCTTATGTTTGGGCAGGTGAAACGCTAAATCACCGCTTGACAGCCCCCAGGGCGGATGCTATAATAAAGCCATGATAGGTTTAACGTTAAACCTACCCGCAAATCGGTGTTTTACCAGGAAAAAAGAAAATATCAATTAGGGAGGTCAAGCATGAAAAAGTTACTCGCACTGGTCCTTGCAGTCGGCATGATCTTGGGTCTTGCTGCCTGCGGACAATCCACCACGCCTGCCCAGACCGAGGCCCCTGCCCAGGAGCCTGCCAGCGAACCCGCTGCGGCTCAAGAGGAGGCGTCTGCCCCGACGGAAGCGCCCGCTGCGGAGGAGGCGCCCAAGGCGGAGGAGGAGCCGGCGCCCGCCGCATCCGATTCCTTTCTGTGGGACAACTTCGACGACCGTGACCCCAACAACAAGCCCGAGCTTGGCCCCAACGGCGTAAACATCTGGTGGGACAACTGGGCGAACCTGCGCGCCAAGAACGAGGACGGCGCCATCAAGCTGGACATGCGGCCCAAGGCCTATGATCCGGAGGACTTTGAGAGCGAAGCCGACTACTACGCCCACGCCGCCGACTGGATGGCCAACTGGGGCGAAGCGGTGAACATGTGGGCCCTGGAGAACATCTCCTGGTGTAAGTACCTGACCATCCGCATCAAGGGCGCCGAGGGCGGTGAGGAGACCAAGCTCATCATGGATTGGCACCCCGAAGACGCCAAGTTCTACGCCGCCCGCTTCTGTGACCTGGTCCTGGCCGACGGCAGCCATCCCGCCATCACCACCGAGTGGCAGGATCTGGTCATCGATTTGGAAGCCTCCGGTTTCCCCGGCATGACCAACGCCTTCCACATCCGCGCCTTCGACAAGTGCGTCATCTGGCTGGATGAGATCACCTTCTCCGAGCCCATCGCCCCCATCGACGCCACCAGCCAGGAGACCATCCTCTCCGGCATGACCGCCCCCGAGACCGGCAAGCCCGGCGACCTGCCCATCGCGGAGTATCTGGGCGTGGAAGTGGCCGAGGCCCCCGCTACTGAGGAAGCTCCCGCTGAGGAAGCCCCCGCTGCCCAGGCGGAACCCGCCGAAGAAGTGCCCGGCCCCGAAGTGGCCTTCCTGTGGGACAACTTTGACGATCGCGACCCCAACAACAAGCCTGAGCTGGGCCCCAACGGTGCGAACATTTGGTGGGACAACTGGGCCAACCTGCGCGCCAAGAATGAGGACGGCGCCATCAAGCTGGACATGCGGCCCAAGGCCTTCGACACCGAAGACTATGAGAACGAAGATGACTACTTCGCCCATGCCGCCGACTGGATGGCCAACTGGGGCGAAGCGGTCAACATGTGGGCCCTGGAGAACATCTCCTGGTGCAAGTACCTGGTCATCCGGGTGAAGGGCGAGGTCGGCGGTGAGGAGACCAAGCTCATCATGGACTGGCACCCCGAAGACGCCAAGTTCTACGCCGCTCGCTTCTGCGACCTGGTCCTGGCTGACGGCAGCCATCCCGTCATCACCACCGGCTGGCAGAACCTGGTCATCGACCTGGAGGCCTCCGGCTTCCCCGGCATGACAAATGCCTTCCATATCCGCGCCTTCGACAAGTGCGTGATCTGGGTGGATGAGATCTATTTTGCGGAGCCCGTGGCCCCCATCGACACCACCGCGATCGTGGACACCATGACCACGCCCGAGACCGGCAAGCCCGGCGATCTGCCCATCCGGGAGTACCTGGGCGGAGCTCAGGATGCGGAAGCGCCCGCCGCCGAAGTGGTCGCCCCGGAAGTGGCCTTCCTGTGGGACAACTTCGACGATCGTGACCCCAACAACAAGCCCGAGCTGGGCCCCAACGGCCAGAACATCTGGTGGGACAACTGGGCGAACTTGCGCGCCAAGAACGAGGACGGCGCCATCAAGCTGGACATGCGGCCCAAGGCCTTCAGCACCGACGACTTTGACACCGAAGCGGACTACTACGCCCACGCCGCCGACTGGATGGCCAACTGGGGCGAAGCGGTGAACATGTGGGCATTGGAGAACATCTCCTGGTGCAAGTACCTGGTCATCCGGGTGAAGGGTGAAGTGGGCGGCGAGGAGACCATGCTGCTCATGGACTGGCACCCCGAAGACGCCAAGTTCTACGCCGCCCGGTTCTGCGACCTGGTCCTGGCTGACGGCAGCCATCCCGTCATCACCACCGAGTGGCAGGATTTGGTCATCGACCTGGAGGCCTCCGGCTTCCCCGGCATGACCAACGCCTTCCACATCCGCGCCTTCCTGCCCTGCGTGATCTGGGTGGACGAGATCTACTTCGCGGAGCCCGTGGCACCCATCGACACCGGCGCCATCGTGGACACCATGACCACGCCCGAGACCGGCAAGCCCGGCGACCTGCCCATCCAGGAGTACATCAACAGCCTGTCCGCCTGCATGGTGGATTCGAAGAACTAACCGAATCGGAACTAAGCGTGTGGGGGCAGCCTGGCTGTCCCCACATTTTTACAGGGCCAGGGCGCCAAAGATGCAAACTTCCGGCCCAAAACCTTGAAATGAATGCCAAAAGCTGATAAGCTGTAGGGTAATTCGAGGGAGAGTTAGCCATGGTTACATTGAAGGATATCGCCGCCGAAGCGGGCGTCAGCATCACCACCGTGTCCAACGTGGTGCATAATAGGACCAGCCGGGTATCCCCGGAACGGGTGGCCAAGATCTGGGAGATCATCGAGCGGGAGCACTATGTGCCCAGCATGACCGCCCGCACCCTGGCCAACGCCGATTCCTCCATCATCGGCGTCATCACCCACATGACCCCGCAGAATACCGGCAGCACCATGAGCGACCCCTTCCTGGGCACCTTCGTGGAGGGCATCGAAAGCCGCACCCGGGCCGAGGGATACTATCTGATGATCCGCTCCGTGGAGGACGCCCGGGCGCTCGACTTCCTGAGCCGCAGCTGGCACCTGTCCGGCCTGATCCTCACGGGCATGTTCCAGGACGACTTCTTCACCTGCACCCAGCGGCTGGGCATCCCCTATGTGCTCATCGACAGCTACATCGACCAGCCGGACGTGTACAACATCGGCCTGGAGGATGAGAAGGGCGGCTACATGGCCACCCGGCATCTGCTGGAGAAGGGCCATCGCGTCATCGCCTTCGCTTCCCCTTCCGTCCGGCCCGGAGGCGTGGTGGAAAAACGGCTCCAGGGCTACCAACGAGCCCTGGCGGAATTCGGGGTGAACTATGATCCTTCCCTGGTGTTCACCCAGGAGATCTCCGTGGAGGAGGGCAGGCGCCTGGGCGTGGCCCTCAGCGAAAAGAAGCATATCACCGGCATCTTCGCCTCCGCCGACATCCTGGCCGCCGGCATCATGGCGGGCCTTCGGGAGAGGGGCGTTCGCGTGCCGGAGGACAAATCCATCGTCGGCTTCGACGACAACTACCTCTGTCAGCTGACCAACCCCACCCTCACCACCATCCATCAGGATGCGGAGCAGAAGGGCATCCTGGCCACGGACATGATCTTGGCCCAGCTCAGGGGGGAGGAAATCCCCCAGCGGTCCGTGATCCTGCCCGTGAGCCTGGTGGAGCGGGAGAGCGTGAGGGACCTGAACAGAAAATAAAAGGAGACCCATGAAACAGGGCATCATATTCGACCTTGACGGTGTGCTTCTGTCCACCGACGAGATGCATTACGCCGCCTGGAAATCGGTGGCCGACGAGCTCGGCGTGCCCTTCGACCGGCAGGTGAACAACCTTTTGCGGGGCGTGTCCCGCATGGCCTCTTTGGACATCATCCTGTCCCACGGGGGGCTGACCCTCTCGGACGAGGAGAAGGAAGCCGTGGCCGCCCGCAAGAACGAGCGCTATCGGGCGGGGCTGCAGACCCTGACCCCCGATGCCGTGGCCCCCCAGGTGCGGCAGACCCTGGCGGCCCTGAAGGAACGGGGCCTAAAGCTGGCCGTGGGCAGCTCCAGCAGGAATACCAAGCTCATTCTGGAGAAAACGGACCTGGGGCGGTTTTTCGACGCCGTGTCCGACGGCACCAACATCACCCGCTCCAAGCCGGACCCGGAGGTGTTTTTGAAGGCGGCCCAGTTCATCGGCCTTGCGCCGGATGACTGCGCCGTGGTGGAGGACGCCGTGGCGGGCATCGACGCCGCCAAGGCCGGTGGCTTTTTGAGCATCGGCATCGGCGACGCCGCCGGCTATGCGAAAACCGATCACCCCATCAGGAGCCTAAGGGACCTATTGGACCTGTTTTAACCCAAAGCAAAGGCGCCCGACCAAAAGGCCGGGCGTTTTTTATGCGCTGTTTCAGTCAATGGGCTCCGAGCGCCACCCCTCCCGGGTGACGGTGATCTGCCGGGGGCCTTCCGCCGTGGTCAGGGCGAAGCGGATCGCCTGCACCTGACTGGGCAGCCGGGGGGAGAGGGTCAGCTCGCCCCGCTGCATCCGCGCCCCGCAGAAGCCAAGGACCGCGATCATCCAGGCGCCGCCGTTGGCCGCCGGGTGGGTGCCGCCAATGTAGATCTCCCCGGCCCACTGCTTGCCGCCCCCCACCAGGTCGATGGAGGCGGTTTTTTTGAACAGCTCCCAGGCCTTGTCCAGCGCGCCGATCCGGCAGGCCGTCAGGGCGTACATGCAGGCGGACAGGCTGGACCCGTGCTCCGTCCGGGGCTCGTAGTAGGCGAAGTTTTTGGCCACCGTCTCGTCGGAGAAGTCCTCCGGCAGCAGGGCCATGAGGGCGATCACGTCCGCCTGCTTGATGATCTGGGTGGGGCCGGCCACCCCGTGGTCTCCGCCCCAGTATTCCCGGGGGTCCTTGAGACGGCTTCGCACCGTCTCCAAGGGGCAGTCCTCCAAATCGAAATAGCCGTCAAACTGTTCCAGCACCCCGTCCCTTATCCAGGGGCCTCGCAGCCGCCGGATGGCTTCCGGGAGCCTGGCCCAGTCCGCTTCATATCCAAGCCGCTCCTTCAGGGCCGCCATGAAGCCCGGGCGGTCCGAAAAAACAGCCTCCAAGGCCAGGGCGCTCTCCAGGCAGCGGCGGGCCATCCGGTTGGTGAAGGCGTTGTTGGTCACCCGCTCATGGTATTCGTCCGGGCCGATCACATCCGTTAGGTCCAGCTCCTCCCGGTCCAGGTGCCCGCTCATCCGGCTCAAATAAAACCGGGCGCACTGCAAAATGACCTCCGCGCCTCCCTCTTCCAGCAGGGAACGGTCGCCGGTGATGTCATAGTATTGCCACAGGGCGTAGGCGATGTCCGCGCTGATGTGGATCTGCTTGTCCCGAAAATAGGTGCGCACGGGCCGGTGGGTGAACACGTCCACCACGTTGAAATCCGTGCAGCCCTCCTGGCCCCCCTCCTGGCTCTCCCAGGGGTAGAAGGCCCCCCGAAAGCCGTATTCCGCCGCCTTTTGCAGGGCGCCGGGCAGGGTCTCGATCCGATAGCGCAGGAGGGATCTGGCCACCTGGGGCTGGGTGTACACAAACTGGGGGAACAGGAAGATCTCCGAATCCCAGAAGATGGCCCCCTTGTAGGTTTGGCCCGAAAGCCCCCGGGCCGGGATGGACAGGTTTTCGGCGTGGCGGGGGGCGATGCTGTTGAGGTAAAACTGGCTGGCGTGGAGGGATAGGGCCTCCTGGTCGCTGCCTGTCAGCTCCGCCTGGCAGCGGGCCCACACCTTTTCCCAGGCGTGGCCGTTGTCTTGGAAGCAGGCGTCCAGGCCCCGGCTTTGGGCCCGGGCGCATAGGGCCTGGGCCTGCTGCGCGGGCGCCGGGTCGTCCAGGCCCGTGTACACCCCCATGAACAGCGACGCCGTCACGGTCTCCCCCGGTCGGGCGTCAAAGCAAAGGGTGAAAGCCGGCCCTTCCGCCGTGAGGGCGGAGGCCTTTTTCCCCCGGCCGTCCCAGGTCAGGGCCATGGCCGTCGCCACGGGGATGGCCTTCTCCCCGGTGACGGCCCGGCAGAGAAGGGTGTCCGCCGCCTCCTGCTGAAAATCGAAGAGGTGGGGGCCGTTGATGTCCCAGATGTCCGTGGACAGGCCCAGCGTCACCTGCGCCTGGCCCGCTTCACGAAAGGTGAAGGACAGCCGTTCCGCCAGCAGGTGGGGCTCGGACAATGAGGCGATCCGCTCCTCCTTGAGCAGGAAGGGGCCAAAGTCCGTCTCCCGGGAGAAGACCCCGTGGCGGTAGCTGAGCCGGAGCACGTGCTCTCTGGGGGTCGCCCCTACATATTCCTGTCCTCCGAAGCGGAGGGAAAAGAGCCGGGGCCGGGGCGCGTTCACCGGTTCCCGCCATTTGTCGCCGTTTCTGTCGTACACCCCCGCCAGGTTCACGGCGGGGCACGCCTGCCTTTCCGCCTCCAAAAGGGTGCCCCGCACGCCCATATAGCCGTTGGCGATGAGAAAGCGGTTGCCGTCCGTCACGCCCCGCTGAGGGTCGTATCCGGGCTGTTCCAAGGTCCAAAGGTCCATATCTCCTCCTAAAAAGGCGGCATCCGCCCGCAACGACGGGATGCCGCCAAGGTCAATCGCAAAGGTTGGGAACGAGCAGCTCCTCTGTTCCCAGGGTGTGCAGGCCGTCGTAGACCTGCAGGGTCATGGGCGCCCCGGCCTGTAGGCTGAAGCGCGTCTGCCCCCGCTCCATGCACACCCGCAAAAGGCGGCCCCGGTAGGTGAGTTCAAAGGTGAGCTTCTTCCACCGCTGGGGCAGCCGGGGGGCAAAGCGGAGCAGGGCTCCGTCGCTGCGAAGGCCCGCGAAGCCGTAGACGATGTTGGCCCAGGCCATGGCGATGCTGGTGATGTGCAGGCCCTCCCGGGTGTTCCGGTTGTAGTTGTCCAGATCCAGCCGGGTGGCGTAGCCGAAGAAGTTCACCGCCTCGTCCATCTCGTGGAGTTCCGCCGCCAGAATGGAGTGGATGGCGGGGGAGAGGGAGGACTCGTGGATGGTCCTTGGCTGATAGAACCGGTAGTTGACCCGTTTCACCTCCTCGGAGAAGGAGCTGTTGTAGAGGTAGAGCATCATGAGCACGTCCGGCTGCTTGATCATGTCCGTCCGGTAGATCCGATCGTAGGACCAGTGGTCGTAGAGGGGAAACTGGCTGACGGGGATGGAGCCGATGTCCGTGTGGGGCAGGTCAAAGAAGCCGTCGTGCTGCTCGATGAGGCCGTCCGCCCCCATGGGCAGGTACATGTTTTCGGCGATGTGCTTCCATTCATCCGCCTCCGCCGCCGTAAAGCCGGTCCGGCTGGAGAGCTTCCTAAAGGCATCCGGCCGTTCCGCCGCCATCCGGTCCATGACCTGGGCCGCGAAGGACAGGGTCCGCATGCCCATGTAGTTGGTGTAGGCGTTGTTGTTCACCATCATGTGGAACTCGTCCGGCCCCATGACGCCGAAGAAGCCAAACTGGCCCGTTCGGTTGCCCAGGGCCGCCCGGCTCTTCAAAAACCGGGCGATCTCCAGCAGCATCTCCGCCCCGTAGGCAAAGAGAAAATCTTCGTCCTCCGTCAGGTGCACGTAGTGCCAGATGCCGTAGGCCACGGCGGTGCTGGGCTGCAGCTGCAGGCTGGCGTGCTGCCAGAGGGGGCAGGCCTCGTCCCCGTTCAGGGTGGCGATGGGGTAGCAGGCCCCTTGGCAATCCAGCATCTTCGCCCGCTCCCGGGCCATGGGCAGGGTGTTGTAGCGGAACAGCAGCAAATCCCGGGCCGCCTCCGGGTTGGTGAACAGGTAGAAGGGCAGGCAGCAGGATTCCGTGTCCCAGAAGGCATGGCCGTTGTAGGCTTCGCCGGTAAGGCCCTTGGCGCCGATGTTGTGGCGCGTGCTGCCGCCGTTATAGGTCTGGGCCAGCTGGAAGCTGCAGAAGCGGATGCCCTGCTGCTCCGCGGCCACGGCCCGGATCATCTCCTCATCCGTCCCGGCGGGCTCCAGCTCAATGTCCAGGATGGACCAGAACCGGTCCCAGTAGGCCCGCTGGGCCGCGACCGCCTGCTCCAGGGACACCTGCTCCGCCGCCTGCAGGGCCTGCTTGCCCCGGGCCCAGAGCTCGTCCCCCTGGCTGCCGTCAAAGAGGATCACCGCCCGCCGGTCCAGGGTTTGGGCCGTCCCTTTACGGAGGGGCAGATGGCAGCAGAGATACAGGGCCTTGTCCCCGGATTGGACCTCCGCCCCCTTGGGCAGGGTCAGAAGGACCCCGGCGAAGACCTCCTGGTTCGATTCCTTGGTTCGGGATTGGAGGCAGAGCCGGTTTGCCCCGGCTTCCTTCCGGGTGTCGCCCCAGAAGCAGGCGCCGTGGCCCTCGTGGGTGACGGCGAAGCTGACCCCGGCGCACAGGCGCACCGCCCCGTCAAAGTTCAGGGCTTCCAGGGTGAGGCGCTGATAGGCCCGCTCCCGGTGCTCCATGTCCAAAAACCGGAGGAAGGTGAGCTTCAGCTCCTTCCCGGAGGCCGTTTCCCACACAAAGCTCCGGGTCAGGGTGCCGGCGCGCATGTCCAGCTCCCGGCGAAAATCCCTGAACTTCACCCGGCCCAGGTCCAAAGTTTCCCCGTCCAGGGTGAGGCCGGTCAAAAGCCAGTCCGCCGTGGGGATCATGAAGTGGGTCTTTTCCACGATGCCCTTGTAGGATTTGCCGATGTGGGCGATGTCGTAGACCCCATTGGCGTAGGCGCCCCGGAGGCTGTCCAGGCTCCCGCCCTCCTCAAAGTAGCCCCGCACGCCGATGGACTCGTTGGCCAGGGAGAAGATGGATTCGCTCACCCGGCCATAGGCAGGGTCGAAGCCCTCCTCGATCACCTTCCAGGGGTGGGTCTTAAAGTATATGTCAGCAACTTTTGCCACGCTATTTCCTCGCTTTTCGTTTGATGAAGGGCCTTAGCCTTTGATGCCCGTGGACACCGCGTTCTCCGTCAGCTGCTTCTGGAACAGGGCAAAGAGGATGATGGGCGGGATCATGGAGAAGACCACGGAGCGCATCATGGTGTCCGCGTTCACGGTCTGCTCCGTGCTGAACACGAACAACCGCACCATGACCGTCTGCAGCGGTCCGCCCCGGAGCACCAGGTAGGGGAGCAAAAAGTCGGACCAGGCGGCGTTGATGGCGAAGATGGCCACCACGGCGCAGATGGGCTTGGACAGCGGCAGCACGATGTAGAAGAAGGTCTGCAGCGGCGTGCAGCCGTCGATGCGGCTGGCCTCGATCATGGACTGGGGCAGGGACTCAAAGAACTGGATGAACAGCACCACATACATGGCGTTGGCCCCGTAGCTGAGCCACAGGGGCAAAAAGCTGTTGCCCATCTTCAGCCGCTGGATGTTCATGAACAGGGGCACGATGCTGATGGTGGCCGGCACCAGGAGGGAGAGCATGACCAGCTTCTTCACCACCCCATAGCCCTTGGGCTTGAGGATGGCCAGGCCGTAGCCCAGCAGACCGTTGAAGATGAGGGCGCAGACGACGCTCCCCGTCACGGAGATGAGAGAGTTCAGATAGTTCTTGGCGATGCCCAGCTGGGACCAGGTCTTGAGAAACGGCCCCAGATCGAAGGAACGGGGCAGAATGGAGGTGCTGGACATGAACTCCTTCAGATCCTTAAAACCGGCGAACACCACCCAAATGAGGGGGAACACGGCGAACACCACCATGACCAGGCACAGGGCATAGATGATCCCATACCCGATGCGCACGGAGCGAGAAGACATGTCATAGTCCCGGATCACGCCGGTCCGCGGCAGTTTACGCATTCAGACTCACTCCTTTCCTCAATCCCAATCGGATTCCTTGTTGTTGAAGTAGGAATAGACCGCCGTCATTCCCAGCAGGATCACGGTGACGATCACCGCCACGGCGGAGGCCTTGCCGTAGTCCATGGAGCCGCCGAAGGCGTATTGCCACATGAGCTGCATGAGGGACAGGGAGGCGTTGTCCGGCCCGCCCTTGGTCAGGACCATGGGCTCATACATGATCTGGAAAACGGAGATGATCTGCAGTATGAGCAGCGTGCCGGCCAGCTTCTTGATGGAGGGCAGCAGGATGTGGATCACCCGCTGCCACACGCTGGCCCCGTCGATGGCCGCCGCCTCGTAGAGCTCCGGGTTCACGCTGGCCATGGCCGCCATGTAGATGAGGGCCGTGGCCCCCGCCCCCTTCCAGGTGGCGATGGAGATGATGATGGGGATGACCAGGTTGGACCGGGTGAGATAGGTCTGGGTGGGGATGCCCAGCTTGCCCAGCAGGATGTTCAGCACCCCGGATTTCTCCCCGGAGAAGAAGGCGGACCAGAGGATGATCACCGCCAGGCCCGGCAGCATGTTGGGCAGATACGCCGCCGTGCGGAAAAGCCCCTTGCCCCGAACCGTTTCGCCGATGAGCATGGCCAGGGCGATGGGCAGCACGAAACCGATGAGCAGCGACCAGAAGGTGTAGGCGAAGGTGTTGACCAGGGCCTGGGTGAAGTTGGCCTTGCCCATGACGCTGATGAAGTTCTTCAGGCCGATGAACTTCACCAGCTCAATGTTCTCCGTCTTATACAGGCTCATGCGCACGCTCTCCAGCAGCGGCTCCCACACGAAGAAGGTCATGAGGATGAGCCCGGGCAGCATGATGAGCCAGGATTTGAAGGACTCGGAGCGCCGGGCGCCGGCGGCAAGGGAATGGGAACGCTTTTTCATGGATACCTCCAAAACAGGATGGGACCCCATGATATAAAACACGCCGAAAAGGCAGGGCCTCCCCGGCATGTTTCGTCTCACGGATCAGCTGTTGATCTCGTCGTCCAGATACTCCTGGAAGGACTCCTGGGCCTGTGTCATGGCCTTGGTGATGTCCGCGCCCTCCCGGGTGATGACCCGCTGGATCACGGCGGTGAGCTCCCGGTAGAGCTGCTGGGCGAACACGGGCTCCTCCGCCTTCAGGGTGATGGTGCCCTCGGACACGGAATCGAAGAAGTCGTTGTACAGCCGCATATCCACGTTGCAGTACTCCTGGATGATGGCCTGCTTGGTGTTGTTGTATTCCTCGTCGTTCCAAGCGCTGATGGCGGGGAGCACAGGGGCGCCCCGGTCCTTTTTGGCGGCGTAATCCGCCCGCATGCCGGCGATGATATCCTCATCCAAGAACGGGAGCTTGCCCAGGATCTTCAGATAGGCCATGAGCGCCGTGGCCTGCTCGGGGGTGATGTCCGGAGAGAACATGTAGCAGGTGCCGCCGGCCAAAGCGTAGCGGCCCTCGGGACCGGCGGGGAAGGGGATCAGGGCGAAATCTTCCAGGGGCAGGCCCTTGTTGGCGGTGGGCTGGTCCACGGAGTCGTCGGCGGCAAAGTTCATGGCCGCTTCCCCGGTGCCCAGGGCGGAGTGCGCCCCGGCCCAGTCGGTGGTGGTGGCGTCGGCGTTGAGAATGTCATACTTCCATTTCAGATCCCGGATATACTCCATGGCCGCGATGGCCTGGGGGGAGGTGAAGTTGCACACCCAGCGGCCGTCCGCGTCCTGATACTCCAGGGCGTTCTCGCCCACGCAGCCGAAGTTCCAGGCGATGTTGGTAAACAGCCATCCGCCGTAGGTCTCGCTGGCGGGGAAAACAAGGCCCGCTTTGCCCGTCTTTTCCCGGATGATCTGGCCGTATTCCGCCAGCTCCTGGAGGGTGGTGGGGTACTTGGGCAGGCCCTCCTCGGTCATGAGGCCGGCCTCCCGGAAGAGCTCGATGTTGATGTGCATGCCCAGCACGTAGCCGTCCCGGGGCAGGCCGTAGATCCGGCCGTTCTGGTCCGCCAGCATCTCCACATAGGAGGGGCTGAACTTATCCAGAGCCCCGCAAGCCGCCAGCGCGTCCGTCACGTCCCCCACCAGATGCTGGCTGATGAGCAGCTGGGGATCGGTGAAGGGGGGCTGGAAGATGCTGGGAGCGGTGCCGCCCTTGGCCATGGGCACGTAGTTGCTCAGGCTGTAGGAGTAGTAGTCGGGCACCAGGGTCACATTGGGATACTGCTTGGCCATGGTGGCCTTGTAGCCTTCAAACAGGGCCAGCTCGGAAGCGGCAGCCGTGTCCGGGGGCCAGTTGCCCAGGGTGATGGTGCAGGTGAGGTCAGCGTCGATGACCTCGCTGGAAAAGGCGTCGAGCTCGCCCTGCAGCTCTTCGGAAAGCTGGGGGGCCTCAGTGGGCTCCGCGGGCTGCTCTGCCTGCTTCTCTGTTCCGCAGCCGGCGATCAAAAGGCACATCACCAGCAGCAGCGCCATTGCTTTGGACCACTTTTTCATACGAATCCTCCTCAAATGCTATTCACAGGGAAAAGGGCCTGTACAGCGTTTAGTTTAACGCTAAACCTACGATCAAATTATACCGGTTCTCCGCCCGCCTTGTCAAGATGCCGGGCGCATTTTTCTCCCATCCCGGTCCCATCTTTTTCCTTATTGAAAGCGGATCGTTCAAACAAAGGCGCAGCTAAGGGGGAGGGAAGCCCCTGCGCTTGAAAAGGGGCGGGGGTTGATGGTATACTATCCCTACTATGGACGGCAGCCAAACCATGCAAAAACTCACAGTCGGAATCCTGGCCCACGTGGACGCGGGGAAAACTACCCTCTCGGAGGCTCTGCTCTACCGGGCGGGGATGCTGCGCAAGCTGGGGCGGGTGGACCATCGGGACACCTTCCTGGATACCCACGCCCTGGAGCGGGAGCGGGGCATCACCATCTTCTCCAAGCAGGCCCGCCTTCGGCTCGGCGATCGGGAGCTCATCCTCCTGGACACCCCGGGCCACGCGGACCTTTCCGGGGAGACGGAGCGGGCCATCGCCGCCATGGATATGGCTATCCTGGTCATCAGCGGTACGGACGGGGTCCAGGCCCACACGGACACCCTCTGGTCCCTGCTTCGGCGGGGCCGGGTGCCCACCTTCCTCTTCGTGACCAAGATGGACACCTCCAAACGCAGCCGAGGAGAGCTCATGGAGGAGCTGCAGCGCAGCTTCGGGGAGGGCTGCCAGGCCTGGCCCGACCCCTCGGCGGAGGCCCTGGCCCTGCTGGAGGAGGGCGCCCTGGAAGAATATATGGACACGGGCCGCCTTTCGGAGCAGCGGATCACCGGCCTCATCGCGAACAGAAAGCTTTTCCCTGTCTGCTTCGGCTCGGGCCTGAAGCTGGACGGGGTGGACGAGTTCCTCTCCCTCATCGCCCGCTATGCCCCCCGGCCGGTTTGGCCGGAGACCTTCGGCGCCCGGGTGTATAAAATCGGCCGGGACGCCCAGGGGGGCCGGCTCACCTATATGAAGATCACCGGCGGCGCCATTTCGGTGCGGGATACCCTTACGTATACGGGCGTGGGGGGCGAGCGCAGGGAGGAGAAGGCGGCCCAGCTGCGGCTGTACTCCGGCCAGAAGTTTGAAGCGGTGCCCCGGGCCTTTGCCGGGGACGTGGTGGCGGTGACGGGCCTGAGCGAGACCCGGCCCGGCCAGGGCCTGGGGGCGGAGCCGGACGGGAAGGTGCCCCTGCTCGCCCCGGCCATGGGGTATCGGATCGAGCTGCCCGCTGGGGTGGACCCCCAGACCGCCCTGCCCAAGCTCAGGCAGCTGGAGGAGGAGGAACCCCTTCTGCACATCCTTTGGCAGCCCAACCTGGCGGAGATCCACGTGCAGCTCATGGGCGAGCTGCAGACGGACGTGCTGGTGGCCCTCATCCGGGACCGGTTCGACCTGCAGGTGACCGTGGGCGCCGGGAGCATCCTGTATCGGGAGACCATCGCCGCGCCGGTGGAGGGCGTGGGCCACTTTGAGCCCCTGCGCCACTACGCGGAGGTCCATCTCTTGCTGGAGCCCGGGGAGCCGGGCAGCGGCCTGCAGGTAGGGTCCTCTGTCAGCGAGGACGAGCTGGATCTGAACTGGCAGCGGCTCATCCTCACCCACCTTTTGGAAAAGGAGCACCTGGGGGTGCTCACGGGCTCCCCGCTGACCGACGTGCGGATCACCCTCATCGCCGGCCGGGCCCACCTGAAGCACACGGAGGGGGGAGATTTTCGCCAGGCCACCTATCGGGCTCTGCGGCAGGGGCTCATGCAGGCGGAAAACATCCTTCTGGAGCCATACTACGGCTTTCGGCTGGAGGTGCCCTTTGCCGACGTGGGCCGGGCCATCAGCGATATCCAGGCCATGGGCGGGACCCACAACCCCCCGGAGGAGAGCGGCGGCCGCATGGTCATCACCGGCACGGCCCCCGTGTCCGCCATGGGGGACTACGGCCGGGAGGTGGCCGCCTATACCCGGGGCCGGGGCCGGCTCTCCTGCCATGTGGAGGGGTATCAGCCCTGCAGGCAGGCGGAGGCTGTCATTTCAAAGATCGGCTACGACCCGGAATCGGACCTGGACAACACCCCGGACAGCGTGTTCTGCGCCCACGGGGCCGGGATGGTGGTCAAGTGGGACCAGGTGCGAAACTACATGCACCTGGACACGGGCTTCGGCCGGGAGAAGCCCCCTTGCGAGCCCGCGCCCGCCCTGCAAAAGCGCAACTTCAACCTGGACGAAAAGGAGCTGGCGGCCATCATGGAGAAGGAATTCGGCCCCGTGCGCACCGCCCTCTATCGGCCGCACAAGGTGGTCGCGGCCCCCGAGACGCCCCTCCCGGAGCCCAAGGCCCCGGAGCGGATCATCGTGGACGGCTACAACGTGATCTTCGCCTGGGAGGAGCTGAAGGAACTGGCAAAAGGCAGTTTGGACCTGGCTCGCACCAAGCTTATAGAGAAGCTGATCAACTATCAGAGCTTCACCAAGTCCGAGGTGGTGCTGGTCTTCGACGCCTATCGGGTGCCGGGAGGCCAGGGCTCCAAGACCACCGAAGGGGATTTGCACGTGGTGTTCACCAAGGAGAATGAGACGGCGGACCTGTACATCGAACAGCTGGCGGACAAAATCGGAAAGAACGAGACCGTCCGGGTGGTGACCTCCGATTCCCTGGTGCGGCTGGGGGCGCTCCGATCCGGGGTGCTGCGCACCGGCTCCGCGGAGTTCAAGGAGGAGGTGGACAAGGTTTTGGAACGGATACAGCAGACCATACGCCAAAGCAACGAAACCCATGGATTACAGCGAGTTTTACAAACGGATAGATGACCTGGCCGACCGGGCGGACCGGCGGGACATCGTCACGAAAACCGGCTTTCTCACCCCGGCGGAGCAGGCCCTTTTGCGCCAGTATTACCATGGCGATAACCTGCTGCTTTCGGGCGGCGGGGCCGGCTGCGAGCGGCAGATGGCCTTCTTTCTGCCCGCCTATCTGGAGCCGGCGGATTTGGATGTATCGGAGCATATCCGGGCGGTGCGGCTGGAGGCCCACTTCGGCCTCCCCGGACACAGGGACTATCTGGGCGCCGTGCTGGGGCTGGGCATCCGGCGGGAGGCCGTCGGGGACGTGCGCATCCTCGGGGAGAGGGCCTATGTGTTCTGCGCCCCCTCGGTGGAGCTTTTGCTGCTGGAGGAGCTCAATAAGGTGGGGCGGGTGGGGGTAAGCGCCTCCGTCTGCCCCTTGGATGAGGTGCCGGAGCTTGTTCAGGCGGTCAAGGTCCGCACCTTCACGGTGAAGAGCCTGCGGCTGGACGCGGTGGCCGGGTCCATGTTCGGCCTGAGCCGGACGGCGGCGGCGGAGCTCATCCGCATGGGGGCCGCCAAACTCAACGACCTGCCCTGCGAGCGAACGGACGCCCCCGTGAAGGAGGGGGACACCGTCTCCCTGCGGGGCCACGGCAAGGGCCGCCTGAAGGCCGTGGGCGCCCGCTCCAAAAAGGACAGGCTGTTCCTCGAAACGGAGGTCTACCTCTGATATCCTTTCTTATGCGAACAGGGAACAGAACCATTCTGCTGGACATCTGTTGGACAGGCATGCGTAAGCTGTATCTGTTTATTTGCGAGAAAGCAAAATAAAGGAAGTATCTATCCCATGAGCATATCCAAACAACTCAAGATCTGGCGCTGTGTCGCCATTATCTCCCTTTGCGCCCTGATCGCGGTCAGCGGTCTATACGCCGCGGGCATTGGCTGGAAAAAAGCGGCTCCCGCGCATGCAGAGCCTCTTTCCCTTTGGAACGAGGGTTCCGGCGCGAAGAAAAGCCTCATCGACTACGTGAGCGCCGTCACCGGGTCGGACAGCAAGGACTTCATCCCGGTGGAGGATCGCATCGCCGTGTTCGACATGGACGGAACGCTGGCCTGCGAAACCTTCTATACCTATTACGATACGATGATGTTCATCGAATACTGTCTTGTGGACCATCCGGAGCGGGTGTCGGATGAGCTGAAGGCTGTGGCTGCAGCCATTGAACCGGGCTACCTTGCGGATGAAACCCTGGCGCGCAACTTTGCCAAAGCCTATGCCGGCATGACCGTGGAGGAATTCTATGAGTATGTGGCGGAATTCGGCAAGAAGCACACCCGGAGCTTTGAAAACATGCGCTATATCGACAACTTCTATCTGCCGATGGTGGAGCTGGTGCGCTATCTGTACGAAAACGGGTTCACCATCTGGGTCATCAGCGGCACGGAGCGCACGACGACCCGGGCGATAGTGGCCAATTCCCCCATCAAGGACTATGTCTTGCCGGAGCATGTGATCGGCACGGACTTTGAGGTCAAGCAGAAGGGGCATGAGGATGAGCCGTCCAACATGAACTTCAAGTACGAACCCGGCGACGAGCTGGTGCTGACCGGCGGATTCATTCAGAAGAATCTCAACGGCAACAAATCCATCTACGTGGAGCGGGAGATCGGAAAGCGGCCTGTCCTGGCCTTCGGCAACAGCGGCAGCGACACGAGCATGATGAACTATGCTCTCGACGAGAGGAACCCCCATCTTGCTCAGGCGTACATGATCGTGGCGGACGACAATTTCCGGGAATGGGGCAAGCAGGATTGGGACGCCAAGTCTGCGGATTATCTGGCCAAGGGCTTTATCCCGATCTCCATGAAGAGCGATTTTGCCGTGATTTATCCGGAGGGCATCGTTAAAGCAAAGGAGCAGTATGTGCCCTTTGCCTATGAGGCGGCGCTGGCGCCGGCGGCTTAGAATCGGTGTGAAAACCGCTCGCGGCAGCCGGGAAGGGCACAGACGGGACGCCAAGGAACAACGAAGCAATACGGAGGCGCAATGAATTTTAAGCAGAATGTGACCATGGACCCCTCCGGGTTCGTGCTGCTGGCCGATTTCGTGCCCGGCATCGTGCAGGAGATTCGATACTACTCCACCTATAATTTCGTGGGGGATCGCATCGACGGCTATGAGGAGCCTGTGGCCCTGCTGACCAAGGAGGCGGCCCGGGCGCTGAAGGCGGTGGCAGGGGAGGTGAATGCCCAGGGCTACCGGCTGAAGGTGTTTGACGCCTATCGCCCGGCCTGCGCGGTGCGGAGCTTTGTGCTGTGGGGCATCGAGGATCTGGACCTGCGGATGAAGCCCTATTTCTATCCGGATCTGGAGAAGCAGGAGCTATTCAAAAAAGGCTACATCGCCAAGATGTCCTCCCACAGCCGGGGCAGCGCGGTGGATCTGACGCTGCTGGATATGCGTACCGGCAAGGAGCTGGACATGGGCAGCCCCTTCGACCTGTTCAGCCAGGTGTCCCACCCCGATTCCCCCGCCGTGACGGAGGAGCAGCATGAGAACCGGATGCTCCTGCAGAACGCCATGACGCGCAACGGTTTTCAGCCCATCGACTGCGAATGGTGGCATTTTTCCTTGAAAAACGAGCCGTACCCGGATTTTTATTTTGAGTTTCCGGTTTCCTCGGAGTATCTCAAGCGGCAGCGGAGCTGACAAGCGAGCCCGATTTGAGAAAGAAGTTCGAAGGGAAACAGGCCGGAAAAAGAGCGGGGAAAAGATGAGAAACAGAGTCGTGATCGCGCTGCTGGCGGCTCTGCTGTGCGTCTGCGGATGCGCAAAGCAGGAACAGCCGAAAGGATCTTTGGTGAAAACGGAATCGTTGGGAGAAGCGGAAATGGACTATCTGCGCTTTGGAAAGGAAACCGGGGAAAAGCTGGTCATTTTGCCCGGGCTGGCGCTCAAAAGCGTTATGGGCTCCGCCGAAGGGATTCAGGCGGCGTACGCGCCTTTGGCCAGGGACTACGACGTGTATCTATTCGATCATATCCGGGAGGAGCCGGAAGGCTACACCATCGCGGATATGGCGAGGGATACCCTGGCGGCCTTCGATGGGCTGGGGCTTGGCAAGGTGCATCTCATGGGCGTTTCCATGGGCGGCATGGTTTCGCAGCAGATTGCCTTGCTCGCGCCGGAGCGGGTCAGCTCTTTGATCCTCTGTTCCACGGCCATGAACATGGCTCACAGCAACAGGGAGACCTTTGCGGACTGGATGGCGCTTGCCGAGCAGCAAAACACCGTCGTACTGATGGAATCCTTTGGCCAAAGCGTCTATACGCCCGCCTTCTTCAAGCAGTACAGGGAAGCGATCATAGCCGCTGGAGAGGGCGCGACCGAGCGGGATTTTCAAAACTTTTTGATCTCCGCGGATGCAATCCGGCACTTTGATGTTTCCCATGATATACAGAACATCCCGTGCCCGGTGCTTGTGCTGGGCGCAGCGGAGGACCGGGTCTTGGGCGTGCAGGCGTCCTATGATCTTGTGGAGGCGCTCCATTGCGCCCATTTCATCTACGAGGGCTACGGCCATGCCGTCTATGACGAAGCACCGGATTTCCTCGATCATATCGCCGCGTTCCTCAAGGGAGAATAAGCTGATCGTCCGGCAAAGAGAATCGCTGCAGGCCTGAACGCCTGCGGCGATGTTTTTTGTCCGCTCACATCCTGCGCTGCATCCGATCCAGAAACGCTTCCGTCGGGCTTGCCCAGGAATAGGCGTTCATGTATTCTCCCCGATAGCTGTTGATGGTCTCGGTGTCGCCGTCGAGAAAACGGAACAGATCGCAGTCCAGCTTTTCGGGGCAGATGCGCAGCGCCCCCTGCTTCATTTCCAGGATATCCTCCGCGCCGACGCTTTTCAACGTGGCGCGCAGGGAGCGGATGATCACGTCCAGCTGCTTCTGCATGGAGCGGTCATACAGCCCCTCCTCCCACAGCACGGCAAACGCCGCCGCCCGGGTGATGCTGCCGCCCCGCCGGTCGATGAGATATGCCAGAAGCTCCTTTGCCTTGGATCGCGGGAAGGAAACGACCTGCCCGTCCGTAAACAGATCGAATTCGCCAAAGGTTCGCGCAGATATCTGGATCCCCTTGGCAGGGGGAACGCTCTGCGCGCCGCGCCGCCGCATGGCAAGGTTGATCTCCTCCGCCAGCCGTTGCCGGTTGATCGGCTTCAAAAGATATCCCGAAGCGTGCAGCGCAAACGCATCCAGGGCATATTCCGAATGGCCGGTGAGGAAGATGAGGGAAAGGTTCGGATCAGTTTCCCTGAGGCGGGCGGCCAGCTCGATGCCGTTCATATCCGGCAGGTTGATGTCCAGCAGAGCGATGTCCGCCGCGTGATCCTGCAGCCAAAGGAGGGCATCCGTTGCGTTGGCAAAGCCGCAGACCTCCGGCCTTGCCGGCAGCTCCCGGCAAAGGGTGACAGTCATATTCAGAATCAGGGGTTCGTCGTCGATGCAGATGATTTTCATGGCGCTTGCAGACTGCTTCTCCCTTCCGTATGATAAACAGGGTTTTTCTTTTGCCGCTGGCCCGCTCGATGGGGCCTTCATTGAGAGGATGTAATCGATCGACTGTCCGGCGGGCCCCCTAAGCGATTTCCTTCCAGGGGGATCCGGATGGTGACGGTGGCGCCGCTTCCCGGTGCGCTTTGGACCGTTACGGTGCCGCCGCACATCCGTTCGATTCGTTCGCGCACATTGCCGATGCCGATGTGCGTGCCGGCTGAGCCCCTGACGGCTTCCGGATCGAACCCTTTGCCGTTGTCGGAGATGATGATCTCATGGAAAAGCTCCGTCTGCCTGGAGGAGACGGTGACCAGCCCCTCCTTTCGGATACGCACGCCGTGGCGGATGGCGTTTTCAACCAGGGGCTGCACCGTCAGCGCGGGCACGGCAAAGTGGATGTCCGGCACGTCATACTCGACGCGCACGTTTGGGAAACGGACCATCTCAATTTCGGAATAGACCCGGGTGTGCTCCAGCTCCTTGCTGAAAGGGATCAGCTCGGGCTGGCCCAGGGAGTCGATGTTGCTGCGAAGATAGGTTCCAAACTTTTCCGTCACGTCGAATGCTTTCTCCGGATCGATGCGGCACAGGGCCTGAATGGAGGACAGGGTGTTATACAGGAAATGGGGCTGGATCTGGCTCATCATGATGCGGATGCGGCTTTCCGCTTCCAGGGCTTTTTCATGGTCATGGACGAATTTCAGATGGAGCCAGATATAGTAGAACAGGGCGCTGGAAACCATGGCGATGGAAAGGAACGTGATGCCGCTCTGGGTATGCAGGATGAACGTGTCCATCACAGTGCCGCCGCATACAAGCGTAACATTGACGGCGGGCAGGATGATCTCAATGCGGTCCCGCTTCCCCTGGGCGGCGAAGGTGAGATAGAGAAGATAGAGCAAAATGATTCCGCTTGCGATATGGCAGCTGTACCCCAGCGGCCCCCGGTGAAAGCGATTGTTCTCCACCCAAAAGCAGATATGGGAAAACAGGGCGGTGGCGTTGACGGCGGCGTTCAGGCCCAGCAGGATCCAAATCGGCGTGTGCTTCCGATCCGGCGCCACGATGCAGCAAAATAGCAGCAGCACCAGCGGGCGCGTTGAATAGGCATAGATGGAGAGCAGGGTGCGCCAGGGGGGCACGTCTGCGTGAACGATAAAATGATCGCTGATTATGTTTTCGGCAACCAGAGAAGCGATCAGCAGGGCGTTCAACAGCAGCAAACGCCTCTGGCGCTTATCGATGTAAGGGTCGATCAGAGTCACCAAAACAAGCCCCAACAGCTGCAAAACCAGCGGGATCAGGACGATAAGATTGATTTCGGATGCGAAAGCCGCCATTTGGATTCTCCTTCAAAGGGAAGTATAGCATATGTTCCGCCGTTTGACAAAAGAAACCCGCCGCGCGGCGGGAAAATGATCTGACCGCCGCCTATATGCTGGACATTTGTTGGACAAAGCCTGCTATAAAATAAAATGAATATGTGTGTGGATTACTTCAAGTAATCGAGAGAATCGATCGGGAGGCAATCATGATTTCATTACGCGGTCCAAAGCTGAAAATCTTCGCCGGGATCCTGGCGGCGATTTGCCTGGGAGTGGGGATATACCTCACCTTTTTCCATTCCAAAGGCTTTTTGAAGACCACCGGCACCATCGTGGAGCTCCGGGCGGACACCACCGACGGCAGCACGGTATACTTTCCCACGGTGGAGTACAGCGTGGCGGGAAAGACTTACACCGGCGAGCTGGACACCGGCAGCGGCTCCTACAAGGTGGGCAAAACGCTCACCGTGCTCTATGACCCCAACGACCCTGCGATCGTGCACGCCGGCGGCGGCATCGGCATCTATTTCATGGTCGTCAGCGCGGCGATCCTGGTGATCATCGCTGTGACCGCCGTCAAGGAGAAGCAAGCCCAGCAGCAGGCAAAGCAGCTGCGGGAGCAGAGCGGCCAAACAGGCTATGCTCCCTCCGTTCAGGGCGAGGAACGGGAGCTCTATTTCCTTACCGATCTGGGCACGGCAAAATACGGCCACCGCTTGGAGGATGCAGAGCGGCGGGTGCTCTATGAGGCTAAGATGACCAAATTCACGGTTTCAACGCCCTTTGGCTTTGACTTTATCGACCATGAGCACGGCACCACCACGCCCCATCTGGTGGGCCACGAGGAGGAGAGCGACTGGGATTCCCTCCTCATCGACAACCACTACACCTTCGAGCTGGACGGGGTGGACGTGTGGAAACACCTGAAGCAAAACGGCATCAGCGTGGACACCAGCTTCGGCGGCGGCAGCGGCACGCTGCTGGGGCTCAACGCCCGCATCCTCCGGGACGGCGAAGAGATCGCCCGGGCCGAGTCCACCAGCCAGTATCCCCATGAGGAGGACGCGGAACAGCATAAGGTGGCGGCGAAGATCCCGGCTCAGGGCTTCTATCGGGTCTGGACCCGGGAGCAAAACATGGATCTGCTGTTTGTAACATTGCTGGCCTTCGCCCGCAGCGGCGCCACGGACGACGCTGGCGGCAGTCGGAAAGCACTTTTCAACACTTTGAGGAAATGAGCATGCTGAACATCGAGAAAACAATTGACGCATCTGAACTGACCATCACCCTGGCCGGCCGGCTGGACACCACCACCGCCCCCGAGCTGGAGAAACAGCTGAATGCCGCCCTGGACGGCATCACCGCCCTCACCTTCGATATGGCGGCCCTGGAGTACATCTCCTCCGCCGGTCTTCGGGTGCTGCTCTCCGCCCAGAAGATCATGAACCGGCAGGGCAAGATGAAGGTCCTCCATGTGAACGAAACCATCCTGGAGATCTTCGAAGTCACGGGCTTTACCGACATTCTGACCATCGAGTGAGGAGGGCAAGCGCGTCCGTACCATACGCAAATAGAAAAGCGCGATCAAAAGTATGATACGATTTGACACGAGAGACAAAAAGCCGAAGCTGTATGATCTGTTGCCCCTCACCGCCATAGTGGCGGCGGCGGTGTTGCTGCTTGCCCGAGAGCCGGCCAATACACGGCTGGTCTGTTGGATCCTGGGGGCGTATTACGGGGCGGTCATCATTCGCCTGCTGGTTGCCTTCCGGGGGCAGCTCCAATACAACCCCTATTCCTACAATACGATCATCTATTCCGGCTTCGCGCTGTTCTTGCTGTCCGTTTTGATCACCCATATCGTGCTTTCCGGCAAAATGCTGCGCTATCCGGAGATGTATACAAGCAGAGAGTGGCTCCACCTCCTCCTGGGCTCGGCCAAGAACTATATCCTGCTTTCATCGCCGTTTCTGCTGCTCTTCTCGGGAGCGCTGTGCGTGTCCAACATCTCGCTGATCCGGCACGAAGGGAAGCGGCTGGTCAATGTGCTGGGGATCATCCTTTCCGTTGTGCTGGTGGCCGGCCTCGTTTTCATCTATGCCTTTGATTTCTACGCATCCGGCAGCGAGCGGCAGGTCATGATCCATGATCTTGTCACCAATCTCTGTGCCGCGGTGTATCTCTACTTTGAGTGCATGCTGATCGGAGCGATCATTGCCGATGTGATCGCCGCTTGCCACGAGCCGGAGCCGGACAAGGATTTTCTGATCATCCTGGGCTGCGGCATACGCCAGGACGGGACCCCCACGCCTTTGCTGCGGGGGCGGATCGACCGGGCGCTGGCCTTTGCCCAAAAGCAGAAGCAGCAGACCGGGAAGGATCTGATCTTCGTCACTTCGGGCGGACAGGGGCCCAGGGAGGTGACCTCGGAAAGCGCTTCCATGAAGCAGTATCTGTTGGCTCAGGGCGTCCCTGAGGAGCGGATCATTGAGGAGGATCGTTCCACGGACACGGCGCAGAACATGCGCTTTTCCAAAGAGAAGATCCAGGCGGTGAATCCAAAGGGCAAAGTCGCCTTTGTCACCACGAATTACCATGTGTTTCGCGGCGGCCTGTGTGCCCGGCGGGTGAAGATGCGGGCGGTTGGCATGGGCTCAAAAACGAAGTGGTACTTTTGGCCCAACGCCTCCGTGCGGGAGTTCGTGGGGCTGCTCACGGAACATCGGCTCAAGCAGGGGCTGGTGTTGGGGGGCCTCGTCCTGGTTTATGTCGTGTTGACCCTGCTGGCCTATCGTTGATCGGGCGGAAGGCGCTTCGGCGGTCGATTGCGGGTTGACCGCCCCATGGAACCCCAGCAAAGGAGAATGTCATGAGAATCATCCGAGGGATCAAGATTGGCGGACTGCAGCAGAAGATATTTGTTCTGATGCTGATCTTTATCATCGCTCTGATCGGCGTCTATGCCATGGTCACCGTTCATCAGCAGAAAAACCTGGCCAGCGTCGTGCAGGAGGCCAACGTCGAGCAGCAGGCAGCCATCACGGCGGTGTCCGAGGAGACGATGAAGACTGTGTTGGAGATGTCCATGTCCCGGTCAACCGCCCTGCAGGCCTATATCGCCAACGACCTGTTTTCGGATGTGCGGACGGATGTGCTGACCATGCAGGCCTTTGCCGAGGAATTGTTTGCCCACGCGGAGCTGTTTTCGCCCCACCCCTTTTCTCCGCCGCTGGCCGAGAACGACGGCGTGCCCTCCGTTTATGTGCTCCATGAGCCCGATGTGGATCCGCAGGACTCTGAGCTGTTGAAGCTCACAGCGAACATGAGCGAGATCCTGTTGGCCAGGTTCACCGCATCAAGCAAACTGAGCGGCTGTTTCGTGGGCACGGCGGATGGCAATCTGCTGGTCGTCAACAACCGTTCCGGCGTTTGTCTTTCTCCGGATGGGTCGCCTTTGACGCTGGATGTTCGCCATCGCCCGTGGTACTGGCAGGCTGTCGATGCCGGCGAGCTTACCTTTACCGGCATTGAGATCGATTCCTACACAGGAATCGCCACGCTGGAATGCGCCGCCCCTGTCTACCATGAGGGAGAGCTGGTCGCCGTGGTCGGCGCGGACATCTTCCTGACTTCCATCAGCGAGTATATTCAGGATACAGCCAGCGAAGGCAGCTTTTTGTGCGTGATCAACGAGGACGGGCATGTGATCTTCTCTCCTCAGCGGACGGGCGTTTTCAAGGCGGAGCTCACGGATCAGGCGTTGGATCTGCGTGCCATCGGCAACAAGGAGCTGGCTCGCTTTGTGACCCTCGCGCTCAGGGAGAGGACGCCGCTGACGTGCATAGAGATCGAGGGCACGGAGTATTATCTCACGGGCGCGCCCATGGAGACCCTGGGTTGGGCCGTTATCTCGGTCGTGGATAAAGAGATCACCAACCAGCCGGCGACCATGATGCTGAGCCAGTATGAGAAGATCAACAGCGAAGCCCGCTCGGCCTATCAGTCCGGGGCGAAGCAGTCGGAAAGGACGATCGTCTTGTCGACCGTCGCGATCCTGGTTTTGGCCTGTGCCAGCGCCCTGTTCGTGGCCGACCGGGTGGTCAAGCCCCTGGAGCGCATGACGATGCGGATCAACGCCCTTTCCGGCAGCGGCCAGGCTTTCGAGATGGAGGATGCCTACCGCACGAACGATGAGATCGAGATCCTGGCAGAGTCCTTCGCCTCCCTTTCCAAACGGACGAGGGACTACATCACCCAGATAACGGAGATCACGGCGGAAAAGGAGCGCATCGGCACGGAGCTGGCCCTGGCCACCCGCATTCAGGCGGACATGCTGCCGAATATCTTCCCGGCATTCCCCGAGCGGCCGGATTTCGATGTGTATGCCACCATGACCCCCGCAAAGGAGGTGGGCGGCGATTTCTACGATTTCTTCCTCATTGACGAGACCCATTTGGGCCTGGTGATAGCGGACGTGTCCGGCAAGGGCATTCCCGCGGCGCTGTTCATGATGGTCTCCAAAATATTGGTGCAGAACTATGCCATGACCGGCCGCAGCCCCGCCCAGGTGCTGGAGGCGGTGAACAAACAGATCTGCGCCAACAACCGGGAGCAGATGTTCGTCACCGTGTGGTTCGGCATCCTGGATACCCTCACCGGCAAGATCACGGCGGCCAACGCCGGCCATGAGTACCCAGCCGTCATGCAGGGCGGCGGAGGGTTTGAGCTGCTCAAGGACAAGCATGGGCTTGTCATCGGCGCCATGGAAGGGCTGAAGTATACGGAATATGAGCTGACGCTGAAGCCCGGATCGAAGCTCTTCCTGTATACGGACGGCGTGCCGGAGGCGACAAACGCCCAAAACGAGCTGTTTGGCAAGGAGCGGATGCTCAACACGCTGAATGAGGAGCCCCAGGCTTCCACGGATGCCCTGCTGCGCCGCGTGCGCGAGGCAGTGGACGACTTTGTCTTTGATGCGGAGCGGTTCGATGATTTGACCATGCTCTGCCTGCAGTACAACGGCCCCATGCAGCAGGCATAAAGGAGATCCTTCGCAGGAAAAGCGCCCTGCGGCTGAACCTGGGCTGCCGGATACACAATCGCAATGACACCAAGCTGAGAATAAAGGAGCATGACCATGGAACAGACGATCATTTCCCTGAACGGCCGGATCGATTCTAACAACGCCCCTAAAGTGGAGCAGGAGATCTTCGCCCGGCTGGCAGGTCAGGAGGCCGGCCCCGTCGTGTTGGACGCGGAGAACCTGGAGTATATCTCCAGCGCCGGCCTGCGGGTGATTCTGCGCCTGAAGAAGACCCACCCGGACCTCTCCATCGTCCACGTGAACTCGGAGGTCTATGAGATATTGGATATGACCGGCTTCACGGAGATGATGACCGTGGAGAAGGCCTACCGGGTGGTCAGCGTAGAGGGCTGCGAGGAGATCGGCCGGGGCGCCAACGGCACCATCTACCGCATCGACCAGGACAACGTGGTCAAGGTATACAACAACGCCGACGCCCTGTCGGACATCCAGCACGAGCGGGAGGTGGCCAAGCTTGCCCTGGTCTTGGGCATCCCCACCGCCATCTCCTACGACGTGGTGCGGGTCGGGGCCAGCTACGGCTCCGTCTTCGAGCTGCTCAACGCTCGCTCCTTCTCCAAGATCCTGGCCACCGAGCCGGAGAAGATGGACTGGTGCGTGACGGAGTATGTGCGCATGCTCAAGACCATCCACGGCACCCTGGTCCCGGAGGGAAAGCTCCCGGACATGAAGCAGACGGCACTGGACTGGGCCCGCTTCCTGCAGGCGCATCTGCCGGAAGGCCCCGGCAGGAAGCTCCTTGCCATGGTGGAGGCCATCCCCCACGACGACCACATGATCCACGGGGACTACCACACCAAGAACCTGGAGCTGCAAAACGACGAGGTGCTCCTCATCGACATGGATACCCTGTCAGTGGGCCACCCCATCTTTGAGCTGGCCTATATGTATAACGCCTTCCAGGGCTTCTCGGAGATGGATCATGAGATCATCAAGGCATTTCAGGGCTTCGACTACGAGACCGGCGCCGCTTTCTGGCGCAAGTCCCTGGCCGCGTATCTGGGCACCAACAACCAACGGAAGATCCGGGAGGTGGAGGACAAGGCCCGCATCCTGGGCTACGCCCGCATGATCCGCCGCTCCATCCGCCGGCACATGACGGATACGGAGGCGGGCCGGGCTGAGGTGGCCCACTGGACAGAGGAGCTGCTCGACCTGCTGGAGCGCTACGACACCCTGCTTTTCCAGCCCAACGAGCTGGAGCTGGAGGCGGTCACGGAGAATCTGGAGGAGGTCCAGTCCTTTGTGGAGGACCACCTGGAGGCTTCCGACTGCGCCCTGAAGGCCCGAACCCAGATCGGCGTGGCCGTGGAGGAGATCTTTGTGAACATCGCCAACTACGCCTACCATCCCCAGAAGGGCAACGCCACGGTCCGGGTGGAGGTGTCCGAAAAGCCGGTGTGCGTCACCATCACCTTCCTGGATCACGGCGTGCCCTACGACCCCCTGGCCAAGGACGACCCTGATGTGACCCTCTCCGCCCAGGAACGGGACATCGGAGGCCTGGGCATCTTCATGACCAAGCAGCTCATGGACGATGTGGCCTATACCTACAAGGACGGCCAGAACATCCTGACCTTGAAGAAAAATCTGTAAGGAGCCGATCACCCTGCATGAACGGACCCGGCACCATCGATCTGCATATGCACACCCTCCTCTCCGACGGCACGGACACGCCGGAGCAGGTGCTCCAACGGGTGAGGGAAGCCGGCATGACCCTCTTTTCCGTCACGGACCACGACTCCGTCCAGAGCAGCCGCCTTCTTCCCCCGCTCCTGTTGGAGGGGGATCCTGGCTTTTTGCCCGGGGTGGAGTTCTCCTGCCGGGACGAGCTGGGCAAGTATCACATCCTGGGTTACGGCTACGCTCCGGACGGCCCGGCCATCGGCGCCGTGGTGGAAAAGGGCCATGGGCTGCGGATGAAAAAGGTCAGGGCGCGCCTTGCCTTTTTGGCGGATGCATTCGGCTTTTCCTTCCCAGAGGCGGAGGTGGACGCCCTCCTCAGCCTGAATAACCCCGGCAAGCCCCACATCGGCAACCTGATGGTCCAACACGGCTACGCCCCCAGCAAGGAGGAGGCCATCCGAAACTACATCGACAAGCTCCGCCTGCCCAACGAATACATTCGCCCGGAGGAGGCCATCGAGGGCATCCTCCAGTCCGGCGGCATCCCGGTGCTGGCCCACCCGGCCTACGGGAGCGGGGACCAGCTCATCCTGGGGGAGGAGATGGACAGCCGCATCCGCCGGCTTATGGACTTCGGGCTCCAGGGCCTGGAGGCCTATTATTCCGGCTTCACGGACAAGCTTCGCCGGCAGATCCTTTCCTTCGCGGAGCGGTACGGCCTGTATGTGACCGCCGGCAGCGATTACCACGGTGCCAACAAGCTGGTCCAGCTGGGGGACACGGGCCTTTCTGGCGCAGCGGATTATCCCGCTGGCCTGCTCCGCTTTCTGAACGCCGCCCACACGCGGACCATACGCAGGTGACCCGGGGCTGCCGACGCGGAACAGGGATCCGGCTTCTTCCGGACCAGGCACCCCCTTGCCGCAAAGGCAAAAGCGGCGCGCGCCCTTAAACCGGCTTGACCTGACCATGCGATATGGTCAGGATCTTTTGATTTGAGGACCTTGTTCACTGGGGCGGAAAGGTGTATTATCATGCATAATATGGGGCGCCGCTGGACGGACGCAGAGAAGAAGGGGGCAAGCTGTGATCATCAATACCGGGCAGCGGACGGACATTCCGGCCTTCTACGCCTCTTGGTTTGCCAACCGGCTCAAAGAGGGCTTCGTTTGCGTGCGCAACCCCTATGACTCGGGGCAGGTGAGCCGCTATCGGCTGGACCCGGCGGTGGTGGATGTGATCGGGTTTTGCACCAAGAACCCGGCGCCCATGTTTCCCTATATGGACCTGCTCAAGGACTACGGCCAGTATTGGTTCATGACCATCACCCCCTATGGCCGGGACCTGGAGCCCAACGTGCCGGACAAGCACCGGCTGCTGGAGGATTTCAGGCGCCTTTCCGACCGGGTGGGCGCCCAGGCCATGGGCTGGCGCTACGACCCCATCCTCCTCTCGGACCGGTATACCGCGGACTATCACCTCAGGGCCTTTGAGACCATGGCCGCCGCCCTGGAGGGCTGCACGAAGACGGTGGTCATCAGCTTCATCGACCTGTATCCCAAGGTCAGGCAAAACTTCCCGGAAGCGCGGGAAGTGGCGCGGGAGGACCGCCTTTTGCTGGGCCGGCAGCTGATACAGATGGCCTCCGCCCGCGGCATGGTGGTCAAGCCCTGCGCCGAAGGGGACGAGCTGGTGGCCTACGGGGCGGATTGCGGCGGCTGCATGCGCATCAGCGACTACGAGGGGGCCATCGGCAAAAAGCTGAAGGTGCCCAAACGCAAGGGAGCCCGGGCCGCCTGCGCCTGCTACCTGTCCTGCGATATCGGAGCCTACAACACCTGCAAGCATCTGTGCAGATACTGCTATGCCAACGCGGAGCCAAGCAAGGTGCTGCAGAACAGCCGCCGGCACGACCCGGCTTCCCCCTTTCTCATCGGCAACTATCAGGAAGGGGACAGGATCCACGACGTGCCCCAGCGATCCTGGATCGACGCGCAAAGCAGCCTGTTTTAACAGAAAGCACAGGGAGGGAACCATGATAACCAATGACAAGGGTATCGTTGAACTGAAGCACTTCATCCTGCGGGAGGTCTGCCGCCTGGCCTGGGAGGGGAAGCTGTCCCAGGAGGAGACGGAAAAGATCGTCTACGAGGTGAGCCCCGGCCCCAAGGCCCAGTACCGCTGCTGCGTGTATAAGGAGCGGGAGATCGTCCGGGGGCGCATCCGCCTGGCGGAGGGGCTGAACCCGGATGTGAGCCGGCCCACCAAAAACGTGGTGGCCGTCATTCCCGCCGCCTGCGACGATTGTCCCATTCAGGATTATTTTGTCACGGATTTCTGCCGGTTCTGCCTGGGCAAAGCCTGCCTCAACTCCTGCCGCTTCGGGGCCATCTCCCCCGGCGACACCAAGATGCGCATCGATCCCGCCAAGTGCAAGTCCTGCGGCCAGTGCGCCAAGGCCTGCCCCTTCGGCGCCATCATCCACCAGGAGCGGCCCTGCAAGAAGGCCTGTCCCGTGGGGGCCATCTCCTACGACGAGGCGGGCATCTGCCGGATCGATGAAGGCAAGTGCATCCACTGCGGCCACTGCATCCACAACTGCCCCTTCGGCGCTATCGGCTCCAAGATCTTCGCGGTGAACGTCATTGAGGCCATCCGCTCCGGCAAGCGGGTCTTCGCCATGTGCGCCCCGGCCACGGAGGGCCAGTTCGGCAAGGACATCGGCATGGCCGCCATCCGCGCCGCCCTGAAGAAGGCGGGCTTTGCGGACATGGTGGAGGTGGGCCTGGGGGGCGACATGACCGCCGCCTACGAGGCTTTGGAGTGGATCGAAGCCAAGAAGGAGGGGAAGATCATGACCACCTCCTGCTGCCCAGCCTTCATCTCCCTGCTCCACCACCATTTTCCCCAGATCTATGAGGAAAACAAGTCTGCCACCGTGTCCCCCATGATGGCGGTTTCCCGGTATCTCAAGTATCTGGACCCGGACTGCGTCACGGTGTTCATCGGCCCCTGCATCGCCAAGAAGGGGGAGACCCTCAACGAGCTCATAGCGGATCGGGCGGACTACGCCATGACCTACGGGGAGATGGTGGCCCTGCTGGATTCCCGGCAGATCCCCATCGTGCCTGTGGCGGAAGGGTATCAGGAAGCGTCCCTCTTCGGCAAGCGCTTTGCCGGCAGCGGCGGGGTGGCCGGGGCCGTCATGGAGGTCATGGAGGAGCTGGGGGAGGACACCTCCACTATTCGGCTCATGACCTGCGCCGGGGGCGAGGAGTGCAAGAAGGCTATGCTGCTTTTGAAGGCAGGCAAGCTCAATGCGGACTTTGTGGAGGGCATGGTGTGCCCCGGAGGCTGCGTGGGCGGGCCATCCAAGCATCAGGCGGAGAATTTGGTGCTCAAGGCCCGGGAGGACCTGCTCCAGCAGGCGGACGGCCGAAAGATACTGGAGAACCTCAAGCAATACCCCATGGGCCGCTTCTCCATGCAGCGGGACGGCAGCACCCCGGAGGAAAAGCCGCCCTTTGCCGCCACCTAAAGACCTTTTCTTTCCTGGACGAAGCCCCTGTGGCCACGGCAGGCTGACCCATACGGTTGTATTCACTTTTATTCCGGCGCCCCGGGGAGGGGAAAGACATGCAGACCAAAGAGCCCATCATTTCCTTTCGGAAGTTCAGCTTCCAATACTACAGCCAAAAGGAGCCCACGCTGCTGGACGTGGATCTGGACATTTATCCCGGGGAAAAGATCCTGATCGTGGGCCCTTCTGGGTCTGGCAAGAGCACCCTGGCCCACTGCATCAACGGTCTCATTCCCTACGCCTACCGGGGCACCATCACCGGCACTTTGACCGTGGACGGCAAGACCCCGGATAAGAGCAGCCTCTTTGAGCGCTCCAAGAAGGTAGGCACCGTCCTGCAGGATTCCGACGGCCAGTTTGTGGGCCTGACGGTGGGGGAGGACATCGCCTTCTCCCTGGAAAACGATTTGGTGGCTCAGAAGCCCATGAAGGACACCGTTCAGCGGGTGGCGGACATGGTGGGCATGGGCACCCATCTTTCCTCCTCGCCCTTTGAGCTTTCCGGGGGCCAGAAGCAGCGCACCGCCCTGGCCGGGGTCATGGTGGACGATGTGGACGTGCTCCTCTTCGACGAGCCCCTGGCCAACCTGGACCCGCTCACCGGCAAGACCGCCATCGATCTCATCGACCGGATCTACCGGGAGTATAAGAAGACCGTCATCATCATCGAGCACCGCATGGAGGATGTGCTCTATCGCCACGTGGATCGGGTGGTGGTGGTGAGCGAGGGCCGCATCGTGTCCGACAGCAGCCCGGATGAACTGGTGTCCTCCGATATCCTCACTGGCCTGGGCAACCGGGAGCCCCTGTATGTGACCGCCCTCAAATACGCCGGCGTGCCCCTGACCCCCGCCCTTCGGCCCGGATACATAGATACGCTGGATATAGGGCAGGTGAAAGCGCCCCTGCAGCGCTGGTACGCGGCTCAGCCCCCTCACCCCGAGAAGCCTCTGGGGGAGGTGATCCTGTCCGTTCGGGACCTGAGCTTTTCCTACACCGCCAAGCGGCGCATCCTCAAAAACATCAGCTTCGATATCCGCCGGGGCGAGATGGTGTCCATCGTGGGCACCAATGGGGCGGGGAAGAGCACCCTGGCCAAGGTGATCTGCGGCTTCGTCCACGAGGACGAGGGGGACATCCTGTACGAGGGCCAATCCATCAAGGCCTGGACCATCAAGGAGCGGTCGCTGAAGATCGGCTACGTGATGCAGAACCCCAACCAGATGATCAGCAAGCCCATGATCTTCGACGAGGTGGCCCTGGGCCTGCGCATCCGCCACATGGACGAGAGCCAGGTTCGCCAGAAGGTGGAGCAGGCCCTGAAAATCTGCGGCCTGTACCCCATGCGCAACTGGCCTGTGTCAGCCCTGTCCTTCGGGCAGAAGAAGCGGGTGACCATCGCCTCCATGCTGGTCATGGACCCCCAGATCCTCATCCTGGACGAGCCCACCGCCGGGCAGGACTACCGCCACTACACGGACATCATGGAGTTTTTGCGGGGGCTGAACCGACAGGGCATCACCATCCTCATGATCACCCACGACATGCACCTTATGCTGGAGTATACCCCCCACGCCATCGTCATCTCCGGGGGCGAGAAGATCGGGGACGCCAGCGCCGTTTCCGTGCTCACGGACGAGACCATGGCGGAGCGGGCGAATTTGAAGCTCACCTCCCTCTACGCCCTGGCCCAAAAGGCGGAGCTGCCCGACCCGCAGACCTTCGTTCGGCAATTTATCGATTACGAGGAGGCCCGCCGCCGTGAAAGCTAAGCTGTTTGACTACATCGAGAAGGACAACTTCGTGTTCAACCTGTCGGGCATGACCAAGCTCCTCTGCTTCCTCATCCTCACGTTCACGGTCATGTATTCCTACGACGCCCGGGTGATCCTGGTCATATTGGTGTTCTCCTTCTGGGTGCTGCACTTGTCTGAGATCAGGTTTTCCCAGATCAAGATCATGCTCTACTATGTGCTGGTCTTCATCGCCATCAACTTTGTGCTCACCTTCCTCTTCAGCCCGCAGTACGGGGTGGAGCTCTACGGATCGAAGCACGAGCTTTTCTCCCTCACGGCCCGGTATACCGTCACACAGGAGCAGCTCCTCTACCAGCTGACCAAGGTGCTCAAGTATCTGTCCGTGATTCCCCTGGGCATGATGTTCCTGCTGACCACCAATCCCAGCGAGTTCGCCGCGTCCCTCAGCTCCATCGGCGTGAGCTATAAGGCGGCCTTCGCCGTGTCCCTGACCCTGCGCTATTTCCCCGACATGATCCGGGACTACAACGACATCGCCTTGGCCCAGCAGGCCAGAGGGCTGGACCTGTCGAAAAAGGAGCGCCTGGGCACCCGGCTCAAGAACATCATGAACATCTTCGTGCCGCTGATCTTCTCCTCCTTGGATCGGGTGGAGGTCATCAGCAACGCCATGGATCTGCGGGGCTTCGGCAAGCATAAGAAGCGGACCTGGTACGCCTTCAAGCCCCTGGTCAAAAACGACGTGTTGGCCCTGATCCTCTGCGGCCTGATTGTCCTGGGGGCCCTCTGCGTCGCGTTCTTCATCGATCACGGACGGTACTATAATCCGTTCGCTACATAAACAGGAGGTAACTATATGGGAATGTTTGATAAGCCGATCCTGGTCTTTCAGACGGACTTCACCTACAAGGAAGGGGCGGTCAGCGCCATGTATGGGGTGGTCAAGTCCGTGGATCGGGAGCTGGAGATCTTCGACGGGACCCACGAGATCCCCCAGTATGACACCTGGTCGGCCAGCTACCGGCTCCTGCAGAGCCTGCCGTTCTGGCCCAAGGGCACCATCTACGTGTCCGTGGTGGACCCGGGGGTGGGCACCTCCCGCCGGGCCTGCGTGGCAAAGACCGCCAACGGCTACTATGTGGTCACTCCGGACAACGGGGCCCTGACCCACATCAAGAAGGAGTTCGGTATCCTGGAGGTCCGGGAGATCGATGAGCGGGTGAACCGGCTCCAGTCCACTCGGGGTGTGGCCATCTTCCACGGTCGGGACCTGTTTGGCTACACGGCGGCCCGCCTGGCCTCCGGCATCATCGACTATGAGGGCGTAGGCCCTGCCTACCCGGTGAACCAGATCGTCACCCATCCCCTTCCCGAGCCTGCGGTAGAGCCCGGGCACGTGCGGGGCATCTTCGAGATCGACGACCCCAACTTCGGGAACCTGTGGACCAACATCCCCCTGGCAGACTTCAACCGGGCGGGCTTTGCCTACGGGGACATGGTCCACACCAAGGTCTTTCATGGGGAGGAGCTGGTCTTTGAGCAGGATGTGCTCTTCCACCAGAGCTTCGGCTTTGCCCAGAAGGGCGCCCCCATGCTCTACAACAACGAGCTCATGAAGATCGCCATGGCCGTCACCCAGGGGTCCCTCGCCCATCAGTACGGCATGGGATTCGGGAACGATTGGATTGTGGATCTATCCAAGGCTTGACAAAAACCCGAAAGCGTGGTTTTTATATACTATACCTGAAAAAGGAGGGCTTCCATGAAAAAACTGTTTGAGTTCAAAACCAAGACCATCGTCGCCACTGGCATCGGTGCCGCTCTGTTCATGCTGCTGTTCATGTATATCAAGGTGCCCACCGGCATCCCCGAAACGGACATCCAGACGGCCTACGGTATCGGCGCCTTTTTCGCCGCCCTGTTCGGCCCCATCGCAGGCTTTCTGATCGCCTTCATCGGTCATGCCATCTCCGACGCCGTCCAGTACGGCTCCCCCTGGTGGAGCTGGGTGGTGGCCTCCGGCATCTCCTGCTGCATCGTGGGTCTGGTCTACCCCAGGCTCAAGGTGGACGAGGGCATCTTCGGCGGCAAGGACATCCTGAAGTTCAACCTGTATCAGATCCTGGCCAACGCCATCTCCTGGATCGTGGTGGCCCCGGTGCTGGACATCGTGGTCTACGGCGAGCCGGCCAACCTGGTGTTCACCCAGGGCGCGGTGGCGGCCCTTTCCAACGCCGTCTCCATGGGCGTCATCGGCACCATCCTCCTCTTCCTCTATTCCAAGACCCGCTCCGGCAAGGGCACCCTTTCCAAGGAGTAAGAACCCCCTATTCCACGCGCAAAAGCTCCCGGCTCGCCGGGGGCTTTTTTCGTTGACTTTAAGCTTTTCTTAAGGCTGGCAGGGTACAGTGGGAAAAAACTGGGAAAGAAGAAGCTATGGCCAATTCAAGAAAGAAAAACAGACGGCGCAAGGTCCTCTCCACGGTGCTCCTTCTTTTGGCGATCCTCATCGCCGGGGCGGCCCTGGGCGTGCGCTTCCTGCGGCAGCGGGTGACGGAGGCCTACGGGGCGAAGAGCACCGATGAAGTGAAGACCGTCGCCGTGACCCGAGGCAGCATCAGCACCACCATCACCGGCAGCGGTACCCTGTCCGCTCAGGAGAGCGCGGAGGTGACTCTGCCCCAGTCCGTGGCCCTGCGCTCCCTCTGCGCGGCGGAGGGGGATCTGGTGGCGGAGGGGGACGTCCTGGCCTATCTGGATTTGACCTCCGTGCTCACAGCCATGAACGAGCGGCAGACCCAGCTGGAAGCCTTGGACGAGAGCATCGCCCAGGCCGCCAAGGACGCCGTGGGCACCACCGTGAAGGCCACGGTCACCGGCCGGGTGAAGGGGATCTTCTGCCAGGCGGGGGACTCGGTCCTCTCCGCCATGTATGAGCATGGGGCCCTTCTGGTCCTGTCCCTGGACGGGCACATGGCCGTGGACATCCCCCGGGGAAGCCTGTCAGCCGGGGAGGCGGTGCTGGTGACCCTGTCCGACGATACCCTGTACCCCGGCGCCGTGGGGGCGGTGGGGGCGGAGCTTGCCACCGTGCTCATCACGGACAACAAGCCCCTGCTGGGGGACACGGCGACCGTGGCGGATGAAGGGGGGACCGTCTTAGGCGCCGGCCCGCTCTACATCCATCAGCCCTTGCCCATCACCGGCTACGCGGGCACCGTCAGCCGCTTGGCCGTGGGGGAGAACACCCAGGTGACCAAGAACCGGGTGCTGCTTTACCTTAGCGACACGACCTATACCGCCAACTACGACGCCCTCCTGGGGGAGCGGGCGGCGCTGGAGGAGGAGCTTTCCGCCCTCATTGGCCTGTATACCGCCGGGGTGCTCCGGGCGGGCACGGCGGGCGTGGTGGAAACCATTTCGGCGGAGCCGGAAACGGAGGAAGGGGAGACCTCGGACAACTGGTTGGTGGCGACCATCCGGCCCCAGGAGCAGATGATCGTTACCGCCTCCATCGATGAATCCAACATCCTTTCCGTGGAGCTGGGCCAGTCGGCTTCCGTGACCATCTCCTCTATCAGCGAGGACCCCTTTACCGGCGTGGTCACCGCCATGGAGAAGACGGGCACCAGTACTAGCGGCGTCACCGGCTACGCGGTGGAGGTGACGCTGGATCGAACCGAAAAGATGCTGCCCCGCATGTCCGCCACCGTGTCCATCCGCATCCAGGGGGTGGACAACGCCCTGCTGCTGCCGGAGGACGCGGTGACCCGCACCCGGGATTCGGCCTATGTGTACACCGGCCGCAACGAAACCTCCGGGGAGCTGGAGGGCATGGCGGAGGTGAAGACAGGCCTGACCGGCGGCGGCTACATCGAGATCATTGAGGGCCTCCAGGAGGGGGACACGGTCTATTACACCGAGAAGCAGGCCACCGACTTCGGCTCTTTCATGGGCGGGTTCTCCGGGAGCAGCCGACCCTCCGGCAGCAACGGCGGCAGCGGGAGCAGCCGGCCCTCCGGCTCCGACAGGAACCGGCCCTCCGGCAGCGGGCGGAACGGAGGCCAGCCATGATCCTCCTTCGTGACGTGTGCAAAACCTATCAGGTGGGGGAGGAGCCGGTCCACGCCCTGGACCACGCCTCTCTGGAGGTGCGGGACGGGGAGTTCGTCAGCATCATCGGCCCCAGCGGCAGCGGCAAATCCACCCTGATGAACATCATCGGCTGCCTGGACACAGCCGACAGCGGGGCATACCTGCTGGACGACATCCCCATCGAGGACTATACGGAAAACGAGCTGGCCAAGATCCGCAGCCGGAAGATCGGCTTCGTGTTCCAGAGCTTCAACCTGATCCCCCAGCTCACCGCGGCGGAGAACGTGGAGCTGCCCCTCATCTACCAGCGGGTGAAGAAGGCCGAGCGCCGCCGCCGGGTGGCGGAGGCCCTGGAGCGGGTCCAGCTCACCGGCCGCATCCACCATCTGCCTGCGGAGCTCTCCGGGGGCCAGCAGCAGCGGGTGGCCATCGCCCGGGCCATCGCCGCCCGCCCCTCCTTGATCCTGGCCGATGAGCCCACGGGCAACCTGGATTCTCACACGGGCCAGGACATCATGAACATCTTCCATGAGCTCCACCAGGGGGGCAACACCATCGTGCTCATCACCCACGACCCTTCCGTGGCCCGCCAGGCCCAGCGGAGCATCCATATCCTGGACGGCCGGGTGAAGGAGGTGGCCCCATGATCCAATCCATCCGCATGGCCGTCAAGTCCATTTCCGGCAACAAGATGCGGGCCTTTCTCACCATGCTGGGCATCATCATCGGCGTCATGGCCCTGGTCATCCTGGTGAGCCTGGTCAGCGGCGCCACGGGAAACGTGACCGATACCATCGCCCGGCTGGGCAGCGACCAGATCACCGTTCGCGTGTCCGACAGCAAGGGGGCACCCGTCACCATCTCGGATCTGAATGCCTGGATGGAGGAGGACGCCTTCGGCCCCCTGGCCCCCGTGGCCACCCAGAGCGTCACCGCCAAATACGGCACCGCCACCGGGGCCCTGACCGTCTACGGCACCACCGCCCCCTATGCCGACATCCAGAAGCTCAGCGTGCTGGTGGGCCGGTTTTTGAAGCAGGCGGACGAACAAAACGTGTCCTTCGTCTGCGTCATCAATGAGACCGCCGCCACGGAGCTGGTGGGCTACGCGGACTGCCTGGGGGAGGAGCTGCGCCTGAACGGCCAGCGCTTCCGGGTGGTGGGGGTGCTGCGGGACGACGATGCCTCCCTCACCAGCGTCTTTCGCAGCGGCTCCCTGGTGGCCTACATTCCCTACGCCGCCTTCATCCGTCTAAGCGACAGCGTCACGTCCGAGGTCACCTCCTTCTATGTGAGCGCCGGGGCGGGGAGCACCGTGGAGGAAGCCAAAGACCGGCTCACCGAGATCCTGACTGCCCGCTTCGATCAGGACACGGACGCCTTCTCCCTCTCCTCCCAGAACGCCTTGGAGAGCGCCATGACCAGCGTCACCTCCATTTTGGCCGTGCTCCTGGGGGGCATCGCCGCCATCTCCCTGGTGGTGGGCGGCATCGGCATCATGAACATCATGCTGGTCACCGTCACGGAGCGCACCCGGGAGATCGGCATCCGCAAGGCCATCGGCGCCAGCCGGAGCATGATCCTGACCCAGTTTCTGGTGGAAGCGGTGGTCATCTGCATGCTGGGCTGCGCTCTGGGCATTCTGGGCTCCTGGGGGGTGCTCCGGCTCATCACCACGGTGGTATCGGGCCTGTCCATCAGCTTCCAGATGTCCGGCGGGGTGGTGCTGGTGGCGGTGGTGTTCTGCTTCTTCATCGGCATCGTCTTTGGCCTGTACCCGGCCAACAAGGCGGCCCGCATGGCGCCCATCGACGCCCTGCACTACGGCGGCTAAGGAGGGCCTATGAAAGCAAAGAGATTCATTTATTCCGTTCTGCTGGCAATTTTCAGCCTGATCCTGGCGGCGGATCTGGCCGTCTTTCTCCTTGTGCCCTGGGAAGAACCCGCTTCCGTCGCGGAGGAGACCACCGCCTTCTCAGTGCCCGAGGGCAAGGCCCGGCCCGAGGAGGGCGGCTTCTCAGCCGACGGCCTGCCCGCGGGCAGGGAGCGTTCTGAAGGCGAGGACGGGGGCGAGGAAGGGCCCCGCCGCCGGGCCAGGCGGCAGGAGGAGAGCGAGGAAGAGGCTACTGCCTCCTTGACTTTGCCCGGCTGGGTTCCGGCCCAGATCCAGCCGCTGCTGCCTCTCCTGGGCAGGATTCGGCCCTATTGCCTGCATATCCTGATCGGCGCCCTCCTTTGCCTGGTCCTCTGCGTGCTGCGGCTAGTTGCCATAGGCAAAAAGCTTCGGCAGCAGGCGCAGGACAAGGCGGCGGAGCCCGCCCTGGCCCGCCGGGTGCCCCTGTGGCCCGCCGCGCTGCTCCTCCTGGGGGCTCTGGCGCTGGTGGTGTTCCTCTTTCCGGTGAACGGGGAGGAGGCTGAGCAGACCGGGGCCGTGTCCAACACCCGGCTCATCAGCGGCGTCGTGGAAGCGAAGGATCTGACCAGCCTCATCCAGTCCGCCGGGTCCCTGGCGGAACAGGAGACCCAGACCCTCACCATTCCCGCCTCCGTAAGCGTGTCCGCTGCCTGCGTGCGAAACGGGGACTTCGTCACCGCCGGGCAGGTTTTGGCCCAGGCGGACAGATCCTCCGTCATGCAGGCCATCGCCTCGGTTCATGAGGCGCTGGACCAGATCGACGGCCAGCTCCAGTCGGCCCATGAAATGAAGGCGGACGCCACCCTGGCCGCCCCCGTGGCGGGGATCGTGAAGGCGGTCTACGCCCAGGCCGGGGAAACGGTCATGGACGGGATGAACGAACACGGCGCCCTCATGCTTCTGAGTCTGGACGGGCGCATGGCGGTGCGGGTGCCGGCGGCGGAGGGCTTGCTCATGGGCAGCCAGGTCACCGTCACCCTGTCCGACGGCACCGAGCTTTTGGGAGAGGTGACCTTCCTGGAGGAGGGAGTGGCCACGGTGACGGTAGCGGACCGGGGCTATGCCATCGGCGAGACCGTGTCCGTGAAAGGGACAAACGGCGCCATCTTGGGCAGCGGCCCCCTGTTCGTCCACAAGGCCCTGAACATCACCGGATACCTGGGGACGATTTCCCGGATCTACCGCGGCGAGGGCAGCGCGGTTTACGCCGGCGCACCCCTGATCGGCCTTACGGACACGGCGGACGAGGCGGAATATGCCGCCCTGCTTCGCCAGCGGGGGGAATATGAGGCGGAGCTCCAGACCCTCTTCGAACTCTATGAGACCGGCTACATCCACGCTCCCTGCGACGGGGTGATAACGGGCCTTTCCGACGCGATCCCCTATGTTTCCCTCACCCAAATGGTCGCCGGGTTCACGGCCCGGCCCCTGGCCGCCGACCCCTCCGAGGCGGAGCCCGCCGACTATGTCCACTATGTGGGCCAGGTGCTGGAGAACGCCGGGGGCCTCCTGTCCCTGCAGGTGGGAGCAAGCCCTGTGATGGTGGAGAGCTTCACCGCCCTGCCGGCCCTGCCTGCCGCCACCATGACCGGCACCTACACCATCCCCGGCTCCTCGCCCATCTATCGGTTCAGCGGCGGCTGGAACCCCATCTCCGCCGGGGATATCCTGGTGGGGGACAAGGTCCTGTTCACCTTCGACGAAAACGGGAGCTTGGTTTGGGTGATCGTGGAGCGCACGGCCGACAGCGCCACGCCCACCCCCGCCCCTTCCGCCACGCCTGAGCCCACGCCCCGGCCCACGGAGGAGGGGACGCCGGAAGCTTCCGCCAGCCCCGGCCCGGAGCAGAGCGCCGAGCCCGCCGGCGGCTCCGGCCGCAGCGGCCGCACGGGCGGAACGGGGGGCAGCATCCGCATCCCCTCGGGGGGCGGCAGCGGATCGTCCGCTTCGAAGACACCGGCCTACACCATCGCCCGGCAGGAGCTGTGCGCCCTCACTCCCCAGGAGAAGATGCTCATCACCGTGCCCGTGGACGAGCTGGATGTGCTGCAGCTGTCCTTGGGGCAGGAGGGAGCGTTGTATCTGGACGCCCTCCCCGCCGGCAGCCTGTCGGCCATCGTGACGAAGATCGACCCGGAGGGGGAGAACAGCGGCGGCAACACCAAGTATTCCGTCACGCTGGCCCTGACCAGGACCTCGAATCTCTATCCCGGCATGAACGGCACGGTTTGCTTCCCCCGCAGCCAGGGCCGGCAGGTGCCCACGGTGCCCCTGGCCGCCCTGGTGGAGGAGGGGAACAGGACCCTGGTGTACACCGCCTACGACCCGGAGACGGACCAGCTCCTTTCCCCCGTGGAGGTGAAAACGGGCCTGTCCGACGGCACCGACGTGCAGATCCTTTCGGGCCTGTCCCTGGGCGACGCCTATTTCTACCGCTACGCCGACGCCATCTCCTATGTGACCGAGTGACCGCGCAACAAAAAAACAACCCCGTAAGGGGCTGTTTTGCTGTTTGGGTGTCGCCTCAGGAAACGAACTGATACACCGTGAAGGCCGCGTAGATGCACAGGAGCAGAATGCCCTGCCAGCGCTTGAGCTCGCCCTTCTTGAAGGCGGGCAGGCACATGATGGCCATCACCGCCAGCATAAGGGGGATATCCACGATGAGACTGGAGTTGATGCCGCCGAAGATGGTCTTCTCCGCCGGGATGGCAAAGGGCGAGATGGTGATGGCCGCGCCGCTGACCAGGATGATGTTAAAGAGGTTGGCCCCGATCACGTTGCCCAACGACAGGGAGCCATGGCCTTTGATCAGGCTGGTGATGGCGGTGATGAGCTCCGGCAAACTGGTGCCCAGGGCCACCATGGTCAGGCCGATGACGGAGTCAGGCACCCCCAGGGCCGCGGCGATCTTGGTGCCGTTGTCCACCAGGAACCGGGCGCCCAAGGCGATGGCCGCCGCGCCGATGACCAGTAGCAGGATCTCCTGGGCAAGGGTCTTCTCCTTCCCACCGGCTCCCTCTTCTTCCGCATCCTCCGCCAGCTCCGGGTGCTTCTTCATCTGCAGGGTGGATACGATCATGTAGATCACGAACACGCACAGGTAGGCGATGCCCATCCAGCGCTGGAAGCGGCCCGTGGTGTAGGCCACCAGGGCATAGGAGACGGCGGCGCCGAAGAAGAAGATCGTGGGCAGGGAGAAGGTCTTGGGGTTCACCTTCCCGGGGGCCAAGGCAATGGTGATGGCGGCGATGAGGCTGGTGTTGCAGATGATGGAGCCGATGGCGTTGCCGTAGCTGATGCCGGCGTTGCCCTCCAGGGCCGCCTGGCTGGAGACCATCACCTCGGGCAATGTGGTGCCGATGGACACGATGGTGGCGCCGATAAGCAGCTCCGGCAGATGAAACCGGCGGGCGATGCCCACGGAGCCGTCCACAAACCAGTCGCCGCCCTTGATCAGCAGCCCAAAGCCCACCAGGAACAACAAAACGGGTACCAACATTTTCAGTAACGTCCTTTCCAGAATTCGGTAGTAAGGTTTTCAAAACACATATTAATACGAATCCGCCGGCCTGTCCAGCCTTCCTGCGTGCTGTTCAAAAAAGATTAGCGGGATCCTTACGCTATCCCCGGAAAAAAGCGGCGCCGAAAGGCAGTTTCGACGCCGCGCGGATCCTTTTTTGCGGGAAGCGTTCTGTGGCCCGGCTTCTTCTGCTCAGCCCAACTTCTCGGAGAAGTCGGCCATCACTTCGGAAATACGGATCTGCTGGGGGCACACCTGCTCGCAGCTGCGGCACCCCAGGCAGGCCTCCGGCCGCTTGTCCGCCGGCAGCGCGCCCAGGGCCATGGGGGCGATGAATCCGCCGCCGGTGTAGGCGTGCTCGTTGTACAGGGCCAGCAGATGGGGGATGTCCAGCCCCTGGGGGCAGTGGCTCACGCAGTAGTGGCAGGCGGTGCAGGGGACCGTGCCCACGGACAGCATCCGCTCTGCGATGCTCAGCAGGGCGGCCATCTCCTTGTCGCGCAAGGGGCGGTCCGTCTCGAAGGTCTTCAGATTCTTTTTGAGCTGCTCCTCGTTGGACATGCCGGAGAGGATCATGGTCACGGAGGGGATGCTCTCCAGGAACCGGAAGGCCCAGGCCGGGATTTCCTCGTCGGGCCGCAGGGCCCGGAGCTCCGCTTCGTAGGCGGGGGCAAGGCTGGCCAGCTTTCCGCCCCGCAGGGGTTCCATGACCCACACGGGGATGTGCCACTCGTTGAGAAGGGCCACCTTGTCCCGGCCGTTCTGGAAGGTCCAGTCCAGATAGTTCAGCTGCAGCTGGCAAAACTCCATGTCCTTGCCGTAGGCCGCCAAGAACCGCTCCAGCACGGGCATGGCCCCGTGGCAGGAAAAGCCCAGATGCCGGATGCGGCCGTTGCGCTTCTGCTCCATGAGGTAGCGGTAGATGCCGTACTTTTCGTCGTCGAGATAGGCGTCGATGTTCATCTCGCACACGTTGTGGAACAGGTAGAAATCGAAGTGATCCACCCCCAGCTTTTGTAGCTGCTTCTCAAAGATCTCCTCCACCTTGCCCCAGTTGGCGGGGTCGTAGCCGGGGAACTTGGTGGCCACATAGAAGCTGTCCCGGGGATACCGCCCCAGGGCCTTGCCCATGACCAGCTCGGAATTCTCCCCGTGGTAGCCCCAGGCGGTGTCGTAGTAGTTCACGCCGTTCTCCATGGCAATATCCACCATACGCAGGGCGGCGGCCTCGTCGATCCGGCCGTCATCCCCGTCGATCACCGGCAGGCGCATGGCCCCGAAGCCCAGCGCGGAAAGCTTCATTCCCTGAAAATCCCTGTAGATCATGCGTTTCTCCTCCTGATTTTTTAGCATCAATAATGCAGTATATCATACATCCGCCGGTTGCGACAGCATTTTTTCCGTTCCCGTATTCGAGCCAATGTGCATCGTTCCGCTTGACAGTGATCGAAGGATGGGGATATAATGTCAAAAACTGAATAACAGCAGTCGGTGCCCTTGCTCTCTCTGAGGCGCAAGGGGTAAAAGGGAAACAGGTGCAAGGCCTGTGCGATCTCGTCACTGTATGCGGAAAAGTCCGTCGGGCGCCTTTGGGCGCGGCCACTGGGAAACCGGGAAGGCGACGGATGAAGCGCCGCGAGCCAGGAAACCTGCCGTCTGTGGGTACGGGAAAGTTATTTCCAAATCACGAGGGATTGATTGTGTACCATGCTCCCGCCCGGGGCGCCTTTTGTACGCAGTCTCTTTGCCAAATGGTGAAGAGCTTTTTTCGTGCCGTGAATTTCGCTGATGTAGTGAACATATACATCGGGGAGCGCCCAGGCGTTCCAAAGAAAAGAGGAGGAACCTATGAAAAAAACGATCGCACTGTTTCTGGCTCTCGTCATGCTGGCCGCCGTCGGCGTGATGGGTGCCGCCCCCGCCTATGCGGAGGACAACGAGCCCTCCGAGGCCGATAAGGAAGCCGCCGCCAAGGTGGCCGCCCTCATCGACGCCATCTATGTCCAGGAGCGGACCGAGACCACCGACGCCGACTGCGCCGCCGCCAAGGCCGCCTGGGATGCCCTGACCGACGCACAGAAGGCGCTGGTGGAGGGCGAGGAAGCCGATCCCGACTACTTTGGCCGCGACACCGGCGACGCCTCCAAGGACAATCCCCGGAACGGGGACAGCATCGGAGAGAATGAGCTGTTGGTGGTGAGCTTCGGCACGTCCTTCAACGACAGCCGGGCTGAGGACATCGGCGGCATCGAGGCCGCCCTGGAAGCGGCCTTCCCCGATTGGGCCGTTCGCCGCGCCTTCACCGCCCAGATCATCATCAACCATGTCCAGGCCCGTGACGGCGAGTTCATCGACAACATGGACCAGGCCCTGGAGCGCGCCGTCAGCAACGGCGTGAAGAACCTGCTCATCCAGCCCACCCATTTGATGCACGGCGCCGAGTACGACGAGCTGGTGGCGGCTGTGGAGAAGTACGCCGACAAGTTTGAAACCGTCACCGTGGCCGAGCCCCTGCTGGGCCAGGTGGGCAAGGACGCCGCCCAGGTGAACAACGACAAGCAGACCGTGGCCCTGGCCGTGGTGGACGAGGCCGTGAAGGAAGCGGGCTTCTCCAGCCTCCATGCCGCCGAGAAGGATGGCGCCGCTATCGTGCTCATGGGTCATGGCACGGCCCATGCCGCCAAGGTGACCTATTCCCAGATGCAGACCATGATGAACGAGCTGGGCTACAAGAACGTGTTCATCGGCACCGTGGAGGGCGAGCCCGAGGAGACTGCCTGCGAGAACATCATCAAGGCCGTCCATGAGGCGGGCTACACCAAGGTCATCCTGCGGCCCTTGATGGTCGTTGCCGGCGACCACGCCAACAACGACATGGCCGATCCCGAGGATGAGGAGTCCTGGGTGAGCCAGTTCACCGCTTCCGGCTTCTTTGAGAAGATCGATTGCCAGATCGCGGGCCTGGGCCGGATCGAGACCGTCCAGAAGCTGTATGTGGACCACACCAAGGCCGCCATCTACGCCATGGCTCCCGCCAACGAGACCGCTGAAGCGGCCGGCAAGCGGGTAGGCGCCCTCATCGACGCCATCTATGTCCAGGAGCGGACGGATGACACCGACGCCCAGTGCGCCGCCGCCAAGGCCGCCTGGGACGCCCTCACCGACGAGCAGAAGGAGCTGGTGGAAGGCGAGGAAGCCGATCCCGACTACTTTGGCCGCGACACCGGCGACGCCAAGCTGGACAACCCCCGGAACCTGAACGGCATCGGCGAAAATGAGCTGTTGGTGGTGAGCTTCGGCACCTCCTTCAACGGCAGCCGGGCCGAGGACATCGGCGGCATCGAAAAGGCCCTGGAGGAAGCCTTCCCCGGCTGGGCCGTCCGCCGCGCCTTCACCGCTCAGATCATCATCAACCACGTCCAGGCCCGGGACGGCGAGTTCATCGACAACATGACCCAGGCCCTGGATCGTGCCGTTTTGAACGGCGTGAAGAACCTGCTCATCCAGCCCACCCACCTCATGCACGGCGCCGAGTACGACGAGCTGGTGGAGGCCACCAAGGCCTATGCCGACAAGATGAATATCGTCATTTCCGAGCCCCTGCTGGGCCAGGTCGGCGCGGACGCTACCCAGGTCAATGCCGACAAGGAGACCGTGGCCAAGGCCGTGGTGGCCGAAGCCGTGAAGGTGGCGGGCTTTGAGTCCCTGGAAGCCGCCCAGCAGGACGGCACCGCCCTGGTGCTCATGGGCCACGGCACGGCCCACCTTGCCAAGGTGACCTATTCCCAGATGCAGACCATGATGAACGAGCTGGGTTACAAGAACGTGTTCATCGGCACCGTGGAGGGCGAGCCCGAGGAGACCGCCTGCGAGAACATCATCAAGGCCGTCCACGAGGCGGGCTACACCAAGGTCATCCTGCGCCCCTTGATGGTCGTTGCCGGCGACCACGCCAACAACGATATGGCCGATGCTGAGGACCCCGAGTCCTGGGTGAGCCAGTTCACCGCCGCCGGCTTCTTTGAGAAGATCGATTGCCAGATCGAAGGCCTTGGACGGATTCCTGAGATCCAGGCCATCTATGTGGCCCACGCCCAGGCCGCCATGGACGAGAAGGGCCTGAAGGCGGAAGCCGCCGCCGCCCCCGCCGCAGCTTTGGCGGACGGCGTCTATAAGGCCACCTTCAAGACCGACAGCAGCATGTTCCATGTGAACGAGGCTCATAAGGGCCAGGGCATCCTGACCGTGAAGGACGGGCAGATGACCATCCACATCAGTCTGGTGTCCAAGAACATCACCAACCTGTTCCTGGGCCTCAAGGAGGATGCCCAGAAGGATGGCGCGGACATCCTGCAGCCCACCGTCGATACGGTGAAGTATGACGACGGCACCACGGAAGAGGTCTACGGCTTCGACGTGCCCGTGGCCGCCCTGGACGAGGAATTCGATCTGGCCATCCTGGGCAAAAGCGGGAAATGGAAGGATCATAAGGTCATGGTCACCGACCCCGTGCCCGAGGCGTAAGCGAACACCTCAGAGATACGCTCTGTGTTTCCCAAAGCGGCGCGGCGGCCTTTTGGCTGCCGTGCCGCAAAGCTGTATTCAAGAGACAAGTTTTTTATCGGAAAGGACCCGCCCCATGAGAAAGAAATCCCTGTGCATATGCCTCGCTGTTCTGCTGCTGATCCTGCCCCTGGGCTGCAAAAAAGCCCCGGCGGCGCAGAGCTTAGCTGCCCCGGCGGCCACGGCCGCTCCGGCCACAAAAGCGCCGGCGGCCACGGCCGCTCCGGCCACGGCGGAGCCTGTGGCTTTGGCTGACGGCGCTTATCGCATCGAGATCACCCTCACCGGCGGCACGGGCAAGGCGAAGATCCAATCCCCCCTGCCGCTGACGGTGCAGGACGGGCAGATGCTGGTCACCATCGTCTGGAGCAGCGCCAATTACGACTATATGCTGGTGGACGGCGTCCGCTATGACGCCGTGATCGAGGAGGGCCACTCCGTGTATACCGTGCCCGTAGCTTCCCTGGAGGAACCCTTCCTTGTGGTGGCGGACACGGTGGCTATGAGCACGCCCCATGAGATCGAGTACACCATCACCTTTGATCTGAGCACCCTGCAGGCGGACAAAGCATGAACGGCCCGGCGAACAAGCGAATCTGCCTGCTGCTGGCGGCCCTGGTCCTGATGACCCTCTTTGGCTGCGGCCATGGGAGCGAATCCGTCGCCCCGGAGGGCCCGGCGTGGAGCAGCCTTGCCGTGGTCCGTCAGGTGCCCCTTGCCCATGCGGAGCAGTTTTCCCTCACGGAATATGCGGAGGGCTATACCCTGCTTACCATCCCCACCAGCGGCGCCTTTCTGCTCGTTCCCGAAGGCCGGGGCGTGCCAACGGGCCTTGGGGAGGATGTAACGGTTCTGCAGGGTCCCTTGGATAGGATCTACCTGGCCGCCACCTCCGCCATGGATTTCTTCCGGGCGCTGAACGGCATCGACGCCATCCGCCTCTCCGGCACGGAGGAAAAGGGCTGGTATATCGACGAGGCCAAGGCCGCCATGGCGGCGGGGGACATGGTCTTTGCGGGCAAGTATAGCGCCCCGGATTATGAGCTGATCTACGCCGAAAAGTGCGACCTTGCCATCGAGTCCACCATGATCTACCATACCCCGGAGGTGAAGGAGCAGCTTGAAAAGCTGGGCGTCCCCGTGCTGGTGGAGCGCTCCAGCTACGAGCAGGACCCGCTGGGCCGCATGGAGTGGATCAAGTTTTACGGGGCGCTGTTGGGTCGGCTTCCGGAGGCGGAGGCCATCTTTGATCGGGAGATGGAGGCCCTTTCGCCCCTTCTCGATCAGCCCAAGACAGGCAAAACCGTGGCCTTCTTCTACATCAGCGCCACCGGTACGGTGATCGTCCGCCGGAGCGACGACTATGTGCCCCGGATGATCGAACTGGCCGGCGGCACCTATGTGTTCCCCGACCTGCCGGGCACCGGCGCCCTGTCCACGGTGAACATGACCATGGAATCCTTCTATGACGGGGCCAAGGACGCGGACGTGCTCATCTACAACAGCACCATCGACGGGGAGCTGTTTTCCCTGGAGGATCTGCTGCAAAAGAGCGAGCTGCTGAAGGATTTCAAAGCCGTGCAAACCGGCGACGTGTGGTGCACGGGCAAGAACCTGTTCCAGGCGCCCATGGGCCTGGGCAAGCTCATCCTGGACATGAACCGGCTGCTGACGGACGAAAACGCGCCGGCGCAGCTCACCTATCTGCATACACTTTCCGCGGGAGGCAACTGACCATGGCAAAAGGGGCGCGGCTGCGGCTGTGGGCCGGGTTTTCCATCCTCATATTGGCTTTGCTGCTGCTGATCGTGTGGAATATCAACGCCGGGAGCGTCCATGTGACCCCCGGAGAGATCGTCTCCATCCTGCTGGGCGGGGGCGGGGAGAACGCGGTGATCGTCCGCAACATCCGCCTGCCCCGCATCCTGGCGGCGGCGCTGCTGGGCGGGGCTTTGGCCCTGTCCGGCTTTTTGCTGCAAACCTTTTTCGCCAACCCCATCGCCGGCCCCTTCATCCTGGGCATCTCCTCCGGGGCCAAGCTGGTGCTGTCCTTGACCCTCATCGCCTTCCTCTCCCGGGGCGTGGCCCTGGGCTCCCTGGCCCTCATCGCCGCCTCCTTCTGCGGGGCCATGCTCTCCATGGGCTTCGTGCTGGCGGTCTCCGCCAAGGTCAGGCGCATGTCCCTGCTCATCATCTGCGGGGTCATGATCGGCTATATCTGCTCCGCCGTGACGGATTTTGTCATCACCTTCGCCGACGACGCCAACATCATCAACCTGCACCACTGGTCCTTGGGCAGCTTTTCCGGCATCTCCTGGGGAAACGTGGCCGTCCTGGGGGCGGTGATCCTGCCGGTGCTGCTGGCGGCGTTCCTCCTTAGCAAGCCCATCGGCGCCTATCAGCTGGGGGAGGTCTACGCCCAGAACATGGGCGTGAACATCAAGGCCTTCCGGGCGGCCCTCATCCTGCTTTCCAGCGTGCTGTCCGCCTCGGTGACGGCCTTTGCCGGGCCCATCTCCTTCGTGGGGGTGGCGGTGCCCCATCTCATCCGGAGCCTGTTCAAAACCGCCAAGCCCCTTATCATGATCCCCGCCTGTTTCCTGGGCGGGGCGGTGTTCTGTCTGCTCTGCGACCTCATCGCCCGAACCGCCTTTGCGCCCACGGAGCTCTCCATCAGCTCCGTCACCGCCGTCTTCGGCGCCCCGGTGGTGATCCTGGTCATGCTCCGGCGGCAGAAGGAAAATCTGTAAGGAGGGCCCATGAAAACCTATTATCTCCACACAGAGCATATGGACGTGGGCTACGGCGGCGTGCCCCTCATCCAAAACATCGAGATCGGCGTGAGCCGGGGGGAGATCCTGACCCTCATCGGCCCCAACGGCTCCGGCAAATCCACCATATTAAAGAGCATGATCCGCCAGCTCAGGCTGTTGGCCGGCGTGGTGGTCCTGGACGGCCGCCCCATGGCGGGGCTACGGGAGGGAGACATCGCCAAGAAGATGGCCATCGTCATGACTGAGCGGCTCCGGGCGGAGCTCATGACCGGCTTTGACGTGGTGGCCACGGGCCGCTACCCCTACACGGGCCGCCTGGGCATCCTCTCCGACCGGGATCGGGTCAAGGTGCGGGAGGCCATCGCCCTGGTTCACGGGGAATCGTTTTCCGACCGCCCCTTTGCCCAGCTCAGCGACGGCCAGCGGCAGCGGCTACTCCTGGCCAGGGCGGTGTGCCAGGAGCCGGAGGTCATCGTGCTGGACGAGCCCACCTCCTTCCTGGACGTGAAGCACAAGCTGGAGCTGCTGGAGATATTGAAAAAGCTGGTCCGGGAGAAGGATGTGGCCGTGGTCATGTCCCTCCATGAGCTGGATCTGGCCCAGAAGATCTCCGACCGGGTGGTGTGTGTGGCCCAGAACCGAGTGGATCGCTGCGGCGCCCCGGAGGAGATCTTCACCGACGAATATATCGAGTCCCTCTACGGCATGGAGAAGGGCAGCTACAACGCCCTCTTCGGCTCCCTGGAGATGGCCCGGGCCCCCGGCGCGCCCCGGGTGTTCGTCATCGCCGGGGGCGGCAGCGGCATCCCCGTCTTCCGGCTGCTCCAGCGGCGGGGGATCCCCTTCGCCGCGGGCATCCTGGCGGAAAACGACGTGGACTTCTTCGTGGCCCGGTCCCTGGCGGCCCGGGTGGTGTCCGTGCCCGCCTTCCGGGGGATAGATGAAAAAGCCCTGGCCCAGGCCCGGGCGCTGATGGAAAGCTGCCGAGGCACATACTGCTGTTTGGACGCCTTTGGCCCCGAAAACGAGAAAAACCGCCTGCTGGCGGAGGAGGCGGAGGCACGGGGGAAACGAATGAAAAAAGCCGAGCTCGACCGGCTGGGGAGGGAGGAGCTATGAGCCTGTATACGTTCACCGCCCTGTCCGTCTTCGCCGGCTTCCTTCTCGACTGCCTGCTGGGGGACCCTCTCGGCCGCTTCCACCCCGTGGCACTCATGGGCAAGCTCATCTCCTTCCTGGAGAAAAAGCTGCGCGCCCGGTTTCCGCGGACGCCGGAAGGGGAGCGAACCGCAGGGGCCATCATGGCCTTGCTGGTGAGCGGCATCAGCGCCGGGGCGGGCTTTCTGATCCTGTTTCTCTGCTGGCGGGTCCACCCCTGGGTCTACTTTGCCGCGAGCGCCTTTTTCTGCTGGCAGTGCTTCGCCGCCAGGTGTTTGATGACGGAGGCGAAGAAGGTCACCGCCGCCCTGGAGAAGGAGGGCCTTTCGGCCGGCCGGCGGCAGGTGGGCATGCTGGTGGGCCGGGACACGGAGCGCCTGACGGAACAGCAGGTAATCAAGGCCGCCGTGGAGACCGTGGCGGAGAACACCTCCGACGGGGTCGTTGCCCCCCTCTTCTGGATGGCCCTTCTGGGCGCCGTGGGCGGGCTCTTCTATAAATCCGTGAACACCATGGACTCCATGGTGGGCTATAAGAACGACAGATACCTGCATTTCGGCCGCTTCGCCGCCCGGCTGGACGACGCGGTGAACTATATCCCCGCCCGGCTGTCGGGTCTGTGCATGGTGGGCGCCGCCTGCCTGCTGGGCCTTGACGGCAAAGGCGCCTGGCGCATATGGCGGCGTGACCGGCGCAACCACGCCAGCCCCAACTCCGCCCAGACCGAGTCCGCCTGCGCCGGGGCCCTGGGGGTGCAGCTGGGGGGCAGCGCCAGCTACTTCGGCAAGCTCTATGAAAAGCCCACCATCGGCGACGCTCGCCGACCCATCGAGCGGGCGGATGTGGACCGGGCCTGCCGCCTTATGTACGGCGCCACGGCCCTGGCCCTGGCTCTCTACGCTCTTTTCCTGCTGGGAGGGCTGCGGCTATGATCCTGAACACCGGCTATGTCCATGGGGGCGACATCTATTCCCAGCGGGTGAAGCTGGATTTTTCCGCCAATGTAAACCCTTTCGGCGCGCCGGAGGCGGTGAAGGCGGCGGTCCGAGCGGCGGCGGAAGCCCTGACCCCCTATCCGGACCCCTACTGCGGCCCCCTGCGTGCGCAGCTGGCGGCCCGTCTTGGGGTGGAGAGGGACAGCGTCCTTTGCGGCAACGGGGCGGCGGAGTTGATCTATCAGTTTGCGGCTGCGCTGAAACCCAGGAAGGCCCTGCTGCCCGTGCCCTCTTTCTCCGAGTACGAGGGGGCGCTCCGGGCGGCGGGCTGCGAACCCACAGTTTACCCCCTCTGCAGGGAAAACGGTTTTGCCCTGACGGACGCCATTTTGGAAGCCATCACCCCGGACACGGACCTTCTGCTGCTCTGCTCTCCCAACAACCCCACGGGCAGATCGGTGGAGAAGGGGCTGCTCCTTTCCATTCTGGATCGGTGCCGGAAGACCGGTGCCTGGCTGTTTTTGGATGAATGCTTTTTTGAATTGACCGACAAGGGAAAAGCCTTCTCCCTGGCGGAGCAGTTGAAACCGGGGGACAGGGTGTTCCTCCTGCGGGCCTTCACCAAGGCCTACGGCATGGCGGGCTTGCGGCTGGGCTATGGGATATGCAGGAACCGGCAGATGCTGGCGGACATGAGCCGCCTCATTCAGCCCTGGAACGTGTCCACCCCGGCCCAGACGGCGGGCCTGGCGGCTCTGGGCTGCCCCGACTGGCCCCAAAAGGCCCGGAATCTCATCCGGTCGGAGAAGCCTTTTCTTCTGAAGGGTTTGAATGCCCTGGGGCTTCGGGCCCTCTCCGGCGACGCCAACTATCTCTTTTTCTCCGGGACGCCAGGGCTATATGAAGGCCTGAAAGAGAGAGGGATATTGATCAGAAACTGTGAAAACTATCGTGGCCTTGCCTCCGGGGACTATCGGATCGCCGTTCGGACCCGGCCGGAAAACGAGGCGCTCTTGAAGGCCATGGGGGAGGTGCTCCGTGTTTGAAACGGGCATAGAATCCTATTACGCCCTGGTGGACGGCAAGAAGCTCCGCTACGGCTACACCACCGGCACCTGCGCGGCGGCGGCGGCCAAGGCGGCCACCCTGCTGCTCCTTACGGGCCGGGCGCCGGAAACGGTGAACATCATGACCCCCAAGGGCATCGGCCTTACGCTGCCCGTGGAGGAATCCTCCCGGCGGGAGGGAGCGGCCCGCTGCGCCGTGCGCAAGTTCAGCGGGGACGACCCGGACGTGACCGACGGCGCCCTCATCGCGGCGGAGGTCTCCCTGTGCCCGGAGCCCGGCATCCGCATCGACGGGGGTGCGGGCGTGGGCCGGGTGACCAAGCCGGGCCTAAAGGTCCCCGTGGGGGCGGCGGCCATCAACCCCGGCCCCCGGGCCATGATCGAGGCGGCCGTGAAGGAAGCCCTGGAGGAGACGGAAGCGGTGCCGGGGCTGCTGGTGATCGTCTCGGTCCCGGAGGGGGCGGCCCTGGCCCAAAAAACCTTCAATCCCCGCCTGGGCATCCTGGGGGGCATCTCCATATTGGGCACCAGCGGCATCGTGGAGCCCATGAGCGAGGAGGCCCTCCTTGAGAGCATCCGCCTGGAGATCCGCCAGCGCAAGGCCCTGGGGGACCGGCGGCTCATCCTGGCCCCGGGCAACTACGGCACGGATTTTCTGAAAACCGCCTTCGGCCTTTCGGAGGAGCGGATCGTCAAGTGCTCCAACTATATCGGCAAGGCCCTGGACCTGGCGGCGGAGGCGGGGTTCAAAGAGGTGCTGCTGGCGGGGCATATCGGCAAGCTCGTCAAGCTCTCCGGCGGCATCATGAACACCCACTCCCGGGAGGGGGACGGCCGGGGCGAACTCATGGCCGCCTGCGCCCTACGGGCCGGCGCCGACGGCGACACGGCCCGGGCCATCCTTGCCTGCGTCACCACGGATGAAATGCTGCGCATCCTTCGGGAGAAGGGTCTGCTGGAGGATGCCATGGAGGCCCTGGGGGAGCGGATCGACCTGTACGTGTCCGCCCGGGTGAAGGGCGCTCTGACCGTGGGCGTGCTGGTGTTCTCCGATGGAGTTGGACCCCTGTGCGCCACGGGCCCAGCCAAGGAATGGGTATCCAGGGGGGAAGCGTGATGGAAAAAGGCAGGCTATACGGCCTGGGCGTAGGCCCGGGAGACCCGGAGCTTATGACCGTGAAGGCGGTTCGGCTGCTGAAAAAATGCCAGCTGATCGCCATTCCCCAGAAGGAGGCGAGCCGCTGCCTGGCCCTGCAGATCGCCTTGCAGGCGGTGCCGGAGGCGGCGGAGAAGCCCATATTGGCCCTGGATATGCCCATGACACGGGATACAGCCGCCCGGGAGCGGGCGTACGCCCTGGCCGCGGAGGCTTTGGTGCGCGCCCTGCAAGCGGGGCAGGATGTGGCCTTCCTCACCCTGGGGGACCCCACGATCTACTCCACCTATGGGTATTTGCACGCCCGGGTCCTGTCGGCCGGATATGAAGCCCAGATCGTTCCCGGGGTGCCCTCCTTCTGCGCCGGCGCCGCGGCCCTGGGCGAGCCATTGTGCCTGGATGGGGAGGAGCTGCACCTCATTCCCGGCGGGCCTTCCGCCTCAGACGCCCTGGCCTATCCCGGCACCAAGGTGTTCATGAAGGGCGGCGTGCCGAATCTGAAGGAGGCCATCCTGCAAAGCGACGGCCCGGTTTTCGCCGCGGAAAAGGTGGGTATGGAGGGTCAGCGGCTCTTCCGTGCCCCGAAGCAGATCCCGGAGGACCCTGGCTATTTTACACTCATCATCGCAAAGGAGAAGGAACTATGATCCATTTTGTGGGAGCCGGCTGCGGCGCGGCGGATTTGATCACGGTGCGGGGAAAGAGGCTGCTGGAGGAGGCGGATGTGATCATCTACGCCGGGTCCCTGGTGAACCCGGCCCTGCTGGCGTACAAAAAGGAAGCCTGCCGGGCCTACAACAGCGCCCATATGACCTTGGAGGAGGTGCTCTGTGTTATGACTGAAGCGGAGGCGGCGGGCCTTTCTACCGTGCGGCTCCACACCGGGGACCCCTGCCTCTACGGCGCCATCCGGGAGCAGATGGACGAGCTGGACAAGGCGGGCATCGACTACGATTACTGCCCCGGGGTCAGCGCCTTTTCCGGGGCGGCGGCGGCGCTGAAGATGGAGTATACCCTGCCGGACATCTCCCAGAGCGTCATCATCACCCGCATGGCGGGGCGCACGGCGGTGCGGCCCCAGGAGAGCGTCCGCTCCTTTGCCGCCCACGGGGCCACCATGGTTTTGTTTTTGAGCGCGGGCCTCACGGAGCAAACCCAGCAGGAGCTCCTGGCCGGGGGCTATGGTCCGGACACGCCCGCGGCCATCGTCTATAAGGCCTCCTGGCCCGAGGAGAAGACGGTCCTTTGCACCGTCTCCACCCTGGCCCGGTGCGCCCGGGAGAACGGCATCAGCAAGACCGCCCTCATCATCGTGGGGGAGGCGGTGAAGCAGTCCGGCTACGCCCGCTCCAAGCTCTACGACCCCACTTTTTCCACGGAATACCGGCCCGCCAAGGAGTGAAGCCATGACCCTTTGGATCCTATCCTACACCCGCCGGGGCCGGGCCTTAGGGGCCCGGGCGGCGGCTGTTCTGCAGGCGGAGGGGCATTTTTGCCGGACCTTCGCCCTGCCCAAATTTTGCGAGGCCTCGGACGAGCCCCTGACCCTCAGCGCCCCGGACTGGGCCCGGGAAGCCTTTTGTCAGGCGGAGGGCCTCATCTTCTGCTGCGCCGCGGGTATCGCCGTCCGGGCCATCGCCCCCCATGTGAAGGACAAGCGGACCGACCCGGCGGTGCTGGTCCTGGACGAGAGAGGGCAGTTCGTCATCCCGCTCCTTTCCGGCCACCTGGGCGGGGCCAACGAGCTGGCGGTTGACCTAGCGAAGAAGCTGGGGGCCACGGCGGTGTTGACCACGGCCACGGATGTGAACGGCCTCTTTGCCGTGGACCTGTTCGCCAAGGCGAACGACCTGTTTATCGAGGATATGGCCCTGGCCAAGGCCGTGTCCGCCGCCCTGCTCCAGGGGGAAAAGGTGGGCTTTCTGTCCGACCTGCCCGTGAAAGGGGACCTGCCCCCGGAGCTGACACGCGGCCCGGCAGACCTGGGCATCCATGTTTCCGCCAGGGCGGAATCGCCCTTTCCTCGAACGTTGCGCCTCACGCCCCGTCGCTATGCCGCGGGCCTGGGCTGCCGCCGGGGCAAGGACGCCGGGGAGCTATCTTCATTCTTTGCGCGGCAGCTCACGGCCGCGGGCGTGAGCCCCCATGAGCTCTTAGCCCTGGGGAGCATCGACATCAAGAAGGATGAGCCGGGGCTCGTTGCCCTGGCGAAAGAATATAATCTGCCCTTTGTCACCTATTCCGCCGAGGCGCTGCAGAGGGCTGAAGGTGAGTTCACCCCCTCGGCCTTCGTGAAAGGGGTGACCGGGGTGGATTCGGTGGCGGAGCGGGCGGCGGTGCTGGCCGCCGGCGGAAAGCTGGCGGTGCGCAAGATCGCCGAAAACGGCATGACCTTCGCCCTGGCGAAGAAGGAGGAGGGGATTCGGTTTTGAGCAAGCTGTACGTGGTGGGCATCGGCCCCGGAAAGCGGGCGGGCATGACGGAGGAAGCCGTTCGCGCCCTGGAAGAAAGCGACGTGATCGTGGGCTACACGGTCTATGTGGACCTGGTGAAGGGGTATTTCCCCGGCAAGCCGGTGCTGACCACCCCCATGCGCCGGGAGGTGGAGCGGGTGGAGCTGGCCCTTGCTGAGGCGGCCAAGGGAAAGACCGTGGCCATGGTCTGCTCCGGCGACCCGGGGGTCTATGGCATGAGCGGCCTTGCGCAGGAGCTGGCGGAAAGGTATCCCGGCGTCACGGTGCAAACCGTGCCCGGGGTCTCCGCCGTCCTCAGCGGCGCCGCCATCTTAGGCGCGCCCCTCATGCACGACTTTGCCGTCATCAGCCTGAGCGACCTCATGACCCCCTGGTCCGTCATCGAAAAGCGGCTGCGGGCGGCGGCGCAGGCGGATTTCGTCATCTGCCTCTACAACCCCGCCAGCCATAAGCGGAAGGACTATCTTGCCCGGGCCTGCGATATCCTGATGGAGAGCGCGTCCCCGGACACCGTCTGCGGCATCGCCCAAAACATCGGCCGGGAGGGGGAGAACACCCGGGTCCTCACCCTGAAGACCCTGCGGGACACCCAGGTGGACATGTTCTCCACCGTCTTCATCGGCAACTCCCAAACCAGGATAGTGGGGGGCAAAATGGTGACCCCCCGGGGGTACGACCATGAATAAGGCGCTGCTTTTTGCGGGCACCACCGAGGGGCGGCTCATCGCCCAGGGGTGCCGGGGAAAGGATATCGAGTTGACCGTCTGCGTGGCCACGGAGTATGGGGAGGCCCTCATCGAGCCTGGGGAGAACGTGCGTGTGCTCGCCGGGCGAAAGGACCAGGCCGCCATGGAGGCCCTCATCCGGTCCACCGGGCCGGCGCTGGTCCTGGACGCCACCCATCCCTATGCCACGGAGGTGACAAAAGCGTTGCAGGCCGCCTGCGACCGGACCGGGGCGGAGTATGTGCGCATCCTGCGGCAGGCGGACCATGGGGACCTGTCCGCCTGTGTGTTCGTGGACGACACAAAGGGGGCCGTGGCGTATCTGAACGGCACGGAGGGAAACGTGCTGCTCACCGTGGGCAGCAAGGAGCTTTCCGCCTACACCGCCGTGCCGGATTGGCAAACCCGGCTCTACGCCCGGGTGCTGCCCCTGCGCGCCTCGTTGGAGCAGGCCGATGAGCTGGGCTTTTCCGGGAGCCGCCTCATCTGCATGCAGGGGCCCTTCACCCAGGAGATCAACGAAGCCATGCTGCGGATGCTGCACATCCGCTATCTGGTCACCAAGGACACCGGGGCCGCCGGGGGCTTTGCCGAGAAGATAGAGGCCGCCCGGGCCTGCGGCGTCACCCCCATCGTCATCCGCCGCCCGGCGGAGGAAGCGGGGATCGGCGTAGCCCAGTGCCTGGCGCTGCTGGCGGACCGTTTCGGCTGGGCCAGGGAAAAGCGTAAAGATGTGACCATTTTGGGCGTGGGCATGGGAAGCCCCGACACCCTGACCCTGGGGGCGGAAAAGGCCTGCCGGGAGGCGGAGCTGATCGTCGGCGCCAAGCGGGTGACGGAGGCCCTCGCCCGCTTCAAAAAACCCACCCAAAACGCCGTGGCCCCCCGGGACATCGAAAGAATTCTCCGGGAAGCGGCCTGTCGGCGCATTGTGGTGGCCATGTCCGGGGACACGGGTTTCTATAGCGGCGCCAAGGGCCTTCTGCCCCTCATTCAGGATCTGGAGCCCCGGGTGTTCCCCGGCATCTCCTCCATCGCCTATTTTGCCGCCAAGGCGGGCACCAGCTGGGACGACGCCCTGCTCCTCTCCGCCCATGGCCGGCCCTGCAACTATGTGACCAAGATCCGCAAAGCGCCCAAGACCATCCTGCTGGTGGGCGGGGACGGGGGCGTGGCGGAGGTCCTTTCGGCCCTACATGAAAACGGCCTGGGGGACCTTATAGTAACCGTGGGCGAAAACCTCTCCTACCCGGAGGAGCGCCTTGTCCGGGGCACGGCCGGCGCCCTTCAGGGGGAGACCTTCGCCCCCTTAGCGCTGATTCTGGTGGAGAACCCAAAGGCGGCAAAGGCCGCGGCTACCCCCGGCCGGCCCGACGGGGACTTTTTGCGGACCGAGGTGCCCATGACCAAATCCGAGGTCCGCGCCGTCACCCTCTCCAAGCTCCGCCTGCCGAAGGATGCCCTCTGCTGGGACGTGGGGGCCGGCACCGGCTCCGTTTCTTTGGAGATAGCGGAGGCGGCGGAGGACGGCCATGTGTTTGCCATCGAGCGCAAGAAGGAGGCCTGCGCCCTTATTGAAGAGAACAAGCGCCATCTGGGCGTCACCAACGTGACCGTGGTGGAGGGGTCAGCCCCGGCGGCTCTGGTGGACTTGCCCGCCCCCACCCATGTGTTCATCGGCGGCAGCGGGGGCGAGCTGCAGGAAATTCTGGAGCTGGCCTTACGCAGGAACCCCGAGGCGCGGATCGTGCTGAACACGGTAACGGCGGAGACCTTCGCCCTGGCCGTGACCGCCCTGAAGACCCTGCCCGTTCGGGATGTGGAGATCGTGGAGCTGTCCGTGTCCCGGGGCCGGCAGGTGGGGGGATACCATCTGATGACCGCCCAAAATCCGGTGTACATCCTCTCCTGCCGGGGAGGGAACGATCATGCGTAGCCCCCGGCTCCTGTTCGCCGCCCCCAGCTCCGGCAGCGGCAAAACCACCCTGGTCTGCGGCCTCCTGCGGGCCCTCAAAAACCGGGGTCTGGCCCTTCGGTCCTTCAAGTGCGGGCCGGACTACATCGACCCCCTCTTCCATGAAACCGTCATCGGCGTGCCCTCGGGCACCTTGGACCTGTTCTTTAGCGGGGAGGATCAGCTCAGGCGCCTCTTTGTCCGCCATGCCGCGGGGGCACAGGTGAGCCTCATCGAGGGCGTCATGGGGTACTACGACGGCCTTGCCGCCGCCACCGACCGGGCGTCCACTTACGCCGTGGCCCGGGCCCTGCAGGCCCCCGTGGTGCTGGTGGTGGACAGCCGGGGCCAGAGCCTTTCCGCCCTGGCCACCCTCTCCGGGTTCCTCCGGTTCCGCCCCGACAGCGGCATCCGGGGCGTGATCTTCAACCGCATGAGCGAGGGGGTCTACGCCGCCCTGAAGCCGGAGGCGGAGAAGCTGGGCGTGCGGCCCCTGGGCTTTGTGCCCAAGGCCCCGGAGCTCATGATCGAAAGCCGGCACCTGGGCCTGGTGACCCCGGGGGAGATACAGGATTTGGGCCAAAAGCTGGACGCCCTGGGGGCTCTGCTGGAGAGGACCGTGGATATGGACGGCCTCATGGCCCTTGCAAGGGAGGCCCCGGATCTTAGCGCCCCGCCTGCGCCCGCCGCGCCCGGGCTTGTCCCGGTGAAGATCGCCGTGGCTCGGGACGAGGCCTTCTGCTTCCTCTACCGGGACAATCTGGACCTGCTTTGTGACATGGGGGCGGAGCTAAAATTCTTTTCGCCCCTCCATGACGCGGCTTTGCCGGAGGGCGCTCGGGGGCTTATCCTTCCCGGAGGCTATCCGGAGCTGTACGCCCGGGCCCTCTCCGAAAACGAGGCCATGCGCCGGAGCATGGCCGGGGCCATCCAAAAGGGCCTGCCCTGCCTGGCCGAGTGCGGGGGCTTTCTGTACCTCCATCGGGAGCTGGAGGACATGGACGGGGCCTTTTATCCCATGGCCGGGGTCCTGGACGCCCGGGCCTATCGAACGAAGAAGCTGAGCCGCTTCGGCTACGTCACCCTGACCGCCCGGGCGGACACGGCCTTTTTGCCCGCCGGGGAGAGCGTCCGGGGCCATGAGTTCCACTATTTCGAGAGCGAAAGCGGCGGCGACGCCCTCCATGCCCAAAAGCCCGCGGGCAGCCGAAGCTGGGACTGCGGCCACAGCCGGGGCAACCTGCTCATGGGCTTCCCCCATCTCTACTACCCCTCCAACCCCAAGCTCATCGAGCGATTCTTGCGGCGCTGCGCCGAAAAGGAGATATAAATGGCAAATCCCATCATGATCCAGGGCACCATGTCCAACGCCGGCAAGAGCCTCATCGCCGCGGGCCTGTGCCGGGTGTTTCATCAGGACGGCCTGCAGGTGGCCCCCTTCAAGGCCCAGAATATGGCCCTCAACTCCTTCATCACCCGGGAGGGGTTGGAGATGGGCCGGGCCCAGGTGGTCCAGGCGGAGGCGGCGGGGGTGGAGCCATCGGTGCTCATGAACCCCATCCTCCTCAAGCCCACCAACGATATGGGCTCCCAGATCATCGTGAACGGGGAGGTTTGGGGGCAGATGAGCGCCCGAGAATATTTCGCCGCCAAGCGTTCGCTGCTGCCCCAGGTCATGAAGGCATACGACGCCCTCTCCGCCCAGAACGACGTGATCGTCATCGAGGGGGCGGGGAGCCCGGCGGAGATCAACCTGAAGAACGACGACGTGTTCGTGAACATGGGCATGGCCCGGGCCGCCAAAGCCCCCGTGCTCCTGGTGGGGGACATCGACCGGGGCGGAGTCTTCGCCCAGCTCTACGGCACCGTGGCCCTTCTGGACGAAGAGGAGCGGGCCATGGTCAAGGGCGTGATCATCAACAAGTTCAGGGGCGACGAGCGGATTCTGACCCCGGGCCTCAGGCAGCTGGAGGACCTGATCCACATCCCCGTGGTGGGGGTGGTGCCCTATGTGAAGCTGGATATCGACGACGAGGACAGCCTTTCCGAGCGGCTCACCAGCGGCCCGGCAAGCCTCATCGACATCGCCGTCATCCGCCTGCCCCGGCTCTCCAACTTCACGGATTTCCGGGCCCTGGAGGCGGTGGAGGGGGTGTCCGTCCGATACGTGTCCAAAGTCGCCGAGTTCGGCGAGCCGGACCTGGTCATCCTTCCCGGCACCAAAAACACCATGGCCGACCTTCTCTGGCTCCGGCAAAGCGGCCTGGAGGGGAAAGTGCTCCGCTTCAGCCATGCCGGCGGGCCGGTGCTGGGCATCTGCGGAGGCTATCAGATGCTGGGAGAGGAGCTGTCCGACCCTTACGGCGTGGAGCAGGGGGGCACCTTGCGGGGCATGGGCCTGCTGCCCGTGAAAACCGTGTTCACCCGGGAGAAGACCCGCACCCGGGTCACCGGTGCCTTTCAAGCCGTGGGCGGCGCCCTGTCCGCCCTGTCGGGTCAGCCCTTTGAGGGGTATGAGATCCACATGGGGGAGAGTGAAGGGGGACAGCCCCTCACCTCCTTTATCAACCAGCTCTCCGGGACGGAAGTCCTGGATGGCTGCCAGCAGGGCAGCGTCTACGGCACCTATGTCCACGGCATCCTGGATCACGACGCTGTGGCGGGGGCCATCGTCAGGGCCCTGGCCGAAAGAAAGGGCGTGGATGTTGCGCAGCTGGGCCGGGTTTCCGGGGAGGAGCACAAGCAGCAACAGTACGACCTGCTGGCCCAGACCCTGCGGGACCACATGGACCTGGCCGCTGTCTATCGCATTTTGAAGGAGGGGATCGCATGAAGATTCAAAACCTGCCGCCCATGGAGATCGAACGGGGGAGCTTTCGCATCATCACCGAGGAGCTGGGGGACCGGCCGATCGACCCGGAGCAGGCGCCCATCCTCAAACGGGTCATTCACACCACCGCGGACTTCGACTACGCGGACAACCTCTGCTTTTCCCCGGATGCGGTGAAGCTGGCCAAGGAAGCCATTATGGGCGGGGCCACCGTCATCACCGACACCCAGATGGCCCTTTCCGGCATCAACAAGCGGGCCCTGGCCAAGTTTGGCTGCGAGGCCCTTTGCTTCATGTCCGATGCGGATGTGGCGGCGGAGGCAAAGGCCCAGGGGGTCACCCGGGCCCGAATCAGCATGGATAAGGCCGCCGCCCTGGGGGAGAACGTGATCTTCGCCATCGGCAACGCGCCCACGGCCCTCATCCGCCTGCGGGAGCTCATCGATGGCGGGTATCGCCCCCGGCTCATCATCGGCGTGCCCGTGGGCTTCGTGAACGTGGTGGCCAGCAAGGAGCTCATCATGGAAACGGACGTGCCCCACATCGTGGCCCGGGGCCGCAAGGGGGGCAGCAACGTGGCGGCCTGCATCGTCAACGCCCTGCTCTACGCCCTGGACCCGGCCCGAGGCAACTGACGGCGCATGCAGCGGAAAACAGGAAAGCCGGCGCAGGAACGCTGGATATTCTAAACAATACATTCACATAAGGGCAAGGAGCTTCGGTGCGTGGATTACGTTGCCGACATAGACGATCCAGCTTTTGAAACGCAATCGCGCGTGGCAAACGGAAGAAAGTCTGCGTCTGGGGGCATGCATTACCTGAACATCTGCGCGGGCGGTCGAGATAAGGTGCGGACAAAGAATGAGAACGGCAAACCGGCGTTGAAATGACTTTGAAGATATATACCCACCTGAGCCAGCGCAAGAAGGCGGGCTCCATCGGCAAGCTGAATGAGCACCTCAGTGGCCAAAGCATGGCAAATCAAATCACAATGCAATAAAAATGCAGTAAATTTGCACTCATTGCCATTTTTGCCCCCCGCTGGCGGCATAAAAGAGCAACAAAAAGCCCTAAACTTAGGGCTTTTTATGGTTGCGGGGGGCTTGAACCTCCGACCTCCGGGTTATGAGTCCATCAAATGGGACAGATAAAACCACCGAGAAAACCTGAAAAAGTGCCTATTTTACTGACTTTTTCGCCATTTTAAGCAGTACCAAGAAATCCAATAAATTCACTCTTTGTCAACCAAAGCGTCGTCAATTTTGTCGTCAAAATCGGGCACAAACCGACTGCATAATCGCTTTGAAAATGTATATGCATTTTTCACATGTATATACATTTTTGCTTAAATTCTTTATGCAAAAAATCTCTTGCTGTCCCGTAAAAGGCATTGTGAAACAATGCGAAAGATAGTATAATCAATTTAAACGATTGTAAGTGCCAATTATCATCTAGCAGTTCTTTTTGCACAGGGAGGAGAAATACAATGACAATTCAAGAAACGATCCAAAATTACAAAAAGAATCATCTTCAATATTGGGAAGCAGAAAAATACAAGTGGATCGCAGTAAAACATTTTCAGGATCATTGGAATATAGATGCGGAAGACTTCGCTGGCATGATTGTCGAGGCGCTCAGCCAATCTGCAAATCTCTTAAACGGTGCGATGTATTATCCTCGAGGTATGATTTGCGCTCTTGCTGAATTTAATCCGGAAAAAATGAGAGAACTTTTTCATCTGTTGTATAACGAGGAAATATCTCTTGCTGATCGCATCAAACCGTTTCGTTCCGGCTGCGAAGAATTATTGACGGCGTTTCGCGAGAGCTCGCCGGAAAACGCAAAAGCGAAGAATCATTATCAGGATTTACGCGCTATCTGCGCTTATTTGTCGTTTAAGTACCCTGAAAAATACTTTTTATACAAAGCCAGAATGTACAGCAATTATAAAAAACTGGTCGATTTCAAAGAAACCAGCACTGAGACAAGTTCTGAGATTCGAAAGTATGAGAATTTCGCAAGAATGTGTCAGGCTGTTTTAGCAGAGATTCAATCCGATGCCGAACTGGCAAAGATGCAAAAAGCACAACTTGAAACCGAAACGGATTGCTATGCTGATCCGGACCTGCATCTTCTTACCCAAACGATTATCTATGTGAGTAGCGAACCGAATTATGGAGACAGCGGAGAAAGCGGAGATCTTAAAGGCAAGGGCGTCGGCGATGATGGAATACCTGCTGTACGTTATTGGCTTTATGCGCCGGGAAGAGGTGCTGAAATGTGGGAGACATTCTATCGGGACGGCGTTATGGCGCTCGGATGGAATGAAATGGGCGATCTTAATGATTTTAATTCGAAGGCTGAAATAGCCCAAAGAATGAGCGAACTCTACGGTGGAGAATCATCTCATTCAAACGACGCGCTTACGTTATGGCAGTTTTATAATGAAATACAACCCGGGGATATTATTTTTGTCAAACGAGGAAGAAAAGATATCCTTGGTATGGGAACAGTAGAATCCGAGTATCAGTATGACGAAGATGGCGGTGAATACCCGCATTTTCGTCGAGTAAACTGGACAGACAAAGGCCATTGGAAAAAAGAAAATGCCTTTGCAATGAAGACTTTGACGGATGTTACAAAATACACGGATTTTGTGGAAAGCACCGTTGCGAAGATAGTTGAAGACAGACCTGAACCTGAGCCTGTAAAACCAAAGTCTCTGACAATTTTGCCGGATAACGATCCATATGCACCGGAAGACTTCCTCAACGATGTATATATGGACGAGCATAGCTATGAAACCCTTGTTTCGCTGATCCGTGCCAAAAAGAATGTTATTTTACAAGGTGCACCGGGCGTTGGCAAAACGTATGCGGCAAAGCGGCTCGCATATTCCATGATGGGCGAGAAGGATGCAGATCGGGTGATGATGGTGCAGTTCCATCAAAGCTATTCCTATGAAGATTTCATCATGGGCTTCCGTCCGTCGGAAAAGGGCTTTGAGCTCAAGCACGGCGCGTTCTACACCTTCTGCAAAAAGGCGGAGGAAGACAGCGACAACGAGTATTTCTTCATCATCGACGAGATCAATCGCGGCAACCTCAGCAAGATCTTCGGCGAGCTGTTCATGCTGATCGAAAGCGACAAGCGCAACATCGAACTGCGCCTGCTGTATGCAAATGAGAAATTCTCTGTTCCGGCGAATGTTTATATCATCGGCATGATGAACACCGCTGACCGCAGCCTTGCCATGCTTGACTACGCGCTGCGCCGCAGGTTCGCGTTCTTTGAAATGAAGCCGGGCTTTGAAACCGACGGTTTCCGTACATACCGGATGGGCTTGCACAGTGAGCGCTTCGACCGACTGATCCAGTGCGTGGAGAATCTAAACAATGTGATCGCAGCAGACGAATCGCTCGGCGAGGGCTTCTGCATCGGTCACAGCTATTTCTGCAACATGAAGGAAGCGGACGAACAGACGCTTTCCAATATTGTGGAATTTGAACTAATTCCGCTGCTGAAAGAATACTGGTTCGACGAGCCGACCAAGGTTAAGGATTGGACGAATAACCTCAGGAGCGCGATCAAGTGATCCCGATACAAAACATCTATCACATGCTTGCGTATGCCTTTCAGGTCCTTCGGGAGCAGGGCTATAAGAGCATTGCGACAGAGGAATTCCATAACGTGGCGGAGCTGTGTGCGGCGATCCTGTGTAAAGGCGTCTCCGGACAGCTTAAACGCGGCCTCGGGCGGGAATATATCGAGCAGACCGAAGCGCTATCCATCGTGCGCGGACGGATCGACATTTCGGAATCCATCAAGACGCAGAGCATCCACAAGCAGCAGCTTGTCTGCTCCTATGATGAGTTTTCCGTGGATTCCTATTTGAACCGCATTCTGAAAACCACGATGGAACTGCTGCTGCGCGCCGACATTGCAAAGACGCGCAAGAAGGAATTAAAGAAGCTGTTGGTGTTCTTCGGCGAGGTCAATACGCTCGATGTGCATCTGATCAACTGGAACATTCGTTACCATCGCAACAATCAGACCTACCGAATGCTGATTTCGGTTTGCTATTTGGTGATCAAGGGACTGTTGCAAAACAATTCAGACGGCTCCACCAAACTGATGGACTTTCTCGATGAGCAGCGCATGTGCCGTCTATATGAGAAATTCATTCTGGAATATTACCGCCGCGAGTTCCCAGACCTGCATGCGAGCGCGTCGCAGATTCCGTGGTCGCTCGACGATGGGTTCAACGATATGCTGCCGGTCATGCAGAGCGATATCACACTTTCCAAGGACGGCAAAGTGCTGATCATCGACGCCAAGTATTATTCCCATACGACGCAGATGCAGTACGATGTGCATACGCTCCATTCCGGCAATCTGTATCAGATCTTCACCTATGTGAAGAACAAGGAAGCGGAGCTTTCCGGCACGGATCATACCGAGCCGAAGGTATCCGGTATGCTGTTGTACGCGAAGACGGACGAGCAGGTTCAGCCGGATCATATCTATCACATGAGCGGCAACAAAATCAGCGTCCGCACGCTTGACCTGAACCAGGACTTTTCCGAGATCGCCCGGCAGCTGGACAACATCGTACAAGAACATTTCGCATAAGTTTTCGGCAGATTTTCGGTTCAACCAAAAATCTGCCGAAGTTTTATGGTATACACAAGGGAATGGCGTTTTTGGCTAATCTTACACTCGAATAGAAGATTAGCTGAGATCTTATCAGTACCGTCATTTACCGGGACTCCACTCGTTGGATTCGTTCTAGATCATAATCATATCACAAAAACTCAAATCTACATCTCCGGCTTTGTCTAAATGAAACAAATTTGCATAAATTAGATAAATGATTTAATAAACGATGCAATTTCTTTTCTAAATTAGGTAAATTATTATTGAAATTAGATAAAACTTATGATAAAATGCTCTAGTATAAAGGAGATATTGCTATGCTGAGTGAAGAGTTGATTCGTCTTGCCGATAAGATCTGCCGGCAACAATCGGAAACCCAGACCGTGGAGGTGAAAGCAGCGCATCAGGGCTGCCCGACACGGTTATACGATACCCTTTCCAGCTTTTCCAATCAAGACGGCGGCGGGGTCATCCTCTTCGGTATCGATGAGGACAGCGGCTTCACGCCGGTTGGCGTCTATGATCTCAACGATCTGCAAAAGAAAGTGACGGAGCAGTGCAACCAAATGTCGCCCGCTGTTCGCGCCATCTTTACCACGGCGGAATATAACGGCGTGTTCATTTGCTGTGCGGAAATTCCATCACTGGATATCACGGATCGTCCCTGCTATTACAAAGGGATGGGCAAGGTCAAAGGCTCTTATGTTCGCGTAGGCGATGCCGATCTTCCCATGACCGATTATGAAATCTACAATTACGAAAGTTTCCGCAAGCATCAGCATGATGACGAACGCCCGGTGGAACGTGCGAAGTTGTCCATGCTGAAAGCGGATATGCTGCAAAACTATCTGCTTCGTAAGCGGATGGATCGTCCGGGCTTTGCTCAGCTGGATGAGGAGCAGGCGTACGAAATGCTGGCAATTACGCGCAACGGCGTTCCGACTTTGGCGGCTGTCCTGAATTTCGGCATCTATCCGCAGGGGTATTTCCCGCAGCTGGCGATCACGGCGATCGTCGTACCCGGCAAAGAAATCGGCGAGGTCGATACCGACGGCGCACGGTTTGTAAACAACAAACGGATCGAAGGCACATTAACGGATATGGTGGAGGAAGCCATTTCCTTCTGCCAACGCAACATGAAGGTCAAAACGGTGATTGATCCCAACACGGGCAAGCGTACCGATACCACGGAATACCCGATCAACGCTATCCGCGAAGCCGTGCTGAACGCGCTGATTCACCGGGATTACAGTCCGCACACGGAGGGGACGCCGGTACAGATCGACTTCTTCTCGGATCGGTTGGAGATTCATAGCCCCGGCAGCCTGTACGGACGCATGACCGTAGAGGACTTGGGCTCGGCTCGCCCGGATCTGCGCAATCCCACCTTGGCAACCATGGCGGAATTTATGATGAATACAGAAAACCGCTATTCCGGCATTCCCACCATTCGCCGGGAGATGGCCGCCGCAGGGCTTCCTGCACCGGTGTTCCAAAACCGCAGAAACGAATTCGTTGTGATCCTTTACAATCACGCACAGGAAAAAACCATAACGGCGGATCAGCCGAAAGATATTGTTGCGTTCTGCAAAACACCGCGTACCCGGAAAGAAATTGCATCCTATTTGGGTATCGAATCCGTGAGCTACGCAATCACGCAATATGTGCAGCCACTTCTCCGTGCCGGCCAGCTTCGTATGACCCTACCGGATAAGCCCAAGAGCGCGAAGCAGCAGTTTGTTGCGGGTGAGCATTGATCGAAAACTGACGAGAGCTATCTTTTTAGCATGATAGCTAAAGAAATGCAAACAGAGAAAAGAAGTTTTTGGAGAAGATAATATGAGTCAATTCAGTAAAAAAGACTTATCCGAAGCGGATATCCGAACAAAATACATTACACCGGCAATTGTCAAGGCAGGGTGGAGCTCCTTTTCTCAAATGCGGGAGGAATACCCCATCACAAAAGGACGCATCATCGCTCGGGGCAAGACCTGCAAGCGGGAGAAACCTTTAAAGGCGGATTACGTTCTCTTCTACAAGCCCAATAAGCCGATTGCGATCGTTGAAGCAAAGGATAATAACCACACGATCGGCGATGGCATGCAGCAGGCGCTGAACTATGCCAAAATGATGGATGTCCCGTTCGTTTTCTCCTCCAACGGCGACGGCTTTCTTTTCCATAACAAGTACATCACTGAGGGCGATGTTGAGGTAACGTTGTCGTTGGATGAATTTCCATCGCCTGAAACACTGTGGCAGATGTATCATGAGCAGGCGCACGTAAATCCGGCGCAGGACAAAATTATCGATGAGCCGTACTATTCGGACAACCCCGATAAGCAGCCCCGCTATTATCAGATGAACGCCATCAACAAAACGGTTGAGGCGATTGCCAACGGCGAAAATCGCATCCTTCTCGTTATGGCAACCGGTACCGGTAAGACGTATACTGCGTTCCAGATCATCTGGCGTCTGTGGAAAGCGGGCATCAAAAAACGAATTTTGTTCCTTGCCGACCGTACTGCGCTGATCTCCCAGACCTTTACGAACGATTTTGCACCGTTTAAAGATAAAATGACGTGGGTGACGAAGCAGAACTTTGACACCGCCCACGAGATTTACCTTGCTCTCTATCAGGGGCTTACCGGGGAAGATGATGACGCCAACAGTCTGTTTGAACAATTCAGCCCCGGATTCTTCGATCTGATCGTCGTGGATGAGTGTCACCGCGGCAGCGCAAAGGCGGATAGCCAGTGGCGTGAGGTACTGGAATACTTCACATCAGCAACGCAGATTGGATTGACTGCCACGCCGAAAGAAACAAATACCGTTTCCAATATTGATTACTTCGGCGAACCGATTTATACCTATTCCCTCAAACAAGGCATCGACGACGGCTTTCTTGCCCCTTATCGCGTGATCCGTGTGTTCTTCGACCGTGATATCGAGGGCTTTGTTCCATACGAAGGTCAGCTCGACGATAACGGCGAGGTTATCGACAATCGTGTTTATAACACGACCGACTTTGACAAAAACCTCGTTCTGGAACGGCGTACAAAACTGGTGGCAAAAACTGTTTCCGACTACTTGAAAAAGCACGATTGCCGGATGGACAAAACCATCTTCTTCTGCGTAGACCAGGAACATGCTGATCGAATGCGCCGTGCGCTGATCAACGAAAACGCTGATATGTGTGCTGTGGACGATCGTTATGTGATGCGAATCACCGCTAACGATGAAGAAGGCGTCAAACAGCTCGACAACTTCCGCAATGTGGAGAGCCAGTATCCCGTGCTCGTCACGACATCCAAGCTCCTCTCCACCGGCGTCGATGTTCAGACTGTCAAATACATCGTTCTGGATTCCAATATCCGCTCTATGACGGAATTCAAACAGATCATTGGTCGAGGCACCCGTGTACGCGAGGATCTTGGGAAACTGTATTTCACGATTTTTGATTTCCGTGATGTCACACGTCTGTTCCACGATCCGGACTTTGACGGACCGATTGAGCAACAGGATGATTTTGAACCGCACAAGCCTGGTCCCGGTCCAGAAGATCCACCAAAGGTTCCGCCGAAGGGTGGCGAAAAAAAGCCCAAATATGTTCTCGGCGGCACACCGGTCACAGTCTCACAGAAGCACGTTCAATATCTCGATAAAAACGGCAATCTCATCACGGAAAGCCTGATCGACTACACCAAGCGGAATGTCCGTAATCAGTATGCTTCTCTGGACGAGTTCCTTTCCGCATGGAACGACGCAGATAGAAAGCAGGCGGTCGTAGAGGAACTGGAAAAGCGCGGCGTGTTTTTCGACGATCTCTGCGATGAAATCGGAAAAGACCTTGACCCGTTTGATTTGATTCTGCATATCGTGTTCGATCAGCCCCCGCTGACGCGGAAGGAGCGTGCGGAGCATGTCCGTAAACGCAATTATTTTACCAAATACGGCGAAAAGGCCGCAGAGATCCTCGATGCGCTGCTGACAAAATATGCTGACAGCGGCCTGACCGATCTGGAGAACGTTGACGTTCTGAAGGTCGATCCCCTCAAAAAGTACGGCACGCAGGTCTATATTATCAACACTATCTTCGGCGGTATCGCAAAATACCGCCAGGCGATTAAAGAATTGGAGTCGGCGATCTACGCCGCGTAAGGAGAAAACGTTATGGCAATGTCCGCACTGATAAAATCGCTGGAAGACATCATGCGCAAGGATGCCGGTCTGAACGGCGACGCGCAGTATATTGAGCAGATCACGTGGCTGCTGTTCCTGAAAGCATTTGATGCAAAGGAAATGGGATGGGAGTTCCGTCCCGATTATCACGGTGTGATCCCGGAAGGACTACGCTGGCGTGATTGGGCAGCGGATAAGGAAGGCATCACCGGCGATGCGCTGATTTCCTTCGTGGACAAGCTGTTTACCAAGCTGAAACGGCTCGACACGTCCGACGGCGATATGCGTAAATTCGTTGTCCGCAACGTGTTCGAGGATATCAACAACTATATGAAATCCGGCGTTTATTTGCGTCAGCTCATCAACCGGATCAACGAAAAGGTGGATTTCATCGATGCCACACAGAAGCACACTTTCAACGATCTGTATGAGGGTATGCTCAAAGACCTGCAGAGCGCCGGCCGCGCGGGCGAGTTCTATACCCCGCGCCCTGTGACGAATTTCATCGTGGAAAAGGTCGATCCGAAGCTTGGCGAAACCGTGCTGGACCCCGCCTGCGGTACGGGCGGATTCCTCACCAGCACCATTGCGCATATCGGCAGCGTGACCACGACGGAGGAACTGGAAAAGCTGCAAACCTCCATCAACGGCTGGGAGAAAAAGCCGCTGCCGTATCTGCTGGCTATGACAAACCTGATCCTGCACGATATTGAAGTGCCGCGCATTCGCCACCAGAATTCCCTGAACCGTCCTCTGTCCGATTATTCGGCAAAAGACCGTGTGGACGTGATTGTTACCAATCCGCCCTTTGGCGGCGCGGAGGACGCGGCGGTGAAGCAGAATTTCCCGTCAGACATGCAAACCAGCGAGACGGCGGATCTGTTCATGGCGCTCATTATGAATCTGTTGAAGGATCGCGGACGCTGCGGTGTGGTGTTGCCGGACGGTTTCATGTTCGGCGACGGCGTGAAGGCGACCATCAAAGAAAAGCTGCTGAAAGAATACGGCCTGCACACGATCATCCGTCTGCCGCAGGTCTTCAAACCCTATGCCAGCGTCAACACGAACCTGCTGTTCTTCCAGAAAGGCGTCACCAGCCGCGGCGTGTGGTTCTATCGGCTCGATTATCCGGAAGGCGTTAAGAGCTTTACCAAAACCAAGCCGATGCAGGATAAGCATTTTGATCCAGTCCGGGAATGGTGGGTGGATAAGCAGCCCATCGTCGTGGACGGTTTTGATAAGGCGCGCTTTTATACCGTGGAAGAACTGCGCGACCTGAACTTTGACTTCGATAAGTGCTGCCCCTTCCCGCATGTGGAGGAAGAAATACTGGAGCCGAATGATCTGATTGCCCGCTATCAGGCGGAGCGCACCGAGCTGAATGCCAGTATCGACCGTATTCTTGCCGACATTACGGCAAAGCTGGAGGGCAACGCATGACAGCGCAGGATTTGAAAAACGCCATTCTCCAGCTTGCCGTGCAGGGCAAACTGGTGCCGCAGGATCCGAATGACGAGCCAGCGTCGGAATTGCTGAAAAGAATCATAGCAGAGAAAGAGCGGCTGATAAAAGAAGGATTAGTAAGTATAGACAAAAAACACACCCCTTCACCAATTGCCGAAGATGATATCCCGTATGATATCCCAGATACATGGTGTTGGGTTAAGTTTGCAGATATCGTTACCTTTTTCTCTGGAAAAACTCCAGAACGACATACCGCAGAATACTGGAACAACGGTGAATTCACATGGGTGTCAATTGCAGATATGGTTGCTGACGGTATCACCGTTGAAACAAAAGAAAAAATCACAAAAACTGCATTGTCAGACTGCTTTTCAGGAAAAATGAGTCCCGCAGGCACAATGATAATGAGTTTCAAACTCACGATTGGCAAGATTTCGGTATTGGGCGTTGATGCTGTCCATAACGAAGCTATTATTAGCATTTTTCCATTTCTTGATGATGCCACCTTGAAGGATTACCTCTTTAAGGTTTTGCCAATGGTGGCAAATGGCGGAGATTCTAAAAACGCAATAAAGGGAAAAACGCTCAATGCAACGTCACTGAGCAATCTAATGATCCCGCTCCCTCCGCTTGCCGAGCAGCAGAGCATCGTTGCCAAAATCGAAGAACTGATGCCACTGGTGGAGGAATACGGAAAAGCGGAAGAAAGATTGACCGCGTTGAACGCCGAGTTCCCGGATAAGCTCCGCAAGTCCATTTTGCAGCAGGCGATTCAGGGCAAGCTCACCGAGCGCGACCCCACAGACGAGCCCGCCTCCGAGCTGTTGAAGCGCATCCGCGCTGAACGCCAACAGATGCAAAAAGACAAAGAAGCGAAAAAGAGTCAGGCGACAGAAACGATAGATGAGGACGAGCTAACTTTTGATCTTCCTGAAAACTGGTCTTGGGCAAAACTGGGGTGGCTTTGTCAAAAAGTCGGCGCAGGCAGTACTCCTACTGGTGGGGCTGTAGTTTACGTTCCACATGGGATTATATTCTTACGGGAACAGAATGTCCACGATGATGGGCTACATCTGGAAGGAGTCGCTTTTATTGACGAAAAAACCAATAATCAAAAAGCAGGAAGCATCGTTCAAGCGCAGGATATTCTTATGAACATTACTGGCGGGTCGATTGGCAGGAATGCTTTGGTCCCAGATGATTTTGATATTGCTAATGTTAATCAACATGTCCTGATCATTAGATTAGTCGAAAAACCACTGCGTCATTATCTGCATTTATGCCTTTGCGCTCCATTTGTACTAAACCAAATGTTTTCAAAGCAGATAGGCGATAAGCCAGGATTGAGCGCAACAAAAGTTGAAAACTTTGTCATACCACTACCGCCCCTTGCTGAACAGCAGCGCATTGTTGATCGTGTAAACAAACTCCTCGCCGTGTGCGATGAATTGAAATGAGGTTGAAAATGACTGTAGAAGAGTTCAAAAGAGAGTATTTGAGACAGTATTGTCTTATTGAAAAAGATTTTGTTAATACCATTGATTATGTCTCGATATCCCCAAATAATTATTCAACATTCTCTCCAACATATCTTAAGATTTTACTTTCGATAGGGAGTGAGATTGATGTGATGAAAGATTTTATTTGCAAAACTCTTAATACGGATATGAAGCATTTCAACAAATATGAACCGGGCTTTCATTTAGTGGAGGTCGAGGTGCGATCTGAGAGTATTAGGCTAACACCATGGAACACATCCGAGCCGTTCCCGATTTGGTGGACGGTTTACAATGAGGTTAAGCATAACCGAAATGAGATTGCTGACAAAATTGATCAATCAAAGAAATATTATGAATTTGCCAATTTAGAAAATGTAATAACTGCATTAGCTGGGCTATACTCTCTCGAATTACTGGCATATAAAATAGTCGCTGATAGCAATGGCGAAAAAGTATTTGTACCTACTATTAGATCCATTTTTCAGGTTAAGAACTTGTATTGGACTGATATAAGTAACGGATCTGGATATGTGTATATGGATGGCGGTTTATACATGGATGATACTATCTAAATGATTATTGACGAGGCTTTTCTATACGGAAAATGCATTAACGACCGTGTAAACGAACTCCTCGCCGTGTGCGATGAATTGAAATGAGGTGATAACAAAGTGTTCTTCAATGTTCTTTGGACTATTCTGCTTGGTGTAATCGGCGGTATTATATCCAGTCTAATTGTATCGAAAGTTTTTTTGATTCAGGGAAAGCATCAAAGCCAACTCTCTTTTGTGGCACAGATTGTTCGAAAACTGAATTATATATCAGCTTTTTTGCAATCAGCGAAAGCTATCTTTGAAGTATCATATGATACAGATTTGGAAATACAACGCGAAATGCAGGAAAAAGGTTATAAAACAGAAATGGAGTATTACTACGCCCACAAGGATAAGGATTGGATAAAAAAGAGCGATGTGCTTGAAGTAATTAGGAAAGAAATAACTAAAACCGCAGATATGATAAATACTGATGTGGCGAACACTCCCATAGATGACCCTAAACTGATCGAATTGTTGAGAGATATAATGGTTCACGTACACGAAGTATCATCCGTAAAGGAATTATCCTTTTCGAGCATTGGTGACTTTGAAAAAAAGGAACGTGATTTGATTGAACGCTATGATAATTGCGTGCAGAAGTCAGGGAAAACGTTACTTAAACTTATCATGAGAGATAAGCTAATGATTATTCTCTTTGTTCTTGTTATTGTCTTAGTAGTATGTACAGTTCTAACGGGATTGCTAAAGATTTGATATGTATTACAACAGCGTGTGAAGACAGCGATAAGCAGGAACACGACAAAGAACAATGGTGTGATTTGTAAATGAGCAAAAAACAGCCAAAGAAATACGAGATCAAACAACCGAAGAGATGTCAATCCTGCGATAACGCCGCCGATTGTGACTTTCTGAAACTTCTGTTTCAGAAACCGTATGATGCCAGTGGCGTCCTGCTGGACTGCAAAGCGTTTTGTATCGTTTTCTGCGAACTGGAAGAGCGGTGCCGTATTCCTGATAATCCAGAGGAAAAGAAACGGTATCATGAGGAATCCGATGCAGGGAAACATCCGTATCTCGTTCCCGCTATGGTGACGAATGGTGTGCTTGCGGCAGAATTGGCGCTGAAAGCACTTGCGCTGAGGGAGACTGGTGCTTTTGATTGCATCCACGATCTTGACAAGCTGTTCTATGCTCTACCAGAGGTGCACAAGACTGCCCTTTCCTCGCTTATAAAAGAGAAATCTTGCCAGAACGACGCAACGCTGAAGAAAAATCTCGAGACTATCAGTCTGTTCTTTCATAAGTGGCGCTATTTTTTCCAGCATGAGACAGTTGGCTACACCAGCTTTATGACGGAATTTATCCATATCGTATGTGACTACGCGATCGCTACGATCGAAAACAGTGAAAAAGATGATAAGCAGGATTCATCGGGAGGTATCGGCAGTTGAGAATAGTTGTCCCGAATTTATCAACAAATAATGTTTTATCATTTAGTCAGTCACTTGAAAATAATGACTATGATGATAAATACATATTTGATGTATCGAAAACAAGCAACTATGAGCCTTTGCCTATGCTCCTTGCTGCTGCCACTATTAGGCATTTCTGTTTTGAAAGATCTTTAAGTCCGCAGCAGATTCAATTATATTATAATGATGATAAGAATTATCGTTATGCCTGTCACATGGGCTTCTTCCAAGCTGCGGGATTTGCACAGGGAAAAGCTCCCGGTGAAGCCGCTGGTAGCACAACATACATACCATTAACAAAGCTAAACATTATTGAATTGACACAGAATGCTTTTAAGGAAGGACGTTTTGCAGATCAGGGGGATATAATTGAAACAGAAGCGAAGCATTTATCACAGGTGCTCTCGCAAGGACAATCTGAGTTTCAAAAGCTATTGCAGTATTTATTACGAGAAGCTATAAGGAATATTCCAGAACATGCTGAAACGAATGATGTTTGGCTTTGTGGCCAATACTGGCCAAACCGTGGTGAAGGCGAAGCAGAGATCGCAATTCTTGATGAAGGCATTGGTGTATATTCAAGCCTAGCAAAGAACCATATCCATCGTGATTATATCTCTTCAAACGAGGAAGCCTTACGATGGGCGTTGAAACCAGGAGTATCGGCGTCATTTCATCCAGCCGCAGGCCAGAGAAGAAAGGATGTTTGGGCAAACTCTGGCTATGGACTCTATATGATAAGTGAACTTTGCAAAACGACGAATGGATGGTTCACTTTCGTTAGTGGAGATGATTGCTTGCGTGTATACCCCAATTTATCCAGTATATATAAAGCGCATTTCCGTGGAACCGCACTCGGAATTCGAGTAAAACCTTCTAGGATACTAAAATGTCAAACTATAATTGATGATGCGAGAAAAAAAGGCGAGTTAGAAGCAAAATCAATTCGGAATGCGTTTACAGAAGCGTCAATTCCTTCAAAGGGCCTGTTACGATAATGAACTAGGGTAAGTCCAAGAATTTGGACTTAGGGTCTAAATGAAAAACATAGTTCTTGATTTTTTGAAAAAGTGCAGTTACAATCATGTTGTCGGGAGGAGTTGTAAAAAAATCTTCCGACGAAAAACTGAATACTGAAAAACGATTTCTAATCGTGCAAGCAGAGCAGGATCCGTAAGGACTGAAAATCTTCCAAGCGCCGTACGAAACCGAGTTAGGACAAGAAAATGTCCTGGTTCGATTTTGTGCGGCGCTTTTTCTTTTCTCCGGCGAAACGGTAGCCATAAAGGGTTACGAAAGGAATACCGCGTGAAGACGGAGAGCCACAAATTGTTTACAAATTTTTTAGGGCCACGGCATCGAAAAATTCGGCATAGGACAGTGGGAAACTATGCAAGAGCCGGAGGCGCGGGACACGGTGTCCCGTATACGAAATAAGAGCAAAAGCGAAGAAATATCTTCGAATAAACGTTTATTTTCAACAAATTTCAATATTTTACAAAAATATTTGTCGGTTTGAGCACTTGTGTGGGGGGGTTGATATATGGAGGGTAAATTACTGAACCCCTCAGCACCTTGAAAACTGCATACCGTTCTACCGTCTTACATACGGCAAACAACCGTGCTAATTAGCAAGGTCGCGGGCACAGCCCGCTGCGACAACGTGGTCTGCATTGCAGAGCATAGGACACGGGCGGTCATGAGAACGGGAGCATATCCCGCGGGACAAGATGTCCCGCATAGAAAATATATTTTAAAATGTTCCGGCAATTCGCAAAAAAATTACCCTATGTACAGTGAGAGGACGTTGCAAGTGACAGCATCGCAGGACGCGAGACACAGAAAAAATATATTTTCAAAAACGTTAAACAATTCAAAAAAAATTACCCAATGTACAGTGAGAGACGACGAAACCGTATCTCAATCAAGTGGCAGCACAACACGATGTTGCAAGCACCTTGACAATTGCATACCGTTCTACCGTCGTAAATACAGCAATCAACCGGGCAGCAATGCAAGGGTGCGGGCACAGCCCGCTGCGACAACGTGGTGCGTAGCAGCACAGGAACCACGGCGGTCATGAGAACGGAAATATGACCGCGGGACAACGTGTCCCGCGATGGACAGAAAATATATTTCAAAAACTTCCGGCAATTTGCAAAAAAATTCAGCAATGTACAGTGAGAGGGCGTTGCGAACCGAAATCAGTCCCGCAACGGATAAACGGTACAACAAAATTGCTTACAAACTTTCCAGGCAAAAATCGATAAAAAGTCCGCATAGAGCGGTGAGAACACAGATGTGAAATACAGCGAATTAAAAAAGTTCACAATCGGATTTTTTAATTATTTATCCAAAAGTTCCCAACTGTATAGTAGGAGGGATTACATGCAACTGGCAATAGAGACCGCCGGTGCAGATACACCGTTTCCCCTGATCAAGGAAACGAGAACGTCGCCGCTTCGGGACGCCAAGGTGACAAGCACTCATTACACGGACCATGAAAGGAAATCGAATCACATGAAACCTACATACACAAATACACAAGAGCTGCCCTACACGTTGAGTGTAGAAGAAATGGCGGCGTTCCTGGGGATCTCCCGGGTCGGCGCTTACAACCTGAGTCACAGCAAGGGATTCCCCTCCAAGCGGATCGGGAAACGAATCCTGATCCCGCGGGATGCGTTCCTTGCATGGCTGAAAGACCTGCCGGAGGTGAGCGAAGCATGAGTAAGCAGCAGAAAAACAATACCGCTGTCGAACCGATGGAGATTAAGAAAGCGGCTTCTACGAATGAACAGAAAGCACTCGCAACGAGTGAAACGAAAGTGACAGAAGAACCCGTTACAACGATCTCTACGGAAAAGAGACAGGATGCGGCACCGGCAGCCAAGTCAAGTAAACCCAACAAGGACAAGCCTGTAAAGGAAACCGTAACATCAATCCGGCTCGATCAGATCCAGCCCTTTGAGAATCATCCGTTCCGTGTTGAAGCGGATGCAGCAATGGCGGAACTCAAAGCAAGCGTTGCATTAAACGGCGTGCTCGAACCGGTGCTGCTTCGTCCAAAGGGAGACGGCTTTGAGATGATCTCCGGTCACCGTCGAATGGCGGTTTGTAAGGAACTCGGCATTGAATCGATTCCTGCGATCGTCCGCAATCTTGACGACGATCAGGCGACGCTTGCCATGGTGGACGCGAACCGGCAGAGGGAAAAACTGCTGCCGAGCGAGAAAGCCAATGCGTACAAGATGCGGGATAAAGCTCTGAAGCATATCGCCGCGGGACACGGTGTCCCGCCGAACGGCAGAACCACAGAGCAGATCGCCAAAGAGGTCGGTATGAGCGATCGGAACGTAAGACGGTATATCCGCTTAACGAACCTTTTGCCGGAGCTGCTGGATCTGGTAGACACCAATAAACTCGGAGAAAGCATTGGAGAGATCCTGTCGTTTCTGTCGGAAGCGGAACAACAGGCGGTGCTGTCGCTCATGCGAGCCGAACTGCGAGCGCCGACAAAGGCTCAGGCGCAGCGAATTAAGCAACTGCACGAGGACAGGGAGTTTACGGAAGATACGCTGAAGGCCGTTTTACAAAGCGGTATGAGCAAGTCGAAAGAGAAAATCTCTATCCCGCTGGAAACGCTCGAACGGTTCTTTACCGAGGACGAAACGCCCTCGCAGATGATCGAAACGATCGTTACGGCGCTAGAGCAGCAGATGAAGCTGAAAGCATTCTTCCCAAAGGGTGTAACGCCGGTGCGAATGACGGAAGTGATCGTCAAGGCACTGGAGAACGAAAAGCGTCGGCAGCGCAACAAGGCACAGGAGCGGTAACCGGTCACAGGGGCAGAGCGGCAATTCCAAACGGCGGACAGGCATTTGCGTACGAGAATATTCCCGGGGGCAGAGGCAAGGTTTACGGTGCGGGGAGCGAATCCCCGCACCGGTTCCGGATACCGAAAGTGACATCACTTCTTGTTCCGAAACAGAGACCAGAGAATGATAGCATTTCTATTCATGCGGTTGAAAGTGATAGCACTTGTTGCCGGTTCAAAGGATCATAACCGTATGTGCATTCCGTCCGTTTCCCTCCCGTCAGAAAAGGGCTTATCTCTTCTGTTAGGGAGGAACAAGCATGGGATTGTGGTAGCACAATCCGTTCGTAAGGGAGCGCCCTTAAACCCCGATGTGCCGGAAAGCCGGCAAACAACCATTTCAAACAAAAATCACAGGAGGAAATCAAATCATGTTGAAACACGACATTCAAATCAATTTCCGCGTGAATGTGGAGGAACAGGAATTACTGCACACCAACGCAAAGAAGTGCGGACTGTCCGTGGCAAAGTATCTGCGATCCTTGATTAACGGCTATATTCCGAAAGAGCAGCCGTCAGCGGATTACAAAACGCTGATCCGTGAACTGCACGCGATCGGCAACAGTATGAATCAGATCGCGGCAAGAGCGAATGCGACCGGATTCTTTCTGAAAGAACAGTATGCAGAGGAAGCGAAAGCGCTCAGCACGGCGATTCTGGACATTCAGAAAGCGGTCCTGCTGCCGGAGAAAATGCATGGCAACGACGAAGATATGGCCGGTTAAAAGCCGTCTTGATCACATTCTTGAGTATGCGGAGGACAAGCAGAAAACAGAGAACACGGAGTGGAGCAGGGTCGATTACCAGTCTATGCGCGATGTGATGGATTACGCTATGAACGATGCCAAGACGGAGAAACAGTATTACGTTTCTGGCTGGAACTGTTCCCCGGATATCGCCAGAGAGGAGATGCAGATCACGAAAAAACAGTACGGCAAGGAGGACGGCATCCTTGCGTTCCATGGCTACCAGAGCTTCAAACCGGGGGAAGTGACGCCGGAGATCGCACATGAGATCGGATTGAAACTGGCACAGGAACTATGGCCGGATCACCAGGTGATCATTGCAACGCATCTTGATAAGGCACACATCCATTCGCATTTCGTCGTTAATTCTGTCGGACTGGATGGCAAAAAGTTCGATTCCAACCACGCCAGTTACCGGAAGATGCGGGCGGTATCCGACCGGCTTTGCCGGGAATACGGATTATCTGTGATCGAGCCAAGAAGCACCAACGCCACAAAGCACTATACGGAGTGGGCAGCGGAGCACGCCGGAGAACCGACCTTTCGTTCCATTATTCGGGAGGATATGGATTACGCCATCCGGTACAGCATGACCATGGAACAGTTCTATGCAGCCATGAAAAAGAAGGGTTACATCTTTGAGCAGCGCGGCAGCTTTCTAAGGATCAAGGCGCTCGGTATGAAACGATTCGTGCGGCTCCAATCGCTCGGAAACGGGTACACAGAAACCGCAATCCGACAACGGATTCTGCGGCAGCGGTATCCGGAGGTAGAACCACGGCAGCCGAAGAACCCCACAAAGCGATACACGGTACAGGGCGATTTCAGGCTATCGAAGATCACATGGAAAGGGCTTCGGGCGCTGTGTTTCTTCTATCTGCGTAAACTGCGGGAGGCAAGGAACAATCCCAAGCAATCCTATCCATTCGTGCTGAAAGAGGATTTACGCCATCTGGATGCGCTTTCAGAACAAGCCAAGTTTCTGAACCGATACAAACTCGACACCGGCGAACAGGTGCAGGAACTACAGAAAACGCTGGAACAAAAACTCAGCCATCTGCAATACGAGCGCACAGAACTGTACAACGAGCGCCGCAGAGTGGGCACGACGGAGGAGCGGAAACAGGGGATCGAGGATCGGCTCGAAGCACTTTCCGATACCAACAAACAATTACGCCGGGACTTGAAGTTGTGCTCGGATGTGTTGCTTCGGGCGGTAGAGATCGAGGAGAGAAACCGTATACTGCGCGAAGAAGCACAAGCACAGAAACCTGCCGAGAAAGGAAAGAACCGGAATGTGCGGAGACGGGAATATGGGCGGTGAGGATAATGGCTTGATCGGTGCGTGTAAATCGGATTCCATCTGTGCACCGGCTGCTGCGGCTTACGATATGCATTCCGAACCGGAGAACAGCGATTGGATCGGGATCTATTTTACCATGGACGGCATGGTAGATGCTTATTTGAACCGCAGCGAGCTGCCGAAGCCGATTACAAAATTTCTCGCATCGCAAAGTTGCAAATCGACGCGAAATGAACTATTCGATAAAGTGACAGAAAATCGAAAGGAGAATTGACGATGAACATTATTTACAGACAAGAGGGCGACTACCTGCTTCCGAATCTGACGCTCGATCCACAGCCGGAAGGCGAGATCGGCGTCTGGGGTTGGCGACGAAAGATGTTCCTTAAGGAGCACCGCAAGGGCACTTACAACGCCCTGCTGATGAAAGGCACGCTGACGCAACACCTGATCGACACGAACGAAGCGGCACTTGACATGATGGAAACACTTGTCAAGCAAATGGCAGCATCCGAGGGCGTGACCGAAGATCTCAAGCGGCGTGATCAGATGGCATGGGTCGGGGCTATGAACAACATTCGCAACCGCGCCGATGAGATCGTGCGCGCGGAATTGATCGAGGTGTGATATGGCACGAACAAATAAACGCGAGGACAAGCGGTACGAAAAGAAAATCACCGTTGGGCGGAATCTGGACGGCTCTCTCAACCGGATCAGCATCTATGCCGCAACACAAAAGGAGCTGGAACGCAAGGCTGCAGAGATCCAGGTGCAGATCGAACAGGGCATATTTCTGAGTTCGGATACGGCGCTGTTCGGGAAGATCGCCGAAAACTGGGTCGAGCATTTCAAGCCAACGATCAGCGAAAAGATGCGCCTTCGGTACAAGGGCATCATCCGGGGAAAACTGCAGCCGCTTGCGGAAATGAAGGTGCGGGATCTGCGCCCGATGCACTTGCAGGTTATCATCAACGAAATGGCAAAGGAGGGTTACGCACAAAAATCCATGCAGATGGTGAAGCAGACGGCGTCGCAGGTTCTCGACCTTGCCATGCAAAACGACCTTGTTTATCGGAACGTATTCGAAAAAATCAAAGTCCCGCATGTCGATGCGGAGGAACGGCAGCCGATCACGGAGGAACAGCGCGAGCTGATTCTGCGAACATGGGAGGGGAACCGCATGGGCGTTCCGGCGCTGATCATGTTGTACTGCGGATTGCGCCGCGGGGAACTGCTCGCCCTGCTTTGGAGCGATATCGACTTCAAAGCAAAAACGCTCTCGGTCAGTAAATCGGCGGATATGCCGACCAATGCGACCACGGTGAAGAAGCCGAAGACCAAGGCGGGTACGCGCATTGTTCCGATCCCGGACGCGATTTTGCCGGCGCTACAAAAGGCGCGAAGGGAGGCGATCTCCATGTATGTCTGTCCTGCGGTCAACACCGGCGACATCATGAGCGCGCAGGCGTACAGCGAAGCATGGAAGAGTTACATGCATTATCTGAACATCTGCGCGGGCGGTCGTGACAAGGTTCGAACAAAGAATGAGAACGGCAAAGTGTGTTTCATCCCTGCTGTTCAGGCGATGGAGCCGTTTACGGCGCATCAGCTTCGGCATTCCTATGCGACTATGCTGTACGATGCGGACGTGGACGTCAAGACGGCGCAGAAGCTGCTCGGTCATGCGGATTTCAGCGTTACGATGAAGATCTATACGCACCTTTCCGCAGAAAAGGAGAGCGCGGGGATCGAAAAGCTGAATCAGCACGTCACAAAATGCCTCGGCGACAGCATCAGAAACAAAGTGAAAGAGGGCTGACCAGAAACAGAACGGCGGCGCATCGGGCAACCGGTGCGCTGCTGTTTTTATCCGAACGAATCTGAAAAAAGCGATGCCGTGGTTCGCCTTCAGATGTTCTTTGAAACCGATCCGTTAGCGGCTCGACAAACTGGAATTTGTATCAATGATTTGATTTCGAAAATGGACAGCGTTTACCGATGCACTGATTGTTCTGTGCAGAAAAGCGGCAAACAACTTCCGGTTTTTCCATCTCAATGTCAAAGTGAGCCTTCACAAAATCGATAGCTGCCAGGATGGACAGGAATGAATCCCTCTTGCAGCAGCGCGGACCTCCAACTTCGCCGATCTGTCCAAGCGAATCAGCCGTCATCTTGTGTGACAGCGCAAATGGTTCATTAGCCAAAGGTGTGGACTTTGAAATAATGGATATAAACATGCCGGAACTAATTCCTGCCCCGCAGGCTCCCCAGAATCCACACGCACCACCCGGAACGCTTTTTCCACGATTCATCATTTCTATCAATGCGCTGTGCAGGTCAATGTCTCCACCTGCGTTTTTATATGCTGTAAGCAGGGCAGCTCCGACCATAACATGATGTTCCGGCCCATGCATATGGCAGAACGACATCGCCATCATCTTTTCGATAATAGCTATCGGATTCTTTGAATTTTCCTTCATGCATAATCCGATAATGGAATCAAGTCCCTGTGTATGGCAATCGTTGCATACATAGTGTCCATTCACGCATCTTGTCTTGCTGTTTTCTGTTTTCTTTTTTATGGCAAATCTCGCATTCCATGAGAACATCTGTCTCAAGGTATTCCAGCGGAGCTTTACAGATTAAGCATTCTTCTTTCATCAGCCATCTCTCCCATATTTATCTTGTTCTTCTTCAACGATTCCAGAATATCCCTTTATGCAAACCGGTATTTGTATTCTTCTTGTTTTAAGCAATTAGCTCTACAAATCCCGATTTGTCTATCTGAAAGTCTGATACCAGTATACCATGGCTTTTTCAAAACCGCCATATGATGCGCAGATTTTATGTTCATAATACAAAAAGAATCGGCAGCGCATCCAACGCGGTGCGCCACTGTTTTTTTATGCCATTGAAAAACCCGTGTCGTCAAAATGTCGTCAAAACGAGGATGTCGATATAGAGTTTGCCTCTTGTAGGTAATTGCTCAAATATTAGCAAATAATTGACAAACATACTATAAATTGCTAAAATATAAGCATGAATAGATCTGACATTCCTGAAGAAAAATTCTTTTTACTTCTAAAAACGCCAAAGGAAATTGGCTTAGAAATTGCACATAACCTTAAAAAACTGCGCAAGCGTAGAAAGCTTTCGCAAGCGGAGCTTGCGGAGAGATCTAGCGTGAGTTATGGATCGCTGAAACGGTTTGAGCAGACGGGGAAGATTTCCCTTGAATCTCTTTTGAAGATCGCTGTTGTTTTGGGCGCATCCGAGCCATTCTCCGATCTTTTTAAGACGACGGAAATAACCTCGATACAGCAGATTATCGACGGCGAATTTGACTGAAAAAGTCTGATACCGTCTCATGTTTGAACACCGGTGTCGTCAGAAATGTCGTCAAATCATAAATGATACAGGAATAAAGAACACAGAAAAAATAAGTGGCACATCGAATCCGGTGTGTCAACTTTTTTATGCATAAAATGTTGTAGAGGCAGGGGGTGCGTTGAACAGCACAAAAAGTCCGTGTCGTCAAAGTGTCGTCAAAGTGTCGTCAAAATCCAAAAATGTCTGTTTTGTCCATGTGCCAAAAATGAAAAATGCCCTAAATTAGGGCATTTTTTTGGTTGCGGGGGAAGGATCCTGCTCCACGATACAGAACTGCTTGCCAATTCTGTATGAGTATAGACAAACTCAGTATTCAAATGATTCTGTTGCATCTCTTTCCCTTACGCCGCGATGGCGTTTTGATTGACCCGCTCGATGGCTTTGCGGATGCCCAGCCAGAGAGTAAGATCGGTGAACACCTCCACGATGCTGCCCTGATCGGTGAAGGGTGGCTCCTGGAGGACGGACAAGTCCTTCAGGAGGCCGTTATGGACGATGTATTCCACGATCTGGTTCACGAAGTAGATCTGGCGGCTGTCCAGGGACGCATCGTTCAGGTATTCCGCAAAGGCCGCCTTAGCCGCAGCCATGTCCATGCCCACGATCTCCCGGACGAATTCGCCCAAAGGTTTTTTGCCGTACTCCGCCTCGTACTCCTGCCGGGTGCCCACCTGGCTCCACAGGATGGATTCCAGCTCCTTCACGTCCTCCGTGGTCAGGGGCACGTTGCTGCGGAGCTTTTGGATCACAGCGTTGTCCTGATGCTGGCGCACGTAGAACTCCGCCTTGGCCTTGTAATTCTTCAGATCGTCGTTCTCCAGCTCGGAATCCTTCCACTCCAGGGAAAGGATCTCGTCTTCAAAGTTCGTATCATAGGTAGCGCCGCTGTTGAGGATGTATTTCATCAGCCCGCGCAGATTCTCCCGGATGGTCTCAAACTCGCGGATGCCGGCGTTCTCCACGTAGTCCGTGTGCAGGATCTTGTCGATCAGCTCCGACTGGGCCATGATCTCCGGAATATTGGCCACGCCCGCCACGGCGGCTACCTTCTTCATAAGGTCGCTTCGGGCCTTGCCGTACCGCTTCCCCGCCAGGTACGCCAGCTCGATCCCGTACAGCAGGGCGTCGAAGCGCAGGGCCTTGGCGTCGTCCTCTTCGGGCGCGATCAGCGGGGCCAGCTCCTGCCCCATCATGAGCGTATCCTCATAGGTCAGGGCATTATAGCTCGCCGGATCGGCGTACTTCTCCACGTATTTCAGGTGCTGCTTCACGGCGAAGTTGTCCCGGTTCAGCTCCCGGACCTTCCGCACCATATCCTCCACCAGGGCCTTGCGGAACTCAATCAGCTCCGGCGTCTGATAGGCCAGGTCCTGCAGCTTATAGGCGATCTGGGCTTTCAGGGTGAAGATAGCGCCCTGGAGAGCCAGCAGGTTGGCCGTGGCCTTGCCCTTGTTCATGCGGAAGAACTCAAAGTTGCCGCAGAAATCAAAGATATAGAACTTCTCCTTGTCCTTCCCGTCCAGCAGCCCCGGGCACAGGCGGGTGCCTCGGCCGATCATCTGCCAGAACTTGGCTTTGCTCATGACCTTCTTGAAAAAGACCAGGTTCAGCACCTCCGGCACGTCGATGCCTGTGTCCAGCATGTCCACGGAGATGGCGATCTGCGGGAGCTTCCTGGGGTCGGAGAACTCGTCGATGGCGCTCTGGGCATAGGTCATGTAGTTGTCGATGACCTTGGCGTAGCCGGGCAGGTGGGGGTATTCTTTGTTGAAGATCTCAAAGATCTTCTCCGCATGCCGGTGGTTCTTAGCGAAGATGATGGTCTTGCCCAGTTTGTTGCCGTAGTCGATGTGCAGGCCGTTGGTCATGAGCACGTGGAGCACCTGGCGGATGGTGTCCTCGTTGAAGATCCACTCGTTCAGGGCGGAGGAGGCGATGCTCTCCGGCAGGTCCCCGTTCTCGTCGGTGAAGGTGTCCTCATAGGCGGCCTTGTCCTCGTCGGAGAGCTCGTCGTAGACGATGCCCTGCTGGATGAACTTCAGCGTGGTCTCCACGCTCATGAAATCCACCAGATACCCGTCCTTCACCGCCTGGGCCAACTCATAGCCATAGGTGGGGACGCCGCTTTCCAGCTCGAAGATCTCATAGGTGTTCTTGTCGATCTCGTCTTTGGGCGTGGCTGTGAGGCCCACCAGCGGCGCGTCGAACCAGGTGAAGATGTCCTGATACTTGTTGTAGATGGACCGGTGGGCTTCGTCGCAGATGACCAGGTCGAAGTGGCCGCAGGTGAACAGCTTCCCCTCCCTATCCTCCGCCGTGTCGATCACGTTCATCATGGTCTGGTAGGTGGAAAAGACGCAGTGGGCCGTGTAGTTGTCCTTCTCCTCGCACAGGTTCGCGACGGACAGGTCCGGCAGCAGGTTCACAAACGCCCGCTTGCCTGGGTCACCAGGGAGGTCCGGTCCGCCAGAAACAGCACGTTCTTGATCCAGCCCCGATCCAGCAGCACCTTCACCAGAGCGATGACCGTCCGGGTCTTGCCGGAGCCCGTGGCCATGACCAGCAGGGCCTTGCGGCGGTTCTTCTCCCCGAAGGCCTCGCAGACGGCCCTGACGGCCCCCTCCTGGTAGTAGCGCCCGGCGATGGCCCTGTCCACGGTCACGTGCTTTAGGCTGGTCCGCATGGTCTGCAGGTTGAACAGCTTTTCCAGATCCCGCTTGGACCAGATGGCGGCGCAGCGGCGCTCGGGGTACAGGTTGTCCTGGATGCGGGTCTCGAAGCCGTTGGTGAGGAAGATCACGGGCCGGCGGTGATACTTCTGCTCCAGCAGGTCGGCGTAGAGCTTGGCCTGCTGGCGGCCCTTGGACACGTCCACGCAGGTGCGCTTGGCCTCCACCACCGCCAGGGGCTGCCCGTCGTCCCCATAGAGTACATAGTCCGCATAGCCCACGCCGCTGGGGTTGGGCATGCCGGGGAGCTCCACCTCGTTGAGCCAATCCTTCCCCTCGGTCCAGCCCGCGTCCCGCAGCATCTGGTCGATGTACAGCTTCCGAGTCTTGTATTCGGACAGCTCCAGGGGCTTGGGCACATAGCTCTCCTGCTGGGCTTCTCGGCGACTGGTCAGCTCCGCCTTCAGGGACTCGTTCTCCGCCAACAGGTCATTGAGCTTTTGCTCCGCCTCCTGGAGGGCCGCCTCATCCACAGCAGCGGGCGCTTCCTCTTTCCCCAGCAGCCCCCGGTCAAAGGTTCGGGGCTCATACGTGTCCCCGTAGCAGCAGGCCACGAAGTCCATGAAACAGAACAGGTTTTCCAGGCACAGCTCCGCCTGTTCGGGGTTGATCTCCTTCCCGGAATGGGCCGCCCCGTTGGCCACCCGCCGGATATAGTCCATCCGCCGATGCAGGTCCGGCCCCACGACGTCCCGGAATTCCTCCGTGCCCATGAGGGACACCAGCGTGTCCTGCCAGGGCATCTGCAGGGCCCCGTCCACGGAATACATCCATTTGACGGCGAACTCCATAGCCCGGCGGCAGCCGATGACGCAGGCCGCCGCGTCCACCCCAAACACCCGCTCGGCGTTGACCGCCGCCTGGCTGAAGGCTTCGAATTTGGACTCGGTTAAGAGAAAATCAAAGTTGGTTATGGCTTTTCTCCCGCCTCAAGTGCTTTCTTCTTGAACTCAGCCAACTCTTCATCGGTGAATTCTTTTTTCTTCCATCCGTCTTGATAGTAATAAATCCTATCCATCGCGTTTATAATAACTATCTGAAAGAAAGAAAAACTATCTGCTTTCTCAGTTTCTTCAAGCATCCAATCATCGAAAACGCCTGTCCCAATAAAAATGTACAAACCTTTTACGCGAAAATCTTTATATTGCTTTTCTATCCAAACGCTGCGCTTGTGCGATATTGAAGCAATTATATCTGGGCTTCTATCCGAGTCCACGAGTCCTTTTGTTGGAGAATATGCCCATGCTACTCTATCACAAGTAAGAAGCAACTGTCCTCGAAACCTTTTTTCTTCTTCAACAGATACTTTTTTGCCAAGAAGTTTTGCACCAAGCGAATCAACCTCCCTAATCTGAGAAGGTGTAGAACTTGTAACTTCTATCCCGATGCCATCCGTTTCATTTTGCAAATCAGGACGATCAGCTAATGCAAAATGCAATCCCCATTCAGGAAAAGCAGTATCCAATGTCAGCTTTGCGTAACGCTCATAATAGTTCTTGTCGAATTTACTCATTATTCAATACCACAAGCGAAAACTATTCTCAGAATCTCTGTTGGTCACCTTCTGTGAGTATCTCTGATCTCAGACGCTACCTTCTCTATATTATTTGCTATTTCATTCAATCCGGACCCAGGAATAATCGAAAAAAGTAAATCGGCACATAAAGTATGCGTCGTCTGTTTTCCATCAACAGAAACAACAGCTTCGATGGTTTCTCCTGGCTGAACCTCTTTTGTTATATTATCAAACAAAACCCGGTTTCCTGCAATCATATGCATGATTACTCCAAGGGGATAAACTACTGATTCATTCGGCTTAATATAATCACATTTGAATGATAGCGAGTTTTGAACCTTGACTGTTACATCTTTTGCAATGTCATTGCCATAATTGTACAACTCGACGCCATATTTTGTTTGGTAATGCGCCTGATCTCCTATCACGCAAAGCTTGCATAAAATGCTATGACTTTTTTCTGATTGGAGCAAAAATGTCTTTCTAGCATATTTCACAATCAGGTAGGTTAAAACTATGAATGCAACATAGTATGCAACTTCCAACAGATCTTTGATATTACTCATGCTAACCTCATCCAAAGAATTTCTGCATCAAGGATTTCATTATCCAATTGTGTTTGTCAACCCCTGCTGCATCATTATTGTAACGATATCGAGCCCTCTAAAATGGACATCTTTTTCATTGAATTGGCTGCCGCTTGGCTGCAGGCCTCGAATTTAGGCTCGGTAAAGAGAAAAACAAAGTTGGTTATTGGTTAATTTCATCTTTCTCTAATATATTTATATCATAATTTGGGTGTTTGCTCAATTCCTTGAAGAATTCAATCATTGTGTTCACTGGGAAGGGATGAAGACTAACCTTTTCTTCAGTTTCATCATCAATTGAAACGATAATAGCCCTATCGACATGATGTTCACTCTGCCATTTTTGAAACTTATTATAACAAGAATAAGCTTTTTCAAAATAGTTTTCAAGTGCTTTCAAATAAAGTGCCTCAATAGCAACGATACTCTCCCCCACATATTCATTCATTTCAAATTCAGAAGGTAAATGTTCAATCTCTTTTTTTACACTGCTCCAGCCATCATACTGTAACAATTGTTCTTTGTGGCAAGTTAACGATATCCCTCCTTCAAGAGAATTGTTTATGCTTGTTAGTGGAACATCAAAATGCGTCACATAATTTCGCATTCTTGTGCATAACCTATACCCCAAATAATCATCATACATCAATGTATTAAAAACTTTATAGTCATCAAACCTCTCGTCTTCTCTTTTAGCTAAAGTGTTTTGAATCACATCTTGGAATATTCTTATAAACGAAAGGAAAGTGATAAGAAGCTTATTACCTGTTACACCATAAGCATCTGAATTAAGAATATCAAAGTCCTTTTTTATGGTTTTAAGATTGTGGCAGTAATCAATAAAATCATGCCCGCTTTCTACAGTCATTTGCTTAATATACTTTATCCTAACATAATCCGATGTAAAATCAAACAGTGAGAGGACTTGTCCATACTCCTCTGCTGTGATTGGTCCTACGCGATCAATCGTAAGTTCGCCACTCAATCGCTCGCCTGAATACCCATACTCTGCAACGTAATAATTTAGCATAACAAGAACCTTTCAGTAGCCATCTTAGATTTTCCCAATCAACTCACTATCTACCACTTTTATTGCAGGGTTATATTTATCTATAAGTGCTTGCAAAAGTATCCTATTTCCTTCTGTCATCTTAGGGCTTGGCGTAATAATCATTCTATCATACATTTCTGAAGCAATCTCTAAATCATAATAATTAAATGGAGGCTTCAGTTCACCACGATACAATGCGTTGACCACCTCGTTAAAATGTGTCAGACAGTCAGGAAGTGGTATCTTCAAATCAAGCGGGAGAAACATCATTAAATATCTCCATTCATTTTGAAAATCCCAGTGTGTATTTTTGTATACTCCAACTGTTGAAGTGTCCAAGTGGAGCAGATCCCCTTTAATCGTAGCAATTTTGGGTTCTAATTTTGTGATATCTTCCGTATAGGTGATCTGCTTAAGAATATCCCCATTCCATGCTTGCGAACTAAATACGCCTTTTTTTATCAAAGAAGATAAATCAAGAAATGTATCAATAAATGCAGTACTGCCAGAATCAATGCTACCATATATGGTTTTTAACGCTTCAGCACTAGTTCCATGTCTCCTAAAAGGATTTTTGGGAAGGCCGATTCTAATCCCAGCTCTTGGATCAGTATACATATTCCACATCGGGATGCTCTCTTTAACATCATCTGTCCAGCAGCTTGCAAAGAAAAATCTGCCTATATTCCTAATATCGTTTGTTATGTTTTCTTGGAGATCATCCATTCTATCAAGCGGACTTAATCGAATCGTTCGATTTTTAAGAATTTGTGCAAATCGATCAATTGATGTGTAATGATATAGTATTTCTTCCATATTCTTCAGCCTCACCCAAAGTATTTCTGCATGAAGGATTGTTTTAACAGTTCCATTTTATTAAGACCATTGCCTGTTAAGTCTTCATCGTATTTGATTTCGATAATTGGCAAGTGGGCAATTCTCTCATTGTGCCTGTCGATCTGTCTTTCTCTGTGGATAATGATCCCTGTTGTAAAGAGAGTTGCAAGTACCGCGATCATTGCCCCTAGTATTGCACCCCAGAAAGTTGCGATATAGGACAATCGTTCGACCGAGCCTATTCTATCCATGTCTGACCAGACTTCTCGGTACAACTCGTTCCATCCAAGTACCTCTGGATATGCAACATAAACCCAAAGAGCTAAAGCAGTAATAACCAGGATAACAGCCAACGCTCTCCTACGCTTTATCTTTTTCTCCAAACGCGTAGGAGGATATAATTCTATGCAAGGAGCCCCTCCCAGGAATTTCAGGAGAGTTTTCATGTTGTCCCACCAGTTTTCAAACCAACCTTGTATTTTTCTCATATTTTTCACCCAAAGTGTTTCTACATCAAGGATTGTTTAACAGCTTAAGTTTATCAAGGCCCTGCTGGACTGTCAATTTTGATTTGTCAATTCTTGAAACAAATGCAGTCAATTGAATCTGTACCTCGATAGGTGGGTCAAACACAGAGATGCTAGGGGACGACCATATACGTGACACCATGTACCAGCTCGATAACTATGACTAGGTATGCAGCGTACGGGATATGGAAGGCAAAGCGGTGTACTCGGCGCACAACACGGTAGCACAGGCGGTGATGGAACTAAACGCCATATTGTGCTGTTGAACTTATAGAGATAAAGAGCAGACGACGCACTAACGGTAGTGTCAGCTGCTCTTCTTTATTTATGGAATAAAGCGGACACAAAAAAGAATAGATGCCGAAAGAAGAAAAAGGGTGAGGAAGGATTGTCTGAATAATAGAGGAACAACGAAGATCACGTCTATCACATTTGAAAGAGCAGCAGATCCAGGAAAAAACGACTGAAAAAGAAAGGGGAGCGAGCCATGAAGAGTATCCGACGCATACTGAGCATTGCAATGACGATCGTAGTGTTGTTTGTATTCGAGATCGGGACGCCGGCGATAGCCATGGCAGAAAGCGAGCGGGCGGAG